>JBEHXE010000004.1:0-291502 GCA_048498855.1 Armatimonadota bacterium | reverse complement strand
AAAACGTTCCGGGAAGTGCTCAAAAACCCTTCCGTCCCGGCAATTAAAACTATACAAGTGCTCGAACCTGTCCACGCTTTAAGAGCCGAGACCTGTCTCGGCTGATATTGCAAATTGATTTCGCGGGCATCCCGAAAATCGGGATCTTCGAAGCATGCCCACGCTCCCAGTCACTCCACCCGTTCCAACTCCCACCTGTTCACTTCGCTCACAGACTCCCTCGACCTGCGATGGAGAGACTATGCCGTCGGCGCGACGAATTCGTCGGGAGCTTCGACCGGAACGGACGAACGCAGTTTTTCCACTTTCTCTAAAAATGCCTTGAGAGGACGTTCTTCGAGACCGTGCTCACCACCATCAAGCATACGGGCCAGTGCGGCGCATTCCGCTTTGCTGAAGGTTACGGAACCCAAGATGTGTTCTTCAAATGCTTCGTATGCGAACGGCGCGACGGCCTTGGCGCATTTGGCCAAAGCTTCCGCGTACACGCGAATCTCATATTGAGCGTGTGGATCTATGCGAAGGCGGATGAAGTGGAAGAGGTTGTGCAGATCAATTTGCCAGTACCACTCGGTATAGAGCGACAAGGGAAGATTGGTGCGGGCGAGTTCTCGAGCCACGCCTTTGTCGATGAGGCCCGTGTAGTCGGCGTAGGCGTCTTTTTGCTCTTGCTCCATTTGGGCGATGATCGCCATCGCCTCTTCTAAAGGCAGGGAGTCCGACCGACCTTGTTTGTTGTTCGTGCTCTGGAAGGACACTTGGGCCGGTTCTGGCACGTAGAACTCGTCCTTCATGATGCTATAGCGTCCGGAAATTTCGTTGAGTCGTGCCGTGCGATGCCGAATCCATTGCCGAGCGATGAAGATCGGCATCTTGCAATGAAAGGTGAGTTGCACTTGCTCAAACGGGCTCGTATGCCAATGTTTGATCAGGTAGTGAATGAGGGCTCGATCTTGTCGAACGGTCTTGGTTCCTTCGCCATAGCTTACGCGGGCAGATTGAACTATGCGCTGATCGCCTCCCATGTAGTCCACCAATCGAACAAATCCTTTGTCAAGAACCTTAATTTCTTGGTCGAGGAGGGCTTCGGCTTCGGGAACAACGGTGCGTGCCATGGGGTCCTCAATTTTACTTGAAGTGCTCGACGATGATGGCCGAGTCGTAGATGTCCATCGCAGGATTTTCGGCAATCGACCGTAACACATTTTGCAAAACGGTCTCGACTTGCACTGCGTCGGTGCCGACCGCTGCAATTCCTAGAACGGCATTCCCAAGCATGTCGTGGTCTCCCACCTCGCCAATACTGAGGTGGAAATGATTCCGTACTTTCTCAATTTGCTTTCGTAATAGGGATCGCTTATCTTTTAACGAAAAGGTACCAAATAATCGAATATGAACTTGTAAAACCCCGTATATCATTTCATTTGATTTGTCGATCTAATTTATTAGTCGCTTATAATGTGTGCTCATGCGACGCGCATTTACATTAATTGAACTTCTTGTGGTTATTGCCATTATCGCAATCTTGGCGGCGATCTTGTTCCCGGTTTTTGCCCAGGCAAAAGAGGCGGCCAAACAGACAAAGGCCCTTGCTCAAATGAAGCAGTTGGCGACTTCGCTGGTGATGTACTCGACAGATAGCGATGACTTCTTTGTACCCGCTTCGGCTCGAAGCGCGGATACTTCTATTGATCCCGTGATTTGGACACAGGGTTTGTACAGCTACGTCAAGAATGCGGACATCTTCGTCTCTCCAGCGGCTCCCGATTCAAAGATGGCGACGAATTGGGCGACTCGCCGAATTCAGAGTGTCGGCTATAGCGACGCGACAGGTGTCGACCCTTTGAGTACTGCTGTTCCCGGCGCGGCTGCCCCCGGAACTGAAGGCTTTACGGGTGCGGTTTCGTTCTCCCAAGCCGAAGACTCGGCGCGAACCGGTTTGATCGTCACGACGCCGCACACGACAGGAACGACCAAAGAACGAGGTTACGTTTTCAATCCGTACAACGGAGCGACGCCAACCACAGGCACTGCGGCGGAAAACTACATGAACGGTTTGCCATTGATCTCGGATGTGAATGTCTGTACAACCTCAGGCAAAATGCCAGTCGGAACTCCGTGTACCTCGTTGGCAAATGGGAAGTTTGATTGCTCATCTTTGGCTGCTGGAGCGCTCAAGCCGGTTTATGGACGTTTTCGAGCCGATCAGCAAGGAAATGGCGCGACGCCCGTTATCTTCGCCGACGGACACGCGAAGAGTTTTTCGGCAAATAGTCTCAATACTTTCGGAAAAGTGATCTGGCGTTTCCGCTAAGGCCAACGTTTTTTCTTCACGATGCGTATTCATCGTGAAGAAAAATGGCGCTCAGCGTTTTGTTTGGTTGTAGTCGACTTGAGTCGGATGGCTTTGGCTGGGAATTCTTAAGTCCAGAATTGACCCAAGCCATTGCCGATCAATGTCAGCCGATTTTCGACTCTGGCGAAAGGAAATTCGGAATCCGCGATGCGATTCACCTTTCGCCTGATCTCGCAGATTTGGTCGATCAAACGCTGTTGCCGATTGCCCGTCGCTATCTTCATCCACATGCTTTTTGGGTGCGCAGCACCCTGTTTGACAAACCGGAATCGTCCAATTGGGCGGTGCCCTGGCATCAAGACGTCACCATCGAAGTCCAAGCAAGGCACGAAATGGAGGGATTCGGCCCGTGGTCGGTGAAGGATGGTTTGATTTCTGTTCAACCACCGAGTGCGGTGCTGGAGAAAATGCTCACACTTCGATTGCACCTTGACGATACCGACGAAGAGAACGGAGCGCTCCTGGTCGAGCCAAGCAGCCACCTTCACGGGAGGCTCAGAATTCAGGACATTATTGCTGAAAATCCAGTCACGTGCTCATGCCGAGCCGGCGAGATATTGATGATGAAGCCGCTTTTGTTTCACGCTTCCAATCGGTCTGTCTGCGACCGACCGAGACGTGTTTTGCATCTGGATTTTGCTTACGAGACTTTGCCTGCGCCACTTGTCTGGCGGCTTGGCTAGGAGCTGAACTCCTAGCCCCATCCTTTCTTCCCCAGAAAGGAAAGGATTATTCGCCGAATTCGAGGTATTTCAGTTCTTCAGGCGTGAGAGTGACGTCCGGAACCTTCACGTTTTGCTCGACGTCGCTGACCTTACGCAGTCCGCACAAAGCAAAAGCCGGGAAGGGTTGGTTGAGCACCCACGCCAAGGCGACTTGGGTTGCGCTTAGACCGTGTTTTTCGCCGATTTCTTTTGCTCTCTCTCGCCGGGCTCGGCTGGAATCGCAATCGTAAGCGGCAATGACTTCAGGATCTTCGGTACCGGCAAAATAGCCACGCGCGGCTGACGACCAGGCAAAGAGTGGAAGTTGAGTTTGTTCGTGCCAATCTCGCCCCGCCTTATCGATCGTCAGGCATCCGCCCCAAAGCGGCTTCACGTTTTGCGCCAAGGTGAGGTTGGGATTGTTACATGAAAAGCCCTGCTGACCAGTTTTTTCGGCGTATGCGTTCGCAGCGGCGACACGTTCGACGCGCCAATTGGAACCGCCGTAAGCCGTGATCAACCCTCGGCGAATAAAGCGATTCATAAAATCGACGATTTCTTCAACGGGGACACTCTCCTCGTCCCGGTGGAAGACGTAGAGATCGGTGTGGTCGATACCAAGGTTGTAATGGTTCTCAAAGATATCGGAAGCCGTGTGGGCCTCAGACATGCGTGGTGAGCCATAGGGGTGATTGCCTTTGTTGAGGAACACAAACTTGTGGGCATTGTGTCGAGCTTTAAGCCACGCGCCTAAAATATTGCTGTTCGCTCCGTAGCAATGGGCAGTGTCAAAACAATTTCCACCGGCTTCTACATAGGCGTCGAGAGTCTTGAAGGAGTCTCCTGGAGCTGCTCCCATCAGCCAGTCGGTGCCACACACGATCTTCGAAATGTCCTTATCGAGATGTGGAATTCGTCCGTATTTCATTACTTTGCCTCCGCGCCGAAGACGATTCCGGCGGATTTGCGAAGCCTATCGAGTGTTCGCATTTGTTGCAGAGTGTCTTCGATCGTGACGTAAGGGCACTCTTTTTGCGCGAAAAATTCGGCGACGGCGTCGGCCTCAGCGGCATAAAGCTCTGCGTTCGTGATACTGAGATCGACCGTCTCGACGAGGTTATATTTTTCGTAGCGATGGAGTTTAGCTCCCGTCCGTTGCTTCCACGGGTCTTCGATCACGATGCGGCCTTGATCGCCGTAGATCGTCGCGCCATTGTCGCAAACGATGCCGACGCCGGTGGTGAAGACTGCGCTTCGATCTTTCGAGAAGCGAAGCTGACCGCTGCCGATCCAATCGACGCCTTTCGCACTACGTTGGGAAATGTAAGTTGCATCCGTTGGCTCTTCACCAAAGGCTAATCGGGCAATGGAGACGCAATAGCTGCCAACATCCATGAGGCCACCACCCCCGAGATCGGGATCATTGCGGAAATTAGCCCAGTCTTCGCCCGCTTGGAATGCAAATTCGGCGTTGACGAGTTTGACTTCGCCAATCAAACCGCTCGAAATCCACTCGCGAATCTTGGCCGTTTGTTTTGTGCAGCGGTACATGAAGGCTTCCATGAAGAACACATTTGCCTCCTTCACGGCAGCGATGGCTTTTTCAGCTTCGATCGCATTGAGCGTGAAAGGCTTTTCGCAGAGGATGCCTTTTCCGGCTTTCGCGACCGCAATCGTATCCTCCATGTGCAGGTGATGGGGAGTGGCGATGTAGACCGCATCAACGTCTGGATTGTTGTAAACCTCGGCGTAGGAGCCAAATGGCGTGCCGCCATGCTTTTCACAAAAAGCCTGAGCGCGTTCGAGCGTGCGCGAGCCGACGGCGACGAGTTCGCCGGTTTGGCTTGCGGCAAGTCCTTCGGCGAATTGGTTGGCGATGCTACCGGTTGCGAGAATGCCCCAACGAAGGCGGTTTGACATATTGAAGAAGGATACTTTGAAATCGTCAAGAATTCCGGCTACAAGCTGGGCGATTAACGAAATATATCATTCAACATAGTTGCTATGCCTTTCTCATCCGACTTTGCTTGGGGTGTCGCGACCGCCAGTTATCAAATCGAAGGTTCCCCATACAAGGCCGGTGGAGGTCACTCGGTTTGGGACATGTTCTGTAGGCGACCAGGCAAGATCCACGATGCGAGCAATGGAGATATCGCGTGCGATCACTTCAATCGTTACCGAGAAGATGTTGGGTTGATGAAAGAACTCGGCATCCCAAATTATCGGATGTCGATCGCTTGGCCTAGGGTTATTCCAGATGGAACTGGGGTTGTTAGCGACGCTGGTTTGGACTTTTATGACCGTTTGATCGACGAACTGCTGGCGAATGGGGTGAACCCCCATGTGACGCTTTATCACTGGGATACACCCTGGGAGGTCTATCTCAAGGGTGGTTGGCTGAATCGAGATATTTCGGACTGGTTTGAGCGCTACGCCGAAGTTGTGGTGAAGAAACTCGGTGACCGAGTAACTTCGTGGATGACCCTCAACGAACCTCAATGCTTCATCGGTCTCGGCATGGAGAATGGCCGTCACGCGCCGGGCGACATGCTGGGTCGTCAAGAGATTTTGTGGGCATCTCACAACGCGCTGTTGGCGCACGGAAAGGCCGTTCAAGTCATTCGGTCATGCGCTAAATCGGGTGCAAAAGTCGGCTGGGCTCCGGTCGGCGTGTGTTTTATTCCGGCCTCCGATTCCCCTGAAGACATTGAGGCGGCTCGCAGGGCCACTTTTGAAATGCCTCAGATTGACACATGGTCAACCGCTTTGTGGAGCGATCCGGTCTTCTTTGGCAAATATCCCGATATCGTCAACGAGTATTGGGAGACCTGCTATCAGAAGCCAAAGGATGGCGATATGGAGATCATTTGTCAGCCACTAGACTTCTATGGTGCCAATATCTACAATGCGCCGACGGTAAAGGCCGGTCCCGACGGAAAGCCTGAGGTTCTTGAGCATCCGCTCGGGATGGCACGAACGATCTATCACTGGCCGGTGACTCCTGAGGCCTTGTATTGGGGTCCAAAGTTCTTCTATGAGCGATATGGCAAGCCAATCGTGATTACCGAAAATGGGCTCGGCCTCTCAGACTGGCCGCAGCTTGACGGAAAAATCCATGATCCCCAGCGAATCGATTTCTTGAGCCGATATTTGAAGGAGCTTGAGCGAGCCGCTGACGATGGCGTAGCGATTGACGGTTACTTCCAGTGGTCGTTCATGGATAACTTCGAGTGGAACGAGGGTTACCGTTTCCGATTTGGGTTGGTGTACGTCGATTATGAGACTCAAGAGCGCCTTCCGAAGGATAGCGCTTACTGGTATCGAGATGTCATCCGTTTGAATGGGTCTAATATTTAATGACAATGTAATTTCATTGTATGACTTTTAGAGTTTTTTGGGTTACAATGTAATTATGATTCGTCACATCAAGAAATCTGGTAATAGCATGTCGCTGGTGATCTCCAAAGACATGCGGGATCATTTGGGATTGGTGAACGATGAGGTCGAAGTGCTCTTTGAGAAGGGATGCCTCGTTTTGCGCGCGCCAAACCCAGATGCTGCGGTTGACGATGCCGTTCGGGAAACCCTTGCAAAATATGATCAAGCTTTCCGCAATCTTGCGAAGTGAAGAAATCAATGATTTGGTTTCCTTCACTTGACGACGTCTTGCGCTTTCAAGAGATTCAGATTTCGCTATATGGTGGCAGTCCAGGCGTTCGAGACCTGGGATTGGTTGAAAGCGCCCTGATGGCGGCCCAGCAAACCTTTGATGGCCATGATCTCTATCCGATGGTTCCGGACAAGGCGGCTGTGCTTTGGCATGGCCTCGTATCGAATCACGCGTTTGTCGATGGTAACAAGCGAATTGGTTTAATGGTTAGTGCCGTTTTCCTGTCGGTAAATGGATACGACCTCATGTTGATCTCGAATGAAGTCGAGTCGATCACAATGGATTTAGCTCAGAGCGCCTTATCAAGGCAATAACTTGCTGACATTTTGGCTGAACAAGCAATTCCCAAAAAGTACTCAAATTGAATCGATGATCGCGACTGGCTGGACTTTGGTCATGGCGCTTTTTAGGCTCCTTGGCGATTTACTTTCGATTGAAACCCAATCGAATCATTCTTGGTATTCACTCCTGTACAATCAATCTGATCTTTGATGGAACTGCTTCTTAACCCATCCGCGTGGATTGGGCTCCTGACCCTTACGATTCTCGAAATCGTCTTGGGCATTGATAACATTGTTTTCGTCAGTATTCTCAGTGGCAAGTTGCCGGTCGAGCAGCGCGACAAGGCTCGCAAACAGGGGATGCTGCTGGCGATCATTCCCAGAATTTTGCTTTTGCTCGGAATTGGCCTTTTGGTGAGAGCCACGCAGCCGCTTTTCGAAATTCCTTTTGTCTACAACGCTCTTGTTGCCAATGGTGAGACGGCTGAACATGCCAAAGAAGCTGCAGGAATTAGCCTTAAAGACCTGATTCTCATTGGTGGCGGACTCTTCCTGATTTATAAATCCGTTAAGGAAATCCATCACAAACTTGAAGGGGTGGAGGATGAACCCAAGGCAAGCGCCAAAGCTGAGTTTACGAAGGTGATCATGGCCATTTTGGGCATTAATATCATCTTTTCCCTCGACTCAGTAATTACTGCGGTGGGAATGGTGAAGGAAATCGAGGTCATGATTGCCGCCGTTGTTATTTCCGGCCTCTTCATGATCTTCTATAGCGGGATTGTTTCAAAGTTCGTTGATAAGCATCCGACGATCAAAATCCTGGCCCTTTCCTTCCTGGTTCTCATTGGCGCAAACCTAATCGCGGATGGAGGAGGGGTGCATATTCCGAAGGGGTACACCTACTTTGCGATGGCCTTTGCCGTCATTGTCGAAACGATCAATATTCGGGTGCGCAAGTCTGCTCCCGTGCAATTACACGAAGAAGAGTTCGTCGGCGAGTAAAGTAGGGAAGTGACACAAACGCTGATGGTGAAAAGGGTTTTAGACTCGCGAGAGTTTAAGGCTTGGATGCCGGAGAAGATTGTGCATTTAGATCGTACGATTATTCGTAGGCCGGATGTCGTTTTTCTTGTTTCGGTATTGATTGGATTGGCGGCGGGCAGTTTTGGCTACATTGAATTTGGATTGCCTGGAGTTGTCGCTTTTTCCTTACTTGGATTTTTTGTTGCGCTACCTACTCTGATTTACTTGTTTGGTTTTCAGATTGATCGAGTGATCCGTTTTTCGAAGCAAAACATGGAAGTGTGGTCCGGCACGAAATTGCTCTTCGAGAGTCCTTGGGACTCTATCTGTGGTGTCCATCGGGTTGGAAGGAGCGGTTTTGAAATCGAAAGCGATTCTGGCAAGGTAACAATTTGGCTTCCCGCTGGCGTGATTGAAGCGAAGGAATACGGAGCATTCTTAAAGCAGATCCTCCTTGCCATGTCGGGTGAAGATCTTGAGCAATCCTTAGCTCATTATCCTGCTCCAACCGTGCTTGAGCCTGGAGTCACGTACGAATACTTTGGCGATGGGCTCCTTAAACGAACTCGGTCCCAATATCTATTCGTTATTTTGTTTGCTTGTGCCGCGATCCTGATAGGCTTGCTTAAAAGAGATTACTGTGGCCCCGTGGGGCCAGTCCTTTTTGTTATTTTTAGTATTTCGAGAATTCAAATGCTGGCGGAAGAAATTCGTCGAGTGAAAGGGACCTCAATATCGGTTCAGGAAGGGCACTTACTGGTTTGTCGAGGCGGAAAAACGGATAAGTTCGTGAACCGAGTTTGGGATAGATCATTGAAACCCGAAGCGAAATCAAGCCCATTTTCTCAATGCGAAATCTTTGGAGATTCGACGAACAATGTTCGCGTTGATCGACGCTTTTTAAAGAAACAAACCCAAACGATGAATCTCGGTTCCTCCTCAGTTGTTCTCATCAGTGAGAGCTGAGATGAGCTTTACAAATGTTAAAACTAACGAGCCCGGAAGGTAACGCCAGGTTCTCGCTGAAGTGCTTCCATTTCTTCTAACTCAAGGACTTTGGCTTCCCACGCGTTCATCGAATCCGTTACTTCCTGCCGCAGTTCATGATGGCGCTTGCTTAACGCAACGACATCGTCTTTGGGACCGATATTGGCCAAACGATTTTCAAGTTGCACCAGTTCGGCTTCCTTTGCGGTGACGCCGTTTTCGGCAGAATCAACCTCCTTTTTCAGCCGTTCGATGGCCTTGCTAATTTCTCGGGGACTCAGTTTCGGAGCTTCGACGACTGCAGCCGTTTCGACCTTTTTGGCAGGTTGTGTCTTGCGATTGTTAGATTCTCGGTAGTCGGTGTAAGAACCATTGTATTGGACGGGGCCGGACTTGCGAACATCTAACGTATGGTCAGTTACTTCGCTCAGGAGGTAACGGTCGTGACTGATCAGAATGAGCGTTCCTTGGAAGGATTTCAGAACTTCGGCCAAGGCCTCTCGCGATGCCATGTCTAGGTGGTTTGTCGGTTCATCCAGAACCAACAAATTTGGATTCACATTGGTGAGTCGAGCGAGGCTGAGTTTGTTTTTCTCGCCACCGCTGAGGGTCCGAACGGGACGGTAGACATCATCACCCGTGATCAGGAACCGGCCGAGAAGGTTTCGCGCATCCGGGGGCTGCATCCCATCCTCGTAAGTGAGGGTATCGATGGGAGAAATATTAGGGTCAAGGTCACTGGCGTCTTGCGTAAAATAACCAGCTAAAACGTTGCTGCCCAGGCGAGATTCCCCTGCGAGTCCGTCGATCTTATGCATGCAAACTTGAATAAGAGAGGATTTTCCGGCTCCGTTTTCGCCAATAATGCCCCAGCGCTCGCCGATCCTTACCGTCCAATCGAGGTCTTTGATGAGGGTGACGTCGCCAAAACCGACGGACAATTTTTTTGTTTCAAGAACGATGTCGCCTGAACGTTGAGCCTTGCCAAAGCCACCTGCCATCTGCTTTTCATTCTTCGGTACGTTGACCTTTTCTTGAATGAGGCGATCCATGAGTTTCAACCGACCTCGAGCTTGCGCGGTGCGCTGGCTGTTCATGAATCGCCGAACAAACTCGTCAAGCTTTGCAATGTCCTGCTCCTGCCGCCTTGCGACTTCGATTTGGCGTTCCTCATCTTCCTTTTTAAGAGCAAGAAATTTTTGAAATGGTCCGGGCCATGCCCTGACTTGGCCATCCTGCATATCGAGGACACGCTGGGCCGTCGCGTCAAGAAAGGTTCGATCGTGGCTTACGAGCAAGATCGCTCCGTGATAGGCGCGAATCCAACTTTCGAGCCATTCAGTGGCTTGAAGATCAAGGTGGTTGGTCGGCTCGTCCAGGATCAAAAGATCGGGTTCTTCGAGCAACAGACGTGCGATCGCGAGGCGAGTTTTTTCGCCACCGCTCAGGGCGCTCGTCGGCTTATCAAACTCAGACTCTTCAAAGCCCATTCGAATCAGGACTGTTCGAACGTCGCGCTCGACGGAATATCCTTCTGACTCAAGAAAGTGTTCGTGGACGAGGGAGTACTCTTCGAGATCTTCGGGAGTTGCTTTGTCAGCATGGATGATTTCTTCTAATTCACGAAGACGAGTTTGGAGCGCCAGTCGCTCCTCGGTTCCAGCTTGGGCTTCTTCGATCACGGAGCGGCCCATTGAAACGGGTTGCTCTTGTTTTAGGTATCCCACCTTGGCGCCTCGACTCAAAATTACGGAGCCAGAGTCCGGCTCATATTGGCCAGTAAGGATTTTGAGGAGCGTCGTTTTTCCTGCTCCGTTGCGACCAACTAGAGCGACGCGCTCGCGGGGATCAATGCGAAAAGTAATCCCCTTCAAAATTTCGTCAGGCCCAAATGCCTTTTTGACATTCGAGACAGAGAGAAGCACGCCTCTAGTTTACTTCCGTTTGCCATCAAATTGGGGGTACAGTAATATCTCGATTCGCGCCGGGGTGGCGGAATGGTAGACGCGGTGGTCTCAAACACCACTGATGAAAGTCGTGAGGGTTCGAGTCCCTCCCCCGGCACCACTTGTTTTCTTCCAGCTCAGCCGTTCTTGAGCTTATGGGCCTTTTATAGGCGTATCCAGTAAAAACTCTTGAATATCTACGGGTTTTCCAATTCAAACCGATAACAATCTTTGTGAGATTGCGAAATCGTAGACGGGGTGTTACCTTCGTCGAGGTCGTAGTGGCTTCGGCGTTTGTTGCGATCTGCGCGGCAACTCTCGCTGATTCACTCCGTTTTTCTCTCAATACGATTTCTTATGTCCAGCGAAGGACGATCATTCAGGCAAACCTTCAGTCGGTCATCGACTCGACAAAAGTAAGCGCTTTGACCGCATTGCCCTCGGATGGAACAACGAATTCCTCGTTTACCGTGTCAGGAAGCCGGACAGTTTCGGTCACCAAAACCCTTGCCCAGGTGACCGGTCAGAATCTCACCAAGTTAACCGTCTCCGCTTCATGGCCCGAAACGCGTGGGTCTCGATTTTTCAACGACTCGATGACTTTCGAGGTCTATCTGAGGGGGCCAGAAAATGCGAACTAAGGGCACGACGTTGGTCGAACTCTTATTTACGATGACCCTCGTGGTTTCCACGATCGGAGCCACCGTCACGCTATATGCTTTTGTGGCCATCCGCTCTGGCGATGCGATTACTCAATACAACGTTTACCAACAAACCAATGACCTCATGAAGGTCATGTCTGACACGGCCTCAAATGCAATCTCGTGCCAAAGCGTAACGCTTGGTTCCGTCACCGCACTGAAATGCACGATGCCCGATTCGGGAACAGATACCGACAAAGACGGGATTATTGACATCTATCAGCCCACCGGCGTTTACAAAACTCTCCAAGAGTATTATTCACCGGGAAAGAGAATTTGGTATTTCCCTTCGACCAAACCCGTCGCGGTGGGGAGTATCGGCGGCTTTTGGTATCGTGCGGTGCGTTCGGACGATACCATCATCACGGCGGACGATATTGATAAGAAGTGGAGCTACACCACCGGAACGACACCGCGAATCTATATTCCGGGGACGGTGACGTTTGCTCACGATGCTTCAAATCTCTATTCGACAATCCAAATTTCGATTAACGCAGATACGAATCCTAATGGTCAGGTCAAGGACTACTCAGGCAATTTAGGTATCAAAATGCCAGCCGTCTCGTTGCAAAAAACGTGCTTCTGGCGAGGCGGAAAATGAAACGTAAACGTGCGATGGTGATGATCTTTGTGGTCATCATGGTTGCTTCTATCACCACGATCATCGCGGCTTCGGTCGATTTTGGGCGTATGGCATCTTACAAGCAGCACCAACTTGAACGCGAAGCCAAATGGCAGTACTGTGTTGATTCAGCGAAGGCCCTCGTCACTCAGGACCTAGCAGCATCCTCCGCCTACACTCAGTCCATTTCGAAGACCCTGAACGGTGTAAATCTTTCCATTTCTTCGGCCCAAGACTCGACGTGGAACGACCCAAACGGTGAAAAAATCGTTACGAGCGGAACTTTGGAAGGGAAAGCCAAAAGCTCGACGACGTACATGGGAAAGCGGGCAACGGTGCAGCCCCCTCAATTCGCCCTCTTTTTTACGAATCGTGCGACCCCAGACGCCGCGGTTACTTCCAATGCGGACATCTACTACAACGGCACATTTGACGCGAGCAAATTTCGAGTTTCCGGTGATGTCTATTCGAGCGCAACAACCTCTCCGACTTTTATGCTCTTAACGGGGAGTTTCATCGGTCGACAACCTGGTTTGAAAATCAGCCTCGACGACAACTCTTATTACAACAATGCGTCCGTCAAAACGAGCGGAACCTCCACGCTCAGCAGTCCTCTCAACCTTCTTTCGCTGACGCACAGCCAACTCCGATATCACACTGGCAATTTAACGATCACCGGGACCGTCACCGGGGAGATTACGGTTTTTGTAAAAGGGAATGTGACGATTAAGTCTGTCTCTTGGTTGACAACGCTCATCAGTCGATTAGTGGTCATCTGTGATGGCAACGTTTCTATCGACGGAGGCACATCGTACGCCTTTATCATTTGCAATGGTGATGTCACTTCAACCGACAGCGGATCATCTCGTACGATCTATGGCTCGATTGCCGGAGCGAACTTCGTCGACACCCAATCAACCTACCGGGTCGTGTACGACAACTACTTTAACACCAACCAATCAGGAGGCTATCGTTACTGGCTTCCAGGCCAATGGTAATGCAAAACCTAAAGAGATTCCTTAATTCTTCCGATGGTTACATTAACAAATCCATGTATTTTTGCTGGGCAATGACTGGAGGAACACGATGAGAAGAAACTTGCTTCTTGCATATCAGGCGGATAAGCAGTATCTTCGCTTCCGCTGGGGCTTGCTATTTTTCGCTGGGCTCATCGCATACGGGGCGGTTGATTCGCTCCTGTTGGGAATCAATTTAGCGGTCGCGAGTTTGCTCGGGGTTGTGGTTCTCAAGAGCGTCAAGTCACTCGATGCCTATAAGCAAAAGGGCCATCAATATCCTGGCCTTCTTCGTTTGGCAGATCTGGTTGCGGTCTGTGGCGCCAGTATTTTCAAGCCCGCAGCGCTCGGCAATATGTGGCTGATCGCGATTCCCATTATCCTGCTCGAATGCATCAGCACCGCCAAGAATCAACGCTCGCTCTTCTTCACACTGATTGCGATCGCGATCGTCAGCTATAACGGATTAACACGAGCCGACTGGAAATCGATCATCGTTCCTGGCTCTACGCTCGCTTTCACCCAATTTCTTGGATTTCTCTTTGCCAAGTTCCAGGCCAAAGATAGAATCTTACGACAGCGCGACCGACGCCTGACCACCCTGATGAATACGGCGGCAAATATGTCCATGTCGGGCGATTTGCGAAGCCTGATTTTGAGCACACTGAGGGCCGCAGTTCACGATATCGGCGCCAGCGCGGGCACCGTCACTCTTACCTGCGAAGAGGATAATACGATTTTGTTGACCGAAGCTGCCTACGGCGTCAAGGGAGATTTTGATTTCCCAGTGGTCATCACGATGGGTGAAGGGATTTCGGGATATGTCGCAAAAACCGGGCAGCCGATCACTCTGACGGCCAAAGACGGCGAATTCATCGAATGCGATGGAATTGGATTGCCCGTCAAGTCGGCTTTCTGCCTTCCCCTTGTCAATCGCGAGTTTTCTGGAGTTGGCGTTTCGCACTCCGAATTGATGATCGGAGCGATGACCATTATCAATTCCGACGAGAATGTTACGCTTGAACCTGAAGAACTCGATCTGCTGCAAAGCCTATCTTCCTTGTTAGCCAACGCTGTTCACAACGCACGTATGGAAGAAAGGTCTCGCGCGACCTTCATCCGAACGCTTGAGTCGCTTGCGACGGCCCTTGAAGCTCGCGACGAGTACACCCGTGGTCACTCACAGCGGGTCTGTGATCTCTCCGTCATGATCGGAACAAAGCTTGGCCTCCTGCCAGATGCGCTCGAAGAGCTTCGCATCGGAACGATTCTCCACGACATCGGCAAGATTGGCGTTCCGGATCATATTTTGAATAAACCTGGTCGTCTGACCGACGAAGAATTTGCGATCATGCGAACTCACCCCGTCATCGGATACGAAATCTGTCGTCCGCTGATGTTGAGTGAAGGCGTCCTTCTCATTATTCGAAACCACCACGAAAAGCTGGACGGAAGCGGATATCCCGACGGACTGAAAGGTGGCGAACTTCCTCTTTCGCTACGCATCGTCTGCGTCGCGGACGCATTCGACGCGATGAGTAGCCGCCGACCCTATCGCGGCGTCATGGACATGGGGCACGTGATGGGCGAAATGTCGAAAGGCGCCGGCATCCAATTCGATCCGGTTGTGGTTGAGGCTCTCAAAGAACTTTTACTTGCGGGCGAACTTGACGAACTCTACGTGGACTACTGGACAAAGCCTGCGGGCGAACTTCCGACACAGGAGGCCGCTTAGGTGTTTGCCAAGTCGTTCCAGGTCGATAAGAATGGTGCCCAATCGCTGGGCGTCGACTTTGGTTCGCGCTCGACCAAAGTCTTGTTGCTAAACCAAGTCGGCGACCGGATCGATATTCAAGCGGCGGGCTCTTTTACGAATCCAACGTCGGGAGTTAAAAATGGTGTCATCGTCGAGCCAAAAGAGTTTGGCAAGCGACTCGCCAATTATTTAGAAGAGAACTCGGTGCAATGCGATACTGCCGTGTTCGATATCCCGAGCAACCTTGCCGTTTTACGATGGGTTATCCTGCCTCAGCTTGAGGGACAGGAACTGAAGGAAGCCGCTCGATACAAGGTTCGCAAACACCTACCTTTTCCTCTCGAAAGTGCCTACATCGAGGTCGCACAAAACGACTTTGCCGAACCGGACGCCCCTTCACTTGTGGTTGCGGTGCCGAAGCGCATCGTCGATAGTCGGGCCGAGGCGATCCTCAACGCTGGCATATTGCCGGTTCGGGCCGAACTCGAAGCCCAGGCGATTTTACGCATCGTCGAACGAAAACTGAACCGTAAATCGGCTTTGTGGCGCGACGCTTCGCTGACCATTATCGATTTCGGCGCGACGAATACTCACATGTATGTCGTGCAGAACCAGCGTCTCCAATTCATTCGGGGCGTTAAATTCGGTTCTGCGATGTTTCACGATGCCGTTTCGAAAGGACTTAACATTTCTCCCGAGCTGGCCGAAGCGATGCTGCATGATCCGATGACAACTCTCAATGAGGAAGGCATCCTTACGCTGCCTTACGAAGGTTCCATCGCGTTGGTAAATCTCTCGACCGAACTCGAAAAACTTACGCGTGAAGTTTGGCGTTTGATGCGCTACTTCCGGTCTTTGCACCCAGAACGAAGCTACGCTGGGATATTGGATCAGGCGATCCTCGTTGGCGGCTTAGTCGGCCTCAATGGCTTTGCGCGCTATCTCGAAAAGCAACTCGGTTTACGCATTGAATTTGCTCGCCCAATTGCAGGCATGATGACTCGATTTAACCAGGACACGTTTGCGAATGTGTCGAACCGCCAAGAGGCATATTCCGTCGTGATGGGCCTAGCATTAGCTGGCCTCAGTCAAAACCAACTGGAGAGGAGCCAGGCCGAAGGTGGACGCGAGTACAACTGGATCCGTACAGCATAAGATCAAGACTATCAACGTCGAAGTCAATCTTCTCGACGCATGGGCTGTTCAGCGCATCGACCTTGAAGGCAAAGCCTTTCGGAAGCTCATTTTGCTTGCCGGATTAGCGGTTTTTGCAACGGTGATGATTCCACTTCTGGCTTCGCTGGGAAGCGAAAAAGCGAAGCGCCTGGCAACGGCAAAGGCAAATCTGGCCAATTTTACGCACTCTCAAGAAGACCTGGAGAAGGAAGTCAAAAAAGTGGGTCCTTCGCTGGCTCGAAGCGAGGTTTTGACTCGCAGTCACCTAATTTCAACCTCATTCTTCGACGAATTGGCGAAGGTGATCAACGCTTCGCCCAGCGACATGTATTTCGAACAGCTTCAAACCGAAATCACGGGTGGCGAGTGTTTGATGAAGATTATTGCTGAGGCAACCACACAAGAAGTGGGACGTGAGTTTTTAGCAAAAGCTGGAACCGGAAAAAATGTTCTGATCTCGAACCAGACTTCGATTCGGCAAGGGCAGATTTCTGAAAACAGTGTGAAATTCGACTACACCAAGCGAGTGAGGTTAGGGCCATGAAAGGACTCGCAATTCTGAACGCGTATACGCTCAAACTCCTCGAAAGAGTCATTATGGCGTTTGGCCTGGTGACGCTCACGATCTGTCTTTTTCTTTTCGGAAACGCAGCCTATAACTTCTTTCAGTACAACGAGACGATCAAAAAACTGAACACCACCAAGACGGCTATTCAGAAGCTGAACCAAACTCTCGATCAGGCGAAAAACATCAAGGTATCGGCTGCAAATACCAACGATCTTGGAACAGTGCAAGCGGCACTCGACCGATTTGCTCGGGCAAACGAGTGCCAACTGGTCGAAGCCGTTTCAACCAATGAGGAAGCTCCGTACCTCTCTCGATACCAAAAAACGACCGACGATAAAGGTTGGAAGCAAGTGACGGTGCAATGTCAAGTTCTTGGACCGCTTGCCAACGTGATGTCGATGGTGAAGGGCGTGAGTTTAATTTCCGTACCGATCGAAATTCAAACTTTTGAAATTTCGCCGGTTGAGAAGCTCAGCAACGGTCGACCTCAAGTCATCGTGAAATTTGGGCTGCAAGTCTTGAAACAGGAGGCCACCTTATGAAAATGAAAGTCGGCGATTCGCGGCAAGCAATTTTGCTCGGAGCTGTTGCCGTGGCGGCAATTGGATTCTTGATCAAGACGGCCGTCGGTTCGTTTATGGGCAAAGTCTCGAATGCCCCGATGGTTGTAAAAGACTTACGAGGTGGGGAAGCTCCCAAAGACGCAACGCTGACTCCTTCAAAGGATGAAAGCCCACAGCAAGCAAGTCCCGCGCCGACATCGATGATTGAGAGTCACCCGACGGGTGGACCGTACTACATCCGCGACGCATTTGCCAAGATTCCTCCCAAGGGAACGGCCACTGGTCAGTCAGGCACCGCCTCGAATCGCGAGATGCCGTCGCCGATGGACCCTAGAGAATATACGTTCGATGATGGAGGCGACAGCAAACGAGGCCTGCCGAATGCTCAGTCGCAGACCCAAGGCATGGTCGGATCAATCAGCGAAAAATCACCCGGTGCGGAGTCGAAGACTCAGGACGCAACACAAAAGGAGAGCCTTATGGTTCGGTTCGATGGTTTCGTCGATGCCGGCAGCCCGATGGCGATTCTGACTTACAAAGGCGCAACCTATACCGTTAGCAAAGGAGATCCCGTTGCCGACGGCATGGTCGTTGAGATGATTTGGAGCGACAAAATTCTGCTCCGGAAAGACAAGAAGACGATTCGAGTTTTAGTTGGAAAGGAGGTCGAAATCAAATGATTATTTGGATTTATTCCGCGCTGCCATTATTGGCGCAAACGCCGTCGGCGCATCACCTTATGGGGCATCAGGCTGCCTATATTGAACGAGTCTTGACCAAAGAACAGAAGAAGGTGAGTATCCGTCTGTCGGGTCGGCAAAGGGCGGACCTATCGGGCGTTTTTGAATCACCAAAACCAATTTTGCCCGACTTGAGTCCGTCGATCATTGCCCCGACGATGCTTTCTTTGACTGAGCCGCAAGCCGGTCAAACGCAGACAGCCGCGT
The DNA here is from genome assembly GCA_048498855.1 of Armatimonadota bacterium. Classification (GTDB taxonomy): domain Bacteria; phylum Armatimonadota; class Fimbriimonadia; order Fimbriimonadales; family Fimbriimonadaceae; genus Fimbriimonas. Next base: position 273,183 of record JBEHXE010000004.1, on the reverse strand, counting down.
CGAATTTTGTACTGGATCCAAAACCTGAAGTGATGGATCGGTTGGTGACCCTCAATCTTGCGGCGACTCCTATTACGGCAGTGATCGGAATCTTGAGCAAACAGGCGGGCGTGAATATCGTTTTAATGTCGAGCGGTGACCAAAAAGTCACGATTAATGTTCGTGAAATGCCCTTGAGCGAGGCGCTGAAGTACATCGCCATGTTGGCAAACTTAAGATCGATCAAAGTCAAAAACACGATCGTGATGGCTGACGAAGCGACGTTGAAAGGTGCCTATCCGAAGGAATACGATTTGGCTTATGGCGTTCCGGTTAAAGATGAACCGCCCGCGACAAATACGATTCCACCCACGAGTCCTCCTGCTCCCCAGCCAGTCGAAGAGATTCAGAGAGTTTATACGCTCAAGTTTCAAGGGGCGACACAGGTCGCAAATGCGCTGAAAGAATATCTGACAAGTAAGAAAGTGTCGATTATTGCGCTTCCAAATACGGCGATTCCGAACCTTGGTTCGGGCGGTAGTGGCCTCGGAAATGGCAGCATTTCGGGTGGGGCCCAGACCTCAAGCAGTCAAGGGACCGATGTTCGGGAGAAGCGAGTGCTTTTGTCGGGACCGACGGACGCGGTCGTCGATGCGATGAAGATCCTTGAGCAAATGGATATTCCTCGCAAGCAGGTCGAGATTCGTGTGACGATCCACGACGTATCGAACGACGCCTTGAAAGACGCCGGCTTTACGTGGGATTTTGGGCAAACGACGATTTCTGAAAAGGTGAGCGGCAATTTCGGATTCGGCACCTTTTCCCGAAACGGGTTATCGTTCGTCAATACAATTCATGCGCTCGAGACGGCAAATAAAGCCAAACTTTTGGCGTCGCCGAATGTGAGCGTGATGGATGGCGAGATCGGTTCGATCCTCATCGGCGAAAAGCGACGTTTTCCGGTGGTCAACGGTACAAATGCCAACGGCCAATTCATCTATTCGACCGAGGAACAGAACGTTGGAATCTTCCTATTGGTCGCAACCGACGTTTCGGAAGATGGCACCGTGACCTTGGCAGTCAATGCACAAGTCTCTTCAATCCTTGGATTTTTACAACTGAACGGTGGCAGCTACCCACAGATTTCGACGCGTGAGTCGAAGTCGACGTTGATCCTCAAAGACGGACAGACGATGATCATGGGTGGCCTTCTGCGTGACGAAGAAATTGTGAATCTGCAAAAGGTACCGCTTCTGAGTCAGATTCCATTCTTTGGCGAACTCTTCAAGAGTCGAAACACGCAAAAGAATAGTTCGCAGCTTTTGATCAGCATTACTCCGCACGTGATCTCTCAGCAATGAATATCGACAAGCCGCTAAGCGAGATATTTCTCGAAGAAGGATTCGTAACTCGAGAAGAGCTTAACGAAATCCTTGCGAAACGGGAGGACACCACCGAGCCTCTAGGCGACTTGCTGGTACGCCTCAAAAAGATCACCGAGAAGCAGAAACTGAAGTGTCTCGGCCTTCAGATGGGTGTTCCTTTCATCGACCTTGCCAAAGCCGAGCTTGATCAGCACGCACCCAATATCATTCCGCATTCGGTTGCGGTTCGCTTGCTCGTGATTCCCGTCGAGGTAACCGATGTTTCGGCGTCGGTCGCGATGGTCGATCCGCTCAATCTTTCGGCGCTTGACGAATTAACGAACCTGACGGGGCGAGACATCGACCCCTTGATTGCGACCGAAACGGACATTCGCGAATCTATTTTTCGAGCCTTCGGAGCCTATGACGACCTGGGTGAAATTCTCGGTGAGGCAGTGCGCGGAGTTGACACCGATAGCGTCAAGCTCCAAAGCGCCGAAGAAGATGAGCAGGACCCGATTAACGTGGTCGACCTTAAGGAGGTTGGCGATGGCGCTCCGGTCGTCAAACTGGCCAATGCATTGCTGGTCCGCGCAATCGGAATGCGGGCGTCCGATATTCACATCGAGCCATTCCAAAGAAAGGTTCGTGTTCGGGTTCGAATCGATGGCCTGTTGCAAGAAATCATGGTCATCCCGAAAGACCTGCAGCTCTCGTTGGCATCTCGAATCAAATTGATGGCCGGTCTGGACATTGCCGAGAGACGGGCTCCTCAGGACGGTCGTTGTACGTTGGTTGCCCCTCAGGGAGAATTTGACTTTCGCGTTTCGACGTATCCGAGCGTTTTTGGTGAGACGCTCGTTATCCGAATTCTGGATAAGAACGCGGCGATGATCAATTTGTCACGCCTTGGTATCCACCAAGCAGGGCTTAAAACGCTGATTTCTAAGCTTGAAGAACCCCAGGGAATGATTTTGGTTACGGGGCCGACGGGCTCGGGAAAAACCACCACGCTTTATGCCTCGCTTCATCATCTCAATTCGATCTATCGGAACATTATCACCATCGAAGATCCGGTCGAGTATCAGATGGAAGGCATCACCCAGGCGAGCTTAAACGTACGCGCTGGTGTCACCTTTGCCAGCGGACTCCGGTCGATGCTTCGTCAAGACCCGGATGTGATTCTTGTTGGTGAAATCCGCGATGCAGAAACCGCGTCGATCGCCACCGAAGCGGCGTTGACGGGACACCTCGTTTTGAGTTCGCTTCATGCAAACGATGCAACGAGTTCGATCACTCGTCTTCTCGATATGGGTATCGAGCCCTTCCTGCTTGGAGGATCGATGACCTGCGCTGTCGCTCAACGATTGGTCCGAACCAATTGCCCCAAGTGTCTTGAGGAATATCGTCCTGACCCCGAGAACGTTCGGCGTCTTGGTCTTGACCCTCAGCAGACTTATATTCGTGGTCGAGGCTGTGAGCATTGCTCGAAGACGGGCTACCGAGGTCGAATCGGTATCTATGAAGTGCTCGACATGAACTCCGAATTACGGCGAATGATTCTCGCGGGACGCCACGCCTCCGAAATTCAGAAAGCCGCCATCAATAGCGGAATGCTGACACTTCGCCAAGACGCGTCAGACAAGGTGATTGAGGGTGTAACGACGGTTGAGGAGGTCCTGCGGGTAACCGCAGAGCACGTCTAATGCTGCCATTTGCTTATAAGGGGCTCGACGGAAGCGGTACCAAGATTGAGGGCCAGATTTACGCAGCCACCATTGACGAAGCCGAGAAGAAACTGTCCTATCAGAATATCTCGGTCCACGTTCTTAAGCCGGACACCGGCGCCAAAGCAGGGAAGAAGGCCGAAGCGTCGATGAACCTGGGAAAAGTCGTTCGCGGCAAGGTTTCGGCCCAGGATTCGGCAGACGTCTTAAGCAATCTCGCGATCATGGCCGAGACGGGCGTTCCATTCGTCGAAGCGCTTGACGCGGTCATCTTTAGCGCTCGAACTCCAGTCATTAAAGAGTCGCTGCTTGCCGTTAAGGAAGGCATTGTCGGAGGACAAGGCTTGGCTTTCTCACTTCGCCTTGCGCCAAACATGTTTCCGCCGATCGTCACGGACATGGTTCGGGTCGCCGAATCGGGAGGAAAGTTCGATCAAGCTCTGCGAAACGGAGCCAACTATCTTGGTCGTGTGGCCGATCTTCGGAAAAAGATTATCAATGCGATGATGTATCCGTCGGTCATGTTGGGCGTGTCGGTTATCACCGTCCTCGTTCTGATCATCTTCGTCATGCCACGGTTTGCTCAGGTTTTTAGCCAGATGAAGGCAAAATTGCCGCTGACGACTTCGCTGATGCTTCAAGCCGGAAACGGTATTCGGTCGAATCCTGTCGGTGCGCTGATCCTACTTGGTGGCTTGGTTTTTGGCGTCATTCTGCTCTCGCGTGTTCCCGTCTTGCGCTCGGCATTCCTGGCGGGTCTCAATCGAGTGCCGATCCTTGGCGACCTTCTCAAACGTTTGGCGGTCGCACGAGCATTGCAGACGATCGCGGCGCTCTCAACATCGAATGTCCAACTTTTGATGGCACTTGAGCAGGGAGCAAAGGTCGCGGGGCATCCGCAAGTCTATAGGGCGTTAATGCAGGCTCGTGATGCGATTGAGCATGGCAGTTCCATGTACGAAGCGATCGAGGCGACGAACGTCTTTCCAAAACAGATTACACAGATGATCGCTATCGGCGAAAAAACGGGACGCTTAGCCTTCTTGTTGGAGACGATTTGCGACTCGATGGAGAAAGAAATCGATAATCGATTGAAGGCGTTGGTGTCGATTATCGAGCCCTTAATGATCGTCTCGATGGGTGTGATTGTGGGTTCGATTACGGTTTCGATTATCGGGCCAATCTATTCGGTCATCGAAAATATTCGATAAAGAAGTCATGTTTTTTGCTGAAAAACCTGAGGAAGCAAAAATCAACGTCCGACATGAATAGAGAAGAGAGGCTTATGAAAAACATTCGGCTCGGAAAGGTATGGAAGAACGGCTTTACCCTGGTAGAGCTGCTGATCGTTATCATCATCATCGCGGTACTTGCCGCTATCGCAATTCCCAAATTCTCGAACTCAAGTCTTCGAAGTAAGGAATCGGCGCTCAAAGGCAACCTCAAGATCACCCGCGATGCGGTCGACTTGTTCAAAGCGGACACGGGTGCATTTCCGGCTGGTTTAACTGACCTGTCAGCTGCATCGGCACCTACGGCAGGTTTGGATTCGACGGGAACCACCAAGAACATTACTGCTGCGGATTGGCGTGGTCCATATGTTCAAACGGTTCCGAAGGATATTGACGGGACAAGCGATTTCACTTACTCAACCGCGAGCGGTTCAGTTGGAAAGATTACCGCTGCTTCTGGCACGTCAAGCGACGGCAGCAACTATAACACCTGGTAAGAATCGTCAGATTCTGGGCCTACAAAAACGAGCTTAGTGGGAGTACCGCTAAGCTCGTTTGCTTTGTCGGAGGGTAAGCGTCCTCGCTTGCGAGATTCGGCCCCGTAATCATTGCCAAGACTCACGATTTCGACTTCCGTACACCAATTTCCATCGTTTTGAGGTATGCTCTCTCGTCTAACCAAGGAGATTTCATTGATCTACGTCGTAGTCCAACCTAACGAATCCATTGATAGTGCGCTGAAGAAATTTAACATGAAGCTGCAGCAGAGCGGCGTCCTTCGAGAATTGAAGGAGCATTCGCACTACGAGAAGCCCAGCGAAAAGCGACGCCGACAAGCTCGACGTCGAACGACTCGCGGCTAATTCAAGATATCCAATTTTACGGGGGAGCCTTGGCTCCCTCTTTTCATGCATGGACATCGAACCGATTCATAATGCGACCGAGGCTCACCTCGACGTGGATCGGCTCACCTCGATCCTGTCGGAAATCAAGCGAGTCCTAACTATCGATCGACGCATCGACATCCGATTGGTCGACGAACTTGAGATGATCGAGCTAAACTCGCGATTTCGTGATCTATCCGAAAGCACGGACGTGTTAACCTTTCCGTCGGGACTTGACGCGCCCTTGCCGCTCGGCGATCTCGCGATCTGCATCCCTTACGCTGCAGCCCAAGCACTAAGCCGCGGTGTGTCACTCGAAAACGAATTGGTGGCCCTCATGGTCCATGGATGTCTTCATTTGATGGATTACGATGACATCGAAGAGGATGACCGTCGGGAGATGCAAGCAAAAATGAATGAGGTCGGTGAGAAAATTGGGATTCCAATTGAGGCCGAATGGACGTCTGTATTACATCAGACCGATGATATGGACCAGGATGAACGATGAGCGGTCGGCGTAACGTCTTCGAACCCTTTCGCGTCGCGCTGAACGGAATCATCTTTACGTTCAAAACCCAGCGCCACATGAGGTTTCACCTCTATGTGGTGTTCATTGTCATCTTGCTTGGACTCTTTGTGAACCTCGGTTTGCGTGAGATGTTGGTGCTCCTGTTCACCATTTCGCTGGTCGTGGTCGCTGAGATGTTCAATTCCGCGATTGAGGCTGTCGTTGACTTGGTCAGTCCGAACTACAATCCGATGGCGAAGTTTGCCAAAGACATCGCTGCGGGTGCTGTCTTAATCACGACGATGATTGCGCTTGTTGTCGGTGCAATGTTAATTTTGGGTGAAAATCGTTGGGAGACGCTTAAGGTTCATTTGAGCTCGGAAGCTCCGGCGATTGGCCCAGGACTTCGGATCATCCTCGGAGCGTTTCTCTGTTTGATCGCCGTCATTATCGGTAAGGGTCTTGGAAAACGTGGACAGGTGCTTCAGGGCGGTTTGGTTAGTGGACACGCGGCGCTTGGATTCTTTTTTGCCACCTGCGCCGTCATGCTCACGACGAATGGGTTGGCTGCGGGACTCGCGGTTCTCTTGGCAGCGATCATCGCTCAAAGCCGCTACGAGGCAAAATTTCACACGATCGGCGAACTGTCGATCGGCGCCGCCGTTGGCGTCATCATCGGCCTACTGATGTTCGGTTCATTTACGAAATAGCTTTTCGATGAACCGATAAATTTGATATATTGAGTGCAGAAAGAAAGAATGAGTGATTCATCACCTGGTGACCGTAGGGCGGCTAGTCCGCTTAAGTCCTTTAGCCAGAAAATACTGTTCGGAATTTCGCGATTGTTCATTGGCATGGCCAATGCATTCGCTCGTCCAGCCGGCGGTTCGGCGGTTTTGCGTACCGGCAACCTGATGGGCGAAGAGATTCGCTCTCTCGTTGATTCAGCGACCGAAAAAGGCGAAATGGAGTCGGACGAAACCGAACTCATTCACAGTGCCCTGGAATTTTCAGACACGGTCGCCCGTGAAATCATGACGCCAAGAACGGACATGGACGCCGTTCCGCTTGATATCAATCCTTTTGACCTTGTCGAAGTGATCGAACAGTCGGGACACTCACGTATTCCAATCTATGAGGGCAGCGACGATGAGATTGTCGGTATCGTCCATGCAAAAGACCTCTTTCTGGCGATGCTGCGTGGAAAACCGGTCAACATCAGTTCGTTGATGCGTCCGCCGCTGTACGTGACGGAAAATAAGAGCATTGACGAATTGCTTGCCGAGATGCGGCTTTCAAAGTCCCAGTTGGCAGTGATCAAGGATGAATTCGGGGGGACCTCGGGCATCGTCACCATCGAGGACATTATTGAAGAGCTTGTCGGCGAAATTCAAGACGAGCACGACGACGAAGAGCCAGAGGTTTCGGAGACTCAAGAAGGTTACTTTGTAGATGGGCGGACCCACCTCGATGACGTGAATGAGGAAATTGGGTCCCAGTTCGAAAGTGAAGATTTCGATACCATCGGCGGCTATGTTTTTGGCTTATTCGGACGGCAGCCAAAACATGGCGAATGGCTCGAACATGCCGGATTTCAGTTCAATATTGTCGAAACGGACGGCAAGCGAATCTCGCGGATCCGGATTATCCCGAGCGATCCTCTCGATGCGATGTCGATTCAGCAAACAGAAGAGATTCCGAGTGCGTAGAAGGTCCTGATGAGTCTCAATTCCTCGATTCAATCAGATCGTAAATTGTGGGTTCTCCGCAATTTCGATCTGTTTCAGTCGCTCCGCGATCAGGAGCTAGAGGAACTTTTGCGGGCAAGCCGTATCGTGCATTTTGACCGCAATGACCACATATGCATGGCGGGTGTGCAGCACACCCACGCCTATTTGGTGAAAGAAGGGAATGTTCGGATCGTCTATAACCATCCCACCGGAAAGCGACTGACTCTGGGCATTCTAAAACCGGGAGAACTCATTGGCGACATCGACTTATTTCATAACGAACTTCCTTTAGGGGAGAGCGCCGAGGCGATCGGGAACGTGCAACTCTACGCCGTACCTATCGATATCTTGCGAAAAACGATCCTTAACAACTCCGAAGTGACGCTTCGGATGTCGAAAATGATCGGTGATCGCCGAACCGAGGTCGTTAATCTCATGCAAGACGTCCTCTTCCTGACCGTTCCCCAGCGGTTGTCCAAGCTCATTCTACGGCTTCAAAAAGAGTTTCCGGGAACGACAAAAAATGGTCGTCCTTTTGTGAATCTAAAGCTCACGCATGCAGAATTGGCTGATCTTGTCGGATCGAATCGCGAGGCAGTGAGTGCGACATTAAGTAAGTGGAAGCAAGCGGGAATTGTCGACGTCGTGAAAGGCTTTGCCGTGATTCGGGACCTTGAGCGTTTAAGTGATTTGAGCCGATCATAAATTCCTATATAAATACTCATACAATTGCGAGATAAAAATACCAAGAATCCTTGTAGCCCCAGAAAGGGGATGGATCTACATGAGGAACAAATTTACGGGTATTACTTTTGGGCTCGCCTTGATCGCGGGAATAGCTTACGGGCAGGAAGCAGCGTCAAGTGCACCTTTTCAGCCGCAGCGCAGCGTTACGACCTACAAAAACAATTTTGACAATGGAACGGACGCGGTCTACGGAACGATCCAAGGTTGGGGGCCGAATGTCCAATTCGCCAACCAAGCACTCGAATGGGATAACACGGGTTACTCCCTTGTATTCTCAATCAATGGAATGAAGTGGCCGTTGGATGGATTAAGGGATTCTATCGACGTGGATTTTGACGTGATGGCAGAAGCAGGTGCTCGGAATGTTCTCTGCTTGATGCCCATGGATGGAACGGACACCTTATACATTGGGCCTCTACACAATGATGAAGTCGTTGTTCCCGATTCAGCAATGACGAATTGGGTCCACGTTCATTTCCACGCTGACGCGGGTGGTTTGATTGGCCAATGGGATCCCTCTTATAAGTTGGCTCTGGGGTGTGGCGTAAGCAATGGAACTACATTCGGAAGCGCAGCGTATAGTTCCAGCGCGAAAATCAAGATTGACAACCTTCGGATTTCATTCCCAAAGAAGCTCGCAGGATTGACTCGCGTGACAGGGGATAGCTCGAACCAAAACCTTGGCACAATCTCATTTTCAAGTGATGGAACAACCCTTGGAGCATACAATGACTGGATTCAAAACATCGGCTCTCAAGAGATCATCAATGTCTTTGGAAACACGAACTTTGGCTTCGATTCGAATGCGACCAGTGGTACAAACCTGCTGATGCGTGAGCCCGGACCGACGGGCTTTCACGAGATAACCTGTGAACGCTTTGCCAGCGCTCTGAACACGATTGGGAATACTGCATGGCTTGGCGCCGGCTTTGATCTTGGTGGTACGGATACTTACTACGGTGTATCTGCCGATACCGACAATCAGGGTCAGCAATATCTGTTCCGCCAAAACAAGTCCGCAACAGGTGCCTATCGGCATTTTGTGCGATGCCTTTCTGACAGTTTCTACTACGGAAGTGAAGTGGAAGTGAACTTAGGCGGAGAAGAGCTCGTCGCTGTGGGTGACTTTAATGCTGACGGGAAAGATGATTTCGTTACACGAGTCGGAAAAAACCTTCAGGTTCGCTTTTTCGACGGAAACACAGGTTCAAACCCCAGCAAGGGTATCTCTTTGTCGGCCCCACGATCTGTGCTCAACAACTATGGGCAAATGAAATGTGTCGCCGTTGAAGACATTAATGGAGACGGTTATGACGACACGCTCATGGTGGATGCCCAAGGTGATGTCTTTGCGCTCCTCTTCGATGCCAATGGAACGGCCTATCGATGGCTTTTCCAGCTTAATGACGGCGAGCAAATCCTTGGATTGGCCGATTCAAATAATGACGGATTGCCAGACTTGTATACGACTCGTCCGTTAGGTGGAGGCATTCAGGAGGTCGATACCCGCGTTTTTGACACGAGCACTTGGCGAAACCAGGGTTATCTACCCCTCACGTCCTTCAATTATCTTTTCACCTACGATTCGACCGTCAAGGCGCCCTGCGCGCTTGGCGACCTCAATGGCGACGGCTCGGCCGACGTTGTGACCGTTCGTTCAGATGCGTTGAATACCCTTGAGGCATATCGCGTGAACCCAGCGGTGGCAGGATTGCTGGACGCAAACTGCAAATGGATTTGCAACGCGAATACGGCGACGCTTCGACCGATCTTCAAGTAATCCGCTCTCATGAGGTTGGGACTTTAGGCAAGGTCCCGACCTCAAAAACTGCATTCTGTATCCTTCGATACAGTCACATTTTTGATGTGCGAGTAAGTTAAAGACAGGATTATCATGAGTGTTCTTGTTTCTGCTCTCGCCCTTCATCTCGTTTCTCCTCTCGCCCTTGCCGCCGACAAAACCTTCGATTTTGGCCGGGCCAATCTCGCTCCCCAGCAGGTCGTCGTTTTTGAAAGCAACACCTCGTTAGAAGATATCGTTGGCCGCACCAATAAGGTGACGGGTTCAATCAAAGGCGATGTCACCAAGAAAACGGGTACCGGCAAAATCGTCGTTGATCTGGCTTCGCTGAATTCGGGGATCGATCTTCGCGACGAGCACATGCGCAGCGAAGGATGGCTCAATGTGGCCAAATATCCGACGGCAACCTTTGAAACGTCGGCCGTCCGCTTCGTGGGTGGCAATAATTTTGACGTGACTGGGAAGTTCTCCCTTCACGGCGTCACGAAAACCATCAAAACGAAGGCAACGATCAAGTATCTGCCCGAAAGCGAAGTAACCAAGCGAAACCGCTTCAATGGCGATGTGATCCAGGTGAAAACCAAGCTCCAGATCAAACTGAGCGACTACGGAATCAAGATTGCCGATATTGCCAAGGACAAGGTTTCCAACGTCATTTCGATTAGCATTTCGGTCGTCGGGACCACGAAATAACTTTGTTTCCGTCCGGTAACTCCCGGACGGGACTTCACTAATATGAAAAAGCTATTTTTTGTGATTTGTGTTGTTGGCATTCTTGGCTTTGTCGCTACATTTCCGCTTCAGTCCAGCTACCACGACAAGGCCAAGCTCATCCAGAGGATCGAAAAGTCTTCCAGCGCAGATCTTTTTGGCGACGAAGGAACTCCCATCGGGGAACCTACCGAACTGATCATCGAGGATCCGAAGGCGTTTATTGGCGGCCCAGATGCAAAAGGGGTCTATCAAGTAGACGAGGGATACTTGAAAGCTCACGAAATCTATCCTCGTCAGCTAAAGACGATTGACTTCGTGGTTGGCATATTGCGAATTGCCTTTGGGGCTGCAGCTGGTTTTGGAGGACTATTGGCCTACCTCATCGGACGCAAGTCAAAAGCATCTCTCAACGAACCTAAATCTTAACGAAAGCTCGGTACTCCCTGAATCTTACGAACTTGCCAGAAGGCGCTCTAGACCTGTAAGATTGCACCATGGGAAATTGGTATTCAATGAAGCGTGCTTCGTTGGCGTTCGTATTCGGGCTTGCGAGCCATGCTCTTGCTCAGGAAGTGTCGTTTGGCGATTATCTTCAGCCACCGAAGCCAAGTGATCTGGGGCATTCGAGCATGGATGGGAACGCCTTTTACAACGTCGGCGTAACCGCTTACTCGGTTGGCGTTAATTTCGCGTCAACAGGATACGCAGGCAAAGGTTTCCGACTGTACAACTGGCAGGCCAATGGCGATGCCGATCACAATGGTTCAAGCGGGCTCGGAATTCCGCTCTACGGAAAGTTCGGTCGAGATATTCCTGCTCTTGACGTCGACTTCATGTATAACCCGGAAACGGGCGCTCCTCGCAAATATCGTATTGACCTCTACGATGGGACGAATTGGACTCTAGGTTCAAGTGCAAACGGCGGCCTCGTGACTTTGAATGGCACGGTAGGCGCTTGGAATCGATTCCGAATTCGTCGAGTCAACACCGCGTCGGATGGCTACGGGAATGCGATCAAACCTGTCGCTTTCCGAATGATGGCGATCCAGAATACGGATAATAACTATCCAGGTTTTGGCGGCACGTACAATACGACGGCCGGCATCTCCTTCGATAATTTCCGTGTCTCGCTTGCTCGCCGTCTTAATGGCGTTTTGAACGTAAGCGGAACGACTTCTAAAACCATTACCGCGACGTCGTTTACGAACTTGGGAACCGCTTTCAGTAATAACTGGATTCAAAGCCTTGGCAGTTCGGAGGTTGTGAATGTTTATGGCTTTTCAAACTTTGGCGATCTCAACACGGCGACCCAAAGCTCAAACATTATTTACACCTATCTCAGCAGTCCGACGGTTCGACAGTTCAACGCCGAGACGCTCAATGCGAACCTGACCGGAATCAGTACCAATAAATGGATGGGAGCTGGTGTCGCGGGTGATCCGGCAACGGATAAGTTCTTCGCGTGCTACCAGCTTAGCTACCCGCCGAATTATTCGTGCATGATCCGCCAGCTTGGTTCATCGACCTACACTCACTATTTCCGCGCATTGAACGATAGCTCGGGTTACGCAAGCGAAGTCACGCTGGATTTGGGTGGGGAACCGATCGTGGCGATCGCCGATGTGAATGGTGACGCGATGGACGATGTCATTACACGGAGCGGCGGAAATTACAAAGTTCGAGTTTGGACGGGTACGAGTGGCAGCTGGCCCGCAACCCGGCCCACGTTTGCGGCTCCAGTTGTGTACTCGGCGAATGGCTATCTCAAATGTTTGGCAGTTGCCGATTTGAACGACGATGGTCTCGATGATCTCGTTGTCACCGATGCGGCATCGGGCGATGTCTTTACCCTTGTCACTTCGACATCGGGAACCGGCACGCTCAAGTGGCTTTTCCGACTCGATTCCTCAACGAATCAGAAAGTGTTGGCGGTTACTGACGCCGATGGCGATGGTTTCCCCGACATCTATACCTCTCGCCGAACCACCGGTTCGGCAGGCGAAATCGATATTCTCAAATTAAACAGTACGGGTACTGGAGTTCTTTCCTTCAATGTGACGGCGCCATTTAATTACACGAACTTTCAACCAATCGCGATTGGCGACATCAACGGCGACGGCTCGGCGGATATCGTGATGGTTGGGAATGATTCGCCCGTTTACACGTTGATTTCGTATCTCGTCAATCCGCTGACATTTGGCGCGTTGACTCCGTCGAAATACGTTTCGAATGCGAATGCAGCGATGACGCGACCGATCTTCGGTTACGGTTCGAACGAGTAAATCACTTGGATTGGACCAGATTTCCATCTGGTCCAATCCTTAAGCTTTCGGATGGGACTTAAAGAAGTCCCATATCTCTTTGATCGAATCGATGCCTTGGGGCAGCCCGGGAATGTTGTGTGTGGCATTGTGAGAATAGATCAAACGAACCTCGGTGCCATTTCGCCCTTTCGAGTAGCTGACTGAGGTTGAAAGGTCTTTCATAAAATCGGCTGTCGTCGGCTGATCGGTGCATCCGTCGACTTTTGCCCACCATTTTGCTCCCTCTTCGGCTCCGGTACATTGCAGCAACGCACTGTCGCCGGGCTTAAAGGCGACCATATTGTCCTTTTCACCGTGAATCATGAGCACTGAAATAGGCTCTTTGGGATCGGGAACGCATTTGATGGCGGTCGAACTCTTCGGGATTCCGACGGTTCCTGAGATTCCCGCGACAGCGGCAAAACGATCCGACATGACGCCACCCAAATAGTAGGACATCATGGCTCCATTCGAGTGACCGAAGACATATTCGCGCTTTTTGTCGATTGTGAATTCTTTTTCGACCTGGTCAAGCATCTTTGCGACGAAGTCAACGTCGTCTTTGGTACCGGCAATTGAGAAAAATCCCGTATTCCAACCGCGTCCGCTCGTGGGTAGTCCATTAGGAACAAGGCAGATAAAGCCTTCCTTGTCCGCCATCTCTTCAATTTTCGTCTCGGCAGCGAAGGTATTCATGTTGCTCCAGAGACCATGGAGTGCGATTACGATTGGAGTCGGCGTTCCGCTTTTATAGCCCTGCGGTACGCGGAGGATGTACTCGCGGCTGAGTTGTCCAATTTTGACTTGATCGACGTAATGACCCGGTCCTCGCTCTTGCCCTGGCGAGCATGATGCGGCTAAAAGGAGTCCGAAGCAAGTCCAACGATTGAGCATATTCATAGATATTAACGTGTGGAGCGACGAGAAAAGTTTTGTAGAGATTTCTTGGGCACTTTAGGACTTTATATGTGTCACCGGCGTCGAACTCGGCCCATCGACGTTCATCAATAAAAAGGCGGTCGCTGCTTGGGCTTTGCGACCGCCGCGAGGGATATGGGAGGTTTTCCTTGCTAGCTCTCTTAATTGGAGCCTTACAATCTTTTCAACGTTCGACCCAGGAATCCAGTTCCATTATTTTTTGAATCTGTCAAAATCTCTTCGTGAGCAGTAATTTAGGTATTCCGAGGCGCGATGAAAACTACGCGGATTGGTACAACGAGCTTGTCTTAAAGGCCGATCTTGCCGAGCATTCAGCAGTGCGCGGATGCATGGTGATTAAGCCACATGGATATGCCATGTGGGAATTGATGCAAAGAGCTCTCGATGATATGATCAAAGAGACCGGACACGTCAACGCTAGTTTCCCTCTGCTCATCCCAAAGTCGTTTTTCGATAAAGAGGCCGACCACGTCGAAGGCTTCGCGAAGGAATGTGCGGTTGTCACGCATCACCGACTCAAGATGGGCGAGAACGGAAAAGAACTCGTTCCCGACCCCGACGCCGAGTTGGAAGAACCGTTGATCATCCGCCCAACCAGTGAAACGATCATTTGGAACACGTACAAAAAGTGGATTCAAAGCTATCGTGACCTGCCGATCCTGGTGAACCAGTGGGCGAACGTCATGCGATGGGAGCTTCGAACTCGCTTGTTCCTTCGCACCGCCGAGTTCTTTTGGCAAGAGGGACATACTGCCCACGCAACGTTCGAAGAAGCCGAGCAAGAGGCTTTGACGATTTTGCACGAGGTGTATGCCAGGTTCGCCGAAGAGTGGATGGCGGTGCCCGTCGTTCGGGGCTTGAAGACCGAAAACGAAAAGTTTGCCGGAGCCGATCACTCGTATTGCATTGAAGCGATGACGCAAGACCGACGGGCGATCCAGGCTGGCACATCGCATCACCTCGGACAGAACTTTGCCAAGGCGTTTGATGTGCAGTTCCAAAGCGCCGAAGGTACCCGGGAGTATGTCTACGCAACCTCTTGGGGTGTCTCGACTCGCTTGATCGGAACGCTGATCATGGCCCACAGCGACGATAAGGGCTTCGTTTGCCCGCCGAAGATTGCGCCGATTCAAGTTGTTTTCGTGCCGATGGGCAAGAACGAAGTGTTGGATCAAACGACGGCAGTGGCTAAAGACTTGGCCGCTCAGCTAAAGGCTCGAGGCATTCGGGTTAAGGTTGACGATCGAGCGAAGGAATCGCCGGGCTTCAAAGCGAAGCATTGGGAAATGCGGGGCGTTTGCGTTCGCGTTGACGTTGGTGGACGTGAACTGGAAGCGGGCGAACTTGGCGTAAGTCGTCGAGACAATGACGACAAAACCATGGTGAAGCTGGACGAGATCGTGGACTACGTGGTCGGGTTAATGCCCACGATTCAGCAAGACCTTTTTGCTCGGGCGACGGCGTTTATGGGCGAAAACACGCTTCGCGTTGATACTTGGGAGGAGTTCCAAAAGCAATTCGAAGGAGAAGGTGGGGGTGGATTCGTTCTTGCCCACTGGGATGGCACGACCGAGACCGAAGAGAAGATTAGCGATCTGACGAAAGCGACGATCCGGTGCATTCCTCTGATTCCGCTTGATCCGAGCGACAATGAGCCGGGTGTGTGTGTCCTGACGGGCAAACCAAGTAAGCAGCGAGTTGTTTTCGCGAAGGCCTACTAAAATATTCTCGCCTCGGCATTTGAATTGCCGAGGCGATCAGTTCCTAGATCGATGACATCGAAGAGCTAGACTCAAGCTGTTTCAGTTCTTCGATTTTACTAAGGATATCCTTTTTTCGAATTCCAACAAACGAGCGTAGCCGAATGCCGTAGTTTTTCAATTCTCCAATTGCGAGATATTGCACAACCGCGATTCCCATGATTCCAAGGAAAGGTAAGGCTATTCCGAAAACAAGACTGGCGCTGTCGGTCCAGCCCAAGGCAAAACCGACGTTTCGGCAACACCGGATACTCACGTAGAACGCTCCCACGAGGACTGCGATGACCAAAATGCATCCCAATATCCCGATGAAGGTCTGACCTTCCGTGGAAAATCCATAGCCCATGAGCAGCCACGGGACGACTAAAAGAATGCCTATGAGAAAGACATGAGTTGTTCCTTTATATCCCAAGAAGAGTCGCTCCAATCTTTCTGCCGATCCGTGAAATTGAGCGCGGGGGTAGGCGGCATAACCACCTTGAATGGGAGGAGGCGTTCCTTCAGACATTTGGGGAATTCTACAACGTTTTTAGTGCGGGCCACCAGCTTCGGCAATCGTTCCGGTCATCTCGAACGTGAGCTTGCCGTTTTCCATGACCGGAACTCCACACGGCCCACCCGCGTTATGGACGAACTTGAAGTCTTCGACTCGGGTGCCATCCATTCGATAGACAGGCTCGTAATAGTGGGCGACTTCTTCGGCTTTCCCCTCGATATAGTGACCCACGATGATCGTTCGAAATCTCGATGGGGACAGATTTGGCCCTGAGCCATGAACCAGCGAACCATTGAAGAACAACATGTCGCCTTTCTTCATGATCACATTGATCGGCTTCATTTCGGGAAGGTCGATGACATCGGTGGTAAAGCTCGCCGTCGTGTCGGCCCTTTGGGGGCAAATCATCGGCATGTTATGGGTGCCGGGAACAATTTCCAAACATCCGTTCTCGGTATCGATGTCTTCGAGCGCAAGCCAAGCGGCCATACAGGTTCCGGGTTCGGCTTTCAGATAGCGATTGTCCTGGTGGAGGGCCTGGCCACGTGCTCCGGGAGGCTTGAAGTAGACCATTGTTTGCACGGCCAAAGGCTCGCGATCATAAAAGGACGTCAGGTAGGTCCGAATGCGCGAGTCGACCATGAAATCGAAGGCGACCTTGTCGGCTCGATGGGGTTGGAGAAGACGTGGATATCGCTTTAGCGGATCGGGATGATTTGGATCGACGCCACCCTCGGCCCAGCCATCGCCACCGCGCTCAACCATATCCGTGAAGTACTTTCGCCAGAAGTCGCATTCTTCGGTCCCAAAGAGGCCTTTGACGAGAAGATAGCCGTTAGCGCGATAGAAGGCGCTTTCATGATCAAGATTTGGCACATCACTGGACATGTTTGAACTCAACTCTTTCGATATTACAGTTTTTTGAGGTTGATTACCAATGCCCAAGCCTTAATTTCATGCTGTTAATCACATTTGCAAGGATCTACAAGAATTCCGACTGAAATCCCTAAGAAAATTGCTGGGTTGGATTCCTTTCCGGCGAGAAGTACCGAGTATCTGTGTTATGATGAGCGAAACATTTAGGACATCTTAGTCCTCATGTTTTCTTTTAAGGAGTTCCTTTTATGCGGCGAGCCTTTACTCTCATCGAACTTTTAGTCGTGATTGCAATCATCGCGATTTTGGCGGCAATTCTTTTCCCGGTCTTTGCTCAAGCGAAGGAAGCGGCTAAGAAAACCGCTTGTCTCAGCAACAACAAGCAAATCGGCATTGGCCTTTACATGTACGTCAGTGATTCAGACGACGTGTTGCCAATGGCAAACTATCCGGCTCCTCCGGCCTATGTCGGGCCGCCTTGGACGCAGTTCCAGTTCCACAACGGCGCAGGCGTTTCTGAACTGGCTTGGGCTGATTTGCTTCTTCCTTACACGAAGAACATCCAAATCTTTAAGTGTCCGACCGACGATCTGCAGGCCAAGGATTCGTCCGGCAATGCATTGAAGGGCGCCAAGCTTTCGTACGCCTTGAACTACTACTTCTATCGCCAGCCGGGCGGCGTTTCGAACTTTGCCATCTCGGGCGGTTCGATGACGTCGATTACCGCTCCCGCAAATAAGATCTTTATTGGTGAAACTGGCGTTGATTCGACCGGTGCCATCCGTGAGATCATCCGACCGGATCGCGATGCTGGTATGCACCGCCACATGAACGGTTCAAACTTTGTTATGGCCGATACCCACGCAAAGTATCACATTGAGCCGAAGTGGTGGATCACTGTTCCAAGCGCAACCTGGGGTAACCCGGACATCGCGCAAAACCAACCATGCCCACAATGGTTCCCATGGTTAGATACTACCGACGAGAAGTGGTGAGGTAATCCACATAAAAAACGGGGACTCCAAACGGAGTCCCCTTTTTTTTTGAATTATTGTTGTTTGTCGAAATCGATTCCAGTTCCTGGAAGCAAGCGAGCGCCGGAATAGCCTTTAGAGCCTTTCTTGGGTGTGCTGCTAAAGCCAAGAAAGCCCACGCCGGTGATCGTCGCTTTTTGATTGACATCCTTCTTTTCGGAAGTCGGGTGGAATTGCTCTTCGAGGGCCTTTCGCGTCGCCGTAATTTCTCCTTCGAATGGACTGCCTTTCACGGTTGAGGGGTCAGGAACTTCGACAACCGTTTGTCCGCCCTTGTCACCGCGCAAAACCATATAGTAGTCGCCATCCTTCTTTTGCTCAATGCTTTCAACCGTGGCTTTCACACGCCAGACGGAGGTTTCGAAGGGAGCTTGGCGTGATGCAAGTTCACCGTTGGCTTTATTTTTGACCAAATCTTCAACAGTGATATCTTTGATATTCTTGTCGATTTTCGCCGCATCAGCGTCGGTGGTCACTTTAACCGATCTTCGTGCAGCTTGAGCGGGGGTCGTTGCCTTTGGCGCTTCGTTAGCCGCGGCCACCGTCGTATCGTTGTGGCATCCCACGAGCCATAAGGAGGCTGTTACAATTGAAATCAGGGCGACCCGATTCTTAAAAACGTGGCGCATAATCCATATATTAGCGCAATTGATTATAGAACTAAAATAAGAAAGTCGACGGATGGCTTTACCCTCATCGAGCTGCTCGTTGTCATTGCGATTATCGCGGTAATCGCCGCGATTCTTTTTCCGGTTTTTAGCCGGGCAAAAGCGGCGGCAAAGGCGTCCGATTGTCTTGCGCTTAATAACCAAATGCTCAAAGGGACGATGCTGTACGTTTCCGACGCTGATGGACACTATCCCCAATCCCGCAAGACGAATGCAAACCCTTGGGTATCCGATGCCGACGGGGCTCTCGAAGAACCTGATTATGGTTCGATCTTTCCTCTCTTAAATCCCTATCTCGGAGCCAAGTTTAGCGATCTCACCTGTCCAGAAGATCGAGATCCCAAAGGGATAATTTGTGAGACGATCAACCCAGATGTGCCCAATCTAGCTTCTTATCTATACAATGGCGCATTTGCTTTTGGTCTGATGGAATCTGGTGTTGAGCGTCCCGCTGAAACAATCGTGTTTGCGGAGAGACGTTCGGAGTCGTCAAATACGGCCGACCCATTCTGCAACTACATGTACCGACCTTGGTTCAATCTGAGTAATCCTGATGCACCTGAAAATGACATGGATGCCGAGTTCGGCGCAGTGGCAACAAAACGCCACAACGATCACGCGAACTATGGCTTTGCTGATGGGCACACCAAGTCGTTGGCATGGGGACAAACTTTTGACCTAGCCGCCAATATTAATTTGCATCGAACGAATTAATCGCCAAGTACAATCGGTCGCATCGTGATGACTTGGCAAGACCAATTTCGTGCCGCACTGCCGCGGCTCGGCCATCGTAACTGGATCATCGTTGCCGACGCCGCTTATCCGCAACAGGCGGGGGCGGGTGTTGAGGTGGTCGTTGCCGACGTGCCCCTCGATGATGTTCTCAAATATGTTCTTCGGGCGATTGAAGAATTGGGACACGTGAGTCCTAAAGTCTTGCTGGATCGCGAATTGAGTGTTTTAACCGACGACTTGTGTCCAGGAGTGTCCGCGCTGAGAGCTTCTATTCGTTTTGAAACGAGTCCCTACACCGTCAGCGAAGCAGACCATGAAGTTGTTCTCGAAAAACTCAATATGGACACGGCAAACTACACGGTCTTCGTCATCAAGACAAATGCCCAGATTCCTTACACTTCCGTTTTTCTTCAACTCGAATGCGGTTATTGGGATAAGGAGCGCGAGGCGATGCTTCGGGCTAAGCTATAGGGCAAGATGCAAGTTCGGCTCTCGACGGGGGCAACAATGCCCAACATTGGCTTAGGTACTTTCGGTTCGGATAAATATGACGCGGCAACGGTTGCGAACGCCGTGATCGAGGGCGCTGATATTGGATATCGCCACTTTGATTGTGCTGAGGTCTATGGCAATGAACGGGAAATTGGAGCTTCGTTTCGTTCCATTTTCCAGTCGGGGATCTCTCGTGAGGACGTCTGGATTACGAGCAAAGTTTGGAATAACCATCATGACGACGTCGCCTCGGCTTGCGAAGATTCGCTTCGGAATCTTGGGCTTGACTATCTGGATTTGTATCTGGTTCATTGGCCCTTTCCCAATCATCATGAGAAAGGCGTCGACGTGAATTCCCGCGACCCGCACGCTATTCCGTTCGACATCGATCGTTATATGCGGACATGGGCGCAGATGGAGTCCCTTTATGAACGCGGATTGGTGCGGCATATCGGAACGTCGAACATGACGATCTCCAAATTGTCTTCGGTTTTGCTATCGGCAGATGTCCGCCCTCATGCGAACGAGATGGAGATTCATCCCCACTTCCAGCAACCGGAACTGTTCGATTTTTGTGTGGCGAACGACATCTTGCCTATTGGCTATTCTCCCATCGGCTCCCCAAGTCGCCCGGAAAGAGACCGCACCGAAGAGGATACGGTGGACATCGAAGATCCGGTGATCGTCGCGGCGGCTGAACGTCTTGGGATTCATCCGGCGGTCGTTTGCGTCAAATGGCAGGTACAGCGTGGCTCGGTTCCCATTCCGTTTTCGGTCAAACGGTCGCAGATGCAGGCAACCCTCGATGGCGTCATGGGCGAGCCGCTGACGGATGAGGAAATGACGTCCATCGCCGGAATTGATAAGGGATGCCGACTGATCAAAGGGCAAGTTTTCCTTTGGCCAGAGGCATCCGATTGGCAAGACTTATGGTCTTAGTCTTGTCTAGCAAGCTTTTTCTCAACGCTTATCGGCAATGAGATTCGCGATGAGCGCGGTCCAGCCGGTTTGGTGGCTCGCACCGCAACCGCGCCCGTTGTCGCCGTCAAAGTACTCGTAGAACAGAAGGTAGTCCTTATTTTTCTGCGAAAAAGCATCGGGCATCGCCGCGCGAACGCCTTTGCGGGTGGGTTCATAGAGCGATACGAGGCGGCGACTGAGAAGATCAGCGAGTTCTCCGACTCGGGTTCCTTCTGACGATTCATCGAGGGCGATTTTGAAATCGTCGCCCCACGAAATGTGGTGTTGACGCAGGGCCTCGACGAGAAGGTAATTGATGGGCATCCACACAGGACCACGCCAGTTGGAGTTGCCCCCGAAAACGCCTGAACAAGATTCAGCCGGATCATATTCGATGCGGTGAAGCATTCCCTCGATTTCCTTCTCGTAGGGTCGATTCTTGTAGCGCTTTGACAAGGCGCGGACTCCATGTTGAGATAGAAACTCATCTTCATTAAACACGCGATTGAGGATTCGTGCGACCCTCTGCTTGGGAACCAGGGAGAGATAGCTCAGCCGCTGGCTATCCGCATCGAGTGTTTGGTGAAATGCCTCGGCAAGGTCGGGCCGGTGATGAACAAACCATTGGACTCGCTCCTTAAATCCCTCGAGGCGCTTGATCTGCTCGGATGGAATCGCGGCAATTCCAAAAAGTGGGATGACGCCCACGATCGATCGCACCTTGACCCGCTCACTGCTGCTGGGATAACGAAGGATGTCGTAATAGAAGCCGTCTTCTTCGTCCCACATATCGCTCGAGTTGAGGGCATCAGCGATGTAGAGAAAATGCTCAAAGAACTTGGACGCGACATCGGCATAGGCGTCATCATGGACCGATAGCTCAAGAGCCATTGACAGCATATTGAGGCAGAACATGCCCATCCAACTTGTACCATCTGATTGCTCAAGAACGTCTCCATTGGGCAACTGAGTATTACGGTCGAAGAGCCCGATATTGTCGAGGCCCAAAAAGCCTCCCTCGAAGAGATTGTTCCCGAGTTGATCTTTTCGGTTGATCCACCAGGTGAAATTCAAAAGGAGTTTATGGAAAACCCGTTCGAGGAAGTCGTAATCTTTGCGTCCGGTGCGATCTCTTTCATCTCGAAAGATTTTGAGCGCTGCCCACGCATGAACCGGGGGGTTGACGTCGGAAAAGGCCCATTCGTAAGCTGGAATTTGGCCGTTTGGATGCATGTACCACTCGCGCATCAAAAGCAACAGTTGGTCCTTGGCGAAATCAGAATCGACGAGCGCGGCCGTCACACAATGGAATGCCAAATCCCATGCCGCAAACCAGGGGTACTCCCAGCCATCTGGCATGAGAATGATGTCCTTGGCGTGAAGGTGCTGCCAACCGACATTCCGGCTTGCGTGTCCGGGCGGTGGCGCTGGCTGGTTGGTGTCGCCAATGGCCCAACGATCCCAATCGAAATAGTAATACTGTCGCGACCAAAGCAGCCCTGCGAGGGCCCGCCGTTGGATCAAAGCTCGCTGCTTATCTTTGGGGACGATTGTCGAATAGAATTCATCCGCTTCTTGTCGGCGGTCATCGACGATGTTCTGCCAAGTATTGTCAGGGATCGACGAACCTTCGCAAGCCAGGTAGACGAATAGCTCATGGGAAGCGCCACTCTCAAGTTCGATTGGAATGAGAGCGCAGGCCTTGGTTCCAACTTGCTTTTGGTTGACAGCCGCATGATTTCCGTGAATCAGATATTCGTGGAATGCGTCCTTGACGTAAGGCGACTTGTTTGGAGAGTTGAAAATCCTCTCGGTATTCGTTTCGTTCTCCGTAAATAGGAACGTTTTGGCTTCCGGAATGTGCAGGGCGACGCGACCATACCGGTCGCAATTTGCCACCAATGTATCCTTGCCTTCAAGTGTGATCGCAGGGCGATCGGCACCATCGCGCCAAGACCATTTATTGCGAAACCAAAAATGAGGCAGAACCCAAATCGTCGCCTTTTCTGGTCCCTTATTCGTGATTTTGGTTTTGCCGATTGTTGAGAATTCGTCGGCCTTCGCGTAAGTGATTTCGATTTCGAAGTAACGATCTTCGTCGAGGACGCCCGTGTCCGTCAACTCATATTCGGGAGCATGAACGCCAATCGCCTTGTTCGTGGCGACCAGATCTTCATAAGGGAATTCCCGTTGCGGATAGATATAAACCATTCGCATATAGGAACTCGTGGGGGTCGCGTCAAGATGATAATAGAGTTCCTTAACGTCTTCGCCGTGGTTGCCTTCGGGATTTGAGAGGCCGAAGTAACGTTCTTTGAGGATTGGGTCATGGCCGTTCCAAAATGCCCAAGCTAAAATGACTTCGCAATGACGGTCGCACCAGCCAGCAATTCCATCCTCACCCCAACGATAGGCCCGCGACCTCGCCTGATCGTGAGTGAAATATTCCCAAGCGTTGCCATCGGCAGAATAGTCTTCGCGCACGGTGCCCCAGTGGCGGTCGGCGAGGAAGGTCCCCCACCGGTACCAATGTGCCGAACCGTTGCTTTGAGCTTCCAAACGGCGATGCTCGGCGCTGCTCATGCTAGCCTCCGGTCGCGAATCCTTCGCAGAGCGTCATGCCGCCATCGACAAACAGTGTTGTTCCGACGACGTAATCACTCGCGTCGGAGGCTAACCAAACGCATGCTTGGCCGATGTCGTCAGGAATTCCGACTCGATTGTAGGGAATGAGGTCAAGCAATTTTGCCTCGGCTTCTGGGGTATCCCACGCCGGGCGATTGATGGGTGTCGCGATCGCGCCGGGAGCGATTGAGTTGACGCGAATGCGACGGTCGGAAATCTCTTGTGCGAGCGACTGCATGAAGAGCTTGACTCCGCCTTTCGAAGCGGCGTAGTTGACGTGGCCAGCCCACGGAATCACCTCGTGGACCGAACTCATACAAATGATCTTGCCTAGCGCTCGACTGACGTCGCGGAATCCTCGTCGTTCGAACTCTCGAACTGCCTCACGAGCACAAAGAAATTGTCCTTTTAGATTGACATTCATCACGAGGTCCCACTGAGCGACTGTCATGTTTTCGATTCGACTGTCTTGCTGTAATCCGGCGTTCGGGACCACGATGTCGAGGGTGCCGAACTCTTGAATCGCAGCTTGAAACATCGCTTGTACTTGCTCCTCACTGCTGACATCGGCCATCACCGCAATCGCTCTTCCGCCAGACTGATTGATGTCTGCGACAATCGCGTCGGCAGCTTCAGGATTGCGGACATAATTGACCACGACGCCAGCGCCTGCGGCGGCAAGATGCCGTGCGCATCCTTCGCCAATGCCTGAGTTTGCTCCGGTGACGAGGGCAAATTGGCCCTTCAACGGTTGTTGAGGATACATTGCGATGAGTTCACGCTGTCGTTCGAGATTATATGACTGAAGGACCATAGTACTTCGTCCATATTAACCCGTTTTGGCAAGGCTGATGCGTATAGTCCTACGACTTCTGAGTTAGTTTTTCAATAAGAATGTCGGTGTCATAGACACATCCGCCCCAAAGACCACCGCTGGCGGTAACCATCGCTGCCCAGAGACGAGTATCGTCGGGAAGATTGGGGTGGGGAGCGATGGAAGCCGAATTGCGTGTTTCAAAATCGTCAATAAGTACGTTTAGGCTCGCTTCCAGTCGCTGGGTATCGACCCTAATTTCGATGATGTCGCCTTCCCGCACTTTGCCTATCGGGCCACCCGCAAGCGCCTCCGGACCGATATGGCCGATGCAGGCTCCCGTGCTGACACCTGAGAAGCGGGCATCGGTGATGAGCGCTACTTCCTTGCCAAAAGGAAGATATTTGAGAGCGCTCGTCAGTTGGTAAGTCTCCTCCATTCCGGTTCCGAGAGGACCGCAACCCATGAGAACGATGATATCGCCAGCGATGATACGATCTGCTTTGATCGCGGTAATCGCATCCGTCTCAGAATGAAAAACACGAGCCGGACCCTTTTTGTGATAGATACCGTTCTCATCCAGCAAAGAAGTATCGATTGCGGTCGCCTTGATCACGCTGCCTTCCGGAGCGAGATTCCCAATCGGAAAGCACACGGTGCTACTGAGTCCCTTCTTGCGAGCCTTGTCGGGTGAACTGATCACGTCGTCGGGCTCAACATGATCTTTCGTCCGTAAGACTTCCTTAAGTCGGCTTCTTCTTTCGGACGACTCCCATTCGTCGAGGTTCTCGTCGACCGTTTTCCCATTGACGGTAATACAATTTCCATTAAGGAGACCGAGTGCGCGTAAATGCAGCATTACCTCGGGAACGCCTCCTGCGAGATACATTCGAACCGTTGGGTGATCGGTCGGACCATTAGGAAGCACATCGACAAGCCGGGGAACGGCGCGATTGATTCGTATCCAGTCATCGACCGTTGGCCGACGCAGGCCCGCCGCGTGGGCAATGGCGGGAATATGAATCAGAAGATTTGTCGATCCGCCGCAAGCGGCATGAACGAGCATCGCGTTTTCGATGGCGTCTTGGGTGACAATCCTCTTGGTTGGTACTCCTTGATCGCGGATCGCACGGGCGGTCCGAGTCGCGACATCGAGCCAGATCGGCTGTCCGCTTGGAGCCAGTGCAGCGTGGGGAACCGTCAGCCCAAGCGCTTCGGCCACGGCTTGCGCCGTGGCCGCCGTTCCAAAGAATTGGCATCCGCCTCCGGGCGTCGCACAAGCTCGACACCCGGCTTCGGCCGCCTCTTTGAGTGAGATCAATCCATGGGCAAACCGAGCCCCGATTGATTGAATTTTGCCCGCATCCTCGCCATATTCGGGAGGCAAGGTAACCCCACCGGGAACGAGCGCACAGGGCAAATCGCGCATTGCTGTCAATGCCATCAGCATGGCGGGTAATCCTTTGTCGCAGGTTGCGACACCAATCACGCCCTTTCGAGTCGGAAGGGAACGAATGAGGCGACGCAAGACAATGGCGGCGTCGTTTCGGTAGGGAAGTGAGTCGAACATGCCGACGGTTCCCTGGGTTCGACCGTCGCAAGGATCGGAAACAAAACCCGCAAATGGGATTGCCCCCAAACGTGTCAGTTCTTCGGCACATTCTCGGACCTGCAAGCCAACTTCCCAGTGTCCGGTGTGATAGCCAAGCGCGATGGGTTTTCCGTCCTCATTTCGGAGCCCACCGAGAGTGGAAAGAATGAGAAATTCCTCGCCCGACACTTTGGATGCCTCCCAACCCATCCCAACGTTTTGCGACAGGCCGAACAAATCTCCCGAAGGGCGATGAAGCAACATCTCCTCGGTGAGCGGCAGGTGACCGACCGGCCCGCTCGCACGCGTCGCGACATCGTAAAGGTCCATTATGCGGTCACCGAATTCTTGAGCGTGAGATCGCCGATTTTGATTGTGACGACATCCCATGGCAGAAGCGTGAAAGGAAAGGAGGGAACGATGCCAGTACCGGTCATCAGGAAAACGCCGTGGGGGAAGCTCAGTTCACGGGTGAGGTACTCAACGAGCTCTGGAAGCTTCCGCTTCATTTGCGAAACGCCCGTTTCCCCTTGAAAGATCGTCTCTCCCTCCCGCCAAATTTCGAGGCTGATCTCAAGGTTGGTCATATCTTCGACATTGGCGAGTTGGATGCCCGGTCCGATGGCACATGAACCGTCATATGATTTCGCCTGGGGCAGGTAAAGCGGATTTTCGCCTTCGATGGAGCGTGAAGACATGTCGTTGCCGACTGTATAGCCGATGATTTCCCCATGGCGGTTGATGACGAGAACCAGTTCGGGTTCTGGAACGTTCCAATCGCTATCCTTCCGAACGCGCACGAATTGATCGTGTCCCTGAACCCGCCAACCAATCGACTTGAAAAACAGTTCGGGGCGGTCGGCTTCGTAGACTTTCGCGTACACGTCGGCCGCGGATGACTCGGCTTCTCGCTCCTGCCGACTGCGAAGGTAGGTGACGCCACTTGCCCAAACCTCTTGATTGGGGTCGATGGGTGCGACAAGCTGACCATTAACGCGGCTCTTTGCTGCCGAATGTTGAAGAAAGTTCTCGATTTCATTGGCGCGAAGCTTCAGCAACGACGAAAGAGAAAATGTTTCGGGCAGGTTGAGATCATCGGCATGCCACGAAAGGTATTCGACATCAACTCGCTTCGTCAAGAGCATTTCCTCATCATACAAGACCGCTCAATTCGGTGGTTTTGAACCTGGCAAAAGTTTTTTTGAAATTCTCTGGAACTGTTTTAAGGCCATGCGTCTTCCGAAGACATGCGAAACACAAAGAAGATTCTTGCGGTAAGCGCAATCCCGGTCCTCGTGGTTGGATGGGCGCTTTTTCGGCCCGAGCTTTTATTCGTCAACAAGACGGTCAATGAGAAACTGCCGACCCAAGCTGGCGCGATGACCAAGACTCTTTCGAGCGGCGAGTTTGCTTCTTACGCTCATGAGACAAAAGGATCAGCTTCGGTCGTTGAAGTCAGCGGCAAGCATTTCGTCCAATTATCGAACTTCTCGACGAGCAATGGACCCGACGTGCATCTCTACCTTGTGAGCGGATCTGATTCGTCGCAAGATGCGGTTAAGAAGAACGGTTATCTGGACCTTGGAACTCTTAAGGGCAATATTGGTGACCAAAATTACGAGATTCCGGCATCGACAGATTTATCTAAGTATCAAGCAGTTTCAGTTTGGTGCGCCCGCTTTGCCGTCGCCTTTGGTGGCGCATCGTTGAACGCGAAAGAAGCCTATCGCTTTGAGGATCGACCCATCGCCCAACTGGCAGCTTTCGGGAGTCCGATCGAAGTGACCTTCGGAAACGTTATGGGAGACAAGCGATTTTCGGGACGCGCGGCGATCATCGAAGACGAAGGGAAACGCTATCTCGAAACCAATTTCAAGTCGGCGCAGGCTTTTGAACTGCGGTTGGTTAAGAAAGAGACCCTTCAGGTCGGTAGCTTTCCGAACGATGCCCAATATCTCTCGCTTGGAAAAGCCATGAAAGGAAAGTCACGCGTGTCGATTTCGAAAGAGATCGATGCTTGGCTTTACCGCTCGATTGCCGTCGTCGATCCATCGACGGGCAAGACGACCGGAGTCATTCTCTTGCGCTCGGCCCAAGAAAAGAAGAAGGCCCTTTCGTTGGTCTGATCCACTCGCCACATCCCATCCTCTGCCGCTCGCTAAAGAGCGCTGGATGGTTGCACCCCAATTTAAACAAAAAAGGAACTCAAAACATGAAAACTCAACTCACTACCCTCGTCGTTCTCGCCTCGATCGCTTCGATGGCGGTTGCCGCTCCTCAACAGGACATGAAGAAAGATGGCATGGACATGAAAATGATGAACGTGTCAATGACCAGCGCATTCAAGGGTGTCGAGGTCAACGGTGGCACCGCTAATCTTTACAAGAAAGGCAACGAATGGCATCTTCGATTTAGCGATGACTTTAAGACGCCGACTTCTCCGTCGCCTCACTGGCAAGTTGTCGATGGTGATGGCAACACATTCTTGCTGCAACGCATTACGATTGCCGGCGATAAAGCTAATCGAGACATTACGCTGCCGAAGTACATTCATTCGGTCAAGAACGTCCAGGTTTGGTGTTCATTTGCTGAAGTCGTCTTGGGCGAAGCTTCGTTCGGCAAGACCGTGAGGTTAAAATAAGCGGAACTCTTGTTGGGTGTGCCCTGATGGGTACACCCAAATTCGACGCAAAACCAAAGTCGCCTATGTCGTTTCTGGCTCCCAAAAAGGAATCCGCTGCCGTTGTTCTCGAACGAGAACTCGAAATGCTTTATCGAGTTGCTCGACGCATGACACTTAATGATTCCGACGCCGAAGATATCGTCAGTCAAACGCTTCTGAATGCCTATAAGCATTGGGACGATTTTGATGGTCGCCACGCTCGCAGTTGGCTGATCCGAATCCTTCAAAATGAATGGCTCTACCTTCTGAGAAAGCGAAAAGGGCGGTCGGAAGTCGATATCGAATCGACCCACGAACCCGCCGACGAAGATTTTTGGAAGGCGATCGATGTGCAATTGGAACTGAAAGAAATCGTGAATGCGCTCGATGAGCTTCCTGAAGAATATCGCGTTGCGGTCACGTTGTGCGATATGGAAGAGATGACTTACGAGTCGGCCGCCGAAGCGCTTGGGGTCCCGATTGGGACGATTCGGTCGCGAGTTTTTCGCGGGAGACGAATTTTGCGCCATAAATTGGTCGCCCATTATCAGCAATAAATTGGAAAATAATATGAAGCAAAAAGAGATGTCCGAAGGTCCCCCTTGCAAGCATATGGAAAACCTGTTGCAAGGCGTTGCCGATGGTTCGGTACGAGGTGTACGCAAGTGGTTCGTGCTTTTTCATGTCACCCATTGTTCCCATTGCGGCAATTTTTTCAAACGTCTGCAGACGATGCTGTCGGTGATGCACGATAAGAACGACAATGTTCCTCCCGCTGAGGCGATGGAGCGCTTACGAGCCAAGATCCGTGACCTCGAACAACAGACTCCCAATGGTTGATTCAGGCTTACGTAACGAGAAAATCCGCCATTTTAATCGGTAGCTTTTCATCCTTGCGGATGTGTTTTTGGATTTCTGGCTGATAGGGATAAATGTGAGAAGCCAAGAATGCGATGTGCCCGTCTCGGTCTTGGGCCTCGCCGCGTAAGGTCACATACTTGCAGCAAATGACGTTGTGGCCGTAGCGCTGATAGGTCTGGTCAAAACACGTGACGTTCAAGAGTCCGGTCTCATCTTCGAGATCGAAAAAGAGAACCCGCTTACCACTCTCAGTAGGAGGAAAACGAAGACGAATAGGGTTTCCGACGACGATGGCTTTGGTTCCCGATGGAAGATTGCTGGCTTCTCGGGCGGTAATTCCACCTTTTGAAAGGACCTTCTCTCGTTCGAAAGCCATAAGGTGCTGGGCGACGTCGAGTTCGAGCGTTCTCCGTTCCTGAAGCGCTTTTTCGTGGATATTAAAATCGCCAATCCCGAGCGGCATTTCAGGCTCAGGTAAGAAAATGGGAAGCGTATCACTCATTTTTTGAACCTGGGCGGCAAAGCGGAGCGTTTGGGGGATTGCCCATAACATGGCGCGGCGGTTAGGATGAAGCGTATCGAGGGCTCCCGACATAATGAGCCATTCGAGTTCGTCGCGATTCGGTTGAGTGCGGGCGACGAAATCGGCGAAGGAAGAATAGGGCAGATCCCGCTTGGCGATAATGCGTTCGAGGGTGCTTCTCGAGACATTTCGAATTTCCCTCAGCGGCACGCGGATACCATTATTGGGAACCGTGAGCGGTGGCTGGCCGTCAACGAGGATGTCCTCGACTCCGTATTTCAGGCTACTCACGTTGACATCGGGGGGCAGTATTTTGACGTTACGATTCCGGGCTTCATTGACAAGGGTATGAGCCGAATAGTAGCCCGCGGGCTGGGCATCAAGCAGCGCGGCGAAGTATTCGGTGGGAAAATTTTGTTGGCAATAGATCGACCGAACTGAGATTTCGGCGAAGGCAAGCGCATGGCCTTCGGCAAAGCCATAACCTTGAAACTGAGCAACAAGGTTATAGACTTCTTCGGCAACTTCGGGGGAATGCCCGTTGGCGAGAAAGCGACCAATGACTTCGGTGCGGATACGTTCAACGTCTTTCTCGCGCCTTTGCTTATAGATGTCCTCTCGGGTTTCTTCGGCTTCTCCCGCCGTGTAGTTTCCGAACCTTTGGAGAAGCAAATCGACTTGTTCTTGGAAAACAATGAGTCCATAAGTCTTATCCAAGATCTCTTTGAGAAGTGGATGCATCTCTGGAACCAGTTTCTTACCATTCTTACGAAGGATGAGTTCGTTGAGCTTGACTGCGCCGCCAACGCCCGGACGAATGCCAGCTTGAACGAGACTCGCTTCTTTGAGATTGCGGGTTTTGATGCGCACATGAGCTTGGCGCATGGCAGGCGAGGCCGATTGTGGGATCCCAATCAGTTCGCCCGCTCGCATCGTTCGATAGACTTCTTCGTCGTCGAGAGGGAGGTCGAAGATCGAGAAATCAGGAGTATGCGTGGAGATGCGGGCCATTGAATCAGAAAGAACGTCGTTCCCGCGTAGGCAAAGAATGTCGAACTTATCAAAGTAATGCTTTGCGCTCCGCTTATCCCACTGGAGGATACGGACATCTTCGGCGGCCGAAGGTACGACGGGAACCGTATCTGCGATGGGTGTTCGTGAGATTACGACCCCCGATGAATGGGCACGGAGGTTGCGCGGGACATCTTGAAGTACTTTGGCGAGTTGAAAGACGAGGTGAAATCGCTCCCGAGGGATATTGCTGTTTCGAAGCTCCGGTTTCGCCTCGATTGCCGCTTCGATACGCGCTGGGCTCACGCTGCCATGAATCCGTTTGGCGAGATAAGAAAGATCCTCGGAAGGGATTCCGAGAACCTTCCCGACTTCGCGCACGATTCCGCGAGTGTTGAAAGTACCGATTGCCGCGACGGTGGCGACGTGGTTTTCGCTGTATTTCCTTGAGAGGTAATTGCGAACATCATCGCGTCGTCTTGCTTCAAAGTCGATGTCGATATCTGGACGTTTGCTGCCGTCGTCAGGCAGAAAGCGGTCGAAGTGCAGATCGTGTTCAAAAGCGTCGATACGAGAGAGACCTAAACAGTGAGCCACAGCGCTATCGACCACTGACCCACGTCCGCTGAACACGATGTCTTGGGATTTCGCCCATTGGCACATATCCCAGGCAATCAGGAAGTGAGCGGCAAAGCCCCGCTTGATGATGCGCTCCAATTCAACCTTGAGTACGCTGGTGCGAGATTTGTTTGACCATTCATGTGAGTTAGAAAGCTGCTTGGCTCGGTCCATTACGAGGTGCGTGAGCATGCCGGTTTCATCTTCACAAAAGATTGGTAGGTCGGTTCGAGGGGGCAAAACATGCGAGTCGCAGAGTTGAGCGATTTGCCATGTGTTCTCGATCAACTCGGGTTGATCTGCGAAGAGTTCCTTCATCGCATTCACGTCACGCAAATAGCGGTCGGCATTCAGCCCCCGAGCGGGACGCTCTAATACCTGAGGCTGCTCGGGAGATCGAACCGGTTTACGTCCAATAAT
Organism: Armatimonadota bacterium; assembly: GCA_048498855.1. Classification (GTDB taxonomy): domain Bacteria; phylum Armatimonadota; class Fimbriimonadia; order Fimbriimonadales; family Fimbriimonadaceae; genus Fimbriimonas. The sequence goes on along the minus strand of JBEHXE010000004.1, from coordinate 241,109 downwards.
CTCATCGATCCCACATAAGCTTTCAATACAGACTAAGACATCCTGGGCGGGAAAGTCGCCGGGCATGTAATGGTTGACTCGATTCCCCGCAACCGGAGTGAGGTTTAAGCGTCTGGCAATATCGAGGAGGATGCGGTTCGTCCGAACCTCCCAGGGAAGAAAGCACTTTTCGATCTGAACGAAAACGTTTTCTCGACCATAGAGGGCGATGAGCCGATCCAGATAAGTGATGGCTTCATCTGTGTCGCCTCGGGTGACGAGACGATTGATCGGACCCTGATCGCCACCCGTGAGGCAAATCAGATCGTGCGAGAACTGTTCAAGTCGCTGCCAATTGCAGAGGGGATAAAGGCGAGGTTCGGCTTGATGACAAACGGTGATCAGGTTCGAAAGGCAACGATAGCCTAATTTTGTTTTGGCAATCAGGACAAGCTCGCCGCCTTCTTCCATCTCAAAGGATGATCCGATTAAGGGTTTGCGATCGACCTCGCGAGCAACTTTGGCAAAATCGTGGGCGCCGACGAGCGAGAAGGGATCGGCGAGGAGGACGGCCCCATAGGTTTGAGCTTCGGGAAAGGAAAGGATGTCTTGCACATGCATTGTCGAACGCCCGAACGCGCACCCGCTTTGGGTGAAAAGCAACGCATGATCAGAGGGGCGGACTCCATGTCGATAAGACTCGAAATCAGGTTTGGGTGCATAGCCCATTGCCTTAGCTGCTTTTTCGTCGCGGACGCGCATTTGGCTGCTGAGTCGTGCATAAAGCTCACGGCGCTCGGGATAACGATAAGGGGTTTCGCTTTCACGAATGATTCCGATGGCGTCTACAAATCGATGGTACTCCCGAGGGCTTTCGTTCTCCCACCATTCGCCGATTTCGCGCCAGTGGGCGAGGAGGTCATCGCCACCCGGTTGCATGCTTCCACGCTCGTAAGACTCGCACTCGACGGGGAAGTCGGATATCCCGGCCAAGTAAAACGGAATGATCGCCGAAAACCGCACGCACTCGACGAAGCGTCGATTCGAGCCGCTTGGGAACTCGGGCCGGGTCGCGACTGAGAAAGATGGCTTGAACCGAATGTACTTTTCGCAGTTCGGCCAACAGGACATGGACGGCGGCAAGTGGCCTCCTGAACTCCTTTTCGACCAAAAGATTGATGCTTGCTAAAATCGAATCGTGATCGTGAAAAGGCTTCGAGAAGGTTCGTTCGAATTGTTTGGAGCCCCCTTCGGCAAACTCTAATGTGATCACCATACGATTACCTTCGAGGCTCTGAAGGTCAAGGGTTTGACTTAGGCGTTCCGCCAAAAAGCTCAATCCGTTCTGGATGATCTCGGTGGATTCAGCCGAACCCTCAAAGATGAAACGGTCCATGCACGACTGCGGGGGATAAAGCGGATGGACATCGTCACTCCATTCGCCAATTGCTGCGGCCGCAATCTTATAGGCATCCTCGTCGAATTGCTCTTGAAGGGCAGAAAAGGGAAGTGTTGCCACCTGACCAATGGTCGAATAGCCTAAAAACATCAGGCGATTCCGTTGTTCAAGTTCGACAGGCAGAAGTTCTTGCGTGGGCAACTGACTGAGGAAATCTCGTGGGGATTCGAGCGTGGACGTTTTGTGGTGGCGAGCTGTGAGTTGGGCCAGCCACTTTGAGGGGCCGTAGCCCCACTGCACCTTGAGGCCAGTGGTATGAGCAAGGGTTTTGATCAGTTCTTCGGCGATGGAGAGAGGGTCGGGATGATCCGACAAGTCAATCCATGCGGAATGTTGGTCAGCAGGTTCGATGGTGTTTGAAAAGGCAATGCACTCGTCAAGCCATTGAACCGAATCGCGAGCGAAGGCTTCAGCCTCCCATTTGAAGAAGGCCCCTTCGGTCAGGATCGCTTTCGCTTGTCGCAAAGGCATCCCGCGATACAGATTCCGTTCGCGTGCGCGAGTGTCGAGATCCAGCACGATATCATCTCGAAACACAATCTGAGGGAGTTCCGAATCCTGATCGCGGATATAGAACTGCTCAAGATCGATCCAGAGGATGAAGCGTTTGCGTGTCATAGCTCTCGAATGGTTCTTCCCGTTACGATCGAACGGTCCTGCAGGAGGATGTCGTGTGAGGACGCATATTGGTCTTGGAGCTTTTGGAAGTACCAATGCCCTCCCGAAAGATAGAGTCGCCATCGTCCTTGAATCTTTTGTCCGAAGAACTCTAACTCAAGATAGCCCTCCTCTAATCCGGCCCAGATGAGCTCCTCTTGCGGGATACCGGGGACTCCACAAGCGGCGTAGTAGCCCCCATCCCAAATCAGAAGCGGCCCCGCGCCGTAGCGTTCGGGACGGATACGGCCCTCGAATTGAAGAAGCGATTTCGCATGATCGCGGCAGGGAATCGCAAGACGTCGAATGAGTGGATTCGTGCTCGGCCCCTTCGGAATCACAAAGTCTTTAAGGATGCTTCCAAGCTCAAATCGCAAGTCGTAATGAATGTGCGTCGCGTGGTGAAGATGAATGACAAATCGCAAATAGGGTTTCTCTACGGGAAAGAGAAGCCCTTGAACGGGTCGGTTGCCAAAAGGTGAAGGTGTGGCAAGCGGATTCATGAAAATAGTGTACACAAGTCTACTAAATTTGCAAAGCGTTCTGCCGTCGAGAAACCCAAAATAGGTACAGGTAGCTGAGGGAAGGAATCTTTCAAATGAAGTACCTGAATGAGTAATCAGTATCGAGTTAAAATCATTTTCAAGTGATCATTAGATTCAAAAGCATTTAATCTATAAAAATAGATTGAATTAAATGAGGTTAATAGATCGTCAAGGATGAGAAGGCTCAGGTATAAGATGATCGTGTTTTCTACTCTTCTTTTGCTATCTGCGGTGAGTCGAGCGGTCGAACCGACGACGATAGTTCGCGAAATGTCTAAATGTGTGACGCCGGTTCAAATCGTCTACTCGGGTGAGAAGTCGAAGCCGTATGCCGAACGGCTCGCCAGCGTCATCTTGAATCACAAGGATTACAACAAGAAGACGACCGTCGCGACACACTCCATCGAGGAATATGAGGCGGCGAGTCATCCCGCCGCCGATGCGGAGACCGTCATCGCAATCATTGCCCAAGAGGAGACAAATCAATTGAACCCAAAGCTGGGAGCCCTCTTTCCGACTGGCCCATCAAGTTTTGATTCCGAATCGTGCAATTTAGTGGCCCAGATGGTACGAGCGAAGGCTGGGCAGATCACCTTCGACGGGTTGATCGAAGCTCCCAAAAGCGAAGACCTGGCGGAAGCGCTTGATCGATTCATGAGTTTTTCGACCTTAAACTGGCGCGACCTCAAATTCAATAATCAACTCAAAGTGAATCGGGTCTTGACTGGCGGCACCAACGTTTTGGGTTGGATTCCCAATTGGGGGCGCCTCGTGGGGAATGTCATCAACACGGTAACTTACGCCGATCCGCTTCCCGATCCCGGTAGCGCCGAAGATCAGGTGTATTTTTGGAATCGCAGTGCGACGGGCAGTGCCGTGCCTCCTGCGTTTCGATCCTTGACCGAGAGTCTCAAAGTAGGCCCGCTGACCTTTGCTGCCGTTCGTCAAACCCAAGCGAACGGCCACACTTTAGCGCTTTACACGGCTCCGAGTGAGAAGGTTTTAGAGCATCTCGCCGAGAAATTCCCTAACTTGCGAATGGTGCGCGAGGGAGGTTTTGTGAGCCAAGTCAACGATCTTCGTACCGCCAAGACCACGCTGTCGTTAATTAACGGAACCGGCGTCGATCGCGACATCGTGAATACGGTCGGCGACATGTTGGATAGCGGAATTCGAAATCGCGGCGGTCTGAGCATTCTTCAGCGTGGAAGTGCATCGGACTTGGTGGGGCAAGATCTTACCAACCAAGATGTGGCGGCGAAGATCAAGTCGAGCTATGGCGTTCGTTGGGTGTTCGTCACCGAGCTTTCCGATGCGACCGGCAATATCGAGTATTCCGCCGAAAATCAATGCCTTTCCAATCTCCCGACCGAATATGATCAGGACCCGCCCAACGAGCCGAAACGGGGACGTCGTAGCGACCAAGAATGGGAGCAAGTACGAGCGAAATATCAAAAGGACTTGACGGACTATCGTGCGAAGAAATCGAAGTACGAATACGAAGACCAGGTGCAATGGCGAAAATCCATCCTAAAGAAGTCCTTTGGGCAAATTCGCGTCAGTGTCAAACTCATTGATCTTGACGACCACGCCCGGGTGGTGTGGATCGGTGAACGACAGGAGAAGGTTGAGGAAACGGTGGTGCTCCGCTCGGAGGTTGAAAACATGAGGGGACATATGCGAAAGCCGCGGTTGCTCGATTGTCCGCGACCCGAGAATACAGCTCCGCTTGCAATCAAGAAAGCCGGGGCCCAAGCGGTTGAAGATGTCGTTCGCAATTTTGTTGGCGAAAGTCTGTTGCCTAACGAAGATGTAAAGGTGGCCGTGGCCGATGTCGACATCAAAACGATCGCTGTTGAGCCTCCCATCATCACGATCAATGCAGGTCAGGCACAGAACCTTAAAGTCGGCGACCATGTGACAATTCAGCTTTACCGTGACATCGTTGATCCCAACACCAAGGAGGTGATCGAGAGGGTCGCGACGGACACGATCACTTTAGAGATCGTCCGGGTAGGAAAGACAAGCGACTGTAAAGCGATGACCCCCAAGGATGCCGAACTTTTGGCAAAGATCAAAGTTGGCGACGTGGTTCAAATCGTCAAGAAATGAGATTTGCTTGGCTCGTGTGGTGAGTTTTGTGACTAAAACTCACCACAACGGGAAATAAGCCAGACCGAGTTTTGAGGGAACTTTTGTCCTGAAATTCATGCGTCCAATGGCGCGACTACGGAAGTACCGAAGACTAAGTTATCGTTGAATCGAGAGGAAAAGTAGGTAGTAAAGGCTGCAATCTCTACAAACTTGTCAAGTTAAAACAGTTCGTGTAAAATGGTCGGCTGAGGGCAGAAACTATGAGGCTAACTTTTCGTTCCACAGTAACCATGTCGATCGGCATGGCATTGGCAGCTTCGTCTTTGGCCGCTACTTGGCCATACAAGAGCATCAAAGGTGTTCAAGAATTCACAGGACAAATGATCGTTCGACCGATGCAGATCGATACGATGATGACGAAGAACTTTTCGGTAGAGCAGATCCAAAGTAAGGCCGTTCGCGCCAAGTCTCGCCTCCGTGTCAACATGGTTCGGTATCACGTCGAAACCGATGAATACGTGGTTCGCATTCCATTCGGTAAGGACGAAAACAGCTATTCGAAAGAGCTCATGAACACGGGCGACTACGAGTACGTCATTCCGAACTGGCGGGTTTACCCCCTCAACACGCCAAACGACCCTCGCTTTGGCCAGCAATGGCATCACCAAAAGATTCAGTCGCCGTTAGCCTGGAATCTTTGGACGGGCGGTTCAAACTTTTACGTCACTTTCGTTGACACCGGGATTCTTAAAACCCACGAAGACCTGAAGGATCTACTCGTTCCGGGATATAACTCGGTCGATCGCAAAACGGAGGCCGAAGGTGGCGACATCAGCGACCTCAACGGTCACGGCACTCACGTTGCCGGTTGTGGCGCAGCCCACGGAAATAATGGCATCGGCGTCAGCGGCGTGGGTTGGAACTTCAAAATTCGATTCGTTCGGACTTCAAATGACCCCAGCGGTGGCGCATCGACGGACGACATTTTGACCGGCGCTCGATGGGCGGCCGACAATGGTTCGAAGACGATTAGCGCGTCTTATAGCGGAGTCGACGCCGAAGCGGTTGGGACGACAGGAACCTATTGCAAGTCAAAGGGTGCTCTTTTCCTTTACGCGGCGGGTAATGACAATCGGGACCTTTCAGGCTTTTCTTACCCCGACACAATCGTCGTTGGAGCTTCGGATGAAAACGATGGCAAAGCAGGATTCTCAGCCTACGGACGAGGCGTCTCAGTCTTTGCCCCCGGAACGAACATTTTGAGTACGACGATGGACGGAAGCTATGGGCTTGCCAGCGGAACCTCGATGGCGACGCCGGTGACGAACGGCGCTCTCGCAACGATTTGGTCCGTGAATCCCTCGCTGACGCCCGATGAAGCTCAACAGATTTTGTATAGCACTTGCGACAACATCGGTTCGAGCACAATTTTTGGACATGGACGAATCAACGTGTTCAAGGGTGTCGTCTTGGCATCCTCGACTTTGGCCAAGGATACGGTGATCAGTGGAGTGAGTGTCCAAACCGGCACGTACGCGGCAGGCAACCTCACGAGTGTTCAAGATACGAATCTCGAAAATGCCTTCCGGGTCAACAGTAATTACTATCCGTCCATTGGAACCCTGGCTGGCACGTCCATGACGGCGACGGTTCCGACGGATCAAGGGCTTTTGACAAGCTTCAGCATTACGTCAACGTTTAAAGTTACCGGCAATATGCCATCTTCGGTCCTCGTCTATGCGTTGAATCAGGCAACGAACAATTACGATCTCATCACGACCAAGGGCGCCTATCCAAATACCAACACTTCGGTATCGATGAAGTTGGGATCTGATGCCGCCAAATATTTTGATGGTAGCGGAAATATTCGCGTCATTATGCGATCCGTCGTTCCGTATCGTTTCGGCCGAACGAACAACCAACTCGTCATTGGTTACGCCAAGGCTCGATACTCCGTTCGCCCGTCGCTGTAAGGCGACTTTGCATGAGGCCTCCGACCATTGGTCGGAGGCCTTTTTTGTCGAACTCTATTCGAATCGTTTAATGTTGAAGTAAAGTGAAAGGGACTGATGGAGAGGATCGGCTCTCAATTGGTCTTCCACCATGTCGCTGATTCTATCTGCTCTCAGTTGCTTCCTTATGTCTCCACAACAAGCTAATCCTTCGGCGCCCATAAAAGCTGAGCCGTTTGGACTGGGACAAGTTCGTTTGCTCGATAGTCCGTTTTTAAAAGCCGAACGAGTGTGCGTCGATTATCTCTTGAGGGTCGATCCAGATCGCCTGTTAAGCGGGTTCCTTTCAAATAGTGGATTAACGCCGAAGGCAAAAATCTATGAAGGATGGGAGAACTCGGGCTTGGCCGGGCACTCGCTGGGCCACTATTTGTCCGCTTGTTCACAAGAATATGCGAGCAGTCGAGATCAACGGTTTAAGGACAAGGTCGATTACATTGTGGGACAGCTTGTCGAATGTCAAAAGAAGCGTCCCGATGGCTACATCGCTGCGATTCCCGATGGCGACGCAAAATGGGCAGAAATTAAGAAAGGCAATATCCATAGCGGAGGCTTTGACCTGAATGGTATGTGGTCGCCTTGGTACACGAATCATAAGGTTTTAGCGGGTTTGCTCGACGCTTACCATCTGGTTGGAAACAAACCTGCGCTCGAAGTTGCGAAGAAATTTGCCGATTGGGCGATCGACGAAACCAAGTCATTGAGTCGCGACGATTGGCAAAAAATGCTGCGATGCGAGTATGGCGGCATGAATGAGTCGCTCGCCGAGTTGTTTTCCATCACTAAAGAAGGGAAGTACCTCGACCTTTCTCGAAAATTTTACGACGATGCCGTGCTGAGTCCGCTAAAGCAAAAGAAAGACGTTCTGCCGGGCAAGCATTCAAACACCCAAATCCCCAAGCTCATCGGATTAGCGCGGCTCTACGAAGTCGATGGAAAGCAAGAAGACCGAGACGCCAGCGAGTTCTTTTGGGATGCGATTGTTCACCATCACACCTATGCGATTGGCGGCAACAGCAACCACGAGTATTTGGGGACTCCCGACCAATTGAGCAATCAGTTATCCTCAAATACCTGTGAAACGTGCAACACGTACAACATGCTGAAGCTCACGCGACATCTGTTTGAGTGGGACCCCAAGGCCGAGTACTTCGACTTCTACGAACGGGCACATTTGAATCACATCTTGGCGTCACAAGACCCCCGCAGTGCGGGCGTCACGTACTTTATGCCCCTCGCCACTGGCGAAGAACGCAAATATAGTTCGCTTTGGAACGACTGGACTTGTTGCCACGGTTCCGGCATGGAAAACCATACCAAGCATGGAGATAGCATCTATTTTCATGAAGCCGATAAGAAGCTTTATGTAAATCTCTTTATTCCAAGTGAGCTCAATTGGAATGGCTTGTCGGTAAGGATGGAAACTAAATTCCCCAACGATGGAGCCGTGAAGCTGACGATTGGGGCCGATCGGCATTTTGAGTTGGCGGTGAGACATCCCGGCTGGGCAACCGATTCATTTGACATCTTGGTCAATGGCAAAAAAGAGATCAAGACGGGCAAGCCGAGCAGCTACGCCCTTATTGAACGAGATTGGAAAAAAGGCGATGTCGTGGAATTCAAGCTTCCCTTGAAACTGCGGACGGAGCCGATGCCGGACAATGAAAATCGGGTTGCGATCCTTTACGGACCGGTCGTATTGGCCGCAGAAATGGGCGATGAAAAGAGTCCCAAGCCGCGCACTCCGGTTCTGCTGGCTTCAGGGAGCGACCCATCGAAATGGCTGTCAAGAAGTTCGCAAAGTGCCCTTTCCTTTGTTACGAGCGGAGTGGGTAAGCCAAACGAACTGACCTTTGTTCCGTTCTATGCGGTCGATCACCAGCGGTACGGAGTCTATTTTGACCTTTTTGGCGAAGCGCAGTGGCAACAATCCGAAGTCGCCTATCGAGCCGAAGAAGAGCGGCTTCGCGACCTCGAGGCCCGGACGGTTGACTCTATGCGTGTGGGAGAAATGCAGCCCGAGCGAGACCATAAGCTTGAATCGGAACGCAACGATGTCCGCGAAGCAAACGGTCGTAGCTTCCGCACCCCGCTCAATGGCGGATGGTTCCAAGCTGTTCTCAAGGGAGATCCAAAGTCCACGTTGCAGTTAGTGGTGACCTATTGGGGCAACGATCGTCTCAAACCGGACTTCGATCTGCTAGTCAATGGGCAGAAGATTGCTTCGGAAACGCTCGAAGGACGTCCCGCAAACGAGTTTTATGATGTCACGTATGACTTGCCCAAAGACCTTACCAAGGGACAAAATTCGTTGACGGTGAAAGTTCAAGCCCACGAAGGGAAGTCGGCGGGATCCATCTGTGGCTTACGGGTCGTACGATCAAAGAAATGAAACGGCGTTAATTAATTCGGGCCATATCGACGATTTCTGGCTCTTGTGGGGTGACGGGGGTGCAGAAATTCGTGCCGATTCCACCCAACTGTTCGAGCAGGAGCGTCAGCATGTCGATGTCTTGATCCTTGAGAGGACTCATGACTTCGCGGATCCGGTCAAGGTGAGCCGGATAAATTCGGTCGAAGAGTTCTTCGCCTTTTAGGGTGAGTGCCACCTGAACGATTCGACGGTCCTCAACGCTCCGGATGCGTTTGGCCAATCCTTCACGCTCAAGATTGTCAACGACCAGGGTGATATTCCCGCCCGACTGAAGCAAGTACTTCGCGATATCGCGCTGAGGCAGCATCCCATAGAGTCGAAGCACTTTCATGGCACTGAACTGGCTCGCCGTCAATCCTTCGGCCACAAGCCCTCGACTCACCTTCACGTGCAATGCTTCTGCCGCTCGTATGAGCTTTACATAAGCTTGAACCGATGTCTCTTGGCTTGCTTGGACCTTCATAATATTTGATTCCCAACCCCTCGAAATGCACGTGAGAAACCATCTAGATCAATGGTGACCGGATTGTACCTTGTTGGAAATTTGCCAGACTCAAGCTCGCGAATCGAACCCTGTGATACAATTTTCCCGTGATTACACTGGTTGCGGCGGCGTTTGCGTTTCAAGGTTTGAATACCTTGTCTCCTAAGGAAGTAAAAGATGGTTGGCAGTTGCTTTTTGACGGAAAGACGACAAAGGGCTGGCACAACTTTAAGGCGCAAGGCGTCGCACCGGGTTGGACCGTTGAAGACGGCATCTTGAAGTGCAGTGATCCCGGTCATGCCGGTGACATTGTCAGCGACGAAAAATTCGAGTGGTTCGAGCTTCAACTCGATTGGAACGTTTCCAAGATGGGTAACAGTGGCATCATGTTCCATGTTGCTGACGATGGCGACGCCACTTGGTTTAGCGGTCCTGAAATTCAAATCATGGACAAAGCCGTCGACCCGCACGGACAACTCGCCGGATACCTCTACGAACTGTATCCCTCTAAGGTCGACTCAACCAATCCTCCTGGAGAATGGAATCATTTTCGAATCGTGGTCTCGCCCAAGAAGTGTATGACCTTCGTCAACAATGTGAAATATTACGAGTACGTCTTGAACAGTGATGATTTCAAAGCTCGCGTAGCCAAGAGCAAATTTGCAAACATGCCGAACTTTGCCAAGCTGAACTCAGGTTCGATTGCGATTCAGGGTGACCACGGCGTGGTTTCGTTCCGCAATATCAAGATTAAGCGACTGAAAAAGTAGCTTGACGGCTCTTCCTTGGGGCGCATTTTGCGCTTCAAGGAAATTCCTTGTCGAATTCCAACACATCCGCGTTTTGGCCGGGTGTAAAATGGCCTGCGTTAGGGTCATGGCAAGTAATTATTCAAGACGAGAGGTTTTAAGAGGATCAGCTGCCGCCGTTGCCGGAATGGCGTTGGCAAAGACGGGGCTGGCAGAAGGGCAGCCTGAGCAAAAAGCTCCAGACGGGCGCCTTCGATTTGGCATCATCGGCTGCGGTGGTAAGGGTTGGAGCGGCATGCAGCAAGCGGCCGACTTTGGCGATATCGTCGCCCTTGCCGATATCGACGCAAACAACCGCAGCAAAGCAATGCTTGAGCATCCCCGGGCGACGTCTTTCGACGACTATCGCGCCATGCTCGATGCGATGCGCGGCAAGATCGATGCAGTCGTGATCAGCGTTCCTGATCACCATCACGCTCCCGCTGCTGCTCTTGCAATGCGAATGGGGCTCCACACGTATTGCGAAAAGCCCTTGGCTCGCACGATTTGGGAAGTTCGCCAACTTGGCAAGATTGCCCGGGAAAAGAAAGTCGCAACTCAAATGGGCAACCAGAGCACGGCGAGCACGCCGATGCGAAAAATTGCCGCTCTGATCAAATCGGGACATTTTGGCCACGTCAAAGAAGTTCACCTTTGGACGGATCGCTCGAAAGGTTGGTGGCCGCAAGGTGTCGATCGACCCGAAGCCTCGACTCCTCCGAAGACCATCGACTGGGATATGTGGCTTGGCCCTCGCCCTGAGCGCCCTTATGCCGAGGGATATCATCCCTTCAAGTGGCGCGGTTGGTGGGATTTTGGCACCGGCTCGCTGGGCGACATGGGATGCCATATCTTCAACATGCAGCACATGGCTCTCGACTTGAGCGCACCGATCGCTGTTCAAGCCGAAACAAGCGGTCACAACAAGGACAGCTTCCCGTCCTGGGCGATCGTTCATTACGAATATCCAGAACTGAAGGATCGACCGGCTTTCAAGGTGCATTGGTACGATGGTGGACGCAAGCCCGATATCGATCTCGCTCCTGATTTCGATTACGGCGGAAATGGCACCATCACGGTCTGCGAAAAGGCGACGATCTATTGCTTCGATGAGTCGAATACGAAGTACGCCCTCGTTGGCGGCGCTGAAATTCCAGACATCAAGGTTGACGAGTCGCCAGGACATATGGCTGAATTTGCCCGCGCGGCCCTCGGTGGTCCCGCCGCCAAATCGAACTTCCCAGACTACGCCAGTGGCTTGGCGGAAGCCGTTCTGCTCGGAAACCTTGCGATCTGGGCGAATGGTCCTCGCCTTGAGTGGGATTCGAAGAAGATGCAGGTGAAGGGCACCAATGAATATGATTCTTTGATCCGCCCGCAATACCGAAAGGGATTCGGCGTTTAATTCCTAACCTTAGAAAAGAGGTGGGGGACTATAGTCGCCCACCTCTTTTCTTTTAAGGCTTTGTGGACAGAAAGCTACGAATCGAAGGCCGACTCAAAAGAGGCAAAAGGCCGAAAGTATAATGGGTATTGGCGACTTGCGGGTTTGGCCCGCCGTAGTATGAGATTGCACCAAGCAACCGATGATCAAACACACCTCTGGAAATTACCGCTGGAAGGACGTTGACCTTCTGCCTTACAAAGAAGACGGAGGGACGCATTTTAAGAGCATCACCCGGCAAACTCTTTTTAATGGAACGGATGATTTGAATGTCGAATTCCGTTATTTTGAAATCGGAACGGACGGGCATTCAACCCTCGAAAGACATCACCATCAACATGCGGTCATGATCATTCGGGGCTCAGGACATGTCTTCGTTGGCGATAAGATCACGCCGATTCAAACGCATGATGTCGTCCATATTCCGCCAATGACCTGGCATCAATTCCGCGCGAATAAGGGCGAAGAACTTGGCTTTCTGTGCATCGTTTCAAACGAACGAGATCGTCCACAACGCCCAAATCCCGAAAATCTCGAAGAACTTGGCCAAATTGAGGGTGTCGCGGAGTTCATCCGCGTATGAGTAAGCGCCAGTTTGGATTTGATACCCGCATGCTTCATGCCGGGCAAATACCTGATCCTTTTGTTGGAGCTCGGGCGGTGCCGATCTATCAAACCACTTCGTACGTTTTTAACGACGCCGAAGAGGCGGCTCACTTATTCGAGTTAAAGCAATACGGAAACATCTATTCCCGTATCAGTAATCCGACGACTGCCGTGCTCGAGGAACGAATCGCATCACTTGAAAATGGAACTGGGTCCGTGGCGGTGGCAAGTGGAATGGCGGCCGAATTCGGCACCTTTATGACCCTTTGCAGCCCAGGTGATGAGATCGTCGCTTCCACCCAGTTGTACGGTGGAAGCTTGACCTTGTTGGCGCATACGGCGAAGAAGCTTTCGATTACAACCCGATTCGTTGATCCTGAGGATATCGATGCGTGGGAAGCGGCGATTAACGAAAAGACGCGAGGGCTATTTGTCGAAATCATTGGCAACCCGATTGGCAGCATTCCTGACCTCGAGCGATTGGCTGATTTGGCAAAAAGTAAGAATTTGCCTCTCATCGTCGACAGCACGTTTGCCACCCCTTATTTGTGCCGACCCATCGATTGGGGCGCAACGATCGTCATCCATTCGGCCACGAAGTTTATTGGCGGTCATGGGACAAGCATTGGTGGAGTGGTCGTCGATTCGGGCGATTTTGACTTTTCTCATTTTCCAACCATTGCCGATTCGTCGCCATCCTATCACGGCCTGAAGTTCTATGACACCTTTGGACATTACGGCTTTTTGATGAAGTTGCGAGCTGAGACGGTTCGTGACACCGGCGCATGCATCTCGCCCATGAATTCGTTCTTACTTCTCCAGGGACTTGAAACGTTGTCGTTGCGGATGGATCGACACGTGTCGAATGCACAAGCAGTTGCAGAATTCTTGGAATCTCATCCAAAGGTGGCCAAGGTGAACTACGCGGGACTTTCAAGTCATCCTCACTTCGAACGGGCAAAGAAATACTTGCCGAAAGGTCCGGGAGCGGTGTTGTCTTTTGAGCTCAAGGCTGATGGAGACCCCCGGGAAGCGGGCAAAAAATTTATTGAGGCCCTGCAGCTCTTTTCCCACCTGGCAAATGTCGGCGATGCAAAAAGCCTCGTGATTCACCCGGCATCGACAACGCATCAGCAGCTTTCGGATGCTGAACTCAAAGCTTCTGGCATTTCCGCTTCGATGATCCGGCTTTCGGTCGGACTCGAAACCATTGACGACCTTCTCTGGGACCTCGATCAGGCCCTGAATAACCTTTAACCATGTCTACCCTCGCTTGCGATATTTCACTCAACACGAAGCTCACTCCTGAGCAGCGTGAAAAGTATCAGAACACGAAGGCCATCCAAGAGCTTCTGGCCTCGGCAAAAACGATTGCGATCGTTGGGCTTTCCACCGAAAAGACGAAAGCATCCAACATGGTGGGTTCCTATCTGCAGGATGAAGGGTTTCGGATTGTTCCGGTGCATCCGAAAGCGGATGAAATTCTTGGCGAGAAAGCCTATCCCTCATTATCCGCGATTCCGTTTCCGGTCGATATCGTCGACGTGTTTCGTCCGGCATCCGAAATTCCTGGAATCGTGGAGGAGGCAATCAAAATCGGGGCAAAAGCGGTTTGGACTCAGTTGCGAATCATCAATTTAGAGGCCGCTGAACAAGCGAGAGAGGCTGGACTAGAAGCGATCGTTGATAAGTGCATCAAAATGGAGCACGGACGGTACGGTGGCATGTTGCATTGGGCGGGGATGAATACCGAAGTGATCTCGGCGAAACGAAGACAAACCAAATCGTAGGACAATGGCCCTTAATTACGGAATAACCTCGGTATGAGATTATTCATTCTTTTCGCGGGCGCATGTCTTCTCCTAATGGGTTGCGGACCCAGTGAAAAGGTCACAATTGGCGAACCAGGCGAGAAAGGCGTGCTCCAACGCGATATCGATCAGTCAAAATCGACGGCGGCCGAAGCTTCGGCAAAAGTGAAAGAAGGCGACAAAGAAGCATTTGGAAGCTAGGTCCCGCGAAGAGCAAAACCTAGCTTGTTAACGAAGAAGATCAGGCCTTCTTGCGTCGGCGTCGGAAGAAAGCGACACCAAGTCCAATCACCGCGAGCGAGGATGGCTCTGGTACTGGGTTGTGCATGACCCAGCCGGTGTATCCGAATCCAGTAGAGTCGATCCCGTATCCGGTGATGTACTTCCCATCAGGTGAGATCGCGGTTGGACCCAGCAAATACTCGCCGTTGTAGCCTGCAAAGTTCTGAGCGTAGGATTCGAGCGTGACGGTTCCTGTCTGCTCCGTCCAAATCCATCCCATCCGATCAAACCAAAAATCTTCGCCAAATCCCACAACGACCGAACCGTCGGCGCTGACTGCAGTTGCCGTCAGGCTCCATCCATCCGCTGCAAAAGGATTGTCGAGGACCTTGAGCCCAGTGGTTTGATTCCACATGTATGCTGAGCCATTCAGAGCATAATTGCCACCTCCAACGGCCCATTGGCCATTGCCCGAGATCGCGTTCACTTGGCCTAGTGGATCTGTGCCATTCATCAGGACCTGTTCAACGCCATTGATCCAGACTGCCGCTGCGCGATAGCCATCGGTCATGTCTTGGTAGCCGCCGATGAGAGTGCCATCGTCACTGATCGAATCTGCCCGCGAACTTCGGTTGCTGTACAGCGAACCAAGGTCGGTGAGCGTACCGTTTTGGTATTTAACTGCGTGGGCGTTCCCCCCGTCGACCCACGCATTGCCGACTTGAATGCTTCCGTCTGCATTCATTCCAAATCCTCCGCTGGCCGATGAGTCCGACGATGCCCCCAAGCTGCCGTGTGTCGTCCAAGTGTTTGTCGATAAATCGCACGAGGCCATTTCGGATAGCCCGGTCGACGTATTCCAAGCCGTCGCGCCGAGCTTGGTGCCATCTGCGCTGAGGCGAGGAATACCACCGTTGCCGTTGCCAGGAATGGCACCACCGTGATACACGTGGCCGCCCGAAGCGGTCCAGGTGAAATATTGGCTGTCGTCGTATCCGGCGACGATCCCGCTATTGGTTACCGCGCCAGGAGAATCGTAGCCTCCGAGCGTATAAAACTGTGCATGCGCTAAAGGAACGGCGCTGAGAACGCCTACAAGAACTACCCATCGAAATGATTTGGTCATAAAGTTTCCCCAAATCCCAGGATTAAGACCGTAGTCTTACTGGAACAATTTGGATTCTAACATGAATTTCATGAGAACGTTCTCATGAAAAGAGAAATTGAACTATTCTTTTGTGGTTCTAGTAAAAATACGTGGTTGATTTTGTCAGGCGTGGCGAATATCTCCTTTTCGAAAAGGTGCCTGCGTAAACTATCGAAATGAGCCGCCCCGCGCCAAATCGAATTGTTGCTCGACTCTCAGACACAATTCCGTTTGTGGCGCCTGAAGAGCTGGAAAGACAGTTGGGGCAAACCTTTCTCGCACGCCTGGGTGCGAATGAGAGCGTATTTGGTCCCTCTGGCAAAGCCATACAGGCCATGCAACATGTGGCGACCCGAGCCCAATGGTACGGCGATCCACTGTCTTTTGACTTGCGAAATGTGCTCGCTGAACAACATGGCACGAGTCCAGATCATTTTGTCGTCGGATCGGGAATCGACGGGCTGTTTAGCCACATCGCTGCAGCATTTCTAGAACCTGGCGACCGGGTCGTGACGACTTTGGGGAGCTATCCGACTTTCAACTATTTCATCGACGCAGCCGGCGGCGAGTTGGTGCAAGTACCCTACCGCGACCTAAAAGTCGATCTTGAAGAATTGGCGGAAGCCGTCAATGAATCAGGCGCGAGGGTGGTCTACGTTGCCAATCCCGACAACCCCTCAGGAAGTTTTCACGAGCGCGAGGCAATTGTAGGATTTTTGAATGCCTTGCCCGAAGATGTTCTCGTCTTGCTCGACGAAGCTTACATTGAGTTCGTGGAACCCTTTGAAATCAGCGATCCCCGTCTGATCCGCCTTCGAACCTTTTCGAAAGCCTACGGAATGGCTGGCCTGCGGATCGCATACGCAATGGGTGATCCGGAAACGATCCAGCCTCTCAATCGGATTCGACCTCATTTTGAGGTCAATGCCGTTGCTCAGGCCGGTGCGTTGGCGTCGCTACGTGATTTCGAGCATCTGCCGACGATTCGTCAGAAGAATCTAGAGGGGCAGATGATGTTGAGTCAAATGCTCAACGAATTTGGCTATGCGACGTTGCCTTCGTCAACGAATTTCATTCTTGCCGACCTTAACAATCGTGAGGATGCCGAGCGCTTGGTCCTTGACCTGCGACAGCGTCGAGTCTTCATCCGAAAACCGGGGATGGCGCCGCTTGACGGCTATATACGAATAACCGTCGGGACTGAACAAGACCATGCGATCCTGCGCACCGCCCTGCAAGAAATAGTGCATCGGGACTGAGGCAGGGGTACGATTGCGGTTGGTGTTCCTATGCGGCGTTGTAGCCTTCCTGTAACTGCTCTTACCACTCTTTTGCTGGCGTCCTTTGCTTCGGCACAGACCTCGCTCGAAGCCGGATTTTTGAATCCGCCAAACTCGGCGAAGCCCCATACCTGGTGGCACTGGATCAATGGAAATATCAGCAAAGCGGGAATCACCGCCGACCTTGAGGCCATGAAGAAAATTGGTTTGGGCGGAGCCCAAATCTTCAACGTCGAGGTTGGGATCCCTGCAGGAAAAACGCCCTTTATGTCGCCTCAGTGGCAGGACGCTATGGCGTTTGCTTTCAAAGAAGCAAAACGATTGGGGATCGAAATTTGTGTCCATAACTGCGCAGGATGGTCGAGCAGCGGTGGTCCTTGGGTGCCGCCTGCCGATGCGATGCAGGCGCTGACATGGTCCGAAACACCCGTGAAGGGAGGCAGCCGATTTAATGGCAAACTCCCGATGCCGCCAACCCGCTTGGGCTACTACCAAGATATCGCCGTCTATGCCATTCGCAAGCCCGTGAACGATACCTTCCGGGTCGACAATATTCGGCAGAAAGCCTCCTTTGATCGAGGCGACCGGATTGCACCCAACCCAGCCGGAATCCCATCGAACGCGGCGATCGCCAAGGAAGATATTCGAATCGTTCCGATGACGGCCGCGGGCACGGTTTCGTGGCAAGCTCCCGAAGGCGACTGGGTTTTAGTACGAATGGGACATACGCCCACGGGAGCCGAAAATGAACCCTCACCCAAAGCTGGGCTGGGACCTGAGGTCGACAAGCTTAGTCGCGAGGCGATGGATCGATTTTGGAATAACGGCATGATGGCTGCGGTTCTCAAAGACAACGGAGCCATCGAAAAGTACGGTCTCATGAATGCCCTCATTGACAGCTATGAGGTCGGTAGCCAGAACTGGACTCCCAAGTTCCGAGAGGAGTTTAAAAAGCGACGGGGATATGATCCGCTGCCTTACCTACCCGCGGTTATGGGGCGAGTGGTGCAAAGCGGGGAAGTCACTGAGCGATTTCTCTGGGACCTGAGAAGAACGGTTTGTGACCTTTTTGCCGACAACTATTTCGGCTATTTCAAAGAGCTTTGCCACAAGCACGGGCTGAAGTTCTCGACCGAAGGTTACGGAAATGGCTCGTTTGACAACCTTCAGGTGAGCGGAATGGCGGACATTCCGATGGGCGAGTTTTGGGTCGGTGGCGCGGCTGCCGAAACCACAAAGCTGGCTTCTTCCTCGGCCCACACTAACGGACGTCCGGTCGTAGGCGCCGAGTCCTTTACGGCCGACGATTCGCGCGGTCGTTGGTTAGTCGATCCTTACTCGATCAAGGCTTTGGGCGATCGAATTTTCACCTTGGGAGTCAACCGCTACATTTTCCATCGCTATACCCATCAGCCTTGGCTCGACCTTCAGCCGGGAATGACGATGGGGCCCTGGGGGATGAATCTTGAACGGACGATCACCTGGTGGGATCAGGGTCAAGCGTGGATGAAGTACATCGCACGATGCCAATACCTGCTGCAATCGGGACGCTTTGTCGCCGATGTGATCGCCTTTACGGGTGAAGAAGGTCCGAACGACCTGCCGATGCTTCGCGGAAATACGGTTCCGGCCGGATATGACTATGATGGTTGCGATGCAACGGTTCTCATGTCCATGAAGGTTGAGAATGGCCAGATTGTGTTACCAAGCGGAATGCGCTATCGCGTGTTGGTGTTGCCAAACAGCGAATATATGACCCCAAAGGTCGCCAAAAAGATCGGAGAGTTGTCGAGAGCGGGTGCGACGATCATCGGTCCAAAACCGATGCAGTCACCAAGTCTTTCCGACATGGGTAGCGGAGACGCAGAGCTTCAGCGAATCGTCGATCAGTCATGGGGACGAGTCAAGAATGGCCGAACGCTTAAGCAGGTATTGATGGAGCAGAACATCAAACCTGATCTCGAATCTTCCAAGCCGGTGAACTGGATTCATCGATTCTCAGAAGGAACCGATTATTATTTCGTCGCTAACCCGACAAACAGGTCCATGAATGTCGATGTAACCTTCCGGGTAAACGGGCGCATGCCTGAGTTTTGGAATGCCGAGACGGGAACGGTTGAACCTGCGCAAATCTGGCAGGAATCCGCAGGTCGAACCCGAGTTTCGCTCCGCATGGAGTCAGCCGGATCTGTCTTCGTTGTCTTCCGAAAACCTTCGATGGGAGTTCACCTCGCGGGTATTCAATGGTTGGGCCAAGCGGCAGCACCGCCAAAACCGCCAAAAGTCGAAATCGTTTCGGCTCGCTATGAAGCGACGGATGGTGCCGGTGGGACCGACGTTACCGAGAAGGTAAAAGACATGATCGACCGTGGAGAAACCGAAATCGCAGCAACGAACTCGAATTTTGGTGATCCGACATACATGCATGCCAAGCGCTTGCATTTGGTCTACACGCTCGATGGCAAACGATTCGAGCGAAATATCGATGAGAATCAAGTGCTTGACATCCTGGGCGGTGGTGGGGAAGATACGCCGCCGGACTATATCGAGTACGCCGGGCGAATCGAAGCGTGGAAGCCGGGTAATTACGAATACACGATGCCGAATGGCGGGAAGGGAATTTTCAAAGCGAAACCGTCTGCCGAAACCATTACGGGTGGTTGGAATCTCACCTTCCCGCCAAAACTCGGTGCTCCGGCAAGCGCTAAGTTTGATCGATTGATGTCGTGGACCGAGTCCAAGATCGAAGGAATCAAATATTTCTCTGGAACGGCGACGTATACGAAGCAGTTCAAGACGAAGAAGGGCAAGGGGCCGGTATGGCTCGATCTCGGAACCGTCAAAAACTTGGCTGAAGTCGAGCTGAATGGCCATCGCTTCGAAACTCTTTGGAAGGCTCCATTCCGGATCGAGGTGTCGAAGTGGCTAAAGAACGGGAATAACTCGTTGACGGTCAAAGTCACGAATCTATGGCCGAACCGATTGATCGGAGATGAACAGTATCCGCCCGAAGCGAAATACAACGGCAGAATTCTTGAGTGGCCGAAGTGGATTGAGGATGGCAGCAAGCGACCGCCAACCAAGCGAATCACCTTTACGACCTGGCACTTCTTTAACAAAGACTCGACCCTGCTCGACTCAGGGCTGCTGGGGCCTGTGCGGTTAGTACGTCCCGATGTGCTGAGCATTCCGAGGAACTAGCCTTCCTTACCCTGTCTCGCCCGAGTTACATCGGCGAGACAGGGTTGGTTTCGGATGACTTTTGTCATAAGAAATCGAAGTTTGATCCTGTTCGAGACCTAATTCCGCAAAGCCCTCGGTTACACTAGCCCTATGAGCGCAATGTGGCGCAATCGTCTCGCCTTAATCGGGTCGGTTGCAGTATTGGGAGCGGGCATTTTGGATGCCCAAACAAAGCCTCAGGCAACGGCGAAGAAAGAAAAAATTGACTTCAATCGTGATGTTCGTCCGATCATCACGAAGTGCTTTACCTGCCACGGCCCAAGCTCGAATACTGGCGCGGCGGGACTTCGCCTCGATTCGTTTAAAGGTGCGACGCTCAAGCTGGATAGCGGCGAAACTGCCATCGTTCCCGGAAATCCCCAAGCCAGCGAACTCATTAAGCGAATCAATGCGACGGACGACTCGCTCATGCCGCCCGCCGACACCCACAAGACGCTTTCAAAGGCAGAAAAACAAACGCTTTCCGATTGGATTCTCCAAGGTGCGGAATACAAAGAGCACTGGGCATTTGTGACGCCCATTCGACCTGCACTGCCCAAAGTCAAGAATGCAAAGTGGGTGAGCAACGACATCGACCGATTTATCCTCGCAAAACTCGAAAGCATGGGACTTGAGCCAGAGGCGATCGCCGATAAACGCACTCTAATCCGCCGAGTCACGCTTGATTTGACAGGACTTCCGCCAACCCCAAGCGAAGTTGAAGCTTTTGTAAAAGACAACTCTCCGAAAGCCTATGAGAAGGTCGTTGATCGACTTCTTAAGTCGCCGCGCTATGGCGAACGTATGGCGATGGATTGGATGGACTATTCGCGATATGCGGACAGTAACGGCTATCAGGCCGACTTCGAGAGATTTCAATCGCGTTGGCGGGACTGGGTCATCAACGCTTTCAACTCCAACATGCCGTACGACGAGTTTACGGTAGACCAAATCGCGGGTGATCTTCTGCCGAACGCGACCACGCAACAGAAACTTGCAACCGGCTTTAATCGCAACCACCGAATCAATACCGAAGGCGGCGTTATCGCTGAAGAGTGGCGCATTGAGAACGTTATCGATCGAGTCGAGACAACCTCGGCGGTTTGGCTTGGATTGACGGCGGGATGTGCCCGGTGCCACGATCACAAATATGATCCGCTCACCCAGAAGGACTTCTATCGCCTGACGGCTTTCTTTAACAACGTTCCTGAATCGGGTACGGGTGAAGAACGGCCCGTCAATCATCCGCCGCTCTTGAAAGCGACCACCGATGATGAAGCAAAGCGCCTGGCGACTTTTGCCAAAGAAATTCAAGGATTTGACGAAAAACTAAACGCTCGATTGACGGCAAATCAGGCGACCTCAGCGAACTGGAAGATCGACAACGCAATTCCTCAAGTCGATAAGGGCTTGGTGGCTGCGTTTACGTTCCAGCCGAAAACGAAGAGCAGTTATACACTGGAAGGAACGACATCCTACGGATTTGGTCGAGCCACTGGTTCACTTGCGGTCAGCGACAAAGGATTTGCCGACCTGGGTTCGGTAGGTGACTTCGATCAAAATCAGGCGTTTTCTTATGGCGCCTGGGTGAAATCGGACAACGGCGAGGGCGCTCCCTTTAGCCGAATGGACGATGGCAATGATTATCGTGGCTGGGATTGCTTCCTGACGGGTGGTCGCGTCATGGCTCACATCATCCACAAGTGGCCGGAAAATGCCCTGAAGATCACGAGCAAGACCATGCTTCCGCAAGGTCAATGGACGCATATTTTCCTCACTTACGATGGCTCGATGAAGCCCAGCGGCTTCAAGATGTATCTCAACGGCAAGCCGGTCGAAACGATGGTGGAACAAGACTCCCTCAAGGACACGATTCGAACTCAAGTAACCACGAAGATCGGGCGTCGAACAACTGGCGAATTCTTTAAAGGGGAAGTCGATAATTTTGGAATCTATAATCGATCGCTCAATCCCGACGAAGTTGCCAAACTGGCAAACGTTCATCCGGCCGCGCGACTGGTAACCATTCCTGTAGAGCAACGAACCAAGGAACAGAACGACCAAATCAACCGACTTTGGTCTCTCGAACATGACTCCGTTTATGCGCAGGTGAGCAAAGAGCGCGACGAACTTTCCAAGAAACGCGACGATCTGGACAAGTCGATTCCCGATGTCATGGTCATGGCCGAAATGCCGAAGCCGAGAGATTGCTTTGTGCTTATTCGTGGCGAATATGACAAGCATGGCGACAAGGTAACGGCGGGCCTCCCCTCGTTCCTTCCTCCAATGCCGAAGGGCCTGCCAGAAAATCGACTGGGACTCGCCAAGTGGATTGTTTCGCCTGAAAATCCGCTGACCGCTCGCGTAACCGTCAATCGGTTGTGGGATCGCTTCTTCGGAAAGGGCATCGTCGATACGGTCGAAGACTTTGGCACTCGCGCAGACTTCCCGACCCATCCAGAACTGTTGGATTATATGGCGACCGAGTTCATCCGACTCAAGTGGGATCTCAAAGCCTTCGTAAAGGAAGTCGTCATGTCTTCGACCTACAAGCAGTCTTCGAAGATCACGACGGCAAAAATCCAGGCTGACCCAACGAACAAATGGCTCTCGCGAGGACCTCGATTCCGGCTTCCGGGCGAAGTCATCCGCGATCAAGCGCTGTATGCGAGTGGACTGTTGGTCGAAAAAATTGGCGGCCCTTCGGTTCGCCCCTATCAACCGGAAGGCATTTGGGACGAAACGAACGTATATGGCAACCTGAGAAACTACCAGCACGACAAAGGCGGCGGGCTCTACCGGCGAAGCCTCTATACGATATGGAAGCGAACGGCGGCACCACCCAACATGCTTCTGTTTGACGTTCCCTCTCGCGAAACCTGTCGGGTGTCGCGCGCACGAACGGATACCCCCTTACAAGCCTTAACGTTGATGAACGACGAAACCTACATCGAGGCGGCTCGTGTGTTGGCGCAGAAGATGATTGAGGAAGGTGGTTCAACGATGGAAGGTCGACTGACTGTCGGATTCCAGCGAGTTTTGGGACGAAAGCCCAACGCGGGAGAGCTTAAGTTGATGGCCGAAAACCTGAAGAAGCGAATTGAGAAATTCCGCAAAGACCCGGCGTCGGCCCAAAAGCTGATTTCGACCGGTGACGCTCCGCTTAACGCGAAGCTCGACCCAATCGTCGTCGCTGCTTACACCATTTCCGCAAGCACACTCCTCAACCTCGATGAAACGATCACTAAGGAATAACGATGGATATCCGCTACGACCTTCAAGATAAATTCAACCGCCGAACATTCCTCAAGCGAGCGGGTGGGCTGGGGATGGCCGCTCTGATGGGCATCCTTTCCGACGAGGCGCTCGCGACGACGCTGGTGCAATCGGGCCAAGTGGGCAAAAAGCGATACGGCGGCTTGCCCGACATTCCGCACTTCCCACCGAAAGCCAATCGGGTCATCTATCTCTTCCAATCGGGCGCGCCAAGCCAAATGGAGCTTTTCGATCCCAAACCGGTTCTTGCCAATCGAATGGGTGAAGATTTGCCGAGCAGCATCCGAAATGGTCAGCGGTTGACGGGAATGACGAGCGGACAAAAATCCTTCCCGGTTGCGCCAAGTGTTTATAAGTTTGATAAGCATGGACAAGCGGGTATCGAGTACAGCGAGATTTTGCCTCACATTGGCGCATCTGCCGACGATATTTGTCTGGTTCGATCCTTGTTTACCGACGCGATTAATCACGACCCTGCCGTGACCTTTATGCAGTCTGGAAATCAGATTGCGGGACGCCCGAGTATGGGTGCCTGGCTGAGTTATGGTCTTGGCACGATGAACAACGACCTTCCGACCTACGTCGTCTTGACGAGTACGGGAAGTGGACGAAAAGACGACCAGCCGCTTTATGACCGTCTTTGGGGACCAGGATTCTTGCCAACCCAGCACCAAGGCGTCAAATTCCGCAACACGGGTGATCCGGTGCTCTTTATTTCAGATCCTCACGGCATCGATCGCGAAACTCGGCGCGAGATGCTTGACGAACTCATGGGACTCAACGAAATGAAGAAGACAGTTACAGGGGATCCCGAAATCGACACGCGCATTTCGCAATATGAGCTCGCTTTCCGAATGCAAACATCGGTGCCTGACTTGCTGGACATCTCCAAGGAGCCAGCCAGCATTCTGGAAATGTACGGACCGGAAGTCAAACGCAAAGGGTCCTATGCTTACAACTGCCTTTTGGCACGACGACTCGCAGAGCGTGGAGTGCGATTCGTCCAACTCTTCCACATGGGTTGGGACCAGCATTTCAATTTGCCCAAGGCGATTAAGCTTCAAGCGGAAGATGTTGATAAGCCATCGGCTGCGCTCTTACAGGATTTGAAACAGCGCGGAATGCTTGACGATACGTTGGTGGTTTGGGGCGGTGAGTTCGGACGAACCGTCTACTCTCAGGGCACGCTGAAAGCCGACGACTACGGTCGCGACCACCACCCCCGCTGCTTCTCGATCTGGATGGCAGGCGGCGGCATCAAGGGCGGACAGGCTTACGGAAAAACAGACGACTATTCGTATAATATCGTCGAGAATCCGGTCAGCGTCCACGATCTCCACGCCACGATGTTGCACCTGCTTGGTATCGACCATGAGCGCCTAACCTATCGCTATCAAGGGCGGGATTTCCGCCTGACGGATGTCAGTGGCGAAATAGTTGATGCGTGGTTACGCTAAGAAATTTTTCAGTAAATTCTGATTTTTTCGAACGAAACGCGAGTGTCGTGCAGTATCAAAAGTAAGGGCGAAAGCCCAAGGTTGATGCTATGCCAATCGGATTGCCAGCGAATACTGTAGCGGTAAGGCCGTATTCGGCATTGTGGGCCGAGGCTTTCGAGGATGAAAAGCAAGCGCTCATCCGGGCGATTGGCCCTTACATCCTGGATATCCAACATATCGGTAGCACGTCCGTTCCCGGGCTCAGCGCCAAGCCGATTATCGATATTGGGATTGCGGTTCGCGATTTCGACGAAGCGTTTCGATGCGTTGCTCCGCTTGAACGAATTGGCTATACCTATCGTGGAGAGCTTGGAATTCCTCGTCGCCATTACTTCCGGAAAGGTGAGATACGAACTCATCATCTGCATATGAACGAGATCGATAGTAAGGATTGGCGACAAACAATCGCGTTTCGCGATTACCTTCTTGATCACCCCGAAACGGCCCAAGATTATGCTGCGCTCAAAATTGAGCTTGCGGCCAAATATCCGAACGACATTCTGTCTTACACAGATGGAAAGGATGAGTTCATCAACCGAGTTTTGGCAATTGCGCTCTACTCTGAAAAAGTGTGAACCCAACTGAGTCCTGACGGTTATAGAGGATTGACCAAAATAGGACAGCCGATTGGACGACCTCACTCTTGCCAAACTTATTCACAACCGCGACGCGGCTGCGCTCGACCTCCTTGTCGAGCGGCATCATTCGGCCGTATTCCGGTTCCTCCGTCAGTTGACGAGAAACCTTGACGACGCTGAGGATTTGACTCAGCAAACATTGGTAAGAGCGATCGTTGGTGCCCATCGCTATGATAGCCGCGCGAGCTTTCGCGCCTGGATTCTGGGAATTGCGTTTCACGAATTCACCCGTTTCCGGAGACGAAAGTTATGGCTTCCGATTCTCAAAGAATCGATGGTAACCCAGCCCGAATTCAGTCAGATTTCGGAAGCAGACGCCCTTCGCATTGCATTGACAAAGCTCAGTCCTGAGGCGCGGGCCGTGGTGCTGATGCATCATGTCGAAGAACTGTCTGTTGACGAAATTGCCAGCGTCTTGGGGATTCCCGAAGGGACGGTCAAGAGCCGCCTCTATCACGCTCGCGAACGGTTGAAAACCTATCTTGGATCAGGAGAAGAGAATTATGTCGCGGAAACTTGTTGATCTTAACCATGCCTTTCAGAGCCTTCAGCACGATGGCTCAAGCCCAGAATCGCGCTTAAAAGCGCGTCGTGCGCTCGACCAGACGAAAGGGAACCGTTTACCCAAAGTGAGTCTCGTCGGGGTTGCGGCGGCTACGGCGGCGTTTTTGGTGTGGCCACGAGCGACCGCGGGCAGTGCGTGGGCTCAGGCGGTTGACTCTTCGACGAAGGCGCGCATCGTCCACTATGTTTGCAAAGATCCCGAGGGCCACGTAACGACCGATGAGTGGACCTACGGTGAGAAAGTCGCGCGAATGATCTATCGCTCGACAGGCCAAGTGTTTCTTGAGTGGCGAAGCGATGGCCAAAAGACTTTTAGCTACTTTGACGGAAATATTGCTTGGCGAACCACGAATCCCAATACCGAACGGTATGCCATGGTGAGCACCCGCAAGAGCGACGCCTTGGGTCACACTTACAATTTTGATGGGCGCTTCGAGAAGCTAATGGAGTTTCAACGAGCAAAGATCGTAAGCCAAAAGGACATCACCACTTCACAAGGTCCCGCGATCCAATATGAACTCGCCGATCAGTACCCAAAGGCCCCTCATTACTATGCGATCGTAAATAAGAACACCGGATATATCGTCCGGACAGAAGGGAAGGAGAAAAAGTGGGTGGCTACTTATGACTATCCAAATTCGGTTGATGAATCTCTTTTTGAACCGAAACCCCAAGTCATGAAAGATTTGCATGTCTATGACATACAGAAGATTTCGAGCGATGTCAATCGCGGAATTGACAATGGGCTTGGAACGTCGAAAGGAGTGACGTTGCGTCTAGTTGCAAAGGATTCTATGGGGGCGATTTGGGCGCTCTGGACGGGCTCGGCGGTGAGTAGCAAGACTCTGCAACAAACCCCCTTTACGGTCGAAGGTGTCAAATTGGGGATCGCCTTTGGACCAGCAAAATTTGTTCAGAAGCCAGGCAATGGAGAAAATCCCTTTGAGGTAACCAAAGATGGTAAGCGTATCTATGGAATGGGACGCATCGCCTTAAGCAAGGTCGGCGATTTTGCGGATATCTCAATTCCAGCTCCCAACGGGGGAAAGGCGGTCTTCAAGCACATCCCCGTGATTTCCTTAGGTTCGCCAAGCTATTATTTCCCGTGGTCTTCGCACCACAAAGAAGCGAAAATAGCCTATCATCGATTGCCCAAGGCTCGTCAGCAATAGGAGATGAGAGTTCCTAGGGAAACCATTTCATAAGCTCCCGAACCACCAAGTCGTGCCCCGCTCGATTCGGGTGGTTGACCTGAGCCATCAGGCTTGAGAGCTTGGTTCCCTTGGCTAATTCGGACTGGAAGGCGGCATAGCTGTCCACCAGTCCGACTTCGTTTTCCTTGGCAAGCTGCTTGATCTGGGCGACTTGCTGATTGAGGGGATCATTCGGATCGCTCATGTTCGCGCTCTGGTCGGGAGTCGGTGTCATGAGCAAGACTTTGATCCCTTTCGCTTTGGCTTGGTCGATCATGCTCTGCCACGCTTGCTTGATGTCCGATGATTTGAATCCTCGATCATTGAGACCGTAGTCGATCGTTACAACGTCTGGCTTTCGCGTCAACACATCCTCGGCAAAGCGCTTCGCTCCTGACAACGAATTTTCGCCGCCGATGGCTGTCACCGTCACATTGATCACCGCCAATGGAAATCGCTTTTTGAGCTCAACATGAAGCAGGTGGGGGTAAGCGTTAAAGGTATCGACCGTGGGAGTCTTGAAGTACCCAGCGGGAACGCTGTGCCCGTGGCAGACGATCTGAATCATCCGGTTGTTGGGCCAAGACTTCGCCATCAAATCAGTGATGTCCTTCAGATAAGTTTTCGGCTCCGCTTGAAGGGCTAAAGCGACGGCAAACACGGTGAGCATGGACTCATTATAAAGCTTTGATTGTCAAAGCGTACTTACTCCGTGAGGCCATGCTTTTGGGCAATAATTGCGGCTTCGGTACGGTCGTTGACTTGCAGCTTTTTCAAGACCGCGCCCACATGCGTCTTGACGGTCTTTTCCGAAAGGAAGAGTTCCTCGGCGATTGCGCGGTTCTTGTAACCTTTCCCGAGAAGCTCCAAAACCTCCATCTCTCGGCGACTCAGTTCGGCAAAGAGTTCTTTGCGTTGCTTGGTCGATTGCCCAATTCGCGAAAATTCCTGAAGCACCCTTGCGACAAGGAAAGGATTGAGATGGCTCTCTCCGTTGTAAGCTTCTCGAATGGCTTGCTTGATTTCTTCGATGGGACTATCTTTCAGAACATAGCCGCTGGCTCCGACTCGGATCGCACGAAAAAGGTTATCGTCATCGCCGAATTTGGTGAGGATCACGACGGGCAATTCGGGCAGTTTCTCTTTGATTTGGCGGGTCGTTTCGATGCCATCGAGCTTCGGCATCTCGATGTCGGTGAGAACGACGTCCGGTCGGGCGGTGTCGAGTTCGGCCAAAGCCATTGCTCCATTGGGGACATGGGCCACGACGACAAAATCTTTGTCAAAACCGAAGAGTTCGACAATCGTACGGCGGAGAAGACTGTCGTCTTCGGCAATGAGGATACGGATGGGCTTATTCACGGTTCTTCTCCGTTGGAATGAAATCGTAGGGCAGTCGAGCCTCAACTTGTGTGCCCGACTGAGTGTTTGAGATGAGGTTGAGAGTCCCGCCAATGGCTTGGGCGCGAGTTTTCATGCCATCGAGCCCTTCTGACTCGATCTTGCAGTCAAATCCGGTGCCGTTATCTTTTACGGTGAGATGCAGATGGGTGGGTTCAAAAGCCACGACAATAGTGATCTCGGTTGCGTTTGCGTGGCGAACGGCGTTTGTCAATGCCTCTTGAGCAATGCGAAATGCGGTGTGCTCTAGCTCAACCGGCAAGATCTTTTCTTGACCGATGACCTCAAACTTCCCGGATAATTCATGGCGGGCAGTAACGTTGTGGATGAAGTTTTGAAGGGCAGGAATAAAGCCTCCCTGGCGTGTCTGACCCCGCATCCGTTTGACCAAAAAACGCAGTTCGTCGGCCGCAAGCCGAGCGGTTTCTCGACCTTCTGAAGCAAGTTCTTTGGCCCGCTCAGGGTTCTGCACTGCGATCATTTCGGCGAGTTCAAGCTGCTTCGACAGGGTCATCAGATGAGCTTGGACTCCATCATGAATTTCCATCGCCATATGCTTTCGGTCGCGATCGATGCTCATTTTTTCACGAAGTTTGGCGGAGGCGAGGGCGAGTTGGGTGAAGAGCGACGCGACGACGAAAATGAAGTAGTACCGGAAGAACGCGTTGAACGGCTCTTCGGACCTCAGGCCGTGGGTGGCCAGCGCGGCGCCAACGAGCACCATCGCGGCAACGGCGATCGACCAACGGATATTGAGAGTTCCGGCGGCTTGGGCGAGCGGAAAGAGGTAAAGCAGCCCGATATTGCTGAGCGGGTCGCGGTTTCCGAGCCAAATGAGCATACTGACGACCGCCACGTCGATCGGCGGAAACACGTACTCCCATTCGAGCTTGGGGGGATTTCGAAAGGCGAACCAAGAGCGAAACGCGAGGTAGACCAAGACGATCGCGAGAAACGTTTGGATATTTTGAAAAGAAGCGTTCGAAATCTTGTCGTGAGTGGATGGAATGGTGAACCACATCACGAGAAATGGGATGCAAACCCAGAGATGTGCTACGAAGATAATGTGCCGGATTCTTTTGGCACTGGCGTCCACGAATGAAGGATAGCACAAGCCCTCACGAATGATGCCGACGAGAGTAGATGCCGTCAGCAAGGATAAAGGCCAAAGCAATGGTTCCCCACGGCAAGGTCGCGACGATGAAGGATTTGAGGCCCGAAGAGAGGAGAGGTAAGTCGAAGGCGATGTTCATATCACACGTTTTCCGTGTGTTCATGATCGTCCATTCATCCTGTGGTGGACATCGGCCAATGGACCGAACAAGGTGCCAACAAGGTCTGAGATTTTTGGGACCACTCAAGCGCAGACTTATGCTTTCATCAAAGCCGGAACCACATTTCCATGCACATCGGTTAACCGGAAGTCGCGTCCTTGATACGCAAAAGTGAGTTGCTTATGGTCGACGCCCATGAGCCAAAGAATGGTCGCTTGGAGATCATGTACGTGAACGGCTCCTTCGGTAAACACCATCTTTGACGGGTTCATCGCCTGGCCATCCTTATTGGCGATGTTGTAGCCGTAGTCATCGGTGCGACCATAGGTCGTACCGGCGTTGACACCGCCCCCAGCCATGAAGACAGTAAAGCATCGCGGGTGGTGATCCCGGCCAAAGGCGTTCAGTTCAAGCGAACCTTGGGAATAGCTCGTGCGTCCAAACTCGCCGCCCCAGACGATCAAAGTATCTTCCAGCATGCCGAGCCGCTTGAGGTCCTTGATGAGGGCCGCCGTAGGCTGGTCGGTTTTCCGACATTGGTCCTTCATGCCATTAAAGAGTCCTCCATGATGGTCCCACCCTTGATGATAGAGTTGGATGAAACGCACGCCTTTTTGGGCGAGTCGCCGGGCGAGGAGGCAGTTCGCGGCAAAGGTTCCTGGCTTGCGGGAATCGGGGCCATAGAGCTCGAATACTTCGTCCGACTCTTTGCTCAAGTCCGTGACGTCAGGAACGCTCGTCTGCATGCGATACGCCATTTCATATTGCGCAATTCGGCTCTCGATTTCGGGATCAAGTTCGTGTTCGAATTGGCTCCGATTGAGCTCACTCAATCGGTCGAGCATCGCCCGGCGACCCGAGTTGCAGATGCCGTCTGGGTTCGAGAGATAAAGAACGGGCTCTTTGCCCGAGCGAAGGCGAACCCCTTGATACTTCGAATCCAAAAATCCGCTGCCCCAAAGTCGGGCGTAGAGAGGTTGGTCTCCGGCATTCGCCGTCGCCAAGACGACAAAGGTCGGTAAGTCCTGATTCATGGACCCCAAGCCATAACTCAACCAAGCTCCCATCGAGGGGCGTCCGGCTTGCTCGCTGCCGGTTTGGAAGAAGGTAATCGCGGGATCGTGGTTGATCGCCTCGGTGAACACCGACTTGACAAAACAGCATTCATCAGAGACTTCGGCAATGTGGGGCAGAAGCTCGCTAAGCCAAGCCCCGCCTTGGCCGTGTTGGGCGAATTTGAAAGGGGAGCCCGCAAGCGGAATCACACTTTGGTTCGAACTCATGCCTGTCAACCTTTGTCCATGACGAACACTATCGGGCAAGGGTTGGCCGTGAAGTTGGTTGAGCAGTGGCTTGTAGTCGAAAAGGTCCTGCTGGGCTGGGCCCCCAGCCTGAAACAAATAGATGATTCGCTTGGCTTTTGGCGTGTGGTGGAATTTTAGCGTGCCTTGTTTGGGGTCGGCAAACGCCCACGCGGGAAGCAATGAGGAAAGCGCTAAAGCGCCAAGCCCTTTTGCCGCATTGCCAAAGAACTCACGGCGGGTAAGCCCCATAAGGGGCTGTAACGGATGTTCTGGGTCGTAAGGGATCATGTTATCGCTTCCAAATAACGGCATCAGAATTCAAAATTGCCTGAGCAACAACGGTCAGGGATGCAAGGTCATTGACGTCCAGCTTCGCATTTGGCTTCGAATCACCCATGTGAATAAGCTTTGCGGCGTCCTGCTCAGTTTTGGCGAAAAGCGCATGTTGCTCCTCGAAAAGTTGATTCAAAATGCTTACTTCTTGCTGGCTGGCCTTGCGTCCCGCCAAACGATGGAACATCAATTGAATCTCACCTGGGCGATCTTGATGAGATCCGAGTGCATGTTCCGCCAGTACCCGGGCCGCTTCAACATATTGCACATCGTTGAGCAGCACCAGCGCCTGCAGCGGGGTACTCGTCATCGGTCGCCGTACGACGCATGCTTCGCGTGACGTTGCGTCGAAGACCAACATGCTTGGCACCGGAGTCGTGCGTTTCCAGGTTGAGTAGATGCTTCGCCGATAAAGATCAGCCCCCTTACTCTGCACGAATCCTGGTGTCATGGTGTTGTTTTCTGTCCAAATTCCCGCGGGCTGATAGGGATTGACGGGAGGGCCGCCGAGTTTGTCGGATAGCAAGCCAGAAGCGGCGAGGGCCGTATCGCGGACCATCTCGGCCGAGAGACGTTGACTCGGGCCGCGAGCGTATAGTCGATTCTCGGGATCAATTTTTGCAAGTTTTGGATTGTGAACAGAGTCTTGGCGGTAGGTTGCCGAGAGCGCCATCATCTTGAGAACGGCCTTCACGTTCCATTTCGAATCGATAAATTTTTTCGCCAAATAGTCGAGCAGTTCGGGATGTGAAGGTGGCGAACCCTGAACCCCAAAATTCTCACTCGTTTCGACGATCCCGACGCCAAACATCATCTGCCAAAGCCGATTGACGGCGACACGAGCCGTTAATGGATTGTCTGGGCGAACCACCCATTTTGCCAACAAGAGTCGATCGTTCCGACCACTAGCAAGCAGCGCGGGTAACGCCTTCGGTGTGTTCCGATGAACCAACGTTTGGGCATTTCTTGGTGCGTCATATTGTCCACGGAAAAGAAGATAAGCGGGAATCTCGTGTTTTGACTCTTCCATAACCGAAATTTCCTGAACGCCATTTTCAAACTCAGCGATGGCTTTGTCGGCTTGGAGCCTTAAGGCAAGCGCGGCGCGATAGTCGGGATCAATCGCCTTGAGATAGTATTCCAAAAGCTCTTTTTGGTGGTTGTCACGATCCATGAGACAACCTACGACACCGCGTTTGTCATAAAGCTGGCCAACCTCAATCGAAGCCAGGCAGCGCTCTGCGTAAGCAATGTTGTCAATTTCGCCACCCTTGAATCCCGCTTCGCGGAACCGCTGGCCAAACGACCAGTCGCCACCGCTGGGACCGAGGTCGCCATAAGCGTGAATGGTTTTCCAAATTTTGTCGTTCAGAGTCACGGTCGATGCTTGTTTGCCGTTGACATAAAGCTTAAGACCATCTGCGTGGCTAAGGCCGTCGTAGCTCCAGGCGATATTCGTCCATTGATTGATGGGAACCGGTTGGGTGGTTCGTACTCCAATGGCATTTCCAGGCCAATGGCGCATCACCCGAGCCGTCAAAAATCCGTCTTCCAGAATCAGATCGAAGCCGCAAAATCCTACGTCGGTGCCTCCCGTTCGGTGAAGCAGAACGGTTGGTCCCTTGACGGCTCGCGGGTCTTTGATCCAGAACGACCATGTAAAGGGATCCCAACGTTCTTGGGCCTTCAATTTGCGGATCACGATTCCATCGTCGCCGTTGAGCTTTACCGCCGAACCTTCTTTGCCAACGACAGTTTCGGGTGCGCCTATTCGGTCGCAGGTCACGTCACCTGGAACGGCATTTTTAAAGGGTTCACCTGCTTTTTCATCGAGCGAGAAATAGCACCTAAAATCACCTAACTCTGGCGTCATCGGTTTCGACGCAAGCCACTTTTCAAATCTGGGTTGGGCTTGCTTTGCGACATCGTCCAAATTCTTCTCAGCCTGATTACGGGCTGCTTCAAGTTCGGTGCGTTTCGCCTCCTGTTCCTTGGTTGGCAATAAAAGGGAAGGGGTCGGGACGATCTCCGAACTCAGCAACAGGCCATATTCGTCAATGTTGTTGAAATACCCGAAGAGTTGGTAATACTCCTTCTGCGTGATCGGGTCGAATTTATGATCGTGGCACTTGGCACATCCCAAAGTTAGACCGAGCACAGCAGTTCCAAACGTGCTGACTCGATCCGACGCATATTCGGTCTTGAATTCCAAGGGAATTGAGCCTCCCTCGTTCGATTGACGATGGAGCCGGTTAAATGCCGTGGCCAAACGATCGTCGCGCGTCGCGTTTGGCAAAAGGTCGCCCGCGATTTGGTCCGTCAGGAATCGATCATAGGGCATGTTCGAATTAAAAGCGCGAATCACCCAATCTCGATAGGGCCAGGAGGGCATGATGAGGTCGGACTGGTAGCCGTAGCTGTCCGAATATCGAGCGGCATCTAGCCAATCAACTGCGATTCGCTCGCCGAAATGTGGACTGGCGAGAAGTCGATCAACCACGCGCTCATAGGCGTCTGGTCGAGTGTCCTGAGTAAAAGAAGAAATTTCGGCATCCGTTGGCGGTAACCCATTCAGATCGAGGGTTACTCGCCGAAGCCAACGTTCTCGGCTGGCGGCAGGGCTCGGTGAAAGACTGGACTTCTTGAGACGAGCAAGTATGAATCGATCGATGTCATTCTTGGGCCACGAACTGGAAACTTGGGGAACTGGAATTATCTTTGCTAACGGCTCAAAGGACCAGAGCTTGCTGTAAACCGCTCCCTCTTGAATCCAGCGGGTGATCAGCGTAATTTCTGCTTTCGAAAGTTTCTTGCCGCTGTCCTCTGGAGGCATCGGAGCATCTTTGTCGTTGATTCGTTCGACAATCATGCTGTGGTCTGGCTTGCCCGGAACAATAGGAAACTTTCCGCTCCGGTTCTCAAATGCGCCCTCTTTGGTATCGAGACGCATATTTGCCATGCGGGTCGCACTATCGGGACCATGACATTTGAAGCACTTATCCGACAGAATCGGCAGAATATCCCGCGAGAAAACGACCTTTTCGACGACTTTCTTCTTTTGTGCTGGAGCCAAGAAATAGCCTGTACTGAAGCCGCCCACACCGAGAGTCAGCCCTAACAATTGGATCAGCTTCGAACCAAGCATCGTTACGACTACTTTACCGAAAGCAATTCGTGTTGTCTAGGCGACTCCGAACCCATATGTTAGAATCCTCCCATGAACCGAGCGGCGATTCTATTGGGCATCTTCTTGTCGATGACGGCTTATGCCCAAAACGACGAGGCATATGGCAAGAAAATTAAGGAATATACAACCGAGCCGTTTTTCCTTACCGAATACGTCGATCACCTTCCGACCAGTAGCCGCGTACCGAGCCCGATGAAATATTTCGGCGACATCATCGGCGCGCCAAATACGCTTCACCACGTCGACGAAATCAACGCCTACATGCGTGAACTCGCGAAAACGTCCGACCGAGTGATGGTCCAGAGCATTGGGAAGAGCGAAGGGGGGCGGGAGATGATCTCCGTCATTATTTCGGATGCTGGGAATATCAAGAGACTCAAAAGAATCAGTGAGATCAATGGCTTGCTCGGCGATCCCAGGAAACTGGTGGACTATAAAGGGGATGGCAACCTGAATGGCGCGGATGAGAAAGCGGCAAAGTTAGTTCAAGAAGGGCTGCCGATTTACTATGCGACCGGAGGGATGCACTCGCCTGAATCTGGCCCACCAGAAATGCTGATGGAACTCGCCTATCGTCTCGCGGTCGAGGACACGCCGTTTATTCGAGACATTCGCAAGAACTCGATTGTCATGCTCACCCCAGTTCTTGATACCGATGGACGAGATCGTTACGTCGACACCTACTTGTATCGAAAAAAGAACCCAACCAAGCCACCGATCCCGCTTCTATATTGGGGTGAATATGTGTCTCACGATAATAATCGCGACAACATTGGAATGGGTCTCGCCTTGAGCAAAAACCTGATGCAGAATTGGCTGCAATATCACCCGACCGTGCTGCACGACCTTCACGAGTCGGTGCCATTCCTCTATATTTCGACGGGCACAGGCCCTTACAACGCTTGGCTGGATCCGATCACTATTGACGAGTGGCATATGTTGGCTTACAACGAAGTCGACGAGATGACCAAACGGGGTGTGCCGGGAGTTTGGACACATGGATTTTATGACGGATGGGCGCCCAATTATGCGTTCTATGTCGCCAACGGGCATAACGCGATTGGACGGTTCTACGAGACTCAAGGCGGAAGTGGCGCCGACACCGGGGTTCGTCAAATCGGCAACGATTCGGCGGCTCGACAATGGTTCCGTCCGAATCCTCCTTTTCCATCCGTTCGGTGGTCGATTCGCAACAACACGAATCTCAGCGAGTCAGCCCTTTTGATCGGCATGCATAACGTTGCCGTCAATAAGGAGAAGTTCCTCAACAACTACTATTTGAAGTCCAAGAGAAGCGTCTTAAAGCCTTGGAACGAAGGGCCGTCGGCATACGTGCTTTCGGCAAAGCTTGGACGACGATGGAATCTTGGCGAAATAGAAACCTTGATGAATCGCCAGGGTGTTGAGGTTACTCAACTAACGGAAGATGTCAAGCAAGGCGATCAGGTCCTGGCTAAGGGGTCTCTCGTCGTGCGGATGGATCAGCCCTATTGCCGAATGGCCGATATGCTCCTGGACAAGCAGTTCTATCGTTCCGACGATCCGTCACCCTATGACGATACGGGTTGGACCCTCGGCCCGTTGTTCGATGTCAACACGACCCGAGTCAATGAAAAAGACATTCTTGGCAAGACATCGAGCCCGGTCGGCGCGACCTGGCGTGAGGCTCAGCCCTACCCAATCGATAAGAGCAAAATGGGTCGGGTGGCAATTGTTCACACCTGGCAGAATACGCAAGACGATGGCTGGGTTCGACTCGCTTTCGACGCGGCAAAAGTGCCGTACACCTACCTATCGGTTCAAGACATTCGCGACATCTCCGATCTCAAGAGCCGATTCGATGTCATCCTACTGTCGCCAACGGGTGGCAGCGCCCAATCAATTGTGAATGGTGTCGCCAAAGATGGCGAGCCGATCCCATGGAAACCGCTGGATGGCTTTCCGAATTTAGGCGGTCCAGCCTATACCGACAACATCCGAGGAGGGATCGAACTTCAGGGCATGTTGAATCTCCAAAAGTTCTGCAATGAAGGCGGGGTCTTTATCTGCATCGGCAGCAATTGTTCGGTCCCAATTCAATATGGTCTGGTTTCCGGTGTCAGCCTTTCCGAGCCGAAGGACTTATTTGCGCCCGGTGGCGTCTTCCTCGCCAATAACGAAGGAAAAGACAACCCAATCACCGCGTCGTACGATGAGACGGTCGGGGTCTATTTCTCAGAAGGTCCCCTGCTGTCTGCCAGAGGAGGTGGCTTTGGTGGTCGCGGCGATAGTAGCCCATCGCGGCCGAGCGGTCGAGGCGATCTGAATGACCCTGACATCGTCCAGGGGCGTCCACCCTACACCGCCAAGAAACTACCGTCCGACGCGGCACCATCATTTCAGTCACCACCAGGGCCCCGCCCCAAGGTCCTGCTTCGCTTTGCTCCGGCCGATAAGCTCTTGATCAGCGGCTCGTTAGATCATGGCGATGAACTTGCGGGGAAAGCCGCATTGGTGCAATGTCCCGTCGGCAAAGGAAGCGTCTTGCTCTTTGCGATCAACCCAATGTGGCGCCAATCGACCCTGGGATCGTGGGGACTCGTGTTCAACGCGATCGAGAATTGGCAACAACTCGGCGCTCCCATCAAAAAATAAGATTGTTCGCCCATCTGCGTGATACACTTCGCGGATGGACGATCGTCGGTGGGTGATTGAGGGTGAGGAACGCGAACTCACCCTTTCAGAGTTGCAGGAGCGATTTCGAAATGCCCCGCTTGGCGATGCGAAAGTGCGTTTGGCGAGTTCTACTGTCTACCTCACGCAGTCCAACATCGATACGATTTTGGCCGAACCGATTGGGGGCGCATTCTCTCAACCTCCACAGCAGCCAACTTACGCTAACCCACAGCCGTTTCAACCTGTAACGCCGCCGAACGAAGATCCGATGCGCTTTGTGATTCCCGTGAATCCCTCGGGTTGGGCCGTCGCTTCAGGTTATTTGGGGCTGTTCGCGACTACCTGCGTTTTGGCGCCTTTCGCAATCATCACGGCAATTCTTGCCTTTCGAGACATCAAACGGGATCCATCCAAGACTGGTATCGGTCGAGCTTGGTTTGGCCTCATTATGGGAATCATCTTCACGATCGTCTTATTGATCTTCGTGATCATGGCGATCGTTAGCCCTTCGCGATCATCGGGCTAGTCATTGCCTTTTCCAAACCTTCGAAAAACTCTTCCAGGGTCAACGTTTGTTTCACGGCATCGAACCAAACGAAATCGCCATAGATTTTAGCGATTTTGAGCCATTGTTTGAGGCGCATCAGAGTTACCGCCGGAGGGCAGTCGGCGAAGAAGTCACATTGGTGAACGAACTTTTGGAGCAAAGGTATCCATTCTAATTTTGGAACCGGAGCCTGGGATATTCCAAGTTCATTGGCAATTTGGTACGGCAGGCCTGGATTGGCGAGTGCCCCTCTTCCGATCATGAAGTGCTGGCAGCCGGTCTCGTCTTGACACCGCCGAAAATCATCAATCGTCCAAATATCACCATTGGCAACCACAGGAATCTCAACTTGCTCGCGAATCTTGCCAATATGCGGCCAATAGACCGGCGGTTGATAACCCTGAACCTTGGTTCGGGCATGAATGGTGAGCCACGAAGCGCCGCCTTCGGCGACCATTTGTGCATTCTCGAAAATCGAGTCGATATTATCCCATCCGAGGCGAACCTTCGCCGAAACGGGAAGATCACTGGGTACCGCTTGTCGGACGGCGGAAATAATGTCTCGAATCCGACCGGGACAGCGCAAAAGCGAAGCGCCGCCGTCGTGGCGGTTGACAACGGGAGCAGGGCAGCCGAAATTGATGTCAATTGCCTTTGCTCCGGCTTCGACTGCCGTTAAGGCGGACTGCGCCATTCGACCTGGGTCTCCGCCCAGAATCTGGACCTGTACGGGTAATCCGGTCGGCGTCAAAGCATCGGTCATGAGCTCCGGTACTTCGCGGCGAAAAACCTTTGCCGGCAGAGGATCAACGCTCACTCGTTGGAATTCCGATACGGCAAACGTAAACGCTCCTGTCGCACCAAGGAACGCCCGCATCGGAGCATCGGTAATGCCATCCATCGGCGCCAATATCAAGGCAGGTGTTTGAGCGTCGAGCAACCCCTACAGTGTATCCGCTTAACTGCCGACTGGCCAAACTTTGATCTCAACGAGGTGAACCGAGTCGTTGGCACTTCCTTTCAGCAAGTTCACCTTCACGTATCGAGCGTCGACCGCCTTAAAGTGTAAATCGTCGCCAGTGCTTGAAGCGGGCGTTGTGTTGTTCGACCGATCCACGATCTTTGTCCAAGACACTCCGTCGGTACTCACTTCTATCGTGTATTGGTAGTATCGGCGACCGTCCCAGTAGGGAAAGAGTTCGATATGATCGATGGATGACTCATCTTTGAGGTCCACCATAAGCCATTGGGGTGCAGGCCCGGCCCACCAACTTGAAGCTAAGTCGAGGTTGTTATCGACAGCGAGTTCGGGGCGTTGAGGCCCCTGGGTCCCTAACGAGGAAGTGACGGGCTTTCCCGTAGCTAAGTTCGCCTTGACCGGTGGCGATAAATAGTAGGTGACCGAAGACTCGAAATCGGATGCCCCGGGGGCTACCGAAATCGCGCGAATAGTGGTGGTTTTGGTGAGGTGTATTGCGGATTGATAAACCGGAGATGTTGCGGTGGGCTTGGACCCGTCGACGGTGTACCGAATTTCGCCTTTCGCGCGCGAACTGAGTTCAATGTCGGCAAATTTTGCAAAACTGGGAAGGTCAAATTCATCCTCCTTAAGCTCTTTGAGCCCACTCGCGGAGAACTGAACCGGTTCGATGAGCCGACTGAGCAAGGCGTCAGTTTTGGCGAGTCTCGACGCATAAAGGTCATAGTTGGGTTGGGCTCCGGGACTCCAAACCCGCTCCATCGCCGTTGGCAACAACCGTCGAAGGTTGGTGATCTCAAGATATTCGGGTTGCTCCCAGGCGCAGACTTGCGCACCTAAGATGCCTTTGGTCGAAGCTTGGAGCCATTCGACCGTCGAATACAAGTTGGCAAACTTGCCAAATCGAGAGATATCCCAGTCGTAAACTTTCTTTGGTTGCCAAACGTGTTTGTTGACCACATAGAGAGGCGTCCAGGCGGCATTGACGATCTTATATCCGTCGGTTACCAGATCGTTTGGCGGATAATAAGCCGACTCAAATTCCATGACGACGACATCTTTGGGAATGGGGAATTTTGTTTTGGCGTCTCGACCAAACCCTTCCCAAACCATCAACTGTTTGCCGTGCTTTTTGACCATCTCATCGACTTGACCGATGAATCTTCGAAAGATCTCGTGCTGGGAGTCCGCTCCGAGTCCTTCTTTTTGAAATGCGGCGAGAAAGTCGGGATGTTTGGCGGCGGCCGAAAGGTCCGCTTCATCGCCACCCATATGGAAGAATGGCGAACTCTTAAAGACTTCGCATACCTCACCCACCAGAGTGTCTATCGCTTGAACGGCTCGGTCGCTGGCAAAGTTGATCGTTGACGAGTCTCCAAGTTTGAAGAGATCCGGCTTAGCTCGAATCAACGCCGAACTGTGGCCTGGTAGATCAATCTCTGGAATAATGCTGACCCCGCGAAGATCGGCGTAGGCGACTAAGTCTTCCAGTTCTTCTTTTGTATATCCGGGCCCACCGTGCTGATTGACCTTGGCGACTTCGGGAATCGATGAACTCGGAAAGGTAAAGGCTTGATCGTCGGTGAGGTGTAGCTGAAGGTATCGAACTTTGTAGAATCGGCACATTTCGACACATTGCTTCAATGTGTTGATCGAGTGATATTTTCGGGCAACATCGATGAGCAATCCACGGTATCCGAAGGTGGGTTTGTCCTGAACCGCCATCAACGGGGCTGACAGTCCCGTACCAAAAGGCTTCAAACATTGCAGCAACGACATCGTGCCCATCGCGACCGCTTGATACGAACCGCCTTCGATCGTAGTGTGAGAGCCGACGATGAGGTTGTATTCCTCAGGCGCAAGACTCTTGTCGATCTTCAGACGAATCGTTCCCGTAGGTTCGGTTTCTTGCTTCCACTTGACGCCAAAGGCAGTCTGGACTTCGTCGGCCAAAAGCTGGCCAATGGGTTTCAGTTCGGGTGTTGCCGAGATGGACGTCGGGCTCGGGAAAACGATTGTTGAGCCGCCGGGTACGGCGGCCTTGGGTATCGGAATGATGGGCGGGGTCCAGTCCGCTTGTGCTGCTAGCCAAAAGACTAAACCCGCGATCATGGCTTGCTCCTTAAAACACGATGACCGAACGAATCACATTGCCAGTTTCCATTTCGTGGAAGGCGTCTTCGACATCGTCGAGGGATATCTTGCGAGTGACCATCTGGTCGAGATTGAGTTGACCTTTCAAGTACAGATCGGCCAGCAAAGGGAAGTCGTGGGACGGGAGGGTATCGCCGCAATGGCAGACGCGGATCGCGGCTTTGTTCCAATAAACACCCGTCGCCATGTCGCCAAGATTCAAATTGACGGCATCGGTTTGGGCCGGGAAACCAATCGTGGTCGCCGTTCCGCCGTACGAGAGCATCTTGACCGCTTGTTCGATACAGGTGGGAATTCCGGTCGCTTCGAAGGCATATTCGACACCGCCATCCCAGCCATCTTCGGTAAGTTGGCGAACCGCCGCGATGGGGTCGCCATCCTTCGCGTTGACCGTATGAGTTGCCCCGAAATCCTTTGCCCATTGAAGTTTGGTAGGGTTGACGTCAACCGCGATGATTTGTTTTGCACCGGCAATCTTCGCACCCTGAATGACGTTAAGTCCGACTCCGCCACAGCCGATAACGGCCACCCTTGAACCTCGGTCAACCGGGGTTGTATTGAGGGTTGCGCCGACGCCCGTAATGACCCCGCACGCGATGAGGCACGCCTTGTCCAGCGGCATTCCCTCGGGCATCTTAATGGCAGCTTTTGCGTGAACAACGGTATGGGTCGCAAAGGTGCCACACCGAAGAACTTGGGAGCAAACCGCCCCGTCACTCGCCCGCTTAATTCGCGGGCCCGGGCGTAACGCCATGTAGCAACGTCGGGGATCGCCTTTAGTGCAAGCTGGACACTGTCCACATGGAGCGCGATAAGCGATGACCACTGGGTCGCCAACTTTTAGATGAGTGACGCCCTCGCCAACTTTTTCGACGTAGCCCGCTCCTTCGTGGCCGAGAACAATCGGAAAACTCATGCCGTTACCGTTCAAATTTTTGACGGTCAGATCGGTATGGCAAACGCCGCTGGCGGCAACGCGAATCAAAACTTCGTCGCGACCAGGATCATCAATCGTAATTTCGCGAACGACGGCGGGGGAACCCGGTTCTTCAAGCAACGCGGCCTTTCCGAGAGTGGACATAGGGTCATCTTAGCATGAATTTTGCCCCTCAAAGGAAGGTCAAAGCACCTTAATGACGGCAACGGTGAGACCGGCCAAGGTATCCATCGCTTTCGAGTGCATGATCTCATAGCCGTGGCTATTTTCCATCGCTAAACCAAGAGTAAGTGGATGCGCGCAGAGTCCCTTCGAGGCTGAACAGGAGGCGTCGCTTCCTCCCCGAGAAAGGGCCTGATATTGAAGCCCAATTCCAGTCTCCTGACTTACCCGGTCCATGACATCGCCTAAGAACGGAGGCATCGACGCATAGCCATCTTGAACCCACACGGTCGGGCGCGCATCGAGCATAACGGGAGCATCAGGCACGTGTGGCCCGAGTTCCAGAGCGATACAAATATCGGGTTGTTCTTTGGCCAGGAAGTATTGGGCACCCTCTCCACCCACTTCTTCAGAAGCGGTGGCGACAAAGGCAACATCAACGGGCGAGTCTTTGAGCTTTTCAAGAGCCAATAGCCAACTCACGAGATCGGCTCGATCATCAAGGAAGTATCCCGCGACGAGGTCTCCCATCCGAGTTAATGTTCGTCGTGCGGGTGAAACCACAACTCGGGTTCCTGGACGGACACCTTTTTGCTTGAGCGTTTCCGGCGTCATGCCGGTTGTCACGGTCATCATCTCCCACGTGAGGACATCCGATTTTGCACGTTTGGCGGCGCTGAAAATACTTTCGGTATGAATCGAACCCACGCCGAGAACGGCTTCGATCGGCCCAGACGAAGCGAGGATGGAAACAGGACCTTCACCGAGTTTCCAAGGAAAAATTCCTCCGAGTGGAGCGACTTTCAAGCTTCCGTCGGCATTGATTTGTTTGACGAAAAGCGCAATCTCGTCCATGTGAGCGGTGACGACAACTTTCGAGCGTCCGGCTTTGCCGAGACGAACAATGAGGTTACCCTTTGGGTCGGTCGTGCTCACGATTCCCAGTTTGGTAAGATGGCGAACCAGAGCTTCGCGAACCCCGTCTTCCTGCCCCGGAGGTCCAGGAATTGAAACGAGTTCTTGGAGAAGCTGAAGGGAGTCCACGGCGTCAGTTTATCCGAACCGGGTTTCGACTTCCCTCCGGTGCAACCGAAGGGAAGTCGAAGAGGCTTATTTTCTTCGGCGTCGGCGAAGGAGTGCCAAAGCGCCAAGGCCAAGCGCGGCCATGGAAGCAGGTTCTGGTACGGCGGCAAATCCTTTGACCACGATGACTCGGCTTCCGCCCCCGAATGTGGAGAACAGGAAGTCACCCGTCTGAGGATCGATGAAGGCGCCTTCGACTCCGCTGAGACCGTTCATAAAGACCTTTCGCGAAGCCACAATCGGGTCACCGTTTGCGTCCACATCGTAGGTGCTGACCACGCCTGCCGAGTATTCGGACACGAGCATGGCGTCGCCAAAGAGATTTGAGCCAAGCGGCACATAGACGAAGCCCTCGGGTCCACCTTGAAGCGTGGCGGTTTGCGTAACGCTAGTGATGTCGTAGGTTCCCGAGCCGTCGGCGGCATAGGTCGCATCGTAGAATTGTCCGCCGCTCCAACTCGAAAGCTTCATTTTCCCCGCGAAGGTTCGTCCCGACGGACCAAAGGCAATCGCACTGTGCGACGAAGCGACGCCAAGGGCGGCAAGGTCGATCACTTTGTCTGGGGTCGTGCTGCCTGGCTTGTACTGCGAAAGTTTATTTGCTGGCCATTGAGAAGCGAACAGGACACCGCCCGGGCCGTACGTCAAACCGCCGTCATTGTAAGGAGCATCTCCGTAGACGGTCGCACCGGTAAATCCGGAAATGTGTCCGTCCACATCGCGCGTCAGGCCGACTTTCCAAAGTTGACCTCCGGCCCCGTTTGCCGAACCGCCGATCAACAGCGAATTGCTGTCTCCGGCCAAAAGCGTCAATCCGCCGTAATTTGCCAAGACGTTCGGAATTGAACCTAGGTCCGTATAACTGTAATTTCCAGCAAATACGGGATCGATCGTCTGTGCCCATCCAAACTGAGCTAAAGCCACAAAAGTGAATCCATAAATGAGTTTTTTCATTGCATCTGTCCCTCCACTTCCTAGTATAAACCCCAGAGAAAGGTGAGGAAATACCTTGTCCCAATTTTAACCCGATGGTGTCGATTGTTCAGCAAAATTACTGGGTACGTCCGTTGGTTGTCGGGAACCTTGAACAGTAGTAAGGTGTTTCTCAGGCTAGTCATTTTAGGCTAAGGTAATTCATATGATTGCGATGAGTCTCCTGTTGTTGGGGCAACCGAATGTCCACGCGGTCTTCGCATATCAAACCGTTGCGGCGTTGCTTCAAGGTGAAACACCTCCGGCTCCGAAAACGAAAACTCCCGCCCAAGGGGTCTTCGTCACTATCGAAACGAACGGCAATGTGGTGGCCTGTCGGGGAGCGCTGACCCCAAGTGAACCGACTCTTGAATTGGAAATTCAGAAAGCTGCACGGTCGG
Source organism: Armatimonadota bacterium (assembly GCA_048498855.1). GTDB lineage: Bacteria > Armatimonadota > Fimbriimonadia > Fimbriimonadales > Fimbriimonadaceae > Fimbriimonas. The sequence continues at coordinate 196,366 of JBEHXE010000004.1, read as the reverse complement.
CAACGATGTTTGACCCTCGCTACCATCGCGTCGACCTCAAAAGTAAGGCGTTTAAGGTAACCCTGACACTGGTCAGGCGTCAAGAACCGCTGGGGGTAATCCAAAATTTACAGCCGAAAGACGGCCTTGTATTACGGTCGTCAAAAGGGGTCGGGATCGTATTACCCTGGGAAGGACGCGACCCCGAAACTCGTCTCAAATGGGCATACAAAAAAGCGAATACACCCGAAGGAACTTCTGTTTCTCTCAGCCGGTTAATCGCAGAAAGGTATCGATACCCGGAACCATAAGAAAACCATGCTATCCGCGCTCAGTATCCTCACTGCTCTTGCGACATCGAAGCCGCAAGAAGTCAACCTCTTTGTGGGAAGGAACGTGGCTCCGGCCGCGAAAATCCGAATCTATCTCAATTCGAAAAACGTTCGAAAAGTGCCGATTCAGGTCTATAAGCTGCCCCTCGATGAATTGCGGCATCTCTTTGACGCAAAAACCTACCACCCAAAGCCGCAAGGCAAGCCAGTTCGAAACCTTGTCATCGATGTCGCCGGGCAAAAGAAAGAGCTTGCCGCGCCGCAAGATACTTACTACGAAAAGCAGTTTAACCTCGCCGATCTTCCTCCCGGTTATTACTACATCCAAGCGCCGGGATTTGCGGGTAATTCATGGGCGACGATGAATGTCACCAATCTGTCGGTGATCGTAAAGCGAGGCGAGAAACGAGCTTTGACTTGGGTCACCGATGCCAAGTCCGGTCGCTTAATTTCTGGAGCGGGAGTGACGGCCTTTCGAAGTGGGAAGAAAACCGTTGGGGGCGTAACCGATGCGAACGGAATCGCGAATTTAGCGATCCCACCTGGAAACGACGTGTTGTTGGTCCAACGAGGCAAAGACGCAGCGGCTGTAAGCGTGATGGGCGCGAGCCGCGATGGAACGATCGTGTCGCATATGCAGTTCGACCGCCCCGTGTATCGTCCGGGACAAAACGGCTTTTTTAAGGCTATTTTGAGGAAGGTGAAGGGTCTCGGCTACGAGCCCATTGCCAACCAGCCGGTGACCATGGAACTGCTCGATTCGCAATCTGTGTTGATCGAACGCCACGAATTAAAGACGACCGGAATCGGCACTGTGGCAGGCGAGTTCAACTTGCCCAAAGAGGGCGCCCTGGGTTGGTACACCGTCAATATACGTCAAGGCGATAACCAACTCGACGTCCAAAGTTTCCAAGTCGCTGAATACCGCAAGCCCGAATTCAAACTCACGTCGACATTTTCTCAGAAGAAGTACCTTTCGGGAGAGAAAATCCTTCTGAACGTTGCGACCGAGTACTACTTTGGCGCAAAAGTTCCCGGAGCTACGGTCCAAATGGTGGTCCGACGAACACCCATGCGGTGGGGAGTGACGCCTTATGAATATGAGGACGGAAACCTTTATGCTCGGGACGCGTATGGAGCCGGTCAAGTCGTGGCCAATGATGTTCGCAAAACGGACAAAGATGGAAAAGTTCAAATCGAAATCCCAACGGCCCCCGACACGAACGACGCAACCTACCAATTTGACCTAACGATTACCGACGGAGCCAATCGTCAGATTACGCATTCGAATTCAACGCCGGTGTATGCGGCGGCCGTTCGGGCTTCTGTCAATGCGACGGTCGGCTATGTGCCGCTTGGGCGGCTCATACCCATGGAAGTTCGCCTTTCTGATCTGGACGGAAAACCCGTTGGTGGAAAAGTAAATCTTGAATTGCGACAAACTGTTTGGGACGAAAAGCAAAAGCGACAAATCGAAAAGACGCTTGAGACCGCGAGTGTTTCGGTACCCGCTGGCGGAATGGCAAAGGCTACTTTGCCAGCAAAGGCGCAAGGCTATCTCAGCATTGTTGCCATTGCTTTTGATTCAGGCGGAAGAAAAACAATGGCGCGAGGCGACATCTACATTGCCGATCCATTCTCATCGCCCGACGACTCCAGCAAGCAGCCGACGATCAATGTTCGCATGGAGCGGCACGACTATAAACTTGGCGAGACCGTGAACGGCTATGTGGAGAGCAACCGCCCCAAGAGTCCCATTTTGTTGACGATGGAAGGAGCCGACTTGCTGGGTTATCAGGTCTTGACGAAACCAGGTTCGTTCCAATTTAAGCTTGACCAGGCCGCCGCGCCAAACATGCAGTTTTCGGCGCAGCAATGGGTTAACGTATCGCTTATTTCGAGCAATACGATGATTGGCGTTCTTGATCCGACCCGGAGGCTAAACGTGGATGTGAAGCCAGAGCGTGAGGAACTTGCACCTGGCGATAAAGCCAAGTATCAAATCACGACGAAAGACTCGATGGGTCGGCCCATTGGTGCCGAAGTCGCTTTTCAAGTGATCGACGAAGCCATCTATGCGGTCCAGCCTGACAACACTGCAGACTTGATCGATACCTTCTGGGGTTCTCGCCCGATTGGCGTGGCGACCACGTCGTCGGCACCCGAAGAAATGTCGGCGGGAGCCTATCAAGCTCAAATGGCGATGGGCAAAGACGCGCCGATGCGAACTCAATTTGTTGACACGGCGTTTTGGAATCCCTTTGTCGTCACAGATTCATCGGGGACCGCTTCGGTGGAGTTCGATATGCCCGGCAACCTGACCGCCTGGCGCGCCCAAGCCCGGGCCGTCACCGAATCGACTCAGGTTGGCGAAGCCAAGGCGATGACCCGTTCGTCGCGTCCCCTGACCTTGCGAATCGCGACTCCGCGACAAATGGTCGTGGGCGATCATCTCGACTTGGTGGGAACCGTAACCAATCGGACCGACCAGGACGAAAAGGTTAAAGTTCGAATTCAAGTGGGCGACAAGGTGGACGAAAAGACCATCGTTGCACCGGCAAAAGGCGATGCGAAGGTCACAATTCCGTTTGATGCCAAGGACCTTGGCACGACCAAGATTCGAGGCGAAATCTTCAATAATGGAGGCACACGAGAGGATGGACTTGAGGTCGGGGTGCCGATCAATCCGAACGGCGTCCCCTTTCGAGAAGTTGAAGCCGGTCGAACGGACGGCAAGCCGATCTCGTTCATCCTTCCTGCCCGTCGAATCATTGGGTCAGAAAGCGTTAAGGTTCGCTTCTTCCCCAGTCCAGCCGCGATGATTCCGAGTATGGAAACGAGCCTTCTGGATCGATCGCGATACACTCCAATCGTTGCGGCAGAACAGGTCGAAGTCGCTGCGCTACAGAAGCTCCCTTGGACCGATGACCGAATTCGAGAACCGATTGCGATGCTGGGACGAACCCACGAAGACTCCGGATGGGGGTGGTGGGACGGCGCCGCCGCCGACCCAGTCGTGACGGCACGAGTACTGCGCGGACTAAGTGCAACGGCAAACTATCCCGAGTGGGAGTCACTGCGAAATGATGCCCGAGAGGCGGCGAAGTTCCAGTACACCAACGTGCAATTTGCCGAGTATCGTGCGCTCCTGGTTGAGTCCTTGGCGATCGTCGGAGACCCGAACGCAGGTAAGTGGGCCGCCGAGGTGGACGAATCGACGACTCCAATCTCTCCGACCGCCCAACTGGCTCTCGCTCACGCGTTGCAACTCGTAGGGAACAAGGATCGCGCTCAAGCCCGACTCAACGGCTTGGTCGCTCTCGTTTCGAAGGGGCAATCGAGCTATCTGCCCGTCGGACGCGGGATCGGTTGGGTTGGCAGCGAGCTAGAAGCCAACGCGCGACTGCTGGACCTGATGCTCGAAATCGATCCGAATAACGATCTTGTTGACAGCCTTGCCGACTGGGTCATCGAACGCGCGTCGCAATACATGGGGCCGGGTGATACGGGTGCCGTCCTTCGAGCGTTGCATCGATATGTAGCGGTCAAACAAGCTCCGACCCAAATCGGACAACTGCACGTGAAAGCAGGTGGCGTGGAAGTCCCCGTTTGGCGACAGCCAGATGGACTTTGGGCGGAAGCCGAACTGCCAGCCTCTGCCGCCAACAAGGACATTACGATCGAGGGAGTCGAGCGAGGAAAATCGCTTCGCTACGTTATCGAAAAGAGAGCCTACTTGTCGTCCGAGGCCGAGGTTTCTTCCGGCGTACGAACCCTTTTGCGATGGGAAGTCATGAATGCCGCGGGAGCCTGGGAAGAGCTAAATCGAGAAATCAAACCCAACGAGCCGGTTCGCGTCTCGGCGATCGTTTGGGGTGACTCGGTGACCGATGCCGTTCGAGTCATCGTGCCAATTCCCGCTGGGTTTGAGTACGTCGATCAAGATAACTTGAGCGGCGCACGACAAGAGGTTCGCGATGGAGCCGTGAATTACTATGTGCTTCTGGCTAACGGCCTGCCCGCAACGTTTCGCTTCTATATCCGAGCGGAAACCGACGGCTCGATCTCGGTTCCGGCCGCAATGGCCGAGGCGCTTCGCCGGGCAGACGTTCGTGGAAATAGCAACGCGATTAAGGTCGTGGTTGCGGGGGGCTAAATGCTTGCCGCAACTTTGGCCCTCGCGATTCATGGTGGTCCCCCGCTCAAGGGCGACCACCTCTCGCCTTTCGCGATGAAGGACCCGAGCGGTGCGATCAACCAATGGAAGCCAGGGAAGGTGACCGTGCTGTGCGCCTTTGCCTATTGGTGCGACACTTGGAAGACCCAACGTGTGCGTCTCATCGAGAGTCGCAAAAAACTCTCCGGTTTTCCGGTCGATTTCCTTGGCGTGAGCGTGGATGGGCACTGGCTCGAAGTCGATAAGAAGGCCGATTGGTCGACACGATTGATCGATGTGGGCAGTCGATGGAGCGCCGCTCACGGCATCGATCGAGTGCCGTATACGCTGGTGATCGACGAATCGGGAACGGTCGTGTGGACTGGTTACGGAATTTCTCGTAGTGATGACATTGTTCGTGCCGTGCGGTCAACCTTTGCTGACCCGGTCGAAGAAAGCGGAATGGTGTACCTGACATTTGACGATTTTCCTGCCAAGAAAGGCAATGCCGAACTGCTCGATATGCTGCGACGCGAACGGGTGCAAGCGAGCTTCTTTGTGATCGGGCAGGACGCGGTTGCGGATTCAAAGTGGATTCTCCGTGCGAAAGAAGAAGGTCATGGCTTGGAGGTTCACGGCTGGAGCCATACTGCGACGGGTTCTGATCCTGAGCGATGCCGAACTTGGCTTGCCAAGCAGACCGGCAAAGAACCCCGCTGGCTGCGTGGCCCTGGGTCGAGCGTGGTTCAAGATTTTGATGGTCAGGCGCTTAAATTGAATGAGATTGATCCCTACGACTTTTTGAGACCGGGTGTGGGTGAACTCGAACGCCGGGTCATGGGCAAGCTCAAGCCTGGATCGATTCTGCATCTCCATGCGGGTGTCGCGGATTCGGTGGCCGCTCTGCCGGATATTATCCGGCGAGGCAAGGCGATGGGATTAACATTCGCACGTTTGCCCGATTGACCAGGGTTGCACCTATGACCCGAATTCGGGTTTAATTACCAAACGACCTCGGGGGTATAGCTCAGCTGGGAGAGCGCTTGCATGGCATGCAAGAGGTCAGGGGTTCGAGCCCCCTTACCTCCACCAAGTTTCTGGCCCCAATGGGGCCTTTTTCATTTGTGAGCTGTGGGGCGAGAAGTTTATCCCGCCGAGCTTGCGAGGGAAATGAGCGAAGCGAATCGGGAAGCCCCCTTACCTCCACCAAAATTAAAAAAGATCCATGCACAGCGTGGGTCTTTTTTAATTTGTTGAGTTTGGGGAGCGACGAAGCGCTGTGGGTTCGTACCGAAGTCGGCGAATTCGTTGAGCCGACGAAAGGTCCCCGGAGGGGCTCACCCTTACCTCCACCAAGTTTCTGGCCCCAATGGGGCCTTTTTCATTTGTGAGCTATGGGGCGAGAAGTTTATCCCGCCGAGCCTGCGAGAGAAATGAGCGAAGCGAATCGGGAAGCCCCCTTATCTCCAGCAAAGCTTGTTCTTTTCTGATAGGCACTTCCTCCACCCCGCCCTATTCGCTAAACTAGCAAATGTGAAGTCCATGCTGAATGGGATTGCCCTGGTCGTACTCCTCTTCGGAACTCACGCTCCTGCCAAAGGGCATAAACCAAACCAGCCGTTGTCCCACACCCAAGCAGCCCCTTCAACTAAAACCATCAATTCTGTGCATCTTGTCGATCAAAAGCCAGTCGCCATCACCGAAGTCGAGCCAGGTGTCTACCTCGTTGACTTTGGCAAGGTTGCCTTTGGAAACATCGTTCTTCAGGGACCAGCAGACACCCACACGACAGTAACGGTTCACTTTGGGGAAGCCATGGACAAGCGACGCATCAACCGAAAACCGCCCGGCACTGTGCGGTACGCCGTAGCCAAAGCGGAACTGGAAAAAAGAACTCCCCAAGTCATTGCGCCCGCACCGGACTCGCGAAACACAGAATCAAATTCAACAGCCCACCCGCCTGCAATCCTGACACCAAAAGAGTGGGACGTCCTGTTGCCATTCCGATGGGTCGAAATCGAAGGGTGGCCGGGCAAGTTGCGTCCCACAAATATCAAGCGCCAAGCGGCTTTCGATTCGACTTGGGATGACCATGCGGCGTCCTTTGAAAGCTCCGACCCCATGCTCAACCGAATTTGGGATCTCTGCCACTACTCCATCAAGGCCACGACGTTTGCCGGAATCTTCGTGGATGGCGATCGTGAGCGCATTCCCTACGAAGCGGATGCTTATCTCAACCAGCTTTCCTACTATGCGACGTGTTCAAGTAATCAAATACCGCGGGCAACTTTCGACCATTTGATGAAATATGGCACTTGGCCGACCGAATGGGCCTACCACATGGTATTCATGGCGTACGCCGATTGGATGCACACTGGTGACACGGTGTGGCTTGCTGAGCGATACGAGTCGCTCAAGGCAAAGCTCCTAATGAACCGAGTCGGCGTCGACGGTCTCGTTCATAGTTCCCAAAAGGACATTGAAAGAACGGACATTGTCGACTGGCCAGCGGGCGAACGCGACGGGTACGAGTTCAAACCTCTTAACGCCGTGGTGAACTCGTTCTATCTTCGCTCTCTTCGCCTTATGTCGATCATGGGGAAAGCAATTGGACGAGATTCCGATGCCGCGTACTATGCCGACCTAGAATCAAAGGCTGCCGGTGCCTTTCAGCAGAGGTTTTTTGACCCTCAAAAAGGGCTGTACAAGGATGGTGCCGAGACGGATCATCAGTCTTTGCACGCCAATCTATTTCCGCTCGCGTTTGGTCTCGTACCTCCCGCGAATCGCGAAGCTATCACCAGTTGGCTCAAGAACAGAGGTATGAAGTGTTCTGTCTACGCGGGGCAATATCTGTTGGAAGGGCTGTTTGAGAACGGAGAGGCCAAGGCGGCAATCGATCTTATGGTAGCCCCAGGAGACCGCAGTTGGCGGCATATGGTCGAAAGCGGCACGACGATCACTTGGGAAGCATGGGATCAAAAATATAAGCCAAACCAAGACTGGAACCATGCCTGGGGCGCCGCGCCCGCCAATCTCCTGCCCCGATATGTTCTCGGCGTGCAGGCGCAGACACCCGGCTGGAAGAACGTCGCCATTAAGCCACAACCTGGATCGCTAACATTTGCACGCGGAAAGATACCAACCCCGCTCGGTTCAGTTTTGGTGGATTGGAATCTCAAAAAGACGTTCACCCTCTCCCTTAATCTGCCCAGGGGAATGTCCGCACATGTGGAACTACCTGCTCTGGGCAGTGCAACTCAGGTATTCGTCAATGGCAAACGAACCTCCGCAACGAGGACGGGAGCCTCGTGGATTCTTACGAACGAAGTCTTAGGGTCCGTCAAAATCGAACTCAAGTGATAGCTCGCTTTGCTACTCGCTAGAATTTTTTGCTCCCTCAACCCTCGCAGGGTTGAGGGTAGGAACTGAACCCTCAACGCGGAGCGCATTGAGGGAGCGGTGGCGATTTAAGTTTCTCTCTTGGGTTGCCGAGGTCTTGCCGATATTCGCTCACGACCCTCAGCCCTAGACGGTGGGAAAGAAACAAGTTTATATGATTCATGCGCTCATTGCCTTGCCTTAAGGCTTGGCGTCAAGAAAGTCGTTCACCATTGGGATAATCTCACGCGACCTCTGCATCAGCGTGACGTGGCTCGTGTTGGGCAGGATCGCCAATCGTGACTCACAGCGAGGGCCCATGTCGCCGTGGGTTCCGCCACCTTTCAGGCGAAACATCTCTGCGATATGCTCCAAGCGAATTCCATCCGCATCGCCGTTGATAAAGAACATCGGCGCTTTGGTCGCCTTGAGCTTCTCCGCGCCAAGATCAAAAGGCTTCGATGCCATGGCCACAAGGTGCTTGACGAAATCCGGAAACTTGTCGGGGGTCGGGCTAAGCTTCTTATAATCCGTTTCGATAAAAGTGCCTTTGAAAGCGTCAGCTGTGAGTCCGGCGATGGCTTCGCTTGATCCCGCCACCATGCCATCGGTGCGAATCGCGGCCGAAATGATCACGGCTTTTCGAACTTTGTCCGGGTGGCTGATGGCACATTGCATCGCAACTCCCGCACCCATGCTGTAGCCAACGAGGTCTGCGCTGGGAACTCTGAGATAGTCGAGCAGCGCCGCCACATCGTTCGCGAAATTTTCGTCGCTGAATTCTCGATCAATGTCGGCGGTTCGACCATGGCCCTGCATCTCAATCGCAATCACCTTTCGAGTTTTGGCGAGTTCGCTGATCCAGCCATCCCAATTGCTCTTGATCGTCATGAAGGCGCCGTGAAGGAGGACGACGGGCGCCCCTTTCCCGTGGACTTCGTAGTACATCTTGAGTCCGTTGATGGGGGCGTATCCCGTCCTCGGTTTTGACTGAGCCGACGCGATCGTCGCGGTGAGCAACATCGTGAGGAAAACAATGCCTCGCGCTGTCGAGCGACGTCCAGAAGCTTTTGCTCGATTCATTTTGCCTCCCGATCCGCTGCCAAACTGGCGACCAGTTCGTCAAGTTGATCCAATGCTTCGGGCATCGCGTTCGTCGATCCTGAATCAACCGCTTCCTTCGTAGGATAGAGATCATGCATGACGACGAGGGTCTTTCCGTCCCTTTCTTCGAAGGTGACGGTCGTGATGGTTTGACCATCGCCTTCATCGTTGGTCCAAACGAGCCGTGAGTTTGGCGTCACTTCTGTGTAGGTACCAAAAAATTCCATTGTTGAATCTTCAAAGGGGAACACCAAGCGATACTGTCCTCCGGCGCGGACGTCCATTTCGCAAGATAGGAGGTTGAGGCCAAACGACTTTGGAACCCACCACCTCTGAAAGAGTTCGGGATTGGTCCACGCCTCGAAGACGATGTGGGCAGGACCGTTGACGGTGCGCGTGACGACAAGTTCGAGATCCGATTTCCGCTCCACAGCAGTGTTGTTGGCCCCACTTTCGTTATTTGTTTCCATTTGAATTTTCCTTCTGTTTCAGTTCTTCGACTACCAAGTCCAACTCGTCGAAACGCTCGGACCAGAGTTGGCGATACCCCTCAATCCACGCCGCTTCTTCTTGAAGGCCCCGGAGGCCGAGTTTGCAGGTCCGAACCCGACCCACCTTTTCTGTGCGAACAAGCCCTGCCTTTTCCAGGACGCCGATGTGCTTCTTCATGCCCGTGAGGGTCATTTGGAACTTCTCGGCAAGCGTTGTGATGGAGGCATCCGCACGACCAAGCTGCTCCAGAATGCTGCGTCGAGTCGCATCAGAAAGCGCACTAAACGAAGCATCGAAGTAAGTTTGACTATACTGAACCATTTAGTTCAGTATAGTGGAGTGATCTTAAAATATCAAGGGTGCTCTTGCTTTTTTGGGGGGCGAACTCGATTCCTTATGCGAAGGACAACCGCTTGCCCAAAGGGCCCAACCGGTGTAAGAAAAGCCCTTGGACCGTAATGTCTCAAGGCCGAATGGTCGTGTAGGACTTTGTAGGAAGCCCTTTCCTACAAGGCCCGAGCATGACACATGAAAAGAAAATCCAAACCGTCGGAATCTTCAGCAACTACGTACCGATCCAATGTGGCATCTCAACCTTTGCCAAGAATCTGTTCGAGTCGATAGCCGGTCAGCGAGTCTCAACGAAGGTCTCGGTAATAGGCGTCAATGACTCCGAAGCGTCGCTTCGTTTTCCTTCTGAGGTCGGCTTCGAGGTCGCAAAAGAGCGTCGCTCGGACTACATCCGAGCGGCCGAGTATGTGAATTCGAGCGATATCGATGCGATCTGCATCCAGCATGAATTTGGAATTTTCGGTGGACCGTACGGGGTCTACATTTTGGATTTTGTCCGCCGCCTCGAAAAGCCCTTTGCGATTACGCTTCATACGGTGCTTGAATCGCCGTGTCCCGATCAACGAGGGATCCTTGCCGAGCTTGCTCGTCGAGCCTCGGCGGTAATCGTCATGAGCCGCAAAGCGGTTGACATGCTCACTCGAGTTTATGGGGTGGCACCTGAGAAAGTGAACATGATTCACCACGGCGTCCCAAATAGTCTGTCGGTTTCGGCGGGGTGGGAGAACAACAAGCAGCCGGGCGCAAACCTGCTTACCTTCGGTCTGCTCTCGCCTGATAAGGGAATCGAATATGTCATTGAAGCTCTGCCCCAAATCGTAGAAAAGCGTCCGGACGCCATCTATCGGATCGTTGGTGCCACTCATCCCCACATAAAACGCGATTACGGCGAGAGTTACCGCGAAAGCCTGGTTTCGTTGGCCGAAAATCTTGGGCTTGGCGAACATGTTCAGTTTGAAAATCGATTCCTGAATCCGTGCGAAATTGTCGAATACCTTGAAGAGGCGGACGTTTATGTGACGCCTTACTTGAAGGAGGAGCAGATCACTTCGGGAACGCTCGCTTACGCCGTAGGTAGCGGAAAAGTCGTGATTTCGACGCCTTACTGGTACGCCAAAGAAATCCTTGCCTCCGATCGCGGATTGCTCGTTCCCGTTCGAAATGCCCAAGCCATCGCGACTGCGGCGCTGAGCGTTTTAACCGACAAGGAGCGATTCGATCAAATTCAACGAAACACGCGGACGATGGGTCGAACGATGTCATGGCGTGAAATCGGCTCTCAATACCTTGCTCTTTTCGATCGCATATATCAAGAACCCAAGCTAGCAATAGCGGCAAAATCCGATAAGTTGACCGTTCCCGAGCTTCATTTGGGACACCTTCGTCATTTGACGGACGACACAGGCATTCTTCAGCACGCACGATATTCGGTTCCTCGACTTTCCGAAGGCTATTGTCTTGACGACAATGCTCGGGCTCTTCTTCTGACCGGACTTGTTCACCAATCCTTCGAGGCTCCGCCTGCCGACATCGACGACTTATCGAGCAAATACCTGGCGTTTGTTGCCTATGCTTTGGATAGCGACATCGGAAAGTTTCGGAACTTTATGTCGTTTAACGGAGAGTGGCTGGAAAGCACGGGGTCTGAAGACAGCCAGGGACGAGCGTTATGGTGTTTGGCGGGTTTTGCCGTTCGATCGAAGAACCGAAGCCAAACCGAATGTGCGATCGAGATCTTCGAAGAGGCATTGTCTGCGAGTCTGACTTGGACGAGTCCCCGGGCTTGGGCCTATGCGATCTTGGGTCTTGCACAACTTCATGGAAGTCTTTTCTCATGTCGGCGTCATGAAGCGATCATGATCTCGCTCGCCAATCAGTTGCGCAACCTTCATCAGGCGGTCGCAACAAAAGAATGGGATTGGTTCGAACCATGCGCGAGCTACTGCAACGCACGGTTGCCGCATGCGATGATTGCCGCAGGCAATGTCCTTGGAGAGCGTCAATATTCAGACTGCGGTTTGAAAACCTTGACGTGGCTCTGGAACCTTCAGGAAGGAAAGGGCGGAAGATTTGAACCGTTGGGTTGCCAAACCCCTTATCGAGTCGGCATGCCGAAGCCCCTTTTTGACCAACAGCCAGTTGAAACCTATACGATGCTTTCCGCTTGTATTGAAGCTGGTATGGCAACGGGCGAATCGATTTGGATCGATCGAGCTTGGCAAAGCTTTCGATGGTTTCTCGGCGAGAATTCGTTGGGGGTACCTCTCTTTGACAGTGAATCGGGAGGCTGCTTCGACGGTTTGAGCGAATATTCGGTTAACAAAAATCAAGGCGCGGAGTCAACCCTTTCGTTTCTGATGGCATGTGAAGAAATGCGTCAGCTCTTGCCAGCGTCTGCGACCGGCCGTGAATCGGCAATGGTGATGTGAAATGGCGCTCGAAGGAGCTCTTATTACTCGGTCGGCAAAAAATCCGATCCTGACGGCCAAGGACTGGCCCTATCCGGCGCACACCGTGTTTAATCCGGGGGCGGTTCGGCTGAGGGATGGTACGACGCTGCTCTTGTGTCGAGTGGAAGATTTCAGGGGTATCTCACATCTGAACGTCGCTCGATCTCGAAACGGCGTTGATGGTTGGGAAATCGATGCCATTCCGACTTTGTTTCCCGATCCCGATAAACGTCCTGAGGAGCTTTGGGGATTGGAAGATCCCCGGATCGTTTACATGGCGGAAACCGACCTGTATTACATCACTTATACGGCCTACACCCGTAGTGGACCAGGAGTTGCCATTGCCATCACAAACGATTTTGTGACGTTTGAACACGGCGGCCTGATCATGCAGCCTGACGACAAAAACGCAGCATTACTATCACGCAAGTTCGACGGAAATTTCATTTTGCTCCATCGCCCAGTGACGGACCATATGGCCAGTATTTGGATTGCACGATCCCCCGATTTGGTGAACTGGGGTTCGCATGAACTCTTACTTCCGGCTCGACGTGGCGGTTGGTGGGACGCAAACCGAATCGGGCTCGCGTGTCCTCCTATCGAAACCGAGCGTGGATGGCTGGTCTTCTATCACGGCGTACGTACGAATGGTGCCGGAGTCCTGTATCGAGTGGGAATCGCGCTCTTTGACCTGCAAAATCCAGAGATTTGCCTTCTCAGGGGCGATGGATGGGTGTTTGGGCCGGAGGCTGACTACGAGATTCAGGGTGACGTCGCGCATGTTGTCTTTCCTTGTGGTTACACCGTCGGCGACGATGGCGACACGCTCAACTTGTACTATGGGGCGGCGGATACCTGTGTTGGCCTCGCGACGACTAAAATTAGTCTGATCTTCGAATGGCTCGAAGAACACGGATCTTCGCTCGTGGGTATGGCCGGTCAAGCCGCGGAGCAGACCGACCATTCGGACACGAAGCCGATGTACTAGTTACTTTGTCGCCTTTCGCAGTTTCATGTGGATTCGAAGGGTTCCAATAATGCCGCTCGACATTTTGAAATTGACGCTCGTATCGCAGGTATAGACGGTCGACGCTCCCTCACCCGTGATCGTGATTGGCACCGAGAGTTCGCCTTTTTCTGAGCTCATAGAGTCTCGCGAAATCCAGTTCCCGGTGCCCCATCGAACCTGAGACTTCTGGTCGTCTTTTGCATCGGAACCAACCGTATGTTTGGTGAGGGTGACGTCTCCCTCACCGGCGGCGGTGATCAATGCGACTTTCTTAATCGGGTCTATCGCAACTTGGAAACCAGCAATGACAGAGTCGGGCTTTGCTCTCAGGTCAAGCTTTTTGTCGCCTCCCCCGTTCCACGTTTGTTCGACAACGCCTCCATTTTCACTATCCATGACCCCCCAATGAACAATCGTTCCTTTGTTCATGTCAGGAACGAAAGTGATGTAAGCGTTGCCAGCGGACACCTTTGCTAATTCGGCCTGCACCTTGGCCCGTTCTGACTCAGGGATGTATTGCAGTTGTTCGGGTGTTAAGCCTTTGGGCATCGGTTGACTTGGGAGCTCAGTCACAATCGCGTTCTCGATGGAGACGAAGTGAAAAAGGGATTGTCGAGTCGCGTTGATGTTGCCACTCGCCGAAAACTCAAGGGATAGATCGAGAACGGCCTTTGCATTCGTCCAGTCGCGAACCACGAGACTATATTTCGTGCCGGTTTTCACCTTCATTCCCGCCACAAAATCGGTTAAAACGCCAAAGGCTCCCGACCCGCCATCTTCCACTGCGCTGACTCCAGCGAATGCCCAACTGATTCCACCTTTTGCGTCCGGTTTGACGAGTTGGGGAGTGACATAAACCATGTATTGCTTATCAAGGGGGGTGGCGTAATCAGACGAAATAACCTGAAACTGCGGAGTGCCCTCAATCGTGACTTTCGCAACGCCTGAGCTATCGGTCATGACTTTGCTGACATCGCCTTGTCCCATAACCGTTCGAAAGGTCTGTTGGGTTGCAAGAACCGGAGTCCTGAAATCCCAAGCCGTCTCGACTCCACCCAAATCGCCAGTGGGCATTTCCGGTTCAATACCCAAGGCTTTGAAGTAGGACGCGTTGTCGTTCAGAAAGTCGGTCACTCGATCCTTGTCATAGTAAAAGTGGGCGGTGATCGTCCGTTTTTCACCTGCATCGTCGGGACTTGAGGACTTGGTTCGGATGAGTGGTGCCCCCGGGGCCTCCATGTCCATATCACCTTTGAGGCACGCGTAACTCGCGACGACTTTGACTACGGCTAGGATGGGATTAAGCTTGGCAAGTTTCCCGGTTAGTTTGCCCTCATCGAGGCCTTCGACCCAAGCTTCTACCTTCGGCAAATATTCGGCCACGCCCTTGAATAAGTCACTCGATGAGAATCCCTCGGGAAGAATGTCTGTCGCAGGGTTGAGCGAAGCGTAAAGTTGCTTTGAAAGACACTTGCGCAAGGGAACCTCAATCTCTTCGGTCATGACTCGCATGATCAGAAACGATTGGAGGGAATCGAGCATCGTCGCATCGGAGATCGAGATGTCGCTTACGCTCGAATGGGTGCTGGCCAGATCTCGAATAAAGCTTGTGAGAGCCTTCCTCCCTGGGTCTTTGTCAAAGATGCCCGTTTGGAGCCAATTGACGATGTCGGATTTGCAGGAAGTCGTGAATCCAATGCTTGTGCTGAGTTTGTCGATGGAACTGCATAAGTCGCTCAAATTCACCATCTGACCGTTTCGATAAAGTTGGACGTACTCCTTGATCTCGGAAGTTGAAATATAGAGGTGGAGATTTGGCTCGTCGGCAGATTTTGGAGGTTCGGCTGCTTTAGGAGCAAGAAAAAAAGAATCGGGCTTCACAGTGAACCCGCATAGATTCACAGCTTCGGTCATGAGCGCCACGCCGTCGAGGTTCCGGTTTGGGAGGCTATTGGCGATGATGGAGAGCCGATTGAGTCGCTCTCCATCATCCATTTTTTTCGCTGCGGACGTTGCGGCAAGGCTCAAAATGAGGCCGAATAAACAAAAGTACTTCATGATGGTATGAACTTACCACCTTCAGTATATTTTTGTATATTAAGATTGAAAAGAAATTGTCGAAGCCTTTGCACTCGATAGATCCTGAGTGCAAAGGCCCCTTGCAAGACTTGGTTAGTTGCTTTTGATATTCGACTGCGAGAGAGGAAGTTTGTAGTCGCTGACTTTTTCGGCCATGACTTTCTCGATCCAATCCTTCATCGTTTTTGCGAAGTCGTTATTGAATTTGCCCCGTTGGAAATTGCGAATGCTATCTTGCTCGGTGGCAAAGTTGTGGAAGAGGTGGTCGGAATTCGGTTGATGAATGAACGATCCAAAACCAGGGTGGACTCGGTTGATAATGTCGGCAATCAGTTGGTGATCGGCATCGTAGGTTACGAAATCAGATGCTCCTCGAACGGCTAACACGTGCGTGTTGGTCTTAGCCCAATATTTGGCGAAGTTCGTATCGTTCAATTGACGCCAGAAGTCAAGGGTTTTTCCGTTGAACAGTCCGCCCGGAAAGTACGAATCAACGGTCGCAGCGAGGTTGGGGTGAAGCTTTTTGATTTCCTCGGGCGACTTCTTTTCAATCATCGCGAGGGCCATGATCTGAGCGCCTTCACGCGCGTCGTCATCGGCGGCTTCGAAAGACTGACCACCCACGAGACCTTGATATCGGATGGTATCCATCAAGTATTCGAACCACGTTCGCCCCGCGGTTCCGTAAACAATCATGCCCTTGACGGGATAGTCGCAGGCGACGATTGGGCCAAATGAGCCGCCCATGCTGTGACCAAAAATAAAAATGTTGTCAACGTCGACGCCAGAAGTTTCCCGCAGCTGCTTCATCGCTTTTTGATAGATATCGAGCTCGGTGAAGAAGTCCATCGTTTCAAACGGGCCACCTTCGCTGTCGCCAACGCCTGGCTTTTCGACGCGCATCGTTACGTAGCCCGAATTGGCCATCTCAAAAAGAATCGGCCCATCGATCGTTGAGACATCGCCCGTTGAAGTGGCGAGCGTGTAGTCATAGCTGACCGGCGAGAATCCCTGAATGAACATCAATCCCGGATGTTTGCCTGGCTTTGTGGGATGAGTGATTATGGTGCGCATTCGAGCGCCATGCGATTCGATGTCACGATACTCAACCGTAAAGTTGGCGTTGCCTGGATCACGAGGTCTCTCGGAAAGAGGAGCCGTCAGTTGGATCGTTTTACCGTCTCGAAGAATGGTGAACGTAACGTCCTTTCCGGTGGGCAAGGTGCGAACCCAGGCTCCAAGTCCTTGGGCCTTTGCTGCGTGATTATTGATTTTGAGAATGAGGTCGCCCTTCTTCACCCCCGCGATCGCCCCTGTTAGGTTTGTAATGGGATCGCCAGCAACTAGCCCCTCACCCGTTGGCAACTTAGCCTGAGTCGCTTGTTCGGCGGTTGCGGGGGAAAAGGGAATTCCGAGCGCTCCTCGACGAGGTAAGTCAGAATGAACAAGGATCGACGCAAGGATAGAAGTCGCAATGATCGGCATAGTAACTATTACATTGTGTAATAGTCTAATGGTTCCGGCAGGTAATCGAGATGCAGAAAAATCAATTTTCGACAGTAGAAATGACGATCTTGGGCTATACATGGCTCCGAGGACCATGCACTACTTACACGATCATGAAGCAACTCGCTTTGTCGGAATCAACCTATCATCGTTCACGCGCGGGAACGGCGTATTCAGTGACGAAGCGACTTCTGAAATTGGGCCTGATCGAGAAGCTGGATGATGAGCAGGTCCGGATCACGCAAGACGGTGAAGCTGTCTTGCGGGAATGGACGGGTCCGGTAGTGCCCATGATCGATGTCGCCCACACGTCTGATTTGCTGCGGCTGAGGTTCTTTTTTCTTGAAGTTCTTTCTCTGGAGGATCGGATCGAGTTTATTGATCGTTCTCTGGAAAGCTTGCGCGAATTTGAACGGCGTTTAGTGGGGCTCATTCCGAAAAACGAAGAGATCGGCGAGTACTATGGCGCGCTTGCGACGGTCTGCTCGGTGCTCGAAGCTCGAGCGAGAATCCAGTGGCTCGAAATGGTTCGCCCTTTGGTTGTTCAGCCTTTATCAAAAGACAGCAACTGGACGGCGACGATTGAACGATTATTAGCAAATCAATCCTAAGGCAAATCCTACTCCTTAAGTTCAAGAGCGGGTGTATACTGGCCCCAAAGCGGGCCGGTCAGCGTCGATTCGGCATCCGAAGGCATTCGGTCTCATGTTGCAAAAACGAGTTCTTTTCGGCGTAGTTTGTGCGGCGTTGTTGGTCCCTCAGGTGGCCACCGCGCAAAAATTTGTAAGCCTGCTCCCCGATAAGGATTTTAAGGGCTGGGTTCGCCGGGGCGGAAATGCCACTTACGCCGTTGAAGGAAACGAGATCGTCGGTTCCTGTGTTCTCAATACGCAAAATACGTTTCTATGTACCGAGCGCACGTATGGTGACTTCATTCTTGAATATGACTTCAAAGTCGATCCTCGTTTGAACTCGGGGGTTCAAATCCGGAGTGAGTGCTTCGATCAAAAAACGCAGGTCACTTGGCAAGGGAAGACGATCAACGTGCCCGCCAAACGCGTTCACGGATATCAGATCGAGATTGACCCTGAACCGGGTCGCGATCGTTGGTGGTCGGGTGGGGTTTACGACGAAGCGCGTCGCGACTGGCTCTATCCAGGTTCGCTCGGCGGCGACGCAAAAACGTTTACTGAAAAAGGCAGAAAGCTGTTTAAGCAGGGCGATTGGAACCACGTACGAGTTGAAGCAATTGGTGATTCGATCAAAACCTGGTTCAACGGACAGCCTTGCGCGCAAATCAAAGACTCGATGACGTTGCGAGGTCTGATCGGCTTGCAAGTTCACAGCATCGGAAATGACAAAACGAAGGAAGGCGCACAGGTTCGCTGGCGCAACATCCGAATCGCCGACCTTTCGCCGAAGGATAACACCCTCACCAAGGAAGAAAAAGCCACCGGTTGGCAGCTTCTTTGGGATGGTAAGACTTCGAAAGGTTGGCGCGGTGCGAAGCTCGAAACTTTTCCATCCAAAGGTTGGGAGATCAAAGATGGAGTGCTCACCGTTCTTCCTTCGGGAGGAGCCGAGGGTGGGGCGGGAGGCGATATCGTTACCACCAAGCGATACAGCCAGTTCGAATTGTTTGTTGACTTTAAGATTACCGAGGGTGCGAATAGTGGCGTGAAGTACTTCTGCCAACCGAATCTCGATCCGATTACGGGAACCGGGGCAAAGGCGGCAACGGGATCGGCCATTGGACTCGAATTTCAAATCCTCGACGACGAAAGGCACCCGGACGCGAAGCTCGGTCGAGACGGAGACCGAACCATGGGTTCGCTTTATGATCTGATCACCGCCCAATCGAAGGTGACGAATCCTGTGGGCTCGTGGAACACCGCTCACATCATTGTCAAAGGGAACCATGTCGAGCATTGGCTGAACGGCATCAAAGTTCTGGAATATGAACGTGGGTCCGAGGCGTTCCGGTCGTTGGTCGCTCAAAGCAAATACAAATCAATCCCCGGCTTTGGCGAATGGCCCGATGGTCATATTCTTCTTCAAGATCACGGCAACCAAGTTTCGTTTAAGAACATCAAAATCCGCGAATTGCACACTAACTGAGAGAGCCCATGAACCCAAAGAAACCGAATCAATCTCCTTCTGGACAAATGGATCGACGGACGTTCCTGACCGGAACCTTGGCGGCAGGCGGTCTTGCGTTTTTGCCAACCGGTGTCTTTGGCGCTGCGAGCCGGTCACGACGTATTTCGCCCAATGACAAAGTGAATTTAGCGTGCGTCGGAATTGGAAACCGCGGCAACGATGTCGTGAAAGCCCTTGATGCGACAGGGCAGGTGAATATTGTGGCTCTTTGCGATACGGAAATCGGCGGCAAACGAACGACCGATATTCTCTACAAGTTTCCGAACGCGGAACACTTCCAAGATTTCCGTCAGCTCTTTGACAAAATGGGAGACAAGTTCGATGCGGTCTCGATCGCGATTCCTGACCACGCTCACTTTGCGGTGGCGATGCTCGCGATGTCACAAGGAAAGCACATCTATGTTGAAAAGCCTTTGGCCCACAGCTTCCATCAGATCGAATTGATGATGGCGGCAGAAAAGAAGCACAAGGTCGCCTGTCAGATGGGAAATCAAGGGCATTCGGAGGCTAACTATTTCCAATTTAAGGCTTGGGCCGAAGCGGGCATCATCAAAAATGTGACGAAGATCACGGCATTCATGAATGCCTCACGCCGCTGGCACGGGATGACTGTCGATGGCTTCTTGAGTAGCCAAATGCCGCCCGAAGAACTCGACTGGAACACATGGATCATGACCGCGCTTGAACATCCATTTAATCGCGGTTATCTCAACGGCGACTGGCGGTCTTGGTACGATTACGGCGACGGAGCCTTGGGCGACTGGGGTGCGCATATTTTCGATACCGCGCATGAATTCCTCCACCTCGGGATGCCGCATGAAGTCGAGCTAACCCATGTTGAAGGTCATAACCCATATATCTTCCCCCAAGCGTCGACGATCGCTTTTCGCTTCCCGAAACGGGATTCGATGCCCACTTGTGAAATGACGTGGTACGACGGAGTCAAGAATCTGCCGCCGCTGCCGACAAGCTTTGGTGGAAACATCGTCGATCCCAAGATTCCGCCGCCCACTTCGGGGACCCTTGAGACGAAATCGCTGTCTCCCGGCAAAGTCATCTATGGAGAGGGACTCACGTTTAAGGGTGGAACCCATGGCTCGACCTTAGAGATCATTCCTAAGGATGCCGCTAAGGATATTAAACTACCGGTCGTACCAAAATCACCTTCGAATCACTTTCTGAACTTCGTTCGAGCCTGTCGCGGCGAAGAAGTATGCCGGTCAAACTTCAGCATCTCTGGACCATTGTCGCAGGTGATGGCGTTGGGCGTCATTGCTCAACGAGTGAATGCTAAGTTGGAATTCGATGCAGCAAAGAAGCAGATTACGAATCACAAGGTTGCGAACGAACTGTTGAAGGGCGCTCCTCCACGAAAGGGTTGGGAACAGTACTACAAGCTCTAATTCTTTAATGGCTTTGGTCGTCTCGGGCGAGGGCCTCAGCCTGGTATCGATGTCCGCTTACTTCGTATCCGACGATCGTGACAACGGGAGCGAACATGAGGAGGATGAGGCAAACGGCCATACTGACTCCCGAGATTGCCGCGAAGATTGCCAACGTGACGACGGCCGCCGTACCCGAAAGGAGCCAAATATGGAGGAGGTCGAAGCTGCGGATCAGATAGTAGTAGAGTCCATAGACAAAGCCAAGAAAGATGCCGACGGGAATCGCCACGCTTAGAACCGTTGCGAGTGCATCAATATGGGATTGATGTTCGATAAATGTGGCGGCGACATGCAGCCCGGCTCCAGTGGCGACGATTGCGGCGATGATCATCATTTGGCTGTAGCCCCACACAAAGGAACGGTCCCGATGACGATGCAGGACGTGACCCGAAGGAAGCATGTAATAAATCCACCAGATGCCAAAGGTTAAGCCAACTCCCGCGGTGCAGACCAAAGCTGCATCAAGCGTCCAACCCTGCGACTCGACCACCGCCGAAAGCGTCGCCACTGTCCCAACTACTCCTTCACCGAGCGCGATAATCGCAAACAAGCTATAGCGTTCGGCAATATGGTGGGGATGCCAAGGTGTGCCTCCTTCTTTTCGCTCGGCAATTATCGGTCCGGCGACCTCGGCCAAGATCAAAACGAGAGTCGTGACCAACGACAGAGTGACCGACAAGTGAGTGAAGATCATTGCGGCCCAACCAACCTGGCAAATCGAAATCGTGAGTGCATACGACAGGCAAGTGGCGCGCCGGCTGGGGTCTTGTTTCGATGCTCTGAGCCATTGGAATACCATCGCGACACGCATCACGACATAGCCCGCCACCATGATGGTGTTATCGAGATGCTCTCCGTGCTCAAGCGATGTGAACATGCGTGGAAGCCCAATTGCAAAAATGAGGACTCCGATCATTTGAACCATCGTTACGAGTCGGAAAATCCAGTCGTCCGTGTCATAAGCAGAGGCAAACCAAGAAAAATTGATCCAAGCCCAACAGATGCCAAAACTTGAAAAGCCGAATCCGAGCAAGGCGATTCCGTAATGTCCTTCGGCCAAAAGGTGGGCAAACTTGGACGCCGCTTGGCCGAATGCGAGCACAAACGTAAGGTCAAAAAGCA
Source organism: Armatimonadota bacterium (assembly GCA_048498855.1). Taxonomy (GTDB): domain Bacteria; phylum Armatimonadota; class Fimbriimonadia; order Fimbriimonadales; family Fimbriimonadaceae; genus Fimbriimonas. Next base: position 174,800 of record JBEHXE010000004.1, on the reverse strand, counting down.
ACTCGAGTGGCGTCGCGACTCGGTTGGATTCATGTGGATTCCGTCCGATCATCCGGCGGGCGTGGTGACGGAGCGATTCTGCGCTGGGTCGAGTTTCACTCATGGGTTAATTTCAAGGAGTATATCAATCTGAACGTCGCTCATTCGAATAGACCTAGCGGGTACATTACGTTTGAAGGCGTCGCCTACGCCTCCCCCCTCCACCGGGAAAGTACCGTTCGTATAAGGCGAGTTCGTTGGAAAGAACTGACTGTGCAAGCGAAGCATAAGGAGGGGTTGCGCTCAAGCTTGCGAACCAGGACGTTCAACCAATGAAACTTTCAAAACCAATCTATGCTCTGAAACGGCAAGCAAAAGCATTGTCGGCCCTTCACCAGATTCCCCTTCACATAGCGCTCGATCAAGTCGCAGCCAGAGAAGGATTCGAAAATTGGAGTCTTTTGGCGGCCCATTACGCCAAATTGTCTCGCGCTGGGCGCTACTATGCACGCTTGAATCCCGGCGATTTGGTGCTTGTTGCCGCTCGACCCGGCCAAGGGAAAACGCTTTTTGCACTTGAACTTGCGATGGAGGCGATGAAGGCTGGCCATCAAGCGTTCTTCTTTACGCTCGAATACACCAGAGCAGAATGTATGAGCCGGTTCGAAGCCCTCGGGGTCGATCTAAGTGAATGGAGCGAAAAGTTCGAATTCGACGGATCGGACGGCATCTGCGCTGATCACATGATCCGACAGCTAGAAGGTGCCAAGAAGGGAACCTTTGCCATTGTCGATTACCTTCAACTTCTCGATCAAAATCGAGAAACGCCGCGTCTAGCGAGTCAAATTCAGTCATTGCGAAAGTTTGCTCAGGAAAAGGAAATTACCATGGTCTTCTTATCCCAGGTGGATCGACACTTTGACGCAGCCGCAAAGCCTTGTCCGAGCCTTGAAGATATCCGGCTGCCGAATCCGCTGGACTTGAGCTCGTTCAAGCACGCATGTTTTCTTCATGGCGACGAGATTCGATTTGCCATGGCGAGCTAGATATCCGTATAGGGCCGGGAATATTCTCCCGGCCCGTTTGCGCAATTACTTCTCCGAACCAGGGTTTGGCATGGCGTCCGTTGTGTGCGCCCCACTGGGAGGTGGCGGTGGAGTCTTACCTTTACCCGGTTCGTAAGGCGGTTTGTCTGCGCCGCACCCGATGACCACAAAGACCAGAGCAAGAAGCGCTGCTGCGCGGATCAAGGTTTGCACTCGTAGTAGGCTCCTGTGTTATTGACGTAGTTGTCTGGATTGGTCAAGGTTGCTTGAGATGCTTCCTTCCATTGCCAACCCTGGTCACCGTAGTACCAAGCGGGAGTGAGGGTCGATCCAAGCTCTTTGTAATTGATCGCTGAACGTCGTTTGTACTTTGCGTGACCGTCGCAATAGGCGAGGTTGCCACCTTTATTAAACGTGCTGCTGAAGATGTAAAGGTCGAATGAGTTGCACCAGTCTCCAGTTCGGTCGTACTTGTAGGGACGATCAGGAGATGAGCGCAGGGTCTCGCCCATGTTTTGAAGGAACATAGTGTTTGTGGGTTCGGCTAGGGTGGTCACCGAACGGAACCCGACAGCACCATTCATAGCATAGGAAGTGTTTCCGGCTCCGGGCGTCGTCGATTTACCCCATCGCGAGTAAGTATTGACATAGTTGGACGAGCATACAAACATGTCCAAGCTCTTCACGTATGGATAAAGCGACTTTGCCCAGTTTTGTGGCGCCGCCGGATCCATCCAACCCAGTGGGAGGTCGGTACCCGGAGCCACCCACCATTCGGAGGTGCTCATAATGGCGGTACCAGGGAAGAAGTCGTCGTTGTCGGCCGCGTAGGTGTATCCCGCGAGGCCGAGCTGCTTCAGGTTCGAGAGGTCCGCAGTTTTCTTCGCGGCGACTTTTGCTTGGGCAAAGACGGGGAATAGGATTGCTGCAAGGATCGCGATGATCGCGATCACGACGAGGAGTTCGATGAGCGTAAAGGCTCGGTTTGAATGAGTTCTCATGGCTTTCTTCTTTGAATAAGGGATTTAGGTGGTTCCTCCCACCCATAGTTCGGTTGGCAAAATCATTTGAACAGGCTCGTGAATGCTGGTCGGATCCTTGAGACGAGCGTTCAGAACCCGCATCGCTTGTTCGGCGATACGATCGCCGGGAATGCGGATGGTTGTTAAGGCGGACTCGAGCGTTTGTCCGAATTCGATGCCGTCAAATCCGGCGACCGCCACGTCTTCGGGTACGCGGAGGCCCGAGCGTCGTAAACCACCAAAGACGCCGATCGCGATGGTGTCGTTGTGGCAGTAAATGGCATCGGGTCGATCAGACGAGTGCATTCGTGCGATGGCTTCTCCGAGACGAAGTCCAGCCGTGCTGGTCTCATCCCGATTGGGCGTGAAAAGCGTTCGCGGGGTGATGCCATTTTCACGGCATACATCGCGAAAGGCGAGGAAACGGCCATCTTCCTTTCCGGGTTCCCACTCGGCGGGATAAGCGTAGGCGATCTTTCGATAACCTTTGGCAACGAGGTGCTCCATGAGGAGCCGTCCTCCTCCATAGGAGTCGAAGCCGATCCAATCGGTGTTGTCGTTTCGAATGGTGCCGATGTAAATGACAGGGGTTAGAACCGCGTTAGGTCCCATATAGGTTTCAAGGGTTTGATCGGCTGACGCCCACATGATGACGCCATCGACTGGCCAATTGAAGACATTGGCGTGATCGCGGAAGGTTCCGTGTGCGCTGGGAGCAAATGCGGATTGCACTTTATATCCGCTCGCTAGAATCGCATTTTCGGCGGATTCGACCACATCAACGAAAAAGGGATTTCGGAACCCTGACACGAGGAGGCCGATGGTGTCGGTTTTGCCCCGCCATAGGGAACGAGCTAATGGATTAGGGCTATAGCCCAGTTCTTCGGCGGCGGCACGAATCCGGTGTTGTGTGTCCTTTGAAATACGGGCTTTGGTATTGCCGTTGAGCACGTGGGAAACCGTGCCAATGGACACTCCGGCTTGCGTCGCGACATCTCGTATAGATACTGGCTTCTTTGCCATTTTCCCTCTCAACGCCTTTCTTCAATCAAGGTCTCTGTCATTGCACAAAGCGTTGTGCAATTTTGTCAGGCCAGACCCCATTTTGCTTTGGGGGTGATGAAGTACTTAAGAGGCCGATTTCGGTTTCATGAACCGTCTCGGGACTCTGCGTTAGGTGGATTATAGTACAGGAATAAGAAAAACGATATAGCTATTTGGAAATATTTATAGTTTTTTCTGCACGTAAATCGTGCCTGGATCGATGGATTTCGCTTGCACAACGGTATGCGGCAAATCTATCGATGACCGAAGACTGATTTGATAGCGTCTAGGTAAGCCATGCCGTGAACGGTATCGGGTTCGAGGTAGCTTCCCTCGGTCCATTCATTCCAGCAGTTGATGTTCATGATTTTCAGGCTTTTCGGATCGGCGAGCAGACGTTCTTTCGTCGCTTCGAGGGCGGCCCTAAAGTTCTCCGGGGTGTTGTTGGAAATCGTATTTGTAAACGGGTAGCCGAAATTGCCAAATTCCTGTGATTGGTCGGCTCGTGGGCTGGGGTCCCAGCCCATGGTGACGTTCGGAATGTAGGGAGCTTCAAATGTCTTTGTCGCATTGGACCAGTAGTTGAAATATTGGTCTCGAACGACGTTGTAGTCCGTTTGTTGCTGAGGCATTCCCGCGTGGTGAATCCAAACATAGGACGTCACTGAATCGAAACCCAGTTCACGAACGATTTTCGCCGCGTCGGTCACCGTTCGTTCTCCAGGAAGGATTACCCGGTCCCATACAACGGCATCGAGGTGAAGGCCAGGCATCTTGGCGGCTTTTGCCTTGGCGCGAAATGCGTCAAGCGCCTCTCGGGTTTTTGCGAGACTGCCAAACCCCCGAATAAGATTGCCAAGGTCGTAAAACGAAAAGTACGGCTTGCCGTCCACGCGCCAATAGTTCTTTTTCGAGAAGTATTTTTTGACGAGCATGGTTGTGATCTCATCGAACTTCTCCGGTGTAACAACTCCGGGATAAAGCAACTTAGCCTGGGTCCCGCGTGTATACGGATGGATATCGAGCCAGTCGTGGTTGGCCCACATAAAGGCAAACTTGAGGCGACCATTGTTCTTGGCCTTTAGGAACCCTTTATCGATTGGAGCATCGAGAAAGGGACCGTCGTTGTAGTAGTACCAGTCGAAGATAAAAGCATCGATTCCGTGATCGGCCGCCGCTGCGATCTTTTGCTCCATGTCCTTGGGCTTGGACTCGTCGGTATAACCCCAGAGCGGAACATTCGGTTGGTGATGCCCTTCGAAGCGCGGTTTGGCATTCTTGACAAGCTCCCACTCGGACCAACCTGCTCCTTTGAGTTTGGCGTTGCGGGGATCGCCCGGATGATAGTTGCCGAAATAATAAGTCGCGACGGTCACTGGGTGGGCGGGCTTCACGGCTGGCTCAATGGGATGGAGTGAGCAGGCCAAGAACAAACCGAGCATTTCGCCATTTTACGCTCAATTAGTCCCATTTCGATCTTATAACCGTACCCCTTGCTGTAGTATTTTCTGAATGCTGACTTTACTTGCCACGGCTCTGATCGCTCCCGGACAATGGAGTCAAGAAGATGCGAAACGATGGGACGCCAAGCAGTCATGGGTATCTGGCTGCAATTACATTCCCAGCACGGCCATCAACCAACTTGAAATGTGGCAGGAGGAATCCTTTGACCAAGCCACCATTGATCGAGAGTTTAGCTTGATGCAACGAACGGGTATGAAGGTGGCAAGAATCTATCTCCACGATAAAGCGTATGAGGCGAATCCGGACGGATTCAAAACCCGAATGCGCACGGTGTTAACCCTTGCGAAGTCCCACCAGATTCGCATCATGTTCGTTTTCTTCGATGACTGTTGGAATCCTCATAGCCAACTTGGTCCCCAACCGAAACCGGTGCCGGGAGTTCATAACAGTGGCTGGCTCCGGAGTCCCTCGGACGATCAACGGCATTGGCCAGCCGACCTAAACCGACTCAAGTCCTATGTTCAAGATGTTCTCAAGGCATTCGGGACCGACCAGAGCGTTTGGATGTGGGATCTCTATAACGAGCCAGGAAATTCGGGTTATGGCGAAGGTTCGCTTCCATTATTGCGTCACGTCTTCGACTGGGCACGAGAGGTGCGACCCAACCAACCGCTCACGGCTGCAGCATTTGCAGGTGGAAGTAACTCCGTTGACCGAGCGTGTGTCGAGTTAAGCGATGTTCTGACATTCCATTGCTATGAGAACCTGAGTGAATTGAAAAAGCAGATTGCTTTCTACAAGGCATTTGGCCGCCCGGTGGTCTGCTCAGAATGGATGGCGCGAACGAATGACAGTCGCATTTTGACGCATCTTCCCGTCTTCCAATCAGAGAAGGTTTCTTGCTTGCAATGGGGATTCGTAAGTGGAAAGACGAATACGATCTTCCCTTGGGGTTCCAAGCCCAACACGCCCGAGCCAACGACATGGTTTCACGACCTGTATCGGCGAGATGGAACTGCTTTTGATCCCGCGGAGGTAGTACTCTACCAAAAACTCAATCGCGTGAAGCCGAGCAAGGTGTCTATTCCCGCCTCATTGCCCGTCTTTCCGAACGCACAAGGGTTATCCGGTTTGCGGAAAGTCTCGGATATGCCGTTACGAGATCCATCGATCTGCCGCGGTCCAGATGGCACCTACTACATGACGGGAACGCTCGAACCGTTTTATGGCTTTAACGAGGGTATCAAAGTCTGGTCTTCTAAGGATTTTAAGACTTGGAAGCCACTAGGGTTTGTGTTCAAATATGGAGATAGTCCTTGGCACAAGCTCTATCTCGAAAAGAAGATGCCGCTTTGGGCTCCCGAAATTCATTACTTGAAGGGAACCTTCTGGTTGACCTATAGCATGCCAGGTTATGGTGGTTCGGGGGCGACGTCGGGCTCGGGATTGTTGCGCAGCGTTTCTGGGAAGCCCGAAGGACCTTATGTCGATATGCACCCCAACGAGCGATTGGGCGACGAGATCGACGCCTCAATGTTTCAGGACACGGACGGCAGCGTTTATTTCGTTTGGCATTCGGGCAAGATCGCCAAGATGAAGCCGGACATGTCGGGTTTTGCAGAGCCTTACCATTGGCTCAAAACAACCCAATCGGATCTGAATCCTAACCATCACTCCGGACTTTGTGAAGGCATTTTTGGAAAAGGCTCTTTAGATCACGTTGGTTATGAGGGTGCGTTTTTGTTTAAGCGAAACGGGCTCTATTATCTGGTTTGTTCCGAAATTATCGACGGGCGGTATTCGGCGCTTGTCGCGACTTCAAAGACGATTTATGGTCCTTATTCTCCGCGATATGAAGCTGTGCCGCATGGAGGGCATCCGTCGTTCTTTCAAGATGAGCGGGGTGATTGGTGGATGACTTACTTCGGAAGCGACGGCATGGCGCCTTGGGAAGAGAAACCAGGAATCGTTCCCATTCGATTTGGCTTGGATGGCCGCCTTGAAATGGATTATCGGTAGAATCTCGGCATGACGAAAGACGAAGTAATGGCCCGGCTCGGGACGATGACCGACGCCCAAACCCACAAGCGTAACGTGAAAATGGGTGTCGAGCAGGGTCAAATCGGAATCAAGCAGGGCGATATCCGAAACCTGGCCAAAGAGATTAAAATGGACCAGGACCTCGGGGCCGAGTTGTGGAATTCAGGTCAGCATGAAGCGATGCTTCTAGCATGTCAGATCATGAGTCCAAAGAAGCTGTCGGTTGATCAGATGGACGAAATGGCCCATAAAATCAAGACGTCGCCTGTTGCGGACGGATTCAATACCAGCCTTTCGAAGCCGCACCCCCAAAAGGATGCTCTGAGAGAAAAGTGGATGGCGTCGGACCAAGAGATGGTGCTGCGCTGCGGGTGGAGCTTGACCACCGACAAGGTTTTGAAGAATCCCGAAGGGATGGATATGTCAGCAATGCTAGACAAGATTGAGCGAGAGATGCCGACTGCATCAAGCGATGTCCAGTGGATGATGAATTATTGTCTGGCTTCGATTGGAATCGAGTATCCCGAGCTTCGGCAAAGAGCCATCGGCATTGGCGAGAAAATCGGTGCGTTTAAGGATTATCCGGTTTCGAAAGGGTGTGTGTCGCCCTATGCGCCAATTTGGATTACTGAGATGGTGAGCCGGAAAGGCTAATTCGGTTCGCAAATAGCTCGCGTGTGGCACCTTCCGAGTCGAATTGGAGTTCTTCCCAATAGAATTCCGGAAGGGTCCCATCTTGTACCATGCGGGTTGCCGCTCCATTACGACAAAACGCGCACGGGCTAGTTTCGTAGACCCAAATTAAGAAAGGCTGTCGCTCTACGGGCGTCCAGTCTCCAGCAATGTTGAGGAGATTGGTACAGAGCCCATGAATGATTTGAGCGTCGGCTGACTCAAACTTGCGCAGACTTGAAGTCATCATATCGAAATCCTGATCCTCCCATGAGGACGCCAGCGTTATGTAGCCCCGATAGTCTCCCGATGCAATGAGTTCCAAACCGAACTCACGTACAAGAGGATCTTCTTCGTACGAAAGCACTTTTTCAAATTGGATAGGCGGCAGTCCGTTTCGAACGAGATCGATGATTCGTGAGACGGGGAAAGGAAAATCTCTCACTTCAAAAAGCTTGGCAAAGTTATTTCCTTTACGGCGATTTGTCTCCGACAACCAAAGTTCGGCAATCTCTTGAACCTGATCATCGCTAAGATTCGGCCCGATGCGAGAAAGGGAAGGGGCGTATTGCTCACTCTCTTTGACTTGTTCAAAGAGGGTTTGGATAGATGTTTGCTTGGGATCGATCCCTTTAGATGGGCGATCGACGGTCGCCTCAAATTCAGCCTCAGCCTCTTTCAACTTTTGAATTTGGTCGGTTGTTAGGGCCAAATATTCTTCCTCCTGAAGACGAAATCGCCATTTTTCACTCGCGGGAACTTCAGGCAAGATATTTTCGATAACCCACGGCAAGAAACCAAAATCCATGAGTACATTGGTCGCCTCCAGATTCCCTTGCTTTGCTTCCTTTTGCAGGAGTGCGAGCGCGTCATGGTCTTGTTTGCATGCGTAATAGGCGAGCAGACGAAGGCGTTGCCGCCCGTCTATTTTCTCGGGTTGCTCAAGAAGAATCGAGCGTAACTCTTCACACAGACCCGCCCGCTCGACAAGGTGCATCAAATATTCGGTTCGGGCGTCTTCGAACGATCCGTCAAAACGCTGGTCCTCTTTACACGCATTGAGGATGACTTCCTTGTAGTCTTGGTTGACTGACGACGGTATGGTGAGGGCCGCCCGGCCCAAGCCTTTACGAATTGCGTTGGCGAAGTCCTCGGGGGACAAAAGACGACTCAATGCCCATATGATAGCTTCTTTTTGTGCGCCAATCGGCGAGATGCTCGGCTTCCATCAGGAAGCCGAAGCGGGACAGTTCTGAATCGAGGAAGGGGTTTCTTCCGAGATTCTGTCGGCGCGCATGCGCATGGTCCAGGCCAAGGCTCCGGCGATAGCGGCCAGCACGGGAACCGCATTCCATCCAAACTTTGGAATCAGTGCGCCGGCGATTGCCGAGCCGCTCGACATCCCAACAAAGACGCCGAACAAGAGGATCGCGTTGAGGCGGCTGCGGGATTGGGGATCGATTGAATAGATGATCGATTGATGGGCGATAAGGGTTGCTTGTACTCCAAGGTCAAAGGCGATGGCGGTCACGGCGAGGAAGACCAATTGCAATCCAACATGGGGCAAATGGACCAGCGCCATGAGGACAAAAGAGATCGCGACAAGGCCGGACCCGAGTTTGGTCACGACGCCCGGTCCTCGGCGATCAGCAATCGAACCGGCCAACGGAGCCGCCAAGGCCCCTGCTACTCCCGCGAGTCCAAAAGTTCCAACGGCAGCGGTTCCAAGATGATAAGGAGCCGGACTGAGCAAGAGGGCGAGTGTGGACCAAAAAGCGCTGAAGGCGAGGGCCACGAGACCCTGGGCGATTGCGGCAAAACGGAGGGACCGATGCCGCATCCAGAGTTCACCAAGGGAAGCAATGAGACGGCGGTAAGGGAGATCGGATGTCGGCGCGAACTCAGGAAGATATCGCCAAAGCGCGATGAGGACGGCAACCATCGAGACGGCAGCCATCACAAAAACGGCTCGCCAGCCAAACGCCTCGGCTACGATTCCACTGACGACTCGCGACAAAAGAATTCCAAGAAGAAGACCAGTCATGACTTTGCCGACCGTTTTTCCACGGCTTTCTTCGGGGGCCAAGGTGGCCGCTGCTGGGACTAATTGCTGGGCGACCGTTGCGGCGATGCCGACGACAAAACTTGCCGTCAGCATCATGAGGGCGGATTGAGCAATTGCGGCGAGGACGAGAGAAACGACCAACGCTCCGCTCATGATAAGAATGACTTGCTTGCGATTATAGCGATCACCGAGCGGCGCAAGAAAGAGGATTCCTGTCGCGTATCCGAGTTGGGTAAGCGTGGGTATCAGGGCCAATGCAGCGGGCGACGCGTGAAGTGAACCGCCAATGACAGTTAGCAAAGGTTGACAGAAATAGATCGATGCGACCGAAACACCCGTCGACACGGCTAGAAGCATCACTAGGGCGCGGCTTAAGTCAGGGGTTGAGGCATCGCGATCAATCGTACTCATAAATCTATTGTGATCATGCGTTTATTGAATGAGTACTCCTTTAATTGGTATCTTTTATATACGAGAATTGCATGTTAGAAGGAATCGCCACTGGGGATAGGTTTGCCCTACTTGAAAGCTTTGTTCGCATTGTTGAGGCGGGGAGTATTTCGACGGCGGCGATTCAAATGGGAACCACCCAGCCGACATTAAGTCGAAGGCTGCAGTCCCTTGAGCAGGCATTGAAACTCCATCTTGTGATTCGGAATGCCCATCGATTTAAGCTCACCGAGGATGGGGAACGATGCTATGAGCGTGCGAAGGAATTGCTCGCGGCTTGGGATTCATTTGAGTCTGACCTACGGTCCTCTCAGGCCCAAGTAAAGGGCAACCTGCGAATTCTGGCTCCTCACGCCTTTGGCCAACATCAGCTTGTTTTGCTTCTCGCCGATTTCTTGAAGTTAAATCCTGAGCTTACGGTTGATTGGAGTCTTCGCGATCACCTTGAGGACTTTGCCGCTCAAGGCTTTGATTGCGCGATTAAGGTTGGCGAGGCTCCCGAAGGAAATGTGATTGCTGAAAAAGTTGGGGAGGTTCCGCGAATCGTCGTCGCCGCTCCAAGCCTGTTAGCTGAACGAGAAATCGACGTAGAAAAGGCCAAGGATCTGACTTCGTTGCCTTGGCTTGCTTTGTCGACCTTCTACCGACACTCCATCGTTTTGACCCACCGCGAAAGCAGCGCAACCGAGAAGCTGATTTTGAATCCGCGAATGAGTACAGACAGTCTTTATGCCATTCGAACGGCGGCCGTTGAAGGGTTGGGCGTTTGCGTCGCCTCCGCTTGGCTTTTGGCGGACGATATTGCGGTCGGTCGATTGGTACATCTGCTTCCCGAATGGGAGGCTGAGTCGCTGCCAGTCTATCTCATCTACCCCGCCGCGCCTTATTATCCGATGCGGCTCAAGAAGTTTGTTCAAGCGATGCGTGAAGCCGTCCCGATTTCCCTTCAATTTTTACGCGATCATCACTGACGGCCCTCTAGCCATTGGCACATGCCTTGATGGCGGCATCGATTTCTCCCGCCATACCGGGACGAGCTTTCTTCAACTGTTCTAGGTCGGGTACCAGAGCCTTGATGCGTAGTGCCGTTGCCGCCCGGAGGGCGCTTCCGACGACCGGCTCCTCGCTGCTGATCAAGGCTGATCGAAGAGCGTCTGGCAATCGCGCATCATCACGTGGGATACGAGTCAATTCTTCAACGCCTCGGCATCGGATAAGGGTGATGTTCTTATCCGACGCGGAATCGAGGATGGCTTCGATCCAACCGTTCGACTTTGCATCGGCGAGTACGTCGAGGGCCGACGATCGCAGATCTGCACCGGGCGAAGTTGTGGCCCATTTTTCGGCCAGCGGCTTCACTGAGGCGAAGTCGAGCTTCGCAAGCCCTTCGAGAGCGGCGCCGACAACCATGTAGGGCTGATCGTCTTGCAGCAGTTTGCGGAGCACTTCTCGGTCGGTTGTCGAGTTCGCAACTCCGGCCAAGCCTGTTGCGGCATTGGTACGGCGGAAATAGTTTGCGTGCTTGGTTTCTTCGAGCCAGAAGGCTCGAAGCTCTGGTCGGTGAAGCGAAGCCAGCTTTGCCGTATCGGGCAAGCCTGGGTAAGGCAACGTGTCTTTTCGCAGCTCCTGAGCGATCATTTGTAGCGTTTCGGAAGTTGGATTCCCGTCAAGCAGATGGTCTAGAGCGTACGCGCGGTCGACTGGGTTCGGGGCGAATCGGAAGACAGCTGCAAGTTCTTTTTCAGCCCATGGCATCGTCGGGATTTCGCGAACGAACTCGTGGTCGGGATCGAATAGGACGGTGTCGGGAGCGGACGTAGTTTTGAAAGTGATGGATTGATCGGCGGCATTTAAGTGAAATGTTTCTCGTTTCAAGCCACTTGTCGTCACGATTCCGATGTGGGTGGGGACATCGAAGATCGGGGTTCCATCCGACGTATCTTGAGTCTGCTTGACACGAACGGTCACTTCCTTCGCGGCGTCGTTATATGCCCAACTCCATTCAATGACCGGATGTCCTGGTTTATAAATCCACTGATCGAACCAGGGATGGAGGTTGACCCCGGAAGCATCGGTCATGTCCTCACAAAGATCGTTGGTTTCGACGTTGCCGAGATAGTGCCGGGTCAGATATCGATTCAGCCCGCGGAAAAAGGCCGCGTCGCCCAACATCTTGCGGAGGGACATCATCACGGTCCCACCTTTGTAGTAAGTGTGGTAGTCGCTTTGGCTCGAGAAAAAATTGGTGGTGATGGGACGCCGGTATCGGCGACTCTCACCGAAGTATCGTTGACTGTATGACTCGATTTCGCGAAGGGATTCTAGTTCGCCGCAATAGTGACGGGTGTACATCATTTCCATAAAGGTGGTGATGCCTTCGTTCAGCCAAGTGTGGCCCCAGTCTTTACAGGTTACGAGGTCACCAAACCATTGGTGAGCCGTTTCGTGGGCGATGACCCAATCGAATGGATGTTGGCCCTCGCGCTCGTTCGCGAGCGAGAGAAACGGTTGATTTCGACCCCAATACATGGGATAAATCGTGGCGTTGACATCCTCTTCGCCGTATGGGTGATCGTAAATGACCGTCTGGGCGTACTTGGGCCAAGCGTATTTGACACCCAACACCGAGGAATAGTACGTGAGGATGTCCTTGGTGTTTGAAAATGTATATTTGAGCCGGTCACCATAACCCTTGGGGCATGTCATGATCAGCGGACGTCCTTCCCACGAATCTTTGTAGACGTCATAGGGTCCGGCGATGATGCTGGTTAGGTAATTGGCGTGGGGTTGGTCCATCTTCCACGATACGGTGTGCCTTCCGTTGACGGCCGGCTTATCCGAGACTTGGATGCCATTGCTGACCACGGTCCACTCATTGGGAACCGTCGCCTGAATGTCGGTTGAGGTGAAGTCGTTCGGTGCGGCCCATGCCACGGGAAGGGCGGTCAAGCCTTCGGCCCAGAATCCCGCCTTGTTGGGGTCGGCCTTGGTCGGGTTAAACCAGTGGAATATCTCACCCTCAATCGAAACGGTCAAGATATGTTTGGCCCCGACGCGACCGTCTGGCACGTCAACTTCGAGTCGGTTGCCCTTGCGCGCCCACTTCACGGACTTTGAGTCGAGTTTGACATCGGAAATGTTTTCGACGGCGGTGTCGAAGTAAACAGTGCGAGCCCCGCTCTCGATCATCGTGAAGGTATTGATGATGGTGCCGGAGACTCGATGCTTGACCGCATCGACGTCGTAAGAAGCCGAGGCGCGAACGAGGTGATAGGTTCGATTCGGAGCGTATTGGAGCGAGGCACCTGGCTGTGTAAATTTCGTGGGGCCGCCGCTTTGGCTGTATGCGAGGGCGCCGCCGAGCGCCATCACCGAAAAGAGAACCTTCATTCGGCCAGCATACCGCTTGGTTGCTCTAAGGCCGCGAACCGAGGATAAGAGTATCCACCAGCCGAATCGCACTATCGCGCCAGTCATCGTTTCCGCTAAAAAAAGCGATGCCCACGATCGCGCGAAGGTGATCAACTGGATAGACGTCTGAGCGGATATCACCTGACTCGGCAGCACGGTGATAGATCATTTGGACGGCTTCGTGGACCTTTGCCATGTGATCGTCAAACATCTTGCCAGGATTGACAAGACCGCTTAGGGCGGCGGCAATGACCTTTTTCGTGGCAAGATAATCGACAAATAAGTGAAGCCACGATCGTAATGCATCGATTGGCGAATACTCCTCGGCAAAGCTTTCTGCGGCTTCGGCTAGCTTTTCTACTTCGGCACGATAGACCGCCTCCAAAAGCGCTTCTTTATTTGGGAAGTGGCGGTAAAGGGTGCCTGAACCTACCCCAGCACGTTTCGCCACAAGGTCCATGCTGGTGTCAGCTCCGGTTTCCGCAAAGCATTGTTTCGCAATCTGAACGATCAAGTCGCGATTCCGCTGTCCGTCGGCACGCGGACGCCGGCTCCTCGTCGGGGGCAATGCTTCTTTTTTGTCCATTTTTCGTCTTGATCTTGTTAAACGGAGAGTGTCCCCGGTAAATTGTTATCCGGAGAGCCTCTCCATTTTACCGTTCTTCGAGGGTCGGGTGGAGGAGCACGATAAGGAAAAATATGCGAGTTTTTGTAACCGGCGCAACCGGATTCATCGGATCGGCAGTGGTTCCCGAATTGCTTCATGCGGGACATGAAGTTGTTGGAATGACGCGCTCAGAGAAAGGTGCCGAGGCACTTCGCCGTCAGGGCGCCGACGTTCATTTTTGCACCTTGGACGATTTGGACGGGCTGAAAGCGGGAGCGGCAAAGGCGGATGCTGTCATTCATTTGGCGTTCAATCACGACTTTACGCGGTTCCAGGCAAACTGCGAAGAAGATCGTCAGGCAATCGAGGCGCTTGGCGAAGCTCTTGCTGGCTCAGGTAAGACACTGATTGGCACCGCCGGGGTGATCGTCGACAACTACGATTCTGATTTGCCTTTCGACGAGGATATGGTGAAACCGCCAAGCAGTTTTCCACGAGCCTCTGAAGAAGCAACTCTCGCGACCCTCGATCATGGCGTAAAAGGAATGGTCATGCGTCTTTCGCAGATTCATGATATCCATCGGCAAGGATTGGTCAGCTTCATGATTCAAACGGCACTCGAAAAGGGCGTTTCGGCATACGTGGGCGATGGCCAAAATCGTTGGGCGGCGGCGCATGTCTCCGACACAGCACGCTTATATCGCCTCGTTCTTGAAAAGGCCGAAGCGGGCTCCAAGTGGCATGCCGTGGCTGAAGGAGGCGTCTCCTCTCGTGAGATCGCTGAGGCAATTGGCAGAAAGCTGAACTTACCTGTGAGGTCAATGACTCCCGATGAAGCAGGACCTCATTTTGGATTTCTGAGCTACTTCATGATGTTAGACGCTCCGTCTGCGAATGCCAAAACCTGCGAAAGATTGGGATGGCAGCCAACTGGCAGAGGCTTGATTGAGGACCTCGATAACCTGGTCCTCGAAGATTGACCTTGGCATCGTTGAGTTCAGTACATTGCGAGGGGACATAACCCTCGCAATGTACTGAAGGCCAATCTCTCACCAGGGTAATTCGTTGCCTTGCCAGTCCCGAAGCCGCAATTCGGCTGGCTCCTCATCCTGTAAAAAGTGCTTCAATGCGTGGGCTGCTCCTTCTTCGGGCTCCATATGGGCGTCAAGATTTTTGGTTCCCGACATATAGGTCTTTAGATAGCCGGGATGATAAAGCCGAAACGAAAAGCCTTGGGGGTGAAGATCGTTATAGAGATTCTTGACCGCCATGTTGAGGGCTGCTTTGGACATGCAGTAACCGAACCAGCCGGTCCGTTTGCTCGCCCCAATGCTTCCAGCTTCTGATGAAACAAAGCATAATCGACGCAGTGGGCTCTTCTCAAGCAAGGGCAAGAACGCATGCACCACTCGAAGCGAGCCGATGGCATTTGTGTTTACTTCGGCGAGCATGACATCGAAGTCGAGGTCTTGACGAATGCTTTGAATCTGATGCGAGCGGTTCAGTGCTGCGTTAAGAATAATCAAGTCGATTGAATCGTTGTGAACACGAACGATTTTAAGAGCCGCATGGACCGAAGCATCCGACGTAATATCGAGGGGAAGGAGCGTAAGAGATTCGGGAAAACGCTCTTTGAGTCGGTCTAGCTCAGGCCATTCCATGAATTGACCGGCGAAGACTTGCCAGCCTTGTTCGAGTAGAGAGGCAGTGATGGCGAGACCTAATCCACGATCGGCGCCTGTAACGAGTGCGACCTTCGACATTGAATCTCTAGCCTAGCCCATTGAGCGATCTGGGAGGGCAGTCTGCCCTCCCAGATCGACCTATGACTTTTCGACGTAAGCGATACCAGCGTCGATGTAGCGATCGCCGCCATCGTCATGGCAGTGGATCGCGATCACGTTGCCCGTCGGTTTGAGCGAGGCAATCACGCGCTTCGGAAGCGAATAGGTGTCGTAGCCAGCCGCGTTGGGAGCGGTTACGGCCCGGATTCCATTGATATAGACTTCGGCTCCGTCGTCGTGAGCGAGGATGAGGCGAACCTGGTTTGGATCGACCGAACCAATATCGAATGAGCGGCGAATCCAGATGTCGCGGGTCTTCCACGGAGTGCGAACCTGCCCGCCCCGATTGTCACCTTCTCCGAATCCGGCCGCAGCTTTATTCCAAGAAGAATCATCGAACGCGGTCTCAAACCAGCCTTCGGATGGAGCTTGTTCGACCCAACTCCACTCGACGGCGTCATCCTTGGCAGTCGCCAAAAGCGAGTTCATCTTCGGCGGTACGGGGAGCGACGCCCAGTTTGTCGCCGTATTCTTGTCGCGCTTGGCGTACTTGCTCCAGAGGTTGCCATCGAGCATCTTGATGAAGACGCCACCAACGACCGAGCGGGCTTGGAAACCAACCTGCTTTGCATCCTTGGTTTCATACCAGTCGCACATCGGAACGCGGCTTGGTGATGCGTTAAGAAAGGCGACGATTGGGTCAATCATCAGTTCGAAATCTTCGCGCTTTCCTGTAAGCGTTCCGGTCCAGACTTCCCAATCGAGTTTCGTGTAGTCGCGCCGATTATCGAGCGGAAGTCCGTACTGATTCATCTTGGTTCGGTAGAACGCCATCTCCTCGGTTGCAACCGTCGAAGGGAACAATTTGAGGTTCAAGAGTCGATCCCACACAAGGTTATATTTCTGACTCCACGTGTTTGGTTGGTCGAAAGCAAGGCGATAATGGTCCCCCTCTTTCGCTTCCTTGACCCATTTCATCGCAAATTCCTTCGCGAGGGCGTGATATTTCTTGGCTTCTTCAGTCTTGCCAAGCTTGTCGGCAAGGTAGGCGAAACTATCTAGCCCGACAATTGCTTTAATCGATAGGTTGACGTTGTGGCCGAGGTGCCCCGCGAAGTCGTCGGTACAGAGTTGAAGTTCGGGATCGAAGCCCTTGCTTGCGAGATATTCGGCCCAACGGGTGAGTTGTGACCAGTACTTCTCGGAATACTTTGCGTTGCCCTCGATCTTGGCCAATGCGGCCAGAAGAATGAGCATGTTGCCCGTTTCTTCGACCGGCATTTGGTTGTCTTCGGTAAATTCACCGCCCCCATAAACTTGGCCATTGGCCTTGGGATAAGTGCCCATGTCGTGGGGAGCAAAAGGGAACTTCCAGCGAGGCGATGCGGAATACTCCATCAAAGGAGTGAGCGATGCTTTCGTCAGCGTTGGACTGAAGAGCAGCATTTGTGGCGCGGCTGGATACAGGACGTCAACCGTTGCGATACAGCCATTGCTGAAGTTTTCTTTGCTAAACATGAGCGGCTGACCGTTGGCGTCAGCGACGACTTTTTGTGCGGCAAAGCCTTGGCGGTAGGCGAGGCTGCCAATGAAACCGTAGTTCTCTCCGCCAACTTTCGTCATGTCCGCGATGAGTTCGCGGTCGAACTTCTCGCATTTCGATTCGACCGAGGCGTATTCCTTCTCGGCGAGGTCCATCATCTGTTCGCCCGTCATGCCATTTCGTCGCCAATAGGGACGCAGGTCGTGGTGCATGAACTGAATGCTGTACTCGTCGTCGTAACCGAGGATGACGTGCTTTGATTGGGTTTTTGCACCAACATCGCCAAATTCCAGGATTGTCGAAGGGGCCGGCGCTTTACCTGCGGGCATCGCCGCCAAGATGGTTACTTCAGGAATATGCCCAGTCTGGATATAGCTTTCTGCGTTTCCAAAGCCAGTTTTGCCAGCCGACAGAAGGAGCAGATGACCCCAATCAATTCGAAGGTCGTCGCCGCGCTTCTCGAGAACGGGTTGATCAAGACTGGAGACTTTAAGCAGGTTGCCTTTCGCCGCTTGGCTCTGTCCCCAAACGACTTCTTGTTCCGGTCGGTTCACCGCAAGTTTAGGGCTTGCCTCGAAGTAGACGCTGACGTTATGTTTTGCCGCGTCGGTCGAGCGGACGGACCATGTAATGTAGGTCGCGGGTCTCGAAAACAAATCAAGGTCGGCCGGAATGAGTGGACTGGTAAAACGAAGGCTGACCTCGACACCATCGATGGCAAAATCATAAATGGTCCGAGTGGGATAGACCGTCAAACCGGTTTGTGGCAAAGCGGGAATATTGTCTGGTTCTGCTCCCATCATACGGAAGGTCTTTCCATCGATCTTGATGAGACTTCGGAGCGGCTGGGGAGTACCCGTCCAATGGCAAACGGGGCCATCGGTGAGTCGGTCAGTGCGCGACCAAAGACTGAAGTAAGGATCGTGGGTGACAAGCGGAACCGCGGGTGGTCGAAAACTTCCTTGGGTGATCGATGCGGCTGCGAGCGTGGTAACAATATTCAGCATAATGAATCGTAATTTTAGGTGATATGTTCACCTTGTAAGCCATCCGAAAGCGGGATGAAAATCGGCGACGACCGTTAGGATGATATCAGACTTAAGCTGGAAAGCAGGGTGTGATCGAAGACACCTTGGGGCCTAAATTGAGTTTTTTGGACATATCTTTTTATGTCCAGATACTTCTTGGAAACTTAAGTAGGGCAAAGATGTCTTTTGGCAAAGTACAGAATCCTTTTGAATGCCTATTGAGCGATTTGCTTTGGCTACCCATTGTATTTTCCGCCCAGTGGTAACCTTCGAGGCATGACGCTTGCCGAAATTCGCCACGACCTCCATGCCCATCCGCAAATTCGGTTTCAGGAGACCTATGCTTCGGAACTCGTTCAGCGTGAACTCAAGGCCCTGGGCATCGAGTTTAAGCCGGGTTTGGCAAAAGGCACTGGCGTTTTGGGTTATCTGCCGGCGACATCAAATCCGGAGACCGCCCCAACGATCGCGCTAAGAGCTGACATGGACGCCTTGCCGATTCACGAAGATACGGGCTTGCCTTATGCTTCTACAATTCCGAATCGCATGCACGCTTGTGGGCATGATGGACACACGACGATTCTGATTGGCGTGGCGAGGGAACTGGCAGGAAAAAACCATCGACCCAATAATGTGCTTTTTGTATTTCAACCCGCCGAGGAAGGTGGTGGCGGCGGCGATTTGATGGTGAGAGACGGGTGTCTCAACGGGACCTTGCTTGGCAAGAAAGCGGATTTTATGTTCGGACTGCACGGATGGTCAACGGTTAAGCTGGGGCATGTCGCCACGAAAGTCGGATCATTGATGGCTTCAACGGACGATGTAATGATTGAATTTCGAGGCAAAGGTGGTCATGCCGCCGCACCTGAAACGACTCGTGATCCTATTGTGGCGATCGCGCATCTCATCACCGCCCTCCAAACAATTACATCGCGAAACGTTGATCCCTTTGCCCAAGGTGTCGTGACAATCGGGCAGGTTCACGGGGGAACGACCCATAACATCATCCCAATCTCTGCCTTTGTCCAAGGGACAATTCGAGCGATGGACGAAGATGTGCGAAATCGTCTCTGCGATCGAGTTCGAGTGATCGCTCAAGGCGTGGCCGATGCTTTTGAGATGGAGGCAATCATCGACGTTGAGCGTGGCTATCCCGTTGTGGTGAATCATCCAGAGGCGGTGGAGCGTTTTCTCATGGTGGCTCGGCAAGAGCTCGGCGACGAATTTGTGACGGACCAAGCGAAGCCGACCATGGGCGGTGAGGACTTTGCCTACTACGGTTCGGAATGTCCCAGTTGCTTCTACCAACTTGGTTTGATTCCGGCGAATCGAGAGGATTATGAGAGCGTTCACACGCCATACTTCGATTTCAACGATGAGGCAATCGAGGTTGGAGTCAAAGTGATGACGGGCCTCGCCCTGTCCGAAGGCTAGGCGTGGAATACTTTCGGTAGAGGTTCGCCGTGTCAATGAATGATGATCAGCTTTTGTTGCCGTGCCCGTCACCTTGTGTGAAGCATTGCGGAATCGATGAATCACTGATTTGTTCTGGATGCTATCGAACTGGGCGAGAAATTGCGGCTTGGCCCAAGATGACCGACCAAGAACGCTGGGATTTATTGACTAAGCTCGATGAACGTCGAAGATCACAATCCGAGTTCGATCACTAATTCCCCTCGGCGGACACTGAGCGATTTAAGGCTTCTTCGTACGAAGATGGCTTTCAAGTCTCGTTGCTGCAGGTGGTAGATCGGCTCGCGAAGGAGGAACCCTTCCAGTGCGCTTGCCAATATCTTACTTGCGGGGCTTCGATACCGTTCGGGTAGGTCGGCAAAGTCGAGGTCAGTGATCAAAGCGCGCGGATGATCGAGAAAAAGACTGCCGGTGGCAGGCTCGTAACGAGGCGAACCATTAACCGAAACTTTTCCTATGATTGGTTTGGAGCCAAGGGCCGTCGCTTGAGCGTCAACCGTGAGCGTGACATGGTCTGAGCCTTCATCGATATTGACCTGCGGATTTTGGAACTCAATATCGTAGATGAGATCGTATTTTCCAAATGGAAATCGCTGAGCGAGTTCGCCCTGAATCTGTCGTTCGGAGAGATGAATGGTCCGGTGTGAGAATAGGAGGATTGCGCAAAGGATGAGGGTGCCTATTCCCAACAAACCAAATCCCAAGACTATACGAAATCGGTGCATCCCAATCTTTCTTAAAAGAGTAACACGATAGAGTTCCGTTGCGGTTTCCTCATGTACGGAGTTTGGAGGATGTAAAGCGTCGTATACTTTTGCAACAAGAGCAAACGATGGTCAGGCTCAAAGACGTTGCCTATCTCGCCGGATACGACATTTCGACGGTATCCAAAGTGCTTCAAGGTGGAAAGATTCATGCCTCGGAGGAGGCTCGTCAACGCATTCTCAAAGCGGCGAACGAGCTTGGATATCGACCGAATTTGGCTGCCCGTGCGCTTCGGACGCGCCGGTCAGGAGCAATCGTGATGGCGTTTCCCAAGTTCGGGAATCCGGTTCATCCGGCTTTGACGCAAGGCGCTGAAGAGGCGGCGATTCGACTCGGCCAGGCGTTGCTCGTCTATAAATATCCTGAAGAAAATTCGACCGAGGCCCTGCTGAATCTGGTGCTTCAGGGGCGGGTCGACGGGATCATCATGATCGACGAGGTGCTCGAAGAGAATTTCTTAGTCGCCGCTGCCGCCGAAAAGGTGCCGATCGTGACTCTCAACCGACAAGTTGGAGAAGTGGTTCCGTCGGTTGTTCTTGACGACGAAGAGGGGTTTTCGGTTCAGGCGAGCTATTTGCTCGGATTAGGGCATACCCGAATCGTTTTTGTCGCGACCCATCCTGAAAGCCAAACCTCCCAATTCTGCATGGCGACTTTTCTGGATACCTGCGCGGGAGCGGGGCATCCCGTTGCTGAGAAGCATATTCTTTCATGCGCCTATGACGGCTCCGACGCACAACAAGCGGTGCGGGACATCTTGGCGATGGACCCTCGACCGACGGCGGTCGCGACAGGCAGCCTGGTGACCGCGATGAGGATCATTCAAGGATTGGTCGAGGCTGGAGTTCGCGTTCCACAAGATATCAGCGTGATTGGCTACCACGATTCGCCAATGGGTGAGTGGAGCACGCCGCAGACCACAACGATTCGAATGCCCAGCGTCGAACAGGGTGCAAGGGCGGTCGAAAGGCTATGTGCTTTGATCGCGGGAGAACCCGGAGAGATGCAGGAGATTGTGAGCACGCCGATTATGGTCGTCGAGCGCGGTTCTTGCAGCCGGGTTCATCGGCCCTAATTTAAAGCGTGCGAAAGGAAGTTGCCGCTGTAGTGGCGAATGTTCGTGTTCGGGCCCGAAAATGTCCCGCTTGTGAGAGTACTGCTCACAAGAAAACAAGTTCCTTGATCTTGGATGTAGGACAAGGGGGTCGCAGTGTTTGTATTCCAATAGTAGTTATCGACCGTGCCAGAAACATGGAGCGCCCCGATATAGTATTGATTTCCTGGGATGAGGTTGATCGGTGAGATGTCTTTATAAAAATAGCCGTCCACCTGGCGATCGGATGTTGAAACAGTTGCCGAAGTCAATAGATTGCCATTGACATCAAAAATGCCGACTTGTCGGTCCGTTTGATTGGCCACTGCTAATTCGACGCCTAGCGCAGTGACTTGGATGGTTTGAGTCCCGGTCACTTGGAATTTATTGGCTTCGATGGCCGAGAAAGTAGGATCCACAAGTTGACCGCCTTTGCCGTTCGGGAAGGCGAATGCGGGTTCTGAGGTGTCGGGCTGAGTGATCGAACTTCCCGCACAAGCAAACAAAGAAAGCATCATGGCCCCAAAAGCCAGAGAGGACAAAATACGCAACCTCATAGTCGTAAGTCTATTCGTTTCTTGCGTCAGGCAGTAATGTCTTACGCGATTCTTATAGTTAGGGGTAAATTCGCGATTTGCTGAGATGCCCGAGGATCCACGAGGCATTCCTTTGAGATTGCTTAATGTAAACTCGCGGCATGAATCGTTTGCAAATTGGCACGTCGGAGATCAAGGCTTCGGAAATCTCAATTGGTTGTATGCGCATCGGCGGAATGGAACCGGCTGCAGTCGATGAACTCATTCGAACGGCGCTTGATCTGGAGATCGACTTTTTCGACCATGCCGATATCTATGGCGGTGGCAAGTGCGAAGAGGTTTTCGCCGCGTCGGCCAAGCGATTGGGACTCGACCGAAGCAAGTTGATTCTGCAGAGCAAGTGTGGCATTCGAAAAGGGTTCTTTGACTTTTCGCGGGAGCACATCCTTAATTCGGTCGATGGCATTCTCAAGCGACTGGATACGGACTACCTGGACATTCTCTTGCTCCATCGCCCCGATGCATTGATCGAGCCGGAGGAAGTCTCCCGTGCTTTCGACGAACTTTCGATGAGCGGCAAGGTTCGCCAGTTTGGAGTCAGCAATTTCAATCCCGGGCAAGTCGAATTGCTGCAGGCCTCGCTGAGCCAAAAATTGCACGTCAATCAACTGCAAATGAGCGTCATGCACACGGGAATGATTGACCGGGGAGTGACCGTCAACATGAAGCACGAAAATTCAGTTGATCGGGATGGAGGCATTCTCGACTACTGCCGACTGAAGAAGATCACCGTACAGCCGTGGTCGCCGTTCCAATATGGTTTCTTCGAAGGCGTCTTTGTCGATAATCCCAAGTTCCCTGAACTTAACAAGGTGATGGACGCCATCGCCGAGGAATATGGAATTACGAAAACGGGATTAGCGATCGCTTGGCTCCAGCACCATCCGTCAAAGATGCAAACCGTTCTCGGAACGACTAAGCCGAGCCGAGTGAAGGAAGTTGCGGACGCTTGCAAGATCACTCTAAGCCGTCCGCATTGGTACGAAATCTATCGAGCGGCAGGCAATATCCTTCCATAAGGCTAAACCGTATTCAATAAGCACATTGCTGCATTGTGTCCGGGAATGCCGCTAACGGCGCCTCCACGGATTGCCGAAGAGCCCGCGCGGTATACGCGCGGGAATTCGGTTTCGACGCCCCAAGTTCCAACCTTTTCGTCTCGCTCCGCAAAGGGCCAGGTGAGAGAGTTATGAAAAATATTGCCCAGATCAAGGTCAACCTCTCTTTCGAGATCTTGAGGAGTTTTGATTTCAATACATGGCTGACCCTCGCGATCGAGGGCCAGACAATCCCGAAAGGGTTCGTCGCAGATTCGATCGAGTCCGGCTAGATAAAGGTCAAGGGTCGCTTGTTTGCGGGCATCATGATCCTGCTCGAAGAGCCGATAGGGCATATCAAGCCCGAATAGAGTAAGCGTATGGTAGCCCTGACGCTGAAGGTCCTCATTCAAAATAGACGGATCCGTGAGCGTATGACAGTACATTTCACCGGGTGCCGGGTTTGGTAATTTGCCTTGTTTGGCACTTTCGTAGGAAGCCTGCATCTGGTTATATCCCTCGTCGATATGGAAGGACCCGGCGAAGGCTTCTTCAGAAGAGACTCGGGCGGCACGAACCTTCGGTAAACGGCGCAGGAGCATGTTGATTTTCACGACTGATCCTTCGTCGGTGGGCGCGGGACTCCACTCTTGATCAAATAGTCTCGCAAAGGTTTTTGGACCGGCGTTGACGAACACATGGTCGGCATCTATTGTGAGATGCCGATCGCCCAGATCAAATGAAACTGCATGGTGTTGCGGTCCGACTTCTACGTGGGTTGCCGTTGCGTCCGTCAAGAATTCAACACCCGCCTGACGGCAAACGTTTAGGAGGGAATTGACGAGAGAACGCATCCCGCCGACGGGTACACGCCATTCACCATTGCCATTCCCGATGACGTGATAAAGGAAGCAGCGATTTTGGATGAGGCTAGGATCGTGTGGATGGGTAAAGACGCCGATCTTGCCATCCGTCATCAGAAGGCCTCGAAGTGCATCGTGTTGGGCATAGCGTTCAATGACTTGACCTAAAGGCTCATCAACGAAGGATTTCCAAGCTTCGATCTCGTCGCTCGACTTCATCGCCGACGAGAAGTCCTTTCGACTCTTTAACGGCTCTAAGAGCGTGGGCCAAACATGTCCGGCAAGGAGTGTTTCAAGGTGTAAAAGTCTTTGATAGTCGTTCCAGGTTTGTTCGCTGCCCGTCATGTCAAACATCGAAGACCGGGAGCGGTCGTCATCGACATTCGAAAGAACAAGGCCGTTAGCATTCTCGTTGTAAGGGGTAAACGAGGCGGTACGCCGTTGCTTCGTCTGGAAAGTCAGGCCGAGATCATCCATGATCTTCTGAGGAAAAAGTGAAACGAGGTAGGAATATCGAGAGAGGTAAGCCTCGTAATCGGGAAAGACCTGCTGGGACGCGGTTGCTCCCCCTAATGTGGAGTTCCGTTCGAGAACGAGAACCGACTTGCCTGCCTGGGCCAAATATGCGGCGGCAACCAACCCGTTATGCCCGCTTCCGATGACAACGGCGTCATAAGCGGTTGAGGTTGGCGGCTGATTCATTTGTTGAGTTTATTCGACTGAGAAGTAGCGTCAGAAATTTTTCAAAGAAAGCATTCTTGATATTGAATTTATATAGTCGATCTGGCAGAATGTCGCTATGGTCTCGTTGATCTCAGCATTGGCGCTGATTGCTCAAACCAAACCCATTACCATTAAGGTTCAAGCCGATAAGGTCCTCCACCCCGTAAGTCGAGACCTCTATGGAATTTTCTTTGAAGAAATTAACTGTGCTGGCGATGGAGGCATTTACCCAGAATTGGTCCGTAACCGATCTTTCGATGATTCGGACAAAGCCGAAAATTGGAAGATTAGCCGAGGACTCTCCGCGAGTGTCCAAAATGGCAAGCTGCACGTGTCGGCAAGCGACAATGGCACAATCGAAAACGATGGCTACTGGGGCATGCACCTGGAGAAAGGGAAGAAATATGCCCTCCAAGTGACGGGAGATTTCTCTCAGAATACCGACCTTATTTTTGAGGCGAAAGACGGATTTTCTGTCCTTGCGACGACGACATTGAAATTGAAAGCGGGCGATGCACAAACGAGAATTGTGACGCTGACCCCCAACGCGACCACGAGCAAGGGCTCCTTGAAAATATACGTGGCCAAAGGTTCGTCCTTTGCCTTGGATTATGTGTCGCTCTACCCAATGCAGACTTACAAAGGTCGCAAGAACGGTCTTCGCCCGGGCTTGATGTCAATGCTTCAGGATATGAAGCCCGCCTTTATGCGTTTCCCAGGCGGATGTTGGGTCGAAGGCGATCGCATGGCTTCGGCTTATCGATGGAAGACGACGATCAATGATCTCGAAACCCGTCGTACCGTGCCGAACTTGTGGGGATACAAATCGACCAACGGATTGGGTTACCACGAGTACCTTCAGATGTGCGAAGACCTCAATGTCGCGCCGCTGTTTGTCGTCAACTGCGGGATGTCGCACAAAGAAGTAGTGCCTCTGAACCAGATGGATGAGTACGTCCAGGACGCACTTGATGCGATCGAATATGCGAATGGACCCGTGACGAGTACCTGGGGTGCCGTGCGGGCGAAAAATGGCCACCCGAAGCCGTTCAATCTTAAATATCTTGAGATCGGCAACGAGAACGGCGGACCGGCTTATCACGAGCGTTACAAGTTGATTTTCGACGCGGTCAAGAAGAAATATCCAAATATCGTGACGGTTGCCGACGTATGGGGAGGCGTTCCTTCAAATGCCCCGGTCGAAGTCATCGACGAGCACTATTACAACGATCCCGCGTTCTTCTTTGCCAACGCGAATCGGTATGACAGCTACGACCGCAAGGGACCGAAGGTGTACGTTGGAGAATACGCCGTCACCCAGGGCTCAGGACTTGGCAATCACATCGGCGCCATTGCCGAAGCTGCGTTCATGACGGGTATGGAAAGGAATTCCGACCATGTCGTCATGTCGAGCTACGCGCCGCTATTTGCCAACGTCAATGCCAAGGCATGGAACCCCGACTTGATCTACTTTGACTCAAGCAAAGTCTACGGAACACCTTCGTATTACGTACAAAAGCTATTTGCAAATAACCGAGCCTCCGAGATCTTGAAGTCTTCTGTAACGGCGATTCCTGAGAACATTACGCCATTCCCTAAAGGGGGCGTGGGAGTTGGAACTTGGGACACAGTTTCTGAATATAAGGATCTCACGATTATTGAGGATGGGCGAGAAAAACGCCTCGACGATCCGAAGTCTCAAATGAAGCCCGCTACCGGAAAATGGGAATTCGACGGAGGATTGTTGCGCCAAACGACGATGGAGGACAACGCAAAGTGCCTCTTTGCAAACCCAACTTCGACGAACTACACCTTTAAGCTTAAGGCACGAAAACTGAGCGGGAAAGAGGGCTTCTTGATCCTCGTTGGAGCCAAGGATCCAAACAATTTTATTTGGGTCAACCTGGGTGGCTGGACGAATACGACTCATGCGATTGAGCAATCAATCGATGGCAGCAAAGGGAAGATCGGACGCTCGGTCGATGGGGCGATCGAGACCGGAAAGTGGTACGACATCCAGGTCGATTACGCGCCGAATCACATCGTTTGTCGACTCGATGGAAAGGTCGTTGTGGGCGAACGACCGCAACCTGCACCGACGTTCTTCTACACGGCAGGAATCGACTCGGCGAAGAAAGAGGTTGTCGTTAAGCTCGTCCATGCGCTACCCACACGGCAGTCAATCGAAATCGACATTTCAGGAGTCAAAACCAAAGGAATGGCGAAGGGTTTCGAGCTTTCGAGCGACGACAAGATGGCCGAGAATTCTCTGAGTCATCCGAAGAAAGTTTCACCTGTCCCAGTCTCGGCGTCGGTGATCGACGGCAAGGTGAAATTTGAAGCTAAACCCTATTCCCTGACAATCTTACGGGTTCCGATCCGATAGCATAGGCATTCTTTCGAAAAAGGTCGGCGATCAGGCAACGCCGACCTTAAATCATCCATCATTAATAGATTGATGAAATTAAATAAAGACTATGCTGCACTCTTCATCGACTACGAAAATATTTTCCACTATATAAGAAAAAGGACGGTTGACTCCGAACGCGCCGGAGACATGATCCTCGAATTGACTCAAGAACTACGAAAAAAACTCAGCGCGGATTTTGCCCAAAACTGTATCGTCCAATATGCCTATGCGGACTTTGAGCAGATCGAAGTCAATGCTCAAGGACAGCTATTTCTCCTCGGCGTCGAAACCCGAAACGTGGTTGGAACCGAACATAAGAACGCCGCCGACATGCGCCTTTGCATTGACGTGATGGAGACGATGTACACCCGTGACGAAATCGACACTTTCGTGTTGGTCGCTGGGGATCGTGACTACATTCCCGTGCTCCAACACCTGCGAAAGCACGCAAAGACGGTTCAAGTGGTTGCGTTTAAGGAGAACATCTCGGGAGACCTTTTGACGCTGGTCGGCGATGGCTATATCGACGCATTTGGATGCCTTGGCAAGGTTGCTCAGAGCGAATTAGAGGTTGGTCAGGAGCGACTGAACGAGTACTTTGAAATGCGGGCGGTAGCTTCCAACGAACAAGCTGTCCAGATTGCCGAAGCGAGAGCGAACGGCAAGGTTGCCCAAACTGTTTTTGAAAAGACGAAGCGCCTGAGCGGAAAGGATTCTTTGGTCGCGCTTGAGGTCATGTTGCACAACTTTGGCGATAAGCCAGAAGTTTGGTTCACGCCTTATCTGAATAAGCTACGAAACGCACTTCAACACCTTGCTGAATATGAACGCAAGGCGTTGGTAACCGATCTCGAAATGAGCGGAGTCGTCAAGGTGGAGAAACGACGTGGTGAGCCGCATGATTACTCGGTCATCGTCGTGAACTGGGATCATCCCGACGTTCGCGAAAATAATCCGGTTAATATCTAAGGGATGCACCCGGTCCTGATCAAGATTCGCGACGCGGTTCGTGGAACTGTGTATGACGGAGACCTCTTCTTGGTCGGCGGGGCTGTGCGTGACGAACTGCTGGGCTTGCCCGAATCCAACGATTTTGATTTGGTGACCCTGCAGTCAGCACCTGAGCTCGCAAAATACTTGTTTGATCAGGGCTTGTCGGCTTTTGCACCCGTGACTTTTGAGCGTTTTGGGACCGCCATGATCGAAATTGATGGAATCAAGATCGAGTTGATTACCGCGCGTAAGGAGTCGTACGAGAAGAAATCTCGGAAGCCAAGAGTTGAAGCGGGAACCTATCTTGATGACTCTTACCGACGCGATTTCACAATCAACACCCTCATGCGTTCGTTGGCAACCGACGAATTGGTCGATCCGCTCGGCATGGGAATCACGGATCTTGAGCAAAAGGTTCTTCGTACGCCCCTCGATCCGGTGAAGACATTCGACGACGACCCTTTGCGGATGCTCCGGGCGGTCCGTTTTCGCTGGCGATTTGACTTTGCTCCCGCGAAGGGGCTCTACGACGCGATCTATATGCGACGGGGACGACTCAAAATCATCAGCTTTGAGAGAATCCGGGACGAGCTGTCTAAAATGCTCGTTCATCCAAGCGCGGCAAACGCGCTGGATGATCTGATGAAGCTGAAGATTTTCGATATCATCGCTCCCGAGTTCAATGCTATGGTGGGATGTGAACAAGGCGACTATCATCACCTTGATGTTTGGGATCACACACGAAAGGTCGTGGACAACGCAGTCGCGCATTCGAATGATCTGACACTTAGTCTTGCCGCCCTCTTTCACGATGTTGGGAAGCCTCCGACCCGAACAAAGGATGCTCAAGGCAAGACTCGTTTCTTTGGGCACGAATCGACAGGAGAGATGCTGACTCGAAAGATTCTTGCGCGGTGGAAGTTCTCTGGCGACGAGATTGAACATGTCGCAACCCTGGTCAAAAACCACATGCGTCTCGGGAGCGCCCCCGTTTTTACAGATACGGCCGCTCGAAGGCTCGTGAAGGATCTGGGCGATGACCTTGAGCGATTACTTGATCTGGTTGAAGCCGATGCAAACGCCTTGAAGGCTGGAGTTCGCGTCTTGGATTTGACGGATATTCGGGCCACGATTTCGAAAGTCCAATCGGAAACACCTTCCGACAAGCTGACCAGCCCTCTTTCTGGGGATGAAATCATGGAATTAACCGGCCTGCAACCTGGTCAGGCGGTCGGCAAAATCAAGCGCGCGCTCGACGAGCAAGTCCTCGAAGGCACCTTGCAGCCCGACGACAAATTAGAAGCTCGAAAATTTGTTCTCGCTAACTTAAGTACTTTCGAATCCTAACGTTTCCTTGCCTCGTAATCTCTTGTAGGCAAGAACTCAGTGAACATCATAGTCGAGACCATTGTCGGAATCATCGTCATCATTTTCGTTGTGGGAATATCGGGTTGGTTTCTCTTCCGAGAACAATTCGAACGCGCCATCAAATATTTTCGGCTTTGGGCCGAGCAAGATGCCAAACGTGAGGCCCGCGAGGCCCGTTTGCGAGAACAACTCAAAACTCAAAAAGAAGAGGCCGAAATGCGTGAGGCCAAGGCAAGAGAACGGGCCGAAGCCGAGTTCGAGGATTTAGAATCCGGTAGCTAAATATGAAGAGACCACCTTTGAAAAAGGTCATTAGGACAGCCTTAATTGTTATTGTCCTGCCCCTTGTTGGGTTCCTCGTTTACATATCTCGATTGGATTGGGTTCCGGCTGGCCACGTCGGGGTCGTCTACGATGCGAGTCGCGGCATCTTGCCGACTGTCTATCGCCCAAGCGCGGTTTTCATCGGATGGAGACAGCAACTCTATACTTATCCGACTCGACTTCAGGCGGCCATCTACACCGAAGATCCGAGCGCGGGTGAGTCTCGTGCGGCTGATGGCATCACGATTACGACGAACGACAACGCGAACACGATGTTCGACGTGGCCGTGATGTATCGTGTGAGGGAAGAAGACGTGATGAATGTCTTCAATTCGTTTGGCGCCGTCCCGATTGAAGACATTCAGCGAAACTTTATTCGTCGCGCCGTCAAGGAAGCCGCGAACGATATCGGCACCCAGTACGATCTCTTTGCGCTGATGGGGGCCAAGCGTGAAGAGGCTTCCCGAAAACTGACAGAGTTGCTTCGCGAGAAATTGCGAGTGAAGGGAATCTCGGTCGAGACCGCCATGCTCGGTGGATGCTATCCGTCGCAAGATATTCAGCAGAAAATTACCAGCCGCGTCAATAGCTATGTTGAGCTTGAAATTTCACGACTCAAACGGCAAATCGCCGAAATCGAACGTCAAGTCGCCGTCGTGAAGGGCGAAGCCAACGCCCAAGCCTCGCAGATGACTGCTGCGGAAGCAAAGGATCGCTCGATGGATCTGCTGCAACTTGAAACCGCCGAGGCGGCCATCGACAAATGGGATGGCGCGTTGCCGCCCATCAGTCCAAAATCGGGTCAAACCATCGTGTTGACCCAAGACCTCCTCAATCATTTGGGAGTGAAGAAATGAAACAGAAATCTTTCCTCTTGATCTTGGTATCCGCATTGCTGTTGACCGGCTGTATGCGTCAAATTCCGCCGGCATCGGTGGGCGTGAAGTTCAATGCCCGAACGGGCATCAGTGAGCACTTGGTGAAGCCACAAGTCGTATGGCTTGGGCCGATGGAGAAACTCATCGTTTATCCCACGAGCATTCGCAACGCGACATACACCAAGAACACGAACGAAGGCGAACGCACCGGCGACGATAGCATCAAAGCAAGTACCAGTGAGGGAAGCATTCTTCCGGCCGACATCACCGTGTCCTATCACGTTGAGTCAGGTGACGTGCTCAAGGCTTTCCAAAACTTTGGCACCGAAGACCTTGAACAAGTGCAGCATGACTTTATTCGCTGGACGACGATCTATGCGGTTAACGTAGTGACGGGTAAGAAATCGATTTTCGATCTCACATCCAAGGACCGAGCCGGGTTTAGTACGGAGGTTAAGGACGTCATTAAGCCGATCATGGCCGATTGGGGTCTGACCGTCGACGATGTTTACGTTGGTGAGGTTTATCCCTCGCAGCAAGTCAAGCAGAAGGTCGATGAGCGAATCGCGAATGTCAATGCCCTCGAATTGGCGAAGGTTTCGCTGGAAAGGGCAAGAATCGACGCGGAAACCACGCTCACCAATGCAAAGAAGCAAGCCGAACTCAATCACCTCTTGGCCCAACAAGGCGAGAAGGTTTTGCAGCTCAAAAAGCTTGAACTCCTCAAGAAAGCCGTTGACAAATGGAACGGTCATGCGCCCGTGATTGGTGGCAACACGATTCCATTTACAAATATCACCCTGCCATAGCGGACCTATTAGGCCTCGATGTCCTTTGATCGAGGCTTAATAGCTAATGGTGCAGCCGATCACCGGCGTCGTCTTCACGGGGACGGATTTTCCTTCCTTGATTGCGGTGAGCGCATTGCGAAGGTCGGCTTGTTTGGTCGGATGCCAGCGGAAATCGCTCCCGTAGGCATCGTCGATTCGGCCAAAGTACAGAATCTCGCCATCGTCTGATTTCACCAGTGCGGTTGGTACGGTGGTGACTTTATATTTCTTTGCGATCGCATGATCGCTATCGAGAATGAATTGGCATTTGACGTTGTAGTCAGCTTGGTGCTTGTCGATTGCGTCCTTGGTGATCCCCGTGTCCTCATACACAATCCGAAATCGGCTCGTTTCCCGAAATGTCTTCACAATTCTCTTAATCTCTGGCGTGTAGCGTTGAGAAATAGGACAATCGACCGTCGCGAAAAAAAGCGTTTCAATATTCGGTTTGCCCAAGGTGACTAGGGCGATGCTGACAAAAATCATGACGGGTAATACGTGATCCAGAGTTAAGGGTTCGCTCTCCCTGGGATAACTAGGGAGAGCGATCTAGGTTTATTCCTCACCAAGGAATGGATAACGATAGTCGGTGGGCGACACGAAAGTTTCCTTGATCGTTCGGGCCGAAAGCCATCGATAGAGATTGAGAGCCGAACCGGCCTTGTCGTTGGTTCCGCTAGCTCGCGCGCCGCCAAATGGCTGCTGACCAACGACGGCACCTGTCGGTTTATCGTTGATGTAAAAGTTTCCGGCGCAGTTCCGAAGAGCTTTGGTCGC
Organism: Armatimonadota bacterium; assembly: GCA_048498855.1. Classification (GTDB taxonomy): domain Bacteria; phylum Armatimonadota; class Fimbriimonadia; order Fimbriimonadales; family Fimbriimonadaceae; genus Fimbriimonas. Next base: position 142,515 of record JBEHXE010000004.1, on the reverse strand, counting down.
CTGTTCGATGGCGTAACGGTCTTGAGAGATGATCGCTCCCGTTAAGGCATAAGGCGACGTTTCGTCAACCAGCTTAAGGGTCTCATCCCACTTCGATTCGTCGTAGACGTAGAGCGTCAGGACTGGTCCGAAGATTTCTTCGCACATCGTCGTATACTTGGCATCCGTCGTTTCGATAATCGTCGGCTCAATAAAGAAGCCTTTCGTCTTGTCGTGGCCTCCACCGACCAAGATGTTTTGACCATCAGCTTTCGCCTGGTCGATGTAACGGGCAATGCTATCAAAAGCCTTTTCGTCGATGACCGCATTGACGAAGTTCGTGAAGTCTTCGACAGTTCCCATCTTGAACGACTTGACACCCTCGATGAGCTTGGCTCTGACTTCGGCAGCGATATTTGAGGGAATGTAGCAGCGTGAAGCGGCCGAGCATTTTTGACCTTGGAATTCGAAAGCGCCACGGAGCAACGCTGTTACAACGACATCGACATCGGCTGAGGGATGAGCCAATACGAAGTCTTTGCCGCCGGTCTCACCGACGATACGAGGATAGGCGCGGTACTTGTTCGTGGCGAGCGACGCTCCGATCTGCTGCCACATGCGATTAAAGACTCCTGTCGAACCCGTAAAGTGGACACCGGCGAAGTCGCGATGGTTGAAGCAGACTTCACCTACGGTTGGACCATCGACATAAACGAGGTTAATGACGCCATCAGGTAAGCCCGCCTCTTTAAGGACGCGCATAAACATCTGGGCGGAATAGACCTGAGTGTTGGCTGGCTTCCAGACGACGACGTTGCCACACATGGCGGCTGACGTCGGCAGGTTCCCGCCGATTGCGGTGAAGTTAAACGGCGTGACGGCAAGAACAAAACCTTCGAGGGCCCGATACTCCAATCGATTGTGCATCTGAGGGCTGCTGATCGGCTGTTGGCGATAGATTTCGTCCAAGAAGTGAACATTGAACCGCAGGAAGTCGATGATCTCGCATGCGCTGTCGATTTCAGCTTGAAAGGCATTCTTACTTTGACCGAGCATCGTCGTTCCGTTCATATATGGGCGGTACTTTGTTGCGATCAGGTCAGCGGCTTTGAGGAAAATTGCGGCTCGGTTCTCCCATGACGTGTTGGACCAAGCTTCGCGAGCGGCCAATGCGGCTTCGATCGCTTGATGAACGTGGGTGCCTTCTCCGGCATGAAAATGGCCCAGGAGATGGGAACGCTCGTGGGGCGGGCGAATCTCGACGAGCTTTCCGGTTCGAACCTCTTGTCCACCAATATACATCGGCACATCGGCGACTTGGCCCTTCAACTCGGCAAGAACCGCTTTCAGAGTTTGCTTCTCTTTCGATCCCGGAGCATAAGAAAGGACCGGTTCGTTCACTGGCATGGGGTAACTAAACGTCCCAAAGTTCATGGGAATAGTGTACCGGGAGCCAGGGAGGGCTAACAGTTGAATACCAATGTCGCCTTCGGGTCCAATGGCCCGCGACTTAAGTCACCGGTTCATAAGAATATTTCTATGCATATTCACAAAGTTAAAGCCTTTTCAGTACCAATGGTTATAAAATGATAGGCGGGTTTAATTTTATTAAACAAAATTGACTTTTTTGGCAACTTTTCAAAGTTTGAGTGCGTTGAAGCAAACTTATGGAGCGATCTCTCTCAAACAAGTCTGATCACTCGGCTAAGTTGGCGACGGATTTTTCGGCAGGTCTCGTCGTTTTTCTCGTTGCCCTTCCGCTGTGTCTTGGTATTGCAAACGCCAGCGGTACCTCGCCCCTTTCCGGCATTATTGCCGGAGTCATAGGTGGCATCGTTATCGGTTTTCTCTCAGGTTCACCGTTGAGCGTGAGTGGCCCGGCGGCAGGTTTGGTTGCCGTCGTATTGACTGCGGTCTCCCAATTAGGTGGATCGTTTCAGGCCTTTCAAGTCGCGCTGGTGATTGCCGGAGTCATTCAGCTCGTGCTTGGACTCCTGAAGCTTGGCAATATTGCCAATTTCGTTCCGAATTCCGTGATCAAAGGGATGCTCGCGGGCATCGGAGTCGTAATCATCCTCAAACAGATTCCTCACGCGCTTGGGCGTGACAAGGATTACGAGGGTGACTTTGCATTCCTTAGCAGGCTTGGTGATACCTTTACTGATATCGCTCGCGCTGTGGTGTCGGCAAGCCCGGCGGCGATCGTGATCTTTGCGATTTCGGTTTCGATTATCCTTTTCTGGGAATCGAAGTGGATGAAGAAGTTTTCGTTCGCAAAACTCATTCCAGGAGCATTGATTGCGGTCATCGTTGGCGCAATCATCAATACGATCTACCCGGCCCATTTTGCTCTGAAAGCAGAAGACGGTCACTTGGTCGTGTTGCCGATGGGTAAAGAGCTGGTGAGTTCCATTTCGATGCCTGACTGGTCGTTTATCGCCAATCCCCAGGTTTGGGTGATTGCGATTACGCTTGCCGTCGTTGCGAGTCTCGAATCGCTGCTTTCACTTGAAGCGGCGGACAAGCTTGACGAACGGCGACGAATCACATCGCCGAATCGCGAACTCGTTGCCCAAGGGGCAGGAAACGGCTTAAGCGGATTGATTGGCGGCTTGCCGATCACATCGGTGGTCGTACGAACCTCGGCGAATGCGAGCGCAGGGGCACAGAGCAAAGTCTCGACCATCGTCCATGGCGGCTTGCTGCTGCTATGTTCGGTAACGCTAGCCTTCTTGCTTAACAAGATTCCGTTGGCTTGTTTGGCCGCAGTCTTGATCGTAGTCGGCTATAAATTGACAAAACCAGCCCTTTACAAGAAGGTGTGGAATCAAGGTTTTGATCAGTTCTTGCCGTTCATTGTAACGCTCTTGGGCGTCGTCTTCACGGACTTACTCAAGGGTGTATTGGTCGGAATGGTGTTTGGATTCTTCTTCGTGATTCGATCGAATCAGCACCGGGCGTTTACGATTGTGAACGACGGAGACGATTACTTAATCCGATTCAACAAGGATATCACGTTTGCCAATAAGGCGAGCCTCCGTGATACGCTGAGCAAAATTCCTGACAATTCGCGCGTGGTCTTTCAAGGGCATACGGCGTCGATCGTCGATCACGACATCGTTGAGATGTTGGATGACTTTGCCGAGAGCGGTCAATATCGCGGCATTGCGGTCGAAAGGACCGAAATCGATGGCAAGACTTGGAGTATGAAGGGTCCTAATCATTCACACTTAAGACGTCTCGCCGAGGTGGAACCATAAATGGATAGCTATAAGAAACTCTTACTCGCCAACAAAGCTTGGGTACAAGACAAGCTTGGAACCGATCCCGAGTTCTTTGAACGGCTCTCGGCCGGACAGCAGCCAGAATTCCTCTGGATCGGTTGTGCCGACAGTCGAGTTCCCGCCGAAGAGATTACGGGTACATCGCCTGGTCAACTCTTCGTTCACCGAAACGTGGCCAATCAAGTCATTCATACGGACTTCAACATGCTCAGCGTGTTGCAGTATGCCGTTGAGGTGCTACAGGTTAAGCATGTCATCGTCTGCGGTCACTATGGCTGTGGCGGTGTCTACAACGCGATGACGAATAAGAACCTTGGGCTCATCAACAAGTGGCTTCGGCACATCAAGGATGTTTACCGTTTCCATCATGAAGAGTTGGACGCGATTACGGATGAGGAAGCGAAGTTCCGCCGTATGGTCGAGTTGAACACGATTGAGCAGGTCACCAACCTGGGTGAAACAACGATCGTGCAGAAGAGTTGGGCCGAGAATGGTTACCCTATGCTGCACGGTTGGGTTTACGACCTCGGCACGGGGCTTATCGACGAGCTCGTGACCATGAACTCGCCGGAAAACTATCTGCCGATCTATCGGTACGATTTCGACAAGTAAATCGTTAAGGTCCCTGCTGTGTGATCGTAGCAGGGACCACAAGCTCGTGGACGGGCCAAGTCGGCGATTGATGGGCCGGGTGGCTCGTGGCCAAATGCGCTATCGCAAGCGCCACAATCGCCGCCGCGACTGGCGTTAAGAATTCCCAGAGCGACACCCGACTATCGAGGCGAGGTTGAACCTTCCGCCAAAGATCGGGGGCTTCTGCGTCACTCAATTTTAGAGCCTGAAAAAGTTCATCGTCATTCATCGTGAATTTCCAAAAGTGTCCGGAGGCGTTTTCGCGCCCGAACGAGTCGGGTTTTGAGGGTGTCGTATTCCAGTCCGGTTGCCTGGCATATTTCGTTGTAGTTCAATTCGTCGAGATAGTACAACACGATGATTTCTCGATCATCGGTTGGAAGGTGGGTTAAAGCAGCAAGAATCCGCTCCAATTGTGGCGACTCTTTGGGCGGTGGGCAGGGAAGCGGAAGGGGCCTTGACTTGGGGCGATCACGGCAAAGATTGAGCGCAATTCGACAAAGATGAGCACGAACCGAACAGTCGCCTCGAAAGGTCGCGGCTGACTTCCACAACTTGAGGAATGTCGAAACCGCGACTTCTTCAGCATCTTCGGAATTGCCTAAATAGCGTCGCGAAAGTCCAAAGATGAGCCCTTGATAACGCTCCACCAGATAACGCATCGCCCGTTCGTCGCCAACGGCGCAACGCTCAATCCACACCAGATCGGGATCAGGGTTGGACATACTCGCGATTTCGAATCATTGTGTCCAGTTGGAATTTTTGCAGTGGGCTCAACAGATTGGTCGCTGCACTATAGAAATAGGCTTTGAAGGGAGTTTTAGCCCCTAATACGACCTTCCGGTACGCGTCATATTTTTGCGACGCGGAATCGAAATCGAGTACTTCTCGGCGGGCCGCCGCCGGATGAGTGACGACATCGGCGATGGCTGCAGTGACCAGCACCAGCTGATTTCGCTGCACCTGGGATAGCTTTAGCTCGTCTAGAATGCTTGGATCAAGCATCAGGGCCGCATCTTGATCGAAGCGGTTCCACGCACTATATTGTTTGAGTTTGGCAACAACTTTAGGATTCTTTTCTTTGCCAATGATCTCGGCAACTTTGACCGAAAGCTTGCTCCAAGCCAAGGTCATCGGTTTTTCTTCGTTCTCGACCCGCCTCAAATCGATGATGTCATAGACTCCAGGCCGAAACGTCCAACTCATGATCTTGCCTTCTTCAGCAAGTTTGGCTTGAGCAAGATTTCGCTCATACTCTTTTTTCTGAGCGTCAAAATACTGAGCGAGCTCGGGTTTGCATGCTTCGCGAACTTTTGCGACGACGCTTTGAGGAATCCCAAAATCGGAAGCATGGTAGACCACCTGCGTGTAGTTCAGGTTCGCCGGCAGCTTGCCCAGATAAGTGGGTTGGGCTTCTTCAGCGACTGGTGGTTTGGCAGGTCCACTTTGGGCATGACCTGTATAGAAGCCGCCGAGAGCGATGCCAACCGCAATGAGGCTCGTGATGGCCGTCCGTGAGGTTCGTTTCATTTCCATGCCCAATACGACGGTACCTACCGCCGCACGGGAACAGGAATTTTAAACGTTAAAAAGGAAGAGCATGACGTCGCCCTCTTGGACGACGTATTCCTTGCCTTCACTACGCATAAGGCCTTTCTCTTTGGCGACCTTTTCTGAGCCGCACTCCACAAGGTCGTTATAAGCAATGGTTTGGGCTCGGATGAAGCCCTTTTCAAAATCTGAGTGGATGACTCCCGCAGCCTGAGGTGCGGTCATTCCTTTGTGGATGGTCCAGGCCCGGGTTTCCTTGGGTCCCGTCGTGAAGTAAGTTTGGAGGCCGAGAATGTCGTAGGTCGTGCGAATCAATGACTTGAGACCACCCTCTTCGACGCCAAGCGCTTTGAGAAACTCATCACGGTCTGCCTCATCAAGTTCGATCAGCTCGGATTCGACCTGGGCCGAAATCACGATGACCTGAGAGCCTTCCTTCTTTGCCAGTTCGCGAATTTGATCCACCCATTGATTACCGCCATTGGCAAGGTCGTTTTCACTGACGTTTGCGGCGTAGATGACGGGCTTTGCGGTCAGGAGTCCCAGCGGCTTGACCGCGATGGCCTCATCTTCGGTGAGCTTGACAGAACGGGCCGCACCACCAGCTTCTAAAACGGGAAGAATCTTTTCGAGGGCTGATACTTCGTGAACGGCGGTCTTGCTGGTCTTTGCTTCCTTGCGTGCGCGTTCGATTCGCTTTTCGACCTGAGCCATGTCGGCGAGGGTCAACTCCATGTTAATGATTTCGATGTCGCGCAGGGGATCGACGGATCCTGCAACGTGGATAATGTCATCATTTTCGAAGCAGCGGACGACGTGAATAATGGCGTCAACCTCACGAATATTGGCGAGGAACTGGTTGCCAAGACCTTCGCCTTTACTGGCGCCTTTGACCAAACCAGCGATGTCGACAAATTCGACACGAGCCGGAAGAGTGTTTTCAGAGCCGCTGATTTTGGCAAGAACGTCTAGGCGAGGATCGGGAACGCTCACGATACCTACATTAGGTTCGATCGTACAAAACGGAAAGTTTGCGGCTTGGGCTTGCGCGTTCGCAACCACCGCATTAAAGAGCGTCGACTTTCCGACGTTAGGCAGACCAACATTACCGGCACGGAGCATGGGGAACCAATAGTTTACCGCGCCGACTTGGTGCTTTCATTTTCGATGCCCATTCGAGACGGCTATGCACGGCGGAACCGATACCGGGTCATCCTCGTATAATCCACATCATGGATCTCAACGCAGCGATTCAAACCCAACTCAATAATATTCAAAAGAAGACCGGCAAGAGTCTTGATGATCTCTTTGGTGAACTGACAAAGAGCGGTCACGAAAAGCACGGACAACTGAGAGATTTTGCGAAATCCGAATTTGGATTAGGTCATGGCGATGCCAACGCTTTGGCAAATCACTTTCTAAAAGGCCAAGCTCCCGAACCGGCGTCCGATCCGCTCGACGATATTTATGCAGGTCCGAAAGCTGCATTGCGTCCCATCCACGAAAAGCTGATGGAAACCATTCATGGCTTTGGCGACTTTGAGATTCATCCGAAGAAGGGTTACGTCGCGCTTCGTCGCAAGAAACAATTTGCGATGATTGGACCGGCAACCAATTCAAGGGTCGAAATTGGCATCAATATGAAAGGTGTTCCCGGTACGGATCGCCTCGAAGAGCAAGCACCAGGTGGCATGTGCCAGTACAAAGTCAAGGTGACGGATGCCTCACAGGTGGATGACGAGTTGTTCGGTTGGATCAAGACAGCGTATGATGCTGCGGGTTAGGGCCACGGCCAAACCTGGGTAACCTCGACAGCGTTGAAGCCGCCCGTCAAGATTTACCATGCTATTGCCGTGCTGGTTCTCAGCATCGTAATCGGAGTTGCTTGCAAACGATATTGGCCAGACAGCTCGGGCTGGCCCGAAGTTTGGGCATTCGTGATCGGTGCGGTTGCTCTTTACTTTCAGACGGTTGAGCACGTCCTTACCTGGCCACTCTACATTATTTCTGTGGCGATCTATGCGTACGTATTTCACGAAGGCAAGCTGTTTGCAGATCGAGACCTCCAACTTCTTTACGTCTTGCTTTCAATTCATGGTTGGATATCTTGGCAACGCGGTGGAATTCGAAAGACCAATCTTCCAGTTTCGAGACTTCGTCCAATCCTATGGCTTCCGGTCATTCTTGTTGTCGCCTTAGGAACGGCTCTTTACTATCCGAGCCTTGTTGCAAGACAAGATCCTGCACCACTGATCGATGGTTTGCTCACTTGCGCAAGTGTGGTGACTCAGATCCTCTTGAATCGGAAAATCTATGAGAATTGGGCCTTGTGGGTTTTAATCGACGCAACTTATGTTTGGCTGTATTTGAGTCGCTCGATGCGCGCGACGGCGATTCTTTATGCGGCCTTCACAGTGCTCGCCGTCGTCGGATGGTGGCAATGGAATCGCAGCTTACGACAGACCGCCGAGGCTATTCCTTGACGGTATGTTGCTCAAACCTTCGATCTGGAATGAGCCAAATCAGCGCTACGATCAAGTAGGCAATGCCGCCGATAGCGGCACTCACGAGCGAGCCAAAGATTCCAACCAAATAAATGACGATGGATATCTTGCCCTTGAAATCTCGTCCGAGAGCTTGAGCGACCTCTGAGTCCTTACCGTTTGCTTTGACTAAGGTGATCGTTAAGATCAAATAGGAGATGGCCGCCATCAGCAAAATGAATCCGTAGACGAGCACCGTGGCGGACGCAAAGTGTGATTCGCCCATCCAACTGGTGACGAACGGCACCAGCGAGAGCCAAAACATCAGGTGGAGATTCGCCCACAAAACCGCCCCCGACACATGCTTGACGCTATGAAGCATGTGATGGTGGTTATTCCAATAGATACCAAGATAGACAAAACTCAGGACGTAGCTTAAAAACGTGGGATAGAGTTTGCAAAGTGCCTCAAGCGTATGTTCGTGAGGAGCCCTGAGTTCAAGCACCATGATCGTGATGATGATGGCGATGACGGCATCGGTAAACGCTTCAAACCTGGCTTTCGTCATGGAATTGGTACGACTATTATTCCAAAAGAACTGGCTCTAACGGCCCAGGTGTGCATGAAAGGAATTAACAAATTGTGGTTTTCGCGTGTTTTGGAGTGGTTTGTGTCATAAACCAACTAGCAGACTATGGTTTCGACCTCAGTGACAGGCAAGCAAAGTGCAATCATCGAGTTGAGCTTGATGGGCGAATTTTCCTGTCGAAACGAAAGCGCCGTTTCGTTTCCGGCTCGCTCGGCTGCAGAGGTCGTCGCATATCTGTCGATCCATCGAAATCGCTGGGTTCCACGGGATGAGCTCGCAGAGAGCATTTGGCCAGGCACGGACCCGAAAGTTGCCCGAACCAACCTTCGCAAGGCGGTCCAAAGAGTTCGCGACTCACTCGCCCCTCATGATGTCCTTCTAAAATACGGCGAAAACCTTGCCATCAATCGGCAACTCGTATCAAGTGATCTTGACACCGCCGAGCACCTTCATCGGCAGTATGCGTTTGCGCCGCATTTGCCAGAATCCGTGGATAAATTGTACGAAGAATGGAAGATCCTTGATGGAGAACTTCTGGTCGGGTGGGACAACGACTGGGTTATCGAGGAGCGAAAGAACTTTTCTATTCGGGCTCACGAGCTTGGTTTGAGATTGGCCGACGCTCTCGAATCCGTGGGGCGTGTCGAGCAATGTCTTGGTGTGCTTAATTTGTTGGTTCATCGTTCGCCGTTGGATTACGATCTGCTGCAAAAAGCGATCCGACTCCAGTCACGCTCGGGAAGTGGTCACACGGCGAGTCAACTGGTTGAGAAGATTCTGTCCGAACTGCCCCCTCAAAGCGATATTCCCAAGCCGGTTCGCCGTTTAATTCAACGCGTTCAACAGGGGCAGATTGAACAGGTTCCCACGCCCGAGATCTTCGAAACGAAAAATGAACTAGCGTTGCTGGCTCGAATGGTTGAATCGAATTTGAGATCGAACAGCCCCGAAGCGATCGCGCTTTTGGCCAAAGAGTCGAGCAATATCGACAATTGGCCCCACGCCCGAACGCTGCTCTCGATTCTTACCGTCGCTTTGGAGCAATCGGAAATAAAAACCGACGATCAGATTCAAGTTGCGATCAACGCATGCTTCCTCGCAACTTATGCATCCGACTTTCATATTGGCCAATGGGCGGCTCAGAAGGTCCTCAATGTCCTGCCCGAGAGTGATCCCCGATACGTCCGTGTGCTGAGCGTTCTTGGTTTTCTTCACTTCGAGACGAAGAATTACGAGGAGGCGCGAAAGCTGCAGGTTCAGGCGGTCGAACTCTGCCGAAGTCATAAGATCGATGTTGAGCTACCTGGGGTGCTCAATCGGCTTGCCGTGCTTGACTACCATCTGGGCAATTTCGATGTGGCTCACGACATGTTTCTCGAAGCCATTGCCTTGGAATATAAGGGCACCAGTGTCACGCGAAATTCGCGTCTTGCCAGCTTCCATGGCAATCTCTGTACGATGGAAGTCTTGAGAGGTCGATGGGAAAGTGCTCGCCATCACGGTGCCTTATCGATGAAATATGCCGAGAACCACGCGAAGCTCTATCAGATTTACGTTTCATCTGGCTATGGACTAGCTCTTTATAAATGTGGGGATCGCTCAGGCATCGACTTTGTCATCGACGGCATCGTCAAGACCACACGGGAGCGCATGAGGCGATTCAATATGATTTCGATCGACTTTGGCGTCGCCCTCCTGACCGATAAGCTGCAGTTCGAAACTGCCGCCCAAATAGCTTCACTCAATCGTGTCATTCGGGATGCATCCGGTTATCCCCGTGGTCCCGCCGAAATGGGATTCGTCAAAGCCTGTTTCGAGCCGGCGGGCAAACTCTCGGTTCCCAAAATGCAGCCGATGAGCCTCATTGCCCTCAGCCGATGGATCGTTGAGGAACTTGAGGCTCTGAAGTAATTGGCTCTTATTGCTTGAAGAATTCAGCGGTTGCCGAGCGGTTGTAGCTGTTATCCCGTGCTCGCAGACTTATTTTCACCGCAAGACGTCCAGCCTGATTGATGGTTCCCGTCATTCGGACGTCCCATCGCTTGCCGTCCTCGTCAACCACATTTCCGATAGCATCCAGATTCTTTCGATTCACATCATAAGTTCCTTTGAACTCGATATGAAAGCCTTCGAAACGGCCGGGACCGAGGCTGCCGACAACGTCATAGAGATTCCCGTTCTTCTTCGAAATCTTGATCGACGCCGTGTGGGCTCGCTTTTCACCCGAGAGGTTGATCAGATCGATCGTGCCACCATAGATGCCTTCGGAGACGACTGGTCCTGCCTGACCGCGATCGACGTCAAATTTCTTTTCGCTCGTCCAGGTTTGCATCGAATTACCTGTTGCCGTGACCCGAACATAGTAGGCTCCCGGTACCGTCGTTCGGATATCGACGAGGCGTCGGGAAGTTCCGTTGAGGTCCAAATCCTGTCGATAATCGCTTGTGGCGACCGTTCGGCCATTGGGATCGGTCACTTTAACACTCACGCTGGCTGTCATCCGCTCGATTTGCGAATCGGTATAGAACACTCCGATATCAGCCGTGGCGATTTCCCCGGCCTTTACTCGTCCGGTTTTCATTCGGATATCGCCGTTTAGCTTGGCGCCCCGCTGATTGCCATTTCCATGATTGCCGCCTCCGTTGCCACGGCGAAGTTGATAGGTGCGGTTGAGCACGCTCGTATCCGGCCTTTGAAGGTCGATTTGATCCGTGTAAGTCTGGTGCCCATTGGATTCGACAGTAACCCGATAGGTCGCACGCTGATTGAGCTTGACCGTCACGTTTCCGTTCGAATCGGTGGTCGATGTGCGACGGTCCGATCCGTTTTCAAACGTCACCCGGGCACGCGAAATCGGTGTCCGCGAGCCTGATTCGATCGCCTTGACGACGACGGTTCGTTGTTGACTGTTGCGACGGAGGGTCACGATGGAAAACTGGTCGCCCTGAGAACGGGTCTGGACGATGGCCGTTCCGGGGTCAAAATCGGGGTGCGAAACGTGGATCGTGTAGCGGCCCGTACTCGATACGGGAATCGTTGCAAAGCCCGAACGAACCGAATACTGCTGCTCGCGAGAGCCGCCGGTTTGGACGAGCACCTTCGCGTCATTGATTGAATCGTTTGTATCTTGAGATCGCACCGCGATTAGGATTTTCCGCGAAGAACTTTGGGTCATTCGCAATTCGATGCTGACGGGACGGTTATTCGAGACATTTACATCCTTGACTTGGACTTGATAGTTGTCCTTGGTCGCCACCAACGTAAACCGACCGGATTGATTGGGTCGAAAATTTGCTGCCCCGAGTCGATCCGAGTTGGCGGTATAGGCTCTGTATGGTTCACCAGACGGAGCCATCAGCGTGAGACGCACGTCGGACAAAAGCCGTCCTGATGTGTCCTTAACGTTCACATAAACGCTTGATCCTGACTGGGCAAAACTTGCCATGGACAGTAATCCGAAACCGAACAAACTTAATGTTTTAACCACCACCGAATTTCTCCTCATTGCGTGATTATGATACGTTTTACAGTCTCTCAGGATTTCAACGCCTGGGTCTAACGTTGGACTAGCAGGCACAAAAAAGCCCCGGCATTGAACCGAGGCTAGACAAAGAAGTTACTTGCTCTTCTTGGTTGCCGGAGCTTTTGCAGTTGGCTTGGTCGTTGACTTTGTAGCTGGCTTTGCCGCTGGCTTAGCCGTTGCCTTGGTGGCTGGCTTGTGGGCCGTCGCCTTCTTCGAGGTGGTCTTCGACGTCGCCTTGGCTTTGGTCGCAGTCTTCGACTTGCTGGCCGTCTTGCTGGTTGACTTAGAAGTCGCCTTTGGAGCAGTCTTGGTCGAAGACTTTACGGCTGGCTTCGACGTGGTTTTCGAGGTTGACTTGGTCGTTCCCTGAGCGAAACCCATGGCAACGCAAGCGACGAGAGCGAGACAAATGCTGAATTTAGTACGCATTTCGATTGAGTTATACGCTATTTGAGAACGATAAGGTACGCGTTTTTAGAAAATTAGTAAGTTTCAGTGTTGATCTAAAGTACGCAAGTTGCAGAGATCAGGGTCCTCAGTCAGCTTTCGAATGTTCACGACAAAGTGTTAAGCTAGCGAGATGATCTTGTCTTTGACGTTTCTTGCTGCGACTTTCAATGTGCGGGATTATGGCGCCGTCGGAGATGGTCAGACCTTGGACACTCAGGCCATCCAACGCGCCATCGACGAAGCGGCTGTCAACGGGGGGAAGGTCATTGTTCCCGAGGGGCGATTCTTAATGGGCACTATCCATCTCAAATCGAATGTGGAACTTCATCTCGACAAAGGAGCGACCCTGCTGGGCAGCACCCAGCGAAAGGATTATGAGAAAGTCGTCTGGTATTGCCTCATCTCCGCAGATAAGGTGAAAAACGTCAAGATCACCGGTGAGGGCACGATTGATGGGCAAGGAGCCGAACTTGCAAAAGATGTCTTGCGCATGGTTGAAACGGGTGAAGTCAAAATTCCACCCAAAGGTTGGCGGCCATCTGAACTCGATCGCCCCGAGGTCATCGAAATGAACCATTGCAAAGACGTAGATGTGACGGGAGTGACGATTAAGAACTCCTGTTGCTGGGTGCAGACCTACCGAGATTGCGAGAATCTCTTTTTCAATAATATGAAAGTTGAGAGCATGGCTTACTGGAACAACGACGGGATCGACATCCTCGACTGTAAGAGCGTGAAGATCTTCTATTGCGACTTCAATTGCGGTGATGATGGAATTTGCCTCAAATCGGATAATCCAAAATCTCGGTGCGAAGATGTCGCCATTTCAAACTGCAAAATCCGCAGTAGTGCAAGCGCCATCAAATTTGGAACCTCCAGCCATGGCGGATTCAAAGATGTGACGATACGAGAGTGCTTCGTGTACAACACCTTCCGCTCAGCGGTCGCGATTGAGTCGGTCGATGGAGCGTCGATCGAGAACATCGACATTGGCAATATCAAAGCCGTTCACACCGGTAATCCATTCTTTGTTCGCCTCGGCCATCGAAACGTGAAAGGTCCAATCGGGCGAGTCAAGAATGTCTACCTCCACGATTTTGACGTCGAAGTCCCCGCCGGGAGACCTGATCCTGGCTATCCTTTCAAAGGGCCACAGTTTAGTGAGCCGCACAATATCGAACCCTCTTCGATCGTTGGGCACAAAGAAGTGCCGATCGAGAATGTGCGGTTGGAGAGAATCAAGATTCGCTATCCCGGCGGTGGATCTCAGGCGATTGCCAACGTTCCCTACACGAATCTTTCGAAGGTTCCGGAAAGGGCGGAACACTATCCAGAATTCACCATGTTTGGCGAGCTACCTGCATGGGCTCTTTACGCACGACATGTGCGCGGCCTGTCAATTCAAGACTTTTCCGTGAGCTTGGATCAGAAAGATTATCGTCCGGCCTTCGTGTTTGACGATGTGAAAGGAGGGCAGGGAAGTAAATTTCGAGTGAGTGGCGACAACCTACCCACCTTTGTGACACGAAACTCCTCGTTTAAGATGCCCGGCGGTTTCCGAAAGCTTGTAGGCAGATAGGCGAACGTTGTGTGCCGTTTGACGGCACACAACGAGTCTGTTACTTCATCCTTGGAGTTCTGGGGCGTTTATGACCCTTTTGGGGGCGAACTGGAATGGCATTCATGGCAGTTGCCATTTGCTCGCGCAGAGCCTCGGATTGTTCGATTAGAATATCGAGAATCGGCCGATGTTGCTCACTGGAGACCCATCGAATAACCGATGAAATGTAAAGCTCCTTGAGATAGGCAAATGAGTAACCGTTTGTCTTTTCCGCAAGTTCTTCAAGGCCGTCTTGATCAAGTTTCAGACTCTCTTCAAATCTCTGCATGAAGCGTTCTAGATAACGCTTACGCTCTAATTTTTCCGGCAGGTCAAAGTGATATTTTCGGTCGAAGCGACTCGGGCGGTCGAGAATCGCTGCATCGAGCTTATCTGGAAAGTTGCAGCTTGCGATCGTGACAACCCCTTCGTTCGACGCAAACCCATCCATCTCATTGAGGAAGAAAGAGCGATTTTCGTCATCGAGCAACGTATCGAGGTCCTCGAAAATGAGGAGGCATGGCGCGGTCTCTCGGGCTCGTTCGAACACTGTCGAAACGCATTGTTGAGAGGATACATGCTGACCCGAAAGACTCTTCACGTAGAGGCAAGGGAGCCCAAATCGGTTGACCAGTCCTTTGATCATATGGGTTTTGCCATTTCCTGGAGGGCCGAGGAAAATAAACCCTCGCTTCCAGGGGATGTTGTATTTAGCAAACGTTTCTCTTTGCTCAAAGAACCGCTTGACGTCCGATTCGATTTCCTCTAGGAGCTCTCCTTGCAGGATCAATTCATCGAGTTTCGTCCCTTGGATGGACTCAAAAAGTTCTCCATCGCTATCCCAATAGCCCTCTTCGAAGACCAGAACTTCGTTTTTGACGGTTGAGTGTAAGCGACAGACTTCCTCAAAATATCCTTTCGCTTCGGCTTCAGAGTTGGCCACGATAAACCAATGGATTTCCCGACAATATGAACCCTTTTGCCCGATTGCCAGAAGGAGGATTTCGCTCTCTTTCCAGCTAACTTTCAACCATCCGTTGTAGATGCCATCAACCGATTTGTCATGCCGGGCACTCCATCCGGTTTTGAGATACGTGGCAAATTCGTGATTCGAAAAACTGGAGACTGTCCAGAGCTCCGTCGAATGCCAAGGGTGGAAATATCGATCTTCGGTCGAGAGGATCGTTCGATCTGGAAACGCCTGGCGGAGTTCAGTCTCTGCGTACGTGATGACCGCGTCGGAAGGTTGTTGAAGAGATTGGTTCAGGATGTCCTGAGCTGTTTGAAGACCAGTAGTGGTTTCCGTCATTCTAGAATGACCCAAGTTTCGAAAGTGTCGATTGGGTCAGATTTTTAGTTTAACCGACAAATCAAAAAATAAGGCAAAGAACTTGAAAGTCGGATGCCTAAAGCCGTCACAGGTAAAATTGAAGGTTCTTATGGACTTCAAATCAACCCTACATCTGCCGGACGCTGAAGCGACAATACCCATGAAGGCGAATCTGCCTGCATTGGAGCCGCAGATTCAAGGTATTTGGGATAGCGAGAAGATTTACCATAAGATTCAGGAAGTTCGAGCGAGCGCGCCGACCTACGTGCTGCATGACGGACCGCCATACACGAACTCGCCAATCCACATCGGAACGGCGATGAACAAAATCCTTAAAGATTTTGTGGTGAAGAGTCGAGGACTCATGGGCTTTCGAACGCCATACGTGCCTGGCTTCGACAACCATGGCTTGCCCATCGAACAAGCGGTCATGAAGAAGTTTGCGGAGAAGAAAATCACGCCGACGATTCCTGAACTTCGTCAGGCTTGCCGTGAGCATGCAACCGAATATCTGAAAATCCAGACCGAGCAATTTCGACGACTTGGCGTTTTTGGGCTTTGGGAAAAGCCCTACACGACGATGGACTTCCGGTTCGAAGCCGAGATCGTTCGAGTCTTCAAGCGATTGGTCGAGGGAGGGTACGTCTACAAAGGCTTGCGCCCGACGCTTTGGAGCCCGACAAGCCAAACTGCGCTCGCCGATACCGAGATCGTCTATCAAGACCATGTGAGTAAGGCGATCTATGTTCGCTTTCCGCTGCTCGAAGATCCGAACAAGTTGTTTGAGGGCATCGACAATGTTTACACGATCATCTGGACGACGACCCCGTGGACGATTCCCGCAAACCTGGCCTGCGCTTTTCACCCTGAACTGACCTATGCGTTGGTGAAGGTTGGGTTGGATCATTACCTAGTTCTTCAAGACCTTGCGCCGAAAGTTGCCGAAGCGCTGGGTTGGGAAGAACCGCAAGTCGTCAAGACGCTCGAAGGGATCAACTTCGAGAACATGAAGTTTAAGCATCCCATCTTCGACCGACCGAGCATTGCGGTGATGGCGTCCTATGTTACTACCGAAGACGGTACCGGCATTGTTCACACCGCTCCGAGTCACGGGCGTGATGACTTCTATACGGGGCAAGAGTATGGGCTGCCCGTACCGAATACGGTTGACGAAAAAGGCGTGCTGACCCACGAGGCGGGTGAGTTCGAAGGTGTTTATTACAAGAAGTGCGACACGGTTGTGGTGGATCGTCTCGCAGAGGTCGGCAATCTGCTCAAAGCTTACGACTATTCGCACAGCTACCCGTATGCCGAGCGAGACGGACAGCCGATCATCTTCCGTGCAACCGAACAGTGGTTTGTGTCGCTTGAGCATGACGAATTGCGACATCGAATGCTGACGAGCATCGATCAGGTGAGTTGGTATCCCCCTCAGGGACAGACTCGAATCGAGTCAATGATCAAGCATCGACCCGACTGGTGTATTTCCCGCCAACGACCGTGGGGTGTCGGAATTCCGATCTTTTACGGCGCTAAATCTCGCCAGCCAGTGCTTGATTCAGTGGCGATCGAAGCGGTCGCCCAATTGGTCGAGCGAGAGGGCTCAGACGCTTGGTTTACCAAAGACCCAGTTGAGATCCTGCCCGCAGGTTATACGCATCCCGAAACCGGAGAAACCGAATTTGTTAAGGAGACCGATGTCTTGGACGTCTGGTTCGACTCGGGTTCGACTTCGCTTTGCGTTCTCGAAGGCAACGTCTATCCCGAATGGAGCGAAAAGTGGCCCGCCGATCTTTATCTCGAAGGTTCAGATCAGCATCGAGGATGGTTCAATTCGTCGCTCATCATTGGCCAGGCGACTCGCGACCACGCCCCCTATAAAGCGGTTCTGACGCATGGCTTCGTCACCGATGGAGAAGGTCGCAAGATGTCGAAACGGCTTGGAAACGTGGTCGAGCCCGTCGAGGCCTGTGCCCAATACGGGGCCGATGTCCTTCGATACTGGGTCGCCGGGACGGATTATGCCAACGATGTGCCTTGCTCGGATGCACTGCTCAAGCAGTTTGGCGAAAGCTATCGAAACATTCGAAATGCCCTTCGATTCTTGATCGGAAATCTCAAGGGCTACAGCCCATCGCTGGCTCCAGCTAAGTTGCTTGATCTTGATGAGTGGATCGTCGAACAAGCGGATCTGTTGGTCGACGAATGCGTCGGCGACTACGAGGAGTTTGACTTTGGTGCAGTGATGACCAGCGTACACAACTTCTGCCGTCAGCAACTTTCTTCGTTCTATCTTGATGCGATCAAGGATCGAATGTATTGCGATGGCGAAGCCTGGGAAAGCCGGCGCAGTGGTCAACAAGCTTGCTATCTTGTGGCAAAGGCCATCACTCAGTTGATCGCCCCAGTCCTCGTTCACACGGCCGAGGAGTCATGGAAGAAGATGCACGATACGATAGGGCTTGTGGTGGATTCGGTATTCGTTTCGACATTCTCTCGCCCCGACGCGAGCCGTTTGCAGGATATCGAGGCATCTGAAATTCAAATTCGGTTTGCTACGCTCCAATCAGTGCGGCAGTCGGTGAACGGAGCTTTTGAAACATTCAAGGGTACCGACGGAATCAAGAATGCCCAAGACGTCGTCGTTTATATCACGACCGACGAAGACACGAAGGCAACTTTGGAGTCGTTCACTCGGCCAGAACTTGCGAACTATTTCAAAACGAGTTGGGTTGAGTTATACGAAGGAGATTCGGAGGTCCGATTTGAAAAGTCGCCGTATCACGAATGTGTCCGAAGTCGCGTTCGACGTCCCGACGTCGAAGAGATCGAGGTCGATGGAGAGAATGTGTTTCTAAGCAAGCGAGATAGAGAGGCTTTAGGTCTTTGAAATCCAAACGACTGGTGCTCTTTTGGTCCGTGATGATCCTTACGATCATCCTCGACCAAGCCATCAAACTGTGGGTGCGCAACACCCTCAATATCGGCGAGAGTTGGAAGGGTGGTCCGCTACCTGGAATTTTCGAAATCACGCTTACTTATAACAAGGGAATCGCGTTCGGAATGTTCCAAGGTGGAGCCTTGCTCATGACGCCGATTGCCGTCGTGATTGCTTTTTACGCCATTCGCACCATTTATCGCAATCCGAACGAGAGTCGATGGGGGAGCATTGCGCTTGGCCTTCTGGCAAGTGGTGCTTTGGGCAACCTCTATGACCGCTTGTTCCACTGGGATAAAGGCGTCACCGATATGTTCCTTCTCCGTCTGTCGAACATCACTCACGGTCGCCTGAATGACTTTCCCGTTTTCAATGTGGCGGACTCGTGTATCACCGTTGCGATGATTATGCTTCTGATTTCCTGGTCGCGGAATCCGCACGACGAGAAGAAAATCGGCGGATCACCAGTACCGTCAACGGAGCCAGAACCAGCGCCGGAAGATAATTTGCCGTCGGAATCTTTTTCAGTTCCAACAGCGCTAGACCAATCGCAATCATAATCGGTCCGCCTGTCCCCTCGAATTCGGCCAGCAGTTCGTGATCGTTGCGCAAGAATTCGAGAGGTTTGGCGGCAAGCGTAATCGCTCCCTGAACAATCAAAACAAACGCGGCAGAAAAAAGCACGCCGATTCCTGAAGCTGCGGCGAGGAAGATCGAGGCCACGCCATCCATCGTTGCCTTAAGGGCAAGGAGTTCGCTCTTGCCTTCCAGGCCGTCTTGAAGACACCCGAGAATCGTCATCGGTCCGACACAGAATAGGACTACGGCACCGACTAAACCCTCACTAAACTTCCCACCTCCACCGACGGATGCTTTGACCCAATCGGCCAAATGATCGAGTCCGTACTGGATGTGCAGAAGGTAGCCCAGGATGCCGCCCAGGGCGATACTTCCGGCGACGATCAATACGTTTTTCGATCCGAAAAACATCTTCATGCCGATGCCAATCGTCACCAAACCAAGTCCATTAAGGGCGATACCTTGCGCCTCGACGGGAATAAGTTTGCCGATGGCGAGACCGATCAGTGAGCCAGCGGTAACGGTGGCGGTATTGATCAAGGTTCCTTTCATGTCAGTTCACCTTGTGGCGTTTGATGGCTGCCGACCGCAACCACGATAATTCCCCAAGCGGCGTTGGCGGTCATCGCCACCGGAAATACGAGTCCGAGCGGCAGGCTATACATTGCGATGGTCACCGGGCCGAAATACATCCAGCAGGTCATGAGTAAAGGGAAGAACCGTCGCCAAAATTCGCCCGCTCGCAGGGCCTTTCCAGTCTCACTAAAACTAAAATCCTTGTCCTTGTAAAGGAACGTGATGGCGGCAAGGGGCATCGAAACCAGCGGTGAGAATAGGAATTGGTCCGTCAGGACCTTCTTGACGACGGGACCAAGATTCAGACCATGCTCGCCCTTGGATACCCCGTAAGCCGCATCCATCCAGTTGTACAGGGCATCGACGGCAATTCCGACAATCGCGAAATACACCATTCGTAAAACGACGTCCCGCCAGGTGATAGGCTCAACTTTTTGGCGCGTCGCCCGCTTGGCGATTTCTGGAACGACGATACTCACAAACCAAATAGAAACGACGACGAAGATTTTTGGAGTTACGGTCCGGCGGATGTTATCGAGTTGGTCAGGTAGTGATTGAAGCGATGGTAGTGTGTAATAGAGGATTACGAAGACCAAGAAACAAACCTGAATCAGCACGATGGGGCGCCAATTATCTTTAACCGCCTTGATTCCCGGAGCGGCGAGCGAGCGAATGTTCAAAGAGCACCTCGGGAAGTGTGAGTTCGTATTGCCAACACATCGTTGTACCCGGTTCAGTCCCTAACGACCATGGAGGTAAATGGTCTGGCCAAATTTGATGACGCGCTTGGTTGGGGTCATCCCGAACCAATAAGCCAATTCACGATAATCCTTTAAATCCCAAAGGACAAGATCGGCGGCTTTTCCTGGTTCTAAGCTCCCAATTCGATGCCCACGTTTGAGGCTATAAGCGGCGTTAATAGTACAGGCCGTCAATGCTTCGGCCACGTTGAAACCCATTTTGGTCACGGCCAGAGACATGCAAAAGGGCAAGGAAGGCGTTGGCGATGAGCCAGGATTAAAATCGGTGGCAATCACGTAAGGATTAGCTTCGTTGCGCCAGCGCTTGAAATCTGGATAGTGCTCGGAACGAATTCCGTACACCGATCCCGGCAACAAAATCGGGACCGTGCCGGAATGGTGAAGGGCCGAAATCGCCTGAAGATTTGAAAACTCAAGATGGTCGGCGCTATCGGCTTCAATTTGCTTGGCCAAAAGTGCGCCGCCCGAATCCCGCATTTGATCAACGTGCAAACGAACACCAAGTCCCAATGCCTTGGCTGCTTCCGCCAGCTTTCGGGCATCCTTGCCATCGAAGTACTTGTCTTCCACGAACATATCCACGTATTCGCATTCCTGGGCGACGGCAGGCAGCATGTCGTGGACCACATGCTCAAGATATTCCAGTTTCGTATGGGCTTCGGGAGGGACGGCGTGACAGCCTAAAAAGGTCCGAACGACTCCGAGCCCGGTTGATTGAAGCTGATCGGCGATCCGTAGCATCTTTAGTTCCGTCTCCAAATTTAAGCCGTAGCCCGACTTAATTTCGGCAGTCGTGGTTCCACATTGAATCATCCATTCAGCGTGCTTCTTTGACTGGTTGAAGAGATCTTCCTCGCTGGCAGCGCGGGTCTTTCGAACCGTCGAAAGAATCCCACCACCCCTGGCGGCAATCTCCTGATAGGAGACGCCGGTGGCTCGTTCTTCAAACTCGTCGGCGCGATCACCTGCGAAAACTGCATGGGTATGGGCATCGACCAGACCGGGCGTAACTAAACATCCTTCGGCGTCAATTTCTTCATCAAACTCAAATATCGGCGCGGAAGAGCTTGGCCCAGCGTAGGCGATTCGGTCGTGTTGAATCTGGACCTCACCATTCTCAACCAGCCCGATTTCAGACATTTGCTCCTTATAGCGACCCGCCGCGGGCCCTTGCATCGTGACCAATTGACCAATGTTGCGAATGATGATGCGGCTCATGTGATTGAGAGGACTCCCGAAGCAAATTCAAGCACGCAAGCGGCGGCGGCTAAGGCGGTGGTGGAATTGATGTCGATTTGAGGATCGAGTTCGACCAGGTCCATCGCCCAAACCTTGGGGTGCGCCCCGGCGATCCTTGCCGCTTGTCGGATATGGTGAGGATTAAGTCCGCCGGGGCGTGATCCCGGGCATCCCGGCGCAAATGCACGATCCATGACGTCGAGGTCGAGATCGAAATAAATCCAGTCGCATCGTTCGGCGAGAGTTTCCAGTTCCGTTCGCATAAGCACCTCAAAGTTGCTGGCCCAACATTGCTCGGCCGTAACCTGGCGAATTCCCTGGGCTACTCCAAATCGCGCGTACTGAGGAGAATTGGCAAATGACTGAAGCCCGATCTGTACGATATTCGTTCCGGGCAGGCCATCTTCGATGAGCCCACGGATTGGATTTCCGTTCATCGGGCCATCTTCAAGGTGTCTCAAATCAAGATGAGCGTCGAGGGTGACGACGCCAATCCGGTCTAACGACATGGATTTGGCTGTGGCGAGAGCATTGACTCCGAGTCGCGTCACTCCATTGTCTCCTCCGAGGAAAATCGTTCGGGACCTCTCGAGGGCATCACTCAGTTTCGAGGGCTCGATGGTGTCCTCAAATGTGATCGCTCGGATCTGTCTTAGATCGGAAGCGTCATGATACGAATGGGTGCTGTAGCGGAAGAGGGCTTGGCGAATGGCCTCTGGCGCAAGATGACACGAGCCTGGCGTGACTGAGAAATTGAGGGGTACTCCCACGATATTTAAGGTGGCTCTGGGGTGATCGCAATCCCCATTCAACCACTCCGATGCGCGATTCCAGCCCGGGTCTTCGTACGCCATTGTCCTTCATTTCATTATGCAGGACGGAAAACAAAGCGTGGTTCCACAGGGACCGTGCCAATCATGCCAGCAAAATTGCTAGAATTTAGTAAAAAGTAAGGAATTAAGGCCTAATTTGTTATACTTAACATTGTCTTTTTAGTTTAGGGGTTTGGGCACCTCTAGTCTAATTGGAGGGCAAAATGAAAAAATTAATCCTGTCTTTGACCGCATTGTCGGTCGCCGCTGCATTTGCAAATGCAGCCGTTGTTTATGACGATCTTACTGGAGTTAGTTCGTTCACGACAACGACATCGACTCCTGGCTACCTCCTTGGTGATGGTGCGTCTTCGATCGCTTCTGCGGGTTCAGGCAACCACTGGGAAATTTCCAGTATTGACTTTGGAATGTTTCTCGTGGGCGCACAAAGTTACGCAGCGGGACAGCTTGTCGCACGGATCGATATTTACTCGAATTTTGATGCGACAACCAGCCCGGTTTTTTCGAACCCTGCTGGCACCGTTTTCTACTCGTTTGGGGCGGTTAGCGTAACAGGAAACACGGTTTATAACATTACCGGTGGTGCTCTGTCGACCCCGATTGCACTTCCTTCGTCTACATCCACGATGGGTTGGACCCTTGGCTTCTGGGATTCCACGACTGGTGCACGCATCTCAAGCGTCCGGGCTGCGTTTACGACAACGATTGCTCCTTCGGTTGGTACCAGCCCAACAGGTTTTTACCGAGATAAGGATGACAATGGTTCAATGTCGACGACGGACTACACGTTCTTCAACTCGGCAGACACTTCCGACAATATGGCGATCCGATTCAACGCTAACGCTGTTGCTAATCCGGTTCCAGAGCCTGCTTCGATGGCGGTTCTCGGTCTCGGTCTCGCCGGCATCGCCGCACGACGCCGACGAAACCGCAAGTAAAAGTACGGGTTCGACCCTTTCAGAAAGCCCGGGACCTAGTCCCGGGCTTTCTTTTTGTAGCAGTTTTCGGCCATAATTGATGCTTAGATCGCCTTGATCGCAACCGCACCAACCCACTATGAAGTTCTGGGTGTGGGCAACGGAGCCGACTCCGAAACGATACGCAAATCCTATCGTCGGCTTGCCCAAAAGCACCATCCGGACGTGAGCGATTCCCCCGACGCTCATGAGGATATGGCGCGTATCAACGAAGCCTTCGAGACGCTCATTGACGAAGCGAGAAGGGAAGAGTACGACGCAATTCTTGCGGGCGCGGTTCGCGAAACGATCCAAGAGCATTCACCCAAGAATCCCGTAAAGATCAAGTTAGTCCGCCGTCTTCAGGGCCACAAAACGCCAGTTTATGCCGTTTCATTCGCTCCAGATTCCGGTCAGCTCATCTCGGTTGGTTTCGATAACGAACTGATCTGGTGGGGAATGACAGGAGAGAAGTCTCGACAAACAAAAATCGAGTCCGGCAATGTTTCGGTTCTGAAAGCTTTTGCCGAAGATCGAGTGGTAGCCGCCGGAAGCAGCGACAGTCACGTCAATGTTTGGTGCATTGAGAACGATCAAGTGACCTCTTGGCGAGGCACTCATGAGGAATGGGTCAGTTGCCTTGCCATCTCAGGCGATGGGCACTCTGTGGCTTCGGGTTCCATTCATCACCACCTGCGAGTGTGCGATTCGACCACGGGTTCTGCACGGTTCTCATTGAGAACCGAAGATGCCAGCGTGACCGCCGTTGCGTTCAGCCCTGACGGTCAGTTTCTTGCGTCGGGCACCGCCGACGCGAAAGTCGCGATTCGCGAGGCGAAAAGTGGCAAGTGGTTACGATCAATCGATCGAATTCGTTCGGTTGTTACGGCGATCGCTTTCAGTTCCGACAATCGCTATCTTGCCGTCGCGGCCACGGATCTTAGTATTCGGGTGTTCAATCTCGAAACCGGGCAACTGGTGAAGATGCTCTACGGTCATGGTCGACCGATTGAATCCATCGCCTTCCATCCAAATGGATGGCTCTTTGCCTCGGCTTCGCGCGATGGCACGATTGGACTTTGGAATGCGGCCAAGGGCATTGGCAACGTTCGCCTTGAGGTGTCTAGCCGCCCGATTAGCTGCGTCGCCTTCTCGGCGGACGGCAAGCACCTGGCAGCCAGCGGACAAGACAAAATCGTCCGGCTCTTTGAAGTGACGGCCAAAGCTAGTTAGGCTTGTTTGAACCGTTGTTGGCATCAACGCTATCCGCGGTGACTTCGTCCGGATTCAGGCTGATCGCAAAAATCGTTCGTTGATCTTTATAATTCCTTACCGTTACGTCGAAGACGCCATCCCGTTTCTGGAACTTTGCATTCGCACGAAAAGACACAAAAAAGCCTTGCGCATCACCCTGCGTGCTACTCCGAAATGCGCTTCGGTTCAGAACTTTGACCTCGCCAAGCTTGACGAGGGGCCCGAGCTTTTCCTTGAGGGTGACAAACAATTTCTTCGTCTCTGCTTGCTTGTCGGGAGACTTAAACGATTCGTCGGCGTATGGCTCGAAGGCCTTTTCGTCCCAATTCTTGGTTGTATCTTCCAAAGCCTTTGCGACAAATTCCTGGTCTTTGGTAATCGTCTCTCGCACCTTGCTAAAGGCTTGGCGAGCCATAAAGAGCGAGCCAAGACAACACAGGATCATAACCCCCAAGAAAATGGCGGCAATGACGCCGACTTTTTTGTTCATTAGCTGTATAGTCTACGACAAATTAGTCGTTGCGTCGCTTTGCTTCCTCGATATCGAGATCCGTTGGGATTCGGAAAATAAAGTCAGAACCCTTGCCAACTTCCGACTCGACCCAAATCTTGCCAAAGTGAACCTGATCGACGAGGTGTTTGACCAAGAAGAGTCCAAGGCCCGTGCCATAAATCTTTCGGTTGTCCTCGTTGTTGACCCGGTGGAATCGCTCGAAGACCTTCGTCAGGTGATCCTTTGGAATTCCGAGACCTTGGTCGCGAACGCCAATTTCAAGCGAATTTCCGTCTACCTTGGCATGGATCGTTACGTCGCCGCCGTTTGGAGCATATTTGATGGCGTTATTGAGAAGATTTGTGAGGATTTGATCGAGCTTGTCCTCGTCACCAACGATGAGGCTAGGAAGTTCGCTTTGGATATCCAGCTTAATCGTATGCTTAGTGGTTGCTTGCTGTTGAACTTTCTGGGCCTTGTCGAGAAGCGTTCTAATATCGACGTGCGTGTAGTTCGGCTTCAGCGATTCGCCCGCTTCAATTCGGCTTGTGTTCAACAAGTCGTCGATCAAGCGGCGTAGGCGGTCGCATTCGCCAACGACAATGCCGAGAAACTCTCGTTGATCTTCCTTGCCGTAAAGCTCGTCGTCCAGTCCTTCGAGAAGTGTGCTGGAGAAGCCTTTGATTGCCGTGAGCGGGGTTCGCAGTTCGTGCGACGCCATCGCGACGAAGCTCGACTTCATGCGGTCGATGTTGCGAATTTCGGTAACGTCGGCGAGGATGATGACGACGCCAATTCCTTTGCCGTCCTGACCCAAAACCGCAGCGAACTGAGATTCATAAATCCGCTCAGAAGTGCCCAGCGTGATGTGGGTTTCGACCTTGCCAGGTTCTGTGCCGGATAGTGCCTTATCAATGGCTTCAAGAAAAGCAGCGTCTTTGACAACATCATCGACATCTTTGCCAAAGCTATCGGCGGCGGCGTCAAAGATGGCCCGGGCCGTAGCGTTAATTTGCAGGATGCGTCGCTCGGTCGATACCAGCAAAAGACCAGCCGTAACCGATTCGAAGGTTTGAACCAGTTCTTCTTTCTTGTCAACAAGATCGCGGAACATCTGAAGGTTTGCGATGATCGAACCGACGTTGCGCGCCATGCGCTCAAGAAGTCGAACGTCTTCTTCGTTAAAATCTTCGCTGTGCTTCTTGTTGAAAGCGTGAAGAACGCCGATCGTATTCTTTTCGATCACTCGATTTTCTTCGTCTCGCTTTTCGATCACGAGCGGAACGCAGACACCGTTGGTGACATGAAGCAGACCAAACGGTTCCTCCCGAGCTTCGACAATCGACTCGATGTCCTGATAGATCATCGGCTCGCCTTCGCGGAATACCTTGCCAGAAATGCCGTGAGTGGCACGAACCTTAAAAGTGTTTAAGTGGGCTTCGTCAACCCCGAAAGCCGGAGGAATGCCTTTCAGGTCGTTGATTTCACGCTCGTGGAACATGATCACGATCTTCTCGGCTTGCAGAATCATGGCGATTCTCTGCACCAATCGGCGCAAGGTAACATCTGCCTGGTCAATCGGCGTAATATCGACTGGTTGTTCGACTTTCGCAGCGGCAGGAACGTTTTTGTCCGTTTCGAGTTCACGAATGCGGGCTTTGAGGCGTTCTATTTCGTTAAGAAGTTCCTTGTTTTCGCTTTGAAAATCCTGCGACATTTCCGAATTTTTCCTCTCATCAAAGATCAATGAACATGGTTCAATGAATAACCCTATAAGTATGACCTTTTCTCATCTGTAAATGTGTGAGCAACATGGCAAGTGACCGCGATCTTTTACCTTTATTCCCGCTGAACGCCGTTCTCTTCCCATTCTCTCGCATGCAGTTGCACGTCTTCGAGCAGCGCTACCGCCAGATGATCGGATATTGCCTCGGGACGGGAACTCCATTTGGAATCGTTTTGATTCGCTCGGGGGAAGAGACGGGCGACATCGCCGAGCCTTATCTGGTTGGGACAAAGGTCCGGGTTATCGATACGTTCCATTACGATGATGGACGCTATGACCTGACGGTGGAAGGCGTGGAACGTTTTCGAATACGAAAGCTCAACACCGACGCCCCCTACCTACGAGCCGAAATCGAATCGCTGGATGAGCTGCCCGAAGTGGAAGAAGCCTACCTAAGCCAACTTTGTGTCGAAGCGCGTCGGCTGGGCGAGACGCTGATCCGGGAGCATGTCGACAACAAAGATTTCGCGATTAAAATCCTCTTCCCCGACGACCCGATGCAGTTATCGTTTGCCATCGCGAATATGTTGGATTTTCAGCCCTTGCGAAAGCAGTTTTTCCTTGAACTTGTCGAAACCTCGGTACGTCTCGAAGCCCTCGTTGAGGTGCTGCGGGAATTGATGGAGAACGTGTCGGCACCGATGAAGCGACTGACTTCGCAGGACCTGCGCGACTGGGTTACTCCTAACTGAAGAAAATTAGTCATCTGCCAAGTTTGTCATTCCATTTAGTTTGAGTTGGTGGAATATTGACTAATGAATGCGATGCAAAATCGTATTCATGACTATGAATCGTAATTTCAAAGAATTTGGGCTCGGCCACGTCAATCCTCCTATATCAGACTCAGCCATGTATGAATTTGATACCGGCGCTGAGATGACGGAAATGTTTGAGCAAGGTATCCCTGGCCGTTATCTTTATGGTCGGCATCTCAGTCCTTCAAACCACTTGTTGGCTGAGGACCTTGCTCGACTCGAAGGATCGGATGCGGCCTGTGTGACCGCCACGGGAATGGGAGCTATCGCATGCACGTTGATGCATCTTTGCCAATCAGGCGATGAAGTGGTCGCCAGTCGGACGGTGTATGGGGGAACCTATGCACTCCTGGCAAACTTGCTTCCGAAATTTGGCTTGAAGACAAAATTCGTCGACATGAACGATCTTCACGAGGTCAGCCGGGCGATCACTCCAAAAACCAAAGTTTTGTATTGTGAATCATTGAGCAATCCACTATTGGCGGCACCCGACATTGAGGCGTTGGCCGAGATTGCAAATTTACACGGAATTCAATTGATCGTCGATAACACTTTTACGCCGCTGGTGGTCAAGCCCTTCGAACTTGGCGCGCACGTCGTCGTTCACAGTTTGACCAAGTACATCAACGGAATGGGCGATCATTTAGGGGGAGCCGTTTGTGCGTCCAACGAGGTGATTTCCGCAATGTTGGATGTGAACAGCGGAACCTCGATGCTGCTCGGTCCGACCATGGACGCCTTGGTATCTGCCTCGATCCGAAAGAACCTTCAAACGCTTCCGATACGAATGAAGCAGCATTCCCTCAATGCGATGACCGTCTCAAAGGCCCTTCAAGAGGCAGGCTACTCCGTGGTCTACCCAGGTCTCGCGAGCCATCCTGATCATCGTCGGTTTTCGAAAGTCATCCATTCGGATTTTGGTTTTGGTGGAGTCTTTACTCTCGACTGTGGGGACCGTCAGGCTGCGGACCTCATGATGCAAGAGATGAAGCGACTTGGAATTGGTCACCTCGCCGTCTCGTTAGGGTTTGTGCAGACGCTTTTCTCAATGCCCGCATGCAGTACATCATCCGAGATTCCCGAAGCGGAAAGAGATCGGATGGGGCTCGGAACGGGATTTGTGAGATTCTCGATTGGCGTTGAGCCCGACAGTGACGCCCTAGCTCAGCGAATTTTGGACGTCGCAAACCAAATCTTGCCGAAATCTGCACGAAAGGCGAGCTAGAAGTTTGTCGCTGACCGATATTACGATCTTGGACTCTGGTACGTTGAAGACATCCATGGCTCAGTTTCGAGTGGGTTGTGTTCCTTATGTGAACGCTCGTCCGTTGATCGCCGCATTTGATCGACCAAACGAGTTCATCGATGTGGTTTACGAGGTGCCGTCTGGCTTGCCAGCGCTGCTCGATTCAGGTGAAGTCAATGCGATCCTAGTGTCGAGTATCGAACTTCTGCGTCGGCGAGATTTATTACCAATCGGCACCGTTGGAATCATGAGTACCGGATGCGTTCAGAGTGTCCGAATGCTTTCAAAAGTTCCCCTCGAAGCGATTCAAACCCTTGCGCTCGACCTCAGCAGCATGACGAGCAATATGCTCGCCCAAGTGCTTTTGGCCGAAAAGGGAGTTTTTCCCAAAGTGGAACCTCTCGCACCAAGTGCACACGACATGTTAGCAAACCATGATGCTTGCGTCATCATCGGTGATCGCGGATTTGAAGCGGACGGAACGGGCTTCATCGACGTCGACCTCGGGCAGGCTTGGACGGACATGACCGGACTGCCGTTTGTTTGGGCGTTATGGCTTGGACGCCACGACATTCCCTTAAATTGGATGTTATTTGGAAACCTTCTCGACTCCGCCTATCGAGCCAGTGGATTTGCCGAATTGCATCAGGCCGTGATTCGACATGAGGAGCCACGCCGCTTGGATCCCATTTCTGAGAAGCGACGAAATGCGGTGATTGAGTCAGCGGTTGGGCGATCAGGCTGGAGCTTCGACCAAGCCGAACAGTATTTAACCTTTGGCGTGTGTCATGAACACCCACGATGGATCGAGGCAATTCAAGAATTTGCCCGCTTGATTCAAAAGCACGATCTGGCCGATGTAGAGGTGCCGCTAGCGCTTCGGCATCAGGATATCGAGAGTCAGGTCGGCGATTTGATCGATGCCGCCGACCTGAAAATTGGGCTGCCCTAAGCCAAGTTCCAAGAAGTTGAGCCGTCGGGATTGTCCGTTAGGAGAATGCCCTGGTCGGCGAGTTCTTTGCGAATCGTGTCGGCCAGCGACCAGTCTTTGGCGGCCTTGGCCGCCTTTCGGGCTTCGATACGCTCCAAGATATAAGCTTCGTCAACTTGAGGTTCCGCCGCTTCTTGGCAAGGCGTCAAAGGTTCAGGGTGGCGAACGATTCCGAGAAGGTCATTGATCTTGTCGAGGAATACCAGCCCCGCTTGAGCTGACGCTTTACTGAGTGGCTCACGGGTAATGGCCCGCGCCCCCTCAAGCGCCTTAGAAATAGCAATTGGGGTGTTGAGATCGTTCAACATTGCCTCGAGGGCTTGATCGTAAAGCGAGTCAAGTTCGACGCTCAGAACGTCTTCTCCTTCAATCCCTGATTCAAGTGCCTCGGCGACGGCTAAATCGGCCCTACGAAACCGGTCGATGTTCGTTTTAGCATCGTCCAGCCCCTGGTCGGTGAAGTTGAGATTCTTGCGATAGACCCCGGAGATGAGGGCAAAGCGAATGGCAAGAGGATCGGCACCTTGCTCGACCAAGCCTCGCACGTAGTAAAAGTTGCCAAGGCTCTTGGACATTTTCTGACCATTGACCTGAAGGAATGCCGTGTGCGTCCAGTGATTGCAGAACGGCTTTCCGGTCAAGGCTTCGCTTTGGGCGATTTCGCACTCGTGATGCGGAAACTTGTTGTCTTCGCCGCCGCTGTGCAAATCAATCGTATCGCCAAGATAGGCGCGGGCCATGACTGAGCACTCGATATGCCAACCGGGGAAACCCCACCCGTACGGCGAGAACCATTGCATGAGGTGCTTATTGTCTTTTTTCCAAATCGCAAAGTCAGACTGATCTTGCTTATTCTCATCCATCACGACATCGCGCACGCCTTTTCGCAGACTCTCCTGCGTATTGCCGCTCAGCTTTCCGTATTCGGGAAATTTCTCGACGCTGAAATAGACGCCGGTTGGGGTCTCGTAAGCAAACCCCTTGTCGACCAAGTCTTCCGCCGCGAGAATTTGTTCACGGACGTGTTGGGTTGCGCGGGGTCGAACGTCTGGCTCAGTGAGATTCAGAAGCTTCCAGTCGGATCGATAGGCGTTCTCGTAGTACTCGGCAAGCTCCCAAACATTGTGGAATTGCTCGCCTTCTTTGCTGCGAAGCGCCTTTTCCATCTTGTCTTCGCCGGTCGCGTCAGCGATGTCGTCGTCGGTGAGGTGACCCACGTCAGTAATGTTGGATACCCAAGTGACGTTCCAACCAATCGCCTTTGCGGTCCGAACGATGAGGTCGGCGGTCAAAAACGACCGGAAATTGCCGATGTGCGCGTAGGAGTAAACCGTTGGTCCACAAGTGTAAAAGCGTAAATGGCCGGCCTCGATGGTTTCGAGGGGAATGACTTTTCGCGAAAGCGAATCGTAAAGGCGGAACTGCTTTTCACTCATGTGAGGCTTAAGTGTACTCATGGCGGGAAGACCGATGCCTCGACGCTGAGGACGCTCTCAAGCTTCTACGTCGGCTAAAAGCTCTTCAATTTCTCTAAATCGCGCTCATGCCCATTATTTTCGATGGGCGTTTCGAGAAGGATCGGGATATTTTCGAATCGTGGATCGTTGACCAATAGTCGAAAGCCCTCTTCTCCGATCTCGCCTTCTCCGATGTGGGCGTGGCGATCTTTCTTACTGCCAAAGGCACCCACCGAGTCATTGCAGTGAACCGCTTTCAGGCGATCAAATCCAACGACTTCCTCGAAATGAGCGAAGGTTGCTTCATAGGTCTCCTTGGTTCGGATGTCATATCCGGCTGCGAAAATATGGCAGGTATCAATACAGACGGCGACTCGCTTATCGCCGTGAAGCCCATCGAGTACGGCTCGAAGCTGTTCGAAGGTCGCGCCGAGCGATGAGCCCGTGGCGGCCGTCGTTTCCATCAACAGCATGACTGAAGGATCGGATTCGGCGAGAACACGCTTGGCACCTTCAATCAGTAAACGGATTCCCTCTTCGACGCCCTGGCCTACATGGGCCCCCATGTGCGAGTTGAGGTATTGGATTCCATATTGCGCGCATCGATTCATTTCGTCGGTTAAACCGAGGATCGACTTCTCACGAAGTTCTTCTCCCGCCGCTGCCATGTTGATCAGGTATGAGTCGTGGCAGACGACTTCGGTAATGCCGGTTTCCTCGCAGGCTTTTTTGTAGTCGGCGACCATCGCGTCGTCAATGGGTTTTGCCTTCCAGAGTTGAGGGCTCTTCGTAAAGACTTGGATGGCGGTACAGCCGATGGCTTTGCCTTCACGGATCGCGCCTCCGAGTCCCTTCTTGATGGGCATGTGAGCCCCGACGAGTTTTGCCAGCATGGATTCATTATGAATTGTTGGGTCGGATTGGATTATCGCTGCCCATTGGGCCGCTATAAAACTGATGGCTGGTTCCAGGGCCTACGACCCTGGCTAGGTTAAGACGCCACTTTGTGGCTCAAATGCGAGAATTCGCAGGTAATCGTTTCTGTGCTCGTATTGGATTATCGCTGCCCGTTGGGTCGCTATAAAATTGATGGCTACGTCCAGGGGCTAAGACGCCGCGTTGCGGCTAGGCCTAGACATGGTCCAAAGTCCGCATTTGTCGCTTCGGCTCTACTCGATTTTAGGCCAAAGAAGTGCGCAAATTTCAAACCAGATTTTGTGACTTCAGCAGACCATCCTCCCCGACTCCCAATCCAGCCGCAACGCGGCGTTTTATAGCGGCCCAACGGCCAGCGTTATTTCCCAATGCGACAAGACCCATCGCCCCAGACCATTAACAATCCTACAACCGGACGACCCCGATGAACCAGCGATGCGGTAAAACGTAAAGGAACTTATGGGCAAGTATTTTCCGGCGTTTAAGGCATATGATATTCGGGGCATCGTCCCTACCGAACTGAATCCGGAACTGGCTTACAAGGTTGGTCGTGCGTATGCCGACGAACTGGGTCCGAAAAAGGTCTGTATCGGCTACGATATTCGTCTTTCGGGTCCTGAGCTTTACGATGCTTTTGCTCGTGGCCTGAACGACGCAGGAGTTGATGTCGTCCACCTCGGAATGGTCGGCACCGAAATGGTTTATTTTGCGACCGCCTTCTATGGCTACGATGGCGGCTGCATGATCACCGCCAGCCACAACCCGCCTGAGTACAACGGCCTCAAAATGGTGCGGCAAGAGAGCCGGCCAGTCTCTTCCGACACCGGTTTGAATCAGATCGAAGAACGCGCCCACGCCGAAAAATGGGAGCGAACGGGAACCGGAACTCGAGAGGACAAGGATGTTTATGACGATTTTGTGAAACATCTTTTGAACATCGTGTCGCCCGATTCGATCAAACCGCTCAAGGTTCTTTGCGATGTCGGAAATGGCGCGGCAGGCGTGGCCCTCGAAAAATTACTGCCTCATCTTCCACTGGACGTCGAACGACGCCTGTTCGAACCGGACGGTAACTTCCCGAACGGCGTTCCGAATCCAATTCTCGAAGAATCGCGGGCGGAAACCGAGAAGATTCTCCAGAAGGGTGGCTACGACTTTGGCGTCGCCTGGGATGGCGACTACGATCGATGCTTCTTCTTCGATGAGTTAGGCAACTTCATCGAAGGCTATTACATCGTGGGCCTGCTTGCTCAGTCGATTTTGCAAACCGATCCGAATCATACGATCGTTTATGATCCACGCCTCATGTGGAATACGCTCGACATTGTCGAGAAACTCGGCGGTCGGGCTGTGATCTGCAAGAGCGGACACGCATTCATCAAAGAAAAAATGCGTGCCGAAGACGCCACTTATGGCGGCGAAATGAGCGCTCACCACTACTTCAAGCAGCATTGGTACTGCGACAGTGGCATGATCCCCTTCTTGCTGATTGCCAAGCTTGTCTCACAGAGTGGTCGATCACTTGGTGACCTTGTTGGCGAAATGGTGAAAAACTATCCGTGCTCGGGAGAAGTCAACTCCAAGGTCGCAGACGTTCCGACGGTATTGAAACGAGTTGAGGAGCTTTATGCCGAAGGTGGCGAGATCGACCGAATCGACGGACTTTCGATTTCGTATCCCGAGTGGCGGTTTAACCTCCGTGGTTCGAATACCGAGCCCGTGATCCGGTTGAATGTCGAAACTCGTGGAGATGCGGCAATGATGAAGGCGAAGACTGAAGAATTGTTGAAAGTCATTCGTGCCTAAATTTTTGGCGTAAGATAGAGTTATGCATAGGCGGCCCTTGTCGAAATATTTCTGGATTCGCCAGGCCCTCTTTTGCTCAGTAATCCTGCTTCAATCCGCACCATTGGGTTTCTTGATCCCTTGGTCGGTCGCAGCCGGAGTGTTGAGTGTTCTCGTCGAACGGAAGGAGAACGAAAAAGCGGGAATGCCAAGTTGGGAGGCTGCTTTCGTCGGGATTGGAGTCGATGTTCGGCGACTCCTGATCGGGTTCCTATTCATTCCGATCCCATTTGTGCTGATCGGTTGGTGGCTCGTTTCGAGTCAATTCGATTCGCCGAACTTCGGATTCTTCTTCGGTCTGTATTGTTTCTTCGCCGCGATGGTTCTCTCCGCAGCAGTTCGATCCACTTCTCAAGTCATCCAACTGGCCAGAGCATCCAAGTAAACTAGAGAGGTGCTCACCGTCGAGCCCTCACCACTGACCCTTGCGCAACTTGAGGGAGTTGCGTATTCCACAACCAAGGTTCAACTTTCGGATACGACTCGGTCGGTCGTCCGCCAATCCCGCCAAGTTGTCGACCAAATCGTCGCCAATCACCAAGTGGTCTACGGCATCAACACTGGCTTTGGACGTCTGGCCGATGTCCACATCGATGACAACGAACTCAAGCAACTTCAGCTCAATCTGGTTCGCAGTCATGCGGTTGGCGTTGGCGATCCGCTCAGTATTTCCGAAACCCGGGCGATGATGCTGCTAAGGCTCAACGTATTGGCTCAGGGCTATAGTGGCGCACGGGTTGAAGTGCTCGAGTTACTTGTGGAAATGCTCAATCATCGGGTGACTCCGGTTGTACCGTCTCAAGGATCGGTGGGTGCCTCGGGCGACCTTGCTCCGTTGGCCCACCTCGCGCTTGCCATGATCGGTGAAGGCGAATGTTGGAAGGGGAGCGAACGAATTCCATCGAGTCAAGCACTTGCGAACGCGGGCTTGAAACCTTTGACACTTGAACCGAAGGAGGGATTGGCTCTCCTCAACGGAACTCAGGCGATTGGAGGCGTTGGAAGCCTCGCTTTGACCCGAGCCCTTCGATGTGTCCACGTCGCGGATATCATCGGCGCGATGACGCTGGAAGCACTTATGGGAACGCCGACGGCGTTTGATGACCGCATTCACCAAGCGCGACGCCATCAAGGGCAAATTGCTTCGGCGAAACATCTTTTGGCCCTGATGGAGGGATCCGAAATCCGCGAATCGCATCGTGAAAACGACACGCGTGTTCAAGACGCTTACTGCCTTCGCTGTATGCCTCAGGTTCATGGTGCGGCACGAACCGCCTTGGCTCATGTCAAGCAAGTCGTTGAAGCAGAGACCGGAGCGGCGACGGATAATCCGTTGGTTTTTCGCGACAGTGGCGATGTGATATCGGGAGGCAATTTCCACGGGGCACCGCTTGCCTATGCACTGGATTATGCGGCAATCGTCATGACCGATCTCCTTTCGATCTCCGAACGTCGAATGGATCGCCTCGTGAATCCTGACGCGAACGAAGGGCTGCCGCCATTCTTAAGCGCTCATCCGGGTACGGGTTCCGGATTCATGATGCCGCACGTTACGGTCGCCGCATTGCTCAACGACTGTAAGGTGCTCAGCCATCCCGCAAGCGTTGACTCAGTGCCGACGTCGGGAGGAAAAGAGGACCACGTCTCAATGGGAATGACCAGTGCGTTGAAGTTCCGCAAAATCGTCGAAAACGTTGAGAGGGGACTTGCGATCGAGCTTCTCGCCGCCGCCGAAGGGTTGGAATATCGAAAACCACTTAAGCCCGGGCGCGGGGTCTTGCGAGCCTACGAAACCGTTCGTGAGATTGCCCCTCCCGTCGCGCAAGACCGTTATCTCGCTCCCGAATTTGAAGAACTTGCGAAAGCAATCCGACGCGGAGCCTTTGACTCCGGTCTGGAACCTGTACTATGAACGCCCCCACTGGAACCCAATTGTCGTGCAAGGGTTGGCAGCAAGAAGCCGCCTTGCGAATGCTTATGAACAACCTCGATCCGATGGTCGCCGAGGACCCGGACAACCTAATCGTGTACGGGGGAACCGGCAAAGCGGCTCGAAATTGGGATTGCTTCCACGCTATTGCGAAATCGCTTCAATCGCTCGAAAACGATGAGACATTGCTGATTCAATCTGGTAAGCCGGTCGGCATCTTCCGAACCCATGCCGACGCGCCCAGGGTTCTGCTCGCGAATTCGAACTTGGTGGGCAAGTGGTCGAATTGGGAGGAGTTTGGTCGCCTTGAGAAACTCGGCCTCATGATGTACGGTCAAATGACAGCGGGATCGTGGATTTACATCGGCAGCCAGGGCATCGTTCAAGGAACCTTTGAGACTTTTGCGGCCGCGTCGGATCGTCATTTCGGAGGATCTCTCGCCGGAAAGCTTGTCGTCAGTGGTGGGATTGGCGGAATGGGTGGCGCTCAGCCTTTGGCGGCGACCATGAATGGGGCCGTCTTTCTGGGCATCGACGTTGATGAATCGCGAATTCAAAAGCGACTAGACACTGGCTATATCGACGAAATTGCTTACACGCTTGATGAAGCCTTGGCCCGAATCCAGGTTGCGATACAAGCTAAGGAAGCCGTCAGTATCGGCTTAGTCGGCAACTGTGCCGACGTTCTTCCCGATCTGCTGCGCCGCGGAGTGATTCCCGATATCCTAACCGATCAGACGAGTGCTCACGATCCCCTTAACGGTTATGTTCCCAATGGGATGTCATATGCCGACGCCCTAACGCTTCGAAAAGCCGATCCCGACGAATACCAACGCCGAAGCATTGCCACCATGGGCATTCACGTTCAGGCGATGCTGGATTTAATGGCCGAGGGTGCGACCACGTTCGACTACGGTAATAACATCCGAGCCTACGCCGTCCAAGCGGGCGTGAAAGATGCTTTTGAGATCAAAGGATTTGTTCCCGAATACATTCGACCACTATTTTGTGAAGGGAAGGGGCCATTCCGATGGGCGGCACTTTCGGGTGATCCAGAGGATATCCGGAAGACGGATGAGTTGGCTGCCTCGCTTTTTCCAGAGAATCAATCTCTTCAGCGCTGGCTTCGATTGGCCAAGGAGAAGATTCATTTCCAAGGCTTACCCGCTCGTATTTGCTGGTTGGGCTACGGCGACCGGGCAAAGATGGGATTGGCGATCAACGATCTCGTCCGAAAAGGCGAAATCAAAGCTCCTATCGTGATTGGACGCGATCACCTCGATTGCGGGTCGGTGGCTTCTCCGAATCGCGAAACCGAGTCGATGAAGGATACGAGCGATGCGGTCGCTGACTGGGCGTTGCTTAATGCCTTGGTGAACACTGCAGCGGGTGCGACGTGGGTTTCCCTCCACAATGGTGGCGGGGTCGGGATCGGTTACTCTCAGCATGCGGGAATGGTTGTGGTTGCAGATGGAACCGACGAGGCGGCTCGTCGTCTTGAGCGCGTTTTGACTTCCGATCCGGGCATGGGTGTGATTCGCCACGTGGACGCAGGATATGAGGAGGCAATCGAGTTTGCCAAGCTGTGCGGGGTTAAGATTCCGATGGCTTAGGCATTATTGCTTAACCCATTTTGTGCATCAATTCGCCCGTCTGGACGCGCCAAAGCGCGGCATACAGGCCGCCATTGAGCAATAGTTCGTCGTGCGTTCCGGCTTCGGTAACCTGACCGGCTTCCAAAACCCAAATCTTATGAGCGTCGCGAACGGTTGAGAGGCGGTGAGCGATCACAACCGACGTTCGCCCCTTGGTCACGTGGGCTAACGATCGCTGGATGGCGGCCTCGGTTTCGTTATCAACTGCCGAAGTTGCCTCGTCGAGAATCAAGATCGCTGGATCGCGGAGAATCGCTCGTGCAAGCGAAAGGCGTTGCCGTTGGCCACCAGAAAGCTTTTGTCCTCGTTCGCCCACCACCGTTTCGTATCCTTGCGGAAGCCGCTCGATGAAGTCGTGCGCCTCCGCCAATTGGGCGGCTTTTTGAATCTCTTCGATAGTGGCGTCCGGACGTCCGTAGGCGATGTTGTCGCGCACGGTTCCGTGAAAGAGGAACACGTCTTGGCTCACATATCCTGTCGCGCCGCGGAGAGAGACGTAGCTAAGTTCTTTGACGTTGCAACCGTCGATGCTAACCTGCCCGTCGCGGGCATCATGGAAGCGAAGCAAGAGGCGAACGACCGTCGATTTACCCGCACCCGTCGCGCCAATGATTGCGTGGGTCTCTCCGGCGGGAATCTGGATGGAAACACCTTTCAGGATGTCGTGTCCATCGTCGTAACCAAAGCGCACGTTCTCAAAGGTGATGTCACCACGAACGGGTAACGGTAGGGCTTGGGCACCTTCCTGCATCTTGGGTTCGACTTCGAGGATATGAAAAATTCGCTTGACCGAGGCCATGGCTCGTTGGTAAAGATCAAGCGTGTCTCCCAATCCGGTCATCGGCCACAAAAGGCGCTGGGTCATAAAGACAAGAACGGAATAGATGCCGACTTGCATCTTTCCGTTTAAAACGAGCCAGCCGCCAAAGAGCAGCGTACAGGTGAATCCACCCAGGATGACCATGCGAATCAAGGGCACGAACGCGGCCGAATATTTAATTGCATCCTTGTTCGCCAGACGGTAATCGTCAGAGACCTTTTCAATTCGCTTTGCCTCGCGATCTTCGGCGGTGAAAGCTTTGATCGTGGTAATGCCGCCAAGGTTTGTGTTAATTGTCGAGCTGAGTTCAGCGACCGACTCCCGAACCTTGACATATCGTGGCTTGAGGCTG
This sequence comes from Armatimonadota bacterium, assembly GCA_048498855.1. GTDB lineage: Bacteria > Armatimonadota > Fimbriimonadia > Fimbriimonadales > Fimbriimonadaceae > Fimbriimonas. Next base: position 103,691 of record JBEHXE010000004.1, on the reverse strand, counting down.
TTTTGGTACTTGATGGAGCCCAATACGATGATCGGAATTGGTAGGAAGGCGAGGAGAGTAAGGAGCGGAGAACTGGCGTAGAACACCGCACCGACGAGGACCACATTCCAAAACACGACGATGATTGAACTTGCGCCTCCATCCAAGAACCGCTCAAGTTGGTTGATGTCGTCGTTGAGGATGCTCAACAAACCGCCGCTCGACGTATCTTCGAACCAGGCGACTTCAAGACCTTGGACGTGCCGATACAGATCGCTTCGGATTCCATGCTCGATGGTTTGGGAAAGATTGCGCCAGGTCAGCGCACTGAGATAACCGAACAGAGATTCGAAAATCCAACAGAGACCATTCGCAATGGTAAGCAGAATCAATTGCTGCCACTTGTCGGTCACGCCGAATTGAGTCGCAAAGAACGAACCTTGTCCTCGCACGATGACATCGACGACCGCACCGATCAGAATCTCGGGAATCACATCCATGACCTTGCCCAACGTGGTGTACACGGTGGCGAGAATGACTTGGGTGCGGTGTGGCTTGGCATATCGCCAAAGCCGCTGAAGTCCTGAAGGTTCGTCGGGCATCTTCTTTAATCCTGACACACGAGAATTGATTGATGTTGGGTTATTCGGAAACTCTTATCCTCGTCAAGGTGGGTTCAGCGGGTAAAACTTTAGGGCCGGAATCGATCATGCTCGAAGCGAAGGGAATCTATAAAAGTTATGGCCAGACGCGGGCGTTGATCGACGTTTCGTTGACGGTGCGTCCAGGCGAAGTGCTTGCCTTGGCGGGCGAGAATGGCAGCGGAAAGAGCACAATGATGCGCATTTTGTCGGGCGAAGAAACGCCGGACAGCGGTGAATTATCCATTAACGGAAAGCCTTACGCACCTCGAACCCCACAAGACGCGTTGTCGAGTGGCGTATCACTGGTCCACCAGGAGTTGGCCCTATGCCCGCATATGACCGTTGCGGAGAACATTTTTTTGGGGCAGATGGGAATGGGCGGCTTTTCGCCAAAACATGCTGAGGAAATGGCAAAGCCGATCCTCGATTCACTTGGGTATCCGAACCTCGACCCCGCCGAGGAGATTCGCGAACTTTCGATCTCGCTGCAGCAGGTGGTCGAAATCGCTCGCACCCAGGCAGTAAAAGCCGACTATGTCTTGCTCGACGAACCGACGAGCAGTTTGACCAAGGCGGATATCCGTAAGCTTTTCGATCTCGTTTGCCGTCTTCGCGAACAGGGTAAGGGGATCATTTACATCTCCCACTTCCTCGACGAAATTCGAGAAATTGCGGATCACATTACGATCCTTCGTGACGGTCAAATGGTTCACGATGCGCGAATGAAGGACATCACGGAGACCGAGATTATTCGCCATATGGTGGGACGTGAGATGAATGAGCTCTTTCCGCGTTCCAACCGAACGCCTGGCGCTCCACTTTTGACGGTTGCCGACCTTACGGGAGTGGGTGGAAAGCCAAACCACGCTTCATTCACGCTCCATCGGGGTGAGGTATGTGGCATTGCTGGTCTCAACGGTGCCGGTCGTACTGAACTCTTGAGAACAATTTTTAGCCTCGATCAGGTGAAAGAAGGGCAGATCTCGGTGGGTTCAAGCTCACCCCACGCGATCAAAGATTCGTGGAAGCTTGGTGCAGGATTTGTCTCGGAAGATCGAAAGGAAGAAGGGCTTGCCCTCACGATGTCGATTGCTGAGAATCTTACGTTTCCTGGTCGAAAAGGTTGGAAGTTCTCGGCAAAGGCAAACGACAAAGTCGCGGACGAATTTGCGAAAAAGCTGAGAGTGAAAGCGCGGAGCGTGACGCAAAATATTGGCGAACTCTCGGGTGGGAACCAACAAAAGGTAGCCATTGCACGCTTGCTGCATTCGGGATGCGAGGTGCTCATCATGGATGAGCCGACTCGTGGCATCGACATTGGCAGTAAAGCAGAAATTTATGAACTCATCGATGGACTGGCGAAAGAAGGGAAGGCGGTGCTCCTGGTCAGTTCTTATTTGCCCGAGTTGCTCGGAATCTGTGATCGAGTTGCGGTGATGAATCGCGGTGTATTGACAGAGTTTATGCCCGTCTCAGAAACGAATCAAGAGAAGCTTATGGAGTTGTGCGTCCAGTCATGAAAGCCAAAGGAACGATCGGCGTTATTATTGCGTGGGTGGTGATTTACATCATCTTCGTCGTGCTTCTCAAGGTCTTCCGACAACAAGACTTTTTGACGCCGAGCAACCTCGAATTGATGATGCGCCAAGCGGTGATCGTCGGCCTTGGTGCAATAGGCATGTCTTACGTCATCATGACCGGTGGAATTGACCTGAGCCCGGGTTCAACGATCGCATTGACGACGGTGGTGGTGGCTCTCGTCTTAAAAGCCACCAATAACCCGATATTTGGCATCGGGGCAAGTATCATCGTGGGCCTCATTGCAGGCTTTATTAACGGTCTACTTGTGGCCAAACTCAAAGTAGGTCCGTTCATCGTGACGCTGGCGAGCATGTTGATTTTCAGGGGCCTGGCCAAAGGTTTCTCCAATGAGCAAACGGTAAGCAGCGTGCCCGACACCTGGATTTCAGCTTTTACCGCCGCTCTTGGGAAGACTGAAAAATGGCAACTGATTCCAAAAGGCGCTTGGATCTGGCTTCTTCTTCTCGCACTGATGTGGTTTGTTCTTCACCGAACCGTTTTTGGGCGGAATGTCGTTGCGGTCGGTTCGAACGAGAAAACGGCGAGACTCTGTGGAATCAACATTTCACGAGTTAAGATTGGCGTTTATACGATCGCGGGCATTTTTGCCGGAATTGCGGGTTTGATGCAGACTTCGCGAGTTGGAATCGGTGACCCAACGATTGCGGCAGGAGAGGAGCTTAAAATGATCGCCGCCGTCGTTATTGGTGGAGGAAGCCTGCTAGGTGGAGAAGGGAACCTCGTTGGTGCAGCCTTCGGGACATTGATCATGACCACCATCAACATGGGATCCTCCCAGCTCGGAATTGCGAACTGGATTCAAGAGATTATCACGGGAACGATTATCGTCGTGGCGGTGGCATTGGATCGCTACCGGATGTCACGTCCGGCAAAAGCTTTAGCCGAATAAAAAAAGAGGCTGTGAGTCCCCTCTCAGCCTCAACGCTATGTCGTGAATGGCTCGCGGATTGTGATCATCCTTTGGCCTGTTTCGATAGAATTGACGCATTAAGAATGAAAGTGTTTCGAGAATAAGAATTTTCTTATATGGAATGCTCGAAAGCAAATGCGAAGATCGAGAAATGAGGCGAAAAAGTGGAGTAAGGAGCCTTGCTGGTTTTCACGCGCTTAGCTCCTTACGATTGTAAACACATTTCAATAGATTTGATCATTCATTGTTTTAGGAATTGCTTCCTACGGGATTGACGAGCCAGGAAATTCTAGGTTCCATTTAGGTCGAAGGTCCCATCTAAAAACATTGATTCGTAGGTAGGAAGGCAATTTAAGACTTAAATATTAGTTATTGTCCAACACTCGTCGTCCCCGCGACCTGTAAATCCTTAGTAAGAAATTAAGATGTCGAAATCGAATATGAGATTGGTGATCCCCGCATTGATGATGACCTTGGGGATGATTTGCGGGTGCAATCCGAAAGCACCTACGGAGGTCTCCTCATCTGGCGAATTGAAGCCCAATTTTGGTCCAGATCTAAAAATCGAATATGCCAACAAGATTCTCGACTTACTCGATGCCTTTGATCGAGCGGCAAAGAATGCGGAGCATATGGATGAGAAAATGATGGATCAGTACATTGCCACAAAGGAACTGCCAAAGCCCCTGCTTGATCGGCTGAATCAAGGCGTGGCTCGCGAGATGAAAATACTGCAAGATATCGACGCAATGCACCCTCCTCAGGAGTATCTGGTTTTTCATGAACAAGTTCAAAAGAACCTTCAACAAAGGATCGATAATCTGTCGGGGCTGATCTTGGCGATCGAAAAAAACGACAAAGTGGAAATTCAGAAGGTGCTTGACGAAGCTCTGAAGAATGGTAAGCAGATGCGGATTGAGATGGACAAAATCCTGGGTGGTAAAACCGCAGAACAGTATCTTGGCCTTAAGTGACCACGACCTAGTTTTGGGGCATATCCGGGCGGATCGGCGACGATGCATTCGGATTGAGGGGGTAACCCTTTTCTTGTGAATCCGCCAATAGAAGCGCTCCGGCTCGACTCACATCCGCTTGTTTCACAAAAATATCGACTAAGTCGCCATCTTTTTGGGCTTTTGACGAAATATGACTTTGGTTTAGGCAAGCGATCGCTTTATCGGCGTCTTGAGGCCGAACGGTTGCCGCGACCTCTTCTGGTTTTCGCGGTTGTTCTTTTGTTTCCAGCTTGCCTGCTTTGTTAAGCTGTGGGTTCAGTCGAGCTGCTTCTTCAGTTTTTGAAGGGGATTGAATAGCCTTTGAAGCGTTCTTGGTGGGAGCGTTTTGGTTCGGAGCGCCGCAACCAACCAAAAGTACTGAGAGGGCGGCTACCAAATTTCGCATCTTATGAATTTTACACACCGGCCCCGGTTCGCGCAGCAAAATGCCCCGTAATTTTAAGGGGTATAAAGGGATTCGTGAAGTTCGCCCCCAAACGCTTAAACTTAAGCCATTCCGTTTCGAGCGCGCAAGGTCCACTCAACAACTTACGAAGCTGTTCCGTGTTCCGCAACCTTTGTTTCGCGCTCCCCATCGTCCTTAGCTTTGGATGCGCCGGTTCCGGCGATTCTGGCCAAACTGTTTTCCCAGATGTGACGGGAATTAACGTTGGCGCACAAATCGTCGCCGATGGCTTTACGTTGCCCATGCAATACCTGGTGAATCCGGCCGATACTTCGTTGGCGTATGTCATTGAAAAGGGGGGCGTCGTGAAGGTCATGAAAAATGACGTATTGCAATCCACTCCTGCTCTCGACATCTCAAGCACTATTCTTACCACGGGTGAATGTGGTTTGCTCGGCATTGCGATTGATCCGAATTACGCTACCAATCACTACGTGTATCTCCATTACGATACGGATGCTCCCATTACGACGAACGTGGTCCGATATACTGCCGACGCGACGGGCATGACCCTAAGCGATCCATATACGATTCTTTCGTTCCAAAATGAGCAGACCACAAGTCATAAAGGCGGTTCGATCAATTTCGGAAAAGACGGCTATCTTTACTTCGCGACCGGCGACGGCGCAAGTCCAGAAGACATTCACAACAACGCCCAAAGCCCTCAGTCTTTGCTGGGTAAGTTGTTACGAATCGACGTTTCGCACGACGAATTTCCGAGCGACACCACGAAGAATTACGCCATCCCGGTGAATAACCCTTACTATGGGTCATCAACGATCTATCCCGAAATTTACGGAGTCGGCTTGCGAAATCCCTTCCGATGTTCATTTGATCAGGTGACGGGTGGACTCTTCATTGCCGACGTTGGTCAAGATTTTTGGGAAGAAATTAACTACGTGCCTTACCAGGGGGCTCGACGTAACTTCGGATGGCGAATTCGCGAAGGCAAACATCCATTCATGGACACTCTGCCGGCTTTCTCCACAAGTTTCTTCGATCCATTCTTTGAGTTCGATCACACGTGGGGACACGCTGTCGTCAGTGGATTCATCTACCGAGGTTCAGGTTTAGACCCCGCATTTAAGGGCCGTTATTTCTTTGGGGATGCGACCTTGAGAAAGGTGGCATCGATTCCGTTTAACATCCAAAACGGGGAAGCGACAACCGTGACTCAATCAGAAATTGCGGATCATACGGGAACGATCAACACTGCACTCGGTGCAGCCGTTCAGGCTCCGGTGTCCATTTCACCAGATAAGAACGGCGAAGTCATGGTTGTAGACCTGTATCGCGGTCAACTCCTTCGCTTGACTCGATAAGTAAGTAAAAGGGTTCGGCGGGCCGTCGAACCCTTCTTTTTATATTGGTCTCGCTTCAACCCCATCGAACGTGAGTTGAACGGGGATGATGTCTCCTTCTTCATCGAAATACATCCTTTCGATACAGACGACTCGGTGATCCCTCGCGGTTTCATCGACCGGTCGTCGATGGTAGCAGATATACCAATCGTCCGTTCCTGGAATCTGGAGCACAGAGTGATGGCCTGCGCTATTGCCGACCATAGGATCACTTTGGAGGACCTTGCCTCGGCGGACGAAGGGTCCGAAAGGTGAGTTCGATCGGGCATAGGCGACGGAATACGAAGCGTCTCCCCAAGAGCCTTCCGACCACATAAAGTAATACTCGCCGTCTCTTTTCAACATGAATGAGCCCTCGACGTAATTTTCTGGAGTGATCTCTATAAAGTCGCCGATGGTGGAGGTCATGTCTTCGCCAAGTTCAACGACGACGGCATGCTTCCAGCCACCATAGTAAAGATAGGCTCGACCATCGTCGTCAATGTAGGCATGAGCATCGATGGGTTGAGCGCCGTGGTGGTATTCCTGGATAAGGGGGCGCCCCAGGGCGTCTAGGAAGGGACCTTTCGGGTGATCTGCGACCGCCACCCCAATTCCGGCCCCATCGCCAGCCGAAAAATACATGTAATACTTGCCGTCGCGCTCGGCGACCGATGGAGCCCACGCGGCTCGATTTGTGCTCCACGGAACGTCGGTAAAGTCCAGTCCCCGACCCTCGTTAACCCAGTCCGTTAGGTCGGACGAGGACCAGACCTCAAAAAATGTCTGGTCTTCGTATAAAGCCGAAAATGTGGGATAGATATAATATCGTCCCGCGAAAAAATGCAACTCGGGATCGGCGTACCAGCCCTGAAAGAGAGGATTCCCTGAAAGCTTCACCCATCTATTGTGAGGGAAGTTATCGACAGGTTGCTACGGGATTGAGGAAGCGTGAGGGCGGGCAATACCCGGCGTGAATATCTGTAGCCGCCATAACACAGGTTGTCCGATTTCAGGCAGCGAGGCTTCTGAGGGATAAAGGACCGTGAGTAACTGTCCCTTGGCCCAGGTGAGCAAGTTTGGATAATCCTCAAAGTCTTCGGCCGAAGAGACGGAAAGCATCACTATGGTGCCCTCGACTCCTGGACGTGTTTCCACGACCGTCCCCGTCACATTTGCCCAATTATCAACTATTTGCACGTTTCTCCCGTATTCATACGGCTCAACTACCGATAGTCGTTCATTGCCATCATAAACTCCTTGAACCTAAAGGTCAATTATTGAAATGAAATTGATACAGCCTGTACGCGAAAATGAATAAAAGCTTTCTTGGTCGAAATTTATCAGATCGTTCCCACTCGCGAAAACATGAAGCCAACGCCATGCTGAGGCGTCGGAAGTACAAGGGGTTGGAGAATATTCCCGTCGTCAACAAGTTGGCGACGTATCGACGATGGTTGTTTGAGGTAGGAGTCGGCAATCAGGCCAGGTTTCGGCTCGGTTTAAGTCGATACCCCGAATCGGAGCCATAAGCTATCCGATATCCGATTGGATGCCTCGAGCGTTAGGTTCGCCGAGGCATTAAAAACCTTTGAGGGGGCGATTAGTCGAGTTCGCTCAAATAAACGACCCGACCTTCTCGCCGTGATCTCTCGGCCGCAAATACGATTTTATGACTCCGCAAAGAGTTATTTGTGTTCGTGGTAACGAGGGCAGGATTGTTGGTTTCGATCGCGTCGATGAGGGTCTTCATCACGAGGGGATCAGCCCCGCCGTGGCCACCTTCACGCTTTGGAACGTCGATAAATTCCTGCTTCGCTTCACCCCAAAACTCTTTGACTTCGATCTTAAGCGTTTCGGTTGCCGCTTCCAAGTATCCTTTCGTTCCGTGGATGCGGATTCGCCGCCCTCCGAAGTGAGTGAATGCGGTCATCGTAAAGGTGACAGTTTGTCCTTTGGCGAATTCCATGTTGACGACTTGGTGATCCACAACATCGTTGTCGGTTTGGAAGACGCACTTTCCGTAAGGCCCCTCTTGGAGGATTGGCTTAAGAAGTTCTGGTTCCTTTGGAAGTCCTACATAGCGACCCCAACCCTTCTCTCCTCCATAGACTTTCATCGCGTGATAGGGACATTCGTTTTCGGCCGGACAGCCGTCGAGGCATCGCTCAGGGGCTCCCTCTGGTGCATATTGCTTGGTAAAGAACTTAAGCGATCCGAACGAACTCACGCGAATGCATTCGTCGTGGACGAGATCGAAAAGAATATCGATATCGTGGCAGCTTTTGGCTAAAAGCATAAACGCACTGCGAGATTCATTTCCCCAGTTTCCGCGTACAAACGAGTGCGACTGATGGATGTGTTCGACGGCTTCGAGTTGATCTACCGAAACAATGTCGCCGATGCGGCCCGATTGCAGAATCTCTCGAACAGTTCGATAAACGTCGTTGTAACGAAGGCTGTGACAAATGCTAACGATTTGCCCTGATTTAGCGGCGGCATCCGCAATCTTGACGCAGTCCTCAAGGTTGCTGGCCATCGGCTTTTCAAGAAGCATATGATAGCCAAGCTCAAGCGCCTTGGTGGCGGAGGCGATATGGTCGCGATCCATGGTCGTGTTGATCACGACGTCTGCCATTTTAGGTTTGGCCAGCGCTTGTTCCCAGGTTTCAAATTGACGTTCGGCAGGGATGTTATGCAATTCGGCGATTTTGGCTCGCCGTTCTTGGTTAGGTTCAGCGACCGCGATGACCGTCCCTTTCTCGTAATCGGTTGCAAGGATTTCCGCGAACATCGTTCCGCGTGCGCCCGCGCCTAAAAGCAAAAAAGTCAAGTTCGTTTGCATTCGAAGGTTTATCCTAGCATATAGGATTTATGTCCTGTTTCCCTGTAAAATGCCGTTGGGTACTCACGTCAACTATTTCTAGGGTTTTCTATCATGAAATCGATTTTGCTTACTTCGGCCGCGGCCTTGCTTGGGACCGCACTCGTCACTCAAGGCGATGCTCCATCCGCCATTAAAAATCATGTCGCGACCTTGAAAGCCGCACAGTCACTCAAAGCCGACATCGTCGTCCGCAAGATTGCTGGGGGCACTCCTGACAAGGAAACGTTGCTTTACTCGAAGGATGGTATGTTCAAGATCGACACTCCAACCACCCTTACTGTTTCGGATGGAAAGCTCGTTTGGAAGCTCGACAAGAAAGCGAATACCTATACCGAAGCTCCGGCATCGGTAGCCCGCACCAAGGAATCCGATGTGTGGGCCTGGGCTGCCTTCTTCACCGAAGATATCTTCAAGGGCGCTAAAGAATTCAATGCAAAGGGAACCTTGAAATTGCCTGGTGGTTCGGCCAACGAATTTCAAATTAAACTCGGTGACGACAAAGAGTTGAGCCTGTACATTGATGCACAAACGGGGATCGCTCGTGGTTTGAGCAACAAGGATTTTCTGATCATTGCTCCGACCATCACGGTCGGCAAAGAGGCAATCGACGCGAAGGAATTTACGTTTACGCCCCCGGCTGGTGCAAAGAAAGAAGAGATCAAGCCGTCGAGCGCCTCGTTTGCTGATGTCCAGGCCATCCTGAAGACTTCGTGCTCTGGTTGCCACAATGATGGCAATCGCAAGGCGGGTCTCTCGGTCGAGTCCTATGACAGCATCATGAAGAAAGTGGTTGCTGGCGATGCGTCGAGCAGCGCGCTCTATCAGTCGATTTCGGGCGCGAAGCCCCGAATGCCACGAGGCGGAGCTCCTTTGTCTCAAAAGGACCAAGACACCATTGCCGCCTGGATTAACGGCGGTGCCAAGAAAGAGTAGTCGAGTCACACAAAAAAAGGCCGCTCCGAAAAATCGGAGCGGCCTTTTTGTTTCTCTCAGTATTTTTTGAGGCTGTAGCCTTTTCGATATCGACGATCGTAGGGAAGCGTATCCTTGCCTTCTCGACCGACAACTTCCATCTTATTCTTGTCGAATTTGACGGTTTTTCCTGAATAGAGAGCCATATTCGAGAGATGGCAGACCATTGTGGTTTGACCGGCTGAGTCAAGGTCGGCTCGCGGCTTTTCTCGGCTCTTAACGCAGTCAAGGAAGTTGCGCCAGTGGTCGGACTCTTGCGGGGCTGCACCTTCTTTCGGAAGCTCTTTTCCGTCGCCATCGACGATCGTCCAACCGCCACGCCAGACTCGAAGCGTCCTTCCGTCGGCGGAAACGAATTCGGTTCCGTGTCCAGGCTTGCCTGGGTGGTCGCGAAGGACCGACCAAGTCAAGACGAAGTCCGGGTCGTTAAATCGCATGATCGACTCAATACTGTCAGCCGTGTTGCGGTCGTCATCCGGGTAGGCCCATTGCCCGCCGTAAGCGGCGACTTCGTTGGGCATGATGAGATCAAGCCCCTTGCTCATACCGAGAAGTGCGATATCGATCATATGGACGCCCCAGTCGGTGGTGAGCCCTCCACCCGTGTTCTTAACCCATCGCCAGTTATAGTGAACTTTATTTTCTTGATAGGGCGCCATTTCGGCCGGACCACACCACATGTCGTAATCGAGGCTGGAGGGCACGGTGCCCGGCTTGCCTTTACCGATTTGGGTGCCGTCCGAAATCCAGGCCCGGCAGTGGGTGATTCGGCCCAATTTGCCGGCGCGGATGTATTCGATGGCGTCATGAAACTCTCGGGTGCTTCTTTGCCAGGTTCCAACCTGAACGACCTTCTTGAAGTGGTTCTTGGCGGCGATCATCGCCTTGGCTTCGGTAAAGTTATGGCTGATTGGCTTTTCGCAATATGCGTCCTTTCCGGCTTCGACAGTGTGGATCAAGTTTAGGGCGTGCCAGTGATCGGGACTGCCAATGACGACGGCATCGATGTCTTTTCGCTCCAGCATCTTTCGGTAGTCGGTAAAGACCTCGGGTTTCTTACCGGTCTTCTCTTCCAGCCACTTGTGATCGTCGCCCATGCGCGCAGTATCAACATCACAGATGGCGACGAATTCGCAATCGTCGTAATTCATCAGGTTGCGCATATTGGCCGCACCCATTCCGTGGCAGCCAATGAGGCCCATCACGATCTTATCGCTCGGGGCAACCGATTTGCGGCGACCTTCCGGCGACGCCTCAATTCCGTGGCTGGCGAACGAGGTGGCGCCAAGTCCGAGACCAGCGGCCGTAACGACTGAAGATTGGAGGAATTTTCGGCGAGAAAAGTTATCGTGTGAGTCCATGAGTCAACCCTGACTCATGCATCTTACTACCATTGGTACTCATCGTTCAATCTTGAATCAGTTTTCTTCTCAAAGTGGAATCAGTGGCGGGTAAAAGGTAGCTATGAGCGACGCAACGTCGAAGAACGATAGCGACAAGACTGAACCGACATACCCGTTGAATCTCGGTAAAGACCCGGTTGTGACGAAACACAAGATGGGTGACCTGAAATATACGGCGACCGTCGGGATGATGCCGATCAACGACGAGTTTGGCGAGCCCGAGGCTGGCATCTTTTATATGGCCTACACCAAAGATGGCGTCAAGGACCCGGCCAATCGCGGAATCATGTTTAGCTTTAACGGTGGACCAGGGAGCGCTTCGGTTTGGCTTCACCTCGGCGTGGTGGGACCAAAGCGAGTCATTATGGAGCCCGATGGAGGCATGCCCAAACCACCGTTCAAACTCGTCGATAACGAATTCACTTGGCTCGAACACTTCGATTTGGTCTTCATCGACCCCGTGGGTACCGGCTATAGTCGTCCGACCAAGAAGGATGGCGGCAAGAAGTTCTGGAGCCTTGAGGGTGACGTCGAATCGATCGGCGAATTTATCCGCATGTACCTAACGCGCAATAATCGCTGGGCTTCCAAACTGCATTTGGTCGGCGAAAGCTACGGGACCACCCGGGCGGCTGGCCTTTCAGGCCATCTCATCGAGAAGGGTATCGCCTTTAACAGCATCGTGCTCGTATCGTCGATTTTGAACTTCCAAACCGCTCGTTTTAACAAAGGAAACGACCTTCCTTACCAAGTGTTCCTGCCTACTTATACGGCCACTGCATGGTTTCACAAGAAGACCAAGTATAAGTCGTTGGAATCTGCGTTGAAGGCAAGCGAAGAGTTTGCATCAAGTGAATATGTCTTGGCTTTGGCCAAGGGGGCTTCGTTGACCGAGACCGAGCGAAAGTCGGTTCGATCAAAGCTGTCTGCCCTGACGGGACTCAGCGAAGACTACATTGAGGCAACCGATCTCCGGGTCAATATCCACCGCTTCTGTAAGGAATTGTTGCGCAACGAAAAGCGAACGGTGGGACGCTTGGACAGTCGTTTCAAGGGAATCGACGAATTGGCGGCGACCGAGAATCCCGATCATGATCCGTCAATGACGGCAATCATGGCTCCCTATACGGCGACGATCAACGATTACCTTCGCCGCGATCTTGGTTACGAGACGGACTTGCCTTACTATGTCTTCAATCCCGGTGAACTTTGGAAGAATTGGTCCTACGGCGACGCGGGAGCCGGGCACCCCGACACGTCGGAGGCGCTCCGGGCGGCACTGTCGAAGAACCCCTACATGAAGGTTTTCATTGCGTCGGGTTACTACGATTTGGCCACGCCGTACTTTGCGACAGAGTACACCTTGAACCATCTTGGGCTCGACGCCGCATTGCATGGCAATATCCAAACCGAATATTACGAGGCTGGGCACATGATGTACATCGACGAAGGGTGCCTCAAGAAACTCAGCGACGACATCGCAAAGTTCTACGCGTAAATCACGGGAGGGCACGTGGAAAACGGGTACACCTTAAGGTCCCGTTCCAATATGCCCTCCGTTTTTTATGAATTGATTTCCGTATGTCCGCACACGAAAGCTCGTCGCGGAAGATTGCACACGCCCCACGGTACCGTCGAAACGCCGTTCTTTATGCCGGTGGGGACTCAAGGCTCAGTCAAAACGATTGGGTCAGAAGATCTTGAGCGATTGGGATTCGAGCAGGTCCTTTCGAATACGTATCACTTGTCGCTCCGCCCGACTGCGGATGTCGTTCAGCGTTTTGGCGGACTTCACGAGTTTATGTCCTGGAATCGATCGATCCTAACGGATTCGGGAGGTTACCAGGTCATGTCGTTGAGTGATATGCGGTCGATCAATGACGAAGGTGTGAAGTTTAAGTCGCATCTTGACGGTTCCACCCACTTTTTAAGCCCCGAGAGAAGTATCGAAATTCAGGCAAAGCTTGGCGTTGATATTTCGATGATGCTCGACGAATGTCCGCCATATCCCTGCAGCCGTGACGAAGCAGCGGCGGCGATGCAGCGAACCCACCGGTGGGCGCATCGAAACTTATCGGCGCGCCAGGGCGAACAAGCGATCTTTGGCATTGTTCAAGGCGGCGTTCATGAGGATCTCCGAACCGAGTCGGCGCAGTATATTTCTGAATTGCCTTTTGAAGGTGTTGCAATTGGCGGAGTGAGCGTTGGTGAGCCCACCGAGATGCAATATCCGGTCGTTCAGCATACGGCGCCGTTGCTTCCAGCTAATAAGGCGCGCTACCTGATGGGCGTGGGCCATCCCAAAGATATTCTTCATGCGGTTGCCTGTGGCGTTGACATGTTTGACTGTGTTTTGCCAACTCGTATGGCCCGTCATCATTGCCTCTACACGATGAATGGAAGGATCAACTGTCTTGGTAAAAAATGGGAAGAGCATAAGGGACCGTTTGATGAGCAGAGCGTCTTCCCTGAGACCGAGCGATATTCGGCCGCCTATATCCGCCATCTCTTTAAGGCGGGCGAGCCTCTAGGCCCCCGCTTGGCCTCGCTCCATAACCTTGCCTTTTATGCTCGACTGATGAGAGAAATTCGCCTTGCCATTGAGCAGGGAAGCTGGCCAGAATTGGTCGAAAAATACGCTCACGCGTAAACGTTCTCGTGGTTCACGTCCTCGTATTTTGTCTAGCTTTATCCCCGTAAGGCTACGGTATTCCGAGGGTGGGACCTGAGCAACCCCATAGGCCAAAGCCAATAGCCGAATACAAGGGGAACATCGTGGAACGAAAATTCTTTTGTGGCTTCACGCTACTAGCGGGAAGCATTTTTTTGACATGTACGGTTCAGGCTAGTGTTACGAGCCTTATTAACTTTCCGATTGCGGATATCTTAAAGCATCGTGAGGGGCTTTATACGGTTGGCGCACTTGGCTACGCGCGAAATGTGAATAAAGGTTATTCATGGGCCCAGACTGCCACCGTTGGCGTTTTGGATCGAGGTGAAATTGGTCTCTCTCAAGATTTTCTTGGGCATATGACCTATGATGCCAAGCTTCAGCTTGTCGACGATCCGAAGCAGGGATGGGCGGCAAGTTTTGGAATCTCTGCCTTTGATGCCGATGCGCACACCAACGACGCATTCTTATCGGTTCGCAAGGACTTTTCGAACTTCCGGCTTCATGCGACCGCCTATCGATCGGACAAGATCAATGGCATTTTTGGCGCTGATTTTGCGTGTGGATGTGGCTGGAATGGAGCCGTGGAACACTTGACGGGCTCCGATTGCCAGACCTGGATTGCAGCGACTTCACCAAATATTGCGCCTGGACTCAACGTGATGTTGGCCAGTCGAGTACCTTGGGATGGAGGTTCTGGGCCGCAGTATCAGGTCGTTTTCAACTACGGCTTCCGATTCTAATTTATTTTTCGAGTTGGACCGAGCTTCGGCTTACCAAGTCGCCGTCATGGAGTTCCGACTTCTTGATGGCGACTTTTTCGCCTTTGGCGTAAAGTTTGACTGGGCCACAAAGGGTGTGTTGGGACGAAAGACGAATCGTAAACTCTTTGCCGTCTTTGCGAACGACCATGGTGTCGTTGACTTCATAGCCCAATCGGAAGGCAGGGGTTTGCTTTCGATCGACGGACACGACTTCATAAATAGAATCTTGGGAGTTCGGCTGAATCATGAACAACATGCTTTTCCTATCCTGCAACAAGCATGCCAAAGCACGCTTATATGCATTATTCCACGAATACCCCTTAGGGGTATCAATTATTCGTCAATTCGGCTGAAATAAATGACGGTGACGGTATGGCTTGGCGTAATCAGGTCTCCGTAAACCCGACTCAGAAGTCCGATGACGTCATCCTGGCTGCGGAATTCAGGGTTCTCTCGCTCAATATCGCGAGGGGAGAGTTCAGAGATCGGCTTGACTTCGACACGGTCGAGGATCGCGGAGTAGAGTTTCTGACGCCGTCCGAAGCGGGGGCCGATGGTGACCCACACGATCATGCCCTCTTCGTACTTATCCGACTTGTCACCCATGCGGATGGTGACCGTTTTTCGGTTATTTTTTAAAACGTCGCCGTAGAGATCAGAGTAGAAATTAAGAGCAAACATCGAGATCAACTACAATTGTTGCGGAAGTTGGCTCCAAAACGCAAATTTCGATGATACTTTGGTTCCTTTTCATAGTCATTGCCCTCTATTTGTTGGTCTTGATCGGTGTCGCCTACTGTTTTGTCTATCCTTTTCGGACCCCGCTCTTCATTTCGCCAGGCTTTTTGGGGGTGCCTCAAGAGTGGACCGAATTTCCGGACCAGGGGACTGGCAAACTGCTTCGGGGCTGGTGGGTACCACATGACGACCCGCGCGTCGTCATGGTGTGTTGTCATGGATACATGATGAATCGAGCCGAGTTGGCCCCTTTCGCTCCTCGATTGCGAGATCGAGGCGTCGCGTTTCTCTTTTTCGATTTTCCGGCTCACGGGGCTTCGAAGGGGCGGAAGTCGGGATTTGGCTATCGAGAAAGGACGGCCGTGGTATCCGCCGTCGAGGAGGCGAAGAAACGCTATCCACGGGCAAAGATCGTTTTGGTCGGTTCGAGTATGGGGGCGGCCGCGAGCGCGACGGCACTAAGCGAAAATCCTGGCTTGGCCGACGGCCTTATTCTTGATTCATGTTATGATCGGCTCATCGATGCCATTAACGGCTGGTGGCTTTTCATTGGTGGGAGAACCTTGCGATTCTTTCTGTACCCGGCCTCCTTGTTCGGCATTCCGTTGTCGGGTGTGAATCCTCTCCGGATTGTCATTTCTCACCATTTGGCCAAGGTAAACGCTCCTTGCTTGATCCTGCATGGCGGGGCCGATACGCTAGCCCCTCCGAGGGCGGCTGATGCGAATTTTCAGGCGCTTGCGGGTCCAAAGAAGCTCGTCATTTTTGAAGGTCGAAATCACTCGGAGCCACGCTGGGAAGAACCCGAGCGCTATTTTGGTGAGATTGAAGACTTTTTAAGTGAGCATAGACTTTGTGAAAGGTAGGATTGCTGAAAGCGGCCCAACCACATTTTGGAGTGGGTCGGTACTTTCATGACGGCAGAAGAAACCTATCAAAAGCTCCTTAATGAATATGGACATGTTTACGGCTCGGCTCGCCGTGAACAATTACAAGCAAGCGCCGAATCCTTTCCCGATCATCCCGGGATTCAAGCACTAGAAGCCGAGAGGCGAGTATGGGCGGGCGACCTTTCAGGGGCCAGAGCCATTGTTGATCGAATTCGGCAAATAGCACCCCAAGACGAAAATATAAGAGCCGTTCGCGCCCTCCTTGACGGTTACGAGGGAGACATGGCGGGAGCGGTTACCATCTTCGAGGACATCCTCCGCCACGATCCAGGCAATCGGGTTGCGCTGATGAACTTGCCTGGTGGCCTACTGCAAGTCGGACGTGAGCAAGACGCTCGCACGATCCTTCTGCAGGTTGAGGGAACCTATCCTGACAATCCTTTCATCATGTACGGAGTGCTTTCGGGGCATAACTTGATGCATGATTTTGATCGCGCTCAGGCGATCATCGACCGATTTGCCGACGACCCTTCCGACATCTTTTGTGTTGCGAGAGCACGGATGGCGTTGCGCCAGCATGACTGGGCGGAGTCAGAAAAGTGGGCGCGAGAGGCGGTTGCCCGAAATCCAGAAAGTCGATCTGGATGGGAGCATCTTTCAATGATCCTCCTCCACAAAGGAGAGGTCAAGGAAGCAAAGTCGGCGGCCCTTTTCGCTCTGGAACTGAATTCTCGGTCTGTCCTTAGTCTGCGGAACCTGGCAAAGATTGCCACAAAAGAAGGGAATAAGCGAGAAGCCGCAGAATATGCAAAGCAAGCCGACGCCGCGGTTCCATTTCTGAAGGACCACAATGAAATTCGCAAGGCGATCGATGCCTTACGAATGGGGCAGTCCGACGTCGCAATCAAAATGCTGCGTCCATTTATTCAATCCTCGAAACTAGGATCTCGAAATCTTGCAATCGCCTGCGCTTTGTCGTCCATCAACTCGAATCCAACTTCGAAGGGTGCAGCCAAAGTCCTTGACGAAATTGAACCCTATGGTGCCGATCTTGAAGAGTTTTTCGTCGCGAAGGCAATCTATCTCATGAGCAAGGGGCAGAAGGAACAGAGTCTGGCCACGCTTGACGAGGGGGAACAGAGGTTTCCAGATAAGATCCAGTTAAAAATCGGTCGACTGAGATGTCTTGCCATCGCAGACGATCAAGAATCGATGCAACAAGTTGCAGAGACATTGCTTCAAGATCAAATTGGTTCTCCTATCGACTATCTTGGAATCCTCACGCAACTTTATGCGAAGGATATGGATGAATTGGCAGATAAGTTCTATCAGCAACTCATTCGAAAATTTCCAAGCTCAACGGCTGTCTCGCTTGCCGATTCGATGATCGCATTGAATAAGGGTGACCTATCGGGTGGCTTGTCTCAACTCAATCAACTCAGTGGCCAGGCGACGGTACGAGTGACCACCGGCAGATTATTGACAATGCTGATCAAGCTTCCATGGCTTATTCTTTTGACCAAACTCGGCCTTCGTAAAAAGCGGTCCGATAAAGATAGGAAGTAGGTTCGGTTAAGATGTCTGAGTTCGAACAAGATTCTCGGTTAGTGACCTTTACGGCGAGTAATGGCGATGAAGTCGTGATCGACGAGTATAACGATTGCATTACGGCCTACTACTGCCGAGAAGATGGAATTACTGGCTATGTTTGGCTGTTCAACGTCGGCGAAACGCCCGAAGCGGAGCCTTGGACGGCCCCGGATGCCGAGCCTCCTTTTCAAAACTCAACCGCATACTGTCACGCTCACCTTATCGAGGGGCCGATTCAATCGACCGACTTTGATGCGGCTTTCAACGACGAACGACAAACGGTAGGAATCTATTTCCGCAAGAAATTGATTGGCGTTTTATGGTCGGATGCAAAGCCGGGCAAATCCGCATATGCCAGCGTCGACTCACCGGTCGCGCTGGTGTTGAAAACTTAGCCGTAAACGATTTCGATGGGCTTAAAGTAAGTCAAATCGACGAAAGTAAGTCCCGTCCCTTGCTGTAAGAGATCGTCCAGTTCTTTTACTTTTTCGACCGATGAACTGTAGCGATAGACGTCACCGCCATTGTAGTAAATTGCGCGTTGACCGGTTAGGGGAGCGTAGCCCAGGCGATGAATCTCGTTGAAGTCGAATTCAAGTGAGGTTTTCCGAAATCTTACAGAACGAAAGAGCCCGTCTCCTACTTCAATGAAGGTATTGCGTTCTTCACGGGCCATGAAATTCTGCAGCAGCACGACGAAAATCGATATCGTGACTGCCAGTGTTAATTCTTGAAGCAAATGGAAGGGTTTATGAGTTGCAAGAGTTTCCAGCATGTGGAGAACGAATATCCCAAACGGATAAATCAACGCGAAGCGATATGGGGGCCGATAGTCCATCGACCGTAATCGAAAAACTTTTGCTTCTGCCTCATCCATCACTGAGTCATTCTAACCCAATATCTCTTACGGGCATAAAGACCAATTTTTCCAGGTCATCGAAGTCAAAGCGAAGTTTCGGGGCGTCAAACTAGTACAGCAAATGAACGAACCTGAGGTAACGCCAGAACTTCTTTCCTTCTACTCCCTTCTGGAAAACGCATTTCCTCAGCATGAAATCGCCGTGGTCGCGACGGAATCGAACGAGATGTATCTCAATGAGCTTCAGCGGGTTCATTTTGGTGGCCAAGATTGGCGTTTGGTCGACTTTCCCGAATTTGAAAACGACTCGATGGAAGCGGCGTTCAACCTGCTCGACGATCGATCCAAGCTCTACTATGTTGCCGCGTTCATGCGAGAGGCTATTATCGATCCCTATTATCAGATGCAGTGTTTTGGGGTCCTAAAATCCTTTCTGAAGCAACCTACGAGGCTCATGGCCCACCTCGATGCTTATCAACGCGAGAGCGTCGTTTGGTTCTGCGATATGGTCGAAAAGCAGATCGGGGAGTTGCCGATGCTTGAGCGAATCACTTGTGCGGCCGACCTGATGTCCGCCAAATTTATCCGCTCGGCAATTCGAGACACTGTCTGGTAAATCAAAAAGGCCCTGCATGTGCAGAGCCTTCACATCAAATTGTCGTAGAGATTTACTCAGCCGGAGCTTCTTCGGTCTTCTTAGCAGCAGCTTTCTTGGCGGCGGCTGGCTTAGCGGCCTTTGGGCTGCTCTTCTTTTCCTTCTTGCCACCAGCGGCGGCTTCTGCCTTCGCAGTTCGGACTGCATCTTTAATCGTTTGTTCTTTTCGGTGGCGCTTTGCCCGCAGTTCTTTGTTTCGAATTCTCATCTTGGTACCGTAATTGTAAAAGATACCCGGTTTTGAATTATCGAAACACCTGGGCAATCTGCTGAAGGTCTTCGGCGGTTGGAACGGCAACTCCGACCTTACGGACGACGCTTGCTGCCGTATGCGTCGCAAGTCTTAAGGCTTCCACATTGATAGGTCCACAAGTTGCGCAGAGGGCAAGGGTTGCGATGACTGTGTCGCCGGCTCCCGCTTCATCATAAACCTCCACTCGAATCGCTGGCACGCTCTGAGCGTCGTGATCGTTGGCGAAGACCATTCCGCTGGCACCAAGCGTGATCACAAGAGAATCGATTTCAAGTTGATCGCGAAGCTTTTTCGCCGTCTCGATGGCCATGTCGTCGGTCAAAGGGCTGAGATACCCCATCGCTGAAGAGGCCTCAAAACGATTAAGGCTCACCACATCGGCACCTCGATAGAATTGGGCGGTACCTGGTTTTGCGTTGGCGACGACCGGCACCCCTAGCTCTTTTCCGATGGTTACAACTTTCTCAATGACGGCTCCAGGAATGGCCCCTTTCTGATAGTCGCTTAAGAGTAAAACGTCCCGCCCTGATGCTTGCTTGCGAACGCGTTGAAGCAATTCTTTTTCGATCGCGGGACCGATGGGTGTCTCTTCTTCAACGTCGATTCTTAGCACTTGGTGAGAGTGATTGGCGACGACGCGGGTTTTGCGAGTCGTGGGCCGAGAACCATCGCGAAAGATTTCAATCGGCTCGACTCCACTCAATCTTAACGAACTTTCGAGGTCGTTTGCGGCTTGGTCGTCGCCGATGACGCCAACAACGCCAGTTCGTGCCCCAAGCGCCATCAAGTTCATGGCAACGTTTGCCGCCCCGCCGGGGACCGAAGAAACTCGGCTTTGCTTAACAACGATGACCGGAGCTTCTTGGCTGATGCGGCTGGCCGTGCCAAAGATGTATTCGTCCAACATCAGGTCGCCCACAACAAGCGACGACTTTGACGGAAATGCGGCTAAGTATTCTTGGACTCTCAAGCAGGAACCTCAACGGGCTTCGCGCGGAAGATGAAGAGGCAGCCGACAACCATAATGACCAAAGCCATGATGTGCCCATCGGTGATGGGTAAGTTTCCAATCGTAGTGGAAGAAGAGCCTGCACGGAAGAATTCATAAATGAATCGAGTCAAGCCGTGGAGCACGAGCGTGATACCCAGGGTATAGCCCTGGCGCGGGAACTTCTTTTCAAGCCATAAGACAAGGAAGAGTGCGCCCACGTTCATCGCCGAATCGTAGAGTTGGGCCGGAACGCAGTATTGATTGATCTCGCTGCTATAAACCGTAAAGGGAAAGGCGCTTTGGGCTGGGCGTCCGTGGCAACAGCCGTTCAGAAGACATCCGATACGACCGAAAGCATGACCCACGAGAAAGGCTGGGGCGACCAAGTCGAGGCAAGCGAGGACGGGAATCCCCTTCTTCTTACAGACATAAGCGGCAACGATGCCCCCGACGATGAAGCCACCGAAACTCGTCAAGCCTTGGAACTGGAAGCTGAAGAGTTCGTTGGTGTGCTTCAGGTAGTAGGGAATGTCCTGGATGATGAAGAAAATTCTCGCCCCGAAAATTCCGGCGATGATGCTCCAAAAGGCAACATCCGAAAGCTTGTCGGGATTAATTCCAAACTTAGGGGCTCGGTAGCGAGCCAAAGCTAGTGCCGCCGCAAAGGCGATCACCATCATGACTCCGAAGCTCGCTAACTTGAAGCTTCCGATTTGGAAAATCGTTGGGTGCATAAAGTCTGTAAAGAAGTTTACAGTCTAAACGACGAAGCGGTTCCGATAAGTGGACTCGTATCGATCGATTAAAGCGTGAATTTCCTCTGGATGGGCCTCGGCATACCGCAGGGCCGCCTTCAATTCGCTGATGGGAATGCCCGGGAAATTCGACATCAGATGATCAAGATTTCCCGACCGTTCGAAGTCGCGATAGACCTCCCAAACGGCCACCTGGCTAGAAACCAAACGAGCGACTCCTCCGTGAACGGCGATTCGGTGGTCACCAGTTGTGTGGAAATGGGCGAGTTTCTCTTGTAGGGTGTCGGTTGTGGCGCCGAGCTTCACCGCAGCATCTTCTAAAGACAAAATTCCGCGATCGACGGCGCCAATGGCAAGCTCTTCGTAAAGATATGGGTAGCGATTCCAAAGCGCTTGGAGAAGCTCTTCAAGCCGAGCCGGATTGATTTCGCCTAAGCGTCCCAATTGCTCGATCTGCCAAGACTCGAATGCACGCATCATTGTTACTCCAAGTGCGAGCGTCTTTGATCGCACATCCATTATGACTCCTCAGGAAAGGCGAAAGATTGCACATTGGTCTAAGAAATGGTGAGGAATTCGATCTATTTAGCGTGAAAGTTTGTGGAAATTTATCGAAATTGTTGTAATAGGTGGGGTCTGCCAATATGGGAAAATGAGGCAAATGAAGAACGCGTGGCCTGAGAATCTCGACGCCATGATTGCTGCCCCTGAACATCATCGTGTGCTCTTTGAGAACGAACATGTCCGCGTGATTGAGACGCTTATTCCGCCGGGAGAAACGACAAACGTCCACACGCATTGTTGGTCGGGCGCACTCGTGATTCGCAGCTGGACTGACTTCATTCGTTATGACGCAGATGGTGTTCAGCTTTTCGATTCTCGAACTGTCGAACCCCGACCGACCGATGGCACAGTGACTTGGTCGCCGCCCCTTGGACCTCATTATGTGGCAAATGTCGGCATGGAAAATCTCCATGTAATTGCTACCGAAGTCAAGAACATCGCCTAGGCATTCCCGGTTTGATCCACGCAATTTTGCCGAAAAGCGGATAACCTATTAGACGTGATCGCCATTTTGCTGACTGCTTTTCAAGCTCCCGACCTTGTTTTATCGCGAGGAGCGATGCTGACGGGACCCTTCGCTGGAGTGCAAGATCGGTATTGGGATGTCTCGGAGGCGGAGATCGACTCAACCGAAGCCGACAGTTCGATTCCGAATCAGTTCGCACTCACCGGGGGTGCTCAGCGGAAAGTTCTCATTCGATTTGGCAGTTTGGATTTGGCCACGATTCGCGACAGTAAGATCGTTGATGGCACACTGGTGCTAAATTTGGTGGATCAAACCAAAGCGTCGCTCAAGTCAGTAAAGATGGTAAAGCGTCCGTGGCTGATGCCCGGTGTGAGCATTCTCGCGCGAAAGGTTCAACCGGTCGAAACCAAGCCTAAAAATACAAAAGGCAAGGACACGAAACCCGAACTTCCGTTTGCCCCCGGGGTGACTTGGAATAAAGCTGGAGGCGATACGGTCAATTGGCAGGGCGCGGGCATCACCGGATCTGGCGATGCCGAATCCATTGATGCAAAGATCGCGGTGGATGGGGCGAACGTTCGAATTTCGAACCTTGGTCCGACCCTGCAATATTGGAAGACCCATGAAGGAGAGAATTATGGATTGGTGCTCGAATTTACGGATGAGACGGGAATTTGGAACTCGATTTCGCCGGAAGCGCGTCCGCGACTTGAGCTGAAGCTCGAAAAAGCTGACGTGAAAGACCCACACCTCACGGTTGGACACGATGGGGATGCGGTGACGTTAAATAGCGCCGAAGCGATCCGAGACATCGATGTCTATAAGGGAGCGAAGAAAGTTGGGACTGAGAAGGGACCCAAAATCTCGGTGAGTACCGACAATCCTTCCAAAGATCCTCGGGGTGCTTACACGCGTTTCGTCGTGAATTTTCAAGACTCGTCTATTCCCCAAGAAGTGGTGACCATCGATCCGACAGCCCCATGGGCGGCAATGTCACCACGCACGACGCGTCTGTGGAATCAGTGGTACGTCGACCAGAGTTTCTACAGCTTTGCCAAATATGGCGCGGGTAAACACCTCAACGGAGAAGGGGATAAAGAGGGCACGATTCCTCCAATTGCCGAACTTCAGCCCTTAGCCGAAGGTTCGAAAACGATGGATACGATGCTCCTTCCTGGCTTGGTTCTTCCTCCTCGCATGACGCGAAATCCACTTTTTCGCCAGATGGCGATTGTTGATGGCGGACCCCTTTCGATGGCACAGGTGGATTATTTAGTCCACGGCAAGCTGCAATATCCGCTCGTTGTGCTCGCAAAAATGGTGAACTACGACGGACAATTGATCGATGGCGCTACGGCGACCATCAAGACTCCTGCGGACCCCAATCCAGTTCCACTCCCGATTGACAAGTCAGGCATCGCCATTTTGCCAAAGCTTCCGCCAACCGTCGCGGGAGAAGTCACCTTTGCTGTTTCTGCCAACGGGCGTGTGGACACCTTATCATTGCCGATGACGACGTTTTCCGATCTGTACGCTCGGGGCAACAAGTCGGCGATCTCACTAGATTTGCCATTCAACCTGCCCATCTGGCCGGTAAGTGACGACACAAACCTGGCCGCCGGAAAGCCGGTTAAAGACAATACGAATTCGTTCCCGGCTCAATTGGTAGGTCTCGTCGACGACAATCCCGATACGACTTACACGCTTCCGGCCCAGGGGTGGGTCGAAGTTGATCTGGGGCGAGATCGTTCCATTGGTGAACTCGTCCTACAGGGTGAAGTGCCGAGAAAATTCAAGGTCGTCGTGTATGGCACGACGGACAAACTTGACCAAGCAGATTGGTGGATTGATGAGATTGACTCGGATAGGTTCCGAAAGGAATACGGCGTCAGCGGTGACTTAACGTACCGTCCGACGCCGAACACTGCCCGCTATATTCGAATCGAAAACCTGACCGACGCTCCCGCGAAGCTCAAAGGAATTAAACTCTTTGCGGCGAAGAAGCCTTAAGACTTTTGGCTCTTGAACACTTTCGAATTGGGATTGGTTTGTCCACCGATATCCGAAGGTGTTACGCGCTTCGTTTCGACCATAGGTTTCAAGTCCGAGTCCTTCAAAGGCTTATCGCTCTTCAAATACGTAATTTGAGTCGAGACGCGAGTTTCCTTTTTCGCGTTTACGTCGGCATTGAATTGAACGGGTAAGCCTTTGACGGGGTCAATCAGAATTTCAAAGACCTTCTTTGGTTCGCTCGGCGACTCCATCACGATTCGATTAAAATGCCCTTGATCAAATCGCTTATCCTCCACCTGAATCTTCCATTTGGCTTTTTGGGCCGCTTCGACCAATTCGGTAAACGGCATGCGACCCGTTCCGATGCCTGAGGCAATGTAATGGGACATATCCGTTACCCAGCCTGACAGTTTATCGGGATCAGGATCAACGCGTCCTGGTTTATAGGTGTCGTTGATGAGCGTTCCATAGCCACCCTTGGGCTGTTTCGCAACGATATAGGTCTCCCAGTGAGCTTGACTGCCATGCATGAATTTGGCGTATTGGAGAAGGAAGCGCTTGTCGTCTGCGACGATATTGTCTGTATTGACCATACCCTCGCCTTCCGGAAGGGTGCCTTGAATATCGAGATGGATTTTGCTGTCGCGGAGCGCCTTAAAATTCTTATCGACCTGGGTTGCCAAGTCCTTGGCCTGGACTTCAACTTTAGACCAGCTAGGATCATTGATGGATGCGACTGGGGGCGTTTTGTGGTCCCGCTTTCCCGGCAAAGTCTGGTTTGGATTTGGAGTGGATCCGACGGATGGCGTCGGACTGCCCAGGCCGGTCGTCGAGTTATTGCTTTCTGGAGATGAAGCCGAGTTGTTTGAGCCAGCAGCGACCTTTGGCTCATTGTTCCCCTGCGGAATAGCTTGGGCGACCGACGCGTTATTCGCTTCGTTATTACCGGAACTACCTTTATCGCCACATCCCGTCAAGCTTAATGATGCGAAGCCAAGGGCGGCGATACCCAGCGTCGGAATCGCAAGGGAGGTCATTTTAACTCTCATCTGTTTCATTGTATTGTAGCCCCGGTTTCAGGGTTTCGAGCCCATAGAGAAATATCCAGATCGGCGAACGGAGCGTCCTTCTCCTGACACTCTTTCAGAAACTCCTTTTCTTTCTCAGTTAGTTCCCCGCCGCCATGAACTCTTTCGGCATAGCCATAGAGGGTAAGGAAGCGGTCGATATGATCGGAGAAGCGAATCTCCGCGTAATCTTTTGCCGCCCACGTCGAAATCAAGAATTGCCAATCGCTAGCCTCGGCGAGAAGCATTTCGCGGGCCGCCTGGGTGATGATTTCGCGAGCGGGGCCATTCGCCCATTCGCGGCTCATTTTGCGCATCTTCCGTTCACAGTCATAGAGCTTGGACCAAGTCCAGTGGTTATGCTCATTGAGCCATATGTAGTGATAACCACCTTCGCCCCACGAGCCTTCGGGGAGGGTGATCAAATGCTTGGCCGGGTCCTTGTCGAGAACGTCGCCACCACTGACCATTTCGATTTCGCCGTCGTTGTGTAGCAAACGAGAGAGTTCGTAAAGAAATTCTGGTCCTTCCCACCACCAGTGGCCGAAGAGTTCCGTGTCGTACATCGCCACCACGCAGCCTTCTCGATCCGCGAGGCCCTTGTAATGGGCAAGTGTGCCCTTCAAAACATTGACCATGTCAGCGGCGTGGTCCTGAATTTTCTCGAAGGCCTTGTAAGGATCGTACGGTTGTTTCTGACCAAGATCGGACTTGTTTTCGCTGATGCGCCAATATTTGTGTCGCCCCGGATAAAGCTGCTTGTGGAATTCGAGATAGTGGGGATCACCGGGGTAACCGACGTCGCCCGACCAAACTTTGTGAGTCGTCTCGGGGTCGCGAGCGAAACAAACGACGCCGTTTGGTAGCATGTAGTGTTCGTATTCGCTTCGGAATTCAGCCGGAGGCGTGAAGTACTTGCTGCTGCGCGCAAACATTTCGGCGAGTTGGGGGAATTTCTGACCGTAGGTTCCGATCGGGTTCCCGCCTCGGATCATGTGTGAATCGACGAAGAAGTATTCGATGCCCTCGTCTTTCAGAATTTCCTCGGTACCCATTCGCGGCCACGCGACTTCGTTTTCCGCGACGGGCGATTTCCAGTCGTATCTCGGGCGATAGGCACATTCTGGAAGCCAGATGCCCCGCGGCTGACGACCGCCAAAGTGCTTTTTATATGTATCTACGCCGAGGCGAACTTGTGCTTTACAACTCTCGTCGGTGCCGAGAAGGGGCTGGTAACCGTGAGTTGCGCCACTGGTAATGACTTCGATCGAACCTTGTTCTTGAAAGTATCGGAAGCCGCTGATGATCGACTGGTCCCATCGATTGACGAATTGGTCGAGCTGTTTCTCGTATTGGCCAATCCAGAAGTGAGCGAGCCCTTCCATCCACATCGGACCTTCCCGGCGAAAATTTTTGGCGTCCTGGCGCGCTGCGGCGACTTTCTCTTCGACATATTCGATGAGCCCAGCTTTAAAGGATGGGTCCTCAAGCTGTTCGGCCAATATCGGCGTCATGTTGACGGTCCAGCGAGGCTTGATGCCTTGCTCAAGCAGTCGGTCGAGGGCGTGGAGTAGAGGAAGGTAGCACTCGATGGCCGATTCGTGAATCCAGTCGGTTCCGTGTGGGCTCTTTCCGTGACTCAACACATAAGGCATGTGCGAGTGGAGACAAAGAAGGAACCGGCCGATGGGCATATCGTACATTATGCTCCCCAGTCCCGCTAAAAATGCACCTCATTTGAACCTTACTCATATCGAGGGTCTGGTTAGGTCAAATGACGCAGAAAGAGCAACATCGTTGGGCTAAACTTGCCTATCATGATGCAACCCTGGTTTCCGGATGCCAAGCTCGGAATCTTTATCCATTACGGAATCTATGCCGTTGAGGGCATTCCCGAGTCATGGTCGATGTTCAATGGCAGTGTGACACCCGAGCTTTATTGGAGTCAGCTCAGTGGTTTCACGGCGGCGAAATATGATCCTGAGCAATGGGCTGAATTGTTCGAACGAGCCGGGGCAAAGTATGCCGTTTTGACCACGAAGCACCATGATGGCGTGGCCTTGTGGGATACCAAACAAGAGGGACGAAGCGTCGTCAAAGACACCCCTGCGGGTCGCGACCTGATTTCACCGTATGCCGAAGCTTTGCGTAGGCATAATCTGAAGGTTGGCTTTTACTTCAGCCATCTCGATTGGGCACATCCTGACTACGCAACCGTTTGCCAAAAGGAGTCTCACTACGGAAACTTCAATAACCGATTTGCGTTTCCGCCTGAGGGCCAAGAAGACCCAGCGAGGTGGAAGAACTTCCTCAAGTTTCATCGCGCTCAAATGGATGAGCTCTGCACCGAGTTCGGCGAAGTCGATCTATTTTGGTTTGACGGGGACTGGGAGCGAGACCCTGAGCAATGGGATTTCAAAGAGCTTCGCGAGCGAATCCTCGCCAAGCAACCAAACACGATCCTCAACTCTCGAATGTTGGGCTATGGCGATTACGCCACGCCCGAGCAGGGCCAACCGGTCGTAGCACCTGAGGGTGTTTGGGAATTCTGTGTGACCGTCAACGACTCATGGGGTTACCAAAAGCAGGATCACAACGACAAGTCCGTCAAGCGACTCGTGAGGATCTTTGCCGAAACGATTGGTATGGGCGGCAATCTACTTCTCGATGTCGGTCCGACCGAAGATGGGGCAATTACGCCCGTTCAGACCGAGCGTTTGCTTGGCCTTGGACGATGGGTTCATAAACATGCGGAGGCGATTTACGGGTCAGTTGCAGGGCTCCCTGGCGGACTCTTTTACGGAGCTTCAACTCAATCCAAAGATGGAAGGACACTCTATCTGATCCAGTTTGATCACCCGCGCGAATTTGTTTGTGTGCGTGGCATTGCGACGAACGTGAAGTCGGTTTCAGTAGTGGGGACCGGTCAAGAACTCTCATTTACGAAACGGAAAATGGAGGAATGGATGGGTGTTCCCTCGGATCTTGAGATTCATATTCCCGAGGGATTCGTACCCGATGAAGATGCGACGGTTTATAAAGTCGAACTCGAAGAGCCGCTTAAGCTGAATCTTGGAAAGGGAAGAAGCTAGCCTTATTTCCTTCTTAACGCGTCAACCTGAGCTTGAAGGTTCCGAACTTTATCTTCGGTCGGCACGATTTCATTCGTCTTGATGGCTTCGCCGCGTGTGTAGCCAATGTAAGGAAGCCAAAACTCAGAACGGATCGCTCGATGTTGGGAAACAATCGGATATAGGGGATCCTTCTCGATCTCTTCTAAGGCATCGGGTGGATAGTCGGTCGCTACCGGCAATTTGAGCCCTTGGAGGATAAATCGCGCCATGAGAAGATGACCAATGGTGGTCGGGTGGATTCCATCTCCGTTGGAATAGAGGTCGTATCCCAGCGGAGATGCCGACTGCACACGCTCGTTCATCGGGGTGAAGATATCAATCACTTGGACTCCGCCTGGCTTCGTTTCCACTTCCCACTTGGCGTACTCCTTAAGAACTTCGGCATATTTGACATAGGGGGCCGAAAAGCCTCCGCCATCTTGTGAGACATTTGCGCCAAATTGTTTAATATCAAAGGAGGGAGGGGTAACGAGAATCACTTTGGCTCCCGCCTTTTGACACTGGTCAACCATCGAGCGAATGCCCTGTTGGAAAGCCGCAAAACGTCCCTTGTCGAGAGGCTGATAGATTCCATCGTTCATGCCATAGCACGCCATGACAACATCGGGGCGAACAGCCTTGAGCGCCCGATCAAGTCGTTCGTGAATGTCCGGCCGAGGGAAGGGATGACCGACTTCGGTGAGACCGCTTGCGGTCTCGCTCGCCAGTCCAACACTAAAGAAATTGAAGTCGAGCCATGGATACTGCTTCTCTAGAAAGTATTCGAGAAAGTTCACGTATCGCCCGTCCTGGGTGATGCTATCGCCGAGAATCATGACTCGCTTTCCCGCAAGTTCTTGGGCGGGCTTCGGTGCAGCCTCGTAGGCGATTTGTCGAGGACCCTTGATGACTTTGTCGCCCATCAGCTTCGCTAATGTCGGTTCGAGGGCCGTCGCCCAAGCTTCGGCTCCCGTCTCGCTCGGGTGAACCAAATCGGGCATCAGGTCGGTATTCATCGTCCCGTTCTTGCGGAAGAAAACAGAGTTGATGTCGAGCCAAAAGACATGCTTATTGTCGGCGAGTTTCTTGGTCATGAGTCCCGCCTCTTCGCACGTCTTTACGCATTGATCTGAGTTCTTATATCGTCGGTGGTAGTCCGTGACCTCGTTTGCCCCACCTCGAGGAAAGATTCGAAGAATCAGAATTTTGGTGGTCGGGTGCTTTTGTCGAATGGTTTCGACGATCGCCTTGGTCCCGCTAAAGATTTCGGCGGCGGTATGGACGGTTTTGTAGTTCGTGTCGTCGGTGTTGTTGGTGCCAATCAGCAGAACTGCAACTTTGGGCGATTTTGCTTGATCGAGTTCGCCGTTCTGAAGGTTCCAGAGGACATTTTCGGTTCGATAGCCACTGTAGCCAAGATTGATTGCGTTCCGGGAGCCAAAGTGGATATCCCAGGTTCGCTTCAGGGGCTCCCATTCGCCTCCCGAATCGCCCACGCACTGCGTGATGCTGTCACCGATCATCAGCAAATCGTAGTTGTGACTTTTAACCGCCGCAACCTTTTGCTCGTGTCTTTCGCTCGGCGTTGGCATCGGAACATCTGCATCGCCGAGTTTGCCTTGATGGATAAGCATGAGCGAAAGAAGCGAGGTGATCATCTGAAGCCCTATTATAGGCCAGTACTTTTTCTTTGAGATGCCTCAACGATAAGCTCGATATGTTTGTTGATTCTTAAAACGAGACCAATGGCGACCACGAGGGCAAGTTGAAAACAGAGCAGCGCAAGGAGAGTCAGAACACTGTTGACGTTGTAGGACGTTCGGAGGATAAAGCAGATCACGACGATCATTGCGGGAGTCGCACAAAGGATCCAAAAGAGGTTAACCATGCCCGACTTCGAGTAAAGGGAGTTCCATCGCATCGTTGGCTTGTTGGCATCTTCGATCCGAATCAACAAAAAGTCCATCGCATACCCAATGGGAAGTCCAAAGAAAGGAATGCTGAATGCGCAGAGGATTGCCGTAACAATGGGTTTTACCGTTGGAACGATATTTCGTATCAGGCAGACCGCGACCATCGCCTGGTAAACCCAAACCGAGGAACAAATCGACAGCAGAAACCACATGAACACAAGAGTGAGGCCCAAGATTGCTCCGATAAGATCAAAGACTGGTTGAGTCTGGGCTAAAAAGGCTGCGACGATCATCGCCAGAAAGAGAACGGCTTGAATCAAGACGCAAACAATGCCAATCTTTGCAAGACGTTTCAGAGATTTGACGTCGATATTTGGAATCTCAAGTTCATTGGCCCGAGGATAATTCGAGGGAATTCCCATTCGGAAACGATTTTACGCTAGTCGATTATGTGAAGGGGAAAATCGCATGAAGGGAGACAGGAGCCGTATCGTTATCGAAGTTCCACGGGAGGTGGCCCCGCGGAACTTCGATCCCCTTACGATTAGCTGGCCAAGAACCGTTCCGATTCGCTTAGTCGCAGCGCCAATACCAAGTATCGTCGTACGCGGCGCCGGTGCCCGTCGCTTCGTTCGATTTATGACCGGCGGGGTCAACGAGTTCGGTATCAAACTGCCCACCGTTCGAAACCGACTTCGCGTGGCCATCGGCAAAGATCACGGAACCAGCGACCGTAGACCAGGCTTGGAAATAGCCGCAATCGTAGCCGTACTTGGTGCAGGTGGGGTCGTTTTGCTTCTTGAAGAAGGGCATCATTTCGAGGCGAATGGATCGAGTACCGGCTGGGTCCGAGAACATTGTGTCGGTAACCACCCAGTTCTCCGTCCGAGGCGCATCGTTTTGGTAGCTGTAGCCGGCAACAACGGTGAAGTTGCACTTGCCGAATCGATAAGAAGAGCCGTATGCCTGCCAGTAGGTCGAGCTCTTGCGGCTTGCAAGGCCGGGATCGACGGCGAGGTAAGGTCCGCCCGAGTCGAGGGGGCTCTTGAAGAGATCTTTGCTTTTTACGTAGGGGAGCAAGGCAATTTCTGTGCCGAGGTGCCCGTCGGTCCACGGTGCTGGGGTCGTATTGTAAGCGTGGAAAATCGGCAATGTGTCGTCGTTGTCCGTACCATACATCTTTTGCGAAAGAGCAATTTGTTTGGCGTTGCTAAGGCAGGCGGTCCGCTTCGCGGCTTCTTTCGCTTGAGCGAAAACCGGAAAGAGGATGGCGGCGAGAATCGCGATGATTGCAATGACGACGAGGAGTTCGATAAGCGTAAAGGCTCGTTTCATATTTTCTCCCGAATTGCCGCAAAAGAATGTCGCGGCAAACGAGGAAATGAATCCAAGCTAGCTCACGCAATCCCTACACTGGTACTAACCAGATCAGGTTCGAAGGGTATAACGGTTCGATTCCGTATCTCAGCCTATTCAGGCACCCCTTGCGAGCAGTTCGTATCTTTTATTGTACAACAAGATTTCAGTGCTCAGTGCTGTGTTACTTGGTTCGGAATGGAACGGCAGGCAATCCTTCTTTATTGAAGAGCGTCACGACTGGATCGTCGTCCCAGGCATAGCGAACATCCACTGGCACGGAAACACCTTCGGCCGACAGGACAACCGAATGGCCTTGGACCGTGGCCTTGGCCCAAACAAATTTGCCATCGGCACCCGCAATCGCAAAGCCGGAGTGCTTCGCGGTTCGAAGCGTCAAGCCATTTGCGTGGTCGAAGGTCAAGATCAATTCAGAACCTTTCGGCGTGGCTCTCTTAAAGGTTGGCCCCGAATACTCTAGATTTTTTCCGTAGGCAACCTTTAGCGCTGACAAGGCGAGCCGGCGCCCCACCTCCTGTTTGTTTTTGGGGTGAATGTCACGAGCCTCGCCAATGTCGATCGTCACCGCTAGTCCGGCATTTTTGACTCGCTTGACAGCGGTTGCTTGAGCTTCGCGGAGTTCGGCCCAACCCGAATTGGTCGGGTTGGGATTCTGCCCTCCAAAGTTCGCGAGTTGGACGACAAAGAAAGGGAAGTCTCCTTGTCCAAAACGACTTCGCCAGTCTGTGATCATCGCGGGAAGCAAGCGAGAATATTGCTCGCCCCGCCCGACATTGGACTCCCCTTGATACCAAATCGCACCTTTGATGCTAAGAGGCAGGAGAGGGTTAAGCATTCCGTTATAGAGGGTTGTCGGCCAGTTCGGATTGTCCTCAACCATATCAGGCATCCGAGGAGCGTCTTTTAGCTCAAACGCCTTGGCCATTTTCCACTCGCCCACAAGAGGGATCACCGTGCTACCGATTCGAAAGTTGAAACCGTCTTTTCCGTCAAACGTAAATCCAGCATTTGGGTTGGTCCCGACGAAACGAATCGCAATCGTGTTCTTGCCCGGCTTCAAGATTTCACGAGGAACTGGCTTGTTGCGCCAGTTCAGAACGCTGCTGCCAAAGTCCGTCCGAACTCCGTTGACATAGTTCAAATCGATTCCATCGTTTGAACCGGTGGTGAGTTGCGCGTCGCCTTGAGGCAGTGGATCGGGCAGTTCAATTGTCTTACGGAACCACACTTCGCCGCGAAAGGCGCCAAGCCCAAGCTTTCCAAATCTGGCGGGCAGTGAGACCGCGCTCCAACCAGAATCGTCGAGGTCCGTTGAGGAATAGTCCGGTCCAGCCGCGTTGCCCCATTTCTCAACCAGCTCAGGGGTTCGTAAGGCGCCGGGAGCCAGCAACGAATCAACTGACTTGACTTGCGACTCAAAGTCTTTTACGGGAGCAAGTCCTTCCTTGCTGGTCCAAGCTTCAGCCGGAGTCCCTCCCCAACTTGTGTGGATGAGCCCAATTGGTACCTTGAGAGTTTCATTTAGGGTTCGCCCAAAGTAGTAGCCCACCGCAGAAAAACCACCCCAGCCACCTCTTGCGACACTCTCGGGCGAACAGGTCGCCCATTCCCCCTGGGGAAAT
Organism: Armatimonadota bacterium; assembly: GCA_048498855.1. GTDB lineage: Bacteria > Armatimonadota > Fimbriimonadia > Fimbriimonadales > Fimbriimonadaceae > Fimbriimonas. Next base: position 70,192 of record JBEHXE010000004.1, on the reverse strand, counting down.
GGCTTTGGGGTGAGAGAAGGAACTTTTGGCACGGTATAAAGCCGAATCGTTGGATAATTGCCAGCGTTCTTAATTTCTTGCTGGGCATCCTTGGCCATTCCGATGCCCATTTCCATGTTGGATTGTCCTGAGCACACCCAAACATCTCCGACCAGAACGTCGTGCAAGGTCTGCGTTTGGGAACCGACGATGTCAATCTTATAGGGGCCGCCAACTTTTGGTGGCTTGAACTGAGCTACCCATTTTCCACTTGCATCGGTCACGGCGGCGCTATGCAATATTTGGGTCGGAACGCCGGGTTGATCGCCATCGGATCCAATCACCAGGTTGATCGCCGTTCCCGGCTTTGCCCAACCCCAAATCGTGTTCATCTTGTCGCGTTGAAGCACCATGTGATCCCCGAAGACAGGGCTGACAAACGGCATGGTGGGACCGACGAAAGATGCTAAGAGCAGATTGATCATAGAAGAGGTGCCTCGCTGCACGCGTCTACTTTCCCATCTTACACCAGTCATTTACGGATTGATACACCGATCTATCTTTGTTTAGTCAAAGGATAATCGGCTCGAACAGCGGTAGGCAATGGTATAATAGGAGAAGTCGAATCCAGTGGTTTCACTGGAGCGGGGGACCCATTAACGTGGGGTGAATCCCAAAGTGGAAGAGTACCTTTCGGCTCTAACCCGTCAGCTAACCTCGTAGACGTATCGAAAGAGAATGTGTGCATTCTCACCGACCACTCGCATTAGGAGGTGAACTATGCGTTTAATTAAGCAGGTTGAACATTCGTTTGTTCAACAAATCGTCAAAAAGACCCGTCTGATTGTCGGAAACGGAAAGCCTTTGAGCGTTCGCGTTTCGATATTGCAGGCGATGGCTCTGCGTCAATCCACTCGTCTTGCCGTTCTCGAACGGCGGATGGCCGACGCTTTGACGTCTCAGACGAGACGAATCAGACTCTCGAAACTTGCCGACTTAAGGCGAAAGGCATTTAGCTATTTCGTTTCGACTGCTAAATTCCTTGCGTACCGAGAAAACGAAGAACGAAACGCGGCTCAATCGCAAGGCTTTGCCTTGCCGAGTTGGGCAATTCGAAGAGAGCACCGGCGCGATCTTCACGAGATTCCGTTTATGGAGTTCTCTTCGTAAGAGTCTTATTCCGTTCTCCCCATTAAACTGATCTAGGTTGAAATTGGACTGCCCCTGGGCAGTCTTTTTTTGTTTCTCAAATTTTTGATACAACGGTGTATCGAATGTGACATGCTATCTGAACAAGGTTCGCAATGAAGTTTACAGATGGCAATTGGCTGCATCTCAAAGGCGTAACTCCCAACTATGCGTCCGAGGTCTACGATTGGTCGCACGATGCAAATTCTCTGACAATGATCGTGCCCTGTCACGCCATTAACCATCGCGGTGATACGTTAGGGGGCGCAAACCTTACAATCACGTTGACCAGTCCCCGACCCGACGTCATCGGTATCAAGCTTGTTCACCATGCCGGAGTGAATGCAAAGCAACCAAGCTTTGATGTTGAAAGGATCGACTGTCCCGTCGAGATTGGCGGTGACGCAGACTGGATTTGGCTTACCAGTGGCTCTTTAACAGCTCGGATCGCCAAGAAAGGCTATCGGATAGAGTTCTTGCGTGAAGGGAAGCCGATCACGACATCGCCAGCCCGAGGTGCCGCTTACATGGAAGTTGCCGAAGAAGGCAATTTCATCCTCGACAAGTTGACTCTCGGAGTTGGTGAACTGGTTTATGGCCTTGGCGAGCGTTTTACGGCATTCGTAAAGAACGGTCAAGTGGTCGATATCTGGAACGAGGATGGGGGAACCTGTAGCAATCAAGCCTACAAGAACATCCCATTCTATTTGACGAATCGCGGCTACGGAGTCTTCGTCAACCATACCGGTCGTGTCTCTTTCGAAGTCGCTACCGAGCGGACATCGCGAGTTCAATTTTCCGTTCCCGGCGAATCGGTCGAATATTTCGTTATCGATGGGCCGACGCCCAAAGCAGTCCTCGATAAGTACACACAACTGACTGGGCGTCCCGCGCTGCCTCCCGCTTGGTCCTTTGGCTTGTGGCTATCCACCTCGTTTACCACCGATTACGACGAAACGACCGTGACCGAATTCATCCAGGGTATGGAGGATCGAGGGATACCCTTATCGGTTTTTCACTACGACTGCTACTGGATGCGCGGTTTTCGATGGTGCGATTTTGAATGGGACCCGAATGTTTTTCCTGATCCTAAGGCGATGCTGTCTCGCCTCCATCACCGTGGGCTAAAGGTCTGTGTATGGATCAATCCATACATTGCACAAGCCTCGCTCCTCTTTGCGATCGGACATGAGAAGGGGTATTTCCTCAAACGTCCAAATGGCGACGTTTGGCAGTGGGACATGTGGCAACCGGGGATGGCAATTGTGGACTTTACCAATCCTGAGGCGAAAGCTTGGTATCAAGGGTTGTTAAGCGACTTATTGGATCAAGGGGTCGATGCCCTGAAGACCGACTTCGGAGAACGAATCCCAACCGACGTTGTTTACCATGATGGCTCTGACCCAGTGATGATGCACAACTGGTACACGCAACTCTATAACCAGGCCGTGTTTGAGCTTTTGGAGCGGAAGCGCGGAAAAGGCGAAGCTGTGCTGTTTGCGCGTTCGGCGACGGTTGGCGGGCAAAAGTATCCCGTTCACTGGGGTGGAGACTGCTGGTCGGATTTTGAGGCGATGGCCGAGTCTTTGCGCGGCGGGCTATCGCTTTGCGTGTCTGGCTTCGGATTTTGGAGCCATGATATTGGCGGATTTGAAGGCTTGCCTCCGGCTGATTTATATAAACGCTGGGTGGCGTTCGGTTTGCTCTCCTCTCATTCACGCTTGCATGGCAGTACGAGTTATCGCGTGCCGTGGCTCTACGATGAAGAGGCGGTCGAGGTGCTTCGATACTTCACCCGGCTGAAGCATCGATTGATGCCGTATCTCTGGTCTAGGGCCGTCGAGGCTCATCGGTCGGGCACGCCCGTGATGCGGGCGATGCACCTGGAGTTTCCCGATGATCCTGCATGCGATACCCTTGACCGACAGTATATGTTGGGTGATGCGATCCTCGTCGCACCTGTTTTCTCTTACGACGGTTTTGTGGACTACTATCTACCCTCTGGACTCTGGACGAATCTTTTGACCGGCGAGGAAAAAGTGGGTGGCTTGTGGGTGAGAGAGCAGCACTCGGCAATGTCGATTCCGATTTGGGCCCGGCATGGTTATTCGATTCCTGTGGCTTTGGCTGACGAATCGGTCATGGATGGCTTTGCGAAGGAACTGGGTGTGCTTGATTTTGGAGGAGAAATGCCTGAGGTTTTTGATGTGGAGGGTAAGCCTTTTCGCCCCACTTTTCGGAGTGTCACTCGGATCCTTGCCTAATAGGCTCCCGTGCTGGCTCGAAACTTAATCGCGCCAAATGTGGTTGAGATGATCCAGTCATGCGCATAGGCCGACCACCTCTATCGGGATGTCTTATCTTCGGTTTGCTTTGCGCATCGGGTGGTCTTTTTGTCTATTTCTTAGCCTCCGAATTCCTTCGCGTCGAGCAACCTGACTACGGATTCTTCACGAAAGGTGGAGACCTTTGGTTTGCCCATGATCACTCTCGCATGGGGCTTGTGGCGCGTTCGCCGATCCCTATGCCCAAGTTGACGATTGAAGGGCAAGGAAAGTCCCGATTTCTGATCATCGACGATCGAGGAAAAAAAATGGTCCAAAAGAGTCGATCCCGACGACTTCTTGGACCCTGACTTTCTGTGGTCGAGTCGGCACAAGAGCATTATCTTTTTGCTTAAGCATGGGACCGGCGAAAAGCTGCAGATTTTGCGATGGGATGCCGAGAAAGGGTTTCGACCCGCTTCAACCGTTCAGACCAGATTCGTGCGAATGGCACTGTCGTTGGACGGTGACTACCTGGTTCTCTTCAATCTTGGACCCCTATCGGGAGAGCCAATGTCTTTTCGGCGAGTTTCTCTTGTTTCAGGAGAAGAAAGTGAGATTTTATTTCGAGAGCCCGATTTTTTACAACGCTGGATGCTTGTGAAGCCTGACTTGATTCTTGATCTCGACCAAGGGAGCTTCATCGAACGGCGTGAAAGTGGAGAAGAGATTGGACGAAAGGACTCGCAATGGGAACGGTTTGGGATGTTCGAAGGAAAGCTCTACGGGGCCAGGAGAGTTTGGAATGGATTTGTCGTGGAAACGATTGACCCCGAAACCAAAACGGCCATCGGCAAAGTTGCCGATAGCCGTCAAATGTCTTTGATGGGTCGCTAAGAGGCTTCTTTTGCCATCTTGATGCCGCCCTGGAGTTCGGTTGGGAGCATCCCATTTTCTGGAGCGTGCAAGGTTAGCGTTTTTCCTCCGTTCGAGAATTCTCCTTTCATGTCCACACCTTTTCCGCCGGGGAGGGCCTGCCCCATGAGCTTAGTGGTCGTAATCGTAATGTTATCGCCATCGACCTTATAGGTTCCTTCTGACATGGACCCTTGGAAAGTGTTATCGGCCTTGAGGTCGTACCAAAAAGTTCCGGCAAATCCCGTCATGAATCCTTCGGGCTTCATGTTGGCGTTTGCTTTTTGGAAATCTGGGTCGACTTTCCACTTTCCAACCACGCTGGACGATCCTTTTCCACAACCCACCAAGGCGAGAGCTAACAGAGACGACAAAAATAGTGCGCGTTTCATAACTTTTGCCCAAGATACCCTTGCTTGAATGTTGAGGGTGAGAAAAGGCAAAACTTTGTAAGGTGATGAAGCGCTACCGACCTAACTTCGCATCACTTTGGTCGTCGGGCCAGACCATGTTGGTTAGCGATCTTTCATAATCTGTAATATGTCCACCCAGGACGAGTACGGATTCTCGACAGATTTAGCCCATTTCGGTGAAGACCTGAAACACCACGGAGCGGTGATTCCCCCTATTTATCAGAACTCTCTGTTTGTGTTTGACACGATGGAGGAACTGCATGACGCGATGTACAACCATCCTGGTGGTCCTCCACATCACTACAGCCGCGTCAGCAATCCAACCCTCGAACTGTTGGAGTCGAAGCTCGCCCATTTTGAGGGTGGCGAGGCATGCAAAGTATTTGCCGCCGGAATGACAGCCGTTTTCCTTGCCGTATTGTCATGTGTCAAACAGGGATCGCACATCGTTTCGGTAGACGGAATCTATGGCCCAACAAAGGCACTTTTTACGGATTACTTGAAGCAGTTTGGGGTTGAATGCACCATCGTCGATGGTCGCGATACCCAGGCGATTATCGATGCTTGTCAAGAAAATACATCGTTGATCTACTTAGAGACGCCAACTTCGATCACCTTTAGGCTTCAAGATGTTCCGGCGATTTGCGCCTTCGCCCGAGAAAAGGGAATCACAACGATTGTCGATAGCACCTACAACACACCGATCCACATGAAGCCATTGGAGATGGGGGCTGATGTGGTCGTCCATTCGCTGACAAAGTATTACGGAGGGCATAGCAACTCGATGGGCGGAGCGGTGATCGGCTCGAAGCAATACATCGACCGATTGACCAAGAAGGAAATTCTGATGGTGGGAGCTCTCCTTCCGCCCATGCAGGCATGGCTCTTTACACAAGGAACACGAACGCTGAACCTGCGTCTGAAGCAACATGAAGCAACCGCAAACCAAGTTGCGAGTTGGCTCGAACAGCAGCCAGAGATCAAGGCGGTTCATCACTTGGGGCTTGAATCGTATCCTCAGCGGGAGCTTTTCTTACGCACGATGAAAGGGTCGTCGGGACTGTTCTCGATCGAATCCAAGGCGCGTGACAAAGCGAAGGTTTTTGATTTCTGTAATCGGCTCAAGCTTTTTGGACGCGGTATCTCGTGGGGCGCGTTTGAGAGTCTTGTCGTGGCTTCCCACGTAAAACCCATCGACTACGCGGAATCCGAATGGTTCGTTCGGTTGTTCTGCGGACTCGAAGATCCCGAAGATTTGATTGCGGATATTGCTCAGGCGCTTCCTGCGTTGAGATAGTGAACAATGTCGCGTCCGTGATAGAATTGAAGTCTTCCATGGCGCGGATCAATTCGAAGCTTCTTTTGGTGGGTTTGTGTCTGTTTTCAGCACCTTTGTGTTTTGGGCAGACAAAATATCGGCTTGCAAACGGTCACCTTGACGTCGCATCCGTCATTGCGGACCTCGGTAGCAAAAACACGCTTAAATCGACGCTGGCACGCAAGTCTGTCGATTTTTTTGGCGCGAGAGCGATCCCCGATATTATCGATTTCCTTGACAAGGCATCTGAATCAAAAATCGAGGTCGGAAGCGAAATATACGCCGTATTGACAAACTTTGGAGCAGCCGGAAAGCCGTATTTGATCGCAGCTGCATCAAAAGGATCGGACTTGGCCCGTATGGTGTCCATGAGAGCTATTTCGACTTGTGTTCGATACGAAAAGACGAACTATACAGCGAGCGGAACAGGCGACAACGTTTGGGTTAACGATGAGGATGTCAAGCGGCTAGTTCTAAATGGTTGCAAAGACGAAATTCCCCAAGTACAGACTTACGCGGTTACCATGTGTAACTGGATGGGCTTCAAGGGCCATGAGGCACTATCTTATAAGCTCATAGAGAACGAGGATGTTGATGAGTTCAGCAGATGGAACCTCGTGAAATCGCTCCTCTCTCAAGATGCAGGCAATGAAAAAGATGTTTTGGAAGCAGCGAAGCCACTCCTAAATACTAGGTTTGCTTCCATCAATGTTGAGATCGGAGAGTCAGCGGTCAATGGAACAACGAGGAGGTTTTTGTTGAGCCTGCTTAAGAAAGACCTTTATCCAAGCACGGATGAAATGGAAGAAATGAAAGCCGCCGTCTTGAGTCGGCTATGCGAATATCGAGATCGGGCTGACTACGACCTCGCAAGAGATTCACTCCAGTCAGACAATTTTCTCATCGCTGAAGCTGCTATTCAATTAATTGGAGCTTCTGGCGGGAGTGAAGTCGTTGACTACTTAAAAGACCTCTGCAAATCCGACGAATATTTTGTTCACGGTGCGGCGCTCGAAGCGTTGGGTTATACCGATGATGAGAAAATCATTCCATTCCTCAAGCAGGTCATCAAAGACGATGAAGATTTTGGGAGCAGGGCAATCGCTGGGTTGGGGCATACCCGTCGTTATGACTTGATCGAATTCTTAACTCCTTTTATGACTTGTGGTGACAAGAGTCTAGAGCTTTCTGCCGAAATTGCGATTTACGAGTTGCGGGCCCGTCTACATCGAAAGTAAGCGCCAAACGTTTGGCATTGCCCTTGGTCACACGCTAGAGATTGAACCGAAAGGTAACATTCAAGGGATGCCGCTGGCTGAAGATTTCTACCGTCAAATGGTTCGACTGCGCGCGGTCGAGACCGAACTCACTAAACTTTCACAATCCGGCCAGCTTCGAGGCTCTTTGCACCTCTGTCAAGGGCAAGAAGCCGTTCCAGCTGGGGCGTGCGCTGCCTTGCGTAAGGACGACTACCTCACATGCACTTATCGCGGGCATGGCTATGTTCTTGCGAAAGGTGTCGATCTTGACTTGGTGATTCGTGAAGTCCTTGGCAAAGCCAGTGGCTTGTGCAAAGGGAAGGGGGGCAAAATGCACCTCTTCGATCCCGAGTTCGGTCTCTTGGGCACCAATGGAATTGTCGGTGGAGGCGTAGGTACGGCGGTTGGTGGCGCTTTGGCATCTTGGATCGACGGAAGCGACCGAGTCGCGATGACAGTTTTTGGTGACGGGACCCTCAATCAAGGCCACGTTAACGAGTGCTTCAATATGGCAGCTCTTTATAAACTGCCAATGATCTTCCTCTGCGAGAATAACTTGTATGCCGAAATGACTCCGATCGAGCGAAGTCACGGCAACACAGACCTCTGTGCTCGAGTGGCGGCTTTCGGAATTGCAACTGAGAAATGCGACGGAAACGATCCATTTGCGGTTTACGAGGCAGTATCGAAGGCAGCTGAGCGGGGACGAAAAGGAGAAGGATCAACCTTTATCGAGGCAATGACCTACCGAACGATTGGACACTATCAGGCCGACCCAGGAACTCAATATCGAACCGCTGAAGAGATTGCCGAATGGCGTGAGAAGTCTCCTTTGTCGCGGATTGAGAAAACGCTTGGCAATGCTGCAGAAGCCATTCGTGAGGAAGAGGAAAAGAGGGTTTCGGAGGCTGTGCAAAGCGCACTGAAGCAACCTGACCCCTCTCCCACCCACGCCCTTACGGAGGTGTTCGCGTGAGCGAGATGACCTATGTACAAGCCATTAACGCTGGCTTGCGCGAAGCTTTTGACAAAGATCCCAACGTTTTTCTCATGGGTGAGGACATTGCTCATTACGGCGGAATGTTTCGCGTGACCGAAGGATTGATGGACGCCTACGGAAGCAAGCGAGTAATCGATACCCCTATCTCGGAATCGGGTTTCTTGGGGATGGCGCTTGGTGCGGCCCTGGCCGGAAAACGGCCCGTCGCCGAGTTGATGTTTATCGATTTCTCGCTCGTGGCGATGGACCAGATCCACAATCAGATCGCGAAGACGCATTACATGAGTGGTGGCCGGGTTAAGGTACCTCTGACCATTATCACTCAAGGCGGCGGATATAAGGGGGCGGCAGCGCAGCACAGTCAAATGCTGGAGTCTTTGTTCCTTCAGGTTCCAGGAATCAAGGTCGTTTGTCCGTCAAATCCTGCCGATGCAAAAGGACTGATTCTGGCAAGTGTCTTCGACGATAATCCGGTGCTGTTCATCGAGCATAAGCAGCTTTTGGGTGCCAAGGGTGAAGTGCCCGATGGCGACCATATTGTGCCGTTGGGTGAAGCCAAGGTAATCCGTGAAGGAACCGACTTGAGTATCTTCACCTACTCCTACTCGGTAACTTTGGTTCAACAGGCGTTAGAAGGCATGAACGTTTCCGCAGAAGTGATCGATCTGCGGTCGCTCAATCCGCTGGACTGGCCGGCAATCGCAACCAGCGTCAAAAAGACGAACCGAGCGTTGATCGTGCATGAATCGCATACACGCTGTGGCGTCGGGGTTGATCTTGCTGCGCAGATTCAAGAGAAGTTGTTCGATGAACTGGACGCACCGGTTATGGTGTGCGGAGCAGCTGATACGCCGATTCCGTTTGCAAAGAGCCTCGAAGATATCGTTCTGCCAACTCCGGAGCGAATCAAGGCGACTATCGAACGGGTGCTGCATGGCTGATCGATTGTCTGGAAAGACTGCGTTAGTTACAGGAGCGGCCCAAGGGATTGGCGCGGCCATCGTTGAGCTGTTTCAGCAAGAAGGAGCGGCGGTTTGGGGTGTGGACCGTACTCCGGGTGCGACCGATTTCACGTTGGATCTTGAGAAAATCGACGAGATTCCCGACTTTATGCGTGCCTTGCCTTCGACTCCAGATATTTTGGTGAACTGCGCCGGAATCTGCCTCACGCGGCCCTTTTTCGAGATTGATGCCGCCGGTTTCGAAAGGACTTTTCGGATCAATGTTACGGCGAGTTTTGTTTTGATGCAGGAACTGGCAAAGAGCCTGATTGATCAAGGCCGAGCTGGATCGATTGTCAATATGGCGTCCAATAGCGGGCTGATGCCGAAGCTTGAGCAGCTTGATTATGGGGCGAGTAAAGCGGCCGTCATCAGTATGACGCGGTCGGCGGCTTTGAGTTTAGGTCCGAAGGGCATTCGAGTCAATGCGATCGCGCCAGGAGTGATCGATACCCCTCTGACGCAATCGATTGCGAAACAACGGAGCGAAATCCGGGGCGTTTCACCCCAGGAAACACTTCGACCCGTGGTTGAGTCGTTGCCTTTGCGGCGGATGGGGACGGCGGAAGAAGTCGCTCAAGTGACACTCTTTCTCGCGTCCGACGAAGCATCCTTTGTAACTGGCCAGGTGTACCTCGTTGATGGCGGACAATGGATGCATTAGTTCGCCATCGTTTTTCCCTTGATTAGGTGAAAGGCTTTCCGTACAATAAGAACCATCGATGGCATACAACGGTCTTTGGCACGCAAGCTTTACGGTTTCGAACCTTGAGCAAAGTTTAGAATTCTATTGTGGATTGCTTGGGCTGGAACTCCACCACCAACAGGTCCAGCATAATGAATACACATCCAAATTGGTTGGCTATCCTGACGCCAACCTAAAAGTCGCGATGCTTCGGATTCCAAATGCCTTCGTTGGGCCATCGAATCACCACCTTGAACTAGTTGAGTACGTTCATCCTCGTGGTGAGAAGACGGATGTCAGCACCAATCGTCCCGGAGCCCCTCACCTTGCGTTTGTGACGGACGATATTCATGGAGACTATGCGCGACTGGCGGCAGCGGGTGTTCGCTTCAAGGCTCCAGCCCCGGTTGCAATTGAAGAAGGTGTCAATAAGGGCGGATACACGGTGTACTTCTTGGACCCTGACGACATTACCCTTGAGATGCTTCAGCCCCCAACCGGACGTATGTGGGGCAGCCTAAACGGCATTGAAGTTCAGAAGCCGTGAAGGCCGGGACATCGCTAAGGAGTCAGGACCCACGTCCTTTTTTTCTTTGTTACTATTACGGTGCGTGGTGGGAGCTGTTTGCAGTAGACATCCCCAAAAGTTGGAGAAAAGCCAAGAAAACGGGAATCATCGTGGCGATCGTGGTCATGATCTGCATGATCTTTCTTCGCCTTCATGACTCCTTGGTCGATTTCTATACCGACGAAAATTATGCAATGGGAAGGCGACCCAGTGGGAAGCGGTCTTGGAATTCGGTCGTTGACCTTTCGATCATTGCACGTACTGGCTTCGAATTGGGTGCCCTATTTTGGGCGAGCCAAACCGGTTGGATAACGCTGATTGGCAACCCCCTCACTTTGGTGATTTTGTGCTACTTGATCTACCGCGTGACATTCCTCGTTTTCAATATTCTCCTTAGCGGAATTCTAATCAAGTATCGCTACTATCGAGGGACCTGCTGGGAAAGCGTTCATTCGACCGCGAGAAGTACCCTTTTGGGGCTTTACAATTACTTTGAACTTGTCCTCATTTTTGCGTTCATCTATTACGCTTTCCAACCTTGGTTGTTCTGCTCAGTGCGAAAACTCGATAACATTGATCCGATCTACTTCAGTGCCGTCACCCAATTTACGATAGGATATGGTGATATCGTGCCTTTAGGAGGGCTACGTTGGGTCGTCATGGCTCAAGAGGCCATCGGGTTGTTAATAACTCTTGTCTTTGTGAGTCGTCTGGTCGGCTCACTTGGTATTCTGACTGGCAACGTTGACAGGGAAAATCATGCCTAAACTCAAACTCATCTCTCGCGAGCAGGAAACGTTCGAAAATGCCTTTCGATCTCAAGTTGCCGCTTTTAATCGTGTCCATCCACATATCGAGGTTGAGTGTACGTTTCTTCCGATTCATGACCATTACGAGAAGATGGTCGCGAACATGGGTACCGAGTCTGACGAATTTGACCTTTTCCTTTGCTGTACGGATTGGTTACCCATCTTGATGGAGAACGAGAGCATTACCTCGCTCGACGAGATGATTGAGTCGAATCCGCCCATCGATTGGTCGGAGGGATGGCACAAGGTGATGCTCGGACTTCAGCAGCATCAAGGTTATATTTATGGTCTGCCATGGCACGATGGTCCCCAAGTCTTCCATTACCGCACCGATCTGTTTGGCGACCCAAAGGAGCAAGCTGCCTATCACGAACAGTACGGTCGCGAATTGCGTCCTCCGCAAACCTGGGATGAGTTTCTCGATGTCGCAAAGTTTTTTACCCGTCCGGAACAAGGACTTTGGGGATGCTGTGAAGCAGCATTCACAGATGGCCACAACAACGTTTACGACTTTCTGATCCACTTGTGGAGTCGAGGGGGCGTGCTACTCGACGACCAAAAGAACCCGCGTTTTCATGAAGCTCCTGGCATCGAGGCACTGCAGTTTTATGTCGATCTCTTCCACAAACACAAAGTGGCTTCGCTAGAATGTCTCAACCTTGGCAGCGTCGAGTGCGGAAATTACTATGCTCAGGGCAACGCGGCGATGATGTGGAATTGGTGCGGTTTTGCGGCGGTCAGCGAAATGCCGGAGTACAGCAAGATCGTTGGCAGAAACGCGTGTACCAAGCTTCCGTCCGGGCCCGCCGGATCAGTTTCTCTCAATATTTACTGGGTGCTCACCATTCCTTCGGGCTCGACTCAAAAGGAATTGGCATACCAATTTATGCAGTTTATTTCGGCTCCCGAGACCGACAAGATGGTGTCAATGGCGGGCGCAAATGGAGTGCGGCTTTCAACTTGGAATGATCCTGAAGTGGTTGCGAAGTATCCCTACTATTCGATCATCGCCGATGTTCACGCCAATACGCGAACGTTGCCGTCCATTCCTGAGTATCCCGAAATCAATGAAGCCATTTCGCGAGCCGTTCACCGGGCCTTGCATGGTGAGATGACGGTAGAAGAATCACTCCAAGTGGCGGCGCAAGAGACGAGAACGATCCTCGGTCAGTAAGAATTCATTTGCGAAATCCCATTTTGGCGAGGATTCGGCGCCAAAGTGGCATTCGTTTGAGGACACGCTTTCTGGCGTATTTTATGGTCATGCTTCGATTGATGCCGAAACCTTCTTTCAAGACATTCATCTTCTCGAAGCCTTGCTTTGCGTGACCCGAATTGATGTCGCGTAACCCCGAAATGATGTTGTTTTGGGCTGCATTTGGAAATCGTGTACGGAGAGTTTGGTGAAATCGCTCGGTGAGTTCGTCGTCTTTATGGCCTGCGAGTTCGATCAGAACTTTTGTGAGGGCCAAGGGTGATTTTTCGACGACAGGGAAGAGGTTATTCGCAAATTCTGTATAGGCTTTCTTTTCGCCCATTTCATCAAGCAAGCCGAGTTTGGCGATGGCAAGATCAAGATCGTGGGGATACTTGGCGAGTCCTTGCTCTAGAAAGTTTTGGGCATCACCAATTTTCCGGTCTAGAGTTGCCACGCGCGCTTTTGCCGAATATAGAATTGGACCGTCAAATCCAAGTGATTCGATGTCGCGGAACCACTTTTGAGGATTGGTTGTCTCTGGTATCGATTTGATGTGACGAAGGACAACCTCGCATGCCCGGCGGCTCACCATATACCTGGGATCATGGATCAGTGACCGGAAAAGATCGTAGGCTGCTTCGATTTCACCTTTTCGAAAGTGTTCGGAGGCCCGTCGAATGTCGAAAAACGACGTAGAATTCTCGGTCACGGCTTCCGCCTGAACCTCTAATTCCTTGGCCTTCTCAGGATTGGATTCAAACCGTGCGACAAGTGAAAGCGCGATAAGGGCTTGGGGTGATCGACTGTTGAGTTCAAACGCACGATAGCCCATCGTTTTCGCTTCCGCAAGGTCGCCGGCCGTCGCTTTGAGATAACTGATCAAACCAAAAGCGGGCGAAAACTCGTCGTGCTTATCAATGGCTCGCCGACCCAATCGTTCGGCCTCCGACCAGTCGTGTTTGGCTCGAAATAAAACCGCTTCGAATTCGTCGAAGTACGGAGAAGGATGCCCGCGAAATCGACTGAGAATCGACTCGGCCCGTTCTTGATTTCCAATCGACAGCCATACCTTACAGCACCGGTACATCAGCGCGGCGTGGTTTGGCCCGTTTCGTTCTGCGATGTTCAATGCGTTTTCAAGTTGAGGTTGCGATCCCCGAAAAACGGCATCGGCAAGCAAGATCGTGAGCGCCCACGGGCTATGGGGATCATCTCTTAGTCGTGTTTGTGCGATGTCAACGGCCTCATCCAGTTTTCCATCAACCGCAAGCAGTTCAGCCGTAGCGCATCGAACTTCCCAGTCAGGTGAATTAGGGAATCTCGCTAAAATATCGCGTGCCTTGGCTATGTCTCCTTGTGTCAACGCGAGATGAGCCAAAAATGCCTGAATTCCGGCATGGTCTGGATATTGAACGGCCGCTTCCTCAACTTGGATACGAAAGGCCTTGCCAAAGCAGGTGTCCCTTAGCTGATCAAGGTTTTGAAAGGTCGCTTCGGCAGTCATAAATACAATACTTAAGTCAGTATAGAGCCTTTTAAGGTGGTCCAAGGATTGGGCGTCCATGAAGTTTGTTTGAACCCGAAGTAAAATAACGGTTCGCTTATGGAGATTGGCATGTCTATTCCTCAGGTTTGGTCTAAGAGGAGAGCGGGGAACTGACGTGACTTTCGATCAATCGCCTCATCCCCCACGCCGAAAGTTTCCGATCATTTGTGTCGGCGCGGGCGGGATCATGCGAAATGCACACTTGCCAGCATATAAGATGTGTGGATTTGACGTCGTTGGGATTACGGATACGCGACAAGAATTGGCGAATGAGCTTGCTCAGGAATTTGGCATTCCCTTTGTCGCTCCTCATCTCTCCGACGTCCTCTCACAAGCTCCTGCGGATGCCATCTTTGACCTTGCCGTTCCGGCGGCGGCACATGCCGAGATCCTTCGACAACTGCCGCGTGGCTCCTATGCGTTGCTTCAAAAACCGATGGGAGAAACACTTGAGCAAGCTGAAGAAATTCTGAAGGTTTGCGATGAGAGGGAGATTCGGGCGGCAGTCAACTTCCAGCTTCGTTGGGCGCCCTACACGCTAGCCCTCAAATCGCTTTTGGCGCAGGGTTCGCTCGGCGACTTGCTCGACCTCGAATTTAAGGTTAATGTGCTGACTCCGTGGGCGGATTGGTATTTCCTTGAATTAGCTCCACGAATGGAGATGGTCTATCACTCCATTCACTACACGGATCTTGTGCGTGACCTACTGGGGGAACCGAAAGGCGTTTGGGCGAGAGCGATTAAACATCCCGATTCGCCAAAACTAGAGTCGTCGAGAAGCTGCATCTACTTTGAATACGGTGACATGCTTCGGGCGACGATCAACACCTATCACGCTCACAAAGCAGGCCCGAAGCATCAGCAGTCGTATCTTAAGATCGAAGGAACGAAGGGCGTCGTTTGGTTCCAAATGGGACTCAATTTAAACTATCCTGAAGGCGGGGAGGACATTTTTGAATATTGGCTGGAAGGCGATTCAGACTGGACTTCCGTTCCTCTTGAAGGAGGCTGGTTCCCTCATGCTTTCCGTGGTCCGATGTCGGCCATGATGGACTGGCGAGCGGGAGGCGAGGCTCCTTCTACAGAGGTCCATCGAGCGATTCTCACCATGCGATTGGTCGAAGATGCCTATCAAGCCTCAGATGCGATAGCTGGCAAAAGCAGCAATCTCTCGTAAGAACCTAGGACTTTCGTCGGCCATCATTTCATAAACCACTGCGGCCTGTAAGCTGCGCGAGAACGTTTTCTCTGAGTAAACGCTTGCGTCGGCCAACAAATTCTTTTTGAGACACCTTGACCGAGAGTGTCGTGAGAGCTACCATATGTCTATTGCCGGTAATTATTAACGGGATAGGGGCAAGATGAAAAAAATCAATTTACTCTTAAGTTTGGGACTGCTTTCGGGCGTGGCGAATGCTGATGTACTTTGAGATTACGGTTGGACGACCGGAACCAATGGTGGGTCATGGTCTAACGAGACATCGGGACAAAATTTTGCCGAAATGGTTTCGTTTGCCAGCGACGTAACCGTGACCCGATTCGTTTACTACACGGGCTTCGATCCGAGTGCCTTCGGAACCATGCACGTCAAGCTCTTAAGCAATAACGCGGGAATGCCCGATACGGTGCTTGACAGTCAAGACGTCTCGGTTGCAAGTTGGTCAAATGTTGCGGCGGGAATCAACGAAGTCAATCTCGACTTATTGACGCCCTTGGTGCTGTCGGCAAACACCACTTACTGGATCGGCGCTTCGGGAAATGGATTCGAAGCGGCCCAGTTATCCATTCTTACGCCTGGCGATGGAATGATGGCACAATACGTTGGCACCTCTTTCGTTCGAATGATAAATGTTGGCGATCAAATGTTCCGACTGGAGGGGTCAAGCAATCCCGTACCTGAACCCGCAAGTCTTCGCGCGTTGGGTCTTGGAGCAGCGGCTCTTCTTCGACGACGCAGAAAATAACAAAAACACAAGAGATCAAAGGTCCTCGGCTCTTATAGCCAGGGACTTCTTGTTTAGGGTTTACGACCAGAAATAATTAAGTGGGTACCCATATCGAGGCATCCGGGTTCTCGGCAGGCTTTTTGCTCCATTTCCAAGACTTGCATCCATTTGTCCTTGTCTTGTCTTATCTCGTCGAGTTTATCTCCATAGGCAGGCGTAAGGACATTCGATGCGGCCATATCCACCACCTCTAGTCCATGGGTTTCAAAGAATGCTCGAAGCTCTACGGCCCGAAACATGTGGCAAAAGTGAGTCGCAAACTGAGCATTTTGAGTAGTCAGGTCCCCAGTCTCAATAATCTTATGATTTTCGGTCCGTGAGAAACCGAGTACGCCCTCTAGGTACTGATGGATCGTGCCCCACAGACTCATCACGCTGGCCAAAATTATGCCCCCGGGCTTTACCACGCGAATGCACTCTTGGAGGGCTATATTTCGCCGATCAAGCACATAACTGAGGGGACCACCGTAGGCGACAATGGCATCGAATGAAGCATCTTTGTAGCAAGACATATCACATATGTCGAGCTTCCTCCATTCCCGAACTCCTCTTGCAAATCCATGCTCTTCTGCCTTTGCTCGGTTGAGGTCCAATTGAACCTCGGAAATATCTGTAACTGTGGCAAAACTTTCGAGCACCTCGACGATCGCGTGCGTGAATCTTCCTGGGCCGGCTCCGATCTCCAATATTTCCATGTTGGACGTGAGGTTTCGCAAAATAGCCTGAACATGAATACTTAACTGGACTTCCCGGGCAGGGTTCTTCTTTAGCCGATCCCATTCCTGGTCGGCAAAATCGTCGAAATATTCCTCAACCCATTTCGGATCGTAGCTACCAGCTTCAGACATCGTATGAATTTACCGCTTTGTCGAGATCCAAGCTCCCCAAAAAAGGCTGGAGAAGAATCGGGTGTGATTCTCAAAACCTGAATCCTCCAGATAGGTGAGGAGATCGGTCTCGGACGCGGGTGGGTCCGCACCTTCGAGAATTCTCCCGAGCTTTTGGGTGACCTCATCCAGGGATGCCCCAAACATTCGCCAGCGTTCGCCCCAGGCCTTTAATAAGATTGGTTGGCTTGCGTATGCCATCTGATTGCCCGCCAAAATAAACGGTGATCCTGGCTTTAACCGCCTCGCGATTGATCGGAGGATCGATTGCTTGGCTTCGATACCCGGAAGGTGGTGAAGGACGCCGATCATGGTGGCGGCGTCGAAGGTCTCCTCCTCGGATAAGTCCTCGACCAGCCCCAGGTGAACTTCGACTCGATCCATTAGGTCGGCTTGTTCAAGTTTCGATACGGCTAATTCAAGCATCGAAGGCGATGGATCGACGGCGGTAAAGCGCCAATTCGGCTCAAGTTGAGCCATGGTGACTATTTCTTGGGCTGTGCCACCCGCCCCGACGATGAGGAGGTGTCTGGTGGAACCAGCGCCAAGAACCGCCGACATCATGCAAGCAGCCAATTCGTGGCAGGCTTCATATCCTGCCAGGGCGATCCGGCTTTGCTGTTCATACGCGGCGGCCCGACTGGCATCAAACTTCTGCATAGCTTCATTTTGGCGCGAAACTCTGGAAGCAGGAAGGCGTCGAACGATTATGGTGACGTCGCTCCTCCTGGCCAGCGCTGGGCTCGTAACTCGAGAAGCAAAGGTTCCATTTGCTTTGATCGAGTCGTGGTGGACGGTCGAAAAAGCTCCGAAATGGGAAGACTTTAAAGGCAAAGTCCTCATCGTTCATTTCTATCCTTCGTTTTGCTGCGGGTGGGACCAATCGGCAAAATTAGTCCGATCAATGCTCGACAAATATCCGGGCAGAGTCAAAGCGGTTACCATCAATTACGGCAATTTTAGTACCTCCCGGCGCGAATATGAGGAGGCTAGCCACGATATCAAGATCGACTGGCCGCTCGGAATAGATTCCCATGACAAATTTGTGAGTCAGTTCTATCCCAATGATTCCACGCGATATACGTTCACCGTTTTTGATAAGAGTGGGCAGCGGATGACCCAGCCGATCGAGAACTTTGAGGATCTTCCAAAAGTTGTCGAGAAACTTGTTCAAAAAAGTTAGCTGACGAGTCCAACCCTTTCCGCAAGATCGCTGGTTAAAAGCCCTTCGGGATCGACTTCGGCCTTTATAGTGCGGAAACGGTCGATACTTTCACCGAGATAAGCGGAGACATCGGACGGACGTAATGTCGAATCCTTGGCAAAATAGAACCGCCCACCACTAGACAAGACCAAATCATTCATTTTATGGGCTAATTCCCAAAGACGGGCACGGTTCTTTTTGGTGACTTTGAAATCGAGGGCGAGCGAGTAGCCGTCCACTGCATGAGTGAATAGGAACTTGTCAGGACGGTGGCGTTTGAGTACTCCCAGATAGGACTCTAATTTGTACTCTTGTTGAAGGCGAACCTGCTCTGCGAACACCCGCTTCGCGTGTTCTTTTGGCACAAAGGATTGGTACTGGATAAATCCACCGGGTTCGTACGCTCGGCGCCAATCGGGCACGTAGTCCAGAAGGAACGAAAATGCCACAAGTCCCTGCTCATGAGTCTTGTGATTCCCAATCGTACTGCTGGCCAGATATTTTGCCCAATTGATGAAGCGAGCACCTGTGCGGTTAAAGAACCACTTCATGACCTTCCACATCATCGACTTTGGAAAAAAGCCGAGGAGCAACGGCGGCAGGTCCTGGGAGGCTGGGCGTCGGCTTTGGATGCTCGGCACCTTCTCATACCAGGCAGCATGGAATTGGCCCCGTCCCGCCTTCTTTCCCTTGCCAAAACATTCGACCCATGAAACCATGTAGTCGGCGTCGTGCTCGTACTTCTCGAACAAAGCAAACTCTTCGTCCCAATTTTTTGCCGCTTCGGCGAGGACCTTTAGGTTTCCGCTTGCGACGTGGTGCATTTGGAGCTTAACCCGGGTGATCACGCCCAGCAGTCCGGCGGAGGAAATGACTTCGTAGAACCGCGCGTCGTTTGGCGTGAGCGTGGCGAAAGTCAAGTTTGGAAACAGAACGTCGATCTCAAGCACATGCTCGCCGACGGTGCCTTGGCAGTAGTTGTTTTTTCCGTGAACATTCATCGCGAGCGCGCCCGCAAGGGTTGGATACATAGTTCCGGTCACGACAGGAGGCCACCAGCCGTCTTCAAGGCAGTATCGCCATAGTCCCTCTATGGTCACCCCTGCCTCGCAGTCAATGATCCCGGCCGCCTTGTCCCAAGCCAGGATGCGATTCATGCGGGTGATGTCGATGACCAGGTTTTCGGCACCTGTATTTGCGTCGCCATAGCTGCGTCCTGAGCCACGGAGCGTTACTTTTCGCCCGCTCGATTGAGCAAGCACAAAAACTTCTCGAATTTCCTCAACCGTCGTCGGACGATAGACAAATGCATCGACATGCTCTGACTGACCGAATCCACTGATTCGGTCCAGGTGATCCAAGGAGAGGCTTGTCGAACTCATATTTTGAGCTTACGAAAAAGAGGGCTGGGAATTCGCTTTATGATATAGAACGCGAATCGGTGGAAGAAAGCCAGATAATGTTCGCCGTTTTTGTCGAATTTGCTCACACAAATTTCTGCCGCATGGTGGGCCGACATTTTCTTCATTGACATGTGGGCTGCAAGTTCCGTATCCACTGGTCCGGGCTTGATCGTACTTACGACAACGCCGTGGCGAGACAGGCGGTTCCGAAGCGCTTCGAGATAGGTATGGAGGAAAGCTTTGCTGGCGTTATAGACGGGTTGCAGCATTCGTCCCCGGTCACCGGCGACGCTCCCGATACCCACCAAGTAGCCGTGTTTCGTGTTTTGGAATCGTTCGGCCGCCTGGTTGCACCAGGCGATCGCTCCAACGATGTTGACATTGACCATGTGAAGGTCCTTTTCGAAGCTATATTCGGTCGCCTGAATTTCAGGCATGACGCCGCTGTTATAGATAAATAGGTCAAGCCCACCGAGTTGCTTTGTCACCTCGAGAAAAAGCTCAGGAACCTCATGGGTTTGAACGACATCATGTTCAAACGCCAAAACTTGATTCGGAAATTCGCGAACAAGCTCATCAAGTAGGTCCTTTCGGCGCGCGATTGCCGCAACTTTGACACCTTGTTTCGCAAGGATACGGACGATTTCGCGACCGATGCCGCTCGAAGCTCCGATGACGATAGCAATCTTATATTTCATCGATAGAGAAAGGGAATAGGGACGTTGGTCAAGCCGATCGCGGCGGCAACGCCGAAACCGATGAAGGTGAGGATGAGATGAGGGTCGCGCAAGACGAGAGACTCAGGTTCGCCACTCTCTCCACTTCCAAAGACGATGACGATATATCGAGCGATGCCGTAAATAACAAACGGCGTCGTGAGAATCAAGCCGGGGTAGCTGCGTGCGGTCGGACTCTCGATGGAGTAGACGCTGTAGGTCAACGCCGCACACGTCGCCGAAAATCCCACGAGCATATCGAGCGATTGGCGACTGTATTCTGCGAGGCTTTTTCGCGAACTGTGCCCTTGGTCGCCCATCAAAAGAAATTCGTGTCGTCGCTTTCCGAATCCCAGCATCAACGCAAGAGTGGCGGTACAAAGGAGAATCCACCCCGATACTTGAGCCGAAATCGCAAGCGCTCCGATGATGACTCGAATCACGAATCCGAGCGCGATGCAGGCGACGTCGGCAACTGATTTATTGCGTAGCCAAAGATTGTAAAGAATCTGAATCAGGAGATAGACGCCGATTCCGTAGATAACCGAAACGTTTGCTTGCCAACCTAGAAATAGCGAAGCAAAGAGCAGGACGATGGCGAGGCCGAAGGCAACCGCGACAGGTACTCGCCCTGAGGCGATCGGACGATTCTTTTTAACCGGATGGCTGCGATCTTTTTCAAGGTCATAGATGTCGTTAACGATGTAAGTTGCTGAGGATGCGCAACACATGGCCGCAAACGCGAGAAGGACAGACTGAATCGCGCCCGGAGTCGCCCAACCTTTGACGTAAAAGATGTAGGCGGCAAACACAAAGACATTCTTCGTATATTGCTTAACCCTTATCAGTTTTAAAAGATCGGTGATCGACATCGAGTAACCCAGCAAGTTTACTGGGATAACAAAGTTGTCGGTCGTTTTGTGCCGTTTTTCAGTCTGACGTCACGCTTAAAAGGCCCAAACCATTTTAATGCTGAGTCGATTTGACGTGGTTGCCGCGTTGGGGTCACCGTAGATGAGATAGTACTCCGTGCCTTTGAAGCCTGCATGACGATAACTGAAGAACAGATTTTGATTATCGCCGTTCATGACCATGCGGCTTGAAATCAGGTCTTGAGGCGAAATTTGGTATGCCAAAGTACTGACGGTTTGACGGGCGGTGCCATCGAGTTCGAGTACCGATTTGCTCAACGTGAGGTCTAGGTTCTTGATGAGTCGGCAACTCCCTTTCACGACGTAATACTTGCTTGGTAATCCACTTTGGGTGCCTTCTTGATAATTCACCGCAAGCTGCTTGAAACGGTTGGAAACATTGAATCCAACGCCATAAATCATGTAGTCATCCAGAACGCCACTATACGTGTAGCGAACTTTCGCCATACCGAACCCAATGTCGTTTCGTAGGCGAACGTTCACCGTGGAATCAAATCCACATTCCTGAAGAATTCCATCATACGTCCGGTATTCATCGGTGCTGCCGTTAAATTGGACTTGCGCGATGGGGCCAGTTCGAATGTTGTGAGTCCGTTCGTAGTAAAGGTACGCACCCCGTCGGTCGGTCCAGGGAATCAAGGCGAGAGCCGGATTAAATTCGGGGGTAACCCACATGTACCTTGCCATCGCAAAATCCTCCTTGCCCTGATACGTTAACCCAACTGTTCCGGCAGTGTCAGCTTTGGTTCCATTGTCTTTCTCCATGGCGGCACCAAAATCAATCCCAATCTTGCCTGTGCGTCGAGAGTAGTTGAACCCAAACGAGTTGTTCTCAACATTGTCGGCGTTAGATGTTCCGAAGACGTTGAGACTCGATGTCGGTGACAATGTCTTGTTGACATTGAAGACCATCGATTTCTGACCATCGAATTTATTGGTGTAGAGTGCGCCAAATCCCAGAGTTGGCGTCGCTTGTCCGTAAAATTTTGTCGCGGCATCAAAGTCGTCTATTCGGCGACTATAGAACATGGTGCCGTAGGCGAAATCGCCACTTAAATTAAAGAATCCTGATCCTTCCGAGAAGAATGGGCGTGCTTCGCCGAGGAAGCGTTCCGTCCGCACAAAGTCGATGCCGGGGACAACGTTCTGGATATTCTTGAAGTCGGGGGCAATGCTGACGGCTCCGGTAACCGAAGGGGTAAAGGCGTAGCGGGCGTCTAAACCCATCCGGTTTTGAAAGACCCCATGATCAAGTTCGGGAGCCACATAGCCAAGAAACTGGACTTTGGGTTTGGCCGCGGGTGGCGGCTCAACATTTTGCCAAATGCCCTGGAGTTCGGGAAGTGGATTCTGGCGGGCATTGGCCCAGCTTTGCTCGAAAAGATTCCGACCTTGAACGCGGATGAAGTTGAGGTCCATATTGAACCGTTCCTTACTTGGATAGTTCAGCATCGACCAGGGAATTTCGATTTCGCACGTCCAACCATCGCCAACGCGGGAAGTGGCCGCTTTCCAATCACCCCGCCACTCTCGCTTGTCGGCGCGTCCCGTCTGGATCCGTTCAGATTTAGTGCCGAGGGCATTAACCATGAACTCACAAAGTTGATCATAGGTGCGGTTTCCAAACGGGTTGATGTCAAATTCGACAAAATCTTCACCTTTGAAACTTGAGTTGGGGATGATCTCACGAGCGATGATACGATTCGGCTCACGGTCGATACAGTGAAAGGCCACATAGATGGCCTTTTTTGTAAAACCAAGCCAAACTTGGGTCTGTTCAGAGGGATCCTTTGCGGTTGCGCGGTCGAAAAACGCGGTCGTGGACTCCGCACCGCTCCATTCTCCATCGGTTAATTTTCCATCAATGACGGGAGGCTTGTTGAGCCGAGCCGCCCGGATACTCGGTGGCGTATCCGAGCAAAAAACAGTGGCCGCCGTGGCCACGGAGAGCGAGATCGCTCCGACGCGAATGAGTGCTTTCAAAACCTTCCCCCGTGCGCTTCATCACTAGGACCCTGCTGCACTGGGTGAATTTACGGAGGGAATGCCTTTGCAAGTTTCGAGGTAAGCCAAATTTCTTAAATATCATTCGAAACTCGACTTCTTTGTCAAGTTATTCTACGTAGAACAAATAGCTTGGTGCCAAACTAAGAGTAGGAGTTTTTTATGCCAACGACATTGGAACAGCCCATCGAACAACGAGGATATGTCCACCCGGACAAGTTGGTTTCGACCGAGTGGCTCGCCGCAAATCTCAGCAATCCCAACCTCATCATCGTTGAATCGAACGAAGATTCATTGCTGTATCCCTCGGGCCACATTCCCGGAGCCTATGAGGTCGATTGGACCCGCGACTTGAATGATCCAGTCCGACGCGACTATATTCAGAGCGAGGCTTTTTCGGCACTTTTGTCCCGAATCGGAGCCAATCCTGATTCGCTCATCATTTTTTACGGAGACAAGAATAACTGGTGGGCAACCTATGCCCTGTGGGTTTTTGAACTGTTTGGACATACCAATTCGCGAATCCTTGACGGCGGACGATTGAAGTGGGTTCAGGAAGGTCGCGAGTTGACTCGCGAGGTTCCGGCGGCAAAGAGTTCAAACTATCCAGTGAAGTCGCGGGACGACAAGACCCAACGTGCTTTCAAAGACGATGTTTTGGCTCATCTCGATACACCCGGGAAGCTAATCGATGTTCGATCTCCCGACGAATTTTCGGGTGCTCGATTGCACATGCCGGACTATCCCAACGAAGGTGCGCTTCGTGGTGGCCATATTCCGGGAGCCAAGAGCGTTCCGTGGGCGAAGGCAGTCAATCCCGAAGATGGAACATTTAAGACTGCCGAGGAGTTGAAGGACATCTACCAAAGCGGGGCCGGGACCAGCGAAGGCGACGACGTCATCGTGTACTGCCGAATT
Source organism: Armatimonadota bacterium (assembly GCA_048498855.1). GTDB lineage: Bacteria > Armatimonadota > Fimbriimonadia > Fimbriimonadales > Fimbriimonadaceae > Fimbriimonas. The sequence goes on along the minus strand of JBEHXE010000004.1, from coordinate 45,979 downwards.
GGCGAGAGATCCAGCCATACCTGGTTTGTCTTACGCTACCTTCTTGGATATGATACTGTTCGAAATTACGACGGATCTTGGACCGAATGGGGCAACTCCGTCGGCGTTCCCGTCGAAAAGTAAGCCTCGCCGAACAAAATCGCCCCGATTCTGAATGGATCGGGGCGTTTTTTACGTGGAAGCCAGTTGCTTGACGATGCGAACCATATTGGTCAGCCCAAGATTTTTACCCATCGATAGCTCGTTACCAAAAACTTCAAAGACGATGCTCTCATCGATAGCCGCGATTTCATTTTTGGGTGATCCCGAAACGGATTGAAGCAGGATGGCCATCGCCATGGCGCTGATGCCCTGAGGGTTATCCACCGCAAAATGAAATTCTAGCGAAGAACCTGACGGAACCGCTTCGATAAAAACCTCAGATTCGCAACCGGGCACTTTTTTGTCTTCGGTTCTTTCGAAGTCGGCTCTCGACGGATGCTTGTAATCGTCGGCCAAGGCGATCAAAGCCTCAATTCGATCCTGTCGATCTGGGAACAAAGCCAGATCATCGAGCTGTTCTTGAAGTTTCGCCGGAATAGGCACGGCATTAAGTATGCCCGACCGAAGTGTCGTCGCCGGGATAGATTTTTTTCTTTTCGTGTGGGAAACTAGCCCCGTGAAGCAATTCTTTCTGGTTGGGCTCGCCATCTGTTTGGCGTCGGTTGCGATTGCACAAGATAAGGACGGCGACCTTAAGGAGTGGGACAAAAAGGCCGAGAAAGCTAAATTTCATTCCAAAATTGTTCGAGGCACTCCCGCCGCTGATACGCAAGCCGCATATACAAAACGCATGCAGATGGAGGCAGATTCTCCTTTCGGTGGATTGCTGTGGCGAAATGTTGGACCGGAGGTGCAGAGCGGACGGGTCATGATGATCAATGCGCCGCAGAACAATCCAAATCAGATTTATGTGGGATTTGCTACCGGCGGGCTTTTTCGTACCGAAGACGACGGCCAAACTTGGACCTCGGTTTGGGATAGCCAATCCAGTTTTGGAGTTGGGGATTTTGCCCTCTCAAAAGACGGAAAAACAATCTATCTCGGAACTGGTGAAGCGAATAATCAGCGCACAAGCTATGCCGGAACTGGCATGTTTAAGTCAACCGACTCAGGCAAGACTTGGCAATACATCGGCCTTCCCGAAAGCCACCACGTTGCGCGGGTGGTGATCGATCCCAAGGATGAAAATACCGTGTGGGTGGCGGCCATGGGCCACCTCTATTCAGAAAATGCCGAGCGGGGTCTTTATAAAACGACCGATGGCGGAAAGACCTGGACCCAGACCTTAAAGGTCGACGAATGGACGGGATGTACCGACGTGCAACTCGATCCGAAGAATCCCAAAGTTGCGATCGCTGCAATGTACGAACGTGATCGGAGAGCTTGGAACTTTCTTGAATCGGGAGAAGGAAGCGGGGTCTATCGAACAGACGACGGTGGCAAATCGTGGACTCCAATTAAGAGTTTGCCAAGTGGGGAACGATCGGGCCGCGTTGGCTTGGCTTGGTCGCAATCGAACAACAAAGTCGTTTACGCTTTTGTCGAGAATCCTGGAAAGGATGAAGAGTGGGAGGATGAGGACGAGCGAGCACCGAGCGATCGCCTAACCCTTCGCCGATTTGCCAAACTCGACGAAGACGTATTTGTCGATATCGACCCTGAAGTGTTGAAGGCTTTTTGGAACACATATGGCCCCAAAGACTCGAAAATTGAGGACGTTGTAAAGGCGGTTAAGGACAAAAAGATGAACATGATCGATGTTCATCTGCTTATCGAGAAACGAAATCCCAATGCTTTCGACCCGGGGCAAAATAACGACGAAATATATAAATCGGTCGATGGTGGCAAGACCTTCGTCCGAATGAAAAAAGTTGGCCAGTTGGGCGGCTATTACTACGACCGCGTGTTTGTAAATCCGTCCGACGAAAATGATCTTTGGCTGACAGGTGTTCCGATTATTCGGTCACGAGACGGAGGCAAAACCTGGAAGCAGGGAACCGATGCTAGCGTCCACGTCGACTATCACGCCGTCTATTTCGATCCTCGTGCCAAGGGTGCGATTTGGGTTGGAAACGATGGAGGCGCTTATTTCACCCGCAATGACGGTAAGAATTGGCAGCACATCGAAAATTTGAGCGTAGGACAGTCAGCGACCTTAGCGGTGGACAACGCAGAGCCTTATAACATTTACACCGGGTTGCAGGACAACGGAACGATGCGCGGTCCCAGCACTTATATCCCGGGTGTTACCCGTCCCGAAGTGTGGGAAGCCATTGGCGGAGGAGACGGGTCGGCCGTGGCCGTCGATCCCCGCGAAGAACTCGGTTTGACTTATGTTGCATCTCAGTTCGGAGCCCATCAGGCGCGTCTCGAAAAGGGTGGCGGCTATTCGGCGCGCCCTCGTGCTCCTCAAGGTGAAGCCCAAAGGGCGAATTGGATTTCGCCGATCATTATCTCGACCTTCCATCCCGACATTGTGTATGTGGGCTTTAACCGGCTCTACCGATCGTTTGATCGAGGGAAGTCCTATAAGCCGATTTCCCCAGATCTGACCAAAAATCTGCCTAATGGCGACGTTCCATATTCGACACTCAAAGACATCTCCGAAAGTCCATTGAAATTCGGTTTGATCTACTGTGGAGCGGATGATGGGCGCGTCACGATGACCCCAGATGGGGGGAATTCGTGGATTGATATTCCTACACCGCAACCGAATAAGTGGGTGTCAAGGATCGTGGCAAGTCGGCACGAAGAGGGAACTGTCTACTGTTCACAGAGCGGCTATCGCGAGGACGACTGGTCGGCATACCTTTGGAAATCGACCGACTATGGCAAGACTTGGAAATCCATCGTGAGCAACCTGCCGAACGAGACGATCAATGTCGTTCGAGAGGACCCTAAGAACAAAAATATCCTCTACGTGGGAACCGATATGGGCGTGTTCATCACGTTTGATGGCGGGGCGACTTGGGAGACGCTGCAGGGCGGCTTAAGTCATATCCCTGTTCACGATATGGTCATCCAGGAGCGAGAAAACGACCTCGTGATCGCCACTCATGCCAGAGGAGTTTACATTTTGAACCTCAAGACGGTGCAGTCGATTACGCCTGAATTGCGCAAAGAAGACCTGAAAATCTTGAATCTCAGCGATGGAATTCGTGGCTCGTCGTGGGGCTATGAGCGCCGTCCGGAATACAGTACAGAGATGCCGAAGAATCCAACCGCGAAGGTCTCTTTCTATGCCGGGGCCGCCGGTAAAGCAAAACTGGAAGTTGTTGATAAGGATGGAAAGACCGTACTTTCGCGTGAGATTGACGCCGTAAAAGGATTCAATAATTCGGAAATTGGGTTGAGATTGACGGACGAGAAGTTCGATCCGATTAAGCAAGACAAGCCAAAGACCGGAAAGGATGCCGTTAAGGACCCATTCGAAGCCAATCGTGCTAAATATTTGGCTGCCGGAAAGTACAAATTCGTCGTGACTCTCAACGGGAAACGCGTCGAGAAGGACTGGAAACTCGAATAGGCTGAGACCCAAATGCTGCGGCTAAAGCAGTCGCAGCATTTCTTTTGCGTTTGCCACCGCATGTTCGCTAACCGAATTTCCGGCAAGCATTCGGGCAATTTCTTGGACTCGTTCGCTCTCGGTAAGCGGCACGATCTCGGTTTGTACCCGACCTCCGCTTTCGATCTTCTGAATTCGCAGTTGCTCGTTGGCTTGGCTGGCCACTTGGGGCAAGTGAGAAATCGCCAGGACTTGGTAATGTTCGCTGAGCGCACGGATTTTCTTGCCGACGGCCGCCGCCGCAGCTCCGCCGAGGCCCGTATCGACTTCGTCAAAGATCAAGGTCGGAACGCCCGCTCGGCCCGCAAGAGCGCTTTTCATCGCAAGCATGACTCGGCTGATTTCACCACCCGATGCGATTTTTGCTAAGGGCTTCAGTTCTTCACCCGAGTTGGCGCTAAACAAAAATTCGACGAAATCACGCCCTCCTGAAGTCGCTTCCCCAGGAGAGATTCGAACTTCGAACTGTGTTTTCTCCATGGACAGATCGGCAAGGTGTTTGCGGACATCGTCGGCAAAGTCGCGCGAACGCCCCATGCGCAGTTCGGTCAGGCGGTCGTAGGTTTGGCCCAAAGCGCTTTCCGCCGCCATGAGCGCATCATGAAGTGATTCTTCACTAGCCTCAGCGTCGGTTAGAACCGCGAGTTCCTGTTGAGCGTTGGCCAGGAAGTTCAGAATTTCAGTTTCGGTTTCTCCGTATTTCCGCTTGAGCCGCTTCAGACCATCGAGCCGTTCGATGGTTGTTTCGAGGGCGTCGGGATCGCTTTCCAAACTGTCGAAATACGATTGAATTTTATGAATGGACTCTTCAAGGTCGACAAGGGCCTCTCTTAGCTCAGTGAGATCGAGAGTCGGGTCGAGGCGTTCCACGTCCTCGGCATTTTTCAATCCCATCGCCAGGAGGTCGCGGGCGTTTGTTTCACCATCCGAAAGCACGGTGATCGCTCGTTGAGCAGCATCGGAAATTCGCTCTGAATTCTTGAGTCGGACGAGGAGAGCGTTCAACTCGACTTCTTCGCCCTCGATAGGAGCAAAGGCTTCAATTTCTTGAACTTGAAAGCGAAGCATATCCAGTCGTTGTTCTCGCTCCTGAATACCGCGCTGCAGGGCTTCATATTTGCGTTTTGCGTCCTGCCAGGAGATGTATTTCGCCGCGACCTCTTGTTTCAAATCCGATGCATCCTTGCCGATCCACGAATCAAGGTAGACGACATGCGTTTCTTGATCGAGCAGGGCCTGGTGCTGATGCTGTCCGTGCAGATCAACGATGAGTTCGCCTAATTGTCGAAGGGTCGCGACCGGAACTGATTTGCCATTGACTCGGGCTTGAGAGCGGCCCTCGATCAACACTTCGCGTTGGATATAAATCAGACCTTCTTCGGAATCGATCCCGAGGTCGGCCAGAGCCTCGAGAACATCGCTAGAGTGCGAAAGATCGACGACGAGTTGAACGGACGCTTTTGTTGCACCCGTACGGACGAGTTCGGTGTCGGCCCGTTCGCCCAAACATAGCTCAAGTGCGTCGATGAGCAAAGACTTTCCTGCTCCCGTTTCCCCTGTCAGGGCGGTGAAACCATCACGGAAGGACACTCTGGCTTGCTGAATGATGGCCAGATTTTCAACATGGAGTTCGGTAATCATGCCGCTTCAGCTTCGGGGACAGGAATGGGTTTCTTGGCAAATCGGGCCTTCACCTTCTCCCACCACGCAACAACCTCATCACCTTCATAATACGCGATGTACATCGTGATCATGAGGTAGGAGAAGAGTGGAATGTTCATGGAATACTCGATGAACATATGGAGGCAGATTCCGCTGATGAGAATCCATTTCCGAAGTGGCTTAAACCATACGAGTGTGGCCAACGCGAATTCGACGGCTAACGTTCCATAGGTCGTCAAGTAGACCATCGGGAAATCATTAAAGAATTTTGGAACTGGGAATCGATCGAATTCATGGAGCCTCGCTGGGTACCAAGTGGCCGCCCCAGCCTTCCACAAGGAACCAAACCATTTGGCCCAAGTTGTTGTGAAGTAGACCAGCGAGCAATTATAGGCAATCAATCGTTGGGGCCAAAGTGAGACCTCAGGTGGGATTAAGGGTGCTCGCCCTGCTCGAACGGCGAAGAATCGATCCAGTGAGAAAGCGGCTCCCGACGGGGCCAGCGCCATGTAGATGGCACAAACGCGGATGACGGTGTCGCCGCCGTGCAGAATGGCCGCATTCCGGTGATGGAAAGAAACCACGCCGATTGCGAGGACAATCGTAGAGACGCGGGTAAAGAGTCCAAGGCTCGAAAGAAGCGCGGCCAGAATGACGATGATATTGAATGCCCATAACACTCGTTCGTCGGTGACACCATACAGGAGGTCAATTCTGGGAACCCGAAGCTGCCCATTTGCGGTTAGATTGACGTCTTTGTCGAGCCAAAACGCGGCCAGCCAGTTCGGAACGTAACCTTTCTCTGAAAACCAATCCTGATAGAACAGAGAGATCATGCAGAAATTGATGAAGATCAATCCCGACATGATCGCCCGAAAAACGCCCATCGCGACCGGGCTGCCAAACTTAAACCAATAATTGTAGGCTGTCTTAATGGATTCCAAGTTTCCACCCCTTGTCTGAATAGAGTTTCGTTAGGTCGACAATGTAATCGTAGAACTTGAAGGCCCCGTAAGGCGGCTCTTTGTCCTCTTTGATGAGGTGATGTCCACTCCACTCCTGAAAGTGCCGGCTGATGGATACTTTAACCGGTGGATTGAGTGGGTCATGCGCCATTTGGTAAGCAATATATTGGCCGAAAGAAGGCAGTAGAAATTGAAACTTTGCTTGATTGACTCGCTCAAAGTACTTTCGGTGGCGTTCGTAGACAAATTTTTGGGGCAACGACAATTCGTGAATGTGCGGATAGGTGAAAGTAGCCTTCGTGCCATCTAGATACTGCACTTCTGCATCGCACCAGAAATCGGTTTGGGCGGGGTCAGGTGCAAACATGTCCCAATATTGCCAGGTGCCAAAGACATAGTCGTAGGCGTAGATTGGGGCGGATTCTTTTAGGACGGTTTGATTGAACTTTAGAAAAGCGTCGCTGCCTCGGGGTTGGGCCGTGCCATTGAGGACCGCATCGCTGGGCTTAGGAAGGGCGTAGATGGTAATCGCAATCAAGTGATAGACGACAAACGCGACCACCAACGGGTGGACGCGTTTGATCGGCTTGGCGGGAACCTCGGGTTGGGTTTCTGATGGCTTTGGAGTTGCCACCGTTTGTGCCCTTTGCTGAGGTTGCCCTTTAGGTTTTCTTTTTGCGGTCTTCGCCACTACAAAAGGATTTTACTGGTCAAGCTCGGAAAGTATGTCTTCCAATCCTTCTTTCATGTCAGGATTTTGTTGGACAATGGCTTTCAACTGATCGGAAATTTGCCGTGCTTCATCCAGATGACCCGCCCGCTTCGCGGCGATACCGAGGTTGATGAAAATGCCAAGACTTTGCTGATTATTCGCAAATGCGTATTGCATAAACTGCCAGGCCTCTTCATTTTTACCTTGACCGTTCAATGCTTCTCGGAGCTCTCCGTATGCAGGTTCACAACCCGGGAAAAGCTGAAGCAGTTGCTGCGCGGACTTTTCGGCTTCTTCAAAATCGCCTACGCGGTTGTAAGCGGCACTGAGCACAGCCCACATCTTCCAATAATCGGCCAGCCAGTTTCGCAAAGGCTTCAGATCGCGGATGGCACCTTCGGCATCGCCCTCAGTGAGCTTATCTTGAGCCAACTGAACGCTTTCGACACGCTTGGGCTGTTCGATTTCGATCAGCCACGCGGCAATATTTGCGCGAGTGTTGGCATCAGGATTCGCCTTGAGAATCGTCTGGAGAACTTGCGGCACTTCGAAGGCTCGGTCGGCTGCTTGGAGCGTCTGAGCGTATTCGGTGAGCAAAGGAATATCCGTCGGGGCGACGTCGATGCAGTCTTCGTAGAAGTCCATCGCTCGGTCGAGATCGTTATTCTGAGCCAGGTAAGGGGCAAAGTAACGCTTGATCAGCGTGTTGTCTTCGACGGTTTGGATGGCGGTTTCGAATGCTTTTACGCCATCGTCTGGTTTTCCGCCTTGGATGAGGGAAACCGCGTATTTGGCGTGGGCGTTCGCGTTCTGTGAATCTTGGTCGATGATCGACTTCCACAGCGCTGGGATTTCATGTGATCTTCCGGTCGCGTTAAGCACACCGGCCAAGAAATCCATGCTGGGCTTATCAGGACCTTCAAGCTCAAGGGCCTTTTTGAAGTTTCGCTCCGCATTCACGAACATGTTCATGGAAGCTTGGGCATTGCCAAGGCGATTGAGGATAGCCGGATCTTCTGGGTTCAGCTGTGCGGCTTTCTCGAAATAATCGATTGCCTTGGGAAGATTGTTCCCGGCTTGGTACAACTCGGCGAGTGCGAAGAATGCACCGAAGTCGTCTGGGACGAGTTCAGAGGCCTTGGTCAGCGTTTGTTCGATCAGTTCAAAAGTGCCAATTTGGTAGGCAGTGCAAGCTCGGCAGAGGCCGACGAGAACTTGGTACGGACCTTCGAAGTCTTTGTCGCCTTCGACCGCTTCGAGAAGGGTATTGATCGCGCCTTCGGGATTGAATTCTCGGGCCACCAGGCCATTTGCCTGTTGAATATAGTTGAGGGCATCGTAACCCTCAAGGAATTTGAGAAAAACTTCCGGATTGTCCGTGCCAAATTCGAGTTGCTCGCCCGACATTAATTCAGGGAGTCCAATTTCGGCGATATCGGCGAGCTTCTTGATGAGCTTTGTCAATACATCGAAAGTTTCCGCGGGTGTGAAGTTGTGGACCACGGTCTCGCCATTTTCGAGATCTGCTTTGTTGGTATAGCGAACGGTAAGTTCAAAGCCGTTATCCGAGCCCTTGATGAGACCATCCATGGCGACGTCAACTTCCGATTGATCGAAAAGTTCTTTCAATTGACCAGGATCAATAAGACCGTCAGAAATATTGACGAAAGCGGTTCGGGCAACTCCATCCTGCTCAACTTGAGTCAAAAACGAGACGGACTGAATATCAGCATCGGTGTTGCTCCTCAATTGGTCGGCAACAAATGCAGAAATTTGCCTTCCGATTTGAGGTTTCGTACCCTCTCCAGCGTTTAATGGTAAGACAGCAACTTTTAGCACGCCTCATAGTGTACTCGTGCCGGTACACTCTTGCGCGTGAAAGCGATCGCAAAGACGCGACCGGAGCCTGGCGTTGAAATTGTCGAAGTACCTGAGCCAGAAGTCCGATCCGGTCACGTAAAGATCAAGCTTGAAGCCGCGTCGGTTTGTGGAACGGACCTCCATATTTACAACTGGGACCCCTGGTCGGCAGGAAGAATCAAGCCGCCAAGGATCATTGGCCATGAGTTTTGTGGCACGATCGTCGAAGTCGGCGAAGGTGTCACAGAGCGATCGGTTGGCGATTTTGTGGCGAGCGAAAGTCATATCGTTTGCGGTCACTGCCTGCAGTGCCGAATGGGACAAGCGCATGTTTGCGTGAATACGAAAATCCTTGGGGTTGATGTCGACGGTGGATTTGCCGAATATGCCGTGATACCTTGGGAAAATGCGCGTCCCACACCCAAAAGTGTCTCGCCCTTGATCGCAGCCTTTCAAGATGCACTAGGAAATGCCGTCCACACCGCCTTTTCGGGACCCATCGAGGGTTGTACGCTCCTGGTAACCGGTATGGGGCCCATCGGACAGTTCGCCGTGTCGATCTGTAAAGCTGCAGGGGCCAAGGCGGTTTATGCAACCGAAATTAGCGAATATCGGGCAGATATTGCGCGAAAGGTTGGCGCGGATCGAGTTTTCAATCCAACGAACGAAGATGTGGTTGCCGAACTCGAAAAGCTTCACCCTGGAGGCGTCGATGGCGTGCTTGAGATGTCGGGACATCCTTCTCAACTCAGTCTTGCTACGAAAGTCATTCGCCCGGGTGGACGTATCTCGATGCTTGGAGTCTATGCCAACAATGAGCAAACGATTCCCGCGAATGATCTCATCTTCAAAGGTGTTGACATCCACGCGATCGTCGGGCGACGTCTCTGGGAGACGTGGGATCAAATGTCGGCCCTCTTTTCCAGCGGAAAATTGATCCTCGACCCCGTAGTAACCCACGTGATGCACTTCACGCAGTTCCAAGACGCCATGGAATTGATGAAAGCGGGTAAAGCGGGCAAGGTTGTCTTTACGTTTGAGTCGTAAAGCTAACTTGCAAAAAGGCCACTATTGAGTTGGCCAGCGTAGCGCTCGAAAGACCATTCGAGCGCTACGTCGAGTTTTTCATCGATGTCCTTCTTGTAGGACGCAATGTCGAGTTCGAGACTATATGCGCCAAGGCTCTTGAGTGCCCTTTGGGCGAGCCCATACGTTCCCTCGGCATATTTGGGGTCTTTCGACGCAAAGCCAGTGGATGTCCAATCTGCGACAACTACGGCCCGATGGGCCTTGAGCGCGGCGACGGCTCCCTGCCAAGAACCCCCTAAACGATAGCGCGCCGAACATACGAAAGTTCCGTGGCCAAAGCCATAAATAAGCGCGTTGCGTTCCATCGCTCGTCCAGTACTAAAAACCTCTCCCGGCGGGCAGACGGTCATCGCATAGCCGTAGAGGTTGCGGCTGAGCCTGTCGAGTCCGTGGGGAAGAATATGGACGATTGAACCGCACTTGTCGAGAATTCCGTTGCCAAAAGCTTCGTCGCAGCCGACTGCGCCCCCCGAGACTCCAAGAAATTGTTTGTCGCCAACCCAGTTGCCGACTCGGGTCGCGATGGCATGGCCGATGGCAAGAGGCGTCCGACATCCGATTCCACCCATACAAACTCGTTGTGAGCCATCGTCGTTAAACCAAGGTGGAGACTCACGCAGCGCTGGAGTACTGATCCAGAAGAGGGGCGGGGCATTGACCGTCAAATTGGCCAACAGAACCGGTGGATAGCTTTTGCACGCGATGGTGAGAACGCGCCCTTCTTCGACGAGTCTCACTCCTTTTTCCTGTTGATGTGCCTCGGATAAAAAGAGGGCTTCTTGCGTGAAGTTTTCTTTTCTTAATGCGTCGATGACATCTTTCCAAGTCGCATTAGTTTCTTCCCCAAGGTTGCGGCGGAGACAAGATAGAATCTGGGTGTGCCGGACAACTCGAGAGACAGATCGATAGTCGCTGTCGCAATACAGCGCGGCAATGACTCGACTCAGCACTTTTCCTTAGACCCTCCTTCCATGGATACTGTTACTTTTATCAGGAATCTTTGACGCTCCGTCCAGTAAACTACTTGTTTTTACCGCAATGCTTAAACATTCAGACCTAACTTTACGACGAATTGGCTTATTTCTCAAAACGGAGATCAAGCCAAGAATTTACGGCGAGCGCAAACCCCTTCGAATTGAAATCAATTCAAATCCCTGCAAGACGCAAAAAGAGGCTGAAAAAGGTCCTTGGCAAGAGGTTGAGAAAGGGTTTGAATATGGACCGGCTTACACGACGTTCTGGTTCCGTTTGAGCGGTACGGTGCCAAAAGAGTGGGCCGGCAAAGACGTCGTTGTCCACGCGGAGATCGGCAGCGAACGCACTCTTTGGAAGGACAATTCTCCATTTCGTGGTGTGGACTACGAGCACACAGATTTCGGATTTTTGACCGGAGGAACATTACCCACCGAAGGACCGGTCGAAGGTGGAGAAAACGTCACCTACGTCATTGAGGCCTACACAAAGAACCCTCAATGCCGGGTTCACCTGAAGGAGCTTCCGCGTGAAGAAAAGGTCGAGAAGGTCGAGTTCGCCGATCTCGTTATTGTCAATAACGAAGTCAAGGCGCTTTATTTCGATATTGATTTTGCCTACAATCTTCTCGAATCGCTTTCGCAAGATGACCCAGCCTTTCACACGATTCTGAGGGCGATTAATGACGTCATCAATCTTTTTGCGAAAGATGGAGAAGACTCCATTCCTCGCTCACGCAAGATCATCAAGGATGCGCTTGGCAGCGTCAACAGCGAGTTTAAGCATACGATCTATCCGGTGGGCCACGCGCACTTGGATACCGCTTGGCTCTGGCCAATTTCCATCACAAAGCAGAAGATGGCGCATACGACGGCGACCCAGCTTTCGTTGATGGAGAAGTATCCGAATTATGTCTTCGTCCATTCACAAGCGAGTCAATACGAATGGCTCGAAAAAGACTATCCCAAGCTTTTTGAACGGGTTAAAGGGGCGATTGAGCGCGGCCAGTGGGAGCCAGTCGGCTCGATGTGGGTCGAAGCAGATTGTAACTTGACCGGTGCCGAATCGCTCGTTAGACAATTTTTGTACGGCAAACGATATTTCAAGGAGAAGTTTGGTTACACGACTCATGACATGTGGCTGCCGGACGTTTTCGGCTATTCGGCCGCATTGCCGCAGATCCTTGAAAAGTTCAACATCAATTACTTCTTGACCCAAAAGATCAGTTGGAACCAGTTCAATAAGTTCCCCCACCACACGTTCTGGTGGCAGGGAATCGATGGAACCAAGGTGTGGACTCACTTCCCGCCGGCCGACACGTACAATGCATCGTGCGAACCGAAGGAAGTCATCAAGTCGGTCAAGAATTATAAGGATCATGCTCGATCCGAAAATTCGCTTTACGTCTTTGGACACGGTGACGGCGGCGGTGGACCAACCGAGCGCCATATGGAATTCATCAAGCGCGGGCGACTGGCTCCGAACTATCCAGAAGTAATGTTCGGGAAGAAAGCCATCGACTTTTTCCGTGATGCCAAAGCGAAAAGCAAGGACCTGATGACCTGGGTTGGTGAACTCTACCTTGAGCTTCACCGGGGCACCTACACCAGTCAAGCGGCAAACAAGAAATCGAATCGCTATAGCGAATTTTTGCTTCGAGATGCGGACTGGTTGGCATATTTTGCCGGCGGAAAGCATCCTTCGGCTAAGTTGGAGGAGGCCTGGAAATTAGTCTTGTTGAACCAGTTCCATGACATCATCCCGGGTTCGTCTGTTCAAGAGGTCTACGTTGACAGCAAGGTGGACTACGAAGCAGTTGCGAAGGCGGGCAACGAAGTCGTCGAAGCCTCGCTGAAGACCATCGCAAAAAAACTCGATACTTCGGAATTTGGGAAACCCATCGCACTGTTCCAAAACGGGAATGTCCCCACTCAGGCTGAAGTCGCCTGGACCGAGGAAGAAGTTCCCGTCGGTATCAAAGTCGGCGAGGAATTCCTTCCCACTCAATTGGTTGAGGAATTTGGCGAGCGCAAGCTGATTTTCGAAACACCCCAAGATGCCTTGAGCGCCGTCGCGGTAGGTGACTTTAGGGATTCAGGGTCTCCGACCAAAAACCGACTTAAGGGTTCGTCTCGAAGGCTTGAAAATGACCAATTTTCGGTTCGCTTTGATGTTAATGGAAACATTTCGTCCATCCAAAGCCTTGAAGACGGAACCGAATTTGTCGAACCAGGCAAGTTGGCAAACGTCTTCCAACTTTTGGAAGACAAACCCCTTTTCTGGAGCGCCTGGGACGTTGACGTTTATGCTTATGAAACGACTCAAGAGTTGTTGAAGAGCGAAAGCGTCGAATTGGTCGAAAAGGGCCCCGTTCGCGTTGCAATCGAAGTTGTCAAGAAATTTGGCAAGTCAACGATCAAACAACGCATCTCCCTGGGACCCACTCCCGGCATTCGTTTCGATACTGAGATCGATTGGCACGAAGAAGACAAGATGCTCAAGGTTGCCTTCCCAGTTAAGATCAATTCGAGCCGAGCAACATACGAAATTCAGTTTGGCAACGTCGAACGTCCAACTCACTACAACACGAGTTGGGATATGGCGCGCTTCGAAGTGTGCGCCCAGAAATGGGTCGACTTGAGCGAAGGCGATCTGGGTGTGGCACTTCTGAACGATGGTAAGTACGGGCATGATATCAACGGAAACGTGATGCGAATGTCCTTGCTCCGCGCTCCGAAGGCACCGGATCCTGAGTGTGATATGGGCGTTCACCGGTTCAGCTACGTACTTCTGCCGCACTTCGGACCGTACAACTATGCGGACGTAGTTCATGCGGCTTACGCACACAACGCGCCGATGCGATATGCGTTCGTTGAGCCACACGCGGGTTCAGAAACGCATTTGAATCCTCTCGTGACCTGCGACGATCGAAACGTGGTGATCGAAGCCGTCAAGAAGGCCGAAGACTCCAACGACCTGATCGTACGGCTATATGAATGTCACAACAGCCGTGGGCAGGCCGAGCTATTCTGCGCAAACACCCCCACGGAAGCTGTTCTATGCGACTTGGAAGAGAATGAACTCGCGGACCTTGAAATCAACGATGGACTTGTGCAGTTCTCGTATAAGCCGTTCGAAATCTTGACGATTAAACTCAAGAGTTAGCCATGAACCTAGCCCTGCTCTATCTTGCCACCCGATCCGACGATCTGGTTGAGATTCAGCAGGGCGACCTTCCCATTGTATTGACGGCTCCACACGGAGGAACTCAGGCGATCCCTGATAGCCCGGAGCGGAGCCATAAAGAATTTCCTCAGTTCGTGACTGTCCTCGATTCGCGTACCGACGAATTGGCTCGCCAAACTGCAAAGGAGATCGAGAAACTCTTCGGCAAAAAGCCTTGGGTAGTCATCGCGAAGTTTTCGAGGAAGTATGTGGACGTCAATAGGCCCATTGAGTACGGCGCCGAATCCGAATCCGCGAAGGCACAGTACAAGCTCTACCATGAGGCTGTTCAAAAGGCTTCCGACAAGATTCACGAGAAATTTGGCAGTGGAGTCTTGCTCGATATTCATGGGCAGGGCGCAGATAAGGAAGTCGTCTTTCGCGGAACGCAGAATCTGAAGACGGTGAAGGGAATATCGGACGTTCAGCTCTTTGGACCAAACTCAATTCTTGGCTCACTGGAGGCTCAGGGCTTCAAGATTTTCCCGGCGATCAAGGACGCTCACGATAAGGAAAATCCGAAATTTAACGGGGGCTACACGGTGCAGACCTATGGCCTGAATCAGCCGAAGGGGCTCCTGGCAATCCAGCTTGAATTTGGCGGGAACTACCGGACAAACAAAGCCATTCCCGACACGGCATCCAAGATCGCAAAGGCCCTGGATCAGTACGCAAAACTATTTTTGACTTACTGAGTTGGAGGCGAGGGCTTCACCTTAGCCCAGTCCAAACGGAAGGAGCTTTGCGAGTGAACGTGTAGGGCTGGGTAAGTAATGGATCAAGTCAAAAACCAAGGAGCAACGCGACCCGGCGATTATCGCCGTAAAATTCTACATAGAGTTCAAGACGTTTTGAAGTCCAGAAATTGCGAACAGGATCGCTTGGCCAAGTTGCCTGTCGGAATGAGATGCGACGTAAAGCGGATCATTTTCTAGCAAAAATCGGCACTTGATGCTTTGTAACATTTCAATGAGGAGATTGACGTGCTCCGGGCCATAACCGAGTACCCTAAAGACTTCACTAGTACGCTCTAGGTCCAGCCCATTCGGATCGAAGTCGACAGCGAAAGTCTCAAAAGCCCCTATCCAGAAAGAATTCAGATCTGAAGAAGGCGACGCGTAATATGCTCTCAGTACGGACGGTAATGCCGCGAAATATTCTTGAGAAGTCTTGTCCTCTGACGTGGTTAGGAATTCGAACGCATCGGAGATGGTGGAGACGGTTTGACTCTTGCCGAAAAATGAAGCGTATCGTTCGTCCGACACCGGTTCCATTCGAATATTATGGACCTTGAACAGGTGAATGCCAATTGCAGGCGCTTCGTAGGCAGATGGATGGGTTACGTGAACAAGCGCACGCTTGAAGTACGTTTATCCTCAACTCCCGCTGCGTAGCAATTCGAAAGTCATCGTAATTCCTTGGGGCTGAGGCAACCTTCCGAGGAAGACGTCTCAACGCCCCACCCGCGTCAATTATCTAGCGTCTAAATGCTCGACGCTAAATATCAGCCAACAAACTTATAGCCAACGCCGCGAACTGTTACGATCCGCTCGGCTGCATCTGAAGTTGTCGCAAGGCGCATTCGTAGCCATCGAACGTGGACGTCCACCGTTCGACTGGTCACATAAGCATCCTTGCCCCAAATGCGGTCCAGAAGCGCTTCACGTGAGAAGACTTGACCCGCGTTCTTGGCTAAAAACAGGAGCAGGGCAAATTCCTTGGGAGAAAGCGTGAGAAGCTTTCCATCAAGAGTCGCCTCGTGCGTTCGAGGATCGATGCGAAGATCGCCGCGCTCGACGACTTCTTGAATGGTCTCTCCGCCCGAACGTCGCAGGATCGCGCGAACTCGAGCCACCAATTCGGTCATGTTAAAAGGCTTGACGACGTAATCGTCAGCCCCCATTTCAAGACCCTTGATTCGGTCTTCTTCCGAAGCCCGAGCCGACACAAAGATGATTGGCGTCGAATTTTCGCGCCGTACGGCTTTGCAAAAATCATGACCGCTGCGATTGGGCAGCATGATGTCGAGAATCACCAAGTTCGGCTTGACGCGCTTGAAGAGTCGCATGGCGTCTTCGGCAGTTTCAGCCGTAAACGTTGTAAACCCTTCCTTTCGAAATTTGTTTTCCAAAGTTTCGATGATCGCGGTTTCATCGTCTACGATCAAAATCGTCATCGTGTCAGTTCCCGGTCTTGCCCTATCGAGTCGCTCTGCAATTGCCATTGTTTCCTCGGCGCGTTCACCGAGAATGGTTTTTGCATGTCTTTATTAAGGGACGGTAAAGGCTATGACCCGGCTGCGATAATTTCGACATTTGCGCGGGGCACCGTCACTTCCTCACCCGAACCTAGCTTGGCTCTGAGAACCCTGACATGAGTACCAGAATCAAGGGTAATGAGTTCGGCGGGGAGTTCGGTTACCGACCCAAGCTGCCCAAAATATGGTTCCCGAATCACACGAACCTGAGTACCGATCTCAAGCGAGAGCGCTTTCGCTTCAGCGGCTGCAGTTCCAGCATGTTTCGGTTCGGGAACGATCAACTCAGGACGAATAACACCCGCACGAATTTGGGTTGCGCCGTTGATCGATGCATCGTGGCCTTCGATGGCTTTGAGCAGTTCGAAAGTGCGTTGGGCCATCGGAAGGAATCCGAAGCCTTCGGTGACCATGAGCGTGACATCAATCTTTTCGGTGCCGGTGATCGCAACGCCGATGTCGTAACCAAGAAACTCGATCAGATCGCTATCCTTGAGGCCACCCGCGATGATTCCTTTTGCGCCGACCGAAGCGGCTTTTTTGATGGCGGCGGCGGTCATGCCGCTTCCACCCACGAGGATATTGCCTTTGTCGTCAGGTTTGATATCGCCTTCATCGAGGACTTTGTCGTGACTCGTGACTGCGACCCGGACGACGCCTTGTCGCTCACCGCCGACGCCAAAGATGCCTTGTACCATCGCGCATCGAGTTTCGACGATGGCCCCTTCGTCAGGCAGAATATCAACAATCTTTCCCTTGATATAAGCGTCGATCTCAATCGGGATTGAAGGTTCGCGAATCAGGCCGTTTCCCGTCACGTCGCTGAATGACTCGAAGGTGCCGACATAATCGCAGGTCGCAACTGGCGCTTTGAAGAGACCAAAAAGTTTTTTCCCTTCGGCAACGAGTTGCCCCTTTTCGACTGGATCGCCAACGTTGATTTTCAGAAATTGTTGAACGTCTTTTGCTTCGACCCCGAGTTGATCGGCGATCTTGACCGTTTGAAGTGCGCCGGGCAACATTGCTCGGGCAACGGATGTATTCGGTTCGACCGAATCGCCAATTTTGACGAGAACCTCGCCCTTAATCGGGAGTCTTCGCGTGCGTCGTACGACGATGTCGCCGCTAACGGTGAGTCCTGGTGTATATGCGCTTCCCAAACCTAATTATCCTTCGAGATGAAATATCGAAAGAGTGTACTTGATGTTAAGCGTCTCGGTCGCTACTGTGGCCAGGGAACAGCTTTGCTTCGGGGTCTAAATAGGTTTTTGCAAAGCAAACCGCGGTTGCCGCTTCACCCACGCCCGTCGCGATGAGCTTTAGCTTGCTGCCGTAGCTGGCGACGTCTCCGACGGCAAAGATGCGCGGACGGTTGGTTTCGTATTTCTCGTCGACCTTGATTTGGTTCTTCTCGATATCCAGTCCCCATTCCTTAAGGGGGCCAAGGCTGGATTTGAAGCCGATATTGACGCAAACCGCATCGCAGTCGAAATGTTCGATATCCTTGGTTTGAGTGTTTTCGAGGGTGAGCCCATTGATCGCCTCGCCATCGCCGTGAATTTCTTTCACCGTATAAAAGAGCTTCATTTCGACGCTGCTCGCCTTCACCTTTTCGATGCTTTCTTCATGAGCTTTGAAAACATCCCGACGGTGGATCAGCGTGATGGATTCAGCGATGTCTTCGAGACCCATTGCCCAGTCAAAGGCGCTATCGCCGCCTCCTACGATGGCAAGTTTTTTGTTCGTGAAAACGCTTTTGTCTCGCACGCCATAGTGAACGCCTTTGCCCGCGTAATCATCCTCGCCACTCGCTCCAATCTTAGTAGGTTGGAAAGCACCTGGACCAGCCGAAATAATGATCGTTTTCGTAGGGAGTTCCAATCCCTTGTCAGTGTTGATGATGTAGTGGTCGCCGCAATCAATCAACTCCTGGGCCGTATTTTCGAGAACGAGTTTCGGGTGGAACTGCGTGCCTTGTTCGATCATCGCCTTGGCTAAGTCCTTGGCGAGAACTTTTGGAAAGCCCGGCATGTCGTAAACATATTTTTCGGGATAGAGCGCTGTGAGTTGGCCACCCAATTCAGGAAGGGAATCGATGATGCGAACGGACATGCCGCGGAGCCCAGCATAGAAGGCGGCGAAAAGGCCACAAGGTCCACCGCCGATGATTGTAACGTCAACTAAACTCATTTTTCAAAGGAAGCGGCTCGGCGTCGAACCGGATTCTAGTTTACTCCGTTGGTTTGCAACTTTCGTCTAGTACGAAACTCCCTACATGGCCGATAATAAATCTGTTCCGCAATGAAAGCAGGTGCTCAGCTATATGACCGCTGGATCGCAACGCCGTACGAGCAGATACGGTCGCGTCTCGACGATGCCGGCATCGAGGCTCCTTTTTCGCCACCTCTGGTGTCGGTAATCGACTGGCTTATTGGTGATCAAACAATGTGGCCACACTTTGGTCATTGGGAACCAACTGGTGAATCGTCGCTGATAACTCAAGGCGTTGACGCCGCTCCGATCATCAAGCTATCGGGGGCGATCATCAGTCAGGCGATAGCAGATAGGGCTTCTCGCATTGATCTATACACAGGAGTTCCCAATGTTGAGCGGCAAGGTCCGCAAGAGTCGCCAGAAGTGAGCGAGATGCGGGAAGAAGAGCATGGGCGGATGATTGAGGCTAGCAATCCAGGAAAGCGTGCTACTTCCAAAGAATTAGCCCGAATGTTGGCCAAAGCGGGGATCGGAGGGAAGCTAGACAGCGCCAAACAAAATCCTCTCGATAACCTGACTGTCATCTACACGGTCGCTTCGGTTCGCTTTGAAGTTTTAAGAATCCCGGCCAATTTGGTTGCTCGACTCGTCAGATGCTACCGCTACAAATTCAACTACGGCAGATGTGCCTCTGTCGAAAGACCTGAAAATCTAATCTATGTCACAGGTGACCAGAGCAGTGGATTCGCAGCCATGGATCATTACGATCCAAAGAGCGACCATAAGATTGGAATGACCCTTGAGTACGAATCTTGAAGGTGTAGTAAATGGGAGGTATTCGATCTTGGTTCAAGCATCTTTTCGACACCTCGGAAGAAGCAATCGAAAAAACTATCCGGGAGCAGGACAAGGAGACCGGAATCTACAGTCTTTCAGTTTCCACGGCCCTACTTGAAAATATATTCCTGAACGCGGAGAGGGAAGGGGGCAAGAAAATCGTCATCAAGACGATTTCGGATGAATCTGTTGGAGTCTTCTATCCCGAGAAATCCGGCGACAAGCCGATGGGTGAGTTGTCAGTCGGAATGGGAGAGCAAGTCGCCGCCAAGATTCGAGTCCTTGGCAACGTGGACGGCTGGCGATCTCTCACAGAACCCAAATCATTCCTTCAAGTCCAAGTCGGAGGAAAGTCATATAACGGCGATATCCTAAAGTTCCAATTGAAGCCGGAACTGGTTGTCGAAATGGAACTCGTCAAAATCTCCTCCCTGTGATGTTGAGCAGAGGCGAAAAGTTTGGGGACGGCCAGGACCTCCGCCGTAATTCTTCACCTGAAATTTTCTCTACCCGGCGACACATTTTAGAGTAGGAATTCGTCTGCCTAAGACAAGCGGTAAACAGCGTTCGGGACATGAGACGATTGATATTAAGAATTTCTATAAAAAGTTCCTCAAACGTCAAAAAGTCCTTTCCCTTTTTGGCTGAAAATAGGTTACAATGCCCCAATCGCACTTGGGAGAGTGCGTTTCCTGCTGAGAGTTCAACATGGCAATGCCACGTGTTTCAATGATTGATTTCCTGATTCAGAAGGGCTTTCTGAAGAAGGAACAAGCCGACGAGGCGATTAAGGTCGCCCAACAAACCAATGCGTCCCTCGAAAAGACGATTGTTCAACTTGGTTTCGTTGGCGAACGAGAGGTTTTACAAGCGAAAGCCCAAGAGTCAGGCTTAGGTTTTGCCGATCTCGATCGAATGACTATCGATTCGAGCGCCCTGAACGTTGTCCCCGAGCGAATTGTAAAAAATCACAATTCGATTCCGGTGAAAAAAGATGGTCAAACGCTTTGGGTCGCGATGTCGAACCCCAATAACGTTGCGGCCATCGACGATTTCAGAATTGCGTCTGGATGTCGCGTCGTTCCGGTTCTTGCTGTTCCCGGCGCGATTGACGATGCCATCCGGAAGAATTATGGTGGAGGTGCCGTCGTTCAATCGCAAGCTGAAACGCCCGCCGCACCCAAAGCTTCAAGTATCGACATGGCCAAGATGATGGCCGATGCTGGTGTTCGTCAAGGTCGTGATGCCGAGATGTCCGACGAAGGTCGGGAAGATGAAGCGGCGGGCGCCGATGCGGCCCCGATCATCAAGCTTGCCAGCGCCATTATTCAGCAAGCGATTACCGATCGCGCTTCGGATATTCACATCGAGCCAGGCCCCCGATCGATTCGCGTTCGGTTCCGAATTGACGGCGTTTTGAGTGAAACCATGACGGTTCCTCGAAACCTCATGGCGCCGCTGATCAGCCGCTATAAGATCATGGCGGATATGAACATCGCTGAGCGACGTATCCCCCAAGACGGTCGTATCGAAGTCAAGTCGGGCAACAAAGAAATCGACCTTCGTGTCAGTTCGATCCCAACTCCGTTTGGAGAGAAGATCGTTATGCGTATTCTTGACAAGACCTCGGTTATGATCGGTCTTGAAAAGATCGGTTTTACGGAAGAAAATCAGCTTCGTATCGAAGAGTTGGTCAGTCAGCCGAACGGAATGTTCCTTTGTACGGGTCCAACGGGTTCGGGCAAGACGACGACCCAGTATTCGGTTCTCAATAAACTCAATACGGTTGGCGTCAATATCATCACCGCAGAAGACCCGATTGAGTATCAGCTCAATGGTATTGCTCAGGTTCAGATGAATCGGAAAGCGGGTCTGACCTTTGCGACTGCGCTTCGCGCATACCTCCGACAAGACCCCGACATCATCATGGTTGGTGAAATGCGTGACCTTGAAACGGCGGAAATCGCGATTGAAGCATCGCTTACGGGCCACTTGGTACTTTCCACGCTTCACACGAACGACGCTCCGTCGGCTACCCTTCGTATGATCGACATGGGTGTTGAACCTTACTTGATCTCGGCGACGGTTATTGGTGTTCTTGCGCAACGACTTGGCCGACGCATCGACTCCGACAACAAAGAAGCCTACGAAGTACCTCAGATCGACCTGCGGCGCTTTGGTTTCAATGTGACTGACCCAGAAGCTCTTGTGACTCTGTATCGTGGCATCCCGGCCGAAAATAATCGAATGACGGGTTACCGTGGTCGAACCGGTTTCCACGAATTGATGGTCATGAATGCGGAAATCGCGGAACTTGTTGTCCGCCGCGCCCCTCTAAACGACATAAAAGAGGCGGCGAAAGCGGGTGGCATGAGAGAGCTCCGCGAAGATGGTCTTGTAAAGGTATTGCAAGGCGTAACCACTCCAGAAGAGGTTATGCGGGTTGTCTTTACCGCAGGTTTCTAGTAATTTAAAGAAAGAGAGAATATGCAGAACGATCCAATGCGACAGAATCCGGGTGGAGCACCTCCGCCTCAAGCGCCTCCCGCAGGTGGCGCGCCCCCACGACCGGTTGGTACGCCTCCTCAGGTGAACTCGTCCAATCCGGATGCTTGGCGGGAGCGACTTGAAGTCATTAGCGGTATTCCTAATGATGAGAAGCCGCTTGGGCCAAAGCGATCTGTTGACGATCTTCACATCGATGAATTGTTGAACATTGTCGTCGATCTGAACTGTTCCGACTTGCATATCGCCGCTCAGTCGCCCCCCGTCGTTCGTCACGATGGACGCCTGAAGAGACTCAACTATGAGCTGTTTATTCCTGAGAATATTCAGCGAATGTTGTACGAAATCATTTCGGACGACCAGATTCAGCGATTCGAAACGACGTACGAATTGGACTTCTCCTATTCGCTGCCGATTCCGTTCCATCTGCGCGTTCAAGGCGGCCCGACCGCTCGTGCTCGATTCCGTGTCAACATGTATCGCGAACGGGGTGCGGTTGCGGCTGCTTTCCGATTGATTTCATCCAAGATCCCAACGGTTGAGGAGCTTCGCCTGCCTCTTATGTTGAAGTCGCTGTGCGAAAAGCCTCGTGGTTTGATTCTGGTTACCGGTCCTACGGGTTCCGGTAAGTCCACTTCGCTAGCCGCGATGATCAACCACATCAACATGAACTTCGCGCACCACATTATTACGATCGAAGACCCGATCGAATATTTGCACGAGCACAAGTTGAGCGTTATCCAGCAGCGTGAGCTGGGAATGGACACCAAGAGCTTCTCAAACGCCCTGCGGGCAAGCCTCCGAGAAGATCCGGACATCCTGCTCGTTGGTGAAATGCGTGACGTGGAAACGATTTCTCTCGCGGTTACTGCGGCAGAAACCGGACACCTTGTTTTTGCAACGCTGCATACCAACAACGCGGCAGAAAGCGTTGACCGAATGGTTGACGTTTTCCCTCCCGGTCAGCAAGAGCAGATTCGTGTCCAGCTTTCGAACAACCTCGTTGCGATCATTTCGCAGCAATTGCTTGCTCACGCAAGCGGAAAGGGACGTGTTCCGGCCAATGAAATCATGGTCGCCTCGCCCGCTATTCGAAACTTGATTCGTGAAGCTAAGTCGCACCAGATTACGTCGATGATTCAAACCTCGGCAAATATGGGCATGTTCACGATGGACCAATGTCTTCGAGACCTTTATCTTAAGGGATGGGTCACGCTTGAAGACATCATGTCGCGATGTACGAACGTTGAGGAACTTAAGAAGATGCTTGCGACCGCATCCGGTACCCCAACCCCTGGCCAAGGCCCAGGAAATCAGCAAATCAGACGATAATAGGAGAAAAAGATGCCTATCTTCAGCTACACATTTAAAGATGCCGTTGGTGCAATCCAAAAAGGAACCGCGGATGCAGAGAGCGAAGAGCTTCTCAGGAAGCGTTTCGAGGAGCAAGGCTTTACGATCACCGAAATTACGATGATCAAAGCCAAGAGCCCCAAGACAAAGAGTCCAGGGAAAGTCAAGCTCGCTGACCTCTCGGTCTGGTGTCGCCAGTTCTCGACGATGGTTGATGCGGGCGTTTCGCTCGTTCGCTGTCTCGACGTTCTTGGTCACCAAACGCAGAACAAGAAACTGAAGAAGATCATTGGTGATCTGGGTACCCGGGTTGAAGCTGGTGAATCGCTCAGCCGAGCGATGCAGCGACACCCGAAAGCCTTTAGCTCCCTCTTTATTGGTCTTATCAAAGCCGGTGAAGTTGGTGGTGTCTTGGAAGAATCGCTTCAACGATTGAGCCACTTCCTTGAAAAGGATGTCGAACTTCGACGAAAGGTCAAGTCGGCTTTGACTTACCCGGTTCTTGTTGCCGTCATGGCGTCGGGTATTACGTTGTTCCTCGTCTATTGGTTCGTTCCTCAGTGGGCTGCAATTCTCGTTGACCTTGGACTCAAGGCAGACGACCTTCCAGCGCCAACGAAGTTCCTCATTGACCTTTCCGACATCTTGGTCCACAAGGGTTGGCTCGTTCTGATCACGATCATCATCCTGTATGTTGCGAACAAGCTGTTCACTTCCACGCGATTTGGTCGACGCGTTATGGATCGTGTGCGACTGAAGGTTCCAGTATTCGGAAAGCTTCACCACAAGATCTGCATGGCGCGGTTTAGCCGAACCATGGGTACGCTGCTCACCTCTGGTGTTCCTATTCTTCAGGCAATGGAAACCGTTGCAGGAACGGTAGGCAACACGATCATGTCCGACGCGATTCTCGAAGCACGAGCTCGAATTCGTGAAGGAGACCGAATCGGCGATCCGCTCGAAGAATCCAAACTCTTCCCGCCCATGGTCGTCCACATGATCGGTGTTGGTGAAGAATCGGGTTCGCTGGACTTCATGCTCCAAAAGATCGCCGACTTCTATGAGAACGAAGTTGAAGCCGCTCTGGCGTCGCTTACCGCCGCTCTTGAGCCAATCATGATCGTTGGTCTTGGTTTCGTGGTTGGATTCATCGTTATTTCGATGTTCCTTCCGCTTGTTAAGGTTATTTCTTCGCTGTCTGCCGGTGGCGCAGACGACTAGCCAGGACTCGAAAAAAAGGTACGATGCCCGTTGCAAGTTGCAACGGGCATCTTTGTTAAGGAAGACGAATGTTTCCAGAATGGACTTGGATTGTAGGATTGATGATCGGAGCTGCGATTGGCAGCTTTTTGAACGTCGTGATCTATCGCATGCCCAGGTTGCTGTCACTTGGCAATCCAAAGCATAGCTTTTGTCCGAATTGTAAGCATCAACTTGGAATGGCGGATCTCGTTCCGCTTTTCAGTTGGCTCCTCTCCGGTGGAAAGTGCCGACACTGCGGCAATAAGGTTCCTTCCCGCTATTTTTGGGTGGAACTCATCAATGGAAGTCTTTGGGCTGCGCTTTGGTACCGTTTTTTTTGCGCCGATCCGACCGGAAGCGAGTGGGTTCTCGGGATTTTCTTTATGCTTGCAACGGCGGCACTCGTTGCGATCATCTTCATTGATGGCGAGCACTTCATCATTCCCGATGAGGTCAATGCTTTTCTCTTATTCCTTGGCTTAGGATATGTGGTTTTCTCTCACGATTGGAAGACCTGCCTTTACGGTTATTTGATGGGATGGGGATTGCTGTTTGTCATCTCTTTCCTTGGCAGAATTGGGTTCGGCAGGGATGCGATGGGTGACGGCGATGTAAAAATGATGCGGGGCGTGGGGGCTTTGCTCGGGCCAATTTTGGTGGTGTACGATTTGATGATCGCGGTCGTTACCGGGCTCGTTTTCACCCTGATTCTCATGGGTGTCCAGGCCTATATCGACAAAAAAAATGGCGTCGAGGCCGAAGAGCATCCGGAAATGGAGCCGACACCGATCAAGGACGTTTTTGTTCTCAATATGTCTTATCTCTTCTGCCTTGATATCGTGGCGATTTGGTTTCCAAAGGTCTATACAAAACTTGGCTACGATATGGAGAACGTCAGTGTCGAAGACGAAGAGTGGGTTCCCGAGCCGACGGCCCTTCCGTTTGGGCCCTACTTGGCAATTGGAGCAATTGTTTGTATGCTATTACGGGCTGAATTGACCCACTATGCGAATGAGGTGCTCCGAGCCCTAAATGGTTAGACATTTCTCGAATTTCCGAGGGCGTTGGAGTCATAATCGAATGGTGTGTTGGGTAGGTCCTAGGGCCCAATCACGAAACAATCTAGAAACGAAGGAACAGGATAGACGGGGGCACAGTCGAATCTGATTAGGGAACAGGGTATGGGTACGGTAAACATGAAAAAACGCGCATTTACACTTATCGAATTGCTAACGGTAATGGCAATCATCGCGCTGCTGTCTGCGATTATATTTCCGGTCTTTGCCAGAGTGCGTCTGAACGCGTATAAGAGTGCGGACATGTCGGCGATGAACGCAATTCGTTCATCCGTTCAGCTTTACCATGATGATCAGGGTGGCTATCCGCCGGCTCTTCTCGGTTACATCAGTCCTTATGAGTATCGAAACGGCGTCTCCGTGATTCCTGCCAATCAGATCCGTGGCGCTCTGTACCCCAAGCGCATTGATTCGCTCGACACTTTGAAAGGATCGCAAAATCGTAGCGCGTACGATTTGATGGTTCCTGCAATTTGGCCCCAGCCCGACACTCGACCCGCCGGTACTGCAATCCTTGATCTTAATGGTGACGGAGCGATTACGGCTGCGGACGACTTGCCGTTCGCGCGTCAATATTACGGTTCAGATTACACAGGTAACGTGAGTTATTATTTGAATGACCCCGAAGTCAGTCCATATAGCATCGGTGGTTCGTCGAGTAATGCGGATACGACGGTGGGGCGCTTCTATGCGGTGAGCGGCTATGACGTGGGACCAGTTAAGTTCACGTCGGGTGCTTCGTTCAATGAGCTGCACTACACACTTTATTGGACTCGTTTTGGAATTGAAGCGGGTAGCGGCTCGGACGATCCACGCCAACTTGGCTATTCCGATCCGCCTGACACCACAGTCGTCACCTGGAATACCTTCTACCGTGACTACTCCAACAACGTTTTAACTGCCGGCGGAAGCAAAGATATCGTTCTCTTCCTCGGGGGTTCTGCTCGACCGATCGATTCGAAATTGATGTCCGAACGAGCTTGGCGAATGATGCCCTAAATCTTTGGAGAAAGAACTATGATCTTTCCATCGCGAAAATTAAGCCGAATCGGCGGAACGACCCTTATCGAAATCTTGGTCGTCATCGTCGTCTTCTTGGTTGGTATTCTTGCCATCGCCCAAATCTTTCCGGGTGGCATCAAGATTCTCAATCGTACAAGGAACAACTCGGTAGCCGTTGCACTTGGTCGTTCTACGCTTGAATCCCTCAAGGCGCGCCCCGACTTGGTTCCAGAAGCAATTCTGCCTGTTCGCTATCAGTTGATCTCAGGTGTTTACGTTCCGGTTGTCGATTCGACGATTTCTTCAACGGAATACAGTCCTTTGTCGACAGGAATTGATCAAGCAGGAATCGTAGCGGGCACCAATCGGCCATGGCAGCTTCAATCCGGCTCAAACGTGTTCCGTCGGGTGATCGGCGAGACGCATCGAATTACCGCTCCGCGATGGTTGACTCCAGGAGTGCCTGGCAGTAACGATTATTTTGGTAGCTTTAGCCTCCTCGAACTCGGTCCTCCCGATTATACGGATGGCGCTCAGTTGCCGGGTCAGTTGTTGGTGTACGGACGAGATATGTATCGCCGAATGGCAAAAGATGTTTCGGACTATGCTGGCTTGCGCGACTATGAATATGGTGTCGGTAACTCGGGCAGCAATCTCATTGAAATCGCTTTCCCGGCATCCGCAACGGTGTCTGGGGATTTCCGAGTTTCATTGACGGCCACGATTAACAACGGGGGCAATCTCTTCACGCGAACCCTCACTTCATCGACGGTCACAATTGGGACTTCGGGTACAGGATTTGTGACTGTTCCGGTTGCCAGCATTCCGGGCGTGCTCGGTGGCGGTGAGAACTTGGTCAACGTGGAAGTTAATTCCATCCGTATCTCTCGATTGTTCCGCCAGGTTCCTTTGGCTACGGTTTGGGATCCAAACGACATGTTCACGTATAAAGTGATCAACCCGGTCGTTGGTGAAATTGTCTTCAACCCAGGATTGTACGGTAAGTATGAAGAACGAGCTGGAACATCGCGACAACCTTATGTGGCTCGAATCGACTACGACGTTCGTGACTGGCGCGTCCTTCACGAAGATTTCCGAGTGAGCACGAGCAGCCCTGCTGGTCTGCCGAAAGTTCTAAAGCTGGCGATTCCGTCCATTCGAACCAATTCGGTGAAGGGTCCAGACGGTTTGTCGGCTCCTTCGGCAAACAGCCTTCCCTCGCCGTTAAACCCTAACCAGGGAATGGAAGACATTTTCGCTTACAGTAATACGGACTATCCGACCTCGAATACGACTGATGCTGACAATATTTTGATCATCGATGTCGAGACGGGATGTCAGCTTCTTGAGGCTTACAACGGTACTCCGACGATGAAGGTGGACAAAACCAATGGCTACATCACCTTGTTTGATGTCGATAACGACGACACCAACGGGTTGACGCAGGCGATTGGTACGCCTTCTGGCGTCGTGCTGGCGAACGTGACCGGTCGCGTCCTCCGCGTCTTCTACATGGGGCGGGAAGAATGGGCCGTCCAAATTGCTCGCAATCCGGCGCACTACGATTTCACTTATGGAGTTCCGGGAGCCGCTCAATATTACGTAGGAGGGACGGGTTCGATTGGTGGCGCTCAGTCGCGAATCTACTTCCCGCCAATGGACGCGAACCGAAAGATTTCGATTGGCAAGATTCGCTATCAGTATCTGGATGGCGCGACCCTTCGGGAAGGATTGTTGGAAGGCGCAGAATTCCAAATTAAGTATCGAAATTCGGACTCGATCACTCAACCTTTGCCTTCGATCGATCTCTCCGACATTTTGACCGGCTATACGGGGTTGACCTTTGTGCAAGACACAACTGACCCTGAATCGAAGACATTCTCGATATCCGACGTTCGTGGGGTTTCCATCCTCGCGAAGGTCTTCTATAACAACGCAGCCTTTACGTTGGGCGCGAATCCGGCAGTGAATCTGAATACTGGCTTCGGAACGTGGGCGCGAGAATGGAATATCACGTCGAAAGAAACCTATTTGCATCGAGGAGACGCAATTCAATGAGAAAATCGCGACAATACGCATTCACCTTGATCGAGCTGATTACGGTTATGGCGATCACCGCCATCCTACTCACGATCATCACGGTGCCGATGATCCAGACCTTTAATGCGACGCGAACGGCGCAGGCCTATTCCGACGCTCAAGATAAGGCGCGAATTCTCACGGATCGGCTTTCGAAGGAAATCGGCGAAGCGGTCGCGGTTCGAGATGTCGATGGTGTCTCAGGTCGCGTCAGCATCGTTGCCCCAATTCCAGTCAATGGTATTGATGATAACGGTACGGCCATTACCACTCCCGGTGGCTACGTTAAGATCAGCATGAACTACACCAAGCTGGACTTGGTTCCACCACAAAAGGTTGGTCAACGTGGTCCAGGCGGAGCTTTTATCGATCCGAACACCGGAAAAGAAGACCCGACCTTGAAATCCGCTAAGGGGCAAGTTCAACTTCCTCTCGCGGCCGGGACGACGATTAAGCGTTATTGGATTGGACTTCGCGACCCATTCTCCAACTATAACAATCCATACGATGGACTCCTGATGGCCCGCGCTGGCGGTCGAGACAACCTTTTCGTTCTCTACTCTGCCGAAGTTCAGCCAGTCGTCATGGTTGAGAATCCGGTTGGCAGCGGTAACTTCATTCCGCAAGTCAATACTGCATTCTTTGATGCTGTACCAGATGGCACGAATCGAAATCCGATTCTGGATGATCCAGACTTCTTTTTGGCAACGAACGCTGCGGTTGGGACTCCAGTCAATAACGACGCGAAAGCAACTCGAATTCATAACTGGCAGCGGGTCGCAAAAGTCGAAACCGAGTTTTCTCGCTACGACATGATTCAGCCTCAATTCGACAAGGCGCGACGCCTGACGAGGTTGACCAATGCTGGTGGCGTCTGGTCTCCGCGTATTACTCCGTTGGTTCTTTTCCGTCCGTCGCATGTTGAGAGCGATGGAGCCGACGCGCAAGTCGCGGCATCGCTTGGAAACGAAGTTGAGGGCTCCGATCAGGTTGGATCTGAGGTTTACACGGGACAGTTCACGATGTGGAGCAACCTTATCGTTCGATCCTTTGGCCCAACTTGGAATACTCCAGGCGATACGGCTTATCAGATCGCTCGGAAGGACAATGCCAATCTGCAAATTTTCTATGTCGATCCCGCGACTTCAGGCCTTGCCGATTCTGCGCCGGGTTCGGGCAATTTGATGTTCGATGTTTCGGCATTTGAAGATGCAACGAAGGCAAAGGGTTACGACCCCGCGAGCAAATATCCATTCTCCGTTGGACTCAACGCCGCGGGTAACTGGTGGACGGCACCGCCGAACGTGGACATGCTCTATAAGTTCATGCCATTTTCGACGAACCCGATGACTGGAAAAATCTTTGCCAGCTTCAATATTTCGGATGTAGGCAATGCGGCGGTCAACCCTGATCAGCCCGCCTACCTTTTCAGTCCGCTTGATCTTAACTCGTCGAACTTGCCTCAGGCGCCAGCTCAAGGAACATCGTCAAGCGGTTGGACTGTTGGAGACTCTGCATTGACGCCGACGACGGATGCGGCAGTTGCGACGGGTGTCTTCTCAGATTCGCCCTTCTGGGATTCCTCGTTCAATCGATTCAATATCAATCGCGTCTTTAACAAGATTTATAAAGATGCTCAGGCTGGACTTAATGGTGTTCCTTCCCAACTTGGCGAAACAGGTGGCGCGCATCGATTTGTCGATCTTCGTACGATTCCCCAAGGAGATGGCACGCCAAGCCCACTGGCCTTGTTCCCAAGAGCGATTATCGTGCCCGGAACTGAAGAAGTCTATGGCCCCGATCAAAATCCTACTGGAAATGAGCACTATGAAGTTCGGTATCACCGAGTCAATCGTGAGCCGGGTCCGAACGAATATCGCATCAACTACACGAATTTGCAGGAACCGACACCCGCGGGCTATGCCGCTCTCGGGTTCCCGACGCCTCCGGCGACCTATGACCGAACGAGCTTAGTGAGCGCAATTTTCCAGCCTCGATTCAAAGCTGGTTACATCCAACTCTGTTCTAATCCAGAAGTCCCAATTCCTGCAGTTATGCGAATTCCGGGAACAACCAACGATGTTCCAGGTCGAATACGAGTAGCGTACAAATTCGAGTTCACGACGCCAAACGACGTGGTTCGAGTGGCTTACGATACGCGCCAACTGATGCAGGTCATCATGACGATTCGAAACTATCCGCAATCCGATGTACCGTTCCCACAAACGGTCACGATGAAAGCAACGGCCAACGTCCGCAACTTTATTAGGTAATCCGCGATGAAGAGAAAGAACTATCGTCCAAGAATGCAGTCGGGTCAGACTCTGATCATTGCCCTGCTGGTTCTCTTTGTGCTTTTGATCCTCGGCGCTGCTTTTGCGTCGATCTTGAGCCGAACGATTCGCGGTGCCTCGGTTGCGAAAGCTCGAGGTGTCAATAGCGATTTTGCCGAATCGGGAATTCGCTATGCTCACGCCCAGTTGGTGAACTCTGAGCTTGGCGCAGATTGGCGAGGACAGGCGTCGGTGCTTACACAGGCTGCACCGGATACCACTCGCGATCCAGATGCCTACTACCTTCGACCACCGGCAACGTCTGGTGGAGTTGCGCTCAACTTTCCGGGAACGAACCGAATCGATAACGGCGGACCGGATGGACTGGGACCTTTCTTCCGAGTGAATTATCGCGGCGGACGTGCGCTCATTCGTGTGACCTATGCTCCGGGAGATCAAAGCATGTTTACGTCCACGGGCGTCGGCTACTTTAAGGACCCAGGTCTTGCTCGAAACTATCTTCGCATTGAATCGGTTGGACGGCAGGGCGAGGTTCTTCCGAACGATCCGACGACAAGCAGTTCGCAGAACGCCGTTCAATTCCAAAACTACGCTGACCAAGCTGCGTTTAACGCCGCCTTTGGCGCAATGAAGACTTTCGATGGGAAGGAAACGTCGAGCCGAAAGCTCGTCGCCATGGCCCAGATCGGCATTATCGACTACGCGCGATTCGAAACGAACAAATATAAAGCTTCGAAGCCGATTGAGCTTGGATTCCCGACCGATGGCGGAGCCGTTTATCGGGAAGCTGCAGGTGTAGAGGCAACTCCGGTCACGACTCCGACGCAAGTAGGTTCGACGCAAAATGCTTATGACTTAACGGTTGCCGGCGCGGGAGCGTTGGTCCCGAATCTTCCCACGGGTGGTCGAATTCATGTCAACGGAAATCTGAAGATTTATGGCAACATGATCGCCAACGTCAATCAGACTTTGGGTGATTCGATTACCGCCTCGGGCGACATTTCTGCTGGACGAAATTCGTCGCTGACGATCAATAAGTCGACGTGGAATCGAGGGACTAACAATTGGCAAGTGACGACGAGCAACATGGTGCTCGATAGCTTGAGCCCATCCTTCACAACCTTCGATGGCGTTTTTCGAGATGGCGAAGAATCCACCGACGGTGCGAACCAAGTACGTGGCGTGGGCTATGTCGCGCCGCCTTCCATGCTCGCAAGCGCCGACGTGACCGAAAGCGCGAATACGAGTCGATATCTTAAGCTCACCCGAGATTCAGGGCATTTGGGAGCAGGAGGTAACTCTGGCTTGTATGGTCAAGGTGATGGAATCTACGTTGATAATGCGTCGGATTTCCAGATTCCTGACGACGAGCAGGGCCGCCGAGCGGTCGGGGGCAATGCTTCTCTCGTCCAGGATTGGCTCAGTTCGTTTGGCGATTCTTCGGCCGACGCTAATTTCCGATCCGGTTGGCATGGCCCGTTCTACATTCCTGTGGGGGCTTACGTATTGCTCACTCGCGACGGATTTATGATCCAACGCAACGCAAATCCAGCTCAGAATCCTACGGAACGAACTTGGAAGCGTGCCGATGGCAGCGACAGCGGGCTCACGACGATTCGCTACCGAGTTGGCTATGGCACCGATGGTCAAATTCACGTCATCAATACGTTGAGCGCTGGACTCTCGGCGACGATTAATGATCCGCTTGCCCCAGCCGATTTCGACAAAGGACCCGTCTTTAACGGCGTACTCTATTTCGAAGGAAATGCACGAGTTCGCGGCGTAATTCCTACCGATGTCCAAATGACGATCGTTTCGAACAAGACGATCTACATCGAAGGCAGCATTTTAAAGGGTGTCGAAGCCAATGATGTAACCGCGGCTTATTCGTCCGTTATAAGTAATAATCGCTTGACTCGTCCCAGCCGGTCAGCTCTGATGCTGATGGCAAAGGATTATGTAACGCTCAATCCAACGATGTTCTGTGGGCCATCCTCCGAAAGGAATGCCCAAGTTGAACAAAATCAAGGCACTGGAGGCTATAACGCCGACATGCTGAAGGGACCGGATGGATCGTCGTCCTTGCAAGTCGATTGGCCGCTCGTCAGTCAAGATCCGGCCGATCTTAACAACACGCTTCCTATTCAAAATCGCGTTCCCGCACCATTGGCTTACAAAGAATTCGATCCGGCGAACCCGAACAATGCCAACGGAACGGGCAATCCGATCGGAACAGATCTTTTGCTGACCGAAGCGCTCTCGTATACCGAGTCAGGACCTTCGAATACCTTCTTCGGAGTCAACGTGAATCGTGGCCTGCAACTTGCCGGAAACGAACAGTATCAGTTTGAAGTCCTCAATTCGCAGACAAACTCGGCATCACTCATCTGGGCTTCCATCAATAATCCGAATCCGGCTCCGAATTTCGGCAACATCTATGGCTTGGGAACGGAACCTTTCCAAAAATCTCCAAAATTCGAATCGGTTGCATTTCCGCTGGTTGATCCGACAGCTTCGACGGCGAGCATTGTGAATAATCGATTCTCGAATACGTTCAATACAAACAACTACGAATTGTTCATGCAAGGTTCGAACAGCCTGGAACTGTTCGTGACCCAATTCGGTACCCAAGCATCTGGCGATTACCTGCTGGCCCGCGCGGCAACGGTTCCGCTCGATGTCAAGATCGAGGCATCGATTTATGCCGAAGAAGGATCATTCTTCGTCATCCCTGGCGATTGGTATAACACGGACCCAAATGATCGTCGTGATGCCTTCGAGGCTCGCGTTGCTCAATTGGTGGCGGGTGGATCGTCGCTTATTCAAGCTCGAGACGCTGCGGCAACAGAGCGGTTGACTCAGTACGGAACGACACCGAATGCTCCTTTCTATGGTGAGCCTATCGACGTTCGGATCGACATCGTGGGTTCGGTGGCCGAGAACATGCCTCCTCCTATCGCTCAACAGAGCGAATGGCTGAACAAGTGGGGATGGATTCCGACTAAATTGGCTGGTTCCTACCATGCATCGACGGGTACACCGCGCTATATTCCAGTGAGTCACGTTTCGGATTGGACCAAGGCCAATGCAAGCGCCCGGCCGTTCACCTCGAACCTGACCATTTCATATGATCCTTCACTGGCAACTGGCCGTGTCGGCGGAGCATTTGGATTCGATTCGACGAATGACGCATCGAACCCCACAAATGCCAACGCAATGATTCGAACAAGCAAGTTTAATGGGGTGACTTACCAGCTTCCGCCAATGCCGCGGCTGCCAGTGAGTCCGACGCTCGCGTTCTTTGGAGAAGTTAAGTAAATGAAGAGACTACTTTCAATCATTAGCCTTGTCGCTGCGACAGCGGTTGCCGTCGCACAGCAAGGATACGCGTCCCGAAATGTTGACATTCGGGCCGCGTATTTGCATTTGAGAGGGGATCATCTGCCGATTGCCGCCCAGCAATCCTTGACTGCGCCATTCGTTTGGTTCAACCTTGACTCCAATCGAGCGCTGAAACCCGCCGGCTGGAACTTTTTCAATCCGCTTGCTCCGGGTTGGCTCGATCCGAGCGAAACGACTTTCTTCAGCAATCTCTATGCAAACACACCAGCTGCGCAGACGGCGGTCAACAAACGATCGGCACGATATTGGTGGCTGAACGTTGCTGATATGTCGGACGATGACTTCAGTCAACTCGACGTGGCTTTGCTTCAGGTGACGACCCCGAACCTGGTCGTGAATCCGTCGGATCGCGAAAAGCTTCGACGCTTTGTCGACAAAGGTGGCGTGTTGTGGATTGACTACACCTACGGTTCACTGGATCAAACTCAGGGTGGCCCGCTTGCTCATCGTCTTTACTCACCTGGTTCGCCCAATACAAATATTCAATGGGATGGCCAAAGTCCACTCCTGCGATATCCGAACACGTTGACGGCGAGCGAAGTTCAAGTGATCGCAGCGGGACCCCAGTTTACGAATCAGCCCCCGAATGCTCTGGATTTTGCATTTAGCGATCTCAGCATCGAAGGCGCATCCTCGATTGAGCAACTTCTTTTTAATTCGGTCGGCCCGACGGGCGAATTTAGCCGACTTAAAGCAGTGACGAACGCCGGTAATGGCCCGACGGTCATGACCGCGAAGATTGGCGATGGCTACCTCGTTTTGACATCGCGAGGTCTTAGTGAAGCGATGAATCGAGTTGGCAGCAACACGAATCGCGAGTTCTTTGCCGCTGATCCGGGTGGACAGACCGCACGGTCTTCGTCGGCAGGTTTCTATGCCACGGCAGTTTCCAAGTTTGTGATCAATGCCATTTCGTTGGCTTCACAGTCCACTCAACCGGGTTCTGGAACTCGACGAAATTACAGCAGCTTCATCGACACGAGCGCTCCTCTCCTTCAAACGTGGGCCGCGCCTTACGTAACAACAGGAGGAACCTCAGGATTTACCGCGCCGCCTGAGCAGGTCCGCCCGCCAGTCGTGTACAAAGGCATGGTTTTCTCGGTAGCCGATGATCGCGTTTTCTGCTATGACGGCAATACGAATGGCGATGTCGATCGAGACGGCAATGTAGATGACGGGTTCCAGGATGCCAACGAAGGGAAAGAAGAAGATCTGATTTTTGCGACGGCTCCCGTGTCGACCGGAATCTCAAGTGCGACGTGCGTCGAAGTTGCGAACCCGGCCAGCGGTGTTCCAAGTGACCAGCTTCTCATCACTACGGGCGATGGACATTTGCTCGTTTATCCGATTTTCGATCCGGTGACTCGACGAAGTCCTGCGACGGAGACTTTGGCTCCGATCGCGAACCTTACGCCGGGACTTGGTGGAACCGCTTCATTGGCTCCGGGCGACACGCCTAAAGCACCGACGGTTCACGAAGGCATCGCGTATGTCGCTGACACGGTTTCGACGGCGGGCAGCTATATTGGACGGGTTTGGCAGGCCGACCTTCGAACGCTCCAACTTGTGCGCTCCAATTCGGCAAGCACGAATCCTTTCGTTTTTGGCGGAACGGGTAACTCGATTCAGCGAATTTCAAGCTCGCCCACGGTTGGTTACATTCCGATTCTTGATAACTCGGGTGGTATGGACAAGGTTATGTACCTGCCATTGGCCCCGCAGGCCGCTCCGAATCTGGCCAATGCCGGAATGATGAGTGTTTGGCTCGGTGCCAAAGGCGAACGACCGAGTTCGGTTTCCGAAGCGGGCGGCGTTGTGTCGGTGACGACGCGTGCCGCGACCCAAGGTGGATTGCCTCTTTATCAAGGTAGCGCCGGTGATCCCCTCTCGATTCATATTTCGATTGTTCGAGATGATGGAACGGTTTATACCGCTGCCCAAATGAAGGATGTCTTCAACGGCATTTCTGAAACCCAGGGCACCATTTCACTGACATTGGCGATGGGTGCAACTTGGCCACCTGCCGCCGATGTCGACAAAGATAACGGTATCCGTGTTGATTACACGATTGACTGGGGTGCAGCATTCCCATCTTCGATCGGTTCGGTTGAACGAGGACGACTTCAGTTCCCAACGCCGAGCACGGCACAACGTGGCATCGTTGACGGCTTGGCACTTTCGCCTTCGGGTACGGTCTATGTGACGTCGAGTACGCAACGCGTTGGACCTCCATTTGGCGCCGCGATCAATCCCGGAACTAACGACTATCTTGGCTCGCTGTTTGCGATCCGCGAAGAAGGTCGAGGCATTTTCCGGATGGTCTATCGCTGGGATCTCTATCCTCAGCACACATTTACTTATAGCGGAGGAACACAAGCAATGCCTGCCGCGCTTCCCGATAACGATCCGGTCCAATATCTGACTTTCGGCGCTCTTAACGTTGGAACCTATATTGGTGGAAGTTTCCGCTCGGCGAGCTTCCAAGGCGCGCCAGTTGTTCGTGACGGAAATGTATTCGTCACCGTGAGCGGCCAAAAGAATATGGCACCCGCATCGGCGCTACTCTGCTTCAAAGATGATTCGAGCGCCCGCGAAATTCGAATTGGTCGGGACATCAGCTCCTCGGCCGCAATCGTCCAACCCGATTTCGCCCGGTCCAATGATCCGACATTGCCAAACACCTTTAGCGCTTTGGCTCCTCAAACGTTCCGAATCGAAAAAGAGCCGGGCGATGTGGGTTCAACGATCCGAATCGACAACATGATGACGACCCAACGCGGTCAGATCATCGACAGTATCAACACCAGCGAACCGATCATCCTTCGGGAATCAGGCCGCGCGGATACGGTTATCGATCCGGCTCAATTGGGAGAGCGATGGAACCCGCTTAAGTGGTACACGATCTTCCATGGCATGACGATCCGAAGCAGTGCGTTTGCAAGTGGCAACACGGTATTCGTTAGCGGCGCATCGGTTCTGCCGTCGTTGCTCGATTTCACATTCCCGCCAGCTCAAGACGGATTCATCGCGGCTCTCCGAACCGACTTTGATCCGAGCGTCGCCCAGCGAACAAGTCAAGCTCACATTCCTTACGATTCAAATCCGGCGAATTTCGTTCCGGTCAATATCGTGGCGGACGATAATCGACCTTATATGCGACAAGTCATTTCGATGGACTACCTGCGCAATGCCGCAGGCTGGACTTCAACCGAAATGGATTTCTCGAATATGTATCCGAACCAGCTTTATGTCTGGCCGCAAGTTCCCCAGAACAGCGAAGAGCGAGGCAAGACCTCATTTGATGACTTTAGAATCCGAGTCAATCAATGTACGTTGCGATCCTCAACCGGTGCTCATGATCTGAGCTACGGCGTCGTTGGCGGTGGTGGCTTGCTCCTGTCGTGGAACGACCAGAACACGTTCTGCTTCAAGCGGGCGAATATTTGGGTTGCCGACGAAGGTCGTATTTCACTCTTCGATCCGAGCGGCAATATCATTTATGACAGTTCGGTGCAAACTTCGTCCGGTGCTACGGGTGGAAACACGAGTGCGGCCAATCTAACTAAGTTTGACCGTCCGACTCGCGTCTACCCGCTCAATGACAGTGGCGACGTTTTGGTTGTCGATACGAACCAGAACCGCGTGCTGCGAATGAACCCGAACGGAACCGTGGGCCGAAACCTCACTGATTTTTCGCTCGACTCAACGTTTGTCCCTGTGGGCTATGTGAGCGGGGAAGCGTTGAACTTTTCGAACCCTCGCGACGCGGCCACCTACGTTTCGGAAGTAAGCCAGGCGAATAATCCTTTTAGCAACAAGAAGCCTTTGGAATATTGGGTTCACTATCTTGTTGCCGACCAAGGAAACAACCGACTTGTCGAAGTGGTTGATCGCTTTGAGGAAGACCAAACGACCGGAAATTTGATCAACCGAATTTCGGAAGGAACCTTACTGTGGCATTCCCCACCAGCAATTTCGGGTAAGGGCTACGCGTATAACTCGCTGACTCGACTTCAAGTCGGGACGGGACACTTTGTGGTCGTCGCAGGCGTTGGTGGAAAGGCTCCGTCGAGAATCGATGCTGGAGAGCCACAACTTGGCAGCACGCAAGTCGGCAACCAAAATCCGAACGACCCCCGAACGTCAAATAACGGGAATGGTGGTGTCGTGATTTTCGACAGCGCGCTCCCAGGTGGCTATCGAGTTTTCAGTCAATTCAACACGCCGGCCGTGGATCACACTCGGATTTGGGACTTTAATGCCGCAACTCCGAATTGGTCAACGAACAATGCGCTCGATATTCCGGTCAGAACTAATGTGATGAATAATCTGCAATCGGTTACCGCTTCGGTTATTCCTCCGCAGACGGCGGGTGGGCCGCCCCAATTGGCCATCATGTTGGCCGATGGAACCGGCGTCTATGAAGTTGTGACGAATGCAATCGATCCAACCGTTCTCGACACGCGATGGATGCTGCCAAACTGGGCATTCCAAGCGATGCGGCGAACGGGTGGAATCCCAACAGGCGATAATCCGATTGGATTCTTCCCAACCTATGCGCGCAGATTGGACAGCGATAACGTGACCATCGTCAATGGATATTCTGGCAAGACTCTGTATTTCACCAAGGACTATACGGGTGAAGTTTTACAGGTCGATGGACGAATTGATCCGGTCACGGGACTCCAATTGCCGAACTATAACAGTCAAGGATTCTCGGTTAATTCCGTGAACCTCGGATTCAACACCCGCAGCATCAAGCTCCGCTTTGGTCCAATTGAAGGATCGAGGGGACTGAGACTGCCCGTCTTCGCAGATCGACGCTAATGAGCAGCTTGAGGCAAAGCATGCAAAAAATGAAATTAATCATCAGTGCATTGACAATCGGCGTGGTAGGGCTGACCTTTGGTCAGCTTGCCCAGACCGACCATGGAAATTTGAAGGCGAATAACCAGCGCACCGGCGTAAATGGCGATGTCGCTGGTTCGATGCCTGGACGTCTGACGACGGACAATAACATCACCGCATCTTCCCTTCGTTGGTTCCGCCCCCAGATCAAATCGGTACCGGTTACTTCGTTACACCTTAACGAAATCAATCCGCTGAAGACGATTATTGACAACACCGATCTTGCGGGAGCCCTGACTAATGTGGATTCGGGAGGAAACAACGTCGGTCCCTACGATCCTTTGCCTACCGGTACCGTCGCCTCATCGGGAACCTGGAATGCACCACAGGAGGCTGAGGAAGCCCTCTATCCTTATACGATTGCGATTCGACGAAATCAAAATTTGGGGAATCCGGTCGGATTCACAGATCGAAATCCGAATCCTCGTTGGCCCGCTCACCTTTGGACGGCTTCGACGGCCTCGCGGGGTGGCGTCAGCCAAGATCCAAGACAGGCGATCGTTCCCGCGAACGTCAGCACCTTTTCGTGGATTTTCACTCCAAAGATTTCGACTCTCGTGGGCGCTACCTATAACGTAACACCTGACGCGACTCCGAAAGGCTACGCCCTTTATGTCTGGATTCCGGCTGGTCTGGTGTCCCCCGGCGGCGTCGCTCGCCCTCGACAGCGCTATTGGGCGTACGAAATTACGTACGGAATTGGTCAAAAATATGTCGACGTGGTCGATACCGAAGCTTCGGGCGCGGGTTGGGTCCGCCTCGGCAATGGTGGTCACCCAACGAATCAATTGTTCCAATACGCCGGACTCGACGGATTGGGCAATCCATGGCCAATTACGATTACGCTCTATAACACGATTCCTCGCGATAGTGCAGACAACCTGACCGAGACGGTCAATGCCGCAAATCCGGACAATCGATTTGCGGTTTTTGCCGATGCCGCGCTCTTCTCCGCAGAGACGGATCAGTATGTTGCGACGCCAACCTCTGCAGGATTTGGTAATTCGGCTAACGTCCGCGTTACGGGCGCTCGAAACGAAAGGTTGATCGATACCTCGACAATTCCTTCAGTGGGATCTACCGATTTCCGTGCCAAGCCAGTAACTGTTGGAAAGGGTGTCGTAACAAGCTACGACTACAACACGGGTACCGAACGATGGCGCTACAGCCCGCTCGAAGATGGTCCGAATACGATCAACTTTGATGATACGAACGCGCGATTTATTTACACGGGTGGATTCGTTCAGGCCTTCGACAACACGAATGCACGAGGTGGCGAATATCTCAAGACTCCGGTTAACACGATTAACACCACTGAAAATGTCAATGTAAACCCGCAGACCGACCTTGCTGACGGCTCCTACCAGATTCAAATGTATGTGGGTGGAAACGTTCCTGGCATCAACTATGCCCAAGGTGCCCTCTATGAAATCTTTGAGGGTGGCGTTTCGGCAGGACAGTTTACGCTTGACATGAGTACGGCTGGATATAAGCAACTCGGTAATCGACGCTATGTCCACTCGGCCGCGAATCCTCTGCGAGTCGTCTTCTACAACTTCAGCTCTCTCGGCGCGGATGCGGGACGCTCGATCTATGTCGACCAAGTTCGCTTCGTTGGATCCGTCGGAACGGAGATCACGTCGACGCCAGTCCATGCCTTTGCTTACATCCGTCAGGCTCCAGGAGCGGCACCGGTAGAAACAGCTGTGGTCATCGTCGCCGATGAGCGAGGACGACTCCATTGTCTCGATGCCAATGGCAACGGCGATGGAACGACCACATGCTATTGGACCTATCCGAGCACGCTTCCCAATACTACCGACCCGAATCTTCAACCGGGCCGCGACTCGAACGACCCGAATAACGGTACGACCTACCAAAAATTCGATGGCGAAAGCGACACGCTCGAAGCGACAATGCCAAGCGATTTTGACTTGAGCACCGCTGTCGTGCAGCGCATGACGGTTTCGGGTGTAGGGACGCCTCGGGACTTCCTCATCATTGGAAGTAAAAACGGACGTGTCTATAACATCGCGATGGAGGGCCGAGGTGACTTTAACACGACGACCCACCTGCCAGGAACGACGTTCCGACGATGGACGTATCCGGAGACCTATCCGGCAACGACACCAAAGACGTCTCAATTAGGGTCGATCGCCTCTGTGGTAACGGGCCAAATTGGAACGACCGATGTCGTCTACGTCGCGACTGAGCAGGGAAGAATCTACTGCTTGAACGCTCAGGGTGACTTTACGTATACCGCGGGTAACGAGTTGAAGACGAACGTCATTTGGCAATATCCGCCACAGAATGTTCAGACCTTCCCGGCGATTTCGGGGGCTCCTGTTCTCGATCAAGCCAACAATCGACTCTTCTTCGGAACGCACTTTGAAGATGACAATCCAGCTCGCTTTATGGCGCTCGATTCAACAACGGGTAATCCGCTGTGGTCGACCACGAATAATTCGATCTCCGATACCATTGGCGTCGTGCCAACCCAGCTTGACTGGTTCAGTGGTGCCTGTTATGTTCCGGCTACGACGCTCAATATCGGACCGACCGCGAATTCGCTTACGATGCCTGACACCGTTTTTGCGATGAACGAAAACGGAAATGTCTACGCGATTGATGCGGGTACGGGCAATGTGCTTTGGCGAACAAATGAACTTCAATCGGGTGGCGTTGGTTCGCTGATCTACACGAGAATCTCAACCTACGATGCACTTGGTGGTGTGAACGACATGCCGGTCATCATGGTTCCGACCGACGGAGGGCGCTTTGCCGCTCTCTTCGCCCGCTTGGGTGAACAAACTCGATTCGGAAATCGATTGGCTTGGGGCTACGAGATGGATGCCTCCATCCAAGCTTCGATGACCGTTTCGAATAAATGGCTTTTTGGTGCAACCACCAACGGCTATCTGTTGGCTTGGTCCGATGTAAACAATGGTGGTTCCTTCCTAAATGGGGATAGTGGTCCAGGCTACGAAACTGCAGCTGATAACGATCCGGCATACGATGACTATCGCAACTGCGAAGTCGCCTTCTTGAGCCGCACGGGCTTCGTAACCTTACGCCAAACTCTCGCAGGCACGATCACTGGAACTGAAAATTACGGAACGGTTATCGACACTGGTCTGCCTTACACGAAGCCTTATGGCAAAGTGAAGGTGCCGTTCAAGAGCACGCACGGCTCGGCTTACGAATGGGGTGAAACGATCTATTTGATCGCCTACAACTTCCCATTCAGCACTCAAGACACGGCGGGTAATGATGTTGCTCCTCCTGTCGTCGAAGCGACGGTCACTACTGAGGGTAGTGCGGGGCGCCCGATTGCTGCCGAGGCTCGACTCTTCCGCGATAAGACGTCTTCCGATCCTGACGGTGGCTACGCAATCTTCCAGATTCCGCTGACTGCCGGTGGTGGAACGTCGAAGACGCCTGGACCAGGTTCGATCCGAGTTCAAATTCGAACGAGCGCGGTGAACCATAGCAACACCCAGCAGTCGATTACGCTCAATCCGGCCCTGACCCAACTCGATTATCGAGTCGCGAACCCGATCGGTATCTCGGTCGAACAGAACTTCTCGAAGACGGGAACCTCTCTCGAACAGCTGGGCTACACCGTGGACCCCACTCGTGAAGACGCGTTGGCAAACGGCTCGCCGGACCTCGCGGTTACAGGCGTCGGAACGGTTTACGGAACTCGATTCGGTCGGTCCGTTGGTACCTCGCCTCACAACTCTTCGAAGAGAGCAAACGTCTACGTCTTTGACCGAAGCTTGATCACCTTATTAAGAGGTGAGGGACGCGGCCTCGACCTCGTCAAGGTTGATCGAAAAGATCTTCGTTGGCAAGGTGGTCAGGTCGTTGTGGCGAAACCATTTGCCGCAATCCCTGGTATTGGTTCATTCCTTGGCAACTTTGAAGACCTTCCCGTGAACTATCCGAATAACTCGCTTGACTATCCGGATATTGCGCGAGAACAGATCAAGGTTCGAAAGGAGCCGAATGGCAACGTCGAAAATCCTGTCTTCAATACCGTTTCCCTTAAAGGACCGCTAACGAATACGGGAGTCGGCGATGTTGATGAAGCAAATGCCTCGACCCGGGTCATCGTTCCGACGACGTTTGAATTCCAAGTCGATGTTCCGAAGTACCAGCCTGTCAACCTTGGTAACGTTTCGATTCCTAATCAAAACGGTTCCTTCTGGCAGGCGGGTTACGTCGGACGATTCACGGTCTACGTCGACAGCGACCAAAGTGGAGCCTTTGGTGGCGCTTCGCGAGAAGCCTATCGAACCTTTAACCTTGGCGCAGCTGTGTCGCCAGACGAAAGGATTTCGATCGGCACGCCTGACATTGATCTCGGATCGCTGTCCTCGGGCTCGGGTTATGATGCCCGGCTGACGTA
The DNA here is from genome assembly GCA_048498855.1 of Armatimonadota bacterium. Taxonomy (GTDB): domain Bacteria; phylum Armatimonadota; class Fimbriimonadia; order Fimbriimonadales; family Fimbriimonadaceae; genus Fimbriimonas. The sequence continues at coordinate 2,307 of JBEHXE010000004.1, read as the reverse complement.
CTCGAATACGTTCCCTTATCGTGGTCCGCTTTCGCCGACTTCGTTCTTCAATCCGGATTCTCCGCAATACAAGAACATGTTCAAGCCGGTCGTTGCCTACAACGAAGGCAACATGAACCTCTGGAACGTTCGACTCGCGAAGGGTTCATTGGATGCGACGAGCGGTCTGTATTGGCCGTGGCAAGTCCTTTCGACTGGCAACAACGAAGACATCTGGCTCGACGCAGCGACTGACGTTCATTCGTCGCTCGACTCTCGCTTCTCGCCATTCTTGGCTGGCGGCGTCAACACGGTCTTTACTCAGAAGCCACGTGTTGGCGACTCACGAGGTCGGCAGATTGTTCTGAATCCGAGTTCGCGCTTGAACCAAAACATCCCGGGATCCGGTTTGCCATTGGTTCCGGCTTCGCCGAATATCACGCCCGTCATCGGTGTCACTCCACCGCTGGGTATGCCAATCGGCCGCTATACGCAGACTATGCGCCTGATCGAGGATACAGGTGGAACCGGTCCTGGCTCAGGAGCTTCGGACGAGAGCCTTTCGCTGGGTTACACGACTTCGGCAACGCTGGTTCCTCTCGAATCGTACAGCGACCCGACCTTTAACCTGAGCTTTACGGTTAAAGAAACTCAGTTGACAGGTGGCACGAGCGATTACACAGCTGCGGGCGTCGACAGCGGCAATGCCGTCGATGCGGCGCACACATCGCAGTGGGCCGATATGCAGCCTTCGGGTATGCGACTTTCGAGTGGCGACCTGATGCTCGCCTTTGCCTCCAATCGACCGAGCTTCTATCCGGCGACAGGTAACCCGAATCCGAACTCGCGAAACACCCGAATTTATGTCGGGCAAGTCGCAGGCGGAACTCTGGGCACTGCCGATGGTCGAGCTCAGGATTCTCAAATTCGCGACCTCAACAAGTTCGTGCCGGACGACCCAACGAACCAACGATGGGTGAAGGGGCTCTACTCGCTTCCATCCGTGCCGGATGCGACCGTCTTCCAAAGCAATCTCACACAGGGTGTTCCGTCTCCGACGAACATCGGTGGGACACTGACGACGGACGTTTCCTACGGCAATCCTGTCTGGTCTTCGAACGGAGACAAAGACCTGAGCGGAAGCGTTCAGGGTCAAAGCTACGTCGTTTACACCGGTACGGCAAAGCGGCAGACGAATTCCGGAATCGTAGATGACTCACGAATCATCGTGTCGAAGCTTTCGACAGGTGGTGGTGGGCCATCGACATTCGTTCTCGATGCTGACCCATTCTCGCTGAAGGGACGACCGACGATGGTTCAGAACGGAAGCGATCTGACGATCTTCTATCCTGCGTTCAGCAATGGTACTTGGTCGATCTATGTGACGACCTTCAATGAAGGTGCTGGCTTTACGGTTCCGCGAATGCTGGAATTTGGAAGCGGCTTCGAATCGGCGAATAGTCCATCGATCATCCTTCGTAACGCTCAATTGAACGGAGTAGCGACAACCGAATACGACCTGACCTTTACGGGTCGGCTGCGCAACAGTGGCGTCAGCGAGGTCTTTATGGTTCGGCTTGACCCGACGTTCAACTACCGAACTTTTGGTACGACGGCGGCGAATGGTCAGATCGTTGAAACTGCGGTCTACGACGCGCGATTCGGCTCTTATCGAGTTCGAGGAGCTTACTGGCAAGGCAACTTCGATGTGACTTCGAACGGGGCCACGATCATCAACTCGACTCCGGTTCAAGATCGACAAACCAAACTTTGGACATCGAACACGATCTTCGGTGGACGAATGGTGATGGACCCAATGCTCGGTACCGTGAAATTCACGGGAACGAGCCTGCCGAAGAACGCGAACGTTCAAATCCAATATACGCCCACGTTTATGCGGCTTTCGGATTCGAATGGTCCAGGATACAGCAGTCCGTCGACTTTGTTCGATCCACGGCTCGATCAATCGAATTCTGCGTCGAACTATGCCTTCTGGATGACGCCTTCGGGTCTCAGCGAACCTGCAACGAGTACGAATACCTATCGTGATCGCTTGATCGTAACGGCAGGCAAGAATTCGGGGTCTGGCGGACAGACGTCTCGACCGGCGATGTCGACCTTCCGACTCGGTATTCGCCTCGGTCGCTCGATCATGGTCAATCAAGACGGATCCTTCGCCGAATCGATCACGGTCAGTGGCAACACTGGATCGTATCAGATAGATCCGGCCGCGGGTCGCATTTACTTCACGCGCTTCGATGAGGATCGCCCAATCCGAATCCATCGCGCCATTCGAGCGTTCTATCTCACTCACTCATCGGGCTCATT
>JBEHXE010000003.1:0-295776 GCA_048498855.1 Armatimonadota bacterium | reverse complement strand
GTCCATCTCATTTTGCAAAGTCCCTAACCCATGCAACGAAGGACAAGACCACGCTACACCCCTGGGGGTGTCGTTGAGCTTTTTGCGAAACGGTGGGGGGGCGACAGCCTTTCACAGGCGAGGACGCCTGTCGTCCGACAACTGGCACTCAGTCCATCTCATTTTGCAAAGTCCCTAACCCATGCAACGAAGGACAAGACCACGCTACACCCCTGGGGGTGTCGTTGAGCTTTTTGCGAAACGGTGGGGGTGGATGACAGCCATGCAAGTTTCGAACCACCTAGAACCGTGTGACACCCTCGTCCAACAAACACCCCGAAAGATCACTCATAATAGAAACATGCACGAGCGGTATTTCGACAACGCGGCAACGACGCCGGTCGACCCTAGGGTCGTTGCAGAGATGCTTCCTTACTTCACCGAATTCCCTGGCAACGCGGCCACAATTCACCACTACGGACAAAAGGCCAGAGCCGCGATTGACCTCGCTCGTGAGCGCGTCGCAAAACTCATCGAAGCCGAAGACCCAACGCAAGTCACCTTCTGTTCGGGATCATCCGAGGGGAACAACTGGGTTCTGAGCAACTACAAGCAGGGCCGAGTCGCGATCTCGCCTTATGAGCACAGCAGTATCATCAAAATTGCCAAGCGTGACGGCTTTACGGTTTTGCCACCGTTCGAAGAGTGCCTTCCTGAGAACTTTGATATCGTGGCGTTGATGTCTGTCAATAACGAAGTCGGAACGATCTTCGATACCGAGCTGATTCGAACCCGAACCAAGAGCGAACGGCTCCTCGTGGACGTCACCCAGTCGGCCGGAAAACTGCCGACGACCGTTGGCAACATCGACTACATGTCGGCCAGTGGCCACAAGTTCTACGCACCAAAGGGTGTTGGCTTCCTCTATCAGAAAGAAATCGACCTAAAACCATACTTGCTTGGTGGCGGGCAGGAAATGGGACGCCGTGGCAGCACCGCCAACGTTCCGGGAATCGTCGCTCTTGGTGCGGCGGCGGCCATTGCGATGGACGAAATGGAATCGCGCATGGAACATGCGAGGAACCTAAAATCGATCGTCACAGAGCACATCAACCAGATTTCGGACAGCCAAATCAACGGACCCGGAGTGAAGTCACCCTATGTGCTCAACGCAAGCTTTAAGGGAATCCAAGGCGAGACCCTTTTGATCGAGCTGGACCAGGCCGGATATTGTTGCAGTTCAGGCGCAGCCTGCAGCAGCACGAGCAAGGAACCATCCTCGGTGCTCCTGGCTTTGGGCCTTTCTCCCGAGTGGATGCGAGGCACGGTTCGCATTAGTTTTGGTATGTTCAACACACCCGAAGCTGCCGACCAACTTGGCAAGGACATTAGAAGAATCGTAGAAAAGTTACGGGCTTTGAAATAAAGTCGTTCAAATTTGAAACTTTGTTACTCAAACAGTGCGTCTAATAGAATTGCCGCGAAAAACTGGTAGGAGTCTTGTATTCAGGAGACCCCAGTGATTTTGGCACGCGTTTAGCTTGACAAAGATGGAAGAGAGTGATTGAATTTAGTTCGATCACGGAGTCGCAAAAGCTTGTTCCTAAAGAGAAATTTTGTGGGCGAAGTTGCGCGACATTTGGAGTAATAAAAAGTAAGATGCCGATTGAAAATGGATTGCCGACGCAGCCGCGACGAGGACGAGCGATCACCGTTCGAACTCCAGGTCGCACTTCTGGGTTTATGGACCCCAATGTTTCTGCGCTCGAAGATCCAACCCTAGAAGGCGAAGATTTGATGGACGTCGATGCCAGCGACGAAGAGCTCGAGGAGCTTGAGGCGGAGGGCGTTCAGGATGATTCTGAAGAGCTTGAGATGTGGATGCGACAAACTCGTCGCGCCCAACTGTTGACGCCTGAACAGGAAGTCCACCTGGCCGTATTGGTCATGGCAAAAGAACTTGCCGAGAAGGGCAAGGAAAAAGAGCTTCTCAAGTTGCTTCAGCGACGAGATATCACGCACCCGGTCGGAAAGCCGACGGAACTCAACCAGTTCATCATCACGCGGGTTGTCAATGAGGGTATCGAAGCGAAGCGACACCTCATCGAATCGAACCTCCGACTGGTTGTTTCGATCGCTAAGAAGTACAACGCTCGTGGCATTCCGCTCGCTGACCTGATCCAGGAAGGCAACCTCGGTTTGATCCGCGCGGTCGAAAAGTTTGACTGGTCGAAGGGCTTCCGTTTCTCGACGTACGCCACGTGGTGGATTCGCCGTGCGATTGCTCGTGCGATCATCAACCAAGGCCGAACGATTCGAATTCCGGTTTACGTTGCCGAATTGATCAACAAGGTCGTCAAGACAGCGTCGCGACTTCAGCAGGAGCTTCAACGCGAAGCGACCGAAGAAGAGATCAGCCGCGAAGTTGGCCTGTCGGTCGACCGTGTCCGCGAAATGATGCGCGTTGCGGTTGAGCCGATCTCGCTCGAAACGCCTGTCGGCGAAAAGGATAACTCCTCCATCGGCGACTTTGTTCAGAGCCAGAACATGCCAACGCCCGGCGACGTCACGTGGAGCTTGATCCGTCGCGAAGAGATCGACGGCATCCTCGGACGACTCACGGGTCGTGAGCGAGACGTCGTTCGCCTTCGATTCGGCTTGGATGACGGACGTGCCCGAACCCTCGAAGAGGTCGGCGCAGAACTGAACGTCACTCGCGAGCGAGTTCGACAGATCGAACTCCGCGCCATGAAGAAGCTTCGCCACATCGGCCAAGAGCTTTCTTCTCAAGGGTTTACCGTTACTTCGAATCCGAACTAACAGTAAGACGAAACGCAGAGCGGGATCAGCGATAAGCTGGTCCCGTTTTGTGTTTCTAGGTCCATGTGGAGTGCGCGAACTTGTCCGCGCTTTGGAGAGGTGAGACTTGTCTCACCCTTCGCATGATAATGTTAGCCGTTGCTACTTACCCGCAATCATGCTAATCTGACCGTATGATTCTGCCCATTCTGATCGCTGCCGCGATCCAAAATCCTCAAGTTCCCACCGCCGATCCGAAAGATGTCGGCACCGAAGACGCCATCATCAAGGCGGTTTACGATGTCATTTCGGGACCGGCCGGTGAGAAACGGAACTGGGATCGCTTCCGTTCGTTGTTCGACCAGAAAGGAACGCTGTGCGCAGTGGTAAAGAACCGCGCTGGTCGATGGGTTGCGGTTGACATGACTCCAGAAGACTACGTCTCGAAGTCGGGACCTTATTTGGAAAAGAATGGATTCTTTGAGCGGGAAACCAAGCGGCAAGTGTTGCGATCAGGGGCGATTACGAGCGTCCACAGTTCGTACGAATCTCGAACCAAGTTGGAGGATAAGGAACCGTTTGAGAAGGGTGTCAACGCGATCCAACTGTTTACCGACGGGCGGCGTTGGTATGTTCACTCGATCCTTTGGCAAGGTGGCTAATCGACATCAGTCCTTGTGGTCGAGATAAATCTCGACTCACGAAAGCGTCCCGAATATCGGGGCGCACTCCACATTAGGCCGCGGGTTTTGCTTCATCGTGCGGAATGAACAACAGCGTTAAGAGCCCAGGAATCGCGAAGAGCATCGCTGCGGCAAACACAGTCTTGTATCCGGTTGAGGAAGCCTGAATCACGCCGCCGACGATCCCGGCCAAGGCAATGAAAGTGGCCCCGAGACCCGTGCCGATCGCATAATGCGCGGTTCGATGGTTACCCCGTTGGGCGACGCTCATCAGATAGACGGCGTAGCCCGCATAGCCCAGCCCATAACCAAACTGATCCATGAAATCGACAAAGCCGATAAAGCCCATGCTCGACGGCTGAGCGAACGCTGCATAGAGGTAGAGCAGGATCGGGAGGTGCATCAAGACGGCGATCACCCAAAAGCCGCGCTTGAGGCCGATTTTGCCCGCCAAGATTCCGCCGACGATGCCACCGAGAATGATTCCTCCGACCCCGATGACGCCCTTAATGAAGCCAAACTGGGTGTTGTTGAGCGCGAGACCACCCTTGGCCAAGTCGTCCTTGAGGAACAGTACCGACATCTTGGCGACCATCGCCTCTGAGAAGCGATAGAAGGTCAAAAAGCAAAGGATCGGAATAATGCCGGACTGCCGAAAGAAGCTCGAAAAAGCCTCGCCCATGTCGGTCCCCTTGAGCGAACGGCGAAGGAAGAGGACGAGCACGATGGCGATCGGGGCACAGATAACGATCTGAGTAACCTCGGCCGTAACACCCGAAAGCACGGTGTCAATATCGAATACTTTGGCATGAACGGGAAGCACCCAACCGCCTAGCTTGCCCGGATTCATTTTCCCCAATGCGTTGGCGAGCAACTTCCACAGTCCGCTCAGCGTGAAATAGGCGGTGGCATAGAAGCCGAGGATCGCGAGCGTTCGATTCAGATTGCCTCGAAATTGTCCTTTCTGGGCTTCGGTGGGCCCGGTATCTTGCGACGGCTCGGGAACGAGTGCGCGGCCTGGCAGCATGAGCAAACCATAGAGGATGGCGACCGCGAGCAGAGCGATGAACCAGGCGTAGGGAGCCGACATGCTGCGCGTTGCGGGACCACCCAAAAACGAATCTTTCGGATCGCCGGTGGGATAAGCGGTCGCTTTCGCCGTCGAGTCTGCCGGGTTGTTCGAAACGACTTTACCGATCTGATACAGTCCAATCGGAACTTGGGTGGAGCCGAATTCTAGAACGCCATTTTGGACATTAAATTTGTTTTCGGTTCCCGGAATCTCAATCGGTTTCCCTTGGTTATCGAGGAGCTTCTTGCCGTCGGGAGTCGAGAGCTCGCCTTGATCGAGGTGAAAGACGGCCCGCTTAAGAAAGCCCATATCCTTATCCGCCGCACCCTTGACTGCGAAGTAAAGATTCCCCTGAGTCTCAATCGTGACGGGATTGAACCGCATGAAGTAGCCCACGATGAATGGGACCAAGGCGAGGCAAATCAGTCGACCGGCTCGAAAACATGCGGTCTGAACGCCCGCAAACGAGGCCTGAACGTTCTTGGGAAAGGCCAGCAAATAGAATCCGTCGGTGGCGATGTTCGTCATCGCGGACACGAAGGCCGTCGCTCCCAAAAAGATCAGCGAAAACGTGAAAGCCTTCGCCCCGGGCAAGAGGAAGAACGGTGCCAGAGCGAGACAAGCGGTCAAGAGGGCTTGACCGGTAAGAATCCAGCGGCGCTTCTTCGCACTGAGGTCAACGAGCGGACCGAGCAGGAACTGAAGCGACCACGGCAAGGCAATGATGGAGGTCCAGGTCGCGATGGCCTGGTTGCCGATGCCGAGGTCTTTGTAGAAGATTGCCGATAGCTCGGAAATGATGGTGACGGGAATGGCTTGCAGGACGTAGAGCAAGGGCACGAACTTCCACGGATTGTGCCTTTCTTCCGTTGCCGCCGAAGGAGTCTCGGAGGTGGGTTGCTGGACGTCCGTGTCTTCTGCCATTTGAACCTGATTGTATCACTCTTGCAGAGTGCAGAGTGCGGAGTGCGGAGTGCAAGATTGTAAATGGGGGCCGCTAGAGTTGGAACGCTGTAAAGTCCGTCTGGAACTTTGTGTGTCCATCGAGATAGGAGCAAGTGAAGCCTCCTTCGTGAGGAGAGACAAGGCCTTTGTCATTCGTACCGCGAATGGGATCGCGCATCAATATCTGCTTTTCGGGTTCCTTGACTTTTGCAGTGTTCAAAACACGCTTCCCTTGGTCATAACCAGGAATGAGTCCCCGAAGCGACAGGCTGTGCATATACGAAAACTCCCCGGGAATGCCTTCGGCTCCCGGTAATTGGGGCGGATTCATATCTTGAGGGCAAAGAAAGATGTCGCGATTCTTCGAATACGGATACAATGCCTCGATCAGCAGATGCCCTGGATGAGCGGATTGTCGCTGACTTGGCGAAAGGCTATCCCAATTCTTGGGCAGGTCGAACGTGTAATAAGGCGGCAAATGATCGTCAAAGTCTCCTGCGTACATGAGATTCGAAAGTGTTGCCTGCTTGAGACGAGTGAGACACGACTCCCCATGATGCCCCACCGGGCGAGCAAAAACTGGGTAGAGAACCAGGCTGATCGCAATGAGGACCAAGACTGCCAGACATACCTTCAGAGTGATCGAACTCTTCATAAGTCTCTCCCGACATTGGACACCGGCAAAGCTTTTGCGTGGCCATCCAAGAACGTTGAGTTGAACCGCGATCCGTGAGGCGAGTAGTAAAGAGAGTCTTCCTTTTCTTTTTTACTTTTCGTCGCGAGAGGATCGCGTAAATAGCGCGTCGTCGCCGGATCAATCACTTTCGACGTGGTTAAGAGCAGTCGCTTCCCGGTCGCATAGTCGGGGACGATGCCTTGAAGGGAAGAAAAATGAACGTATCCAAAGGTTTCATTGTCACCTTCGAGTGCCTTGACTTTTCGAGAGTTTGTCAGCTTATGATGAAGCTCAGTGCAAAAGTAGATCTCTCGATTTTTGCAGTAAGGGAAGATGGCTTCGCTGTATTTCTTTTCAGATTCCTTTCCATCAAACGTGTAATAAGGAGGAAGGGTGTCGTCATAGTCTCCCGTATACATCAGCGTCGCCAAGTTCACTTGCTTCAGGTTTGAGAGGCACGATGTCTTTGCCGAAGGACCACCTCCCGTATATACGGGAAAGAATATTGCTCCGATGACCGCGACAAGGGCCAACACGCCGATCACTTGCCAGGTGGCGCGGAACCAGTTAATTTCTTGTCGAGGCTCGCGATTCATCTCAGAATTCCTTGTTCATATCGAGTTGCTTTTTGTGCTTGGCGTGTCCGTCAAGGTACCCAACATTAAAATATTGTCCGTGCGGTGATGTCAACACCGACCGGCGCGTCCCATCGACCGTCTCGGTCTCCGAACCTCGTACAGGGTCGCGCATGAAAGGAGTCTGAGCTTCATCGAGACCTTTGACGTCAAGTTCAAGAATCCTTTTGCCGGATGCATAGCCAGGAATCCAAGCGGCAAGCGAACGGCAGTGAACATAGCCAAATTCATTACCGGACTGGATGAGTGAATCAGCGGGACAATTTGGCTTTTCGCTGGCGATATAAGTTGCCATCACCGTTTCGTAGGCTTTGGTTTGCTCGTTTGGAGACTCGGAGAACACAAAAACCGGCGGTAATTTGTCGTCGTGATCCGATGCATATTGAAGCGAGCTTCGGGTGGCGTTAAGTAAGTTAGAAGTGCAAGACGATTCGAGCTCATCTTGGCGCACCCTGTTCAAAATGGCACGTGCTTCATAAAACCCAAAGCCAACGAGCGCGATGGCAACAACGGACCAAATCACCGTGCCTCGATTCAAAAGTCTTCTCCTTGTCCCAATACGAGGTGCTTCGCATGTCCGTCAAGAAAACCTGTTGCGAACGTTCGTCCGTGGGGCGACAAAAAGATATGTTGAAGATCCGAATTCGAGGAGCCATCCGTATCGAATCCAACGATTGGATCTCTCAAATAATGAACCCTTGCCGGATCGATAATTCCACTATTGGTGCTCAAAGCAAGGGTCCGAGAACCCTTGGAATCACTTTTGTGATAGGATCGGAGCGATCCAAAATGGACGTAGCTAAGCACATTTGGAATCTCCTCCATGCTCCGCGGTTGATCAGGATGTTTGGGATTTTTGGGGCAGAGGAAAATCTCTCGCTGCTTAACGTAGGGAAGAAGGACATCGACAAACCTTCTGCCTTGTTCATCGAAGGTGTAGTAAGGTGGAAGCATTTCGTCGGCATCTGCCACATACATCTGGGCCGCCAGACTAATTTGCTTCATGTTGGAGAGGCAGGCTACTTTTGTTGCACTCCAGCCCTCGGTTGTGTAGACGGGCATTAAGATAAGCAAACCCACAAAAAGAATCAAGAAGACGGCGAGTCCTTCGACGAACGTTATCTTTCTAGGCTTCTTTCCAGATGATTTGCCGAGTCTCACTTAAGCTGCATTATACGAAAGCCATTCATAATTGAAACCATGAATATTCTCGTGCTCGGTGGAACGCAGTTCATCGGCAAAGCGATCGTCGAAGAACTCCTTCGCCACGACCATCACGTCGCGATCTTTCACCGGGGCAAGACGGGAGCCGGGTTGTTTCCCGAATGCGAACACATTCTGGGAGACCGCAACACCGACCTTGCCAAAGCCGACACTCGAGAGTGGGATGCGATCATCGACGTCTCGTGCTACACACCGGATCAAGCCCGCGCCGCCGCAAAGCTAAGAACGAAATACTTCGCGTTCATTTCAACCATCTCGATTTACAACTTCAAAGACCCCCAGTTGCCGATGAGCGAAGCAACCCCAATCATGGAAGGTGAAGAGGGAAGCGAAATCACGGCCGCCAGTTATGGACCGCTAAAAGTGCGCTGCGAAGAAGTGCTGAAGGAAGCCTTCGGCGGACGCCTCGGCATCATCCGCCCGGGAATCGTCTTCGGCCCCTACGATCCGACCGGCAGATTCCCCTATTGGATCACGAGACTCGATCAATTTAACGAAGTGCTCGTGCCCGACGTTCTCGATCAGTCGATCCAGGGCATCGACGTCTTCGACTTGGCCGAATTTACGGTGCATGTAACCGAAAATCAAATGAACGGAGCTTGGAACGCGGTTGGACCCCGAACGACGTTTGGCGCGGTTCTGGACGAAATCCGTCAGCAAGTTAATAAGGAGCATCATCTTGTATTGGCTTCTCCTCAGGAACTCGAAAAACACGAAGTTCAATATTGGGCTGATTTGCCCCTGACTTTCGAGGGAGGAAGCCGAGCCGGAGTCTTCGATTTCGATCCCAGCCATGCGTTCTCAGCCGGACTCAAGCACCGTCCCGTCGCCGAGACCATCCGCGCGACGCTCGCGTGGACCCGCGCCGAAGGAAGCCCCGACTCGGCAAAGTACGGTATGAAGCGAGAGAAAGAAGAAGCCGTTCTCGTAGCATTAAAGGCTACATCATGAGTACCGGAAAGTTAATCGTCGCCATCACCGGGGCGAGCGGGGCTATTTATGCCCAAAGGCTATTGATGCATGCGGCAAAACAATTTGAATCAATTTATCTTTGTCTCACCGATCAGGCTATCCAGGTGGCTGCGACGGAACTCGGCATCACGCTTTCACGAGAGCATTTCTCGACCGAAGAATGGCTGGGCGGGTCGTTCCCAAACATTCAACTTCTGCAGGAAAAAAACTATTTCACGCCTCCCGCAAGTGGTTCGTTCCGTCATGACGGAATGGTGATCCTTCCGTGCTCAATGGGCACGGCTGGGCGAATCGCAAATGGAATCAGCAACGACCTGATCACTCGGGCGGCAGATGTGTGTTTGAAGGAGAAACGCAAGCTCATTTTGGTTCCAAGGGAGATGCCTTGGAACTTGATTCATCTTCGCAATATGACCCAGCTCACCGAAGCCGGGGCTACCATTCTCCCGGCCTGTCCAGCGTGGTATACAAATCCCAAATCGCTCGAAGACCTCGCTGATACCGTCGTTGCGCGAGTCCTGCAAAACCTTGGCGTCGAACAGACGATTCAGAGCCAGTGGATGATCGAAGACGAATAGATAAAATCTAATCATTTTGAGATTCTCGACCGACAATCTTAGCAGGCTCCAAATGACGCCTCAGCTATCGGTCGACGAATTAACCGCTGTTCGGGAAGCAAAACAGATCGTTCACGATTCTCCTAAGGAGGCTCCAGCTTTGCTTGAGTCTTTGATCGAAGGATATCGTGCGTTAGGCAAGGTCGCTTGCGTCCTCGAAGTTCGCCGTATCCAGTGCTTCGCGCTGATCAGCAATATCGACTTTGAGGCGGCAGAAGCGAAACTAAACGACCTTCTTAACGAGGCCATCGAGGCAAACGAGCGTCGATTCTTTGGCGTGGTCGAGATGTATCGCGGTCTCATTTGGCTGAACCAAGGGCAATGCAACCTTGCGGTCGAATATTTCGACCGGGCGATCCAAGTTGGAACCGAGTTAGAAGACCTCGACCTCATCTATCGGGTTCAGGTGAACCTTTCTTTCGCGCAATCCATGCTCGAAAAATATGAGGACTCGCTTGAGACTCTCAAGCAATGCGTTCGATACCGAGATTCCACCAATTCGACGAACGCGGATGGAACGAAACTCTACAATGTCGCGGCGGCTCGCGTTTATATCGCTTTTCAGGCTCACGATCGAGGCGAACTCACTCAAGAGCATCTCGATGTGGTTCGCCATGACCTGCGATTGGCGATGCGCCATTGCGAGTCCGATGTTCATTTATGCATGTTGCTCGAAATTTCACGTGCCCTCTTTGTCGGGCTTGACGAAGGCTTTGAGGAGGGCATTCTCGCCCTTCGAAAGTTAAGGCCTCAAGTTGAGTCAAGCATGGCGGTTCATCTGATCACTTACCAATTGGCTGAATCTCGAATTCTTGAATCGGCCAAGCAATGGTCCGAGCTTTGCTCGGTCTCATCCGACCTGGTCAACCGAATGAAGCGATCTCGATGGATGTCGGCGATCCAGATCGCCCTTCGTCGTGCCGCAAAAGCGCACGCCGAAAACGAAGACTTCGAAGCCGCCTATTGTTACCTTCAAGAATGGCTTGTGATTGAAAATCGCTTTCCGACGGATCAGCGGGCGGAAATGGCAAGCCTGCGACTGGACCTTCAGCGTCAAAGGTTCGATCAGGACGTTTTAAGAATGCGCAATCGAACCTTGATCGAGCGGAACAAGATTCTCGAACAAGAAGCGCGTTTCGATCCGCTATCCGGCATTCTGAACCGACGCGGTACCGAAGAAGCTTTGCGCGAATATATGGATCGAAAGTTCGCCGACCGATTCGTGATCTGCTTGCTTGACATCGACCACTTCAAAAAGGTCAATGACCTGTTCGGGCACGCGGTCGGCGACCAGGTTATTCATGAGTTTGCCGCTTGCTTGATCAACTCGTCAACGAGGCCGTCGAAGCTGGGTCGATGGGGAGGCGAGGAATTTCTCATCGTTTATGACGTCAGCGAAGCAAGCGAGATGGCAAATCTTGGACAAACGCTGGTCGACGAAATAAGGTCGCTGACGTGGAGTCACATCCATTCGGACCTGACGGTGTCGGCGTCGTGCGGCCTTTCAATGTGGGTGCGCGGCGACTCGCTTGACGAAGCCATTCGAATTGCCGACGATATGCTTTACGATGTCAAGCACCACGGACGCAACGATTGGCGCGTGGCAGCCTAGACGCGCCTCCGAGTCCTAGGACTGAAATAAGAATTTCGTCATTAGTAGAGGAAGGTGGCACTCAGCTACCTGATACTTTTACTAGGTCTGACATGATGTTGTCCTGTGTCTCCGAAGAGCAAGAAGCCATTCACAAGGCGAAGCAACTCATCCATATCTCTCCCAAAGAAGCGCCAAAAATTCTCGAAAATCAGATCGAGAACTATCGCGAAGAAGGAAGGGTAGGATGTGCCCTGCAAGCGCGCCGTTATCAATGTTATGCCCTAATGGGCAACCTCGATTATCGCCAGGCGAAAGCAAGTATCGAGAGACTCTTTCGTGAAGCCAAGGACGCTCGCGAAAATCGCTTCCTGGGCATTGGCGAGATGTATCTCGGCATCATTGCAACCGAGAACGGGGAAATTGACATTGCATCCGAATGCTTCGATCATGCGATTCGAATTGCAGTCGAACATGAAGACCTCGATCTGATTCGGCGCGTGCAGGTGAATCTTGGCTACGCCCAACTCATGATGGAACGCTACGACGAAGCGCTCGAAACGCTTCAAATGAGCATCCGACATTTCGAAGGTGACGAACGCGATTTCAGCGCCGCCATCGCCTACAAAAATATTGCCTTTGCGACGACCCATCTTGCGTTTCAGGCGACTGTCGACGGAAAACCCAACGACCGGCTGCTGGCTGATGCGCGACGAAGCATCGAAAAGTCGTTTGCCGCTTCGCGCGATGACTTTCGCCTTGAGTCGCTAACACAAATCTTATATGCGCTTTATCGAGGCATGGAACTAAGCCCGGCCGAAGGACTGCATGAACTTGAGAAATCGAAAGAATCGGTATTCCAAAAAGCCGCTCTCTCGGTGACGCTGGCTTACATGGCGACGAAGTGCAGCTTGCTCGAATTAGCACAAGACTGGGAGGGTCTCAGAGGGACCGCCATGACCTTGCTGAAATATATGCGCAAGTACCACTCTCTGGCGCAATTCCAAACCATTTGTCGGCAGGCGGCCAGGGCAAACGCCAAACTGGGCAATTTTCGAACTGCCTATGCCTTGCTCGACGATTGCTCGCGATACCTGGCGTCAATGAGAAGCACGGCGGGGCTTCATGGTGCCTACATCACCAATCTGCGGTTCGACTTGGAGCAAAAGGCCTTCGACGAATTTGTGTTGCGAACGCGAAACCGAACACTGGTCGAGCAAAACAAAGCGTTGGAGCGGGAGGCACGGCTCGATCCATTGTCCGGTGTCCTCAACCGGCGCGGCATCGAAGAAGCCATGAAAGAATTCGTCCGCAATCGACCGATCGCAAAGGCGGCTATTGCGATTCTCGATATCGACCTGTTTAAGCGAATTAACGACGAATATGGTCATGCCGTTGGCGATCAGGCGATTCGAGCATTTGCCGACTGCTTGGTGGGATCGACCACACTGCCCGCGAAAATCGGGCGTTGGGGTGGCGAAGAATTTCTCGTCATATTCGATGTCGTGCACGAGGCAGACTTGGAAAGATTGGGCGAAACCTTGATCGAAGAGATTCGGGATTACCCGTGGGAACGCGTTCATCCGGGGCTAAAGCTGACGGCGTCATGTGGATTGGCCATGTGGCGACGAGGCGAGGCCATTGATGACACGACGAAGCTCGCCGACGATATGCTTTATGTCGTCAAAGCGAATGGCCGGAACGGCTGGTGTGTCGCATCACAAAACGATGCCGCCTAATCGGTCACAACATTCGTACAATCTGAATTAAGTTGAATCGACGCATCGTTATTTGTGGCGGAACCGGATTCCTCGGTCGGGCGCTTCGGTCGTCTCTGGCCAATCAAGGCTACGAAGTCGTCGTTGTGTCTCGCAAGCCCAAAGGCGACGAAAAGGGATGGGAAAGCCTGCCCCAGACCCTAGAGGAAGCTTACGCGGTGGTCAACCTTTCCGGACGTTCCATTGCGTGCAAGTTTTCGGAACCCAACAAAAGGGAGATCATCCGTTCACGGGTCGATTCGAGTCACGCGGTGGCTGACGCCATTCGGAAATGTCATTGCCCTCCCACAAAGTGGATCAATGCCGCCGCGACCGGCATCTATGGCGATTGTGGCGAAGCCGTGGTGACCGTCGAAACTCCATCCGGCCAGGGCTTCGTGGCGGATGTCTGCAAAGCATGGGAGGCGGAATGCCTCGGAGTTGATGTGCCCACCCAAAAAGTCGCGCTGAGGATTGGCATCGTACTCGCCGAACACGGCGCAATGCTTGGTCAATTGATTCCATTGGCAAAACGATTTATGGGAGGAGCCGCCGGTTCTGGAAAACAATGGATGGCTTGGATTTCGTTGGGCGATTTGATTCGGCTGATTCAATATGTGATGGAACACGATTGTCCCGAAATCATCAATGCATGCTCGCCCAATCCAGTTCGAAATCGCGACCTGATGGCCTGGCTGAGGCGCGAAGTGGGGCGGCCCTGGTCTCCGCCAATTCCGTCCTTCTTGGTGTGGTTGGTCGGAAAGATTCTCGGGCCAGATTCGTCGCTTCCCTTGACGTCGTGTCGAGCCGTCTTTAGCCCAAATTTGCCCTTTGAATTTCGGCATTCCGAGCTTGATAAAGTCCGCCTTGCCGACCTTGAGAACTAAGTAGCGGCGACCGCCCGTCAATCGGGTAACATTTTGAGTTCATTGACCGCTTAAAGCGCATTTGTTGCCATGCAAGTAACTCGAGAAGATTTGAATCCCTGCACCGTTCTGCTGAACGTCGTTTGTTCTCCGGAGCAGGTCACCGACGCTTTTGATCGTGCTCTGAAAACGATCGCCAAGGAAGTTCGCCTTCCTGGTTTCCGACCGGGCCACGCTCCCAAGCACATGGTCGAAAAGATGGTTAACGACCGAGATCTTTACGATCAAGCGGCACAGGAAATCATCAATCGAACCTTCCAAAAGGCTGTCGAGTCTGAAAAGCTTGACCCGGATACGGGCGTTCGCCCATCCGTCGAAATCCAAGAATTGGATCGCGCCGAAAAGAAAGCTTCCTACACCGCCAAAGTTCCGCTTCCCCCGAAGATCGAATTGGCTGAATACAAGGGCCTCTCCGCCGTTAAGCCGCCGACCGAGGTAACGGACGAAGAAGTCGAATTTCAGATCACCGAACTCCGCAAGAAGCAAGGCAGCCGAGAAGCCATTACCGACCGCGCCGCGCAAGAAGGCGACTACGGTGTGGTCAACCTCAAGATCGAAGGCGAAACCGGCGAAGGCAAGAACTTCATGGTTGTTGTGGGACAAACGTTCCCTGGCCTCGACGCCGCAGTAGCAGGCATGACCGCCGAAGAAATGAAGAGCGTCGAACTCGATTTCCCTGAGAACTTCGGCGAAAAGGCATGGGCTGGCAACAAGCACAAGGTCCAATTGACGCTGAACTCTTTGAGCGCGATCAAAATGCCAGAACTCGATGAAGCGTTTGCGAAGTCGGTTCAAACCGAATCGGTTGAGGACCTCAAGGGGCGCATGAAGGAAAGCATCGTGGCTGCGAAAGCACAAATGGTTCGCGACATGCTGCAAGATCAACTCCTCGAAACTCTGCGAAGCTCGTCGAAGATCGAAGTCAGCGACAATATGTGGGAAGCTCTGGCGAACCAGCGACTGGGTGAGATTCAGCAACAGCAAGCCCAGCAAGGCAAGAGCCTCGAAGCCTACGCCCAAGAAAACGGCATGAGCCTTGACGACTTTGTGAAGGCCTGGCGTGAGCAAGCAAAGGTTCATGTCGAACGAGCAATGGTCGTTCGAGAAATTTTCTCGAAAGAAAAGCTTCAAATTTCGAACGAAGAGCTGAACAATGAACTCTTCTTCATGGCGCAGGAATTCCAAGTGGAACCGATGGAACTCTTCGAATACATGCGCAAGAACGATTCGTTGCAAGAACTTCACTTCCGCTCGATTTCGCGAAAGGTCACGAACTTCTTGATCGAAAATGCCAACTTCACCGAAGGCGAAGCCGCTGCCGAAAAGCCAGCGAAGCCAGCCAAAGCGGCGAAGGCAAAGAAGGAAACCGAGGAAAAGGAAGACGCTCCGGCAACTGAAGAGAAGCCGAAGAAAGCGGCTCCCAAGAAGAAGTAAACGCCAACTTGAAAAGCCTCGGTTCAACAGAACCGGGGCTTTTTTTATGAATCACGTACCATAAGTGTTTTGATATAGTGAAATATATTGAAGAGAATGGAATAGACGTATAATTGGAGAGGAGTTGGAAGAAGAAATTGTTCTGAGTGAATCTCAGCAGTGGAAAGCGGTCATGCACCCGCTCCGGCTGGCGATTCTCAAGACCCTGGGAGGGCAAGAGCTGACGAACCAAGAACTCGCGAACGAGCTTGGCGTGGCGGCGGGCAAGCTGCACTTCCATACGAAAAAGCTTTTGGCCGCCGGTCTCATCGAGTTGGCCGGTACCCGCGCCGATGGCCCTCGAACGGAAAAGCTCTACCGGCGCAAGCTCAATTCCAATTTCCGAATCCCCGCCGTCGAAGATGGCAGTGCGCCGCCGGTGCGACAGTTCATCGAGAATGCCTTGGCGATGTATGAGCAAACCTGGATGGACTTTGGCGAGCGAGGTTTCCTCCAATACGGATTCCACCAGGTGTATTACATTTCGCCCAAGACTTTCGAAGAGTTGAAAGAGGGGGTGCTCGCCCTGATGCACAAGATCCAAGACGACGCTGTGCCAGAAATCGTGGAGGATACGAAATGCGTTTCGCTGTCCGCACTACTGTACGAAGTTCCCGAAAAACACGAGAAATAGAGTGCGGCTCTGGCCTCCAAACCTCGCGTTTCGAGTGAGGTTCAGCGATTCTTGGTGGCCATTTCTCGACAAATTTCGTATCTTTTAGTGTTATTTCGTCACGTTCAATTGAACCTAGCGAGCCGACCCTGAGGAAGTTAACAGGGTAGACCGATATGAATATTTCGTGTCAAAATAACACGTTTCGTCATTATCTGTTTGTTTGAGGAAGGTCAACAAACACCCGAGTGCGTAGCCAAGCTAATAGGAGGTGACCCCGAATGCGCAACTACTCCCATAAGGTGAGTACAACATTATTGGCGCTGACATTTGCGATTGTCGCAAATGCTGGAGCCAAAAAAGGTGAAGTAACCGAGAAGGTTACTGAGACGTCGGCGATAAAGGCCGACGTTGTTTACGAATTCAGCCGTACGGTTGGAATCGGTCGTATTGTCAAGGCCAAAGACGGCAAAGACGGTTCTGTTACGAAGGTCTATAATGTGACCAAGAAGGACGGGAAAGTCGTCAGCAAAGATCTTGTTCGTGTCGAAAAGATCGAAGCGGTCAACACAACGTATTACATCGGACGCGGAGGATATCAGTCCAGTCGTGGAGCATCCTCGTTTAAAAAGGTCCGAGTTCTCAAGATGAAGGCCACGGCTTACGAGCCAGGCGCGGCTTCCAATGGTAAATGGGCAGGAACCACCACACTTGGTGTTCGGCCAGCTTACGGAATTGTAGCCGTCGATCCGAAGGTAATCCCGCTCGGAACGTTGCTCTATGTCGAAGGTTATGGCTTTGCCTATGCTGCCGACACTGGCGGCGCCATCAAAGGCAACCGAATCGACTTGTGTTTCAGCAACAACGCTCAGTGCAACCAGTTTGGCCGCCAGACGGTCACGGTCCACGTCCTGTCGAAGCTGTGAACTTATCTGATCGCGGAGAGCTCGTCGGCTTCCTCCGCAAACATGGTCTGAAAGCCGACAAGAGTTTGGGGCAGCACTTCTTGTGCGCCCCAAACGTCGTTAAAGCCATCGTATCCGCCGCAGGTGATTATGAAGGCTGTCTCGAAATCGGCCCTGGTCCGGGCATTCTCACCACCTTTCTGTCGCAAGCCGCAACGGCAATGACCGCCATCGAATTCGATGAGCGAATGGGTCCGCTCTTGGCCGACTCTGCGCCCACGTGCCGCGTGATCCATGCCGACGCGCTTAAAGTGGACTTGGCCGAGGTGCTGGAAGCCTTGCCCGAGCCGCGTGTGCTCGTTAGCAATATGCCTTACTACATCACCGGGCCGCTCTTGGCGAAGTTCTCCGACGTTCGTCACCTGCTCAGCGGCTTGGTCCTAATGATGCAAAAAGAGGTTGGCGAAAAAATCGTTGCGATGCCAGGAGACCGGGATCGGGGATCACTAAGCGTTAATATTCAATCG
This sequence comes from Armatimonadota bacterium, assembly GCA_048498855.1. Taxonomy (GTDB): domain Bacteria; phylum Armatimonadota; class Fimbriimonadia; order Fimbriimonadales; family Fimbriimonadaceae; genus Fimbriimonas. The sequence goes on along the minus strand of JBEHXE010000003.1, from coordinate 278,382 downwards.
CAATTCCATGTCCAGCGGGTTGTGAAAGCGCCGGGATCGTGCTTTATGCCTCCTCCCAAAGTCGACAGCGTGGTCCTCAAACTTACGCCACGAAGCGAGGCCTTTCCCGAATCGTTTGCGAAAGTGGTCAAGGCTGGGTTTATGCAGCCGAGAAAAACGCTTCTCAACAATCTCGCAGCCACTTTTCGGCAAGAAAGGAGCGCAACCCTTGACGTCTTGACCGAGCATGGCATCGTCGAAACTGCCCGAGCGTTCGAACTCGTCGAATCGCAATGGGTAGCGCTGGCCGAGAGTATCATGAAACTCGGATGGCGCTAGTTGAATCCAGTCTCGTCAAACAATTTGCGCTCGATCTTGGATTCTCAACGGTAGGGGTAGCCCCCGTTGATCCCAGCCCCGAGGCGTTTCGAGCCTATGAGGCGTGGCTAAAAGAGAATTTTCACGGTGAGATGGCCTACATGGCGGACCACCTCACGCTCAAAGAGGATCCTCGCCGCCTGCTCCCCTCGGCCCAATCCGTCGTAGTCGTTGCCCTTAACTACTACCAAGAGCCGCCCCAGGGCCTCAAAATCGCCCGCTACGCCCTCGGTAGGGACTATCACAAGGTCCTGCGAGGAAAATTGCGCCGACTCGAAACAATGCTCCAGAAAAGCTTTCCTGGGGCCGAATTCCGGGCTTGCGTCGATAGCGCCCCGATCCTCGAACGAACGTATGCACAACTCGCCGGATTGGGATGGTTTGGCAAGAACACGATGATCATCGATTCAAAGCGGGGAAGTTGGTTCTTTATTGGCATTTTGCTGACGTCGATTGCCTTTGAGACGGACGAGCCCTCAATGGGAGGCTGCGGAACCTGCCGCAAGTGCATCGAGGCCTGTCCAACCGGCGCGATCGTTCAACTCGATGGGCGATGGCAGGTGGATGCGAGGTCTTGCATTAGCTATCAAACCATCGAAAAGGATGGTCCGCTGGAGGTGGATACCCACGGCTGGGTCTTCGGTTGCGATGTCTGCCAAGATGTCTGTCCCTTCAATGAGCCTCGCCAAAATCAGCCTTTAAGGGCAACGCAAACCCAAGAATCCGATTTTCTGAAACCACGGACGTTTCCCTCTCTCGAACAATTGGCTCAGATCACTTATGAGGACTGGGACCGCCTCACCCAGGGCTCACCGATCCGGCGCACGGGTTACGAGGGGCTCAAGCGGAACGCAGAGGCGGCTCTTCGAGCATCTCGCGACCCGCGCGATAGCGAATAGCCTTTTCGTAAAGCTCGACGTATTGCTTGGCGCTGGAGCTCCATCCAAAATCCTGCTTCATCGCGGTGACCATGGTCTTTTGCCAGGCCGGAGTTCCAAACGTTTCTTTGGCGCGACGAACCGCTTCAACGAGTTCGCGTCTCGTCCGATTGTCGAACGAAAAGCCATTGACGCCTTCTTGGACAGTATCTTTTAATCCGCCCGTCGCCCGTACGATCGGGAGAGTGCCATAACGCATGGCAATAAGCTGTCCAAGTCCGCATGGCTCAAAGGCCGACGGCATGAGGAATCCGTCGCAGCCCGAATAAATGTGTTGGGCAAGTTCCTCGTCGAAGGCGTTTAAGAATTTGAACTGGTTCGGATAGGCGCGTTCAAGGGCGCGGAAACCTTCGATAATCGATGGATCGCCGAGTCCCTGAACGATCAATTGGATCGGCATTTCGAAAAGTTCGGGAGCCGAACTTAAAACAAGATCGAAACCCTTTTGGCTCGAGATGCGGCTGATCATGCCAAGCAAAGGAGCTCCGTCGATAGGCGAAAGCCCCACCTCGCGCAAGAGTTCATCCTTGCAGACACGCTTGCCATCCAGCGAACTCGCCGAATAATTGGCGAAGATCGTTGGGTCGGTCTCGGGATTCCAAACCGAATAGTCGAGTCCATTCAGAACGCCAAAAAGCCGCTCATTTTCGGCGAGAAATCGATTCAGACCCTCAAGACCACAACCGTATTCGGGCGTCTGAATTTCTTGGGCATAGTTGGGGCTGACCGTATTCACGACGTCGGAAAACGCCATGCCGGCCTTCATAAAGTTGACTTGGCCCCAAGCCTCAACCTGCTCGTAGTTATAAAGATCGTGCGAAAGGTCTAGCCAATCGAGGGCCTCGATTCCAAATTCGCCCTGATAGGCCATGTTGTGAATCGAATAAACGCTTCCTGTCTTGTTCCACAGCGGCCCCATTTTTTCTTTGAGGAGGACCGGAAGGAATCCCGTATGCCAGTCGTTCGCATGGACGACGTCGGGAATCCACATAATCAGTTCCATGGCCCGCAAGGTCGCGGCCACAAAAAAGGCGTGGACCTCGCCCCCAGGTTGGTACATCGACGCACTATCGACCGACTTCGTAAACCATTCATCCGTTTCGATGAAGTAATAGGTCATGTCTTCGTATTCGAGCTGATGGAGCGAAGCAGTCTTGGTCCAAAGCGGATTGAGCTTGACTTGGAAGTTTTCGACGATCACCGTCGTTTTCCAACGCGGATTCTTTGCGATCAAATCGTAGTAGGGAAGGATGACGCGGCAGTCGTGTCCCAAGGACTTAATTGCGCGTGGCAACCCAGCGGCGACATCGGCCAATCCACCAACTTTGGCGAACGGCGCGACCTCAGCAGAAACGTATAAAACCCTCATTGCGTCCAGCCCAGACATTGAAGAATGCCAGTCAATGAGGTGTTCCATTTTAGCGTCAAACAAGTGCCTCACATTTTTACCTGATATGGACGGATGAGGTCCCGCCAAAAATACAGAAACTAATCCACATGGGCCCTGCGTATGCCTAATCAAGCGATCATTCAGAGGCGTTGGGTGCTTCGGGCTTGAGGGGTGGTTCTAATGGGAACACGGCCATTCCAAAGCTGCGGGAGCATCCTACGCCTCTTCACTTTTCTACGCGGCCTGCTGTTGCAAGCGCTGCATGATGCGCATGAACGCATCCACCACGGATGGATCGAATTGGGTCCCCGAGTTCTCAACGATCGCTTCGATGGCAACGTCCATTTCCCAGGCCTTTTTGTAAGCCCGCTCATGCGTGAGCGCCTCGAAGACGTCCACTACGCCGACAATTCGCCCGCAAAGCGGAATGTCCGTTCCCCGAAGACCGCATGGATAACCTCGTCCATCCCACCGTTCGTGGTGGGAAAAGGCGATCTGCTCAGCCATTGCCATGATCGATGAATTGCTGCCCGAAAGAATCGAAGCGCCAATTTCCGTATGCCGCTTCACGGTTTCAAACTCCTCGGGAGTGAGCTTTCCAGGTTTAAGCAAGATGTCGTCCGAAATGCCGATCTTGCCCACGTCGTAAAGTTGGGCGGCATATTGGATGTCGTGAACGAATTGAGCCGACATGCCCATTTCTGTCGCGATCTGAGCCGAGAGGTTGCCGACTCGTTCGCGGTGGGTTTTGGGGTCCTCAGCAGGGCATTCCGACGGGCTGCTCATTTTTTCGACGATCTCCAACTCCTCTTTTTCGCGCAATCGCAGCCGCTTTTGAATTTCCGCTTCCGTCATGTGGCCTTGCAAGGCCAAGAGTTTGAGGGCTAATCGCATTCGAATCAAGTTTTTAACGCGAAGCGCAACCTCGATGGCCTCAAAGGGCTTGGTGAGATATTCGTGAGTGCCAAGCGAAAACGACTGTCGCTTGGTTCCGATCGTTGCGTCGGCCGTGAGCACCATGATAGGCGTAAAGACGCTGTCCTCGTTCTGCGGTTTCAGCTTCTCCAGGATGTCGAAGCCAGAAAGCTTGGGCATTTGAAGATCGAGCAAAAGGAGGTCGATCTCATTGTTCGTGATGAAATCCCAGCCGGCCCGCGGATCGGTGAAGCTGATGACGTTCGAATATCCGACCGTCTCAAGCAACCGCTCTAGTAGTAAGACGTTCGCAGCTTCGTCATCGATGACGCAAATTTTGGCCGCAAAGATATCCGAATCTCGGAGCATCATGCTGCGTTTTGTTCCGCAGAGAAGAGGTTAACAAGACTGTTAACGTCCACAGGCTTCGTGACAAATTTGTCAGCGCCAAGGCTGAGAAGATTCTCAACGACATGCGGATTTGTCTCGGCGCTCATCACGACGATGCGAATATTCGCTGTGGATGGGTCGTGCCGAAGTGCAGAAAGCACATCAATCCCATGAAGATCGGGAAGGTCAAGATCCAGCAAAATCAGGTCGGGATATTGGGTCCTCGCCATTTCGATTCCGATGCCGCCCTCTTTCGCGCTCATGAGGAAAACGCCTGACATTTTTTCGACCACCTTCGTGACATACCGCAGATTCACGACGTTGTCTTCGATGAGCAAAATGCGGAAGTCACTGGGGTTGCCAAATTCAAGAAGCAGAGTGTTGTCAGATTCCTCATCCTCATTCGTGGCTTCGGTTTTGACGAGAGACGTTTCTTTGAATGAAATGGTAAACGTGGAACCTTGGCCATATTCTGAACGGACGTCGAGGGTTGCGCCCATCGCTTCCACAAGGGTTTTTGACAGAGCGAGGCCGAGTCCACTGCCTTCAACTTGCGAATTATCGGAACCCAAGCGATCGAAGGGCGTGAAGACCCGATCGAGATACTGAGATTCGATTCCAATTCCCGTGTCGGCAACTTCGACTTTTAACGTGTCTCCGACAACAAACATTCGGACATGCACCGACCCGCCATCGACGTTGTATTTGATGCCGTTCGAAACAAGGTTAAGAATGACCTGTTTGAGGCGTTGTTGGTCGGACCAAACCAAGGGACAGTCGGCTTCTTCAAGCGACAGCGTAATGTGGTTTTTTGCGGCGAGCGGGCCGAGCAGGGCAAAAGACTCTTCGATGACGGCTTTAACGTTGACTTTCTCGACCGATAAGTTGACCTTTCGAGTCTCAATCCTTGCAATATCGAGGATATCGTTCACCAAGTTGAGCAGGTGCCGTCCGGCGATGAGGATCTGACCGATATTTTCAGATTGTCGATCCGAAATGGCCTCCATCTCAAGAAGTTGGCCGAATCCTAAAATGGCGTTCAACGGTGTTCGCAGTTCGTGGCTCATGCGCGACAGAAATTCGCTTTTGGCTTCATTGGCCTTTTCGGCCGCTTTCTTTGAAGCAAGAATGTGGTCGGTGGCATGCTTGCGAAGCTCGATATCGTGGGTTGTGATCACGATTCCATTGATTTCCGGAACGTCGATCATGTTGGACAACGCAACTTCATACCAGCGGTATTCCTTGTCCTTATTTTCAAATCGAATTTCGAGGGTCTGCTCGCCATCGCACGACAAGTTACATGTGGCGATTGCGTCGACGAGTTTGTCGCGGTCGTCGGGATGCGCGAAGAGTCCGATCGAGACGTCGACATAATCAACCTCTTTCCAGCCCAACTGGCTGGTGATTTTGCCCAGCACGTAGTCGATACTTCCGTCCGGTCGTGTGATCCAGACTATGCGCCCGACCAGGCTTCCGATGAGTTGACGCTGGCGATTCTTTACTCGGGCGAGGCACCGGACGAGGATCCCGACAATGAGCCATATGCCAGCCAAGAGGAGACCGGGATAATTCAGACATCGTCGAACGCTGACGAGCGTCCAAAGCTCTGAAATAGGATGATCGCTCCAAATTCGCCAGTCCGAACCCGTGAGCGGTCGCGTGATTTTTCGGGCTGACGCATACAGTTCGTTCGGAACAACCTCGCCATTGAGCAATCGCTCTTTCGCAAAATCGCTAAGGTAGGCACTCTTGGACCCAATGTAGTTGGACGTTAAGGTGTTGACGAAGTAAGTTCCTGGCGGGAGATCCTTCGTAACCTGAGCGACCCCCAGCTTTGAGAACGCGATTCCAGTCAGGCGTCCAGCCGGCGAAAAGATGGGTTTTGTGAATCCCAACGTTCGTTGATGGTCGAAGAGCATGAAATTCTCATTGGGTTCGACTTTGCCAGGGCCTCGGGTTTGATATCCTTGCCAAACTGCGGCAACGTATTGTTGGGCGGACAGATTTGCCATCGGCTGATCGGTTCGAGCGACGCGGGCGACTGAAATCCGTTTATCAGGACTTCCTGGCAAGATAAGGGCCTTGGATTTCGAATCAAATTGCCATACTTGGACGCTCGAAGAAGTCGGTTTGGTCTGATGGTTGGAATTTTTGATGGCGAGTTCAAGGCGATCGAACTCTGAAGCGATGGTTGAATTGATGCGGAATTCGGCGAGGCGCAAGCTCAAATGGATGTCTTTTTTCGCTTGATTGCGCATGTATGAGACGTTATCGTAGGTCCAGCTAAAAGCAATAGCTGTAAAGATTGCTCCGATGCCAACTGGCAACAAGAACGTCGTTACATTGGATCGAAGAAAGCGTGCCCAAATTCCTCGACCCAATGCTCGAATATCTCTCGATATTGAAACCATCTCATCACCCCGAAGGGTGTCCCAGTAATTTATCGGAAAATTTGGCGATGGTCCTTACGTTTAATCAACTTTTTTCTTTTATGTTTACAACGCTTCAATCAAGACTGCGGTTGCTTCGCCGCCGCCGATGCAAGGGGTGGCAATTGCGTAGCGCTTTCCGCTGCGTTGGAGCTCGAAGAGCGCGGTCATGATCAGACGAACGCCCGTCATTCCGATTGGATGTCCGAGGGCAACCGCACCTCCGTTCACATTGAGTCTGTCGTGAGGAATCCCTAGCTTATCTGCGCAACCCAAAGCGACGACGGCAAACGCTTCATTGATCTCGAAAAGATCAACATCGGACGCCTGAAGATTGGCTTTGTCGAGCAGCTTTTGAATGGCAGCCGCGGGGGCCGTCGTAAAGCGGGACGGCTCTTGAGCATGGGTCGAATATCCTAAGATCCTGCCGAGGGGTTTCAATCCTCGTTGTGTCGCCTCTTCCCCCGACATCAAAATCATGGCTCCCGCCCCGTCGTTAATCGAACTCGCATTGCCCGCCGTCGTGACGCCATCTTTGCTGAATGCGGGGCGAAGCGTCGCAAGCTTTGCCAGGTCGCCACCGCGAGAGGGCTGTTCGTCGGTATCGAAAACGATTGGGTCGCCTTTCCGCTGGGGAATTTCTACTGGAGTGATTTCGTCGCTCATCTTGCCGTCGGTCTGGGCTCGTTTCGCGCGGGCGAATGATTCGGCAGCAAAGGCGTCCAATTGCTCACGCGAATAGCCAAGTTCGGCGGCTGTCGCGTCGCCACAGTTCCCCATGTGACAGTTGTTATAGGGGTCCCAAAGCCCATCGTTAATCATCGAGTCGATGATCGTGCCATTGCCCATTCGGTATCCGGCGCGAGCTTTATCAAGGACATACGGAGCATTCGTCATCGACTCCATGCCTCCTGCGACCACAATCTTTGAGTCACCGAGCGCAATCGATTGAGCGCCGAGCATGACGGCTTTCATCCCCGAACCGCAGACTTTATTGATCGTCAAGCAGGGAACGTGGTCGGGCAAACCGCCATAAATCGAGGCCTGACGAGCGGGTGCTTGGCCCATTCCACCGGTCAGCACGCATCCCATAATGACTTCATCAACGTCGCCCGGTTGAATTCCTGCTCGTTCGATCGCGGCTTTTATCGCAATGGCGCCCAAACGGGGGGCCGTAAAGTCAGAGAGGGAACCCTGAAAACTGGCAATGGGGGTTCGAGCCGCGGATACAATCACAACGTCGTGCATAGTCTTTTGTACGTCTAGGGTACCCCCGGTATGAGGGATGCAACGCAGGGGGCTTGATTCACGTAGGGAGAACTTGGTATTCTATACATCCGCGCCTTGTCCTATGCTGCCTAATCCAGACATCCTCAATGACTATTCCCTCGGAAAGTTTGTGCTCTCCAATCTTGCCGCCAAGCGAGCCAAGCAACTCCGTGAAGGTGCCTTGCCGCTGGTTCAGATCGAATCACGGCATCCGTTGACGATCGCCCTGGCCGAGATCGCGGCGGGCAAGATCGAACCGCGCATGTTTTCTTCGGTCGCCGAGCCAATGGTCGAATCTTTCGAAAGTTCTGTTCTTGGAGAAGATATCGTTCCCGGCGAGTTTGGAATGCTTCTTCCTGCTCTGGACGAGAACGAATCGGTGCTCATTGATGCCGTTGGCCTCGATGAAGCTGATGTCGAGCATGATGCAGACTCGGTCGACGATGGCGAATTGAGCCTTGCTGACCTCGCCGAAGGTGAAGAAGAGGAAGTCATTCCCGCCGAATCCGACGAGGACACGCTCTCTCTCAGCGATATCGCTGAAGAAGAGGAAGCGCTCAGCGACGACGCGTCACCCGACGAGGAATAGTTTTTTATGGCGCAGCGTGACCCGTACGAGGTACTGGGTGTTTCTCGCAACGCCAGTGCTGACGAAATCAAGTCTGCTTACCGGCGTTTGGCGCGTCGATACCACCCTGACGTCAACCCTGACGACCCCACGGCCGAAGAGAAGTTTAAGGAGGCGTCCAATGCCTACGAAGTCCTTTCGGATGCCGACAAGCGGGCTCGTTTCGATCAGTTTGGCACCACCGACGGTGGTCCTCAGGATCCATTCTTTGGTGGTGGGAACATGGGAGGTTTTGGCGACCTCTTCGATTTTTTCATTGGCGCGGCCGGCGGTGGCGGGGCGCGTCGACGGTCTTCGGCGGTCGACGGAAACGATCTTCGTGTCGATATTCAAATTTCCCTTGCCGAGGTCTTGACCGGCGTTACCAGGGAAGTTCCCATTCAGCGAGAGACGGAATGCGATTCGTGTTCTGGATCTGGTGTTGAAGGCGGCGGACAGGCGCAGGAATGTCCGAACTGTCAGGGTACTGGCGTGGTTTCAGCCGTCAAAAATATGTTGATCGGTCAGGTTCGAACTCAGGTCCCTTGCGGTCGCTGTTCGGGAACCGGCCATATCGTGACGAATCCCTGCAAAAAGTGTAGCGGACGCGGAGTTCGACCAACGACCGAGACGATTCGTATCGACATTCCGGCCGGAGTTGAGAGCGGCATGATGATTCAAATGCCGGGCAACGGAAGCGATGGAGTTCGAGGTGGACGTCCCGGAGACCTCGTAGTCGTACTTCATGTGATCGAAGAAGACCCATTCATCCGACGCGGACAGCATCTCCTCACCGGCTTCGATATTAGCGTCGTTCAAGCCATCTTGGGTGATGAGGTCACGATCGATGGTATCGAAGGCGAGCTAACGCTTGAAATCCCGTCGGGTGCTCAACCGGGTCAACAAGTTGTGTTGAAAGGACAAGGCTTACCGCCGCTCCATGGTGGCAAACGGGGCGACCTCGTGGTCGAACTTTCCGTCGTCATTCCCACCAAGGTCAGCGAAGGCGAAGCCAGCCTGCTCAAACAATTTGCCGAGCTGCGTGGCGAACGAATTCCGAAAGAAAAAGGTGGATTCTTGGACGGAATCTTTGGAAAGAAAAAGTGAATTGGATTGTCGTAAAGGCCGTCAAAAATGACCCGCCGGGCGACTGGTCGCCAGTCATTGAACTCTTTCGCGACTATGGGATCGAAAACACGCTCGAAGAGCGGACCGCTCTGACCGGCTGTTATGTCGATGTTGACGGAGTTCAGGATCAAATCGAGGCACTCAAGAGCGCCCTGGAGCCTTTCGAACTCGACGAGTTTTCGGCAGAACCACTGGTCGAAATCGACTGGGAAAATGAGTGGAAGAAGCATTTTAAACCACGCCGAATCGGGAAGCACTTTGTTGTAAAGCCGACTTGGGAAGATTTCGAAAGCCAAGACGGTGATCGAATTATCGTCCTTGATCCCGGCCAGGCCTTTGGCACCGGCGACCACCCGACAACGCGGATGTGTCTTGAATTTCTTGAAGCGATGGTCAAGCCTGATCACCATGTGTTGGACCTCGGTTGCGGCAGCGGGATCTTGGCGATTGGGGCAAAGTTCTTAGGCGCGGATCGAGTCCTGGCCATCGATATTGACCCGCTTGCCGTTGAAGTCGCCAAGGAGAATTTCCGAATGAACCAGGTGGAGGTTGAGGCCGAGGCTGGAGATGTGACCGAACTTCAGCTTGAATCTGGCTGGGACCTGGTCGTCTCGAATATCATCAGTGCGACCCTGATCAATCTAGCCCCTGAGGCGGGATATGCCGTGAAAGAAGGCGGACACTGGGTTGTGAGCGGTATTATCGACCAAAACTGGGAAGACGTCAAGAAAGCTGCGGCGAAGTCCGATTTTGAGTTAGTGACCTTCCACCAAGAAGACGGCTGGACGGCTGGCGTATTTCGTAAATGAAATCCATTCGCGCGATCCCTCGGCTTTTCATTCCCGGCATCGAGATGGGAAGTCCGTTTGAGATTCCGCGGGCCGAATTTGACAAGCTCCACAATGTGCTTCGACTGAGAAGCGGTGCAGAGATCGGCGTGATGCCAAACGATGGCACCTTTTGGGTTTGCCGACTCGACGGACGGACGGCCGTTCCTGAAGCGAAACACGAACCTCAAACCGAGCCAACTTTAGCCATTACGATCGTCCAAGGCCTCCCAAAGGGCGACAAGATTGACGACATCGTGCGGTCATGTACTGAAATTGGGATTTCGAAATTTGTTCTTTTCCCAGCAGATCGGTCGGTGGTGAGGTGGGAAGAGAAGAAGCTTGACGATAAGATGCGGCGGATTCACGCGTTAGCCCGAGAAGCGGCCGAAACGGCGTTTCGAATGCGAATCCCAACCGTAGAATACGTTTCGAATCTCGGCGAGGCTCTGTCGAAACATAAAACGATTCTTGCCTTGAGCGAATTGGAGACGGTCAGTCGTCCACTCGTGGCCCCAGGGACCGAGTTTGCGCTCGTGGTTGGCCCGGAAGGCGGCTGGTCGCCACGCGAGGTAGAGAAGCTAGAACCTTATGCCGTCACGTTGGGACCAAGAGTTTTGAGAACCGAGCACGCGGGTTTTGCCGCTGCGTCGAAACTGCTGGTGCCCTAAACCGTTATCCGATCCTGACCAAACGTCTGCATCCGCATTCGGTCGTAAGCGATCTGGGCCAACGTTTCCAAATTCACCACATCTTCGCGATTGTAAGCGATGAGCGTCTTCAGCGCTCTTTCGTCGCCAAAGCGGTCATATCGTCGCCACAAAGTGATCGCGTCTCGACCGCTCAAACCGTCGGTATCCTCGCCGCGCGAGATTCCCAATTCCTTCTCGATCTTCTTAAGTCCACCTTTGAATCCGACCTCGCGAAGGGTAGGGCACAGATCGAGGTGCAGTTGATCCAGCTTCAATTGTGGATATCGCTTGAGGATCATGGGGACATCGAAGCCGAGTCCGAAGAAGGTCACCATCATACCGAAATCGGAAATCCGATCACGAAAGCTCTCAAGGTTCTGACCCTTGACGAAACATTCAAATTCCTGCCCGTCATAGATTCCGATGGTGGTGATAGAATCACCCGAACGCCCGCCGTCGGTCTCAATATCGAGGTAGACACAGGTGTCGCGAAAGTCTGGCCAGGCTCGCCACGAATGGCTTAGCCCCAATCCATGAACGAAAAACTGATGCTCTCGGTTTTCGAGGGCTTCAAAGGATTTGTTGAGCACCATGCGAACGATGTCGCGTGAGGCTGCACCAAAAGGGAGGTCGTTGATGCCGTCCAGTGCGTCAGACCAAGTCAAACATCCACGATCCCACAGGGCGCGCTCCATTTGCGCGCCGATCCCGGGGACATGGATGAAAGAATTTTGGAGCAACCGTCTAGCCGCCGCCGTTGATCTTAACTTTCGGCTTCACCGTTGTGTTGGTTTGGCGAACAGGAATCGAGAAAGTCAAACCGCCTGAACCCCATTCGGCGGGTTTCAAATCATCGAGTTGGAAGGTCCCGGTGTAGTTGTTCTTGTCGAATTCGCCGTAAACCCGGCAGATGCCAAGTCCGTGCCAGTCCATGTCGAGATTTCGACCAAACCACTGAATTGCTCGGAACGTGCCGTCAAGGGTAATCGTTCCTTGACCAAAATAGACCACGCGGTTACGGTCTTTGTTTTGATATTCGACTCGCAGACCTGGAGTGACGGCGACGGGAGCCTTTCCGTTGTAGCCGACAATTAGACATGAACCCTTGAAAGACATTCGGATCTTGCCATACGCGTTCTGATCGCCCGGGCTCGTAATCTTAAAGGAGCCAATATTGGTCTTCATGATGGCCCGACCAAGTTCTTGGGGGGCTTGGGCGAGGCTCGGCGCAACACACATAAGGCCGAGAACACAAAAACTTAAAGATCGCGAATTCATGGTTATAATCTAGTAGTATGCCGGATTTTTGGTTGTACCGGAAACTTCGCACAACGAAAACCGTATAAACAATAGGCCTCGGCTATTTCGGGTACCTTAGGTTCCAACAATGAAAGGTTCGGCGATCGTTCCCATACTAGTCTCTTTTCTCGCGATCGGCGGTGCCATGGCGATGTTTCAGACTGGCGCGACGCCCTACATTACGGTTGCCGAAGCTCGGAAACTTTCCGGTGATCGTCTGAACCTCGGAGTCGAAATCGACAAATCGACGGTTCGACGCGACCTGAAAAATCACATTCTCGAATTTGACGCGAAGGACCGGAACGGAGAAAAGATCCACGTCAAACACGTGGGCGAGTACGTTGACTTCTCGAAAGCCGACAAAGTGACTTGCATTGGCAAGTTGGAAGGCGATACGTTCGTCTCTCAACAAATGCTGGTGAAGTGTCCGAGCAAGTACGAAGAAGAGAACAAAAAGAAATAAATGGACCCTCATGCCGCGCTAGATTTGCCTCAAGCTCCCGGGTGGAGCCTCTTTCTTGGACAACTTGGCAAATACAGCGTCCTCCTTGCGCTAGTTGTGTTCATCGGCGCATTCGTCTTGTCGCTGATGGGCGACAAGATTCCTAAACTGACGCTGTTTCGCCGCTACGCCTTCTATCTGGGTTGCGCGGGATTGGGAGTTGCGTTCATTTCTTTGGCGACGCTCTTCGTAACCGATCAATTTCAGTTCAAGTACATTTTTAACCACTCGGGCAAGGTCAATCCAATCTCCTACAAGATTGCGAGTGTTTGGACCGCGCAGCAGGGATCATTCTTGCTTTGGGCGGTTCTGAGTGCGGCATTTGGCTGGATTGCCATCGCGAAAACCAAATCCTACGAACGATGGTTTACGTCGGCTTATGCGCTTTTTCTGGGTGTTCTGGCCGGAATTCTCGCGTACGACAGCCCCTTCACACTCCTCGAAGACGTCGTTCAAAACGGGAAGACCCTCATCCCGCCTGACGGATCAGGAATGGTTCCTGGACTTCAAAATTATTGGGTTATCATCCACCCGCCGATCGTATTCCTCGGATTTGCCAGCCTCACGGTGCCATTCGCCTATGGCGTAGCGGCGATGCTGTCCAACTCCTTCGATGATTGGGTCAAGCAGAGCCGGGCCATGACACTGTTTGGCGTTTCGGTTCTCGGCCTGGGCATTTCTCTCGGCGGCTTATGGGCGTATGAAACGCAAGGTTGGGGCGGCTTTTGGGGTTGGGACCCAGTCGAAAACGTGTCGCTCGTGCCGTGGCTGTTCATGGTTGCGCTGGCCCACGGGCTTATTGTCCAAAGTGCTCGCGGAATCTGGAAAAGCGCGAATCTTTTGATGTCCGGTTTGCCGTTCATCAGTTTTGTTTACGGAACCTTCTTGACGCGTAGCGGCCTTCTTGACGGAGTCTCGAACCACTCGTTCGCTTCGATGGAAGGAACATCGAAAGCGATCTTGCGGGACTTCCTCATCTTCGCGGTTGTCGCATTCGTCGCGCTCTATTTTTGGCGTGGAGTAAAGGCGGGCGCGGGCCAAAAGGAAAAGGGTGTCGAGGAACCTGGCGTCAATCGGACAACGTTCTATCAGATCGGAGCGATGAGCCTCAGCCTCATGGCCTTCGTGATTTCGCTCGGCATGTCATGGCCCGTAATTACTGCGCTTCGCGGTGGTCAGGGATCGGCCGTAGCTCCCGACGTTTACCACCGATCGGTCGTTTGGTTCTTTGCCGCTACGATGGTCGCGATGGCAGTTGGGCCATTCGTTTCGTGGCGACGCGAAGGGGTGAAAGCGATTACCAGTCGACTGGTCACGATGATCAGCATCGCGATGGGCATTGCGGGCATCTTCCTACTGTTGCCTAAAGTCTCAAGCCTTGGAATCAAGATCGAACCCGGCGCGATGGCTAACGGAATTTTGAAGGGAAGCGAAATCCCGCTTCCATATGTGATCGGATTCCTGCTTTTCCTGTGTTCCTTCGTTGCGGTCACAAACCTGTGGCGGTCGATTGAAATTGCCAAAAAGTCGAAGCTGGGCGTTGGCTCCTTTATCGCTCACTTCGGCATTGCCGTCCTATTGAGTGGGCTCATTATTTCGAAGGGCCTTGAGAAGCGAGAAGTGACGGTCGTCAGTCAAACCGAGCCAGGCGCAGCGTTGGGATACATGATCAAGTTTAAGTCGCTCGATCCTGACAAGCTCGAAGATCGGAGCAATGTCGTTAAGTTTGACGTGACCAACGACAAAGGCACGCACGAAATCGACCCGAACATGTATTACACGGGGCCGAATACGGCTCAGGTATGGCCTTACATCGAGCGGTCGTTGAGTCACGACGTGTACTTCTTCATGCACAAGCCCGAATTCGAATATTGGGCTCAACCCATGACGATCAAGCCAGGCGAGACGCTTGTCAAGAAAGCTGAATCAGCCGACGATCCCGATATTCAAGTCCAATATCACGAAATGACTCGCGTTGGTAACGTCGGTCAACAGGGTACGAAGTTTGGAGCGAAACTTACCGTAACGGTGGGTAGCCACAAGTATGACGTCAACCCAACTTTGACGATGACTCAGGATGGGCTGATTCCTTCACTCGAACCCGTCAGTAACTTGCGGGTCGGGTTGATTCCGGGCATGGACGTCGCCACGAAATCCTTCCAAGTTCAGATGTATTACGACTCGCCGCAGTTCCCATTTGAGGTTTTCTATAAACCTCTGACCTGCCTCGTGTGGATCGGAACCGGCATCTTTACGATCGGTGGCCTGATCTCGGCCTTTTATCGCCGCATCGTGCAAAAGGCCCCGGAGGGTGACTTTAAGGCAGAAACTGCCACAATAGTAAATAAGGACGAAAATGCGCCTCTCGCAACTGCTTAAGGCAAAACTACATCACGCTCGGATTACCTATTGCAATCCGGATTATGTCGGCTCAATTGAGATCGGCCGCGATCTGATGGAGGCGGTCGGCCTTCAGGACGGCGAACTCGTCCATATTTGGGAAGTCGATGGCACGTCGCGCATCCAAACCTACGCCTTTGCTGGCCCGCGAGGAACGATTGGAATCAACGGCGGAGCGGCACACTTCTTTCAAACAGGTGAGCGGGTTATCATTGCCGCTTTTGATCTGACGGACGAACCGATTGTGCCGAAGATCGTGCTTCTCGGTGAGAACAACGAAATCGTCCGTGATATGACCCCGTTCAGCGTTCTTGGTTAGATACATCTGGGAGCGAGGGCTCCTTGCCCTTGTAAGCAATGGGAATTCCCACATCGCAGGGCTTGAAAATACAGTACTTGCTGATTCAAGTTGGAACGAAGGTCATTCTTAACTCTGGACCCTTGACTCTCGCGACTCGAACTTGGTGAACTTCTCATAAGAAACCGGTGGGGCAATCCTATCGTGTGTCTGGAGAAAAATGGAAACAACAACTAACAATGCTGTCGGTTCGGTTCTTTTGGGGATTGTTCAGGAGACGGCTTACCTTTGCGGACGAGACATCGACGCCTCGTCAGACGAAATCATCAACTGTACGCAAGACGGCAAGTGCCGAAACGCCCTCAGTATGATGGCCGAAGTCATCGGCTTCAACTATTTGGTCGCCAAGGTCCTGACGGGCGAAAATGCTTCGTTCCCGACGCCGGAAGAGCGCGACGCATTTGCGGCGACAATCAACTCCAAAGAAGCTGCTAAGGCTGGTCTGGATGCGAGCATCGCCAACTTAAGCGTCGCTATCGAAGGCATCTCGAACGAAGATTGGATGACCAAAATCATGGCGCCGTGGGGCATGGAAATTTCGAAGGCTCACATGTGTGCTTGGGCCGCTCTTCACATGAGCTATCACGACGGACAAATCAATCTTCTGCAAATCCTGAACGGCGATCACGAAGTTCACTGGATGAGCTAGAACTCAACGATGACGGCCTCCCCTTCTCCTTGGGGAGAAGGGGGCAGGGGGTAGAGGGGATAAGCTTTGTGGCAATTCCAATCTTTTGGATTCGAATCCAAATGTTCTTGTAGAATCCTCCGTCTCATATGCCTGAGTAGCACCTGAGGATGCCCCTCCATCCCCAACCCTTCCTCACGATTCCTTGCCTTTGGGGCAACGAATCGCAAGGGCTCTTCCCTTGGGAGGAAGGGAGCTAAGGTTCAATTGTCGTCGGATCTGCTATTGAGACTCCCCTTCTCCTTAGGGGAGAAGGGGCAGGGGGTAGAGGGGATAAAGGACTTCTAGCTCACTTGGCGTGACTTCGCAAGAATGCCATCATCTCGACCCAACTCATCTTGTCGGCCCTCTCGTTGTAGCGAGCCCCGGCGGCCTTGACGGTAAATGCGTGAACGGCACCCGGATAATTAAGCTGCTTGAAAGACTTGGCGACCTTAAACTCCTCAGCGAGCGCATCGCGCACGGGCGCGGGTGAACCTGGATCGTCTTCGCCATTCAGCACTAGAACATCGCTGTCGATGTGATCTTCCTTTTCGTTAGGATCAAGTGGCTTCAGACCGCCGTGAAAGGCCACAACGCCGTTCGCACCGAGGTTTCGGCGGGCGAATTCGAGCACTCCGCTTCCGCCAAAGCAATATCCAATGAAGAATTTCTTGCCCTCGGTAGGGAAGACCTTAACCCCTTCGAGAATCCGATCCATGTAAAGTTTCGGGTCGGAGTAGTACTTCTTCGCCTCGGCCCCGTTCGCTTGCGGATTGGTCGGACGATGATCCTTTCCGTAAATGTCGATAGCAAACGCAGAATAGCCCGCCGCAGCGAGTTTCTCGACAACGCCGATTTCATGCTCGTTCACGCCGTCCCAATCTTGGATGACGTAGACCACAGGCGAGTCGGGCTTGGCGTTCTTTGCGTGGGCACCATAACCCACGAAGGCTTCGTCTCCGATTTTGTATTCGATTGGCTTGCCAAGCCCTTGTCCCAGCAAAAGTGCGAGTGAAACGATCATGTTTTCACTATACAACGAATCAGAGATCAAGGATCGGAGCGTGACGAGATATCTTCGGCTCACTTCATTTGGGCGAATATAGCCTCAAGACAAACATTTCCCTTGCCCTTCGCCCTAGCGGAGTGAGCCCTTGCCCTTCACTACGTGTTTGCCATTAGAAACTTCAGAAATTCGATCCAGCTTGCGTTATCCGCCTTCGCGTCATACTTTGCGCCGTCGACCTGAAAGCCCATGTCCTTGACCGTAAACGCATGAACGACTCCGGGATAGGACACGAATTTGAAGGATTTTGCGACTTTGAATTCTTTCTTGCAGTTTTCGACGTCCTGCTTGGATTCAAACGGGTCATCGGCTCCGTGAAGAACCAGAACTTTGGCGTTGATCTTCTTCGCGGGCGATTTACTCAACGAGGCGAGACCGCCGTGGAACGAAACAACGCCAGCGGCTCCGAGGTTGCGCCGGGCAAACTCAAGCACACCCGATCCGCCGAAGCAATAACCCGCCAAGAATTTTTTACCTTTGGTCGGAAAAGCCTTGATGCCGTCTTGAATTCGCTTCATGTAAAGGGCGGGGTCGGCATAGTATTTTCCTGCCTCGGCCGAACAAGCCTTCACGCTTCGAGGGCGAACGCCTTTTCCATAGATATCGATGGCAAAAGCCGTGTAGCCCTGGTGAGCGAGCTTTTCGACGACTTCTTCTTCGTGGGCGTCCACGCCATTCCAGTCTTGGATGACGTAAACGACTGGCTTGGTTTGGTCGAATCGCGCCGCCTTCGCACCGTAGCCGACGAAAGTCTGGTTGCCGACTTTGTATTCGATCGATTTGCCGAGAACGTCGCCAAGGACGAGAGAGGCAAGGGCAGTAATCATAAACTAAAGTTACCCGGTTTGATGGCGATTCTAGTAGAACCACCGGCCAGCTTCACTTGCCCAACTCCCACCTGTTCGCCTTATGGCCCGGCTCACAGACTCCCTCGGCCAGCGAGGAAGATTAGGCGCCAAGTGCTCGTCACCTATACCCACCATTTCAAGTTACACATGATGGGGCAAGGAGTAGTTCATTCTCCCTCGCTGGCCGAGGGAGTCCGTGAGCGGCCGGTCAATTCAGATCAAGACCAAATTTCTTACCGCGAACGGGTGGGAGTGGATCTTTCCGTGCCGATATATGATTTTAGAATCGACCAACCCTGAGAAAGGATTAGTTCCTTTTGCCCAACGCCGCGATACCTGGAAGATCTTTGCCCTCCAAAAATTCCAACGAGGCTCCGCCGCCCGTCGAGACGTGGGACATCGCATCAGCAAAGCCAAACTTCTCAACTGCCGCCGCGCTATCGCCACCGCCGACAATCGTCAAAGCGCTGGAATCAGCCATCGCCTTCGCAACCACCTTGGTTCCGTTGGCAAAAGCATCCATTTCGAAGACGCCCATCGGGCCGTTCCAGATCACCGTTCCCGCTTCAGTGATAATTTTTGCAAACTCAGCCGAAGATTCAGGTCCTATGTCGAGGCCAAGTTGATCCGAAGGAATCGCGTCAACCGAAACGGTTGTCGCCGGAGCATCCGCCTTAAATTCGGGTGCAACCACGACGTCGGTCGGGAGAACGATCTTGTCGGAATTGTTTCTTAACAAGCCAGCGGCGTAATCGACGCTCTCAGCGTCGAGGAGCGAGTTACCGATCTCCTTGCCTTGAGCCTTGAGGAACGTAAACACCATTCCCCCACCAATCAAGAGGCGATCGACTTTTGGCAGCATATTATCGATGAGCGCAATCTTGTCGTGAACCTTCGAACCGCCCATGACGGCGACCAAAGGACGCTTGGGATCGTTGACCGCCTTGCCGAGATACTCGATCTCCTTGTCGATCAAAAATCCAGCTGCGCTAGGGAGATAGTCGGCAACTCCCGCCGTCGAAGCGTGGGCTCGGTGCGCGGTCCCAAATGCGTCGTTGACATAGAAGTCAGCCAGCGAGGCCAGTTCTTGGGCAAACGCCGGATCGTTTTTTTCTTCTTCAGGATGGAAGCGAACGTTTTCGAGCAAGACAACCTCGCCGGGTTGCAGCGCTGCGCAAGTCTCTCGAACCTCTTCGCCGACACAATCGGGCAGAAGGCGAACATTGCGATAAAGCAGGGAAGCGAGCTGGTTGGCAACAGGCTTCAACGAGAATTCGGGAGAAGGTCCGCCTTTCGGCCGTCCAAGGTGGCTACAAAGGATAACCGCAGCGCCATGATTCAAAAGATAATCGATCGTGGGAACCGCTTCCGAAATTCGACGGTCGTCGGTAATCTTGCCATCTTCGAGCGGAACATTAAAATCGCAACGAACAAGGACCTTTTTGCCGGTGAAGTCGAAATCCCGAATGCTGGGCGTAGCCATGGAGCTAGTTTACAGGTACCGACCACGAGTTTGCAGTAGCTTACGACGAGAATCATATGGCCAGCGGGGCGACGAATGGCCTCATAAAAGAAGCGTGATCACAGGAATCTGCCTAATGAACGAATACTGACCTTTTGACGACCGTAAATCCTTGCCTCAAGCGAACGCAGAATCACTTTATGAGTTCGACAACTAATACACAGCCTTCGTTCGAAACCCTTGCGCTTCATGCCGGTCAGAATGTTGATCCGACGACGAAATCGCGAGCAGTGCCGATTTACCAAACCACGAGCTATGTTTTTGACGACACTTCGCATGCCGCTCGGCTTTTCGGGCTTCAAGAATTCGGAAACATTTACACCCGAATCATGAATCCGACCACCGACGTATTGGAGCAACGTGTCGCCGCTCTCGAAGGCGGAACCGCCGGACTCGCGACTGCGTCGGGGCAAGCTGCAATCACCCTCGCCCTCACCACGATCGCCGAAAGCGGCGACGAAATCATCTCGTCCAACTCGCTCTATGGTGGGACTTACAACTTGTTCCACTACACCTTCCCCAAGTGGGGCATCAAAGTGAAGTTTGTCGATCTGGCCGACTCGGCTGCACTTGAGGCGGCGATTACCGACAAGACGAAGGCCATCTACGGCGAGACGGTAGGGAACCCAAAGCTGGACACGTTTCCGTTCGAAACGGTTTCTGCTCTTGCACAAAAGTATGGGATTCCCGTGGTTGTAGATAACACCACACCCACGCCCTACCTGCTTCAGCCGCTCAAGCACGGGGCAAATATCGTTGTCCACTCGGCGACCAAGTTTCTCGGCGGTCATGGAACGTCCATTGGTGGCGTCATCGTCGATGGCGGCAACTTCGATTGGGGAAGTGGTCGCTTCGCCAACTTCACCGAGCCGGATCCTTCGTATCATGGCTTGAAGTTCTGGGAAGTCTTTGGTAATTTTCCAGGTCTCGGAAACGTGGCGTTTGGAATTAAGGCGCGTGTTCAGGGGCTGCGCGATACCGGCGCGGCGCTTTCACCGTTCAATGCTTGGGCGATCATCCAGGGCGTCGAGACTTTGCACCTTCGACTGGAACGGCATTCGACCAACGCTCGCCTGGTTGCAGAATTCTTGTCCAAACATCCCAATGTGACCTGGGTCAACTATCCTGGCTTGCCATCGCACAAGGATCACGAAACAGCCAAGAAGTATCACCATCGCGATCAATATGGCGCGCTGGTGGGCTTCGGTATAAGAGGAGGATATGAAGCCGCCCTGAAGTTCATCGATAAGTTGCAAGTATTTTCACTGTTAGCGAACATCGGTGATGCCAAGTCGTTGGTCATTCATCCGGCATCGACGACGCATCAGCAACTCAATCCTGATGAGCAGCTGTCGACGGGGGTCACGCCGGACTTCATCCGACTCAGTGTCGGCTTGGAGAACATCGACGATATCCTCAACGACCTGGATCAGGCGTTGCGGGCGTCGGCATAAAAGTCTTGTCCGACTGTGATTCCAATAACAACCCCTCGTGAGAGGGGTTGGCTTTTTGTTTTATAATGCCTAATAGTGTTGAAGTTGCGTTCCGCTCTCACCATTGGGCTAATCGCTTTGCCAGTTTTAGTGTTGGGGTATTACGGTTATTGTCGTTATACGTTTGATAGATTCAATCATCGTTATGCGGATAGTGTTGAGGCTTATCGAGCAGGAAAGCTCCCGGAATTACCTGGGCCATATCTAAAGCAAGGAAATCTTTCCGAATTAAATTTTAACCGTGTTGAGCTTGGAAACGGATGGATTAAAGGTGTTTCGGAACAAGGTGACTGCTTGATGGAGTGGTATGGAAATAAACCAGCTCAAATCGTTACCGACCGTCCAGATGGCAGCTTTTCTATCGTCGCCAGTGATGTTGGCAGAATAACGAAGATTTTCCGCGCGAATGGCACTCAGCAGTCAATCCCAAAGGCTAGCGATACTCAGATCACGGCATCAGGAGCATTGATCGTTGTGACTGGATCGCAAGGAAACTTTAGGATCACCCGAAATGACAAGGAGTTGATTACTATTTCGAACTCAATGGATCGTCAACTTGAGCGCTTGAAATATATCTACCTTGGTGAGTATCCGAAGTTGCTTGTGACGGATGAAGGGATGATTGCTGGAGCAGATGATGCTCAAATTTTTGGTAATTCAGATTCGAAATGGAAGCTCCTGAATACCATCCCCAATTCGAAAACCTACTTGCAATCGAGTGGCTTAGGAACAGTTTTGTTGAGTCCTTGCTTTGATTGGACGAAGCCATTCTATGCTGGCTCCTTCTATTTCCTTAAGGAGAATCAGGTTCAGAAGGTCGATTTTCCCGCTGGCGTCCGCCTTCCCGACGTGGTTGCGACGAAGAGCAGTTTAGTTTTTCGTGATGAGGTTAAGACGTCAAGACTATGGAAATGGGATGGCGATACATTTAGCAACTTACCTCTCCCACCCGGAATCATAACCTTTTCGATTGATTGCGCCAACGCAAGGGGAGACATGGTCCTCTCAATTTCGCGTCGCGATCCGCAGAAGGCTGGGAAGGATTATCCTTATCGGTACTCAAAGGTTCTCGTTTCGGATGGAAAATATTACGATTTCGAGTCTTTGTTGGAGCGCGTCGGGGTTCCGAACGATTTGATTCAATCTTACGGCGGTAAGAGTGTTTTTCTCGATGAGCGAGGGGACATTTTCCTGGTGCTTGAGAAGCATGGCCAAACTCGGGTTGTGGAGTTAAGACGAATGGAAGGGAAGGTCTAGAGGCACCCTGAGCAGGATGCTTCATCTCTGATCCCTGCATAAGGATGCTTCTCCGGATGGAGAAGCCGGTGAACTAGGAACGTCGTGAACCGGATGAGGCGAGCCTCGGATACATGATCGACTTCTGCTCCCACCGGTTCGCCCTACGGTCTGGCTCACCGTCGGACAACCGCGACTTTTTTCCCTGCGCTCAGTTCTCTGATCCCCGTTCCCTGACCTCCGAAAACAAAAAAGCCCCTCGGAAATCCGAGAGGCTTCTCTGTGCCCAGTTCCCTGAGCTCGGTTCTCTGAATTACTTGATTTCGACTTTGCCGCCAGCTTCTTCGATCGACTTCTTGATCGATTCAGCTTCGTCTTTGCCGACGCCTTGCTTGACTGGCTGCGGAGCACCGTCAACGAGGTCCTTAGCTTCTTTGAGGCCAAGACCGGTGAGTTCTCGAACGACCTTGATGACGTTGAGCTTAGCATCGCCTGCAGCAGCAAGGATGACGTCAAAGCTGGTCTTCTCTTCAACTTCAGCAGCAGCGGCAGCAGGAGCTGCAGCCATCATCATGCCCATAGCCGGAGCAGCGGCGGTGACGCCGAACTTGTCTTCGAGGGCGGTCTTGAGCTCGCTGAGCTCGATTGCGGTCAAACCGCTAATTTGTTCTACGATTGTTTCGATGGTGGTTGCCATTTTCTTCTCTTGTGTTTCTTAAAATTGTCAGGGAATCCTTACGAGATTCTGTGGACTGCTTAAGCGGCGTCTCCTTTTTCGGCCTTGTCGGCGACAGCGTAAATCGTGCGAATAGGTTGCGCGTAGATTGCTTCGACTGTCGATGCGAGTTGACTGAGCGGAGCAGCAATGGTGCCGATGACCTGAGCGATGAGGACATCGCGAGGTGGCAGCGTCGAGAGAGCCTCGACTTCCTTTGCCGTGAATGTTTTGCCGCCAAAGTAGCCGCCTTTTACGACGAGCTTCTTACTGGACTTAGCAAAATCAAGCAGTGCCTTGGCGCAACCCGCTTCATCTTCAAAGATGTATGCGTATGCGGTTGTGCCATTGTGGAACTCTGCCGGTAAGGCGTTGACATCTTCACCAGCCGCAATTCGGAACAGCGTGTTCTTGATAACATGGATTTCAGCACCTTGCGTTCGCAATTTGCTTCGAAGTCCCTGCATCTCTTTCACGCTCAAACCGCGGTAGTCTGCAAAGATAACGCCGGCCGACTTGGAGTACCACTCCTTCGCCTGCTCGATCACTTGTGCCTTTTCTGCTGTGGGCATATTTTCTGCACTTGATCTCACGAGGACGGAAGGGAAACGTGCAGAAGGCGTGACTAAAGCCACGAATCAGGTTCGTAGAACGTGATTTTTACCCCTCGGCTGGCGTCTCGATCAAGTCGAGACATTAAGTTTCCACCTGCTGTCTTCAGAGAACTCAACAATTATACCCAATCGTTCCGTAAAATGAGTCTGTGATTAAGTTTGGGGTTTGTGTTGGGTTACTGACTTCAGGTTCGGCACTGAGTTTTGGTCAGTGGGTGGCGAGTGAGATTAGTGCGCCGGGATTTCAGGCGAGCCAAGGCGCGGTCATAGGGCAGAACGGATTTGCTGGATTTTCGAGCGATTACGATTCAGTGACGGACCAAGTCTATTCACACGCGATGGTATGGAATCTCGACGGAAGCGTTGCTGCGGATTTGAACCCGAGTAGCCTCTACTCCTCGGCGATATTGGGCATGGGAGGCGGATATCAGGTCGGATATGGTGGTGGGGGTACTGGGACGCCAAGTCAGGCCGTTTTATGGCATGGTACGGCCGCAAGCGCGACTGTTTTAGGACCCGCAAGCTGGAATTGGACGGTGGCGAGAGGGGTTTCAGCCGCGGGCCAAGTTGGCTATGGTTCGAGCGAATCGCAAACCGACAATTGGGTTCACGCGTTGTATTGGACCGGAACCGAATCGAGCATGCTTGACCTGAACCCGGCCGGATTTTTGACCAGCCAAGCCATGGGCATCGGAGATGGATTTCAGGTTGGTTATGGACTGAGCGACGCGGGAAACCGAGCACTGCTTTGGCATGGTAACGCAGGTTCGGCAACAGATATTACGCCAGTGGGCTACGACGCGGCTTGGGCGACGGGCGCAAACGATTCGAACCAAATTGGATATGCCGATTTGTCGAACCACGCTCACGGAATTGTCTGGAATGGCTCGGCAAATGACTTCGTTGACCTTCACCCGATCGGTTTTGATAATTCGGCCGTGGCGGGAATCTCCACTTCGGGGCAGTTTTTGGTCGGCAATGCGGATCATGCCGACTCGGTGTCCGCAAATTCCAACCAGGCAATCCTTTGGCAAGGCACGGGGGGAACACCCGTCAATCTTCAGGCCTATCTTTCCAATCTTCCTTATACGGTTAATGCGTCTTATGCGCTCTCCGTTTCAGATAATGGCGATGCGCTCGGATATTTTTACGATTCCAACTGGGCACCTCACTATGTCGTATGGACGCACGTCGTCCCCGAGCCTGCGTCGATGTTGGCGTTAGGGTTGGGTGCGGTCGCGTTGCGGCGACGTCGCAAGCGAGCTTAAAGGGATGGCTTTAAAGCTGACATCTAGTCCTTTGATCGCATCTTGCGCAGGGCAGTGCCAAACCCGCCGTACCGCAGATAAGCATTGTTCGGGGCATCTGCCTCTTCGGGGCGCAAGCCCCAAACCGCGACATAGGCGAACGGCGAGGTCTTAAGCACTTCAAACGCGGCTTCGTGATATTTCGTCATGTCGGCATTGATGGCAACTCCAACGTCACCCGGTGTGACGTAAAGCTCGGAAACCATGATTTTTTGATCTTTGGGCCAACTGAAGCGGCTATCCACCCACTTAAACCAGTCGAGGCTCGATTGGAAGCCAGCGCGAACCTTGTCGAGGTTGCCACCCGCGCCGGGAGCCGAAAGGCGAACGTGGACATCACGATAGCCGCATTCCGAGAGCCAATCGAACTTCTTGGGCGGCATCATCGAGAGGAATTCGGCAGTTTCGCTCCTTCGGTTTTCGCCAAACGATGAAACGGCGGGGCCAACCAGCTGTGACTTGGTAATGCCTTTTGCCCTGAGGTCTTTGACGAGCAGATAAAGCAGTTCGTGGAGGTCCGGCTTCCACTCCCCATATCGGCTCGTGCTCGACCCACCTGGCTTACCGCCTTCTGGTTCGTTCCAGAGCTGAAACATCGGAGCCTGGTTTGTATATTTCTTCGTCTCGTTCATGATGTGCTGAACGATGTGCGTATTCATTTCGACCACCTTCGGCCAGATCGTTCGTGAGGGAAGCCACCAGTCGGACCAGGGTTTGACGTACCAAGGACTGCTTGGGTAGGGGCATGGTTGAAGTTGCCAAAGCGGAAGCGCTTTCTTTTCCGCCAATTTTTGAATCGCAAGATCGATCCCCCGAAAGTTGTAATCCCCTTTGGGATCCCAAAGCACTTCCCACTCGATCGCCTGGACGCGGGCGATGTCGCCCGGCTCGAGATATCCGAGCGCGAGGTCAAATTGGGCTTCATCTTTAGCTGTGTAGGCGGGACGAAGGGGAGGCAGATTTCCCCCAAGAACCGGTTGAGCATGGACCGTGGCTGTTAAGAAAGAAAGGATGGGAAAAACAGTGGAACGGTAAGTCATGGAATTCTTGGCCTCGTAGGCTATTGACGATTGAGTTTGACAGGTAGATTACAGATCAGTCGAAGGTCTTATGGTAATCGGTCTCTTTGGGCTATCGATCTTGGCGCTCCTGTGTGTTCGATTTCGGACGTCCGAAGGAGCCTTGACCGCCCTCGCGCAGGCCTTGGGGATCCAGCCTCAGTTGGAAGGGCTTGAGCTTGATGAGGATGTTTTTCCGGGAAACGACGCCGTCATCTTGAATGCACAGAACTTGTTTCTGATCGCTCAATGGGGATTGATTCCGCAGTGGGCGAAGGACCCTAAAAAGGCAGCGAAAGGTGCTTACAATGCTCGTTCTGAAACTGTCGGGGAGCTTCCAACATTTCGCGAAGCCTACGACTTGCGACGGTGCGTCATCCCGATTCGTTCGTTTTTAGAGCAGGATTCGGGACATTGGTGGGAAGTCTCGGCGGTCGATGAACAACCGATTTTCTTGGCTGGACTTTGGGAACCACCATATCTTACAAATCGACCGACTTTTACCATTCTCACGACTACGCCTACGGATATCATTCGCCCCATTCAAGATCGAATGCCCGTAATCCTTTCTCGTAATGACCTTCGGAAATGGATGGGAAGGCATACGCCACAGAACGACCTGAGGTCGCTCATGGCTCCGAGTCAAAGGAAACTAAGAATCGAAGACGCTGGATCGACGAAACGGAAAACTCAAGATAGTCGGCAATCGTCACTGTTCGACGAATAGAACGGTAGTGATCTCGGATGTTTTTTGTTGAAAAGCGGCTTCCAATAGATGCTGCCTTTTATGTTGACCTATTTTCTGCTTTGCGTAATTTGGGTTGAGGCACCTTCGTCTGTAAGAGCTCTTGCGCTCCCCGAGATCTTATCAGTCTGTTGGTGAGATTGAGCGAGAAGAAGGTCCTCCTTACATCCCGAACGGTATCTTGGAACCCCTCTCGCGAACCATCCCTTGAGATACAGTACTATAACCCAATGCGTCGGGTTGTCGTTTTCTTGCTGCTTTTCATCGCGGCAATCGCCCGCGCCCACGACCCCAGCATCTCTGGACTCAAGATCCTCCTCGAAAAGGATCGCACCATTTTCAGCGTCCAAACCCACCTATCGAGCTTTGGTCAGGCCAACGTCAAAAACGCTCTGCCGATGATGTTGAAGCTTGCGATCAACGGGCGAACGTGGATCGCTGACAAGCCCGAATTCATGATTGACAAGCCGACCGACACCGTCCAAATGCAGGCGGTTTATCCCGGAGAAGCCAAAAATATTCAGGTCTTAGAGCGGCTGTTTCCCGACAATCCAAACTCAAAACTCATCGTTACCGTGCTGCGCGACGGCGAATCGGTCGGCGACGGAGTTCTGACGGGCGTCACACCGAGCTACACCTTCGGCAAAGTCGAAAAACCAAGCGTTTGGCATACGGTTTGGGAGTTCCTCACCATGGGCGTCGAGCACATTTTGAGCGGACCCGACCACCTACTTTTCATCTTCGGATTGATGCTCGCCCGCCCGCGCATCCGCGAATTGATCAAGGTCGCCACCGCCTTCACCGTGGCTCACAGCATTACCCTTTCGCTGTGCGCCCTGCACATTTTTTCGCTTCCCTCCAAGATCGTTGAGCCGCTGATTGCCCTCTCCATCGTCGCGGTTGCGGCCGAAAAATTCCTTCGTCCAAATGACAAGGTTTGGCGGACGGTTGCCATCGCGTTTTGCTTTGGCCTCATTCACGGATTTGGTTTTGCTGGAGCCCTTACCGAAGCCGGATTGCCACCCGGACAAGCGGCGATCTCCCTGGCTTCGTTCAACATCGGCGTCGAACTCGTCCAGATCTCAATCATCTTGGTCGGCATCCCGATCCTCGGCTGGCTTCAAGAAAAGAAACCTAAGACGTACCAGCCCGCCTCGGTGGCCTGCGCGGTGTGCATCAGCCTCATGGGCGCATTCTGGTTTGTCGAACGCATCGTTCATGGTGGCTGACCCACCGTCAGGAACCGACGGGAACTCTCGTGTAAACCGACACTTTACTCTTCATCGGCCCACTACCCGCACCCGAGCCAACGCCTGCATACCAGAGCGAGCCGTCAGTCTTGATGACATACGAGCGCGTCCCAATGACGGTGACTTTCGCGACGCCGCTAATCGCTGGCTTCCGGGGAGTTGTCGTATAGCCCGTTTTTCCGAGGCCTTGTTCGCCATAGCCATCAAAGCCCCAGGCGGTGAGAGTGCCGTTCGAATGCAAAGCCATTTTCGCGCCGTAGTCGATGGACAAGCTCTTGACCGAGGTGAGGCCCTTCATTGCGGTTGGGGTCGGTACGGTTCCGTTGGGTGCCCCGGGCGAACCCGGCTGTTTGCCATCGCCCAGCAAAAAGCTCGTATTCAATCCCCATACAAAAACGCGGCCATCTGATGTCACCGCTCCCGATTCATTGATGCCCGCCGAGACGTCGATTGCTTTGGGCAAGCCGTTGACCTTCGACGGAGTTGGGCGTGCTTCGCTAATTTTGCCTTGCCCCAACTCGCCGCTGCTGTTCGAACCCCAAGCGTAAACGCTGCCGTCTTTGGCGAGGGCCAACGTGTGGCTGTCCGCGGTGTCGACTTTGACGATCTCGGGCAGCCCCTCAACGAGTTTGGGCGTGCTAACGCCGTCGCCCCAACCGTAGACATGGCCGTCTTTCGTCACCGCAAAAACGTGCTTGGCCGATGCGTTGATCTGCACCACATCGGTCAGACCGACGACCGTTTCGGCCTTTGCGCGAATGACGTAACCGCCAACCGGTTTTCCGTCGCCAAGCTGCCCTTCGTTGTTCACGCCCCACGCCATCACGGTGCCATCCTGCATCAGGGCATAGATGTTGTCTAGGCCCCCGGCGATCTGAGTGACCGGACCCGGGAGCGTCATCTTGGTCGGCGAGGCGTATTTGGTGCGCTTCCAGTTCGCCGATAGCTGCATTCCCGAGGTATCGTCCCCGACTCCGTACACCGAACCGTCGGTCGTCAGAATGGCGACGAAGTATCCCCCGGCGACTTGCTTGACTTGGGAACCAAAGGCGAGTGCGGCAGCAGCAATGATGATCATGGTTGACTCTAGTTTAGTTGATCTTGGTCGGTCCTATTTCGTTACTGGGTCGTCACCGGGCCCATTTCGACGACCTCGAAATTCGACCCCTTCACCGTCTTCAATGTGTTCAACTCATCGTCATTCCAGCGCGCATCGGGCGCGCCCGAAATGAACCAATTGCTCCCATTATCCGCCACGATCATGCCGTATTTCTTCAACGCCGTAAGCACGACTTGGGCAGAAGGAGGAAAGCCGGAAGTGTCGAAATCCGCCTTCAACCGAACTCGCATCCCCATCGGCGGAAGGTTTACATCGGTCGAAGAACTCGCATAGTGCCTTGCTGGAGCGACGTAGCCGCGACGCGAACGAGAAACCGTAAACCGCAACGCATGGTTGATGGCCCCGCGCGAAACCTCGTCGTAGCGGACCAACCCAGGCAAGATCGGCAACCCGGCGGCGTCGGCTGACGTCCATCCCGCCGGGCGTGTGGTGCCGTTGGTCATGTCAAAAATTGCGCCGCTCCCCACATGCCAAGAGCCATCGGATTGCGGATAAGACGACCACGTTTCATAAAGCTTCCAATGATCGCGGTCGATCACGATCACATGGCGATCCCCGCTCGAACTCGCACCACCTTCGATCGGCGCGTTGCGCGGGATTGGGTAGGGGCCAGGATCACTCTCATCCGCATAGTCGAACGTCACGCCAACTGGAGCTTGAGTACCCGAAACGAGCACATACGGAATGCCAAATGGACTGCCGTCCAGGTTCGCGCCAAAGTCGGGGTGCAGCCCAGTACTAAGCCCAATAGACGCAATCAAGTTCGCGCTATTTGCATCTACCGGAGCGGTGTCGATGGCCGTATTCCAAGCATCATTAGCAGGAAAGATTCTCCTGCCTTGCAGGTCTCCGTTGATCTCAATCGTGCCGCCATCGGTCGAACCGGTTGTCGCGGCGCCACCGCCACCACAGGCGACGATGCAACCGGCAAGGGCAAACACAAATCCGAGATGCTTCATAAAGTGATCTCATTATAGGGTTCCCCAATGCCGGTCGCATCCCCTGCACGTTTTTCGGGTTTAACGGCCCATTCGTCGTCGGCGCATCAATACGATTGCGCCAAAGCCGAGTGCAACCATCGAGGCGGGCTCGGGCACGGCATGAATCACTCCCACCGCATCGAGGTCAAAGCCGGATGACGCGAATGGCGTGAACCACGGATCGTTGATCTTGTTGCCAAGACTGTCGTACGTTGCATAGGCGTCGTTGATGCTGCCCACGACGTCAACCACTCGTACGAAGGATACGGCGTTGACGTCGAGCAAAGGCGACACACCCGTGAGCTCGTCGAGATCGAACGGAGTCCCTTGGTTAGCAACAAACTGTCCGGCGAGGTTATGAATTTTCGTCGGATCGAGAGTGCCAAAGGCTCCGACTTGCGAAGTGGTTTGGGTGAGACTCGTCGCTGCGAACCGGAAGAAATCCGTTCCGTTCGAACTGACTTCGACAAAGCCAAGCTCGGCGAACACGAGACCGCTGGACAAGAATCCGTTTTCGAAGACGGCAAAATCGGCTCCGGCTCCATTCATGATTGGCTTATCAAAAGTCAGCGTGATCGCCCCCCCATCGCCGAGGCTTACGACCGACGTCCCCGTCGGTGCGCCAAGCGCATCGGACGCCGAACCGAAACTGGCGAGTCCCAGGCTCGGATTCGCAATATTCATAGGTCCGCGAGTCAGGTTGCTGACGCCCGTTGCCCAGCCGACGAACGAAGGATCAGATGCCGAAATGCCGGTCGCGGCAAATTGTGCTTGGGCGGATGCGGCAACCAAAAAGCCAAGACCCATAACCGCTCTCATGAACGCACTCCACGACGACGTCGGAGCCACAACGCACCCAATCCAAGCGCGGCAAGCGATGCTGGCTCAGGGACCGAACTTACGTCATCGATGGCAAAGTAAGCCGGAGTGTTCATGCCAAACATCCCGTTATCGCTGGATGAAAGTGAAAACTGAACGCTCGTAACTGCTCCAAGTCCCGATAAGTCGAAGTATCGCCAATCAGACACGATATAGTCGTTGGCATTGTTCGCGTCGCGAAAGTCGGCTAAGTAGAAATCAACCGAACCGAGCAAGCTTGCGCCGTTATAGCCAGTTGCGGTTAGTTTGAACCAATCGGCATCGTTACCGGAGGCTCCCCCAAACTTCTTGGCGAAGCTGTCGCCGTCGTGCGTCGAGAAGTAGGTATAGGTTGAATTCGTCACGTAGAGGCCAGTCAGAAATTGACCAGACCCGGCCGTAATCGTTGGGGTGACTGGAGTGAAGGTGTCTTCAAAGGCCACTGCGTAGTTGGTTCCGCTATGACCGGTGCCAGGTTTGGCGGCGTATTGGTTGCCCCACCCTGACGTCGTTCCATCCTGAACTTTTGAATAGCTGAAGCCCGCCCACGAATCGAAGCTCGAATCATAGGAATTGTTAAAGCCGGTTCCACTGCTGACAAAACCGGAGCCGCCGAGGTTCGCGCCATTTTCGTACGATCCACTGGCAAAGCCAAGATCGTCGAAGGTCGCGAGATTCGCCATCGAAAGGCTGGCGAGGGCCAGCGTCGAGGCGATGATTGTGATTTTCATGTGTTCTCCTAGTTAATTGCGTTGCAGAGAGTAAGCCGAATCATCGCGTGACAGCGCGCCCGTTTCGGGTTCGGTAGGGTTCGCTAAATAGCGAGTTTTGGCTCGCTTGGCGTGCCCGTCCACATAGGCGACATTCGCCCCGCCAAAGTGGCGGAAATGGACCGTACCGATTCCGTAGAACGTATCGCTGGGGGCGCGCAGATAGTTTTGACCTTTGACCGGCCAGCCATAGCCCGCGTCGGCAAAGACGGCGGTGTCGGCGGGAGACTGCGCCTCGGTGAGCGAAGCCTCACGATAACCGCCAAGAACGTCACCACCAAGATAAGTGGCGTTGTAGGCGTAACCGGTGAAAGGGCGACCGTAAGCCTCACCAAAGAACGTGGGGCAGGCGTGAATCTGCCCGTTCTTGATGTAAGGATTCAACAATCCGCCCGTGACTTTCGGGGTCGCGCCTGTCGTCCAGTCAAGCGTGAAGTCCCAGGCTATTTCTTGGTCGAAACCATTGAGATAGTAGTAGGACAGGCACGCTCGGTCGTCGTCGTCACCCGCATACATGATCCATGCGGTGACAATCTGCTTTTGATTCGAGAGACAGGTGGTTGCTTTGGCCGCCTCCTTGGCCCGTGCGAACACGGGAAAGAGAATTGCGGCGAGGATGGCGATGATCGCAATCACGACCAGCAATTCGATAAGGGTAAACCCGGGCTTCCGTCTCTTCAATACTTGCTCCTGCGTTGCTTTCGGAGCGGAGAGGAAGGTGATGCGAGGGGGAAATGACGAGCACGGACCCCACCATCATCCGACCCATGCTCGTGGGCGATGCGCTTGTTTGCGTGAAGCGGGCATTCGGACTCTAACCGTTGCGGCACAGCGCTGGAATTTCACCAGCTTCCCCCGTTTTTTCAGATTTACCGAGGTGGTAAATCCTTCACACGATGGTAATTATGCCCCGTGGTTTGTGCGGGGTGACGGAATGGGGATACATTCCGAAGATTCTTAGGCGATTCTTGTAGTTGAGTGTCGGCGTCCTCTTGTCGGACGACAGCAATGTCCCCTATCCCATTTACAAAATGCGCACCTTTATGGTGCCCTTTATCGCGGACCCTCCTTCCTCACGATTCCTTGCCTTTGGGGCAACGAATCGCAAGGGCTCTTCCCCCGGGAGGAAAGGGGAAAATCACCTCGCCTCTTAGGAGAGATCGGTGAACCAGGCGAACCGGAGACTCAGAACAACTCATTAACTTTATTTGGGAGAACATGGTAGAAAATCGTAATGTCTCTACCGTGGGACTCACTATTAAGAATCCCGAAGTCGAGCGACTTCTACTCGGCTTCAGGGACGCCGACCGGATACCAGCCGTCGTTTCTGAGTTCGTAAGACGTTTCGCCAAGGATCGTTCCCAACGGATATCCGGCTTGATCTAAGTGTGCAGCTGGATAATAGGATGCGAAGGCCGAATCGAGGAAGACAGCTTGGACGAGGATTTTGATCGCGTCCGCATTTTCGGCGGGCGACGCGATGGTGTTGGGATCGACAAAATAGACAAACTCGGTTCCGTTCCAACCATCATCCGCATAAATTTCGAGCCAAGTCGCGATGGGCTCCCCTTTCTGAAAGGACGTCACGACGCGATAGTACGGCGTGAGGAGCCAACACATGACGGCACTCGCTTCCTCGATCTTCTCGAAATGCCCATGCCACATTCCGGCTTCAATTTCATACCGCCCTTCGCGATAGGACGCCGTGATCGGAAAGCTGTCTTCGATCTTTGGGAGAATCTTAATAGAGTCGTCGCCCAGCTCTTCGAGCGCGATGCGATTGGTTTTGAGTCGAGACGCAAGATTCTCGCGTAGGAGTTCGAGCTCAGGGATCATAAGAAGGTGGCAGAGCGAGAGGGATTCGAACCCTCGAGACGTTTCCGCCTACACGATTTCCAATCGTGCTCCTTCGACCACTCGGACATCGCTCTACTAGTCGGTTATTATTATGGCCGATTTTTGAATGGAGAACAGTGGGCCGGGATTAAGGAGCAGAATTCCGTAGCAATTTGGAAACCCACTACGCAGTGAGCATCGGAGCGATCCATGGATCGCAGGCATCCTCGTTACAATTCATCGCACGTAATTGTTACGTGCCGGATCCCAGTGGGCTTTCAACTTCAGGAAAGCTTGGTGGTGCCATTCGAATTTGCCTTGGTCTGGCAAGTCACGAGGTGCTTCGTGCGATTCCGCTTGATAGACATTTCGAACCAATATCAGGATTTCTTGCATTGCGTGGTATTTATTCAGTCCTGGGATCTTGGACGCAGTCTCATAAATCAGAAACGGATCGTCGGGAGGTCGAAGCGCTTTGGACCTTACAGACATTAGAGATGGGCCGTACTCAGGTGAGTATGTAATTGGATTTCCGCTTACATCTGCTCCTTGGAAATTATTGAGGGGAACATCTCGAACGATAAGCATGGGATAGTTCGGCCATGTTCGCAAATCTGTAGGTTGCCAATAGAGTCCCAGGTTCGGTGGGCGGAATACAAAGTCTGGATTATTGGGGACAAATAGCACTCGTTCCACCCAATACAACCACTCTGGGCAGTCCACGTACCGTTCATTGCCTCCCCAGACTCGGCAGTACTCCCTGATGATCGCAAAGGCCCGGATTGTTCCTAGTTTGCGAAGGTCGTTCACAGTTTGAATCATTCGAAGGGGATCCATTCGAACCGTATTTTCCACGGTCGGAAACGGATTCCCTAGGGGCCGCCAGATGGCATTCATGCCCTTTCTCAGGTCAAGCTCTGAGATTAGTCCACGCTTGGGCAAAGGGAAGTCGCCGCAAGCGTCACCATTGTTGATTGATTTTCCGGCATGGAAGAACACGGTGCCGAGGGTAGGCATGGTTCCTTTTCCAAGAGTGCCATACTCCCACCTTTTATGATCGTCATCCCTAGGATGAAAAACGTTGTCCGGGGAACCGAGCAAGTCGCG
This sequence comes from Armatimonadota bacterium, assembly GCA_048498855.1. Taxonomy (GTDB): domain Bacteria; phylum Armatimonadota; class Fimbriimonadia; order Fimbriimonadales; family Fimbriimonadaceae; genus Fimbriimonas. Next base: position 243,686 of record JBEHXE010000003.1, on the reverse strand, counting down.
TACTTGCTCGGTAGACATACCTTGCTTTAATGATCGAAAGGCCAATGAGAAGTCATTCCTCGATGTGAACTTACCGAACGATAGACTAGGACCTAGGAGAAAGGAAACAACTAATGCAGACATTCTGACCTTGGTACCGAGGTCAGAACGCTTTTAGAGCATATTGGTTCGGTCCTTACGCCAAGACCGCCAGCAGTTCAGCAGTTTCCGCCAGGCTCTCCTCAAACGCCGCGACTGCGTGATCGACCTGCTCGGCATTGATGATGAGCGGTGGCTCCCAACGCAGGACCCGCGGGTTGTTGAGGGCATAGGCCACACAGACGCCTCGCTTCATCAGTTGAGCGACTACGACTTCGCCGACTTCGTCCATCGTGAATTCGATGCCGATCATCAGCCCTCGTCCGCGAACTTGACCGAGGATGTCGGGGAACTTGGCTTGAACCGCTTCGAATCCCACCTTCATTCGCTGACCCATCTCGGCAGAATTGCGAATGATTTCGCCCTCTTCGAGGATCGACATTGCGGCCAAACCGGCGCGGCAAGCCAACGGGTTTCCGCCAAAAGTGCTGGTGTGAGCCATCGGATTCTCGCCGAAGACCTTGTTATAGATGTCCTCGGTGAAGATGGTAACGCCCAGCGGAATCACGCCACCGCCGACCGCTTTCGCAAGGGTCATGATGTCGGGCGCGACGTCTTCGTGGTTGCATGCGAAGAGATAGCCCGCTCGCCCGAGACCGCTTTGCACCTCGTCAAAAATGAGAAGAGCCCCCACGCGGTCGCACGCCTCGCGTGCCGCCTTGAGGTAGCCGTCTGGCGGAACGATGATGCCGCCTTCACCTTGGATGGGTTCGACGATAAAAGCCGCCGTGTCTGAGTCGATCGCCGTTGCCAAGGCGTCGATGTCACCGTATTCGATAAACGATGCGCCTGGCATCAGCGGTTCGAACTTCTTGCGGTACTTCTCGCGTCCGGTGACCGAGAGCGCGCCGATGGTTTTGCCGTGATAGCTGCCGTTGGTCGAGACGATCTTCATGCGCCCAGTCGAAGCTTTGGCGAACTTAAGCGCGGCCTCGACTGCCTCGGTTCCGCTATTGCTAAAGAAGCTGATTTGTAGGTTGCCCGGTGTCATGTGGGCAAGCTTTTCGGCCAAGTCGGCGGCGTTCTTACTGAAGAATGCCTTGCCACTCAGCGTGATCGAGTCGAGCTGATCTTTAACGGCTTGGATGATTCGGGGGTTCCGGTGTCCAAAAGTGAAGCAGCCGTAACCGCCCAAGCAGTCGAGATACTTTCGACCTTCGTGGTCATAGATATAGCATCCTTCGCCGACCATTTCCACGCCAAACCCTGCGAAGCCCATGAGTCTGGCGAGATTCGGGTTGATGTACCGACAGTACTTGTCGTAAACGTCTTGGTACAACGCATCCGCGTCCATACTGCGATTATACGGGGAAACGGGATGGCGAGTTTCGGCGGGCTGGTTGTTATTAGGTTTCAGTTTTCAGGCACTTTCGCTCAGCTATCGAGTTCCTTTATCGAATCCAACAATCTTTTGGCGTTCGCAGGACTTCGAAGCAAGTGCAAAGTGGCTTCCATCGAATTGTAGTCATTTAACGATATGAGGACGACTGGCTGATCATTCTGGCGAGTGACGACCAATGGCTCTGAATCGGTGCAGACTTGGTCCAACAAACAAGGCAAATTTGTGCGCAGATTTGAGTAGGTGACTGCTTTCATGATTACTCGCTTCCGATCGGTTGAATAACCTTTTCAATCTTCAAGAACGCTTCGACGACTTCAGGATTCCATTCGATGCCCGAACTTCGCTCGATCTCTTCCAGCGCGATCTCTCGCGTCGTCGAACTCTTCCACGCCGCACCATTCATCATCACGTCGAACGCCTCGCAGAGTCCAATGATCTGAGCGGCAATCGGAATCTCTTCGCCCTTCAACCCGGAAGGATAGCCAGCCCCATTCCAGCGTTCGTGGTGTGACCGAATGCCGGGAATGGCTGGAACGAGAAAGTCGTACGACTCGACCAACTTGACCGAATATTCTGCGTGACGACGAATGACGTCGAGTTCGACATCCGTGAGCTGCCCCACCTTGCTGAGCAGGCCTGCGTCCAATTTCGTTTTGCCGACATCGTGAAGCAGCGCGGAATAGCGAAGTCGCAAAAGCTCTTCGTCGCTGAGCCCAAGTTCTTCGCCGGTCGCGACGGCATAAACCGCCACCCGCTCCGCGTGCATCCTTTCGCCAGGTGCGTTTAAGTCAAGGGCTGCCAACAGAGCCCGAAGCGTTTCGTTTCGATCCTTGCGTGTTTCGTTATCGATTTCCATTTTCCCTGCCCAATAATTTCTTCTCTCGTAGCGAGAGGATGAACAAATTTCTTTGGTTCATTTTAGCGGATAGGACTTCATTCCCACTTCAAAAACCTCAATGAATCCGTCATAGTAATGGGATAAACACTATGCAAACTCCTCCACCATTTCATGGTTACGAAGGGCAAATGCCTCCCCAAAAGCCGAAAACAAACGGAATTGTCATCTTATTTGCCGTTCTTGGCGTGCTGTTGCTTTGTTGCGGCTTGCCTATTGGGTTGCTGGGCTATGGTGGACTCAAAATATTCAAGGGTGCCACCAGCATTGGTGGTTGTTTCATGAATACGAGGACCTTGGCTCGGGCACTTGAAGATTATGAAAAGGCACACGATGGAAAACTTCCCAACGCGAAAACGTGGCAAGCTGATTTGTCTCCCTACTTTAAACCTAAAGATAAGATGAAGGATGGACCGATCACAATGTGGAAGCCGAACGGTGAGTGGTCCTGTGAAGAAGGAGCCGTGAAAACGGGATTCGCGTTCAATGCGGACCTTTCTGAGAAAGTGGCAGCCGACGTCGCTAAAAAAGACCCAGCAGCGGTGGCGATCTTTGAGACGACTACGGTTGCGTTCAATCAGTCATCATCATACAAGCCGTTGCCATTCGCTCAAAGCCCCAAGGTTTTCAGCGACTTTACAAATGACCACCGGGGATGGTTTCTAGTTACTGCGGATGCTACCCTCGCGATTATCAAGAAGTCCGGTAAGGTCGAAAAGATGACCAATGGGGACTTCGAATCTGACAATGGATTCAATTTCAAAATGGATGATGGCGAAAATTCAGACTCGGGCGTGAAGGTCAAGACCAACCTGGGTTCCGAAAGTTCGAACGACGACAAGGCAGATAATTCGAACTAACGGCAGTATACTTACGTTAGTCCTTATGAACATGCTCACACTACCCGTCGCCGCCTTTGGATTGCCCGGTGGCCCAGAACTCTGGCTGATCGCGCTCGTAATCTTGCTTCTCTTCGGAGGCGCAAAGATTCCGCAACTTATGCGAGGTCTCGGTCAGGGCGTCGGCGAACTTAAGAAGGGACTTGAAGAAGGCAAGAAAGCCTTTGATGATTCGTCGAAAAGTGATAAGGACGATAAGCACGACGGAGAGAAGTAATGCCGGGACTGCCAGGTGGTAGTGAATGGATTCTGATCGTTCTCGTCATCTTGCTCCTTTTTGGCGGTGAGCGATTGCCTGGTCTTCTCAAAGGGATCGGGAAAGGCTACGGCGAGCTTCAGCGCGGACTCGAAGAAGGAAAGCGCAAGATCAACGAAGCGATTCACGACGAGAACCAGTAAACTCTTCCTCATTGAGGGAGAATGGTGTCGAATCGAACTGCTTTAACCGTTTGGACCAATCACGATCTTACCGAAGCCCAGGTCGACTGGCTTCGTGAGCATATAGCGCCAGATCACCTTGTGATTTCCGAGGGTGCGCGCGTTAATAATTTGACGGCTGGTGGGCAAGACGATGCCTGCGTCATGGCGGATGTTGCGTTCGGCCAACCATCGGTTGACGATATTCTTGCCTCGAAGGACCTCAAATGGGTTCACATTACGAGCGCAGGCTATACGCGCTATGACCGGAGCGACCTCCGAGAAGCGCTCCTTGCAAACGAAATTCAGTTTACAAATAGTTCGTCGGTTTACGACGATCCGTGCGCCCAGCATGTTTTCTCGATGATGCTGTGCCACAACCGGCGGCTGCTCAGGAGTGCTGAACAACATGCTCACGGACATTGGGATTACGATTTCCTTCGACCAATTCAACGCATCTTGGGCGGCGAAAAGGTGCTCATTGTCGGCTATGGCGCGATTGGATTACGCCTCACCGAACTCTTGGCTCCGTTTGGCGCCGAGGTACGCGGCGTCCGCCGAACCGTTCAGGGCGACGAACCGGTGCCGACCTTCCCGATCGAGACCCTTGATGAACACTTGGCTTGGGCGGACCATGTCGTCAATATCCTGCCCGCAAGCACCAGCACGACCAAGCTATTTGACGCAGGGCGCTTCGCTTCGATGAAGCCTGGCGCGGCGTTTTATAACATTGGCCGCGGAGACACCGTCGATCAAGACGCATTGGTCGCGACCTTGGAAAGCGGGCATGTGGCGGCGGCATATCTCGACGTCACGTCGCCAGAGCCATTGCCGAGCGATCATCCACTATGGACGGCACCGAATTGTCTGATCACGCCTCATGTGGCGGGTGGGATGCAAAACGAAATGGACGTCCTATTACAGCATTTTGTAGATAATTTCGCGCTTTTCTTGGACGGATTGCCGCTCAAGGATTTAGTCCGTTCGTTAAATTCTTAGTCCAGTTGGCTCCTGGGCCAACTGGACTAAAATGGGCTTCTTATCGTTTTCCAATGGCATATTGGCTGTAGGTCATGTCGCGCCAATCATGTGAGCGGCGATGTTGGTTGTCCAGAAATTCCTTTAGCAAATTTCGAGATTTGCCGCCTATCATGCGTTCTCCTCCTCCGAACTGAACGATGGCCGAATAGGCGTCGGCACCGGCTCCGGTGATCATGTCCGCATCAAGTCCTTGGGACACCTTGCGAGTGAGGTTGATGCGGGCAATCCAATAATCGGGGCGGGCCAAGTTAACGCCAAGGGTGATGCCTACCATGCTCATGTAAGCAAACTTTCCAATGCGGTCCAATTGCCACCGGAGTCCATAGCGCAAATAGGCGCCTAAGAGACTGAGTAGCCAGATCATTCCAGCCGCCACGTAAAAGCGGAGCGGTGTGAAGCCATAGTTGTCCACGTAGAGTTTCAATCGAAAAGCCGCCGAAGCCATCAGCAAGAGGAGAAGCCCGACGACGATTGAGATCAAGATGTTGATCGTCTTCTCTGCTTTTTTGTTTAGGTTTTTAAGTGCATACTGGCTCAAAATGAGCAATGGCAAACAGATCGTTTCGAGAGATGCAATTTCTAAAAAGCCGCGTTTTGCATACTCGGCATAGGTAAGTCCCTGAGTTCGGAGGACAACCGAAGCACCGCCAAAAAGATAACGGACTTGGACGAGAATGAAAACTGCAAAGAGAGCTGAAATGAGTCCGAAGAAGGTCACAAAAATGGCGACATGATCATTTTGATCTAAGTCTTCGACCGACGATTGAACTTGATTCAATGCTTCCGAGGAAGCGACCATTGGTGGAGGAACCGGACTTGCGGCCGCCTGACTCGCCAAAATTTGCTGTATTCGGTTGAATACTGGGCTTGAAAGGTAGGCAAGGAATCCGGCCATTCCCGACATCGCCGCACCGAAAATGAACGCTCGCGGGATGAGGTCGTCTGCGTTTAGGTCGAACCTGAATTGGAAAATATGTGCAAAAAGCGGGTCGGCTTCACCGAGAACAAGCCCGAACAGCAGGAGGAAGGGAATAGCTAGGACTCCTCCCAGAAAAACACCTCGCGTACTGGTGAAGCGCTTTGTCGTTTGAATCTGTTGCCAATCTGCCGCGAAAGGAAGCAGAAAACCCACCAAGGGATATCCGAGTGCGATGATAGGAGCCTTAAAGATACTCTGGCGTAAGTTGACCGGCTTTCTTGCACAGGTTCTTAATCCGTAATATCCAAGGCATAGGAATCCAACTACTCCGTTCAGTAATACGAGATTTCTTGAATCAGGAACCCCAAAGCCGTAAGCGACCAGTAACATGGGGGCAATAAGATACCCCAGTGATATATCTGGCTCAACGACCTGCTTGCGATAGAGCCATAGGAGTATACAGACCCCGGCCACAATAAGCACAGTTAGGTTCAATCCTACTGTGTGGGAATAGAGAACGTACTGGGCGACAAGACCGAATACGCCACTTGCCAGCAAGCTGGCAAGCACAATTTTTGGTGCTACCTTCATAAGTGTTATTGCCCAAGTTACGTGAGCTAACATTATGGGTAACGCGATAGTTCCCGAATTATTCGGAGATCAATCGACGGAAGAAATCGTCGAGCTTGTCCATCGATCTTGGTTGCCCGGCGGGACGAGCAGGAAGCGGCTGGCTGATAAGGCGACCCAACTCGCGATGGAGAATGGGATTGATCGGCGTGATCGCCGTCTCGGTGTCGGATCGCTTCAGAAGGAGAAGCTGGTCAAGCTCGTCTCGAATTGTCCCCGAGGGGTAATAGGCATCGAGCAGATCAACAAATCGGCATGGTGCAGGAGCTTGATGGGCATCGACATATTTTTCGCAAAGCAATGCGCGGAACACGTAAAAGTACTTCTTGAACGGCATTTTGGTCGCGTCGCGATAGTCGTTGAAATTATTCGTGGCCAGTGACCGAAAGTGTTGGATGCAGGCAAACGGCTGAAAATACTCAAGGCAAAGGCTTCGAAATTCTGGGAAAAATCGGTCGTCCTGATGATAGACAAGATCAGTCGCCAGCCAATCGTGAAGGGAAGGATTGGATTTGAAAGCAAGGATGAGAGCTTTTTGAATATCCCATCCGGCGAAATCCAGGTCGTCCTCGCCAATCTCTTCGATCACGTCCCGCTGCTTTTCGATCTTGAGATACCAGTCACGCGGCATCCAATAGACAAACCGCACATCGTAATCGCTGTTTGCCGATTCGAATCCCCACGCCCGACTGCCTGATTCCACCGCGAACAAGCTCTTGGCGCCCTGTTGAGCCAAGAGTTCGTGATATCGGGTGAGAATTTGGGCCGAGGTCATATGCTGGGGCGCGACTCTACAGTCGCAGCAAGAGGAGAGGAAATGGACTAAACCTGCTCGAAGAAATCGTTCCCCTTGTCGTCCACCACGATAAACGCAGGGAAGTTTTCGACTTCGATCATCCGGATGGCTTCCATGCCGAGGTCTTCAAAGTCCAGAACTTTCACGCTCTTGATATTGCTCTGCGCGAGGATCGCTGCCGGGCCGCCAATGCTGCCCAAATAGAAGCCGCCGTTCTTTTTACAGGCCGCTGTCACGCCCGGGCTTCGGTTGCCTTTGGCGAGCATCACCATCGATCCGCCGTTTTGTTGGAAGAGATCCACAAAGGCATCCATTCGCCCGGCGGTAGTTGGTCCGAACGAACCCGTGACCATTCCTTCGGGTGTCTTCGCCGGACCGGCGTAATAAACAGGGTAGTCCTTAAAGTATTGAGGCATTGGTTGCCCGTCCTCCATCATCTTCCGGATCCTCGCATGAGCACTGTCACGGGCGACAATCATTGGCCCCGTTAGGCTAACCCGAGTCTTGACCGGGAATTGAGAAAGAACTTCGCGAATCTTTTCCATGCCCTGGGTGAGATCAATTGGCACGGGCGGAGCAAGTTCGGGCTGCTCGGCGGGGAGAAATTGAGCTGGATTATGCTCAAGTTGCTCAATGAAGACGCCTTCTTTTGTGATTTTGCACTTGATCTGACGATCTGCAGAGCAACTGACGCCCATTGCGATCGGCATCGACGCCGCGTGGCGGGGAAGACGAACGACTTTGACATCGTGGGCGAAGTATTTGCCGCCAAACTGGGCGCCAATATGGCTATCCTGGGCAATCTTGAGAACCTTAGTTTCCCACTCGGTATCTCGAAATGCGCGCCCTCCAGCGCTTCCCGTGGTGGGCAGTTTGTCAAGATAGCCCGTGGTAAGGAGTTTAAGGGTTTTACTGGTGTTCTCGATACTGGTGCCACCGATGACCATACAAAGATGGTACGGCGGGCAAGCACTGGTGCCAATCTCTTTTAGCTTGGAGCGGACAAATTCGGTCAAATCCTTTTCGTTCAGTACCGCCGGAGTGGATTGGTATAGGTACATCTTGTTCGCGCTGCCACCGCCTTTTGCGATGAACATCAAGTGGTACTCGTCTCCCTTGGTGGCCATGATATCCACCTGTGCGGGGAGGTTATTCCTCGTATTCACTTCGTGGAACATTTCTAACGGGGCTAGCTGGCTATATCGAAGGTTTTTTTCTTGATATGTCTCATAAATGCCTTCGGAGATGGCCTCTTCTTCATCGAAATCGGTGAGCACATATTGACCTTTTTTGCCGTATGCCTTTGCTGTGCCCGTGTCTTGACAAGTGGGGAGTAATCCTTTGCTGGCGACGACGGCATTTTGAAGGTGAGTGTAAATCACGAACTTGTCGTTATCGCTCGCTTCCGGGTCATTGAGTTCGTTGGCGAGTTGTTGAAGGTGCGCCTTTCGAAAGAAGAAGTTGATCTCGCTCAGTCCTTCTTTGGCGAGCATTTTGAGTACGCTTCGGTCGACTTTGAGATATTCCTTTCCGTCAATGGTGACGGTGGAGACTCCTTCCTTCCCCAGGAAACGATACTCGGTTGTGTCAGGGCCAAGCTGGATCGTCGGTTCGTACTCAAAAGGCATATACCTTCATTGTGAACGATAGCGAATCCCCAATGGCGAACTCTACGCTATCTATGGACTGAGCGGTTGAATCAAAAACGTTCCATTTTCTGTTGTGGCAACCATGTCACCCATTTCGTCGAGCATGTAGACCTGAATTTCTCCATGCTTGTTGTCGCTGGTTCCAAACAGCATTTGATGAATGTGGCGAAGGTTATAGTATTTGCCATTCGTGACAAGATAAGCCTCGGAGTCATAAGGGACTTGATTGCCGATAACTGCCTGTTTCACTGGTCCGGCTACGGACAAAATAGAGTCTCCTCGGTCGTTGATGGCTAAGACGTCGGCTTCCATCGATCCTTGGGGAACCGCGATTCGCTCATATCGGTTAGGGCCGGTTCGGCGATAGGGAATTCTTTCATGAAAAGCGCGTCCCGAAGTGACCGCGATGCCGCTCTTCGAACCGAAGATCCGGAAATATTCATGAGGGATCGAAATGGATTCATCGGTCAGTTTCCCGTCTTTGAAAATGCCGAGCCGATCGGTATTGCCTCCAGACTGAGAATAAATATTTCCCACCGTTCCTTCCGACACGACTTCGGTTGCGGGAACAAAGAAGCCTCCGCCAGGAACTTGAGCTTCTTTCGCACCGAGTAGAAGGTCGTGGTAGTTGAGGGTGCCGCTTTTCCCCGTAGAATCGAAAAAGCCTGTTGACGTAAAAATAGGTGGGCCGGTCCAGGTGATGGAAGTGGCGTAAGAGTTCTTATCCAAATGGTGTTTCTGACCATTGATATCCGTGTAGGTCACCGCAACGCTATTTTCAGAATCCCCTAGCAACGAAACGACTTTTCCTGTCCGCGTCATGTAGGCACGATCGGCCGAAAATGACGATTTCATTTGACCATCTCGGTTGACCACCACCCATGTTTTGGCGTGACGAGAACCATCTTCACGAACGCAAAGCAGATCGCCGTCAAAAGACATTGACTGGACGGATAGCTTGGGGAGTGGAATCACGCGAAATTGCAAATCGTCGATATTGCCTGCCTCGACAAAAGGAGGCGTCAAAGGCTTAATTCTTCCCGCAAAGAAATCTTTGTCGTATTGAGCTTCAAAGGCTTTGCTTTGTGCTCGAGCCCGATTTACGAGGAACTTGTATCCGCCAAATCCTATCGCACCGAGGATGATAACGACAAGAACCGACCGTGATTTCATAGAGCCTAAATGCCAGTATACGAAACTTTCTCGTTAGCCATCTTGATGGTAACGAGAAAGGTGAAATTACATTGAAAAATCGCCGTAAAGCGTTTGGACGTAGTTGATTTGTCCTGCGTGATAATGGAGGTTCCACATCGGAAAGCCCATGACTTCGGCAAGCGTATAATTTCCCCAAGGAAGATTCACCTCAACCCCATAGTCGGCTTCTGGCAACTCATTGACCGCTTTCTTAAAGGCTTCCATATTGGTGGTAGCCGCCGCTTCACATGCGTCGATGGTCGTCCAACCCTTACGCGTTTCTTCGTAGGTTGCAAATCCGGAGGGATCGAAGGCTCGCTTTTCGAGAAGGCCAGGCACCCACAATGGGCAAAATGCACATTCTTGAAGTTGATCGAGCACCGATCGACCATTATCCAAAGGCTTCCAATCAGTTTTGTCGCTTGGAACTTTTCGCGCCGCCTCAAAGACACTTTTCAACGATTTTTCGGTTTCGAGGATGATGTAATCCTTTAACGTCATAACGAGAAATAGTATACAAATATCTACATAAAAAGTCAATTACCGAAAGCGTTCGAGAACGGCATCAAGGTCTTCTGCTTCCGAAAGAGCCCGCCCGACAACCAAGTAGCTTGCGCCGTTTGCAATGGCTTCTTGAGGCGTCGCGACTCGCTTTTGGTCGTGGGTATTGCCTCCATCGAGTCGAATGCCTGGCGTGACAATCAGGGGTTGATCTCCAACGTGCTGACGAAGCAGACTCGCTTCGTGAGGCGATGCGATCAAGCCATCGAATCCACATTCGATCGCGAGTTCCGACATCTTCACCATCTGATCGTTGACCGAACGCAGAATTCCCACTTGGCGCAAGGAATTCTCATCCAGTGATGTCAAGACAGAGACTCCCATGAGGAGGGGCCGTCCTGAGACTTCCGAGGCGGCTTTCATCATGTCCGAGCCGCCCGTCGTGTGAACCGTGGTCATCCACACGCCATACTTTGAGGCTTCTTTGATGGCTCCGGCGACGGTGTTGGGGATGTCGTGGAACTTGAGATCGAGAAAGATATGCGTTGCTCCCGCGTCTTGCAGTCGGGCGATGACCGAAAGGGAATGGGTGAGAGTTAAGGAGTGACCGATCTTAAATCGCTGGATCGATGGCGAAAGCCTTTGAACGGTCGTGAGGGCGGCGTCGAGATCGCCCGTGTCAAGGGCGCAAATGATTTTGTCGAGCACGAATAGACAGCATACCGTAGGCCAGCGATGCTTTTGTGGGAGACCTGGGTCAATAAAAAATCCCCTGATCGGTAAGACCAGGGGATTTTGTCGTTGCGAGTAGCAGATTTAGAATCGAGAACTCGATGAGAGGAACTGGAGCACGGGAAGGGTCGGCGTTTGTTTGCTGCCACCACCCGACTCTCCAACATTGCCCTGGCGAATCTTATAGAAAACTGCCCAGCCAAAGTCTCCAATCGGAACTGCGTTCGAGTGCAGGTCAATGAGCACTTGAGAAAGTGCATCCGCGAATGCGCCAACGGTCTTTCCATTTCGATAAATCGAGTAAATCGACTCGCCCGTCATGGTCGACTGCATTTGAGCAAGTCGGCCTGCTCGCGGTTCTTCGTCGCCAAAGAATTTTCCACCGACAGAAGGTCGTGCAACCTGGTAGAACGCAAAAATGCTGATACCTTTTTGGATGAAGGGAAGGAAGACTTCCGATTTTCGAACCATGCTCGACGTATCGGTTGCGATCTCCGTGTTCACCCCGGCGAACCAGTCTCGTCCGTCAACGTTTGCCGCAGCACCCGTGTAAAAGAAGAAAAGCGTTCCTTCGGCCGGCATCTTCGACGCGAGGTCCTTTGCCGCCGCAAGCACCGCAGCCGCCGAAACATTATTGACGACAACGATGTTGGCGGGATCGTAGCCTGCGTTGGTAGCCAACGTATCTTTCATCAACGTGGCGTCATCGACCGCGGAAGGAATTTGTTGTCCCGGCAGTTTGTTGTCCGAGTTGCCAATGATCAGGGCATATTTCGTTGAAATCGTCAAAACCGGACCAGCGTTCGCCGCGGTTCCGGTCGTGTTGCCGGCTAATTTGCCCGCATCGACAACGCCGACGATTCCACCATTGTTGCCTGTGCTCGACACGCCCGATTCGATCGCCGAAACATCTTCTGGTGGGAGAACGTCGGTATCAACCTTCCAAGTCGGCTCCGAAATGCGCGAGGCGAGCGCTTGTTTCTTATCGGCTTGATTGAGTTTGCTGTAGATCGAATTGAGATAGAAAACGGTTTCTCGGCTGACTTGCTTTTTGCTGATCAGCGCTTCGAATTCATCGGCTGCGGTCTTGAAAAAGTCGCTCGCGTTATCTGGCTTGGCTTCAAGGCCGAGTCGATATTCCGAGTAAGCCGCAAGAAAGTTCGGCGAATAGGGTGAACCATTTCGCCACTTTCGCTGTTCGGTCACCGGCCCAGGCAACATGGTGGGCTTATCGGTGTCGTCGGTTCGATAGGCTTTCGCCTGCTGAAAGGACTTCCGTGCGTCAGCCCATTTGCCTGATTTGGCCGCCTTGAGACCTGCCTCATAAGTGCCGGTCCACGATTGGCTGCATGCAAACCCGGCGAGGGCCAGTCCAACAATCCCTGTAATTACTCGTCGCATTTTGTATGTCCTTTATTTTTCGATTCGATAGTTAAATCCGATCGCGAAGTCGCTGCCGCCACCGTTTGGTTTTCCGTAGTTCAGATCCAGCGACCATGGTTGCCCATTGGGTCGGAATCCAAATCCGAACGTAAATGAATTTCTATCCGCAAATTGTGAACCGCCCGAGGCGATTGAGGCAAGACCTACGCGGATCGGAATGGTCCCTTCGTCGCGAACCAGGTTATATTCCGCGCCCAATCCGAACACGAACTGGTTGTCGCGATCAAACATGCCGCTGCCGCTTCCGCCGAAGTAGTAGGCCACTTGGCCACCATAGACGAGGAAGTCGTTCTTGCCGCGCAAATTGTCTTTTCGCTTCGCGAGGCCCAACGAAATCTGGCCCGGGAGCACATCGTAGAGCGGTGAACTGAAGGAGTTCGAACTCATTTTGATAGGGGTTCGAATGCTGCCACCAAACGTAGTGTCCGGATGATTTGCCGGAATCGTTTGGAAACCAGCAGTCAGGCCCACTCCCCATGTGGAAGCCGAATTCTCAGAGTTGATCACCGTCGTTTGCGGGTTGCCCGGCACAAAGCCGAGCTGATGATCATACAAGCTGAGGTTGGCAATCGTAAGGCCCCAACCGAAAGATTTGTCGCCGGCTGCGTTTGTCCGTCCCAAAGCGAGCGTGTAATAGTCCGTTTTCGCCGTGATCTGTTCTTGATACGTTGCACCCGTGAATCCACCGATGGTGATGTTCGTGCCCGACCGGAAGTCATCGAGATAGCCGCCGACTTGGTAGCTAAAGCCAAAAGTGCCGCCCTTCTTGAGTGGCATTGCGTAGCCAAAGTGAGTAATCGAGTTTTTGCCGCCGGAACCCGTCGTCGAATAAGTAGGATTTGCGAGGTCGCCGAAGATCTGAGTCGTCGACTTTGGAAGGTTTCGCATCGAAATGCCAAATGTCTTGCTCGAAAGAAAACCGATACCCGCCGGGTTGTTGAGGATGCTAAACGTATCCGCAGAGGTGACATTGAATGCGCCTCCTGCACCCATCGAGCGGCTTCCCGCATCGATCGTGTTTAACAAATCGGGAATCTGACCAAAGCCAGCGGCCGATAGCCCAAGCGATCCGAGGGCGACAATGAAAATCCTTTTACTCATTCAGTAGTTCCTTACTTATGCTCCGGGATGAACCGTTACTTCTTGCCGGGTTGCGACATTGCCAGCTTTATCGATGGCAGAAACGACGACTTTATACATCACCGGGAAACCGGCACGGTATCGAATTCGACCCGTCCAGCGCCAGGTGTTGTTGCCGATGTCTCGCCACGATTCGCGCGAGGCTCGGGTGATGAAAGCTCCGTTGGTCTGTTGAATGACCACGTCGAGACCAGTGATGTCGACCGATCCCGCAAATTGGTCGGCGACGTCAATCACGACGGTCACGTCGCTTCGCGGTCGAACTCCGGTGCTATTTTGCGGATATTGGATTGTGGAGATCGGCGGCTTGCGGTCGATGGTTAAAGGAATCGTAAAGTTGAGAGCGTTATCGGCTCCATCTTTTGCGGTAAGGGCAATGTTCTGCGGACCGTCTGTATCCTGGGTCGAAGAATCATAGTTGACCGAGATGGACGTTTCAGAGGTGCCCGTATTGTTAGGAATATCGGCTCCGCCAACAGTGACACGCCATTCCTTCATGTTGTCTTCCAAAATTTTGAAGAGGATGGGCACCGTTCCTTTGCGGAAGGAGTTTTGCGCTGGGCTATATTCCAAAAGCTTCGGCGTCTTCGTGTCAACTTTTACGTTCAAGTTGACCGGCGTGTAGGTATTGCCGGGTTCGGTTGCCGTTACCGCAATGGTGTAATCGCCTTGGGCCGAAGATGAAGAAAACGTTAATGCAAGCGAGCCAGAAAAATCGCCGTTGACGGCAGGGTTGACGTTGGTCGAAACGGTGGTTGAACCACTCGGACCAGTGACGACGGCGGTGACGGTAACCTGAACGTGAGCTCCGGTTCCGTTAAAAGAGAGCGTGTTGGTCGAACCAAGCCACTTGCCTTCGGTCGGTGACGTTACACTGAACGTAGCCGCATATGCCGATAGCGCAGAGAAAATCCCTGCTGCCATTAGAGCCAATCGAATCCCTTTCATTTTTCCTTTCCTTTCAGCTTTCGCTTTAGCCTCTAGAGTTTAACAGAATACACTGATCAATGAATTCTGCCACTCCCCCTTCTTCGTTACTTTTTACGACGAATTGGGCGAGCGATTTGACTTCCGGAAGTGCATTTTCTACCGCTCCAGGGGTCCCAACCCAACTCAACATCTCTAAATCGTTGCGATAGTCGCCTATCGCTGCGATCTCCGGTTGACGCAGGTTCAAGGACCTAGCCAATTTACCTAGCCCATTTCCCTTATTGGCATTCAGAGGAAGGATTTCAAGGTATTCCGGCCCACTTTCTGTCATTTGTCCAAGTTTGTCTCTTTCAAGAAAGCTGAGATTTTGACGATGATTGGGTAGTTCAAGTTCGTCACAAATCAAAACAGTTTTGAAAAGCGACTGAGCCATGACGCCGTCAAACCCAAGAACCGGAATGTCGAGACCGCGCACCAATTGTTTATATTTGGTCAGCCAGTCTGAATCTTTTAAGGTGCTGATGCCACGTTCTCCATAGGCTGAAACATGGAGATCGTGCTCGTTCGCATATTCGAGAATGTGCCGCTGGAGCGACTTTTCAAGGAATTCTGTGCCGATCGTGACGTGCGATTCGTTGAGGACGTGTGAGCCATTCGAGCAAATCATCGGACCTTCGAATCCGATCCGCTCAGCAATTTTGATCGTGCTCTGATAGGCCCGCCCGGTCGCAATCGCAAGTTGAATTCCCGCTTGGCGCGCCCTTTCGAACGCATCGGGCAAGGACGGATGAATCGATTGATCGGCACGCAGGATCGTGCCGTCAAGGTCCATGGCAATCATTCTTATAGACATCTAATTCACTGTAAAGATGACAGGGTCGCGTGCCAACACTTAAGTTAATCAACCATGTCAGAAACGTTAGAACTCCAAAAGGAAGTCGAAACTGGCGATGAACTCAAATTCGTAAGATTTCAACTTGGCGACGAACACTTTGCCTTTTCCGTCGATTCTGTGACCGGCATCATTACCTGGCGCGAGGTGACTCCGCTTCCTAACGTCGAAGACCATTTGCTCGGTCTTGGCAATCTGCGTGGACGCACCCTGCCGGTAACCGATTTAAGACTTCGAATCGGATTAGAGACCTCAACGAAAAAAGAGGAAGGACTTATTATTGTATCCGAAGGACAACAGGGGCACATTGGACTGCTCGTCGATAACGTCCTCGAAGTACTGACCGTTCGATCAGAAGATATTCAGCAAGATGGCGTCGATGCGACATCGAGTCTCAACGGACTCGTCACCGGAGTGGTCAATGTCAACGATGTACTTGTTTCGGTCGTCGATATCGACCGCCTTGTGGAGGTGCCAGCATGAGCAACAGTCTTAACATGTCGGACTATCTGGATCTTTTTCTCCAAGAAACCGAAGAACAACTCTCAATTCTCGAAACGGAAATCGGCAGACTCGAAGCCGAACCGACTTCGGACCGAATCGGATCGATTTTCCGTGCTGCGCATACGATTAAGGGCTCCAGCAAGGCGATGGGCTTTAGCGCTTATGCCGAACTCGTTCACGAATTCGAAAACGTCCTCTACCTCGTCCGCGACGGTTCTTTGACCGTCAGCCACGAAGTTGGCGAAGTCCTGGTCCGCACGGTAGATACGATGATCACCGGTAAAGAGCATATTGCTTCTTCCGGCGAAGACTTTACACCAGAACTCGATCTGATCGCATCGCTCAAGATGATCACGAGCGGAAAGACGGCAGCGGCCACCGAGGCTCCAAAATCCGAGGGATTTGCATGGCCGACCGCTGTGATCGACGCTTTGGCGCAACTTCCCAATACCGACAACATTTATTCAATTGAAGTCACCCTAGATGCCGAATGCGTGATGAAATATGTCCGCATTTTCATGGTGATGAACTCACTGAACGGCTTGGGCGAAGTGTTCGCGTCAAACCCAGAGCAAGAGAAGCTCGAATCCGAGGAGTTCGAAACCACCGTTTGCTTCCTTGCCTCGCTCGATTCGACGGTTGAAGAAGCCACCAGCACGCTGCAAGGCATTGGCGAGATCGCCAGCGTCAAGTTTGAAAAATATACGGTTGGGGAAGCTTTCGAAGAAACGGCTTCTGCTGTCGCAGAGCTCGCCGCTGAGAAAAGCGAAGATGCCAAACCCGCCGAAGGTGACGCCGCAAAATCGGACAAGCCGAAGCGCGAGGCCAATCAGACGATCCGCGTGGATGTTTCGTTGCTCGACGCATTGATGAATCTCGTTGGCGAACTGGTTATCGATCGAACTCGATTGAGTCAGATCGGCGCAAACATCGCGGCCAAGTCAACCGACTCCGAAAATACGGATGCGCTCGCCGAAACGATTGGGCACATCGCTCGGGTGACCGGCGAATTGCAGGAGCAGATCATGAGAGCGCGAATGCTCCCGATTGATAACGTGTTCCAGCGCTTCCCACGGATGGTTCGCGATTTGTCGAGAAAGCTCAACAAGCAAGTCAATTTGATCATCGAAGGTGGCGAAACCGAAGTCGACCGATCCGTCATCGAAGGGATCAGCGATCCGCTCATTCACATGGTCCGCAACTCGCTGGATCACGGACTCGAAGATGCCGCCGACCGTGCGAAATCGGGCAAGCCAGAAATGGGCACGATCACGCTTACGGCCAAGCATAAAGACAATGCGATCCACATCGAACTAAGCGACGATGGACGGGGTATCGATCCCGAAAAGC
Organism: Armatimonadota bacterium; assembly: GCA_048498855.1. Lineage (GTDB taxonomy): Bacteria > Armatimonadota > Fimbriimonadia > Fimbriimonadales > Fimbriimonadaceae > Fimbriimonas. The sequence goes on along the minus strand of JBEHXE010000003.1, from coordinate 226,274 downwards.
TGCGAGCAAAGGCGGTCGAAAAGGGAGTCATGACCAAAGAAGCGGCGGCGCGTTTGACCGACCGAGACGCTCAACTCCTCATCTTCCACAGCGGATTTAGCACGGCAAAAGAGATCACCGACGTTTCGGGACGAGGCGTTGGGATGGATATCGTCCGATCGAATATTCAATCGATGGGCGGCATTATCGACATCGAAAGCACTCCGGGCGAAGGCACGAAGATGATTCTCAAGCTTCCGTTGACAGTTGCCATCATGGGCGGGTTGCTTGCGAGAGTCGGAAAGATTGACTATGTCATGCCGATTGGTTCGGTTCTCGAAACCCTGGCCACATCGACCATGGAAGTCCAAAAGGTTTGTAAGCGCCCGGTCATGCTCCTGCGTGGGCAGACGGTACCGCTATTGAAACTGAGAGAACTTTTCAAAGTTAAGGAGAGCTTTGATGAGAAACCTGCCGATGATTACGTCGTAGTGGTCGGATCCGCCGAACAAAAGGTTGGTTTGGTTGTGGATCGATTGCTGGGGGAACAAGAGGTCGTTATTAAGTCCATTAGCAAGTATTGTGGAGAACTTCGAGGGCTATCCGGAGCAACCATTCTTGGCAATGGTCGAGTGGCGCTGATTGTCGACGTGAATTCGGTGTTGGAGTTCACGAGAGGATTGGACAATGGTCATTGATGCAGAAGCTTTAGTTATAAGAAAGAGGCTCGAACAGTCTCTCAAAGAGTTGCCGCCGCTTCCGACGGCGGTCGCAAAAGTTCTTGATGAAACCAATCGTCAAGAACCGGACATGCACAAAATCGATGAGATCATCTCGGGTGATCAAGCCCTTGCTTCAAAGGTTTTGCGAATCGTGAATTCGGCCTACTACGGCCTTTCGCGTCAGGTGACCAGCGTGGGTCAGGCCGTCTTGATTCTTGGAATTCAACAAGTTCGGACAATTACGCTTAGTGTGGGCTCTATCGCGGCATTTTCATCGAAAGGTCCGGTCGATTCGGAAGGAATGCGCCGCTTCTGGCAACATTCGTTCGCGACAGCCGCTGCGTGTACCGCGCTTTGTTCAAAGCTCAACGTTGAACGAAAACTTGCCGACGAGATCTCGACGATTGGAATTCTGCACGATGTCGGCAGAATGTTCTTCTACTGCAATTTCAAGCCAACGTACCAAAAGCTCGTTTTGAAAGCCAATCAAAATTGCACGAGCTATGAAACCGAGGAAAAGCAGTTTCTCGGCGAAACTCACGCCGGAATCGGGGCCATCGTGGCCGACAAATGGGAACTGCCAGAGAAAATTGTGACGGGAATTCGGTTACACGAAGGACCGTTCGATGAAGGTGAAATTTCACAGGTGATTGCGATCCTTGCCGTCGCAGACTGGATGAACAAACACTATTACTATGAAAACAATGGACCAGTCGGTCCTCTCGCAACCGAATTGATCGAGACTTTAGGACTAACCTCCGAGACTGTATCTCAGATCGCCGAAACCGTGCGGAACAAGGTAGATGAGGCAAGTCAGATTTACGGAATGTTATCCGGCTAGGAGGAATCAGATATGGGTCTAACGTCAAGTTCAACGGGAATTTCTTTTGGAGGTATTGCCAGCGGTCTCGATACCGATAGCATTATCCAAAAGCTGGTTGCGGCCGAAACGAGTTCGGTCTCGCGACTGACTGCTCAGCAGAAAACGCTCCAACAGAAGGCAGCGCTTTACGACACATTTAAGACTCAGATTTCCGGCCTCTCTCAGGCGATTAACACTTTGAACACTCCCACGGCATTTCAAGCCGTTGGCGTAGGCGTTTCCGATTCGACGGTCGTTTCGGTCACGACGACGACGGGCGCTCAACCGGGCAGCTACGCCATCAAAGTTTCAAAGCTAGCGCAAGCCCAAAAGATTTCTTCGACGGCTCAGGCTTCTACCTCGGCGGCGCTTGGTCAGGCCGGGCAATTTACCGTCAACGGAAAGGTTGTCACGGTCGATGCGACTGACTCGCTACAGTCAATTGCGGCAAAAGTCAATTCACTGAACGTGGGTGTCAGCGCGGGCGTTATCAACGGTGGAACCGGACAGGCCTTCTTGACCTTCACGTCAACGAATACTGGCCTCTCGAACAAGCCGGCGTTAACCGATCTGACGGGCAGCACTTTGTCTTCGCTTGGGCTCCTGACAAATACATCCTCCGTAAGACAGCCGATCACCAACGGCGCCCAAGGGCTTCAGATGTCGTCTTCGAGTACGTCCTACGGTTCGTTGGTTGGCGCATCGGGCCTAGGCAGCAGCACCGTGCAAATTAACGGCGTGGATGTTACGATCGACCTCTCGACGGACTCGTTGCAGAGTGTGGCCGACAAGATCAACTCGGCGGGAACCGGAGCCAATGCGACGGTCGTCACGACTCAAAACAATGGCGTGACATCCTATTCGCTGCAAATAGCTGGGAGCGGTTCAACGCCCACCTTTACCGACTCAAATAACACGTTAGCTGCGCTGGGAATCCTGCAAAACAATGCGACCAACGAATTGGTCTCCGCCCAAGACGCGCAATATTCAATCGACAATGTCGCTTTGACCAGTGCGTCGAACACGATCGACAGCGTTATCGCGGGTGCGACGATTACGTTGCTGAAGGCCGATTCGACGACTCCGCCGACCTCAACGATCAGTTTGACGAGTGACACGGGAGCAGTCGCGGGGCGGATTAAAGGCGTCATGACCGCTTATAATTCGGTTCAGGCCTTCATTTCGCAGTACAGCAGCTTTGACGCGTCAACTTATGACTCAGGTCCATTGTTCGGTGACAGTCTTGTCCAGCAATATCAATCGTCGGTTCATTACGGAATGATGAGCAACGTTCCTGGACTCACGGGCACGTACAAAAACCTTATCGATATCGGCTTCGGGCTGGATTCCACCGGAAACATGACGGTTGACGATACGAAGTTGCAGGCGGCGATCAATGCCGACCCAACAAGCGTCCAGCGTATCTTCCAAAATTTCGGCACATCGTCAACGGGAACGCTTTCCTATGTATCGAGCACGACGAACACCAAGTCGTCGAGCACGGTTCCTTACGATGTCAACATCACCCAGGTCGCCACGAAGTCGCAATACGTCGCGGGAACGGCCAAGACGGCACCGAGCACGACTTCCGAAAAATTGACTTTCGCCGGCTCGATGTTTGCCAATGGATCCGTAGATGTCACGCTCGACGTGGGGTCTACGATGGCCGACATCGTCAACAAAATCAACAATGACCCTCGACTTAAGGACCTGCTTGTTGCGAGCGACAACAGTGGAAAGCTCCAAATCGATAGCAAACGTTATGGAACGAACGGTCGGTTTACGCTGGTCAGCAACCAATCGCCGACTGGCGATAACTCGGGAGTCGGCTTTGCGGCGGGATCCCTCGTCGATGGCCTTGACGTAGCCGGAACTATTGCCGGACAAGCCGCCACTGGCATTGGTCAATTCTTGACGGGAGCCTCGACGAATACCGTTGCGAACGGCCTTCAAATCCAATATACGGGAACGACGACCGGCTTGATCGGCTCCATCAATTTCACGAGCGGACTTAACGGTGTATTAAATAATCTGCTCAATACCTATACAGATTACACAACTGGTTTGACCGTAACCGGGGCCCAAAGCATCCGTGATCAGGCTGATGCGATCCAAACCCAGATTGATGCGATCAACAAGCGTGCGGACGATAAAGCCACGGAATTGAAGAACCAATTTGCGGCAATGGAGCAACGGATTGCCGACCTTCAGTCTCAAGGGCAGCGACTCTCTTCACTCTTGACATCTGCTTCTTCAGGCTAGCGACGTTTTGGGCTTCACATCCGTCTGACTTTCGTGTCTTTGACGATTCGAGAGCAGATTGAAGCCCGAGAACACCAATTTCTTTCTCCGTTGGCATCCTTTGCTCGTGAAAGCGCCGGACGCCAACGCCAGGAAGAAGAAGATCCGGTCAGAACGTGCTTTCAACGGGATCGAGATCGCATTCTGCACTCGAAGTCCTTTCGGCGTCTCAAACACAAGACTCAAGTCTTTATCGATCCGCTAGGCGATCATTACCGAACTCGGCTCACCCATACGCTCGAAGTCGCTCAAATTGCCAGAACGATTGGGCGTGCGCTTCAACTGAACGAAGACTTGATCGAGGCCATTGCGCTGGGTCATGATGTCGGACACTCACCGTTCGGACATGCGGGAGAGCGGGCTTTGGATGAGGCGATCCAGGCTTATTGGGCGAAAAACGGCGTCGAAATTCATCGCCACCAGGATGAATTGCCTCTCGAAGCTATTGTGTACGACGAGCCACGACATTTCCGCCACTACGAACAGTCGCTTAGGGTGGTTGACGTGCTTGAGAATCTGAATCTGTCAGAAGAGGTCAGACTTGGAATCAGTGGCCACAGTAAGGGAAGAAAAGATCTGTCTTCTGAAGAAGGAGAGCCGGTCCCGAGTTTAGAAGCGGGCGTCGTCAAGATCAGTGATCGAATCGCCTATCTCAATCACGATATTGATGACGCGTTACGATCGGGGATCATTGATCGAATGCCGTCTGAATTTGACGACCTAGGCACGACTTATTCGAGCCGAATTGGAATCCTCGTGCGAGACGCCATTGAACAGAGCGCAGGTCAAAACTACGTCAGAATTTCCAAGCCGCTCGTCACGAAAATGAATTCGCTCAAAGAATGGATGTTCGACAACGTTTACTTGCGATATCCCATCGTTTTTCCCGACGTCGATAAGGCGATCAACCTCGTCCAAGAACTCTTTTGGCATTTCATTGAACCTGGCAATCTGCCCGACGGCTATGTTGGATTGCGAGGAGCGGTGGACTATATCGCGGGTATGACCGACCGCTTTGCCATCGTCACCTATGAAACTTTGAAGCTGCCCGCAGCTTGGGAGCGACGATAACCCGTCGTCATACGTCTAGTAAAAGAGCATGAGTCAAGGGTTGGCTACCGAAGTTCAGTACGTCAAGGGCGTAGGGCCCCGGTTTGCCCAGCTGTATAAGAAGATCGGCGTCGAAACGGCGGGAGACCTTCTCTTTCATCTTCCGAGACGCTATCAAGACCGGCGCGACATTCCCCCGATTTCCAAAGCTCGCCCGGGCGAAGTAGTGACCGTTCGGGGTCGGGTGCGGAGGGTCGAGGCGCGCCCGATTGGAAAGGGAAGAGTCTTGTTAAGGGCGATTATCGAGGATTCGTCTGGTGCGATTTGTTTAACTTGGTTTAATCAGCCTTGGCTAAAAAAACAGCTCGAAGAAGCGTCGCAAATCATTGCTTATGGGCTCGTAAAGGCCGGACCGCATCTTGACGAAATATCTTCTCCCGAATGGGAAGCCATCGATGCCGAGGACGAGGCTGATGCCTTCGCGAAGATTGTTCCTGTCTATCCCCTCACCGAGGGGTTGCCTCAGAAGGTCGCTCGTCGAGCGGCGGAAGCTGCGCTCGACAGCTACCTCCATTTCGTCGAAGACCCGCTGCCCGAGTCTTTGCTTCGCGCCCAAAAACTGCGTGATTTGCAATGGAGCCTTCGTCAGATCCACCATCCCGAAAGCGACGAAGCAAGAATTCATGCCCGGCGACGGATTGTGTTCGAAGAGTTCCTATATATGCAGTTGGAACTTGCGATGCGTCGGTCGGAAACTCAACAAGAGCTTGGCATCTCTTTCCCGATTCGCGATCTTGAAGCCGGCAAAGCCATTGACCGCCCGACAAGAGTGGTGACCGAGCCTGACAAAAAGACGAAAAGGGTCGCTACGGCTGGGGTCCCGCAAGACCTCTTCTTTGAAGAGGAAGCGAAAAAACGAGAGGGTGAGCCCCTGTGGCGGCAGATTGGACGCATGTTGCCGTTTCAACTCACCGAGGCTCAAGACCGGGTAGTGCGCGAAGTGCTTGTTGACATGGCGTCTTCGAGCCCGATGAATCGATTGGTTCAAGGCGACGTTGGCGCGGGCAAGACGGCGGTCGCGGCTTGCTGTTTGCTTGCCGCCGTACGAAGCGGCTACCAATGTGCGCTCATGGCTCCCACGGAAATCTTGGCCGAGCAACACTATCGAAACTTGCGACGATATTTTGAGCCTTTAGGCGTTCAAGTTGAACTTTTGGTCGGCAAGCTCGGAAGTCGAGATCGAAAGAATGCTTACCAACGGCTCGAAACCGGCGCCGCGCAAATTGCCGTCGGAACGCATGCTTTGATTCAAGAAAGCGTTAAGTTTCAAAGCCTTGGTTTCGTGGTTGTCGATGAGCAACACCGTTTCGGGGTCTTGCAGCGGAAGGCCATCCGCGATAAAGGGTTTGGCAACCCTGACGTGCTCGTCATGACGGCAACGCCGATTCCACGAACGCTGACCATGACGATCTTCGGCGATCTCGACATTTCGATTATCGATCAGTTGCCTCCGGGGCGAAAGCCAATCAAAACCCATCATAAGCGTCCCTTCGAGCGTGAGTCCGTTTATAACAAGGTCCGTGAATTGGTCGAACAGGGAAGACAAGCGTACGTGGTATGCCCCATGGTCAGCGAAAACGAAAAGATGATGGCTCAAGCGGCGGAGGAACTCTATCGTCAACTTTCCACTGGCGCTTTCTCGGACTATCAAGTTGGCTTGCTACATGGGCAAATGAAACCCGCCGAGAAGGACGAAGTGATGGAGCGATTCCGAAATGGCGAACTCCAAATTCTCGTGGCGACAACCGTCATCGAAGTCGGTGTTGACGTGCCAAATGCCTCGGTAATGGTGATTGAGGATGCCAATCGCTTTGGTTTGGCGCAGCTCCATCAGCTTCGAGGGCGTGTCGGTCGAGGTGAAGCGCAGTCGTATTGCATTTTGATCTCTGAAGTGAAGTCAGACGACGCCATGCGCCGCATGGACGTGATGGTCGCGACGACCGACGGCTTCCGAATCGCGGAAGAAGACCTCGAAATTCGGGGGCCCGGCAACGTAGCGGGAACCGAACAGAGCGGCTCCCTCGATTTTAAGGTCGCCGACTTGGTGCAGGATTCCAAGCTGCTTGAGGTAGCACGTCAGGCAGCGATGAGGATCATCGAGGAAGACCCGAGGCTAAGCGGAGCCCAATGGACCAAAGTTCGAGACAAATTACGGGAGCGGCGATCGGACGTTGCCTTGATCACGGTATCGTAAATTTAAGATGTCTAACGTACCCGAAGTCACCCCTGCCGAACTCAAATCTGAACTTGACGGCGGAGCTGAAATCCTTCTTCTTGATGTTCGCGAAGATCATGAACTTGAGGTGAGCGCCCTGCCGAATATCGTTCATATTCCGTTGGGCGAAATCGAAAATCGCTTTGAAGAGATTCCCAAAGATCGCGACATCGTCGTGATCTGTCGCAGCGGGGCGAGAAGTGGTCGAACGACAGAATTTCTTTTGGGACAAGGCTATCCCAAGGTACGAAATATGGTGACAGGAATGAACGGTTGGGCTACAACCGTCGATTCGAGTATGAATACTTATTAAAACTTTATAAGAAAGTAACTCTATTCGGCTACAATTGCCGGAATGGATGATTCTCTCAAAAGTAGTATCAATGAAGCGAATCAGTTATTGGGCGAACGAAAGTACGAAGAAATTATTAGTCTCGTTCAGCCCTTATTGATTCGTGAGACGGGCGGTCAAGCCCAGCGGGTGTACGGAATGGCCTTACTTGGCTTGGGGCGTCCTGCCGAAGCTATTCCGATCTTGATGTCGGCCGCTCGAGTCCTCCCCAACGATGTCACCGTTGCGTTTGCCTACGGAAACGCCATGAATCAAGTCGGGCAAGTCGAGGGCGCTCGCGCTTCGTTTGAGCGTGCTCTGGGCATCGACGCCAATCATCCGGGGGCCAAAATGGGCTTTGCAAATGCAAGCAAGGCTCTGGCCGATCGGGACGAAGAGAAAGACCCCATGAAAGCGATCGAATGGCTCTACGCGGTGTGGCAACGTGAGCCCGCGAACGCCGAGTTGGCCAATCGAATTCTTGATATTTATATCCGTAATGGTTGGGCCGACTCGGCTCGACAGTTTGCCGGTTTACTTCCGCCTCAGTTAAAGAATTCTCAGCCGGTGCTTGAGAAGATGAAAAATTTGCCAGCGGCAGCACCGCCGATTGATCCAGGGAACATTCGTCCCGTCACAGGAAATCCAGCAGCGGGACCCGTCATGGAAGCATGTCCTTTTTGCAAGCAGCAAATGATGGTGGGTGTTCACACTTGCCCCCACTGCAAGATGATCATACGCGCCAAGGCCATGCCCGGAGCAGACTACAAGCCGGAATGGCAAGAGGTCGTTCTCAATATTCTTTGCTGGATCGGCATTCTGATTGGCGCCTTCCAAATGATCATTGTCTTCGTTCGCCAAGAGCACGCGACGCCTTCTGGAGGATTTCAGTTGGTTGTCGGATTTGCGATGATTGTTTCCAACCTGCTGGTGTTGCAGAGGAGCGATCTTTGGATGACGATCAGCAAGTGGCTAAACGTCTTGAATGCGCTCCAATCTTTTGGGTGTGCCTGTATGGCCACGATGGCAGTCGGGAGTATGTATGGCCACATGCGCGAGTTGGCGATTATCGCGCTGATTCAGCAATTCATTTCGGGCCTTTATAGCGCGTTTATGGTTTACCTGTTGAACTACGAAGGCGCAGATTAGTCGATTGGTTAAGAATTTCCTCGTCGCGTCAGAACGTCCGCGAAAACGAAATTAAGATTGCTTCAATTCGGCGGTGAGGGAGCTTCGGAACCTCCCTCCACCTCAAAGTTCCGAGTACAGAGTCTGGATTTGTAAGACACTCCCTTCTTCCCACTGGAATCGTGAGGAAGGAGGGTCCGCGATAAAGGGCACCATAAAGGTGCGCTTTTCGTGGATCGGATGGAGGGGGAATGAGCGAAGCGAACCGGCACGCCATTAGTAGGGAGATGCTCTAAGAGCGGTCACGAATCCTCTCTTCCGAGTTCGCACGGGCGTGGACGCCCATGCCCCCAATAGGCATCACGGTATATTGATGGTCCATTGGTCGGAACGTCAGCGAAAACGAAATTAAGATTGACCGGATTCCAATCTGATCCCAAGGGACGAAGATAGGCTACAAACGCAGCCAGCCACCCTCCCACGATTTTGTTTAAAAGGTGGGAACTTTAAAGATCCCATCCACCTCGAAGGCCCAACGGGCCGTGATATGTCAGCCCAGGCTGAAGGCCTGGGTAGGCAATCCAAATCAAAGCGGCCTGAAGGGCAGCGCTACCGAACCAAGGCAGATCTGAGAGCTTAGACTCCTTGGAAAATCAAAACATCAGAAGCCACGCTCAACGCCTAACCGATCACGATCAAGCCAATTCGCCCGTTAAGCCCCATTGGTGGCTCTTGGTTGCTTTGACTTTGGCTATTCGCCCGGCTCGGTCTTGCGATGCCTCAAAGCGCATCATTCGGAAGCAACGACTATAGCCCAACATCAGCGATTGATTCTTTTGTGTCGGGCCTTCAATCAGGACTTCGAATTCTTTGCCGACCAGCTCGGCATGGATTTCTTGGGTGATCGAATTTTGAAGCGCGATCAGTTCATTAAGGCGATCTTTCTTGACTTGGGCCGGAATCTGAGACTCCCAATCCGCGGCTGGCGTACCCGGGCGGGGAGAGTAGGCGAACATAAAGGCTCCATCGAATCGAATGTCGCGAACGGCTTGCAAGGTTGCCTGAAACTCCTCTTCCGTCTCGTCGGGAAAACCCACAATGAGGTCGGTCGTAATCCCAACCGAAGGAATGCTTTCGCGCATTTCTTGAACGATTTCCTTAAAACTTTCCAGCGTGTAAAGTCGCTTCATCCGCTTCAATTCGGAATCGGACCCAGCCTGGAGTGGCATGTGGACGTGCTCCATCACCTGCGGGATGTCCCGAATCGCCTCGATGACGTCTTTCTTAAAGTCGCGTGGATAAGGAGAGGTAAATCGGATGCGTTCGATTCCGGGAACGGCAGCAACCAGGGCCAGAAGCTCTGAGAAGGGAACCTTGCCCTCCGACATGTTCTTTCCGTAAGAATTCACGGTTTGGCCTAGTAAGGTGACCTCTTGGGTGCCGTTATCGGCCAGGCGTTTGACCTCATCGAGAATATCGGCGGTCGAGCGTGATCGCTCGCGGCCGCGAGTGGTGGGAACGATGCAGAACGTACAGAATTTGTCGCAACCGTATTGGATTGGAACAAACGCCTTAATCTTTGCTTCGCGACCGACATGTCGCTGAGGAAGATCGGTTACCACTGCACCTTTCCGTTCAGGAAGGTCTAGTCGGGTTTGGAACCGCCGTTCGGAAAATGCCTCCTGGACTAATGCAGGAATTTCGGATAAGTTTCCGGTACCAACCACGAAATCGACATGGGGCGCTCGCTGGCGAATTTCTTTTGCGCGAAGTTGAGCCATACATCCGCACACACCGATAACGGTGTCGGGGCGAGCTTGCTTCACGAAGGCCAATTCGCCAAGCAGAGAAAATGCCTTATCCTCGGGCTTCTTTCGGACCGAACAGGTATTCAGCAAGATGACTTGAGCCTCGATAATCGACTCCGATCGAGTCAATCCAATCTGTTCGAGGTAGAGCGCCATTTGTTCGCTGTCTTCTTCGTTCATCTGGCAACCCCATGTTTGAACAAAGTAAGTCCCCTTCTGAGCCTTAGGGCGTTCAGATAAAGTGAGGGCTTGGGCGGCGACAATCGCAGTCATCGAGGAACTTCTAGGATACCTGCTAGGTTCATTTTCATATGGTTGACGTTTCAAAACCGTATAATCAGGGAGTGAGTCCATTAACTCTCAACCGAATACTTTTGATCTTGGGAGTCGTCGGCCTCTACGTTTCCGGCGTTCTCTCGGCCGAGCACTTATTCCAAATTCAAATTCCTTGTACGTCAGGGGGAGGTTGCGAGACGGTTGCTCGACACCCATCCTCCTACATTGGGCCGATTCCGGTTGCCTATGTTGGCTTCGTTGGCTACATTTTGCTGACGGCGCTCGCTCTGGTTCGGCTTTTCACAGGAAATCAAACTTCGCGCCTTTTTGTGAGCCTTGGCTACTTGGGTTCGGCAATCGGCATGATCGCAAGCCTCTATCTCCAATATGTGAGCTTTACTCAGATTCAGGCGAAATGTATTTGGTGTATGACTTCGGCTGGCATCATGGTGGTGACTTTTGTGCTCTACACAATGCTCTTCTCCAAAGTGGGAACGGTGGATGAGAATGAGGTACAGACGTCCTCAAAATCGCTGTTCGTGGGAATGGGCGCCGTCGTTTTGGCGATGTTTGGCGTTTTCGGAACAATCTACGGTCGAGAACATGCGGCTGGCCCGGTTGTCATATTGAGTGGCGCTGAAGTAGAGTCTCACCTTGTTCCCGAACCGCAAAGTATGCGAAACCAATTGGGCCCGAACGACGCACCGGTTACGATCGTTGAGTACGCGGACCTTTGCTGTCCAACTTGTCGCAAGAGCTTCCCGAAGATCCACGAAATTTTAGAAAAGTATCCAGGCAAGGTTCGAGTCATCTATCGACACTTTCCTCTGGATCAGATTAAAGGCCACGAAATGGCCTCGGTGGTGGCCGTTACCGCCGAGATTGCGGCGACGAAAGGGAAGTTCTGGGACTTCGCGACCGCTTTCACCCAGCCTGAAGAAGCTCCGACGACTCGCGAAGGGGTCGATCAGATCGCCCAGAATTTTGGAATCACCTCAAAGGAAATCGACGATGCAATCGCGGACTCGAATTCGGTGGCTCAAACGCGAATGCTTCGCGACTATTCCGACGGAGTCGGCGTATTTCATATCGATGGAACGCCGAGCTACCTTTTGCAGGTGAAAGGCCAACCGGTCAAGAAACTGACGCTGGTCGGTGTGATGAACGAACTGGAGAGCGCTCCGGTTCAGGCGTTAATGAAGAAGTCGTGAGAAAAAAGCCAACCGTTTTGGTCGCCATGTCTGGCGGCGTGGATAGTAGCGTTGCCGCCGCGTTGATGAAAAAGCGCGGCTACGACGTTATTGGACTCACCATGCAGATTTGGCAAGAAAGCCAAACCGATCCGCGTCATGCTGGATGTTGTTCGCTTGGGGCGGTCGAGGATGCTCGGCGCGTGGCCCGCGTGCTCGATATTCCGCACTACGTAATGAACTTTCGCGAAGAGTTTCGCAAAAACGTCATCGAAAATTTTGTGGAAGAGTATTCGCGTGGGCGAACGCCAAATCCTTGTGTGCAGTGTAACCGCCACGTTAAGTTCGAAATTTTGATGCAGAAGATGGTGGAGTTGGGCTGCGACAAACTCGTGACGGGCCATTACGCCAGGATCCGTAAACGAAATGGGGTGTGCCACCTTCTCAAATCACGCGCTCAAGATAAGGATCAAAGCTACGTGCTTTATATGCTTGGTCACGAACAACTCAAGGATGTCATGTTTCCAATGGGAGAGATGCCGTCGAAGGCGATGGTTCGCGACTTGGCCAAGGATTTGGGGTTGCATCTTTACGACAAGCCTGATTCTCAAGAGATTTGTTTCGTGAGCGAGGCTGGAGGCTACAAGGAATTCCTGCGAAAGCAGCGTCCCGAGATGTTCTCGGAGGGCAAAGTGGTGGACATGGACGGTCAGGAGATTGGTCGCCATGAAGGCGTCGCCGACTTTACGATCGGACAGCGACGCGGAGTGAAAGTAGCCTCGAAGGATGGCCGTCCGCTTTACGTCATCGATCTTCAACCCAACACCCAAACGGTCACCTTGGGGACCGAGGCTGACCTGCTGCAACGAGAAGTGATGCTGGAAGATGTTTATTGGTCCGAAGATTTAACCGAACCGATCGAAGTCAAAGCCAAGATTCGATATAACATGGAGCCGCTCGCCGCGACCTTGTATCCCGGTGATGAGCCAAAAGTCGTTTTTCACAAGCCGGTAAAGGCCGTCACGCCAGGGCAAATGGCGGTTGCTTATCGTGGATCGACAGTCGTCGCCGGAGGGCTCATTGCCGACGCGAACCGAAAAATGAGCGCAATTAAGCCCGTTCCAGACCTAATTTCACTGTAAACCGAGGACAAAGCGTAACTCCACCCTAATCTCAAGCGTAAAATGTGCAATAAGGAGTAATAGATGAGCGATAACAACAACGATAGCAATAGCATGCTCTACCTCTTGGCCGGTGTCGGTCTTGGTGCCATTATCGGCGCAGCCGCCGGTATGCTTTTCGCCCCGAAGGCTGGGAACGAGACTCGTGACGAATTAGGTGAAAAGTTCACCGAGTTGAAGTCCAAGACTGAAGAGTGGATCAACGAACAGAAGGCAAAAAGAGCGGTCACTCAGTCCGCTGAAGAAGTTGGCGTTTAAGAGATTCTTGTGACGGCTAAGTCTGCCGACTGGAGAGTTATTCTTTGGGTTGCGATTGCTATCGCAACCCTTGGCTTTTTATATCTCGTTAGAGGGATTCTCCTTCCGTTTGTCATTGCCATCATTATTAGCGCGTTACTTCATCCCGTCTATCGATTCCTAAGGAATCGGGGGTGGGGGAATGGATCGGCGGCCTTCGTGCCGATGCTCATATTTTTTGGCACGATCTTGGTAGGGTTTATTGCCCTCATGCCGGTGATCACTTCGCAAGTTGGGGGCCTACGTGATCGTGGCGAACAACTGGTCACGAGTCTCGCGAAGCCAGACCCTTACGACAATTTCTTTTTGCGAGGGAATCCCGAATATCGAATCCGTTCGCAAGAAGTGAGGGACCCTGTCGATCAATTTTTAGGAGGTTATTCTGACCTCCTGGGGCGATTTAATCTGCCCACGTCGAAACGCGAGATCATCGCGCAATATATCGAACCTCAGCGCGATCAAATCAAAAACGTAATCCAGAACACGATCAAGGGCTCGCTGGGAGCCGCCACCGGCTTCTTGTCTCAAGGCTTCATGTTGATCTTCGTTCCGCTGTTGGTTTGGTTCATTTTGCCCAACACGGCGACCTTCAAAAAGAAGATCATCAGCATTATTCCGCCCCAGATTCGAGCCTCGTCGCTTGACATCGCCGACGACATCGGCGACGTTTTCAGCAACTATTTGCGTGGGGTCGCGATCGCGGTGTTTGGCTACATGGCGTTTATGGCGGTTCTGCTCTCGATCCTCGGCGCTCCTTACGGTTTGCTTTTGGGGGTCCTTTTTGGGGCGGTCTATTTGGTTCCTTACCTAAACGTCGCGATTAGTGCGACGACGCTATTCCTTGTGACCGGGCTGAGTGGCAAAGCTCAGTGGATGAGCATTCACTTTTCTTCATCGTGGACCTACGCGGGAGTGCTGGTCGCGATTTACGTCATCTGTCACTTCATCTTCGACAGCGCGGTCTATCCAAAATTTGTCGGCAATGCCGTCGGTCTTGATCCCATTGTCTCGATGTTCGTGATTTTCTGCGGGGGCGCGTTGTTCGGTTTGCCCGGAATGGTACTTGCGTTTCCGGTCGCAGGTTCGGTGAAGGTTCTTCTCGATCGACTGATAAAGGTCACAAACAATATTGAAGTGGAACTGGTGCTCCCCGAAATTCCGTTGAGGCATAGAAAGGAAACCTCATGATTCCGGTTTTAATCGCGCTCAGCACCAACCTCCTTTCACCTCAAATTTCACTCCGTGGTTATGACTTTCCTCTCGGAAGCGAAACCAAATTTAATGTGACAGTGGCCTTTGATGGCTACATTCCGCTGTTTGGGGGCAAGGTCGGCAAAGCGAACGTGGATTTTGTCGTTTCCGCCAAGAGCATTCCCGAAAAGAGTCCGGCTTTAATGGCGGTCGAAAGCGAGATCATCGAACTGAAAGCCGTGGCCTTTGGTGCGACATTGCCTCTGAATAAGAACAATATCGGCCAATTCTTTCCCAAGGCGACCGCGACTTTCGATACGACGGGCTTGGTGAAATTTAATAGCGCAGAGGCAGTGAATATGCCAGTTAAATTGCCGGGACTGGACTCTCAACGACTACCCGAGATCAGTTATGTTCCCTTAATTGTGAAGCCCGAGACCTTTGCTACCGGGACACCTTATGAGTTTGATCGAACCTTTAACGGTGCAGCCATCCACTATAAAGTGACCCCAACAAAGATGGAAAATGGTCGCCAAACGCTTTCTATCGAAGTGAGCCAAGACAGCGACGGATTTGAGGATGCGTATGGGAATCCGGCTGAAGAGGCCGCCGCAAAGTTCAAATTGAAGACACACTTAACCGGAACGGGTTCGGCGGTTTATAACCTTGAGAAAGCCATGTTCGATAAAGTGATTGTCGAAACCAACGCCGAGACCGACGTTACGAACCTCAAAACCTCAAAAGAGACCAAACGAAATTTGAAAACGACCCTTACCATTGTTCGTGATGGAGCTCAATCGGGGCTAAAGTAGATCAATGATCTCGCTTGGCATTGCATGGTCGCTTGTTGCCGGACCATCGTATCTCGACAAAATCAAGTCTTCTGACCTAAAAGAGTTCGTAACCTACCTGGCGTCCGATGAACTAGAGGGGCGAGGAACTCCTTCGAAAGGTTTGGACAAAGCGGCGAACTATATTGCCGAGCAATTTCGAAAAAATGGCATCAAGCCAGGAGTCGAGAAAGGCTATTTCCAAGTTGCTGATTGGAAGGGAAGGGACGGCGAGACAGCCCAGGTAAAAAACGTGCTCGGGATCATCCCCGGCAGTGACCCCGTCCTCGCAAAGGAATACGTCATCGTTTCGGCGCATTACGATCATCTCGGAATCAAGCGAGGCGAGGCCAAACCGGGCGAAGACGTCATTTTTAACGGAGCCGACGACGACGCCAGCGGCGTCGCGGGCGTGATCGAAATTGGCAAAGTCCTCGCCAAAGAGAAACCAAAGCGAACGATTATTCTGATGACCTTTTATGGAGAGGAGGAAGGCATGGTCGGGTCCAATCACTATGTTCAGAACCCCGTCTACCCGCTGAAGGATACCGTCGCCAATATAAATATTGAACAAATCGGTCGAACGGATGACTCAGAGGGCGCCCGCGTGAGCGCCGCGTCGCTGACAGGGTTCACCTTTAGCTCAATCGGAACCACCTTTGCCAAAATTGGCGAGTCGATGGGGGTTCCGGTTACTGGACATCCACGGTTTTCGGCGGCGTATTTCGGCGCCAGCGACAACCTCTTCTTTGCCCGCGCTGGAATTCCTGCCCACACGATCTGCACTGCCTTCGAATTCCCAGATTATCATCGCGTCGGCGATAGCGCCGATAAGTTGGATTACGACAACATGGCTAAAATCGTGAAACTCACGGCCGCGACTCTCATGGAAGTCAGCAATTCGCCAACCCGGCCGACTTGGAATCCCGAAGAACCGAAAGCAAAACGCTATCTCGAAGCCGCGAAAAAGCTTGGCTCATAAATAAGAAGGCCCCGAAGTTTCGACTTCGGGGCTTTGTCTTTCTGCTTATCTTAAAGCTTTGTCGGAACGACGATCTTACCGTCGATGATGTCTTTCTTGACTTGCTCAAGCTTGTCGAGGGTGGCCTTGCCGACGATGTCCTTGGTATTGCGCATGTCGCTCAAGCCAACACCGTCCGACTTCAGATCGTAGACCTTGGAGCCCGCTTCAAACTTGCCTTCTTTGAAGTCTTTGATGGTTTGGTAAACGGCGACATCGACATGCTTGATCATCGACGTCAACACGCTGCCTGGAGCGACGTCGTCTTGATCGCTATCCACACCAATCGCGTACTTCTTGGCTTCTTTAGCCGCCTCAATCACGCCTACGCCACATCGTCCGGCCGCGTGGTAAACAATGTCGGCGCCGTCGTTGAAGAGGGCTTTGGCATTTTCTTTTCCAGCCTGGGTGTCATCCCAGCTTTCCGTATATTTAGGAGGAAGGAAGGTGACCTTCGGATTTGCGGCAAGAGCGCCAGCTTTGTAACCGGCCGCAAATTTTTCGATGAGGTCGATTTTCTTGCCTCCAACAAAACCGATCTTTCCGGTCTTCGTGGTCATCCCTGCAACGTATCCAGCTAAATAGCTGCCTTGTTCTTCGCTGAAAAGGAGTGATCGAACGTTTGGAGCTTGCACAGGAGCATCGACGATAGCAAATTTGACTTCAGGATACTTTGGCGCAACGGCATTCACGGCATTCATTTGCGTGATCCCGATGGCGAAAATGAGCTTGTAACCATTCTCTGCCAACGTCGAAAGGTTGGTTTCATAATCCTTCTCGCTCTTGGTGTCGACTTCTTTGGGCTCAAAGCCAAATTCAGTCTTCGCCTTTTCAAGTCCCGCGTAAGCTGAGTCGTTGAAAGACTTGTCGCCACGTCCGCCGCTATCGAAAACCATTGCCACTTTGAGGTCGGAGGCAGCGGCTTGAGCAGAATTATTGCCTGCGGTCGAGGGGGCAGAATTGTTGCCTTCGTTGTTCGACGCGCTGCCCGTACAACCGGTCATCAGCAGGGATAAGGATGCTGCAACCAGTCCAAATGTCAGTTTTTTCATGAGATTCCTTAATACCGTACCAGGTAAACTAAGCGGAATTATGGCGCAGAATCCTTTTGCGCCGATAGGAGTCCCCCCAGTTTGATTACTTGTAATCTCACCAAGCTTGAATCTGCCGTCGATCAAATGCGCAAAGCGTATCCGAAGATGTTGGCCGCCGATGCTGCCCTCGTCGCTAATGCACTGAGCCTTTCTGGACGACATGCGAAGGCTGTTTACGAAGGTGAGTATTTCGTTTGGCCCGATGATAACCAACGTTTAATGGAGGCGATGTCATCGCATCTCCACTCTGTCAATGAGGCGATCGAAGAGAACGCCCCCAAGAAGCTTTCAAAAGCGGCCGCTGCGGCGGCTCCCGAAGAAGAGCCTGTCATGGTCAACATCGGCCTTGCTCCGAATGTCGGAGCCGGTGAAGCCGTTCTTTCCAATCGCGAGGACCTGAAGACGCTTTTGTCGGACGTGCTGCAAGGAGGCGTCGAATTTGTCTACGGTGCGCAAGACATCGGTTGGCAATGGGCGCTCGACCGTGCAAACTGGAATACCATTTCGGAAGGCGAACTGAGCCGACGCATTAAGATCAAGGCCAACTTTACCGAAGGCGCCGTCGGCGTCGAACAAGGTGCGGCCGTAAAGAAAACTCGCGGTAAGAAAGGCGAAGAGTAAGGTCAGAGATCTGAGATCAGAGAACGGGGCTCAGGGAGTTTTCTCCTTGAGCCCTTTTCTTACCGAATAGAGTAATTTCCCAACTTCGTCGGCAAGTTTTTCAAGGGGGCCAACATCTATAAAGGATAGCCTTCTTGAGATTTCGATTTGTGTTTGAAGTTCTCGAAGCTCACCCAAGGCAATATCGATGAATCTCAAGTATTCGGTAGTACCTCCACGTCCGTATCCCTCCGCAATATTTGAAGGAATCGAAACCGCAGATCGTCGCATTTGAGACTGCAAGCCGAAACGTTCATTTTCCGGTAAATTGGCAGTCGTATCGTAGACGCATACGACCAGATCAATGGATTTTTGCCAGGCAATCGTATTTCGAAAACTCATTCCAGAATGATTTTAGTTGATCCTCACTCTCAGTTTCTTGCGCCCTGTTCTCTGTCCTCTGTCCTCTGTTCCCTGATCCCTGATCCCTGATTAAAGCGTCTCCGTTACCTTACTCAGATGCCTCGCCTTATCCGGGTCGAGGCCGCGTGAGCGGGCGACAAGGAGAGCGAGCCACTGACCCACCACGATATCCCAAATTGGGAAGATCGGTTCGGTCTCGGGTGAATTTAGGAGTGGGGATTCGACTTCCAGAATTTCGCAGCCTTGATCACGAAGGCCCGGAAGAGACCCGAAGTAAGAAATCGCAGCGCTGCCGTGACCCGCAAGGGCCTTGGGTCCGTGTTCAAAATCGGCGGCGCTGTAGGCTTTACAGGGCACCAACGCGCACTCCATCAACTTGAGCGCGGTCTCAAGCGCGGTTGAGAAACCGTAGCCACGGGCAATCGAGAAGATAGGATTACAGCGATTGAGCGGACCCGCGAATTCGGAGGCAACCCCATAGCTGGCCTCGATCCAAGGATCGTCAGGCAACGTTGGCTCGGGCAAGTCTCCGCCGAGTGCGCGGACCAGTTGGTAAAGCGCCAAGAGCGTTGAAGTGTAGGTCTTGGTGGCGGCGACGGACTCTTCCTTGCCGCACTCAAGCAAAAGCGATTCGGTGGCGACCGTCGTCAGTCGCGAACCGGCAGTGTTGGTGATCGCAAGGGTCGTATGGCCCTGCTCCTTCATATAGCCCAGCACTTCGGCGACATCCGGCGCCGCGCCGCTCTGCGAAATGCCGATCGCCAAACAGCGACGATATCGCATATTGCTCTTATAGCGGGTGATCACGCTGGGAGCTGCGAGCGAAACCGGAATGCCCAAGTGAATCTCGATGAGATAGCGCGCATAGAGCGCCGCGTTGTCGCTGGAGCCACGGGCCGCCAGCAGCACCATGTCGAACTCTCGGCGTTCGCGGAAAAACGTATTCAGTTGATCGAAGTACTTCGGAGCATTTTGGGCGAGCACCGTCGGTTGCTGACGGATTTCGCGCTCCATTGCGACGCCAAGGGGCATGTGAAGATTATAGCTTTTGAAGTAACCTTGAGCCATATGTCCCGCTACCTGGTTCTCGCAATTCTCATTTTGTCAATCGTTGGATGTGGACAATCGCCCCAGGGGACTAACATGCCCAGCAAAATGGACGCCGGAGCGGTGACGTACGACAAGCCAACCGAAGAAAAGAGTGGAACCACCACGATGAAGGAACTCTGCGAGAAGGCAGGCCTCAAGATTTATCCTGGCTCCGAAGCGGCGACCGGTGTGGTTTATAAGCGCGGCGACGGAGGAGCTAAGGACGAAGTTACGTTTACGACCAGCGATTCTATCGAAAAAGTAGCGAGTTTCTTTAAAGATGAAGGATTAGATACTAGTGTTCCTGCCGCCCCTATAGGACAAACGTCAAAGGGCGCCCAAATTATGGTTTCAGTCAAGACGGTAGAGGGGAAAAGCGAAGTAACGATTAAGAGTTTGCGCTATGAGCCCAAAGGCCCCTAAATCGGACCGATTTAGGTTCAATCAGGTATGAATAAGGCAAGTGGGGCAGTGTTGTCGCACTTTTTAACCTTATGTCCAACATTCGCGATATTGAAGGAATCGGCGATGCTTACGCCGAGAAGCTAGAAGCTGCTGGAATTAAAACCGTTGAAGCTCTTTTGGAGCAGGGCGCAACGCCAGCCGGAAGAACGAAGATCGAAACCGAAACCGGTCTCGCTCACGCACATGTTTTGAAATGGGTCAACCATGCCGATCTGTTCCGAATTCATGGTGTTGCGGGTCAGTTCGCCGAGTTGCTTGAGGCTGCTGGCGTCGATACCGTCGCCGAGCTTGCTCAACGAAATGCCACCAACCTCGCCGCCAAGATGGCCGAAGTGAACGCCGCCAAGAACCTTGCCAATCGCGTTCCTTCGGAAAGCGAAGTCGAAAAGTGGGTTGCTGAAGCGAAAGAGCTTCCTCGCGTCGTTACCTACTAAACCCGAAAGATACATGTTGCCGTTCCATCTGAGATGGAGCGGCTTTTTATTTCAAAGTCAGCAAGACGCCCGACACGATCAGCGCGGCGCCACCGATCATCTTCGCATCGACTTTTTCTTTGAGAACGACAATTCCAAGGACCATCGCAATCACAAAGCTCAGTTTATCGATGGGGGCAACGCGGGCGATATCGCCCATCTGAATGGCGCGGAAATAGCACAACCACGACAGCCAAGTGGCAATCGCCGAGAGCCCAAGAAAGAGCCAATTCGTTTTGTTCAAAGATCCAAAGTTAGCTTGCTTGGTTGCGAGGGCGAGGCCGAGCGAAAAGAGAAAAACGAATCCGACGCGGGCCACCAAAGCAGTATTGGCGGGAACATCCTCAACTCCCTTTTTGGCGAGAATTGCCGTCAATCCGGCAAATAATGCCGAAAGTCCAGCCCAGATTCGATAATCCATCAACGTCAAGACGTTTGAGATAGGGAATACTTGTCCGCATGAAGACGGTTGAAATATGGAGCGAATACATTACTTTGGGACAGCTCCTTAAACTCACGGACTATATTTCAAATGGGGCGGAAGCAAAAGCCTACTTAGCCGAATATACGCCAGAAATAAACGGAGAGCCCGACAACCGCCGGGGAAGAAAAATCAGACCCGGCGATATTGTCACGTTTCCCGACGGGAAGTCTGTTAAAATAATAGCATCATAATGCATCGTTCGCTTTGCTCGTGTTTCGTGGTCCTCGCATTGGCCGGAGCTTTTGGTCAAAAGGTGACGCTCGACGAGTTTGTCAACAAGAACCAAGGCGAACTATTTGGCAAGTCGGAATTCGCCTACCTCGAAGGTCAGCGACTGAAATCGACGACGGCATCCCTCGCCGGGTTCAAACGAAAGGTCATCACCGTCGGCAAGCTGCGGGCCATTGTCCCGATCTCGATGGTGCAGTTCGACGATTCTTTTTCCCAGAAGCCTGACCTTTACGAAGGGCTCGACCTTCGCAGCAAGGTGATCTATCTTTTGGCGACGATGTCGCCCGAACAGACACGAATCGCAACGACGCGGGGAATCGGCTTTAACGATCTGAATCCTGACCAGAAGCTGGTTCTCAATTCGATTCTGCCCAAAGAATTTGTCGTCGAAAGACGCGAAGCTCAAGAGAAGCGATCCAAAACGACGGACACCTTTACCTTGAGCGATTCGCAACGGAAGCAAGTGTTGCTTCGTTTTTCACGCACCGTCAATTTTGAACTGCCCGATCAGGACAAAAAGGGCTATTACTCCGTCGGGACCATGGATCACGTCGGAATCGCCAATTCGTCGGGATTCGTCCGAGTCGATTCAGATATGAAGAGTGGACCAGGCGGGCTGTTTGGCGTCAAGGTTCGGTCAGAGGTTCCCAACAAACAAAAGCCATCCGACCTTGAATATAACCAGAAGGTTTTCGATCCCATCGTTCGTTTCTCAAGTCCGGTCACGATCGAAGAAGCCCTCCAGAGGATTCAGCAATCGACAAAGACGAGCCTCTTCGCCGATCCTCGCGTCGCAAAGCGAAAGCTGACAGTTGTCGGCGAAGTGCGGTGCGGTGATCTCTTAGCTGCGATCGCCCAAATGGTAACGGGCACTTTTCGTCGGGTTGGTTCGGACTACCTTTTGACCAGCGATCTGGTGGGTTTAGGTACGAGGAAAGTCAAATTCGACCAATGGGAAGCAGATATTCGCGCTTGCCAAAACCAAATGTCGAAAGACTGGTATCAACAAATCTCGAAGGGAAGTGTACTTCGGGAGGTGAAAACGAGTCCCCGAGACCCCTACCAGCCAAGCGCACAAATGGATGAATATCTCGCGAAAGAATTTCCTGGACGCCGAGATGTCGTGTCGCCGTCGCTCATTGATGACGGCATTCGCGGAATCGTTGATCGCTTCAATCACGAGTATTCGTCGCAGCCAACGTCAACTGACGGGATCCGCGCGGAAAACTATTTGAGCTTCAATTTTGCGTTACCAAGCGGAGAAGACGTATACGAACCCGGCGGCAGTCTGGGACCCTTCAGCATCTTTAAAGAACGTCCCAATTTCCCAAGTGGAGGACCCGTTCCCGCGGTCAAGAAGAAGATCGCGGATGGCGCTCAGGTTGCCATTGAAATTCGCACCGCAAGCCCAGACGGTGCGAAAAAAGCGGTCGAACGCGCCAAAGCTTTGGGCATGGCTGAAGTATGGCTGGATACCGAACGCCGAGAGGTGCTTCTATCCGCGATTGAAGCGGGGAAGACCAATGGCATCAAGATTCGGCTGGTGCTTCGACCCTGGCTGAATGTGAATGGTCAGGACGAATCTGACCGCACGATCCTTGGCGAAACGGGTGCGGACCTGCACGAATGGATGCCGCAGAATAAGCGACTGAATGATCCTCGTGAGGTGATGGAAATCCTTCGATCCAAATCTTTGCCCGAAAATTCGGTTTCACCCGATCGAAGACCCGACCGTTGGACTTCGCTGCGATTGCTCACCCAAACACCAGAACTCGTCGGCGTGGTGCTGTGCGATGCTCAACCGCCAGGATACGAACTGAAGCAAGGGGAGGGATATTCCTTTGGGACGAGCCCAAGCGACCTCGTAGGGCGAAATTTTGGCTACTCTCTCTCGATGCGGTCCACTTTCCTGCGAGCGAATCATGTCGATCCGATTGACCTAGTCCCGCCGGGACTGATGTCAAGCGTTAATTTGAGCCCTGACTTCTTTATCGACATGGAACTAATGGGATACCCACGCACTTACGGATCGGGTGACGGTGATGAGTTCATCATTAGCCCTTACGTCTCCCAATGGATCAGTTTCCGTTCGAAAACGATGGAGGATGGATTCAAGAGCGTATCAAAGAACCTGCTGGGCGATGTTTCTGTGCCCCTTTGGTCCGACCTGCTCGTCGGAACCTCGAACAAGGCATCAAGCAAAATCATTCCTTTGCTGGTGGTTGGACAAGATCGCCTCTTGCCGTTCGATTCTTCGGGTCCGGGCACGCCTTACGGCGCCAACGCATTCGGCTCCGAAGGTTTTCGCTTCCTGATCGACGATCAAAGCCCTGAGGAGTTGAAAAACACAATGGGATTCATTTCCAACGCCTATCAGACCCTTGGCAAGCGCATGATTTGCTTTGATTTATCCCGGCTCGACGAAGCAGGAGTCGGCAAATTTCTCGATCAGTGGTTTGAGCCTAAATCCTGAATTTTCCAAATTTTTGGTTGTTCTTGTCGAAAACGTGGGAAGATGAACGACAGAACCATGTAGTCCGGTCATCCGGCATTCGAAGGAGAAACATGAAATCAATCAAGACAGTGAAGGGGGCTCGATAATCATGCCTCAAACGATCAAACTCCACCGCGTTCTCGCCGCGAAACCGGAAAAAGTTTTCCGCGCCTTTACCGAGGCCGACGCCAAAGTGCAGTGGTTGCCACCGTTCGGCTTTACGGCGACGATGCACGAGATCGACGTCCGCGTCGGTGGTCGATATAAGATGTCGTTTCGTAATTTTACGACCGGGAATAGTCATACGTTTGGCGGCGAATATTTGGAGATCGTGCCTAACGAGCGACTTAAATGGACGGACGAATTCGACGATCCGAACATGCCCGGCAAGATGATTGTAACGGTCACCTTTAAGGAAGTTTCGGTCGGAACCGAGGTCCATATCGTCCAAGAAGACCTTCCCAACTATATTCCGGCTGAGGCTTGCTACTTGGGTTGGCAGGAGTCGTTGATGAAGCTTGCCCGACTGGTTGAACCTGAAATCAATATGTAGGCGTCAATCGGTTAATTATCTAAGCTTGCGAGACAAGTCTCGCTAGCAAAAGCGCGGACAAGTCCGCGCACTCCACAGAATCTTCTCGTCTCTCCTGAAAGACATGGTGGGCGAGGAGAGACTTCCCGATTCACTTCGTTCATTTCCCTCGCTTTGCTCGGCGGGATAAACTTCTCGTCTCTCCTTAAAGATTTGGTGGGCGAGGAGAGACTCGAACTCTCACGGTGTTTAGCCGCTGGAACCTAAATCCAGTGCGTCTACCAATTTCGCCACTCGCCCGCGAATCGCCTATTTTACCAGACCCTTCGTTGCGGCTCGCACTTCACCGCCCGAAGGAGGAAGTTCGCCCGGTTTCAGCGGCTTTCCGTGCCGCGCCAATTTCAGGTTAAGCGAGGGTTGTAGTCTTTGCCACTCTTCGCCATTGACGACCTTCGCGTGCCCATCGGCGAAGGCAACACATCGGCTTCCGTCGGCCCAAGGCATCGATTCATAAAGCAGAACCGTTTCCGCCGGATTTTCAATTTGCGTGGTCCAAGTGCCAGCCAAACACATATTGAACCGAATCATTCCGCCAGCGGGATTCAGCGTTTTATAGATTTCGCGATTCTTGACGTAGGGCTGGATAAGATCGAGGAGCTGAGGTGTGCTCTCAACCCACGGAATTTGGTCGTCGTAGTCAGCGAGAAACATCATAATTCCTAAGGCGATTTGTTTGAAGTTCGACAGCGTCACGGTTCGCTGGGAGACGGTCCCAGTCGGTGTGACTTCGCCCTTGGCGAGTTGTCGCAAGGAATCGGGAGAATATTCGGGAAGTGGCGTAAAGGCGATTAACGCGCTGCGTCTCAAATAGGTCAGCCGGAAGGTTAGGCTGTCAGGAGTGCGACCGACTCGAGCCTCTAAAGGACTCATGCTAAGTTTGTAGCAAAGGATGTAATCGGCGGAGCCCATGATCTGATCCTTCGAAGCCCAAACCATATTGGACATCTGAAAGATCACGTCGGGTGTCAAACCCGTTTGGCCATTTTCGTCTCCTCGAATCGTCATTCCGTTCATGCCCATCAGCATCAGCGATTGAAGATTATCTTTTGTTGTTTGAATCTCCAATCCAACAAAATCGGCGGGTAAGTCGGCAATTTTGTAGGAGGCGGGGCTACTCGAACCAAGTGGATCCGAGTTCTGAGCAAAGCTGGCTGAGGTCAAAACCCCTAAGACCAAAAGCGCAGTCGATAGCTTTTTCACACGTCTAAAGACGCAATCGGACGGCTATTTAGTTCGCAGAAAGTTTTCCTTCTCCAAGCACACGAACTTGGCCTTCCTCGTGAATAATTTCTTTGAACTCGACGGGGATGGGGAACATGTCCGCCTTTACGATCGGGTTAATTTGCTCGATTTGGTTGGCGACCATGTTCTTGAGCCCGGCGCCGAGAGCTTCGGCCGAAAGCAACTCGACGGACACAGACTCGGACGAATCGAGCTTGAGAATAGCGTGAGCCGTGGCTTGAATTGGAAGGATCACCGTCTTCACCGCTTCGATATGGATGCCGTCCGACTGAATATTGACGACAAACGAATGCAACCCTCCCGGTTGCAGCTTTTCGAGAAAGACGGCGACCGACTTGTTTTTGATGATGGCTTCGAAGCTGAGTGAGCCTTGGCTGCTCTTGATCTCATCGGTATCTATTTCGAGCGGTCCGCCTTTGAGATTGACTTCGTCGATCAACAGTCCGATTGGCGTCATCAGCCACGTCAATTTTGTCTCAATCTCGCCAATTTGGATGATGCCTGAAGAACTCACTCTGACAAATTTACCGTAGAATGTGGTTAATGTCCCCGTTGATTGCGCCAATGATGCTCGCTCATAGAAACCTAATCGACACACTGCCGCCCATTCCTCGCGAGTTCCGAGGAGCCTGGGTTGCAACGGTAGACAATATTGATTGGCCGTCGAGGCGCGACCTTTCGTCGGATCAACAACAGGCCGAATTACTCAAGATTATTGAGACCGCCAAAAGCCTCCACCTCAACGCCTTGGTGCTGCAGGTTCGTCCATCCGCCGACGCACTTTATAAATCCCCTCTCGAACCTTGGTCGGAATATCTGACGGGATTGCAAGGACGAGCCCCGAGCCCAGAATGGGATCCTATCGCCTTTGCTGTGAAGGAGTGTCATGAGCGTGGAATGGAGCTTCACTGTTGGTTTAACCCGTATCGAGCCAAGCATCCCGCCCAACAAGGGCCGATGGCCGCAAACAGCCTCGCAGTCACGAACCCGGATATTGTCAAATCCTATGATCGCTATCTATGGATGGACCCAGGTGAAAAAACCGTGCAAAAGCGTTCGTTGGACGTCATTTTCGACGTGGTGAAACGATACGACATCGACGGGGTCCACATCGACGATTACTTCTATCCCTATCCGGTCACAGATTCCAAAAAGCAGAGAGTGGATTTTCCCGATGGCCCAAGTTGGACGGCCTATCGCCAACACGGTGGCAACTTAAGCCGTGATGCTTGGCGGCGCAAAAATGTCGACGATTTCATTCACGACCTCTATCAAGGTGTCAAGCGCATTAAAAAGCACGTCAAGGTTGGCATCAGTCCGTTTGGCATTGCTCGACCAGGGGTTCCCAAAACAGTGAAGGCGGGATTCGATCAATACAGCGAACTCTACGCCGATGCGCAAAAGTGGCTCAATGAGGGTTGGTGCGACTATTACTCGCCGCAGCTTTACTGGGCAGTCTCGTCGGCTCAACCTTTCCCGGCCTTGTTAAAATATTGGGTCGGCGAAAATAAGAAGGAGCGCCACATTTGGGCCGGACTTTACACGGGACGGACCGATTCCAAAGAGGGCAACTGGAAGGCCTCTGAGATTCTCGATCAAATTTCCTATTCGAGAAAATTAGAAGAAACCGCCGGTAACGTTCACTTCAGTTTCAAGTGCTTACAGGGCAACTTCAACAACATTGCCAGCGCGTTGAAGAATGGCCCATATCAAAACGATGCATTCGTACCCGAGTCGTCATGGCTCGGCCAACGAAAGCCGCGAATGCCACGGATCGTTTCGAAAGACGGTGTCTCGTTCGAGATTTCAAATTCGGACCAATTCATGGCGGTCTGTTACGGAACCCTCAAGAATCCGAATCAAGGCGACGAGGAGGGGAACGTGACTTGGGGACCGTGGCAGACGTATCACTCCGGAGACCGAATCAGTTGGGTGACGTTGGCCAAAGGGCCGGTTGCGGCGGTGACGTTCAGCAATACGGGTGTGGTCAGCGATCCGGTCATCCAACCGACAAAGAAGTAGATGCGCCTTTTGGTAAGACCACACTAAAAGTCGACCCTCGATTTTGCGCGCTATCGACGTGGATCGAACCGCCGTGGGCCTCAACGATGTGCTTGACGATGCTGAGTCCGAGTCCGGTTCCACCGCTGGCCCGGCTACGAGCCTTGTCGACTCGATAGAATCTTTCGAAAAGACGTGGAAGGTGTTCTTCAGGGATGCCGATTCCTGTGTCGGTGACATCAAAGCGAACGTATTCTCCTTGATCTTCAAGCCGGACATCGACGCCGCCCTCATTTGAATATTTGATGGCATTTTCGACAAGGTTCACAACGACCTGCGTAATTTGCGACGCATTAGCCTCGATGTCCAAGTCATCAGGGCCTTCATAGGTTAGTAAAAGGCCTTTCTCCTCGGCTCGGGGAGTCAGAAGATTGACCGCATATCGGACGATCGCGCCGAGTTCGCAAGGGCCCTTTCGAACCGGGCTGGATTCGGCCGTGCTCAAGACCAAGAGATCGTGGGTAATGCTCGTCAAGCGATCGACCTCGCTGATGATGCGAGGAAGGTACTTATCGCGAAGCTCCTTGTCGCTGTCGTCGTCGATCATTGTTTCGGCATAGGCCCGGATGACGGTCATCGGCGTGCGAAGCTCGTGACTGACATTGGCAACGAAATCCTTACGCACTCGTTCCATCCTTCGAAGGTCGGTGATCTCAACGAGCGAGAGGTACGCGCGTCGGGGGGGATCGTTGGTGGTCCAGGCTCGAGCAAGACAAATGCGCTCTTTGGGAAAACTGAACGTGATTTCGGTTTCAATGACTTTTCCGCCATCGAGCGCTCCGAGGGCAAGCTGCTCGAGCTCGACCGAAAGGGTTACGGCAAGGATAGAGCGTCCTAGGGGATTTTCAAATCCAAACAGGCTTTGGGCGAAGCGATTGGCATACGCAATCTGACACCGTTCGTCGCAGACGAAAATGCCAACGTCGAGCCCGTCGGCAAAAGCATCGACCGCGAGTTTCTGATTTCTTGCGATATCCGAAAGTGTTTCGTTTTGCTCTTTCTTTCTTTCGAGGTCGGCATCAATCGCCTCAAATTCTCGTTTGAACGATCCGGAAAGGGCAACCACGGCAATGGCCAAAAGCGCACCGAGCCAAATCCAAGCGCCAGAAAGCGCCCCAAGCACCAGGATTCCGATGCCGAGAAAGATGCCAATCAATAGCGAGCGTCGGGACGCAAATTCGCTCACAAGAGAGAAGACGCATCGAATGATTTATTTGAACCGTCTATTTCAGAGTAATTTGGGGATGCAGTGAAGCGAATCGAAGCATTTATTCAGGTCGGAAGGTTAGAGGCGGTCCAAGAAGCTCTGGATCGTGAGGGAATTCAAGGTCTCAGCGTGGAACAGGTTCGAGGCTATGGCCGTCAGATGGGCAAGACTGTTGGAGGGCCACAAGCGAAGGGTCCTGTGCTTTTGCCGAAGATGAAAGTCGAGGTTATCGTGCCGGATTCGAAGCTCGAAGTCGCGCTGTCTGCGATTATCGAATCGGCAAAAACGGGCGAAATTGGGGACGGAAAGATTTTCATTTCAGAAGTTGCCGAAGCAATCCGAATTCGAACGGGTGAACGTGGGGATGCGGCTCTGGAGTGAGCCGTTGGGATAATTTCTCGATTTGGCGCGGTCGTTTGCCGCATTGGCGAGCCGACAACGTGACCTATTACGTAACCTTTCGCCACAGCCGCGACTTGGAGGATTCCGAATGCCAAAGGCTGCTCCTGAACCTGATGAAGCCCGATGGAAAAAAGTGGGACCTCATCATCGCGTGCGTCTTACCCGGTCAAACCGAACTCATGTTTCGAGTGGAAGATGGGAACGAGTTAAGCGACATCGTGGAAAAGGCGAAGAAGCGAACGGGGAAGGAGATCGTCAAGAAAACAGGCGAGAAATGGCCGCCGTTTTACGACGAAAGTTATGATCGCATCATTCGTGACGATGCGGAGTTCGAAGAGTTCTGGACCAAGATTTTAGAGTCGCCAGTAGACCATGAATTGGTTCAGGAATCGGGAGAGTATCCCGGTCTCTATGTGGCAAACGCGCCCTAATTGAATTCGAGACAAGCAAACTTTCCCGATTAAGCGTCTACACTTAAGAGGGTTTATGCAAAACGCTGGGAAAGTCGGTGTGTTGGTCGTGGCATTCTTCGCAATGCTGTATGCGGCCTATGCGGTTCTGGGTAAAAAACTCTTTGGTCCCAAGCCGCAAACCTATTACGCGCGGTTTCATGACGCAGGCGGAGTGACGCCAGGTACCCGAGTTTTGATGGCCGGCGTCAATATCGGCACGATCTCGTCGGTAAACCTTAAATCGCCGACCGAAGCTCAAATGGTCTTGGCAGTTCAACCGGACGTCAAGATTCCCAAAGGGTCGGTGGTTCAACTCCCGACGAGCCTCACTGGCATTGGTGAAAGCGTCGTAAGCGTGGTTCCACCCTCAACGCCTTCTGCGGGCTATTTGGAACCTGGCGGCGAAATGGTCGGCGTGAAGCAAGGCGCCCTCGATAGTTTCTTGCCGAACGGAGAAGAAGCCGTCGCCGAATTGACCAAGACGCTTGCCGCCTTTCGAAAGATCCTCGAAGACAAGACCTTGGTAAATCAGGTCAAGGACTTGATGGCATCCACGACGAAGACCATGGACCGCTTTGGGCAGACGGCATCTTCTGTCAATAGTTTGATCGTCAACAATCAGGCTGCCCTCAATAAGACCATGAAAGACGCCTCGGCAACGATGGCGAACATCAAGGGCATGACCGACGAACTTTACGCCATGTCAAAAGATGGCAAGATTCAGGGCGACCTCAAGGAGACCCTTGAGAACATTCGCAAGGCGTCGGAGCAGGGAACTCAGATGGTTGCGGAGATGAATAAGCTGATTAGTGACCCGGATCTGCAAACCGCGATTAAGTCCTCAGCTAAGAACATCCAGGCGATGACCGATAGCGGTGTGAAGATGGCCGCGAATGGGGAGACGATCGCGAAGAATGTCGAAAAAATGTCAAACGATGGTCCTGAGATCAGCCGTAAGATGAGCGAACTGATGACCAAAGCCAACGAAATTGCGGCCAAAATCAGCGACATTGCCGACGACGTCAAAGGCGCGGTCAAGAAAGTTTCCAGCACTTTCAACGGGAGTCCTCTCGGTGGGCCGATTAAATACGAAACGCAATTCGACCTGATTCAAGAGTCGAAGCCTAGTTTTACAAGAACGGATTTTACGGTGACTTTCCCGGATAAAAACGGGGATAGCTTCCAATTTGGACTCTATAACGCTTTCGAAGGGAATAACTTAATCGCACAAATCGGAAAGAAAATCGACGAACGCCTTCAACTAAGGTACGGGATATTTGCATCTAAGCCCGGACTTGGGGTAGATTATTCATTCGGTCCTAAGGCATCGTTGCGTGCGGATGTGTTCAGCTTGAATGATCCTCGCTTCGACGTACGCCTCCGATATGGTTTCGGGAAGGATATGTTCGGCTGGTTCGGCATGCAACGTATCTTTAAGGACAACGCACCGGCGATCGGGTTTGGTATCAGACGCTAAGCTTGGTGATACCGCTGGAGAAGATTTAAAAATGAAGGTAATTCTGAATCAGACTGTACCAAAAGTCGGCAAGGCCGGAACGGTTGTCACTGTCGCCGATGGCTTTGCGCGAAACTACCTTTTCCCGCGCGGTTTGGCGATCATCGCCGACCGTGCACAAGTCGCCGCGCTCGAAAAGCGAAATGCGCGACTGGCAGAAAAGACGGCAGCCAAGAAAGCTGACGCCGAAGCCCTGAAAGCGAAACTCGATGGTCAAACCATCAAGATCGAAACCAAAGTCGGTGCCGATGGCGTTCGATTGAACGGTGCGATCACCTCGCAAAACATTGCCGATGCGATCAAAGCTCAGCTCGGCGCTGAACTCGACAAAAAGCAAGTTGCGCTTCACGATCCGATTAAGCGACTCGGCACTTTTGCAGTAGAGCTTGATCTTCATGCTCACGTCGATGCCAACATTTCGGTCGTCGTCTTCGATCCTGAGTTGGTCGTCGCCGAAGAGCCGGAAGAAGAAGAAACCACCGAAGAAGCTTAAACCTTCACATTTGAAAGCCCCGAGGACTCAACGCCTCGGGGCTTTTTTGTTGACTCTTGTCTAGTATAATGGCATTGTGAAGCGCACGGACCTGCTGGACACGTCGATCGAGATGCATCGCATCCGTATTCGGCTTCAGCGGCAGCGGACGCCGGCGCAGCGACTCCAAAAGACACTCGAACTCTGCGACGAATTGAGAGCCATCCGAGAATCCACCAAGCAGTACCGTGCTCGGGAACCGAGGTGAGCATTTTGAAGACCCTGGTCGATGTTGCGGCAATGCTTGAGAATGCGGGCGTCGATTACGTAATTGGGGGTTCAGTCGCCAGTTCTGTGTGGGCGAGGAGCGAGCAACTCGAGATGTTGACATTGCCGCAATCTTCACGGCCGATCAGATCAGCGCGCTCGAAGAGCAGTGCGAGTGGCCCAGTCGCAGGTCGTGATCTGACAAACAATTAAGGGGTCCCACCTGAAGTGCCTTGCGGCTTTTCCGACGGAACCCCGAAATTTCGTCCTTTCCGGTGCCTAGCCTAAGCTAAGCACCATTCAGAACGTTTGCTTGCTTTCGCAAGCGGTTTGCTTCTCTCACAGTCTCCGCGCTCTTGCGAGCCCAGCTTCTGCGCGATCAGCGATTTGCCCTATCTGTGGGTCTGGTCGAAACCGGACCTAAAGGCGGTTTGCTTCTGCACAGTGTCCGTGTCCTTGCGAACTTGGTCTCCGCGCTTTCTGCGTTTTGCCTTATCTGTGGATGGAGCCGAAGCTCTATCTTAAGGCTTTGTCTTCGTTTTGTGTCTGGCCGAAGCTTTTCACTGAAGACATTATTACTATACGACATACTTGTGCTAATTACAACAAAAAGATTCTCGAAGTTTTCCACAAAATAAAGTGCAAATGTGGATAAGAACAAAATGGTCATAAATGAATAAGGGGCTCTGCTTTTGTCATCCGAAAATGACTCTGCAGAACCCCAAATTGAAGCCTTTTTGGTAACGTGCCGAAGCTCATTACGGTTAAGACTTTTTACCTTCTACGAAGGTAACCAAGCTCCGGTAGTCCCTTGGTATAAACCGCACGACTGCCTGGCTTACTGTCTCTCTGTGTTCGAGTGATCGTCCACTGGAGACATCTAAAGTATAAGACAACCTTGAAAATATTTGTATGGATATTTTGATGAGTTTTCCACAGAATTTGGTGGATAACCATCCAGCTAAGGGAACGGTAAGGTGAACACTGAACCGTGGTTGTCATAGAACTTGATTTGAAATCCCGAAGTTGTCGCAATCGGTGCCGAATTCAAGGCGTTTCGCATCGCGTCGCTATCATTAAAGCCGAAAGTCTGATAATTATCGAGCAGGTTCGCCGCAATCTTCGAGTAGGTGCTGGGGGAGGTGTGAGCGACTTCGGCCAGCGTCTTCGACCTCAAGAACTCGGTTAACCCGCTCCACGCCTGTTGCTCTTCTCCGGCGCGAAATAGTTTTTGGTCCATGTCGTCGTTCTGCTTTTTGGCCCAAGCAGCAAATAGCTGAAGGATCTTTCGATCACGCTGAGTGTCCAAGGGAGTGGAGATCACCGTCCCAGAAAAGATTCTTGCGTACAGTTTGCCCATGGGTGGCGGAATCAGGTGCGACCGAGGATTAATCACAAAATTCTTGGGAAGTGTTTGGATTGCCGATTGCTCCTCCAGAGTTGGCTTACTGTCGGGCTCCTGCTGAAACTGCACGGTGTTACCGCTTAGCTTGATGCTTGAATCCATATGCGTTTCAATGACGGCTGCCGAATTTGACAGAATGGTGGATTCGGGAATGGCACGTCGGACGCGGATATAGAATTCCTTGGCCAAATAGGGTGACATCTCACTGTAAGCGATGACGGGATGAAAACCTCCCTGGATCATTCGATCGACGATGAACTGCTTCGCAAAAAGTACCCTTAGCGACCGAAACGACGGATCAAAGTAGATATATCGGTCAGGTAAGTCAAAAAAGACGATGCCGTCGTTGGAAAGCCTGACGGGTTCGATTTTGTTGGGACGTGCCGCTCGAATCATGCGGACGATGCTTGCTGGCTCGATATAATTGCCCTCTCCCGACACTTCGACGACCGGCAGATCGGGCAACTGAATTGCGTTGGCCGCAGCAAATGAAATTCCAAGGATCTGGGTAATGAGCATGATCCTAGGGCAACTCCACAAACCCTTGCTTTCCATCGGAAAGGTAGAAATAGACCTTGAAAACGACCGACGATTCGAGTTGCGAAGCGTAAAGATCAGAGCGCATAGCATCGTAGTCCCGGTACCCAAGCTTCTGCGGGTTAGACAAATAGTCTCGCTCGATTTCATGCATGGCGTCAGGGTTCTTGGCTGCGAAAAGTCGAACTTCGGCATTGCCGATAAAGGGGCGGGTTTCCTTCCAGCCCCCGAGTCGCTTGATTTCCGAATAGATTCTGCGATTTTGATCGTCTTGCTGTTTGGCCTGCCAATCGCTAAACAAGCCGAGAGCATGGTCGATCAAGCCAAAGTCGAGCAGTCTCTTGTCAATGTCACTGATCAAGATATTGCTGTTCGGACGACTTGCCAGTACCGAATCTCTTCCCGCTTCATATTGGGCAACATCGCTTTTCCAATACATCCGATACTGCTTCATTGCCTCAAGCTGATTTTTGTCATCCTCGGTCGGTGGGGTCTCACTGCGTTCTTCTCGGATGGTGACCTCCTGCTTGGGAAGTTTTAAGACGGTTTTTGTCTCCACGCCAAAGGTAACGAGGGTCGACGAGGGAATCTCATACCCAGGGTACTTCTTATTGACTAGGTCCGTCACTTCATCCCAAAGCTGAGCAGCCATTTTCGAATAAGTGACCACCGGATGAAGTCCTCGATTCGCAAATATGGTGAGCACATGGTCTCGGGACTCAATGACCCTTAGAGGTTCATATGACATGTCATATATGACATAGTGCGACGGAATGTCGAAAAAGATGAGGCTGAAGTTTCTCGCAAGGTAAGGGACAGTCTCGGGAATATTGTTGTCTTTTACTTCATCGAGCACGCTGTCGATATTTGCTGGACTAAAGTTTCGTCCGCAGATGGCAATTGTTTCACGCGTTTGGTTGGGATGCAATGAAGTGACCAACGCGTAGACCAAAGCGGTAGCAAGCATTTCTTGAGATCCCCTGGACCATTAGAGTATTGCTCGAGCGCGATTGTTCGCCACCTAACATTAGATATCTGTTAGAGAATTCCCTCGGAACGTATCCCCGTGAGTCTAAATCGAACTTTGGCAACCTTAAAGCAGAGCGGCTGAACGTCACCAACAATTGTTTGAATCGCATCAGACTCAACCTCCACTGCTTGTGCTTGGCATTCGTCTGAACGTATGCCAAGCTGAATTTCTTGTTGGGTGATCTGCTGGAGCCAGGGCTGTGACGAGAGGGCGCGGTCTTGGGGAACCAAATATTCAAGGGCTGATTCGTAATTCCCAAAGACGCCTTGCCAGTCTGGTGGCAATTCACGTTCAGCCTCTCGCAAGTGATCAATCCTCAGGTCTGGGCTCGAGCCGCACCCGGAATCAAGTTCGATGCGATCCCCAAATCGAGATACAGCGGGCACATGCATCGGAAGGTTTGCTGCAAAAATGCGACCGATAAGGGCAGAAAAGGGATTCGAAATCGTGGTGGTAACAAAGGACACACCTTGGGTTTCGGTTCCAGGTTGTGAAACATAAATCCGCCAATTGCTCTGCATTGGCGACGGGAGAAGCCGGCGAAAAGGGCCAAAGAAGGAAGGTCCGAAGTGACCATGCCGATACACCAAAACCGTAAAGACGGCGTGATCGGGGCCAAGCCGCTGGAGATCGAGACCCGCTTGAACAAAGCGGGCCAATCGTTCGGCGGGCACCAAGTAGTTGAGATAGACGACGTCGGTGATGTCGCTTTGCAGGCGGGGGCATGGGAAAAGCTCACCAAAGCCTCGGGCGAGTTGACTATTGCCGAGAAGCTCAATGGGAATCGCGATCCAACGCGAATAGGGAAGTCGCCAATCTTGCTCGACGGGGCGAGCCCGACGAAAAACGAGTTCGCCGACGACCACGAACCAAATCATCATGAAGGTGAATCCAATCGCGTCTCCGGCGGCGACGATGCTGGGCGGGAATTGGGGAATGATCAGGGGCAGCACCGATACAATCAGCAAGATCCCCCATGTCAGAATAGACCATCCCGTGAGAAAACGATTCCAGGTCTTGGCTCCGGCGAAGGCAAACGACCAGCCAATCGCGGCAAATCCATAGAATGTAGCGGCCCAATAGCTGGTGAGGGCGAACGCGTGGTCTCGAAGCGCTTGATAGGCGCTGATGTTCCCGCCCTCGGCAACGTGAACGCCTTGGACACTCCAGACGAACTCCTGTGGTTGCTCAAAGCCGATCGCGATCAACGTTAAGATCAAAGCGACCCATGCGGCTCGTTTCGGAATCCAGTCGGTTCGCACTAGAGCGATCCCCAAAAGAAGATCGGAAAGCGCGGTGAGCTGCCACGGTAGCCATCCGAGTCGCCATTGCCAAGGATGCGTTGCGATATAGGACATCTGCTGCTCGATGCTGCCCGAATTCGGCATTCCCGGCATCAGAAGAAGGATCATCGCAATCATCGCGACGCCATGACAGACAATCGTGAAAAGGATCGCTCGTTCGAGGAACTTGGCGGCGACGGGCCTCGATTCCATTTGACTGCATTATACTTTCAGAAATGTTTGAAATGATTGATATTTACGACCTTACATTTTTTAGATGTATGATCTCTGGATAAGGAACCTCACTTTGAGCACTTCGTCAATGATCTCTAATATCGAACAGGAGTTGCAGAAACAACCTGACAGCGCGGCTTTGTGGGGCGCTCTTGCCACGCTTCGATCTTCTGAGTATGGAAGGGTGGCTCTCCTGGAATGCGTGGGCGAGATGGGGGAGGTTTCTTCAGACGATCTCTTTGCGCTTGCCGAAAAAGCATGTCAAAGGGTCATCGAATTGCGCCCCGATGAAGCTTGGTCCTATTCAAGAATGGGGATGCTACTTGAACAAGAAAGTCGATGGACATTTCTTCGGAAGGGACCTCAGGAAGCCATTCCTTTTGTGCCCGAAAGCGTTCTCGACTTATGCAAGAAAGCCCTTTCGATCGATCCTGATCATGTGCCGGCTCTTAGGCAAATGGCTTCGCACTATCATCAGATAAAGGATTGGGCCGAATTTGTTCTGTATGCCGACCGCCTCGAAAAATGTTCTACAGAAGATGATCTACTTTTGCTTTTCTTGCGCACCCAGATGTATCGAAGCCAGGGCTTATACGATCAGGCCATTGAAGGCTATCAAAGGCTTATCACCCAAGACGAAAACGTGATTTCGCACACCGAGAGCCTTATGCACGTGCTTTTCGAGGCCAAACGATTTGAGGAAATGCTTCTTCTTGCTGAGGAATTTAAGGCTCGCTATCCGATGGAGGATGGCGTTTACATTGTCTTGATTCGTTATTACGAAGCGCAAGGAATGGAAAACGAACAAAAGGAAGCCGAAGCCAAGTATCAAGAACTGATCGCTCAATCGCTGAAAGTGGCGCAACAGAAACTTGAAGAAGCCAAACAGAGTCTGCTAAGAACTTCGGACGTCTAGGCGCTTCCCGTCAAAATAAGCGAGGGATTCCACCAGTTGCTCGTAAGCGACGCTGCGAAATCCCTCTTATCGACCCCTGAACGTGTATCGGACCGACCGTTACACCAGGAGCGTTGCTTGAGCTCCAAAAGGATCAAGCGTTGTCTCTGTTCTTACTTCTAACAGAAGTTCTCTACGAGAGACACTTTTATTGACGCCCACTTTTGAAGGCGTGTGACGCAGATAGTCCAGAAGTCCACCTTGAGCATGAAGCGAAGGCATCTTGCCCCCGTAAAGTGAGCACTCCGATCCCCATCAGTTGACCAAATCTACGAAAAAGCGGAGGCAGAACCATAAGAGCTTCCCCCGCTAATCGCTAATCGCTCGATTAGTCTTTATACGGATCGAAGGTGTCGCCACCGGCCATCGCTACGCCCAGAGGCTTGAGCGTATGGATGACCTTGACGGACGCCGAGTGGTGCTCCAACACACGATGCAGTCGCTTGTACACGTGCGGAGCTTCGTCTACTCCGGCACCGCGTAGCACGACCTGCTCGCGCTTGATCCACTTATGCATGTCTTCCTTCGAGACTGCGCCTTTGACGCTGCCCTTACCCTTCGCCGCCGTTCGCGACATGACTCGCCCCGCACCGTGTACGGTCGAGTACAAAGCCTCGCGGCTTTCGGGTGAATCCACACCTTCGAGGATCACGCTGTTGTCACCCATCGATCCGCCCACGAATCCCCGTTGGCCTGGGAATGCCGGAGTCGCCCCTTTTCGCACCACCCAGAACTCCTGACCACTGTGAGTCTCCTTCCAAGCGAAGTTGTGGTGGTTATGCACCTCCTCCACAATCTTCCCGCCCAGGATCTTGGCGACCTTGGCGCACACCCAATCGCGACCGGCGTAGGCGTACTCTCCCGCCACACGCATCGCTTCCAGGTAGTCCTGTCCTTCGTACTTCTCAGTCGACAGCCAAGAGATGAAGTGCTCCGTCTGGCCGTTTGCTTTCGCGATATCCATAAAGTGTTGAGCAATTCCGTGTCCAAGTCCGCGTGAACCAAAGTGCACGCCAACCCAGATTCGGTTCTGCTCGTCTTCAAAGATATCGACGTAGTGGTTTCCGCTTCCGACGGTACCAAGCTGGTTCCTCGCTTTATCCTTGAGGGTTTTCAGCGGGTTTATTTTCCAAGCTTCGTCGTCGAAAAGTGGATGGTCCACGTCTTCGTTATTTGCGCGTCCTACGCCAAATGAGATCTTCTTAAAGACCTCGTCCATGATCGGATTGATCTTGGCTTTGACCTTATTCGCGTCTACATCCAGCCGGACGGCCTTATTGCCACAGGCAATGTCATAGCCGACGCCACTGGGTGAGATTCGATGTCTATAGGCAACCACGCCCCCAATAGGGACGCCATAGCCGACGTGATGGTCTGCCATCAGCGCCAACCGCTCTGCACCCGTGGCTCGAGCGTTGTCGAGTTGCTTCAGGGCCTCCGGAAAAACCGGATCACCCCAGCACGGAATGTTCTCAATGAGCTTCATTGGCAAGGATATGTAGACGCTGGAAGGGGCGAAAAGGTTCGCTTCAACTACTCCCTTCCTCCTTTTGGGAGGAAGGGCCGGGGATGGAGGGGGAATATAACCATTTGGATCCGAGTTGAATGTGTTGGCATTGCGCCAACTGGATCCCCTCTACCCCTGCCCCTTCTCCCCGAGGAGAAGGGGAGAGGGCTAGGTACCCTCAACGATCCAGGATCGTGCTTGTGCCGCCTCCGATGTTGGAAAAACCTTGGTCGTCCCTGGCATCAAGAAGCCAAAAAAGTGCATCGTACGTTCGATCCATTCAACGTCGGTGACGAGCGCGACTCGTTCCCACCGCGTCAGATGCTCCACTCCGACCAAGAAGTCTTCCATGATTGCACCGGGTTCAAACCCCACGAAACTGGCCGCAGTTTCGTAGTACAGCCTC
Organism: Armatimonadota bacterium; assembly: GCA_048498855.1. Classification (GTDB taxonomy): domain Bacteria; phylum Armatimonadota; class Fimbriimonadia; order Fimbriimonadales; family Fimbriimonadaceae; genus Fimbriimonas. The sequence continues at coordinate 186,911 of JBEHXE010000003.1, read as the reverse complement.
ACTTTCTCCTGGTTCTTCAGCACATCTTTAACCGCCGGAATCACAACCGCGTCGTAGTCGGCTTTGGTCACGCGCCCGTCGCAAACAAACGCGACGACATTGTCAGGGAATGTTCTTAGTTGCTCGATCATGCTTGTTCCTACGTCGCTCGTTCGGGGTGTTTTCAGAATCTGACCAAGGCAGGGGCCTGACGCCCTACGTCTTTGCCCCGGCATACACGAGTTCAAGAGAAAGCCCAGCTTGTCCGCCCTCAACCAGGAGAAAGGCCGGTGAGCTTGCGGGAAAATGAACGAAGTGAATCGGAGCGAACCGGGGGAGTGTTTTCGAAAGTGGATTGCAACGGTCCTCAGACGGTTCGTTTATTCAAAGCTGTATTCTCAGGGGACCGGGCTAACTAAGTCCGCTTCTTTGGAGCTAGGGTTTGCGGAGGAGGCGAAGCAAGCGCAAGAAGCGAAAGAAGCGGAAGAAGAGGAAGGAGTTGGAAATGTGGAACTCCTAACGCATCACCACTGACCTGCCCCAAGGGTAGGCGGCTTAGGTGATAAAATGTGGCCATGAAAAGTGAGATATTCAACGCTGAGGCCTATCGTTTAGCACAAGGAGGAGTTCATCAACTTAAAGCCTCTATCGCCCTCTTACTGGTAGATCATCCTAACGGTTTAAAGGCTACGGACATAGGCAGGGCACTTGGAATCAATGGAGATCATATCGACAACGGTAAACAAAACGGGTGGCTGCAATGGACAGTTCTCAAAATGATGGAGATCGAAGGAACGGTCGAGCAAATCGAGGACCGGGGACCTTGGAGACTCTCATAAAAGAGCCTGTTCATTAGTCTGGTCTTTGTGCTGGAGTCTAGGATGGCGTATAGCCATTGGAATTGAAGCGTTCCTTCAGACCTTTGGTTTTTCGACCCGCCACCGGCCCAGGCTAACTTGGTCCGCTCGTTTGGAGCTAGGTTTTGGGCTTGGAAGTATTGACCGCTCCCACGACCAGAGAGGGAGATGAGACCGGTCACATTTCTCGCATCTTCTATTAAGATAGAAGCACATGCTCACGTTTGTCGCGATCTCTCTCCTGACCCAAGCCGCCGAGGGTCTTAAGTGCACACAGCATCGAGGCAGCCGTGTCAACGTAACCCGCGAGCAATGGCTGACGATCAGAGAAGTCATTCGCAGTCATGATCCGGAGCGACTTGCACCGTTTATCAGTGAAAACGGACTGATAGAGACGTCCTTCCACAACGAGAGCCTGACGCGCAAACCCAAGTTCCGAGCGTACTCCAAGTGGGTGAGCAAGAAGCAGTTCCTCGACGGACTCACCAAGATCACCTTTCACGAGAAGACGGCAAACACGGGGAACGACGAAGACATGGTCTTCATCTACGCCTGGTTTGGGCTAGCGTCTTATGGTCAAGAGGGAGTCGAGGGGCGCCCGGCGGTTTCGACTCACAAGCGTTCGGACGTATGGTATTCGCACAACGACGGCAGCGAGGGGCGATATCGGTTCATCTGTGAAAACGGATGGCTGAAAATCGCTGAAATCAAAGCTTCGATCCCACCAGATCCGTAGATTGCAATTCTCCATGCTAGAATGAGGCCGTGGGAAGCTCGGATAACCGGGAGAAACGGCAGACCTGGGTGATCTTTTCTCTGCTGATATTGGGCGAAATCCTACCTGGTTTCTTATCACGTTTTTACCGACTTGACCTGCGCTATCTTCAACTTCTGCCTTTGAGCATTGCCATGATTTTGCCTTTCTTTTGGAGAGACGGGCTGACTTGGGCGCATTTTTCCGAAAGATTAAGGACCCGAATTTCTTGGCAATCTTTTGCAGTTGGCTTCTTGCCAGCTTTGGCCTACTTCTTTGCTTCGAAACTTCAATTTGGTTCGATCTCTGACGAGATGATTCGTGAATTTGAGATACCACGAAGTCCTTTCAAAGAATGGTTTGAGATGCCAATCGCCTGGTTCACGGTGTTCGGATGTTTACTTCTCGCAAGTCAGGCCCGTCGAATTCAGGGAGCGGTGATGATTACGGCGAACCTTGGAGTGCCTACCATTGTTTTGTTGCTTGGTTTCCGACTATCGGTCGCCTGGCATTTCAACGGTCCCGTGATCAGCGTAATTTGTTCGCAAATTAACATGGCGGTTGTCCATGTTTGTTTTGCTTGCTTTTTTGCTCTTGCTTTCCGCCGGACACTCTTGCCGATGTTCCTCTACCTGGCATCGACTACACTTTTACCATTCTTTTGTTTCATGCCGATGGGCTGGTATTTCCTCGTCTCAAGCCTAGTCTCATTCTCAATATTGATGGCACTTAAGAAAGCCAATATGCTTGATGCAATGAATTAAAATTCTATTCAATTGGGCAACTACTGGTCCCCGTTGATTTGAAACCGTTGAACATGGGTTTCCATCTCAGCGCCGGACCACAGCGTGTAGATCGCGAATGCCAAACTCAAGGTAACGCCGACCATTCCATAAAAGAAGATATTCGTCATCGTTTCCTGAAAGGCTGCTTGACTGGCCGCCATGCGAGGAACGGGATGACTCAGGCTGAGGTTGGTGAACGCGATGAATGTCGCCCAAGTCGATGCGACGAGGAATGAGATCGGTAGCTCGACATGTAGTTTCTTTACTTGCCGTGTGGAAAGACAATAGTTGGCGATTCCAAAGAGCGGGAATGCAAAAGCCGGCAGAAAGAGGGTCGAATGCCCGACTAGATAATATGCGGCCATGGTTAGAATGGCATCAATGAACGAGCATCTCAAGACCAACCCCTTGTGGAAATACCACATCGTTTCTAACTTGTCTCGAAACGAAATCTGATGCCTATTCACGATTTTCCCTACACCCTCCTAGTCTTAGCGACGAAAACCACCTGGTAATTATTCTGGGTTTAGGAGAGATTGGGACTTTAGTCTCTGGCCCCCGTTTGGGCACCACGGGAGGGGGGTTAGCCTAAATTTGAGACTGGCTGAGCTTTCCAATCGAAATGCTTCAGTAGCGCTTCCATATAAGAGTCGTTGGCGTTCGATTCGTTATGCAAATGAGGAAAGGGAATCGTAGGCATTTCCTTTTTGAAATTTCTTTCGACCAGAAATTGTTCGATGGAATCGAGATTGCCGTAGACGTAAATCCAGTCGTGCTCGTCGCAGATGAGAGTGCCACCACCTTCAGAATGGAGCCAGAGATGATGACGGGCATCACTCTCGAGAAAGGCCCGAAACTTCTCGAACAGATCGACCATTTGAGCCTTTTCCACGCCGATCGCTTCATATTTCATAGGATCAAATCCCTCGGGTGGGGTCACCAAGAGATAAACGAGTCGATATGGCCCGGGATAGAAGGGAAGTAATTCGGTGAGCAACTGGGTCGTGCTGCCTGACGTCGCAATGAGGATTCGGTTGACGCCCGAAATCGACTGCTTTTGGTAGCAGTTGGTGTACGCGACAGGAATCCATCCGCGTTCGGGATCCCACGCGCCGAGTTTCGACGAAAAATTTTCGGGTAGCAACGTTGCTGGAAAGGTTACCGCGTTCGCTAGTTTGCAACTGATTTTCGTAGGACCAGGATCGCGCCCATGGTCGTGCTGTGTTGCTCGATAGGCATGAGCTTATCGAGTTCCCACCCATCCCGTGCGGCTTGGTTGAGGTCATATTCGACCTGAGCGATAACGGCCTCGTTGGAACCAAGCATAGGTCTTTGAATCAACTGGATCTTGTACGTGTACATCCTTCTAATAGGAACGATCTTTGGGAGAGATTGGGTTTCAAATTCTCGGGCCCACGTTACCCCTCCGTCTCCGATTCTCGGAGACACCTCCCCATGAGGTGAGGAGCTTAGGCTGCCGGAGCATGATCACCGGTGGCATGAAAATGAGATCTGGAAGAACTATCAAATCGCGTGAAAGATCGTATTGATTGGTATGCCCAAGCTACTCCCCTCATGGGGAGTCGATGAGTGAAACGAATCGGAGGGGTGTCGAACTTACCGCAGGCTTGTGTCAAGGTCATCGAGAGATATTTCGCCCGCACAGATTTGAATTATGAAGTCCGCGACTTCGTCGGGACTCTTTAATACCCAGCGAGCGGGAATGCGTACGAAAGCAAAACCTAATGATTCGATAGCTCTTTGTCGAACGGAGTCCTCTTCAGCCGTAATTTCGTGGACATGTTTTCCATCAATTTCAAACGCGATCATTTGGTCGATATAGACGAAGTCAATGACGTATCGATTGAGGACTGGAACTTGGCGTCTTATCTTGAATAGATGGTTATTTCTGGATTGAAGTCGTCGCCAAAGAAGCTTTTCAGGCAGACTGAGTTCTTTGCGTAGCTGTCTCGCCCTGGCGATAATCTCGGGCGATTGTCGCTCGAACTGACGCGGCGGTGATGGAATCTCGTCATCCACAAATAGCTTTTTACCCCTCCGTCTCCGATTCTCGGAGCCACCTCCCCATGAGGTGAGGAGCTTTTAGGCGGCCGGAGCATGATCATCGGTGGCATGAAAATGAGATCGGGAAGAACTATCGAATCGAGTGACATTTCGGCTTGATTGGTACGCCCAAGCTACTCCCCTCATGGGGAGTCGATGAGTGAAACGAATCGGAGGGGTGTCGATGGGGTTCGCTCAGTAAATTAAGGTTTCTTAAAGAGCAGCAACACTTGCATGGTCAGCGTTCCGGCCAGATGGGGCCGAAACTGCTCCAATTCCCAACCTTGAGCAACATGCTCGTTAATAGCTTGCTGAGCGCGCTCCGGCACCGAACGATCTTGCTTAAAACCAGAGGTGTTCATCACAACCTGAACGACTTTATATTGAGGCACGTCAGATGGTACGGATCAAGCAGAAGCGAAGATGCGTTTGAACATGGAGAGCATTTGCGTGCCTCAATTCGATTTTGTTCGTATCTTGATGAACGCAAGACGTTTGACCGTTCCCATAAGGGTATAATTTGCCCTGGCGCGATTGCGTCAATTTGTCACATCCGACAAGGAAGCATAAACCGAATGCCTGGCACCGGAAAAATTATTCAGATTTTGGGTCCTGTTGTGGACTGCCGTTTTTCGTCCGACGCTCTCCCTGCGATTTATAACGCAATTGAGATCAAAGACGCCGCTCGCAACATCGACGTGACCTGCGAAGTTGCGCAGCACCTTGGCGATGGAATCGTCCGCGCCGTCGCACTCGCTTCCACCGACGGTCTGATCCGAGGAATGGACGCCGTCGATACCGGTGCACCGATCTCGGTTCCTGTTGGAAACGAGACTCTTGGCCGAGTTTTTAACCTTCTTGGCAAGCCCATCGACAACGGTGCGGCCATCACCAACGAAGCTCCTCGTCTTCCGATCCACCGACAGCCACCGTCCTTCGAAGAGCAATCGACCAAGGTTGAACTGCTTCCAACCGGTCTGAAGGTTGTCGACCTCCTCATTCCATTTAACAAGGGTGGAAAGATTGGTCTCTTTGGTGGTGCCGGTCTGGGTAAGACGGTTACGATCCAAGAACTCATCCGAAACATCGCAGTTGAAGCTTCGGGCGTTTCGATGTTTGCTGGCGTTGGCGAGCGAACTCGTGAAGGAAACGACCTTTGGCTCGAAATGAAGGAAGCCAAGTTTAAGGATAAAGACGGTTCCGAAAAGTCGGTTCTCGACAAGACCGCCATGGTCTTCGGTCAGATGAACGAACCACCCGGAGCCCGTCTTCGAGTTGCTCTTACCGCACTTACGATGGCTGAGTACTTCCGCGACGAAGTCGGTAGCGACGTTCTGATCTTCGTCGACAACATCTTCCGATTCGTTCAGGCAGGTTCCGAGGTATCGGCGCTTCTCGGACGAATGCCCTCCGCTGTTGGTTACCAGCCGACGCTGGCTACCGAAATGGGACTTCTCCAAGAGCGAATCACCTCGACGACCAAGGGTTCGGTTACCTCGGTTCAAGCGGTTTACGTTCCGGCTGACGACCCCTCTGACCCGGCACCGGCTACGACGTTCTCGCACCTTGACGCTTACGTCTACCTCGAGCGATCCATTGCTTCGAAGGGGCTCTTCCCGGCGGTTGACCCGCTCGCTTCGACTTCGAAGAACCTTGACCCGCACGTGGTTGGAACCGAGCACTACCAAGTCGCTCGACAAGTTCAGCAGACGTTGCAGCGATATAAGGAACTTCAGGACATCATCGCGATCCTCGGTATCGACGAACTTTCGGACGACGACAAGCAGCTCGTTGGCCGAGCACGAAAGCTGGAGCGATTCCTTTCGCAGCCGTTCTTCGTTGCTGAGCAGTTCACCGGTAACTCGGGCCGATACGTTTCGATCGACGAAACGGTCGCATCGTTCAAGGAAATCGTTGACGGCAACCTCGATCACTATCCAGAGCAGGCATTCCTGTACTGTGGAGGTCTTGACGACGTCCACGAAAAGGCTAAGAAGCTCATGGCGGCTGGCTAAACCATGGCGACCGAGTTTGCACTTTCTGTCGTTGCTCCCGATCGTGAGGTCGTGAGCACGACGACGATTAGCGTGATTGCTCCTGGCGTCGATGGCTATTTCGGTGTCCAAGCCGGTCACATTCCGGTCGTTTCTGCGCTCCGACCTGGCATTCTTGAGTACCTCGACGCGACGAATAATCGCCACCACGTTTATGTGGGCGGTGGCTTCGTTCAGGTGGATGGCAAGTCGGTCACGGTTTTGGCTGATGAAGCTCGATACGCCGCAGATCTTGATGTCAGCGAAGCAGAAAAGGCGCTTGAACAAGCGCGTATGGAATTGCGAGGCGACGAAAATTCGACCTTGACCCAGGGCGAAGCGATCCTTGAAATCGAGCGCGCAACGGCACGACTCAAAGCCGCCAAGCAGAAGTAAATTCGAGATTAGAACGAGAAGCCTTCCTTGCATAGCAAGGGAGGCTTTTTCATTTCCGAATCCTTCCATTCGTCTCACACGTATCTCCTTTCAGTGATTAACCTTTTGGCTCAGGTTTCCGAGGATGGATCACGTGGAGGTGTCATATCCGTCGGTATGATATTCCTCTTCCTCATCGGAATCATTCTCTTCTTTAGCGGGGTCTTCGTTGTCGGTCAACAAGACGCCGTCATCATCCAGAGGCTCGGACGCTTTAATCGGGTCGCCAGAGCGGGTCTGAATTTTAAAGTGCCCGTTCTCGAAACCGCCGCTGGCAGATTGTCGCTTCGAATTCGCGAGCTCGACATTCCGGGACAGTTCAAGACGAGTGACAACGTCTTCGTGAACATGATCCTGCGGGTGCAGTACTCCGTCATCCCTGAGCGGGCCGCCGACGCGCATTACAAACTGCAAAGCCCCGAACAGCAGATCACGGCATTCGTGCTCAACGTCGTCCGTGGCGAGGTCGCCAAGATGCAGTTGCGAGACGTGTTCGAGCATCAAGATTCGATTGGCAACGCCGTCAATGAGCAGCTTTCTATCTCGATGGGCGAGTTCGGATTCTTGATCCGCAACGCACTGGTCAACGAGGTACGCCCGGCCGAAGAAGTCGTAAGAGCGATGAACGCGGTTCAGGCATCGGAGAACGAAAAAGTCGCGGCGAAGAACCAAGGCGAAGCCCAGAAGTTCCGAACCGTGCTTCACGCAGAAGCGGAAGCGGAAGCAAAACGCCTGCAAGGTGAAGGTATTGCCGCCCAGCGCGAAGCGATCGTTCGAGGCCTGTCGATTTCGGTTGAGAGTCTCAAGACAGCCATGCCGACTGCCGATCCCCAAACGCTGATGAATCTGGTCCTTATCAACCAGTACTTCGATGCGATGCGCGACATCTCGCAAGGCGAGAAGGCGAAAGTAATCTTCGTTCCGTCGGGCCCGGGAGCTTATCGAGACATCAGCGATCAGCTCTTTAATTCATTCGTGACCGCTGCTGAGGTCTCAAACGCGCCTATGCCAGCAGCAAGCGCTCCTGCGAAGGATTCTAAAAAAGCTCGCCTTGAGCCGCCACCCATTTCCTAAGCGGGGGCCTCTCATCGACTTGGCGGAACGAATCTTAATCGTTCCGCCATTTTCATTGAACAATTTGTAGGCGACGCATCACCCACGTTTTGTATGATGCTAGTTGTCCAGCAACAAGCGGTGCCGAAAGTGGAAAAGCTCGATATTGCCCAACTTGCGAAGCAGCACTATGACCGAGTTTTTCGGTTCTGCTCGACAAGGGTGGGATATCACCACGCTGGCGATGCCGCGCAAGAAACCTTCATCACCGCACAGCGAAACCTATCGAAGTTCCGAGGCGAGAGCCAGCCTCTCACGTGGCTGATCGGCATTGCCCTCAATGAATGTCGAAGAGTCAATCGAAACTTGCAGCGAGCCGAATCGCTTCCCGAGTTTAAGGATGAAACCTCAAACGAATCGCAATTGATCAATCGCGAAGTCCTGCGAATCGCTCTTGGCAAGCTCTCAGAAGAGCATCGAGAGGTGGTGACGCTTCACGAAATCGACGGTTTTACGTACGAAGAGATCGCCCAAATTACCAACGTTCCGGTTGGAACTGTCAAGAGCCGCCTCTTCCACGCCTTTACCAATCTCCGCAAGGCAATCTATTCGCCCGAGGAGGTGCACTAATGGAAAATATTAAAAGTTATCTCGACGGCGAACTCGATCTTGCTCAGCAGACCGAAGTTGAAACTCACTTGCGAAACGATGCTGACCTGCAGCGGATGGCGGACGAATTCCGATCCATCTCTGACACGCTGAAGACGGCGAATGTGGGCGAACCGTACGGGCTCGAAAAGCTGGAAAAACGGCTCGCAAAGGCTCCCGATGAGCGAAAAGTCGCAGACAAGAAGATCTGGCGGCTCGCGACGTGGTGGAGCGTTGGAACGGCGTGCGCGGTTCTGCTCGCTTTGATGTGCTTTCCCATTTTTGCCCAATCAAAAGTATCCGCAAAGAGATGGCAAGGTTCGGGCGACGCCACCGCTTCGTCAGTCGCTGCAACTCCGCCATCATTGGCCGGACCACTCGATGAGCCGAAAGAAGAAGCCAAACTTAAAATGCAGGATTCAACCGGGTCTCAAGATGGGCAACCGCAAATGGAAGGCCGAGCCGATGGCGACGAGATGAACCAGTCTCGGTTGAACGTGAAAGTCCCAATGTCCGGTGCGCCAATCGTGACTGATAAGGTCACCGGTGGAGGTTTTGGTGACGGGGCACCATCCTCTAAGGCTTTTTCCGAAAGTATGCCGCCGACATCTAGCGCGAAGTCATCACTCCCCGAGGATCGCAAGTCAGAACCGGAAAGCGATTTCAAGTCGAACATGCGCTCGATTCGAGACCAGCGCGAGCGCAATCCTTCGACCCTCAATGACACCCCGCACGGAATCTATTTGGAGCGCAGCGGACAGGTACAAGTCAAAGTCGAAGACCTTATGCGCTCGGTAGACGAGGCGACAGGAATGGTGCAAAGCCTGGATGGATTTGTGGTCAACCATGAACTGCAAAATGAAGCCGATGGCGGCGCCGCGACGATGATGCTGAGAGTGCCCACCAAGAACTTCAATGCCGCGATGAACAAACTGCAAGAGATGGGCGAAGTCATTTCGGTCAATAGTTCGAGCCAGGACATCACCACCGAAACGGTCGATAACGGCGCACGCATGATCTCATGGGCCGATGAAGAAAAACGACTGGTAGATGCACTTGCGAAAGCCAAGAACGAAAACGAAAAGTGGCGAATTCGCCAGCAACTCGCCAACGTTCGCGCCAACCTCGAATCCTACCGAGCCGTCGTCAAGAGCCTGAAAAAACGATCCGAATACAGCACGATCAATGTCACCTTCTTGCGAGGCGACAAAGCCGACAAGGTCTCTACGGGACCGGGAAATTGGTCGGGAACGGCGTTCAAGGATGCCAAGAGCGGGCTCGGCAGCATCGGTCAGGTTCTTGGCGTGATACTGATCTATGCCGGTGTCTTTACTCCAGTTTGGCTCCCCTTCCTCATCGCTTTCTTGGTGATTCGTAAGCGAAACCAGTAAGCGGCAAGACTCGTCTATTTCCCCTTCCGTTCTGATCGGAAGGGGACTTTTGTGTTTGGACCCATGTAACATAGCCAAGTGGACAAGATTTCGGTTTTGCTCGACACCGACCCGGGAAACGACATTGACGACGCGTTGGCAATCAGTTACTTGTTGTCGCACCCAAAATGTGATTTCAAAGGGATCACGACGGTAACCGGTCCTGTCGATCAACGGGCCGCGATTGCCGAAGTTCTGTGTCATGCAGCGGGTAGAAAGGATGTCCCGATTCATTGCGGTCGATCCGACGTGTTAGCCCACGGTCAAGGGCAGCCATGGTGCGCTCAATATGAACCGATCCAGGACTCGCCTCACAAACTGAACCGCAAGCAGGATGAAGCGGTCGATTTCCTTCGCCAAACCATCCGAAAGCATCCTCACGAAATCACGCTCCTTAGCATTGGCCCGTTTCCAAACATCGCCCTGCTGTTTGCCATTGATCCCGAGATTCCATTTCTCGTCAAAGAATTCGTCTCAATGGCCGGAGTGTTCCATCAGGATTTTGACACCGAGTGGAATTGTGTTTGTGATCCTGTTGCCACCGCAATGGTTGCGCACTCAAAACGTCGTCGCCACTATTGGGTTGGGCTTGACGTGACGCTTCAGTGTCAAATGGATAAGGCGGAGTGTGAACGGCACTTCAAGGGTCCGCTGTTGGAACTCGTCTTAAAAATGGCAACGAAGTGGTTCGACAGGGAAGGGAAGATTACTTTCCACGATCCATTAGCGGCAGCCTCGATCTTTAACCCGGGGTTGCTTACCTTCGACCAGGGCAAAGTAACCGTCAATCCTGAAAAAGGGCAAACCAAGTTTGTCGCGGGTGATGGCGAGGATTTTGTTGCGGCGAAGGTTGATGTGAAGCGCTTTTTTGAGGAGTATTTCGCGGTCGTCCGATGAGCATTCCCGTCGAAATTCAGAAGGCTCAGTCGGCACATCGCTGGCGTTTGATCGAGGCATGGGATATCCCAGTCGGAGCGCGGATACTTGAAATCGGGTGTGGACAAGGGGACATGACGGCAGTTCTGGTCGAGCATGTTGGGCCAACCGGATCTGTGGTGGCGATTGACCTTGCGAAACCCGATTATGGCGCTCCCGAAACGCTTGCGGAGGCTACGCAGAAGATTCTCGACTCCGAAATTGGCGCAAGGGTCAAATTTCATTTCGAGCGTGACATTCGCGACGGTGGGTTTCAACATAATGAATTCGATGTGGCGGTAATGGCCCATTGTTCTTGGTATTTCGAAAATGCGACGACGCTCTCAGAATCGTTCGCCGCGATTCTCCCCTACGCCTCCCAGTTGGCGTTTGCCGAGTGGGATCTCCAACCGAAACGTCTCGAGCAATTAGGTCATTACCTCGCCGTACAGATCCAAGCGCTGGTCGAGGCTTCGAAACTTGAGAGTGAAGCGAATATTCGAACCCCGCTGTCGCGCGACCAATTGCTAGCGATACTGCATCAAGTTGGTTGGAAGATCGAGACTGAACATTCTGTGGAGTCGCCTGACCTCCAAGACGCAGACTGGGAAATTAAGCACACGTTGACGACCTCTCGCGATGAGGCGACTCACGTTGAAGTCGCACCGAAAATCCTCTCCGTCATCGAAAGTCAATTAGGATTGCTCCAGAGCTACGCAAAACCTAAGGGGAACCGGCCCTTGTCGGTCTATGCGTTGACGGCCCTTGCCCAAAACGAAATAGCCCTCACCTTTTCAAACAAGTGAGGGCTTTGAAGTTGGCTAAACCTGGATTAGCCCGAGTTTCGCAGATTTAGTGAAACATTGCCCGTCACGGCGCTGATGTCAATGGTTCCATTGCCGTCACCAAGTCGCCCCGTGATGCGTTGGTCGTTTTGAGCCCTTTCTTGAAGCTCGATCGAGGTCTCGGCGAGGCCACGCAGCGTGGTTACCGCGACCCGTGCGTCTGAGCCATCTGGCACAGAAATCCAGGCATTGCCGTTGACCGTTCGAACGCTCATCGAGCCATTGACGGGTTCGATGACATCGATCGAAATATCACCCGAAACTGCTTCCACCGCGATCGTCTTACCGCTCGAATTGCGAATCGAGACGTTTCCGCTCGCAGAGCGAAGATTCATGTTGCCCGTAACCTTGTCAACCGAGATGTTACCGGCCTTGTTTTCGATAAGAACGTTGCTCGCGTGAGAATTCTCGACGTAGACATCTCCCGAATAAGCCTGAACTTCTATGGGACCTTCTAGGCCAGAAAGATCAATGCGACCATCAGTACTCGTGATACGACAAGAATTCTTCGTATCCTTCACCGTCACATGACCGGCTTCAGATTTCACTTCGATGGCTGGGGTGGCAGCCACATAGATGTCGAGATCGACTTCTAGACCTGTCACGTGGGGCTGTTTTACCTCTATGGCATGATCGCTGCTTTCGACGACCAACGTGTAGGCGTCAGCCTTGGCTTTGGCGTCGTCCTGAGTGGCTCCTCGGAACTTAGCCCGAGCCACGACATAGGATTCAACCGAATCAGGCAAAACGGTAACGTGACCGCTGCCGTTTTCGATTTTCAGCGTTTGGCCAGCTTTGATCGAGAGGGGAAGGCGCACTTCGCGAGTCGTGGTGCTAAAGAGCCAATTGATGTTAAATCGACCCTTACTTACTTCTTCGAGGCCCGATTTCAGTGCATCAAGGCCCTTCTTTGCATTGGTGCGAGCCGAGTCGGTGACTTCCTTCCAATCGACGTTCTCGGTGACTTCTTTTCCGAGTCGCTCCACGGTGTCGATGATCGCTCGAAATGGATCTCGAGGACGACTTTCGCCCGAATAGGCCGTTTGCTCAGTCGCTTCGGATTCTTCTGCCTTAGCTTGTCCGTTGCTGCCTGAACTCGTGGCTCCCGAGTAAGCCGGTTCGTCTTGCTCAGAATTATAAAAGGCGTCGATGAGGTCGGCTGCATCTTCCGGTGACAGCTTTCCTTCGGCAACCAGCTTGTTTATACGCGCGATTTCCTCTTTCAATTTAGCACTCCCAATTTCCGCTTTGCTTCTTCTGCGGTGATCTCTCCCTTCTCCAACTGCTCAAGAATCTGTTTCCGTTTGCCCGAAGCTTTGTCCGTTCGGTCCTTTGTCTCATAAGGAGTGAGGCCGAGAGCGTTCAGTAGCGTATCGAGGCGTGCCTTGGCCGTTGGATAGCTGATGCCAAGCTCACGCTCGACCCCATTCAACATGCCTCGACTCTTCAGAAAGATTTCAAGGAACTCCACCTGCTCAGGATCCAGCCTCGCATATCGAGGTATCTCGAAATTGCCGCGGATGGTAATGCCAGTTTCTTCGCTGGTCAATTCGCTAATAAATAGCTCGCCTCCGCTCACCGGGTCCTTGTGAGGAATTCTGTGCAGTCTGTTCCGGTCCATATGTGCCTTCTTACTCTAATGTTGGCGGATTGGTTGCATCTCCAACATAGCCTGTCCTTTAATTTTTTGTCTAGTTTGTCCAATATTAGTCAAATTTCTAGGCTGGTCGTTAGAAAAGTTTAATTTTGGGACAAGATTCGCCTGGGCGGTAGACTAGGTCTTATGTCATCTGCATTAGACAAATTGAAGGAACGCATGGCGGACGTAAACGCCCTCGGCGCGGCGATCAGCATTATGGATTGGGACCAACAGACCTATATGCCGCGAGGGGGCGCAGAGGCCCGAGCAAGCCACCTGGAAGCTCTTTCGAGAATGCGTCACGAGGCATTTACCTCTGACGAGGTCCAAAAGGCGGTCGAAGAAGCTGGCAAAGAAGCTTCCGGCGATGATGCGGCTTTGGTTCGTGTCATCAAGCGAGACCTTGATTTGGCGACGAAACTGCCGTCTGAATTGGTGGCGCGAAAGACCAAGTTGGCCGCAATCGCGCACGAGGAGTGGGTCGCTGCGCGCAGCAAGAATGATTTTCCCGGCTTTGCCTCAACACTTGAGCAGATGTTCGACATCGCCAAAGAAGAGGCCGAATGCCTGGGCTATACGGATCACATCTATGATGCCTTGACGGATCAGTACGAAGAAGGCGCGACGGCTGCCGACTGGCGCAAGATGTATGAGACGATCAAAGGGCCGCAGGTCGAATTAGTCAAAGCGATCAAAGAAACGGGACCTGTGGATGACTCGCGTCTTTATGGCGATTGGGATAAATCGAAGCAATCTGAATTTACAGAAATGATTGTGAAGGCGATTGGCTTTGACTTCAACCGTGGCCGACAAGACACCGCTCCGCATCCTTTCTGCACTGGCTGGTCGGTTGGCGATATTCGATTAACCACGCGCTATAAGCCGTATCTCGGCTCCGCCATCTTTGGTTCGCTTCACGAGGCCGGACACGGTATGTATGAACAAGGGTCACCGGAGGCTTGGGACCTTACCGCCTTGGCGGGTGGAGTCTCACTGGGAGTTCATGAGAGTCAAAGCCGAACTTGGGAGAACATCGTCGGGCGGAGCAAAGCGTTCTGGGTCAAATTCCTTCCGAGCCTTCAAAAGACTTTCCCGACGATTGGTGATCTGTCGGTCGATCAGTTCTATAAGATGATCAACAAGGTCGAGCCTTCGCTCATCCGCGTCGAAGCGGACGAACTCACCTATAACCTTCACACGTTAGTTCGATTTGAGATCGAGTGTGACGTCTTGACCGGTGCGTTGGCAGTAAAGGACATGCCTGAGGCATGGAATAGCAAGTATGAGGCTTATCTCGGTGTACGTCCGACGACGGATTCGGAAGGCTGTCTTCAGGATGTTCACTGGTCGATGGGCTCCATTGGTTACTTCCCGACCTACTCGATGGGCAATATTCTGAGCTATCAGATTTGGAATGCGCTTGAGAAAGATGTCAAAAATCCAGATGAGTTAATTGCAAAAGGTGAATTCGAACCGATCCTTGGTTGGCTTCAGAAGCACATCTATTCCCAAGGTCGCAAATTTACGCCGAAGGAATTGATCCTGAATGCGACGGGTGAACCGATGAACGCCAAGTACTATCTCGACGGGCTTGGCGCGAAATATCGCGAACTGTACGGACTCTAGTTAGTCGGCATCAATGACCAGAATTTCCTCTCCTCTTAGGAGAGGACCCTCGCGCGAACGTAAGTGAGCTTGCGAGGAGGTGAGGTCGGTAAGAATTCGACCCTCAAGCTAATAGACCCGGCTCGATTCGCGTCATATTAAGTATCGTGCATCAAGAGCTACTCATCGCCGGGCATCGAATCGGAGGACCTTGTGACCAAGCTGTAGGGAAAGAAATCGTTCGGAATCCGTACGATCAGTCGGTTGTTGGAACGGTGGCCGAAGGGGGATGGTCCGAGCTTTCAACTTGCCTCGAAGCCGCTCAGGATGCCTTCAAGACTTGGCGCAAGTCAAGCAGTGGCACTCGGATCGAGCTTCTAACCAATATCGCTGATCTTGCGCGCGAGAGACGCCAAGAATTGGCAGAACTTGCGGTGCTCGAAATTGGCAAGTCGATCACGATGGCGCTCGCGGAAGTAGATCGGCTCGTCAGAACCTTTGAAATCGCGGCTCGTGAACTCGAAGACAACGAAGAGTGGATCACGCGACATATCGATATTTCGTTTGACCCGAGGTCTCAAGGCGGGAAGGCATTTGTGGAGCGCCGACCTCGAGGCGTCATCTTCGCCATTACGCCTTACAATTGGCCCTATAATCTCGCTGCGCACAAGATTGCCCCAGCATTGGCCAGCGGAAACACAATCGTTCTAAAGCCTAACCCGCTGTCGGCTCTCTGCACGCTTACTCTTGCTCATTTGATTCAGGAAGCCGGGTGTCCGCCGGGTGTCTTCAATTGCTGGAATGGTGCAACCCCTTTGGTTGAGAAAGCCTTGAAAGATCCCCGAGTCAATATGATTTCATTCACGGGGTCGGCGACGGTCGGATGGTCGATCAAGGCGGCCCACCCAAGAATCCCGGTCGCACTTGAGTTAGGCGGCAATGCTCCGGCCATCGTTTGTTCTTCGGCGGACATCGATGAGGCGATCCGAAAGCTTGTTCCGAGCGCGTACGGATACGCCGGACAAGTCTGCATTTCGCTTCAAAACCTCTTTGTTCACGAAGCCATTTATGACGCCTTTCGTGAAAAATTAGTGGCCGCCGTTCAAAAGACTGTAACCGGCGACCCAAGAAGGGAAGAAGTCCTCTGCGGTCCGCTGATCAGCCCCCTCTTCGTTCAAAAAGTTCAGACCATGGTCGATGATGCCGTTTCAAAAGGGGCAAAAATTCTCGTTGAGGGTGAAGTTAAAGGAAATCTCATGCCTCCGGTCTTGGTTGAGAATGCCCCCTTAAATAGCGCAATCATGACCGAAGAAGCTTTTGGACCTGTCCTCACATTGAACACATTCGCCGATCTTGACGCATTGATTGCGACCTTGAATCAAGGCAAATACGGCATTCATGCCTCAATCTTTACGAAATCCGATGAGGATCTGTCGGCATTCACAGACCTTTCTTTCGGAGGTTTGGTGATCAACGATTCGCCAAATGTTCGCTTCGATAACCTGCCGTATGGCGGCGTCCGCGAAAGCGGATTTGGAAGGGAAGGCGTGCGATACGCGATGGAAGAGATGACGGAATTACGATCGACTCTCAAGCGCTGAGAGAGTAGGTGCTCCTTTCGGAGCACCATCGTAGAGGTTTCATTTTTCTTCACCCGAAACCGGGATCCGAAACTGTCAGTATCCCCGAAATCAAGATCGGGTTAGTCGATTTCACCAAATTCTTAGCGTTCGCTGCGCACCGATGAAATCATGAATCATTACTTCAACTTCGAATAGACGGTTGAAGTCTTCGACGTCTTCAACGTCAGTTGGTCTTTCTCGACGCTAAATTTATATTGTTGAATAGCACCGCTGTCGGGTTTGAAGAGGAGGCGGTCGCCATTGCATTTCCACTCCATCGTTTGGTCGATTTTCTGATCACCTTTGGGTGTGTGGGCAACTCCAGTCATGTGGACTTTGCCATCCTCAGTCATCTCAAGTTGAGACGACCCGTTGGCTGTGCCCCATTTCCCAACAAGTGACTTATTCACTTGTCCTTCAAAAGCTGGAGGTGGTGGCGCGGACTCAACCGAAGCGTCATCATCCGAATGTGCACATCCGACGGCGGTCACAAGAATTGCGAGAGAAAGGAATTTGTGTTTCATACTTTTGACTGGTGGGCGTCCGAAGACGCCCGACCATTCACCCTTATCGATACAAGAGGTTATCTCGGCGGATTCGCCATCCTCGCTTTATTTTGCTCAGACTGAGCTTTCGCATAGTCCGACATCTGGGCCGCATGAGCCGCCGCCTGGGGCGGCATTTTATCAAGCTGCTCCTGCGTCGGCGGAGGCGTCACCGGGTTGTTCGTCGCCTGGATGTTATTAGAACCACAGCCAACGATCATGAGCGCCAAAATGAGGAGAAATCCGACCTTTGTCATAGTGGTGAAGCTTGTCCTGCGCAGGGTTGCCCTGGATCAAACATCCACGTCCAAGTGTCTCCTCCTGGTGGCACGTGGCTAAATCCAGGATAGACCATGGTACACCAGTTCAAAGCAAATTTCTTCACGTTCTTAGCGTGACCGTCACCCCAAACCACGTTGGCGGTCTCCGTGTAGCGATAGCGAGGCATGGCGTATTGATTGTAGTTGTTGCCGTCGCCTTCGTTCTTGGCACCCGAGGTCGGGCCACCGGTAACGGCAGGCGGCCATTGTTCTCCACCGTAATACCACCAGTCGCCTTCAAGCGTCGTGGGACCTGAGTTGGACCAGTCAGGATTGAGGCCGTTCGTAGTTACAAGCAGTTGGTTTGCCGGGCGAGAAAGTTGAGTTGTGGAGATTGACGGTCGTGGTGCACCATTGCCGCCGAGCGTACATCCTGTTTCATTCGCATAGGCGAAGTAGCCTCCGCAGATCATTTCTGGGAAGATTGCATTGTGCGCACCATAGCCGTTCACTGAGTTGCCTGGCTCGGTTGGCGATCGCCAAATTCCACCAACAGCTCGGTCCTTTCCTAGGGTATATGGGTTCGACTTATCGACGCCGCTCTTGATATAAGGCATCGTAAATTCACGCCATGAGTACCAATATCCCGAAGGATTCGCCATGTCGGCCGGATATCCACCGCGAGAATAGTAATCATCGTTGTCCCCGGCATACATCATAATTCCGAGGCCAATTTGTTTCAGATTCGACAGGTCGGCTGCTTTCTTTGCCGCGAGTTTCGCTTGGGCGAAGACAGGGAAAAGAATCGCCGCCAGAATTGCGATGATCGCAATTACGACGAGGAGTTCAATGAGCGTAAACGCTCGCTTATTTTTCATCATTGCTATTTGTGTCCTCCATTGGACGGCTTGTCGAGTCTCTCTCGACTAATATCGTTTCAAATCGATGTGATTTTGGTTTGGCCCCGCCTTCGATAATGGCCAAGAGCGATTCGGCGGCATGACGTGACATCTGATCAATCGGCTGCTGAATCGTGGTGAGATTGGGTTCCATCAGCGTGGTCGTCGGCGAATTGTCAAAGCCAACTACCGAAATATCGTCAGGAATTCGCACTCCGAATTCTTTGCACGCTCGGTAGAAGCCGATGGCGACCTCATCGTTGGCACAGCAGACCGCCGTCGGAATCTCGTTGAGCGAAAGCAGCTTCCGACCGCTTTCGAGACCGGACTGAGGATGGAAACTGGCTCGAAGGGTCCATTCGGGGCGAATCTCCAAGCCCGATTCGCGCATGGTTTCAAGAAAAGCCTGATTGCGTTCGTAGCCATCGACGAGCTCCTCGGGACCCATCAGCATGCCGATCTTTCGATGCCCCAACTTTGCCAAATGCTGAACCGCGAGACGGATACCAGACCGATTGTCGATGTCAAAACTAGTCGAAAGTTCATTTCGCCCGCTCACCACCACATGGGGAAAGTCGATCTCTTGGAGATAGGCAATACCGGTGGATTCGAGGGGCGGCGCCATAAAGATTGCCCCGTCGCACCGACCGTCCAGCAAAGGGTAGAGCGCTTCTTTGGAGTCAATCGAACTGATTTGGGTGAGCAGCAAAACGTCTTGGCGAAGGTCCTCGCATACGTTGACGATGCCGTTCAGCATGTTCGTGAAGTACGGTCCAATAACCATGTCCCGCTCAACTCGAGTGGGGACAACTCCAATCACATGGCTGCGTCGGGTGATGAGCGATCGCGCGACTCGATTGGGACGATAGTGGAGTTTACTGGCGACTTCAAGAATGCGCTGCTTGACCTCTTCAGGCACGGGGCGAGGTCCATCGTTCAGCGCGTAGCTAACCGTACTGACGGAGACTTTTGCTTCCCTCGCAATATCCTTGATTGTGGCCATACGTCTTTGTATCCGAAACGTTTCGCGAAACGTTTCGGATACTATACACCAGCTTTATTAGAATTGCAAAAGACTTTTTTGCAAAAGTGCTTCGTTCATTGAGTACAAATTTCTCGACGAGAGATTCAAGAAGCGATGACTTCGCCAAAACAGGGGTTGTCGGATGCGGCATTGATTCAATAGAAAGCCATAAGAAGCCCAACAGTAGGACCATTGGACTACCCCGTCTGAGTCAGCCCTGCCCATTTGCGGAACTGAGCCCCGCTGAGTCCAGTCCCTTGATAGAATGTGAGCGACTAGCTCCTTTACGAGTCTCTTGGAGGGTTATTTCATTGAAATCGATCATTACTCCGCTGATCATTGGCTTAGCGGGCCTTTCTTTTGCCAATAACACAATTCATATTCCGGTTCCCACTCAGGACCAGCTTCGCGGCGATGTCGTGCCGGGGTTCATTCTCGTTAAATACAAAAAAGACGCCGCCTCGGCCATTGCCACGGGGCAGATGTTTCGGCCTGTTGAGCGTGGAAACATCCGCAGTCAGATGACGTTTCAGTCACGACTAGGAAACTCGGGCTGGATCATGTATAAGATTCCGTCAATTGTCGATCCTGTGTCTTTTGCCGACGAAGTGCGAAAATCAGAGCCAGGAGCAATCACGGTCGAAAATGCTCACAAGGTCCACACGTTGCTGAATCCGCCCAACGATCCCGACTTTAATGCGGTCGAAGTGGACGATGGCTCGGGAACCTATTTCCTCGACTTCCGCGAAGACGATTCAACCCCGCTTTCGTTCCGTCGGGATTGGCATCTCGACGACATCGACGCGTTGAACGCTTGGTCCACTTGGCCGAATACTTACTACACTGCGGCAACCAAACCTACCGACACGCCGACGATTGCCATAATCGACAGCGGATTGGATATGAACCATCCGGATTTTATCAATGCCGGGGGAACGGGAACCGATGTCACCCAAGGTGGACAGATCGACAAATCTCGCTCGATCAAGTTCTTGCTGGGCGATGTCGTTCCGAACGGTGATCCAACGGACAATAACGGCCACGGCACCCACGTGGCAGGCTTGGCGCTCGCAGTGGGCAACAACGGCAGTTACGCTTCGCACGGGACTTTGGGAACGGGCTATTCATGCAAGGGCATGATCGTCAACTGCATGCAAGACAACGGCAGTGGGCTTGACTCCGACGTGGCAGGTTCGATTTATTGGGCAGCCGACCATGGGGCCGACGTGATCAGCGTCAGCTTGGGAAGTACCTCATTCAATCAAGTGGTGCAAGATTCAGTCACCTATGCGACCGAAAAGGGTTGCGTTGTGGTCTGTGCCGGCAACGAAGACGGTAACGGCGGCGGCGATCTCGGACCTATTTGGCCCGCCGCCTGCAGTGGCTCTTTAGGCGTCACCGCCAACGGACCAGATTGGCAGTTCGCCAGCTACTCCGGATACGGTTGGTACGTCGATTTGGGATCTCCAGGTGGAGACTTCCAACAGGTTGGTGACGTTTTCGGCGGCGACGGCTACTACAAGATTCAATTCGACTGGTCGACGGCAACGCGATATCCAAACTACATCACTGAAAATGGCTTGGCATTTCCTCCTTATACGCTAAATTACTCGTATCTGGCGGGCACGAGCATGGCCTGCCCAGTGGTTTCGGGCGCCCTTGGCAACTACATGGCAATGAGCAATTTGCGGCAGGGAGACTGGAACAATATCAAGGTCTATCGTGCGGCTGAACTTGCAGCCCAGAGTCAAGGGGCGCCTTTCGGAGGTTGGGAACCTACCAACGGTTTTGGATTCTTCGATTTCGATGCGTTGATGCGCAACCAAGATTCGCGCGCAGCGCAAATCGGTGGTGTCGAGGGCATCCTTTACGATGGCGGAACCCCGGTAGCGAACGCTACAATCCGTGCTCGCAAATGGGACCCCGCTACGGGGGTTCTTTCGGGAACGACCTTCACAACTTCAACGTACGCAAGTGGAAACTATCGGTTTGACGGCATGGCTCCCGGGTACTACGATGTTTGGGGCATTGCCTTCGGACACCGCAAGGACATGTATGTTCAAGTCAAAGCCGGTTCAGACCGAAGCGGTGTTGACTTCTACTGCGGAACTCCCGTCATCGATTCTGATGGACCAATCGTTCAGCGATGCAACATTTCGAACGTCTCCGCTACCGGGCTGACCGTCAGCCACTTCGCCTACGATCCAGAAACTCGCCTGGAAGACGTCACGTTCCAGGTATTGAATTCAAGCAATTCCGTTGTGGTCAACCCGAGTCGAGTCATTTTCGAATCGGCAACCGTCAACTACGCGTTTGGAACGACCCTGGCAAACGGATCATATACGTTCCGGGCAACCTACACCAACGGTGAAGGATACACCACGGTTGTGGATCGACCGTTTACCATTGGTAGCTCAACGGCCCCCGTCTCGGGAACTATCACGCTCCAGAGCTTTGGAACGACGACCAATCGAGATATTGTTCTTCAGCTTCGAAGCCCAGGAACCACCAATGTGATCGAGAGTTACACGCTCAACGTTCACAACGGTTCGACGTTCACGATCAATACTACCCAGCGGGGCAACTTTGATCTCGCCTTCAAGGGAGCCCACTTCCTAAGAACGGTTTTGACCAATGTGAATATCACAAACTCAGGAGTCTCGGGCCTTGCACCAAGCCTCCGTAACGGCGATTGCGACGGAAATAACCTCGTGGGAACTGCGGACTTTAACGCGATTCGAGCCGCTTGGGGCGCAATTCCGAGCTCATCGAACTGGAATCAGAACTGCGACCTTGATGGTAATGGCGTCATCGGCACCAACGACTTTAACATCATGCGGGCGTTCTGGGGCCAAGTCGGCGCAAACTAATCATAAGGAGAAGCCCTCCTTTGTTTTGGCGCGAGTCCATGACAAAGGGGGGCTTTGTGCTTCATAATCTTTCGTGTATGGCAGAACGGCCAAGTTGGGATACCTATTTTATGGAAATCGCCCATCTGGTTGCGACCCGGGCGACGTGTCCGCGCCTGAGCGTTGGCGCGGTACTGGTAAAGGATCGCCGAATCCTGGCCACAGGCTATAACGGAGCGCCGCGAGGGATTTCACATTGCCCCGAGGGCGGGCACGAAACCGACTGGCCAAACGGCTGTCTTCGTGCCGGACATTGTATTCGGGCACTTCATGCCGAGCAAAACGCGTTGCTGTCAGCAGCGATGATCGGAACTCCTTGCGCCGGGGCGACGATTTATGTCACCAACCAACCCTGCAACATGTGCGCAAAAATGATCATCAACGCCGGTATCGAGAAGGTGATTTATAAGGGAACTTATCTCGACGAGTTTTCGCTCGAACTATTTAAGGAGGCGGGAACTGAGTTGTTTCGATTTGTCGACGGGGCTCTGGAGCCGGTTCACTGATGCCAATCCTCAATAACGCGCCCTTGATGGAAAATGTAAAGGCCGCATTTCTTGCGGTTGCCGTCGCAGGCGCGGTGAGTTATTTCTTAACGCCAGCGGTTCGAAAACTAGCCATTAAAAGAGGCGTCGTCGACGACCCGAAGCAGGACGATCGTCGCGTTCACAAGGAACCTACGCCGCGATGGGGTGGTTTGGCCATCTACGTCGGAATCGTGGTTTCTGCCATTGTCGCTTTGCTGTTTCGCCATTTTCATGTAGCTTCCTACATGTGGGGCATCTTCATTACCGGCAGTGTGTTGGTTGTGGTGGGGGCGCTCGACGATCTCTATCAATACAAGGCCAAGGTGCAAGCCTTGGTTTTGCTTTTGGCCGGTGTCGCGGTTCAGTTCTTCGATGACGGAGTCAGGAACGGGCACGTTCAAATTCAAGGTTTTGATGTTCCATTTTCCTCTGGATATATTCATCTGGGTTGGTGGGCTTACCCTCTCACGGCTATCTATATCTTCGTCGTGACCAAGACGATGGATACCATCGATGGAATCGATGGTTTGACCGCGGGTATCGCGACCATCGCCGCTGGGACGTTGACCCTCATCGCACTCTTTGAAGGACAAGGAAGAGTGGCGATCTTAACGGCAGCCACCTGTGGCGCGGCCCTCGGCTTCTTGCGACACAACTACAATCCCGCCAAGATCTTCATGGGCACTGGCGGAGCCTATGTTTTAGGATTTACGTTGGCGTGTCTGAGTGTCGTGGGAACTCTCAAAACGGCCGCTGCCGCCGCCATTTTTATGCCGATGCTGATCTTTGGATTACCCATCGTTGACGCAATCGTCGTTGTCATCAAGCGAATTCGAAGTGGAGTTCCCATTACCCAAGCCGACAAGCGGCATTTCCATCATGGGCTCTTGGCCCGAGGCTTGTCGCAGCGACAAACCGTCGCGGTACTCTATACCGCCGCCGCTATTCTATGCGTGATCGGTTTGCTGATTATCCGAATTTACGGAAACCATAAATGAACATCCTCCAAGCAATTGTCTATGGCATCGTCCAAGGCCTGACCGAATTTCTTCCGATTTCCTCGACTGCCCACCTCCGGTTGGTTCCCGCGATTTTCCATTGGAACGATCCAGGTTCCGCATTTACCGCCGTCATCCAGCTTGGCACGGTCCTTGCGGTGTTCATTTACTTTTGGAAAGACCTGAAAGGTGCTTTTATGGGTTGGCTGCAATCCTTCAAGGGCGATAAGAATACGACAGAAGCCCGAACGGGGTGGGCCGTTTTTTGGGCGACCATTTTAATCGCCGTTCTCGGCCTCGCGCTTGAAAAGCACATCGAAGGCCCGTTTCGATCTCTTTATGTCATCGCATTCTCGATGATCTTTATGGGCGTCCTGATGTTCGTCGCCGATACTGGGACTCGGAAAGGTCGAGGTCTCGATTCGGTTCAAGTGAGTGACGGCGTCAAAATTGGGCTCTGGCAGTGCTTGGCTCTGATTCCCGGCATGAGCCGAAGCGGAAGTTCGATCACGGGAGCTCTGTTTACCGGCTTTGATCGTCCCGCCGCTGCTCGACTTTCCTTTTTGATGTCGGTTCCTGCCATCACACTCGCGGGACTCTATGAAGGCGCCAAGAAATTCAAGCTCCTTGATGGCGACCTGCGAACTCCCACGATTGTCGCGACCATCGTCAGCTTTCTCGTCGGATATGCCTGCATCAATTGGCTGATCAATTTCCTCTCGAAAAAGGGAACGCGACCATTTGTTGCCTATCGGATCGTTCTTGGCATCGCCATAATTATTCTCTGCAAAACGGGGATTGTCGATCCCGTCGACCACTCTTCGGATACTGCCAATGTTTCGCCGCAAGCCGTCGCAACCCATTAATGTTGAGTGGGTGATCGCTGGTCTGGGTAATCCCGGACCGGAATATGCCCGCACACGCCACAACGTCGGTTTTGACCTCATTGAGGAGTTGGCAAAGAAGCATCGAATCAAGATCGACCGGGCCAAACATCGCGCCCGAATCGGAACGGGGCAAATCGAAGGGGTCGGCGTGGCATTGGTGATGCCCTTAACCTTTATGAATTTGAGCGGTCAGTCGCTTGGTCCGGTATTGCGCGAATATGGTCTTAAACCAGACCGTCTCCTTGTCATCGCGGACGAACTCGATTTTCCGGTCGGAAAGATTCAGATGAAGCCGAAGGGAAGCTCCGCCGGACACAACGGGCATAAGAGCATCATTCAGTCGTTGGGTACCGAAGACTATCCCCGCTTACGAATTGGAATCAACTCGGATCGCCGTAACGAGACGGTTGATTTTGTTCTGTCGCGTTTTCATCCCGAAGAGCGAGTGGATATCAATCGAGTTATCGAAATCGGTATCCGCGGAATCGAAACGATGCTGGTGGACGGCGTTGAACGGGCACTCAATGTCGTCAACGAAGGTCGGTAGCTACGCCGCTAATAAATGTGGGCGAAGGGGCTGGACTCGCCGAACCGAGACGGAAATCGTCAGTTCGGGATCGATAGCCAGCCAGGGAAAATTCCTGAGGGCTTGCTCGGCATCCTCAAAGCTGTCCTCGTGAGACGCCACGTAGAATTCGCCACCAGAATAGCGGCCCACAATCGAGCCCTGGGGCATTGTTGCGACGATGACGCTGGCAATATTCCGCAGCGCTTCGTCTCCCACCGCGCGTCCGAACTTAAGGTTAATCAATTCGATATTTCGAACGTCAAAAATGGCGGCGAAGGGAAGCGATTGCTCAGTGACCGTGCGAACTGCTTCATCCCGGTTGAGCGTGTCGGTTAACGGATCTCTGAGAAGCATCTTTTCGACTCGCTGGGAGTGTCCTCTCAATTGGTATTCGGTAAAAATCCAGCCGTTTTCTTGTTCGGCGATCGACTCCACGGTGACGAGCGCTTGACCGATGCCTAACGTCATGTCGTGAACTTTTGCCCATCGCTCCATTCGGCTTTGCTGGGCCTGTTGTTCAAGTTCGGCTGATTTTCGCAAGGCAGCCAGGGCGGTGACATGATCACCGATTCCTTCCAAGGCAAGCGATCTCCAGAGATGAATAAGGGCCAAGTCCTCCGTCGGGGTTGCTTCGGGAGCGGTTTCTATCGCGAGCGTTAAATATTCCTTTGCGTGGTCGAGATCGTCACACAAGTAATAGGCATAGCCAATGGCGCCCTGGATTCTTGCTTCCGAACTGTAGTGTCCACTGCGAGTCGAAGAACTGAGTGCGATCTTCAAATTCTGAAGGGCATCGGCGGGGCGATCTTGAATTAAGAATGCTTCGCCGAGTGTGTGAAAGGCTTGTTCAACGGCGATGGGTGTAAATCGATCGAAGTGCCCGTCGAGAACCTTCAGGAGGATCGATGTTGCGATTTGAGCATCGAAAACCGAAAATCCTTTCTCGCCGATAAGCGCTTTCTGCCAAGACTTGGCCACGTAGCTCTTGGCGAGCGAAATCCACAAATCGATGAGGGTTGACGAATCATCGAGAATCGACACGAGTTCGAGCGCACTGATCTGACATCGAATCGAATGGTCGATGAGGCCCAGCGAATGGTAATTGGCGGCATAGTGCATGAGAATCCATGCCGTGCCTCTCAAATCTCGAATCTGTTGGAAGTAGTCGAACGCAATTTGCCAATCCGAAAACGCGGTGACCGAATTCCCCTGGCAGAAGGCGACCCAGCCTCTTGCCTGATGAATCCGGGCCATGACGTAGGTCAGGCGTTGTTCAAATGCCAGCCGCTGGGCTTCATTGATATGCCGGTTGGCCTCTTCAAACCGGCCAAGGCTCGCGAAGCTCGAACCGAGGGCCGCGTACGCGAAAGCGTTGGTTTCTTCATCGTCCCATCGCGCATAGGTCAGCGCAGAGTTGGCGAGTTCGATCGCTTGATAGGGGACGCGATTGCTGAGTTCTAGTGCAGATTTCGCGTCAGAAAGAGCTTGCTCTCGTTTTTCAGACATGGGCCGGTATGAAAATTATCGGCCCAGAAAGGCTTCAACTTTACTTCGAAACCGGCATGTTTTTGCGGCGATTGATAACCCACATAACGACTCCAAATACAACGAGGAGGTCATCAAGCCACCCAATCACGGGCATGAAATCGGGGAGGGCATCGATCGGAGAGATCAGATAAAGCGCGGCCAAGCCACACACAAGCCGAACTGGCCATGGATTACTCGCATTTCGCGCCGCATTGGCAAACCGAACTGTTTGGTTCACATCCTACTTGACGTAAAGAAGTCTTATCGGGTTCCACCCGAGGACTTTCCGCCCCCTTTCTTGGCAGCCTCACGTTTCGCGGTTGTATCAAACGGCAACGGTGTTTGTGGAGGCAGCGATTTGATCTTTCCTGATTTTTGGTAGTCAGCCAACTTTTGGGTAAGCGACTTGATGCGGTTTTGGTCGTCGGGGTGCGTACTCAAGAATTCTGGTGTACTGCCCGAGCCCTTCATCGTTCGAAACATCTGGAAGACGTCGATCATGCCCTGCGGATTGTAGCCGGCTTTGAGAACGAAGTCGAAGCCGTACTGGTCCGCTTCGCGTTCCTGTCCTCGGCTCGCGGTGAGGTTAAATCCAAATTCATTAATAATCGCAGCGATGTCCATCTGCTTTTTCGTCGCTCCAAAGAGCGTGCCAAGAAGCAGGATTCCGGCGGCCTTTTCTTGTTCGGAATTGACCGCACTGGCCCAGTGCTCCCGGCGGACGTGAGTCAATTCGTGACCCATGACCCCGGCGATTTCGTCCACCGTCGTCAGTTTGTCGAGCAAACCGGTGAAGAAGAAAACGGGGCCGCCCGGGATGGCAAAAGCATTCACTTCTTTGGAATCAATGACATCGAACGAATAATCCCAAACTTCTTTTTTCTTCTCATCGGCGGTTCTGGCATCTAAAAATCGTTTCCCGACTTCACGGAGCAAAATGACCCTCGCATCGGTTGCGGGAAGGACTTTGTTCTCTTTTCTGATCTGGGCGGCATACTCTTTTCCCGCCTTCACCTGATCCGCTTTCGACGGCTTAAACAACTGACCATGAGCCGTCGTAACGAGAATTGCGGCCGAAATTGAACCTAAAAATCTAACTCTCATCCTTGTCATGCTCCTTTATTCTACGAATTCTATGACGTTTCTTGCGCGGTATCGCGTCCGGCTCACGAGAAACGATGCGCCTTTGGTACCAGAAAGTATCCTGAGATTCTGCCGATATGTGGAATAAGCCTCTCGTCACTCCTAATGTGTGGGTTTAGGAATCAAAAAGAATTTTTTGAATCCCGGAAATTTTACTAATCTCTGAGGAATTAAAAAGCGGAATCCGAAACTTTGAATGGGAGCATCCCGGAGTAAGACTGGGAGGATGTCAAACCATATGAAGCGAAACAACATGCGAAATCGAGCTTTTACGCTCGTCGAAATCATGATCGTCGTCCTTATCATCGGTATTCTGATGGCGATCGCCGTACCGAACTTCGTTAAGGCTCGAGACAGCAGCCGAAAGAATTCGTGCATTGCCAACTTGAAGCAGATCGATTCGGCTAAAGAGCAGTGGGCGATGGACAACAAGAAAGATGCTGGCGCATCGGTTGCTATGACCGATCTCGTTGGTTCTACCAACTACATCAAAGCAACGCCAAGCTGCCCAAGCGGTGGTACGTACACGGTCAACACGATTGGTACGAATCCGACTTGTTCGACGGCCAACCACTCTCTGTAAGGATAGCTTCCTTTCAGTCAAAGCCTAGACCACTGGTCTGGGCTTTTATACATTTAGATCATCAAGAATTTAGAAATAAGTACGTTAAGTATCTAAATGTGTATTACTTTGGAATAGAAACTTATTGATATTCATGAAAAGAAATTCCCTAAGACATCGCGCTTTCACCCTTGTCGAAATCATGATCGTCGTCCTCATCATCGGTATTCTGATGGCGATCGCCGTGCCGAACTTCGTGAAGGCTCGGGATAGCAGCCGAAAGAACTCCTGCATTGCGAATCTTAAGCAGATTGATTCAGCGAAGGAGCAATGGGCGATGGACAACAAAAAGGACGCTGGCGCTGCGGTTGCCATGACGAACCTCGTTGGTTCGACCAATTACATCAAGGCGACTCCAGCCTGCCCAAGCAGCGGAACGTATACCGTAAACAACGTTGGCACTAACCCAACGTGTTCGGTTGCGACCCACAGCCTTTAATTCATTTCCCTCGTGAATCAAAAGCCTCGGATCATACGTGATCCGGGGCTTTTTTGTTTGGACTTCTTTAATATCCCAGTAATATTGACAGGGTACTGTATTTAGTACAAAGGTACTAAATTATTGAAAGGAATATCCGGGACTCCGGATGACTGACCCAAATGAAGCGAAACAAAATGCCAATCCGGGGGTTCACCCTCGTCGAGATCATGATCGTCGTTCTGATCATTGGAATTCTGATGGCGATTGCCGTCCCCAACTTCGTCAAGGCTCGCGACAGCAGCCGCAAAAACTCTTGCATCGCGAACCTGAAACAGATCGACTCGGCCAAGGAACAGTGGGCGATGGACAATAAGAAGGATGCCGGTGCAAGCGTTGACTTCACTGACTTGGTGGGGGCGACGAATTACATGAAAGCCCAGCCGTCATGCCCAAGCGGTGGAACCTATTCTGTCAATGCGATCGGGACAAACCCAACTTGCACGACTGCAAATCATACGCTCCCGTAAAAAACATAAGGCTGGCTCGGTGCTTGACGTCGAGCCAGCGAGCAATACGTTAAATTCTCACTTATCTTGAGAAATTGTTTTATTAGATGTTATTTTTGTATTGATAAGTGGAATAGAGGAACCAGGTAGTGGAAAACATGAAGGTAGGCGCATTCCATCGACGACGTGGATTCACGTTAGTGGAGATCATGATCGTAGTGCTCATCATCGGTGTTCTTATGTCCGTTGCCGTTCCGAGCTTTATCCAGGCTCGTCAGAGTGGGCGCAAGTCTTCGTGCCTTCTCAACTTGAAGCAAATCGAAACGGCCAAAGAGCAGTGGGCAATGGACAACAAAAAAAGCAACGGTGACGCCGTTGGCTTTACCGACCTGGTCGGAGTCACGCTCTATATCAAGTCGACTCCATCATGCCCTGAAGCCGGTACTTATTCGGTTAATGCGATCGGCGCCACCCCGACTTGCTCGGTTGCCGCCCACATATTGCCTTAAGATTTTCGAAATCTTGTAATAGTACTAGGCAGGTCCTACCCTCCAGTATGGAAGGACTTTCTTAAGATGTCCGTGAAAGCCAACACCAAAGGGGGATTCACGCTTGTTGAAACAATGCTTTCTGTTTTTATGGTTGCTTGTGCGGGAGCAATTTTAGCGAGTGCGATGCCTATCTCGACCGTGAGTCGGGTTAAGGCGGATTACACCAATAAAGCGGCGAATTTTGCCCAAAAAGAAATCGAGCTGATGAAGGCGCTCGGTTACGCCAATCTAAACGAAACAAAGTTATACGCGGCCGACCTCATCGATAGCACGTCCGAAGTCTCTACCGATACGTATTCTTGCAACAACACCGACAGCGCCGTTGGCGACAAGGTTTCTACGATCTTGCCAACCGGAACAGCAACGGCAAAGATCGAACAAATCGACCTCGAACTCAAGCGGATCACGCTGACAGTCAACTGGAAAGAAAAAGGGAGGAGCCGATCCTACGTCGTTTCTTCATTGGTGGCTAATTTATGAGGCGCATTCGTCGAAGGACTCGCGGTGCGACCCTCATCGAAGTCGTTACCGGAGCAAGCATCTCAGCCGTCACCCTCATCGGTGGCGTTGCCTGCTTTATGGCTGGCATGATGAGCTGGCTGAAGGGCGTCGGCTCGATGGACTCAAGCTCGAAGTCACAAAACTCGGTTCGCTTGATGGCTCAACAACTCCGCGAAGCGGTCAGTGTCACGATTAGCGGCGATGGGAACACCGTCACCTATCAACTGCCACTCAAGGACGAAAGTGGCAGCTACATTTTGCCGTTAACGACCGATTCGACTGTCCGCAAATTTACGCTTTCCAACGGCACTCTGACGCAAACGATCGGTTCGACTTCGATGAAGCTGACAGATAACGTGCTCTCGACGGATCCGTCGACTGGAGCCGCCTACAAGATTTTTACCGCCAACAGTGGGACCGTGACTCGTCAGGTCATCATTCAACTCGTCACGTCCAAACAGGGCTTCCGAAACAACTGGACGCCGTCTCGCTCACGCGAGAGTGTCTATCTCCGCAACATTCCCCAACTTTCGAGGTAACCCATGAAACGAATCAGAAATAAACGTGGCTCAACTTATCTGGCAGCGGTCATGTTGATGGCTTTGCTGAGCGTTGCTGGAATGACCTACATGAGCTCGGCTTCGACGATGATGAAATCGGCCAGGCGAAAAGCGCTCGACGTTCAGATGACGCAGCTTTGCGACGCAGGCGTCCAAACGATCCTGCGGTCCTATTGGCGAGATTTCAAAGTGTCTCAAAGCTTTGATGCGCTGGACACGAACTGTACCAATGCGTCGATCACAAGCCCGAAGGCCGTCACGAACGGTTCGCTTCCCAATGTAGGGCGATTTTCGGTTGGCGTCATCGGTTTTGCCCAACCAACCGGCGACAGCTACTCGCGTCAGGTCACAATCCGCGCGGTCGGCTACATCGACAGTAATGGGAACGGGTCCTTGGATTCAAACGAACCAGCAAAAATCGTGGACGTCAAGGCAACCTTCCAATTAAGCCGCAGCCAAGTTTTCGACTATGTCTATTTTGTAAACAACTACGGCTGGATGAGCGGATTTGACTATGACACCCTGACCATGAACGGCGATCTGCGCAGTAACGGTGACTTCACATTTACGAATGGCACACCGACCGTGAATGGAACGGTGATCGCGACCCAAAACGAAAAGCTGAGCACCGGAACATCGGGAACCATTACCGGCACGCCAGTCAAATGGACTAACTCGACGTACGCGTCATTTCAAAACGGCTCGTCTTCTTTTGCTTCGCGAATGCGACAGGCATACGATACGACCAAGCACGGCGCGAAGGGGTCATCGACCTTTGATCAGTGGAAGGACGTGTTGTTCGATACGACTGGCGCGGTTTATGACAACAAATTATTTGGCTCAACCCTACTCGACTCCTCAGGGTCCCGGTCTTGGGTGAAGACGAGTACCTCGGCAACCCCGACATATTCGGCAATCGATCCCGCCGCATCTCAAGAAGTCGTCATGCCCGACCTGGGCGACATCAGCGATTATCAGGCGTCGAGTGCGGCCTACGTTGACACCAAGGCTACCTATGCCGATGGCACTGCAAATCCTTATTACAACCAAGGAGCTTATGTCGATGTATGGAACTCATCGACCAACTCATACCAGCGGCTCTCGACGAACGGCTATATCAGCGGCTCGGCAATCCTGGTTGGGACGGCCTCGAAGCCCATCAAGATTCATGGCCCGGTGACAGTGGCCCAAGACGCGGTCATTAAGGGCTATGTGGCGGGACAAGGCACGATTTATACTGGCCGGAACGTTCACATCATTGGCTCGGTCAAGTACGTGACGCCACCTGATTTTCGCGGTTCCGACCCAACGGCGATCGACAACGC
Source organism: Armatimonadota bacterium (assembly GCA_048498855.1). GTDB lineage: Bacteria > Armatimonadota > Fimbriimonadia > Fimbriimonadales > Fimbriimonadaceae > Fimbriimonas. Next base: position 154,474 of record JBEHXE010000003.1, on the reverse strand, counting down.
AAATGAAAAAGCCGACCTGTTGGGGCTTGCGGCCCGAGCCTCTGTCATGATGGGTAACCCGAACACGTTCACCTCGACCACGCTCCAATACATGAGCCCGCCATTTACCAAGTCACGACTTGACGAAAACGGCAACACGCTTCCCGCATTCAACGCCTACGACACAGACTCGACGGGCCGCAAGAAGTATCAGAGCGTGATTTCCGACACGACGATGAACAACTTGGCCGAAGGCGTGAACCAAGTAGACGCGATCCTCTACACGAACTTTGTGGGTGGCGGAAACCTGGGAACCTCGGGCGGTGGTGTTGCCTTTAATGGCTCAATCATCAGCCGCGACGAAGCGATGGTCATTTACAGCCTTCCAATGGTCATGAACTATGACACCCGAGTCAAAGAGCGGTCGATGAATCAGAAGCCTCTCGTTGACATCAAACTCCCAAGAAGCCCGGTCCTGATGAAAAGCACCTGGCAAGATCGAGGAACTACTTATGGATCGTAAACTCATATTCGCTGCGATCGTGTTGGCCTGTGCTGCATTGAGCCCGGCCCCGATCAACGATGCTCGCGTTAAGCATAAAGTTGAGCCAGAGCGATCACAAGCCCAGGTTGCGAAAGAGCAAATTTATAATGGCGTTGTGCCCGTAGTCGGTCAGGTTCCTCGGGTCGTGAACGAAGCCGGAATGGAAACGGTTCGCCATTCGATGGGTAGCGATGATAAAGGCGCCGCTTCGCTTAAAATAGGCACGGAGAAGGCTGACAAGGTTGGCGGTACGGCAATTTCACAGGCGAGCAATCGAGTCGAACAAGAAGAACACGGCTCGAAATTTGGTTGGCTCATCGGCTTGCTGATCGCCGTCGCGGGATTTGGGGGATGGAAGCTCCTTCAATACAAGATCGAAAAGAGTACTCCCGTCCCCGAATTTAGCCGCCGATTCCTGAAAGAGATCAACGACGGAAAGATTTAGCGCGCCTTAAGGGCGTCTTCAATGGCCGAGACGACTTCAGTTGAGTCTGGCTTTGTCTTGGCTGCATAGCGGGTGACCGTCTTTCCGTCTCGGCTGACCAGGAATTTCGCGAAATTCCAATCAACATCGGTTGTACTGTTCGATTGAGCGAGCAGCCACTTGTAGAGCGGGGCGATGTCGTCGCCCTTGACCGAAATCTTGCTGAACATTGGGAAGGTCACGTCATATTTGCTCGTGCAGAAGGTCTTGATCTCGGCATCTGTCCCGGGTTCTTGTTGACCAAAATTGTTGGCGGGGAAGCCAAGAATGACGAATCCCTGCTTGTGATATTTTTTGTAGAGAGCCTCAAGTTGCTCGTATTGGGGAGTGTTGCCACATTTGCTGGCGACATTAACGACCAGCAGAACTTTCCCTTTGAACTTCTTGAGCGGCGTTGGTTTGCCGTCGATGTTGCTCATGGTGAAATCGTAAATCGAACCGGCCGAGGGATTGCCTACTTTCATTGCCAGCAAAGAAGCGATCGCGAGCGTCGTTACCATGACCTGATTCTACGTCATACTTTTCGGCAAAGTGAGCGAAAAGCTATATTTCATACGCGTGGGCGGGACGGCTATGGGCGGTGTCGCCGGTGCCTGTAAATTGGCCGGCAGCGAGGTCTATGGGTCTGAGGAGATCTTGTATGAACCGATGAAGTCGTATCTGGCCGAATGCGGTGTTGAAGTGTTTCCCACCTTTGATCCAGAACATCTGCTTGAACTCAAACCTGACCTTATTGTGGTGGGAAATGCGGTTTCGCGAGGAAACGAAGAACTCGAGGTCGCCCTCGAAAACAAATTGGATTGCATTTCGCTTCCCGAACTCGTCGCGAAAAATTTAATTGGCAAGAAGACCAGCGTCGTCATTGCGGGCACCCACGGAAAAACGACTACGACGTCAATGACGTCCAACATGCTCAACGTCGGTGGGCTCAAGCCAGGGTTTATGATTGGGGGAGTGCCCGGAAACTTTTCGGTTTCGTGCCGACCGGCCGAAGGTGATGTATTTGTCATCGAGGGGGACGAATACGACTCAGCGTATTACGACAAGCGATCCAAGTTCCTTCATTATCGGCCTGACATCGCAGTGGTGAACAATATTGAGTTCGATCACGCCGACATCTTCGACGACCTTGAGGCGATTAAGAAATCGTTTCGACTCTTCATTCGTCTGGTTCCGCGAAACGGCGTCGTCTTAGCTAATGGCGATGACCCCATCGTCGCCGAAGTCTTGCAGGTGGCCTGTTCACCCGTCGAAACTTTTGGGTTTGGAGAATCGTGCTTTTGGCGAGTCGTGAATCTAGAAGAAAACGAGCATGGAGCAACCTTCGACGTCATGCGAGATGGTGCGCTTTTGGGACGGTTTAGCAGTCCGGCAAACGGCCGATTCAATGCCCTTAATATGCTGATCGCGATTGCTTGTGGACATCGCTTGGGCATGTCGTTGGAACGGCTTCAAGCGGGTGCCGCATCCTATTTGTCTCCGAAGCGGCGCATGGAGGAGAAGGGAAGTTGGCACGAAGCATTGGTGATTGATGATTTTGGTCACCACCCGACGGCGATCAAGCAAACGATTGATGCACTCATTGCTCGGTATCCGAACAAACGAGTGATTGCATGTTTTGAACCGAGAACCAACACCACCACGCGAAACTTCTATCAAAATGAGATTCTTGAATGCTTCGAAAAAGCCGCAGCCGTCGCGATTGGAGCCTTAGATCGACCTTGGAGATATTCGGAATCCGAACGACTTAATGTTGAAGAGGTACTGACAAAACTCGGTAGGCCTGGGATTGCGATTACGATTGAGCAAGGCAAAGAAAAGGATTGGGGCAAATATATCTATGAGTGGCTCAAAACGGTGGTGCAGCCGGGAGACTTATTGGTGACCTTCAGTAACGGCGACTTTGGCGGATTGCGGGCGATGCTCGCTGCCGACTAGAAACTCGACGGGTTTAGGTATAGACTACGAGGATGCTTGCGACCCTTCTCGCTACCGCGTCGGCCCACTCACCAAACCTACCGAAGCTCGAAAAGCAGCTGAACGCGATCTCAAAATCATTTCACGGTCGATTGGGTTATTGTGTGGTCGATCTTAAGACGGGAAATCGAATTTCGATTCGGGGCGAAGAAGTCTTCCCGACGGCTTCGACAATCAAGACCTCTGTCGCCTTAGAAGCGCTCTGTCAAGTCGATGAAGGCAAGCACAAGATGACCGACAAGTATCCGTTGCTTCCCACCGAAAAGCGGCAAGAAAGCATGTGGACCTTCGCGATGAAGGACGGCACCGCGCTCGACATCGATGGCTACGTTAATCTGATGATTGGGGTCAGCGACAATACGGCGACGATGACGATGCAGGACTTTATTGGTAGCAAGCCAGTCAATGAACGCATGATGAGCCTCGGACTAGAGCATACGAAGATTCTTGGGCATCGATCCGATCGAGACGCTCAAGAAAGCGCTTGGCAAAAAGAATTTGGCTGGGGGATGACTACCCCTCGTGAGCAGGCTCGACTGTACGAACTGCTCTATAAACATAAGGCGGCAAGTCCGGCAGTTTGCGAAAAGCTCCTCCGGGTGCTATCGCGACAATATTGGGATGACATTACGCCCTCGATGTGTCCAATCGACGTGAAAGTGTGTTCGAAAACGGGTGCAGTGAACCAGAGCCGCTCTGAAGTTGCCATCGTCTATGCGTCGCGGCCCTACGTGCTTGCGCTTTATACGGCGGATCAAAAAGACGAACGTTGGGTGAATGATAATGAAGGATTGGTCGCTTTGCGGGCCATGAGCAAACTCATCTGGAACACATTTGAGCCCAAGCGACCCTACGAACTTCCGAAAGGATATGAGAAGTTCGCCCCAACCGGAGGCGGGGCCTAACCCAAGGTCCTTGTCGATTTTGACGAAAGCTTGCTAACTTTGGCGAAACTACGTGCGTATAGTAGTTTGTGCGAAACCAAGGCCACGGAACCTGCGTTTATGCTGATAACTGCCTTGAAATCGATTCAAATCGAATCTATTTCTACGACATGAGTCCTAGGCACTCAAGTGACTTTATAAAAAAAGACTAAAAACGTGGAACAAATTAACCACAGGATTCGTTTAACTAATCAAAGCACTACCGCTTTTCAACCTGGAGGAGAAAAAGCAATGACAACAACCTATACACTGAACGAAAACGAAACAAGCCGATTCAATCAATTGATGGACGAAACCTATCGAAAGGTTTACAACATGGCTTACCGACTCAGTGGCAGTCGGCCGGACGCCGAGGACCTCACGCAGGAAGCGTACTACCGAGCCTATCGGTCCTTTAACGACTACGAGGGAGATCGACCTTTCGAGAATTGGATCTTCCGAATCGTGACGCGACTCTACTTGGACCTTCTGCGCAACCGTCGCCGCCGGGTCCAGACCGTGAGCTACGACAACACGATTCCGTCGGAAGTCGGTGGAGATACCATCCACTTCGAAGTGGCCGACGATGGACCTTCGCCTGAAGAACAGCTTATCGAAAATGCGTATAGCGAGCCGCTGCAGCAAGCTCTGGAATCGCTTTCGCCGGATCAACGCGAACTGATCGAGTTGGCCGACGTGAAGCAAGTTCCTTATACCGAGATCGCCGAAATGCTTGGCGCTCCGGTCGGAACGATCCGCTCGCGACTGCACCGAACGCACAAGGCCCTTCGAGTCAAGCTCGAACAAGCGAGAGCCCAACAGGCCCTTCGCGGAAACCGATCTTAAGACTAACCTCCAATCCCCAACCGAGCCGCCCCAACGAGGGCGGCTTCTTATTTTGTGGGCTTTCGCATCGTGTATGATGCGTGGATATGAATCGGAGGGATGCGCGACCAATGGCGATTGCGATGCAGCGTTGTAAAGACCTTCGTCGCGAGTACCAAAGGATTTGGCAGGAGAAAGTCGATGAAGGAGCTAGTGGCGGGCAAGCCTATGCGGCGGCTGACGAACTGTCGCCAGCGATCGAAGAGGCCTATCGCCGCCTTTACGATTTGTTGCCTCACCCTACGGATCTAGAAAGAGGCGATACGAACGCCATCGAAAAGCTCTTTGAGTTTCTAGAAACGGATATCTTGGCCTTTCGCTGCGGCTATATGAAGTCGTGGTACTGCAATATTCTTAAGAACATCCCTCTGGGGCCTGTTCATTCTGAGCGGGTGAGAAATCTTGCCAAAACTTATATTTTGTGGCCAGGTGATCGCGAAGAGTATCGCGAAGTCTGCCGTCTTGTGATCCATCATGCGAATTCCCAGTTCGTCAAGGAATTGGACTCGATGTTCGATCAAGCCGACAACGAAACGACGAGGAGGAAAATTTGGAGGCTGATGTATCGAATCCTTAACTCGCGTGTCGACCTTCGGGCCGATGCTCCTTTGTCAAAGTATCCGCCGAATTTGTATCTGTTCTGTTTGTAACTTTCTTGACTCTTGGCCTTGAGTTGCCTGCCAAGGCGTATTTGCGTTAAGGAAAAATAAAAAGAGTGATATTTTAGGAAAAACATTTTGACACAAAGTTGAAATGGAGTGATAATGAATATGCAGCCTCGATATGGCTGCGGTGTATTATCATGAGGCATATATTTAGTTTTTGCATGTTACTCTTCGGAGGATGCATTCAAGCACAAACTTACACATTGACCACATTGCCAACCTTAGGAGGAGGGGGAAACGCAGTTGAGGATATCAACCTTTATGGCCAGATGACAGGTACGTCGTCCACATACCAAAACCAATTTTATCGAGGCTTTACTTGGCATACAGGAGGAGCTATCCAAGATATTGGAACGGTAAACAATTACAGCTACAGTTACGGAAGAGCAATTAATAATGGTGGGAAGATTGCTGGAGAATCCGGAGGTAATGGATTCATTTGGAGCCCCGTAACAGGAATGCAGGCCATTGGGCACCTTGATGATGGAAATTCTTCTGGAGCTTTAGGGATCAACAATTCAGATCAAGTAGTGGGTTGGTCCCACACTTACTCGGGTCATTCTCGTGCGATCCGCTGGACACCTTCTACTGGACTGCTTTACCTGGGTTTGCTTGGTGGTCTTGATTCACAGGCGACCGGAATCAATGACATAGGAAATGTAGTCGGTTGGAGCACACTTTCAGACAATACTCGTGGAGCTTTCTATTGGACGTCAGGTTCTGGCATGACCGCGTTACATAGCCTAGGAGGTGGATTGGATACTGCCTACGACATCAATGAAAGCGGAATTGCGGTTGGATCATCCCGAGCCTTAAATGGAACGACCCATGCAATGCTCTGGAATACCAATGATGGAACTTGGCTCGACCTAGGGATGGGTGAGGCCTATGCGGTGAACAACTTGGGTCAGGTCGTTGGGACCTCCATTCCGAACTCTGATAGCGCAAACGCATTCGTTTGGGATGCTTCACACGGAATGAGATATTTGGATTCCCTCATCAGTCCTGGTATTCGGAATGTTTCGGCGACCGGAATTAATGATGTAGGGCAGATTGTCACTTGGGGAAATGTCTACTCTCAGCAACAGCGCCATTCGTACCTGCTTTCTCCGACGATTCCAGTGCCAGAGCCTACGTCACTTATGGGGGTCCTTATGGCGGCAGGAATGTTGCTCAAAAAACGAAAGAAATTTAGGTCGAAACGAGGTTAGGAGCTTGTCTCAACTGACAGGCTCCTAACCTCCGAGGTGATTGGTCGGAAGGTAGTACTCGACCGAGTCGTCCAGCTTGTTCTGATCGAACTTGCGTTTCTCGGCCTCTAATCCCGTCAAGATCGCGTCGCGATCGTCGAAAATGAAGCAAGAACCTTCGAACTTCGATTCTTCGGCCGGAATCTCTTCGAGGTACTTCAGGATGCCGCCCTTGAGGTGATACACCTCTTTAAAGCCGCGCTGCATCATCATCGCCGAAGCCTTTTCACACCGAATGCCGCCGGTGCAGAACATCGCGACCTTTTTCACCTTGGTGGGATCGAGATTCTCGTCAACCCATGACGGAAGGTGAGAGAAGTTGCGTGTCTTCGGATCGACCGCACCTTCGAAAGTGCCTTCGACATATTCGTAGTGATTGCGAGTGTCAAGGACCAAGACTTCAGGATCAGAAATCAGGTCGTTCCAGTCCTTCGGATCGACATACGTCCCGACGAGCTTCGTAGGATCAACTCTCGGGTCTTTGATCGTGATGATCTCCTTTCGGTGCCGAATGCGGAGCTTTCGAAACGGGTGTTCGGAGAACTCTGAATCCTTGTATTCCACGTCGGGAAACTCGGGCAGGGAACTCAACGCGCTCCAGAAGGAATCCATGTTCTCCGGCGTTGCCGACACCGTTCCATTGATTCCTTCGGTTGCAAACGTGATCGCGCCTTTAAAGCCTAATTCTTCGCAAAGCGCCTTGATCTGAGCGGTGACCTCATCGGCTCGCTCGGAAGTCATGGCGACGAACTTATAGAAGGCACGAATCTTAATCATGGTCTTATGCGTTCACTTGGACGACTTCGAAGGCTTCCACTCGGTCGCCTTCTTGGAAATCTTCCCAATCCTTAAAGGTCATACCACACTCTTGACCAACGCTCATCTCGCGAACGTCGTCCTTAAAGTGTTTGAGGGTGGCGAGGTCGCCTTCGTGAACCATGTCCCGACCTCGGAAGACCTTGACCTTTGCTCCACGAATGAACTTGCCTTCCGTGATGTAACAACCCGCGACAACGCCCTTCTTCGAGAAGGACATGCGGAGTCGAATTTCGGCTTCACCAATGTACTGCTCTTCGAACTTCGGCGCTAGCATTCCCTTAACCGCCGCTTCGATGTCTTCGATTAATTCATAGATGATCGAATAGGTTCGAATTTCAACCTTACGCTTTTCGGCTTCTTTCTTGGCTTCGCCTTCGGGCTTAACGTTGAATCCAACCACGATCGATTCGGAAGCAGCGGCGAGGTCGATGTCAGCTTTGGTGATCTGTCCGACACCACTAAGGATGATCTTAGCTTCGACTTCCTCGTTCTTAACCTTTTCAAGCATTCCCTTGACCGCTTCGACTGACCCTTGAACGTCAGCCTTCACGATGAGGTTAAGATCACGAATACCGTCATCCTTCATTCGGGATCGAAGGTCACGAAGGGTGAGACCGCGACCGCCGCTCGTGAGAGCTTTTGCCCGTGCCCTCTCGACTCGTCCTTCGGCAACGATTCGCGCCGATCGCTCATCGGGATAGAATTCGATCTTGTCACCCGCTGCGGGAACCTCATTGAGACCGAGAACCTCGACCGGAGTCGATGGTCCGGCTTCAGACATCTTTTCGCCGAGATAGTCGGTCATTGCCTTGATTCGGCCAAACGTGTTGCCGACCACGAGAGCATCGCCCGACTTGAGGGTGCCTTCTTCGATGAGAAGTGTCGCAACAGGACCACGGCCCTTTTCAAGCTTGGCTTCAATGACCGTGCCTTGCAGAGCGCCCTTCGGATCGGCCTTAAGCTCCATAATTTCGGCTTGAAGAAGAATGAGTTCGAGCAGTTCAGGAACGCCTTCGCCGGTCAAAGCGGAAACGTTCGCCGTAATGGTTTGACCACCATAAGATTCAGCGATAACGTTGTGCTCCGTAAGTTGCTGGAGAACTCGATCTGGGTTCGCACCCGGTTTGTCGATCTTGTTCACCGCGACAATCATGGGAACATTTGCCGCTTGGATGTGCTGAATGGCTTCGATTGTTTGCGGCATGATGCCGTCGTCGGCAGCGACAACAAGAATGGCAATGTCTGTGACCTGCGCTCCACGTGCCCGCATATTCGTAAATGCGGCGTGGCCAGGGGTGTCGAGGAAGGTGATGACGCCTTCAGGTAATTGCACCTGATAAGCACCGATGTGCTGCGTAATTCCACCAAATTCCTTACCGGCGACGTTCGCCTTTCGAATGTAGTCGAGTAGGGAAGTCTTGCCGTGGTCAACGTGTCCCATGATGGTGACGACCGGCGGACGAAGAACTTTTTCACCTGGCTTGGGCGCGGCTGCCTTCGGCTTGGCTTTGGGGGTGGCCACCGCCGAGGCGAGGGCGTATTCGAATCCGTAACCTTCGACGATCTTCTTCGCTTCCTCCTCGGTAAGAGGGTTGGCGATCGCCTTCATAATGCGGAACTTCGCGATCAGGCTCTTTTGCATTTCTGCCTGAGGGACATCGAGCGCGAAGGCGACGTCGCGTGGCGACGAGTTCGGCTTAAGAGTGATGAGCTTTTTGTCGAGCTGATCGAGCGCGGCATCTCGAACCAATTCCATGGTTTCGGAATCAGCCTCAAAATTGGCTCCGTCATGGCTCAATCCGAGATCGTTTAAGACCGTCATTACTTGTCCAGGTCTTATCTCGAATTCTTTCGCGATCTCGGCGATGCTTGTCATGTTTGCTTTCTTTACCTCAGTTTGCATAATAAATCGTGGATTAGGTTCTCGTTTGAGACAACTTTGTTTGTTTTGAATGCCCGTTGCAGGCGACCTTTTTGGCCGATGACTTGAACGCACTCAGGCGTCTGACACACATAGGCGCTTCGCCCTTGGCCGGGCCAAGGGACGAGTGTGTGATCATGGGAGGCAAGCCGAAGAAGGCTTGCCTGGGGAAATTTACCGCGGCATGCGATGCAGGTCCGAAGCGGAGCGTGAGTAGGCACTGTTGAACATCACCTCACCCTCGTCCCCGCTCAGCGGCGGCCTGAGCCTCGCTGCGGATGTCGATGGTCCAACCGGTCAATCGGGCTGCCAGTCGGACATTCTGGCCACCTTTACCAATCGCAAGCGAGAGTTGATTCTCGGGAACCACGACGTAAGCGTGCTTCTCCATCTCTCCGCGATCGTTTTGCTTTTCGGATAGTCTGATCGTGTTCACCTTGGCAGGCGACAACGACTCGATAATGAATTCTTTCGGGTCTTCCTTGTAGGGCACCACGTCAATCTTTTCGTCGTTCAATTCGTCGACGATGGCTTGAACGCGGGCGCCTCGCGGGCCAATGCAAGCGCCGATAGGATCGACGCGCTCATCGGCGCTGTAGACCGCAATCTTGCTTCGCTGACCCGGTTCGCGAGCCACGCTCTTGATCGTCACGATGCCAGTGTTGATTTCCGGAACTTCGAGTTCGAACAGCTTGCGAAGAAGATTCGGGTGGGTGCGGCTCACAATGACTTTCAGTCGCTTTTGTGAGTCATCCACCTTGTAGACATAAACCTTGAGGCGAGTATTCGGCGAATACTTTTCCGTCGGAACCTGTTCGCGTCGCGGCAGTTCAGCTTCGACTCGGTTGACCTGGATGTAAACATTCTGGTCATCTCGTCGCGCCACTTGTCCGGTAACGATGTCGCCCATTTTTTCAGCAAAGACATCGTGGATTCGTCGCGTCTCCGCTTCGCGGAGCTTTTGCGACAAAACTTGCTTGGCGGTCTGCGCGGCGATTCGCCCGAATCGGTTCGGATCGACATCCATCGGGATGAAGTCTCCGATTTCAGCGTCTTCGACCCGCTTTCGTGCTTCGGCAAGACTAATTTGAAAACTAGGTTCGACCACCACGCCGACGACTTCTTTTTCGACGCTAGCGGTCATTCCTTTTCGAGGGTCTAACTTGACGTGCACCTCTCCGCGGGCTCCAACGTACTTCTTGTACGCAGCCGCAAGTGCCTCCTCAAGCTCTGCTTGAAGCTCTTCGAGTGGCAGATCACGCTCCTGCGCAATCTGGTTTAGTTGATGCAATACATCGCCTTCCATCGTGCTTCTTTTCCTCTTTTTCCTTATCTTTCGGTAACAAAAAAGGTGGCTGTGAGCCACCTCGGTTTTCTTAACCCGAACTGTCTACGCTTAGTGTATCACATTCGGCGAGCCGAAAATGACGTCCACAAGGTACTACGCCGTGGGTGGGCTAGTGGTTCGAGAGATTTTGCTGGGCACAATGGATTCTCTGGCGTTCGCCTCCCACTACTGCCTCACCCGGTTCACTCGTGCCTCGCTCACCGACCTCTCCGTCGAAAGAGGCATCATGATTGGTGGGTAACGATCCAGCGAGATTTATAACGCTCGATGGGCCGCCGAACTCGGTCATCGGGTGGCTGGTTCGAAGAAATTTGCTGAGGAACGGATAAACCAAGAATAACAGCCTGATCCAGTCTCGACCCTCCGGGTCGGGAAAGTTAAATGAAATAGGAAGTGGGTTTCATCGAGAATAGCGACTTCTGGTCCTGCGCCCCAATCCCACTTTCTGCAAACCAGTCCCTTTAGACTGTAAACTAGAGTCGTGGATCGAATTTTGCTTGCCGCACCCCGAGGATTTTGCGCCGGAGTCGCGTATGCAATCGAAATTGTCGATCTGGCCTTGAAAGTCTATGGCGCGCCGCTCTATGTTCGCCACGCCATTGTTCACAACGAATGGGTCGTTAAGAATTTTGAGAGCCAAGGCGTGATCTTCGTCGAAGACATCTCCGATATTCCCAATGGTTCGACGGTCGTTTATAGCGCGCACGGAGTCTCGCCCGAGGTTCGCCGCGAGTCGGCGGAACGAAACCTCAAGATCGTTGATGCGACTTGCCCGTTGGTAACGAAGGTCCACAACGAAGCCAAGCATTACGCAGCGAAAGACTTCTTCATGATATACATCGCCCATCGGGGCCACGTCGAGGCCGAAGGAACGATGGGCGAAGCACCCGACCGAATGGTTTTAGTCGAAACCCCCGAAGACGCCGAAGCGCTCGACATTCCGCATTACGATCGATTAGCGGTTCTCTCTCAGACAACGCTTTCGGTTGACGAGGTCATGGCAACGATGGCCGTTCTCGAACGACGATTTCCGCACCTTCAAAAGCCGCCCAAGGGCGACATCTGTTACGCGACGACGAATCGCCAAATGGCAATCCGTGCGATGGCCGAACAATGCGATCTCGTTTTAGTCGTGGGATCGACGACTTCATCGAACTCGAATCGGTTGCGCGAAGTTGCCGAACAATATGGTGCCGAAGCCCACCTGCTGATGAGTACGGACGAAATCTGCCCCGAATGGAGAACGGATTATAAGACGGTTGGTATCTCATCGGGAGCCTCGACGCCGGAAGTCTTGGTCCAAGACGTGATTGGCTCACTGCTCAATGGCCGAACCGGAATTCCGGTCGAAGTGCTCGAAACCGTCAAGGAAGATGTCTCGTTTAAGCCGAATCGCGAACTGCTTGAGTTGGCCCAGGCGAGATAACGCTGCATTAGCAAAAAATTAACTTTTAGATGTTTGTTTTTTTGTTGGCCTTTCTCCAAAAATGCATAAAAGAAAAGGCATACACAGAAAGAACTAGCAGGCCAACAATTCGTACACCAGTTAAAGAAAGCCTATTGGCCACTCTTGCCCACTCAATAAGTCCAAGAGATATAAAGAAGAATCCGGTACATCCCTGATAGTCAGAGTTTCTGGCATTGCCGCGCCTAGAAAAGTTCCAAATGACCAGAATTATCGCGCCTGCCAGCAAGTAAATGGCGGCAATTTCCATAAGTGATTAGGAGTATAGCGTTCAACCCGTGGAAAGTTGACCAAGGCATATTCTTCTTCTGTCGGCCTCAACATATAGCTTTCTAACTTATGTTCGAAGGCCCTTGGTTCGTATAATGGACGATCCATGTTCCCGACGCACCTTGCCGCACTCCTTTTCCTCAAGGAAAAACCCATCGACCGTCAGGCGCTGGTAAGTCGGCACAACGTGATACTCACCCAATTCGACGGTGAACGCCCGCTTCAAGTCGGTAATGGGGAATTCGCGTTTGGCATGGACATTACCGGGCTCCAAACCTTCGCCCCGTTTAATACGATGTCGCAATGGGGATGGCATAGTAGCCCCTTGCCGCCGGGAGTCAAGTTTTCGGACTACGAAGGCCAGGTCTGGGATACCCACGGACGACCCGTTCGATATCCGATGTTTGACCCAAATCATCCAGAGATATCCTCGTGGCTGGCGGCCAACCCTCATCGAATCAATCTTGGACGTATTGCTTTATTGATCAAAAAACAGGACGGCACGAAAGCAGAGCTGACCGATCTCAAAAATCCAATTCAAAAGCTCGACCTTTGGCGCGGCATCGTGACAAGTCGGTTTGAACTGGAGGGGCAACCGGTCACGGTGACGACCGCATGCCACCAAACCCTCGATTCGGTGGCGGTCAAAGTCGTCTCGCCGCTGGTGAAGCAGGGCAGGATTTCGGTGGTGATCACGTGCCCAGGAAACAACCCGCTGCAATTTGCCAACTTTGTGGGCGACTGGGGACAGCCCGGACATTTCGATGAAGCGAAATCTGGTCAAACGAACCGAGCCGACTTTACTCGGCGACTCGATAACGACGTTTATTCGATGTCGCTCAAGTGGGATGGCAACGCCAAACTCCACCGTCCGGAAACCGGTCTTACTTCAAATCTCGAAATTGTGTCGGCAAAATATGGAGCGAGCGATCACTGGCTTGATGTCACGCAGCTTGCTCAGAAGTCAGTCAAAGAAGGGAAGTTATCGCTTCGAGCGGGTAACGAACTTGGCCCGGATCCTATCCATGGAACGGTAAAGAAACTCATCGTCGCCTATCGGCTGAACGGAAAAACGTTCACGTCAGAAGCAACAGAAAACGAAACCCTCGTGATTGATCCCATCGCCGAACGAAGGCAATTGAGCATTCAATCGGGTTCAGGAGACACGCTTTCAATGGTATGCGCCTTCGGTGCGAGACCCCTGCCGCAATCTCTGCCAGGCGCCGACGAAACCATCGCCAACAGCGAGCAAAAGTGGCCGGCGTATTGGAAAGCCGGTGGCGCGATCGATTTTTCGGGAAGCAAGGATCCCCGTGCAAAAGAACTCGAACGGAGAGTCGTCCTCTCACAGTACTTGATGAAAGTCAATGAGGCGGGATCATTGCCACCTCAAGAAAGCGGACTCGTCAACAACGGCTGGTATGGCCGATTCCATCTTGAGATGGTCTGGTGGCACGAGGCGCACTGGGCTTTGTGGAATCATTGGTCTGAACTCAACCGCAGCATCGGTTTCTATCAAGACGTGTTGCCAGTCGCTCAGTTGAGGGCTAAAAACGAAGGGTATTTGGGCGCTCGCTGGCCCAAATGTATTGGCCCTAACTTTATTGAATGGCCTCACGAAATTCATTCGCTGTTGCTTTGGCAGCAGCCCCATCCGATCTTTTTCGCCGAACTTGACTATCGAGCCCACCCGACCAAAGCCACCCTCGAAAAATGGCGCCCCGTCGTTGAGGCGACCGCCGACTTTTTAGCTTCCTATGCGTTCTACGATCCAGCGACAAAGCGATATGTTCTCGGTCCACCGATGGTCGTCGTTTCCGAAAACACGAACTCTAAAGAGACGATGAACCCAACGTTCGAACTCAGCCAATGGCGATTCGGCCTGCGAACGGCACAACTTTGGCGCCAGCGAATGGGAATGCCTAAAAAAGCCGCCTGGGAGAGGGTCTTAAAGGGTCTGGCTCCCTTGCCAACCCAAGATGGGTTATATGTCACCTACGAAGGCATCAAGGACATGTGGACCAAGTTCAATTTTGAACATCCGGCATTGACAGGACCCGGTGGAATGCTGCCCGGAGATGGAGTGGACCGGACAACCATGGTGCGCACACTCGAAAAGGTCACTAAGACGTGGGATTTCAATCACACGTGGGGGTGGGATTTCCCGATGCTGGCGATGTGTGCGGCGCGAAGTGGCCAGCCCGACAAGGCGATCGATTTCTTGATGACCAAAGCGCCTGGATTCCAATTCGATGAACGGGGCTTGGCGACGGGTGGTCCGTTCCCTTACTTCCCATCAAATGGCGGTCTGCTCTATGCAATGGCATTCATGTGCGCCGGTTGGGACGGAGCGCCCAAAGGGCAAAATCCTGGCTTTCCGAAGGATGGAAAGTGGAAGGTGCGCTGGGAGAACCTGAGCGTCGCTCCGTAGTTTAAGAGCGGATTCAGGACGCGTTGTAGACGGCTCAAAACTCGATAGTACACGAACTTAGTTTCCGCCGCCCGCGTTCGGAATGCCCCAACCCTTCGGATCATAACCAACATCAGAAGGTTCAAGCGTTACGTTGTAAAGTCGAAGATCAGCAAGCACACCGTGATAGGGTTGATTGTGTGGACCCTTATCCCATTGCACATTGCCGACGCCAAGCCCAGCCGAATCGATGTCCTCAAGGCGACCAAGCGGATGAAGCATGGTTTCGGTGGTGCCCTCGAGTTTGCCATTGATGAAAATCTTCATCAGGTGCTTGCTCACATCGAAAGATGCCAAAACGTGCGTCCAGACATTGAGAGGAATTTTGGTTTTGCTGCGACATTCCGACGTAATATTCGCCTCATTATCGAAGCGCAGAAAAACGGTGCCGTCATCATGAACGGCCAAGCTGTAGGGATCAAGACCCGGACGGTCATCGCCCCGGAACATGATTTGGGCTTGGGGACCCTCAAGCAGGTAAGCATAAGGCTTGAGCCAAACCGAAATCGTGAACTGCTTTTCGAGCGCGAGCGCAGGGTGATCGACGATCATCCAACCTGAACGGTTTCCCCAGCATTCAACGCCAAGGCCATGCGGAACCTTGACCCACTTTGTGTCTTCTCGCCAACTTTCTGGGCTTGGCGAAATGACGGTGCCATCAAGATGAATCGCCAAAACAGGCGTGGGGGTCGCAACAATTCCGAGAGCAAGCGCCAAACCAACCATTATTGATTGGACGTTACCCGCTTATGAGGGGTTACGGGAAGAATTTTTACGATATTGGAATTCTAGCCCTGTGCGGCGCTCAATCTTCTTTATGAGGTTTTTACGGCACTCGATTCGCTGAGTAAGAACCAATTCTTCGCCCGATTTAAGATGAATCACACAGTCATCAAAAGGAGTTCGATCATCGGTTAAACCCTGGTAACGGGCAACAAAATCAATGTCTTCATTCTTGACCTCGTATTTGAGTTCGCCAAATTTGTCGAAATAAAGAATCGAGTCGTCTGTAAGCTCGATACGCTCGTGAAATTTGCTCTCAAATCGTTTTCTTCGCCAAGCCATCAATGCGCTTGAGAACATGGGAACGACGCAAACTGCGGTTGCCGACGCAAAGATAACGATAATGGTGCTATTTGACGTGCTAAAGCCTGCCGTGAGTCCGATAAGGCAAGGAATGAATAAGCAGCCGGAGCAGCCCGTTTCAACAATTGGCTCGGACTGGAAGATTCGATAGACGTTGCCCGATGGTCTCTTTTGCCTTTTTAACTGAGCAATCGCGTAGAAGACATAACCAAAGGCAATTGCAGAGGTTGTGATCGCAAGCAGCAGCATAAACCTTTTTAAACTTGGGCTAAATGCACTTTATGCCCCGATTCTGCGCTCTCGATAGCGGCAAAAACCATTGCGAGACTCTTGATGTTGTCGTGACACTCCCCGTTTGGGGTGTTACCGGTGCGGAGTGCCCACAAGAACTCGTCGAGGCTTCCCGCAATCCCACCGAGTTTCTCGATTGGAGGAACGGCTCGTTGCTCAGTCGGACGATGAAAGCCTTCATCGCCAGATACGGTCGCAACCTCGATCTGATCATGTCCGTTCCATTTCGCGGTTCCATTAGAGCCAACGGCACGCCATTCGCCTTCCCAACTTGTATGTAAGCCCTCGCTGCACCATGAGCCACGATAATTAAACCGACACCCGTTCGACATTTCAAAAAGGCAGTTGATCGAGGAGCCTTCTTGATACCAACTCCATTTTGGGTTAAATTCGTCGGCATAGACACTGACCGCGTCGAGCCCAGAAATGTAGCGGGCTTGATCAAGAGTATGGATCGCCATGTCGAGGATCAATACGTGTGGCATCGTGTCGCGAAATCCGCCAAAGTGTGCGCCGATGTAGAAATCAACGTTAAGGATTCCTAGTTCGCCGATCTGCTGAACCGCGCTCCGAAATGCCTCTTGACGACCATCGTATCGGCGGCTTTGCGAGACCATGTACAACTTATTGGCCCGTTCAGCCGCTGCGACCATTCGTCGGGCCGACTCCATCGATCCCGACATCGGCTTTTCACCTAGAACTGCCAATCCAGCCTCAAGAGCTTCGATAGTGACCGCTTCGTGAGCCTCAGGAATCGAAACATCGACCACAAAGTCTGCCTGTACATTCTTGATGGCATCAGTCAATGATGGAAACGCCGGGACCTGAATGCCGACCTCTTCGCAACCCTTCTCGACCTGCCCGGGAATAACGTCAACCCAAGCGACGACCTCAGTTTCGGGATTGGCGACGAGGTTCCTCGCCCAAGTCTTACCCATGCCGCCTGCGCCAACCAAAATCGCTTTCATTTTTCGAAGAGTTTAGCCTCTAGAGAGAAATCCCGACCCTCCTGATTTCTTCATGTCGTTCCCTCTGAAAGTATTTAGGCTGACATAACTCCCCCGGTTCGCCCCGATTCACTTCGTTCATTTCCCTCGCAAGCTCGGCGGGGTGCGAGCACAAGCTCACCGACCCCTCTGAATCAAAGGGGGAGCTTGGCTGATTGATACTCAGTTAATTGAAACCTCATTTGTTGGCGGTAACTTATCTTAGGTTGAATTGATGGGAGATGATGGAAAGAACTTCGCAAGGTATCTGCGAAACAACATGACGAAGCCCGAGGTCCTCCTTTGGGTTCGGCTTCAAGGGAATCAAATTGGATATGACATCAACCGCCAGTTTCGAATTGGTGCCTACGTTGTTGATTTCTATTGTCGGAAGTACCGAGTTGCCATCGAAATTGATGGTCAAGTCCACGATCTGAAGAAGGGTAAAGATGAAGTTCGAGACTACTTTTTGATGAACCAAGGAGTTCATGTCCTCCGTTTTTCTGCTCGACTAGTCCTTCGTAGTCCAGACTCCGTTGCCGAGCAAATCAAAGAATATCTTGACCGTATTTCTAACGAAAGCACTGACTAACCAAGCTACCCCTTTGATTCAGAGGGGTCGGTGAGGAACGAACCGGGGGAGTTAGCAAGAAACGGGGACGCGCTCCGCACACAGTCCCGATGGCTGTTCGTCGGTGATAGCCCACCGCCTCATCCTAAACTTCACAAGGTCGGCGCGCCACGAACCGGGTGAGGCGATTGTGGAGCTCGCGACGTCCCGCTTGCGGGGGGCGAAGCGAATCAAGGAGCTCCGACGGTAACCTATCAACCAATGAGCATCGTCGACCTACGCAGCGATACCGTGACCCGCCCCACTCCCGAAATGTACGAAGCCATGATGTCGGCTCCCTTGGGCGATGATGTATTGGGTGACGAACCGACGGTCAAAGAACTCGAAACCCTCGCAGCAAGGATGGTCGGAAAAGAGGCAGCGCTCTTTGTGCCGAGCGGAACGATGGGCAACCAGATTGCGATTGCCACCCACACCAAACCGGGTGACGCAATCATTGTCGAAGAAGAAGCCCACGTCATTTATTACGAAGTTGGCGCACCAGCGATGTTTGCCAATGTCCTCACTTGGACTTTGTCCTCTGACAAAGGCGTGATGGACCCAACTGTGGTCGAAAAACGAATCACCTCGGCTAATCTCCACACTCCGGGAACCTCGCTCATTTGTATCGAGAACACGCATAACCGAGCTGGGGGAACCATTGTGCCGATGGAGTACCTCGCTGAATATCGACGCATCGCCGACAAACATGGTCTAAAAGTTCATGTTGATGGAGCCCGGATTTTTAACGCTGCTGTGGCTCTCGGACGTTCGGTTTCCGAACTTTGTGAGAATGTTGATACGGTGAATTTCTGCCTGTCGAAAGGACTCCGCTCGCCTGTTGGCTCGGTTCTCTGTGGATCGAAAGAATTCATTGATCGAGCGATTCTTTGGCGAAAACGAATGGGCGGCGGCTTGCGCCAGTCGGGTGTCCTGGCCGCGTGTGGCATTGTCTCATTGACGAAGATGGTGGATCGCCTTGCCGATGACCATGCGAACGCAAAACGGCTCGCCGTCGAAATTGGAAAACTGAGCGGCTTGCATACTGATCCGGATAACACGCCGACCAATATCTGCCTCATCGGTACCGACCGACCAGCCGCCGAGTGGCAGGCACAACTCCACGAGCACGATGTATGGTGCTTCCCCGTGGCGGCCAATCGCCTACGGTTGGTGACTCACGCGGATGTCGATGACGCGAAAATCAATCAAGCAATTGACGTTTTCACAAAGTTGGCGTAGAAACGCAAATGAAGCCAAACTGGCCTCGTATTTTAACTTGGGGTTCGGTTGGCCTCGTTCTGGCACTCGTCGTAGCAAAACCTGCTACACGACTTTTTGCCGATGTCAAACATACGATGCGAACGGAAACGTTTTTGGTGATCCAAAATAATCGCCTCTATCACCTTACACAAAAGTTTGCTCAAGCGGGAAAATATCGTCTCATCGAAGCCTCGAATCAAAAAGACTTTGACGCCAGCGTCGGCCTAATCGGTGGTGACTATGCCTTGCAAATTCATGACAAAGGCAAGTTTTTCTCGAAGCCGGGCATGGCTCAAAATCTTCACTATTCAGCATCAACAGGCCGCCTGTATTTCACTGAAATTGAACCCACGACGAAGACAAATAATGGCAAAGCAGTTTCAGGACTGCGTCTTTGGAATTGGGACAAGACCAATGGCTTTAAGCCGATTCCCGGCGTCAGCAATATCATCGGCGAACCCTGTCTTTCACTTGACGAAAAACAATTTCTCGTTTCGATCAGTGAGGTTTCCGGGCATTTCACTCACTATCGGATCGATACGACGTCGGGAAAAATGACTCCGTATGCCTTGCCCGGTGAAATCAGCGATCCCGACGCCTTAATTGATTCCGACACAGTCTTGTTTGGGAAAGCAGATAAGGTTCCGACCCGAGAGGAACCTGTTGTCGAAGCAAACCGACAACTTTGGGTTTTTCATCGATCGACCAATCGGATGGAACGCTTGATGCCAACTCATAACCTTGAAAGGGCCATCGTCTTTCAAGGAAAGATTTGGGCAATCAATAACCAAAACGGAAAGGAACAGGTCGTCCAACTCAATAAGGACCTTAATCACATTGAGAAAACGATCGAGATCGGCGAAGTTCGATAAACTGATCATTAGTGAGTTTTGAAATCATCCTCGGTGACGTAAACGAGGAACTATGCCATCATTGGCGACAGCACTTTCGTGATCTGCGTCATCCTCTCTACGGTCGCACCGAAATCCAGCATGGAGACTTTTTCGACATTGCGGCGGACGCCTATGTGTCACCTGCCAACAGCCATGGAATCATGGACGGCGGATTCGACCTCCTTCTACGGATTCGATTTCCTGGTGTTGATGTTGCGGTTCAGAGGGAGATTGATACACGCGGCGGACTGCTGCCGGTCGGTCAGGCAATCATCGTCGAAACGGGCGATTACGATGTGCCTTACATGGTGAGCGCTCCCACGATGGAGGTTCCGATGAATATCGCCCATACCAATCATGTGTATATGGCGACGAAGGCCGTCTTACAAGTGGTCCATCAATTTAATGTCGCCAATGATCATCCCATACAATCGGTGGCGATTCCGGGATTAGGTACTGGCGTCGGAAAGATGCCGCCTGCGTTTGCTGCATCTCAAATGGCGGAAGCATACGAGGAATTCCTCGCTAGACTTGATGTGAGTTAATGCCATCTTCGATGCCTCGACAATTAGCAAAGCGTTATGTCGAGGTACTCCCAAGAATGGGTGATCCACACGTCACTTAAGCCCCAAGGATCTAAGGAAAGAGCCTCTAGTCGCCAGCCGGGTAGGGAAGTCCGGTAAGGCCTAATGTTCCCGCAAGCCACACGAGGGATCGTTCATTTTTGAGGTCGCTACACTCGGCATCCACAAATCCCGCAATCTTCATCTTGATATCCGAGTCCCGCCATGCGTTTCGAAAAGTAGCGCGACCCACTCCTGAGACCACAATTTCAATTCGTGGTCCTACGAGCTTTACTTTGAGAGTGTCAGGCGTACAAACGAAGGCATCCGTGACCAAGGGCGCGATGCTCCCTCGAAACCCTTGCCCATCGATCGGCATTTCGATTGTGAATACCACATCCGATGCAATGCCTCCGGCAAGACTAAATGCAAGAGCTTTATCGAGCGGATTTCGTGAGATTTGCACCTTTTCATCTTCAGAACGGGCCCAACCGTCACTCAATATTCCACGGTCCGCGGAACTATAAATCTTCCATTCGCGACCCGCCGAGGGTGGCAGGGCTTCCGAATCATAAAACGAAGCTAGACGTGGCATAACTCAGCAATACTTTACGGTTACGATCTGGTTGGTTTTCACGTTGCGCACGATCTGCTTCTTGCCTCCCGGCCAAACAATTTCAAGATTGACCTTGCCCCGCAGATCGCCAAGGCCAAAATGTAAGCGTAAGTCATTTTGATTGCCTTCACCCGTTCCGGCTTCGACTTGGCGGCTGAGCACTTTGCCTTTTAAGTGAATTCTAACCTGTGCGCCTATGGCGCTTCGGTTAACCTGTTTTCCATCGCCTTCGAGCGAGACTTCCACCCATTTTTGGGCAGGAAAGTTATTCGCGAAAATCTTGCCCGCCGTGCAGAGACTCAGGCGACCATCGTTTCGAAAATCGGCGAAGGCCGCTTGATAGGTCGGAGGCTGTTTATCGAGACCATCGGCTGTGGTGACGTCGGTGAACTTAAACAAGCCCTCGTTTCGATACAGAACAGGGAAGTTCGGTTTGCTGAAAGACGCAACGGCGTAAACCGTGGTGAAGTACAGATCGAGATTTGAATCGTTGTCAAAATCGCCCACAACCGGCGAGGCGTAAGACTCTTGATACCAGACTCCACATGGACCCTTATCTTCAAATTTATAACCAGCTTTAGCTCCCAGGTTCTTGAGGAAACGCGACTTGGGTTGATCACCACGGCTATCGACGTGGGCAAAGTTTCCTGCAAATAGATCGAACTCGCCGTCGTTGTCAAAGTCGCCCCACGCCGCGCCGATCGAGTGTCCACCATCAAATCCAGGCGAGGTGGCCACAACGCCGTACTCGGTCGCTCGATTTGCAAAATGGCCTTTACCGTCGTTGACCCATAATTCGTTTGGTTGGAGTCGGTAGTTGGAAGCGTAAACATCCAGGGCGCCGTCACGGTTAAAATCGCACGCGGTAACGCCGCGAGTTCGATAGCTTGCATCGGACCACGTCATCTCAAATCCCCTGCCTCCATGGTTCATGAGGATAAAACTGGGATAGGTGATTTGTTTGTCCCAATCCTCATATCCGCCAACATAAAGATCGACCAGACCGTCGTTGTCAAAATCTCCCCAACACGCGCCGCGTGACACGGTCTGCGGAAGCTGAGGTAAGGGCGCCTCGACAAATTTCTTACCGTCAATGTTTCGATAGAGCTTGAGTTGGGACCACGAGAAGAGGTCCGGGTACCCGTCATTGTCAAAGTCTGCGGCGACAACCGATCCGACTCCGTCCGCTAGTTTCGTGAACTTTTGCCCTTTGTCATTGTGCCAAACCGCTCCTCCCGCGATCAAGTCGGTCCATCCGTCTCGGTCGATATCGACCCAGCAGGCGGCGTCATTGCCAAACTGGAGACCCATTGCCGCCGTCGCATCAGAAAAAGCGGTGGCCTGAACAAACCCGAGAATGAGCTGGGTAAGCACTGTGTCCTGACTTTACCTTCGACAGGTACTTGGCTGATAAGGAATGATAAACCCATCCTTAGTCCTATCATTTTCGATTTGCTGTCGCAAAGGTATATGAATTCTTTGCAGGTCCTTGGAATCTAAACGAGAATGCCCCATAATGAGATCATGAAAGGCAGAAAAAAGGACCTAATTGCAGTAAGTGTAATTGGTACTAGTGTACTTTTTGGTCTGTGCTGCCTGATGACCTACGTTCCCGACCAAAAAGTTGAGCCCTTGAATGCGGCGGTTCTCGTCGGAGTGATCTTGCTGGTCCTCTTTCTGAATTCACTCTTGAACCGTTTGGCCAACAAAGTCGTGTCATACACGTGCCGATGGTGCCTCTATGCGGCCATGTTTTTCGCCTTTGGAATTCTGGCGGGGCTCAGTTATCGCTGGGAGCTCGTGCTTGCAATGGCGACGTACTTCATTGGCGCGGATTGGTATCGAAACGACTTTCGCTTCGTTCACGGTGAGCGCCATCGTGGGGGAACGATCCGCATCAAGCGATAAGTTCGGTTTATAATAACGCCAGTGCTGGCACCAAAAGCGAAAAAAGCTTTGATTTGGTTGATCCTCCTGATCGTGGTGGCGATTCCGCTTGTCACTCTGTTTCGACCCGGAAATCATGTCAGACCTGGGTGGTGTGTTTTACCATTCCTGGCTGCCGCAATCTTTATTTGGAGGCAATATAAGTCGCCCCTAAAAGCACCATTGAAGGTGAATTGGATAACTTGGCTGACGATGTCGTTCTTTTATGGATTTACTGAGTTTGCGACGGACAACCGCAAAAGCATTGATGAGGTTATCTTAGGTGGGATTATTGGCGGAACTTGTATGCTCATATTCCTGCAACGCGAAAGACTTCACCCAAAGAAGAAACATAACGGTCAAATTCCTTTCGAGATTTAGAATCTAGAGATCTCGCGACCCGACTTCTTGATCTCGGTTCAAAATTGAACGAATGACTAATCCAAAAAATAAGAAGACCAGGCTAATCGTATGTCCTGTCCATCCTGGTTGTCCCAGGAAAGCCAGCAAGGTCGTCGGTTGCTCAGAGTAGTATTGATACCGCCTTGGCGGCTCCGCGAATTTCATTGCGAAGAGAAGTGGCAGAATCTCAAGCAAAAGGGGCAAGAACAGCGCAAGCCCAATCCAAGCGAGAGCACCTTTGCGATTGCCTTCAGGTCGGCGCCAACCGAAGTAAAGCATGAGATTGCCGATCGCGACAAATGCCATGAGCGGTTGAGCAACAACCCGAGTGGTACCCCCATACATCGATACATAAGGGCTATAGAAAGTCCACCCGGCTTCAGGTGAATTGAGAAGCGATGAAAGGTAAGGAAAGATCGAGTACAAAACAGGGAAGAGAACCCCTATCGCAATACAAATCTGACCGAATCGTCTCACCTCTCACAGATTCGCACAGGCTTAAAATGAAAGAGCCCCTTCTCTTGGTAAGGGGCTCGAATCGTTACTCTTTCCAGAGTGGTCCTAAAACCGAATTTGCCATCGCATCAATATCCTCCAAGAAGCTTCTTTTGTTCTTCTTTTCAGCCTTTACCTTCTTAGGCAAAGCGAACTTGATCGCACGACGGATCGGCGTAGGAAGGACGACAAACGTCCTTCTTAGGAAAGTGTTTACAACCATTTGGTTCCTCCTGTCGGTTGTAAGCCAATGTCCTAGGCTTATCGGACTGAACGGTAGCAGTGTTCAGATGTCCTTGTTCAACTGTGAACAAACAAATTGTACCCCATTTAAGGAGACACAAATCTACTGGAAGCTGTCGAGCGGCAATCTTAACAATCGACGCGAAAGGATCCAATACTATTTACGGCAGAAAACCAAAGATTGAGAGGCCCGCCCCGCAATTTCTCAAATTAAGCTGCCTTTTGAATGCGCTCGGGCAAGAGCCTAGGTTCAAGTTCGTTGGCCGACGCGGGAGCCAGTACCATCGCGCGCTCAATCGTATTCTCGAGCTCTCTCACGTTGCCTGGCCAAGGGTAGGCATGCAGCGCTTTAACCGCTTCTGCCCCGATGGCGAGAGAGTCGCGTCCATTCTCGCGAGCAAATTTCTCTAAAAACAATTCTGCCAAGGGCACAATGTCTTCGATCCGCTCGCGCAGGGGCGGAATCATGATTTCGACCACCTGAAGTCGATAGAGGAGATCGAGTCGGAACGAGCCCGAGTCGACCGCCGCGCGCAAATCTCGGTGAGTCGCTGTAATCAATCGAACATCGATCTTGGTTGGCTTGGTACTGCCAAGACGTTCAATCTCTCGCTCTTGAAGCACGCGCAGGAGTTTAACCTGCACGATATGCGGAATTTCGCCAATTTCGTCCAAGAATAATGTGCCTTCGTTGGCGGCTTCAAATCGACCGACTTTGCTGCCGTTCGCACCGGTAAAGGCGCCCTTCTCGTAGCCGAAGAGTTCGCTTTCAAGCAACGTTTCGGGCAGAGCGGCGCAACTTACGGCAATGAATGGCTTCTTGTTCCGTGAGGACAAGGTATGAATCGCCTGTGAAACGACCTCTTTTCCAACTCCGCTCTCGCCACCGATCATGATCGTGGCTTTTGAGTCTGCAACTTGTTTGACGGTCTCTAAGACTTGCTGCATGGCGGGAGAAACGGCAAGAAAAGGGTCCCCACCCAAACTTGCTTTTGCCGATTTCTTCTTCGCCTTTGCGGGCGTTCCTTCACCCTCCAGTGCGCTTGCGACAATCTTCTTGAGTTGATCAAGATCAAAAGGCTTGGTTACATATTCATATGCCCCATTTCGAATGGCGGCGACCGCCTGGGGAATCGTGCCAAAGGCCGTCATGATGATGACGGGAATTTCGGGTTGATTCTCATGAATGATCTTCTGAAGTTCGTAACCATTCATTCCCGGCATGGTGACGTCGGTGATCACCAGGTCGAAGTTATTTTCTTCCAACTGCTGCAAGGCCACGCGGGCATCTTCGGCAACCCATACATGGTGTCCGAGCTTTTCAAAAGCCATTTGCAGGATGCGACGAATATTCAGTTCATCGTCAACAATCAAAATCTTGGAGTGCTTGCTCATGCCGCTATTCTTAAATGATCGGCAAATTGAACCTGAAACCTAGAGCCTTCGCCGGGTTTTGATTCGACTTCGATCGTGCCGCCATGAGCTTCTACAATCTTTCGACAGTTGCTGAGTCCTAATCCAGTGCCCTTGGGTTTCGTCGTAAAAAATGGCATAAAGAGCTGCTTGAGGGTTTCATCGTCCATTCCTGAACCGGTGTCGCTCACGACGAATCCGTTATGGGTCGTTTCGACTTTGACGGTTCCTCCGCGAGAGGTCGCATGAAGGGCGTTGATCATCAAGTTTCGCATAACCTGTTCGACTTGATTCTTGTCCATGCTGATCAGGGTGTGCGGTTTTGCGTTGATCTCAAGCTCAACTTCCGCTTCTTCAAACTCATGTGAGTGAACGGCTGCCAATCGATGGGCGATCACGTAAAGATCGCCGACGCTGAAGACGGGTTCGACCGGACGGGCGAATTCGAGGAACTGGTTGCAAAGATCGTTGAGTTTGACTGCCTCGTCTTCGATCATCTTGGCCAGCAATTCGCTCTGCTCGGGCGCTTCGGCAACCATTTGTGCAGCGCTTCGAATGCCGGTAAGTGGGTTACGAATTTCGTGGGCTATAGCGGCCGTCATTTGGCCGATTTCAGCTAGTCGGCGAACCCGCGCGAGTTCTTGACCCGCTTTTACGGTCGCCGAAATATCGTCAACGACAAGCAGAACGCCACCGTCGGGAATCGGTGAAGCGTTGATCATCCAAGTTGTATCTTGGTGCTGCCTCTGAACCCGAACACAATTGCCAGACTCAGCCTGCACGACCGCATCGTTGATCGCATCGGCGTAGGAGACTGGAAGGTTCATCAAAATCCCGCGGTAGGAGAGCCGGCCAAAGAGTCGGTCGGCTTCGTGGTTGCGCTGGTCGATTTCCTGATTCTTAATAGTTAAGACGGCCACATTAAGAAGGTTGAAGACGGTCGAAATTTGATCGTGCGTTGCCTTGATTTCGCCGATCATTCGCCAGTTCGCGACGGCGAGCGAGATAATCGCCGCCAACGTGTTTGCTTTGCCAAGATCGGCCTCGTCAAAAGGCAAGTCCTTCACGTTGCGGGCTAAATTCAAAACGCCAAGTTTCCGGTCATTCGAAATGAGCGGAATGACCATCGCGCTGCCGATGTCCTGCCGTCGCTCGGTTACCTGATCGGCGAGAATCGGATTGTCACTGGGGTCTTGGACGATCATGGCCAGACCGTGAAGCAAGGCGCTCCCCGCGATGCCTTTGCCCTCAACGATCGTCGCTTGGGGCGATATTGCGATCCCTATCGAGGCTTGGCAACGGATGACACCGTCGATTCCGGCCACGAACACCGATGCGGCTTTTGCTTCAAACCATCCGGCACAACGAATAAGGATCGTACGAAGATAGGCCTCGACGCCCCCTTCTTCGATCGAAGGGATGTCGAATAAGCTCCAAATGTCGAACGAATCTTCTCGGTTTGGCACACCGCTATTATCGGTTGCCCTTTCTTACTTCACGAGTTTTGGAAACGGATCAAGCACGATCGACAGGATGTGAGCGGACTCCCCGGCAATCAACGGTTCATAAATATGTGTTTCGGCAGCCCAAAAGCACATGCTGTCGCCTTCAACGAGGTCGTAAGAGTGGGTGCCAACCTGAATCCGGACCTGGCCTTTGATGACGTAAACAAACTCTTCGCCACGGTGAGATCGAACGGAGGTCGGATGATCGATTTCAATAATATGGGGAGTCACGCGGCGGTCGGGAGAGCAGCTTTCAAACCGACTAAACGGCGTCACATTGGGCGCATGAGCGTCGGGATCGTCCAGCGGAGTGTTTGCTTCCTCCGTCGAAAAGGTGTTCATGTCGTACCAAACGAGGTCTTCCTTGCGTTGGAGGGCAACAACCGAAGGTTGAACGAACTCTTCGCCCACCAAATCTTCCGGCTTCATCCGAAGCGCACGGCAGATGACCCGGATGGTGGTTAAATGAGTCGGATGGCCTTGTTCGAGGCTCAGGAGCGTATTTTTGCTCACCTCTGCACGTTGCGCCAACTCACGGATCGTCAGATTTCGACGCATACGAATCCGTCGAACGCGTTGTCCAATCACTTCGAATCCTGCTTTTTCGACAAGGGCTTTCAGGTCTTTGCTGGCTTGAGACATGGTTGGCTGGGGTCCTCTTTGAGATTACACGAGGTTATATGGACATTGGATACACGAGGATCGAAAAGTCCCCGAAATCAAGTTACGTTGCTGGACTGTTATCGATGGGGATGGGGCAAAGGAAAGACGTTGGCAGACCACGGACATCATTTGGACGTCTTGTCAAGAGGAGAGCTTCGGTACAATGTGCGAGCGAAAAGGAACTGAGATGGCGATCGACGTACGCGAATTTTGGGATTTTGATGATCCGGCGTTGAGCGAGAAACGATTCCGCTCCATTCTTCGTCGAAAGACCCTTAGTCGCGACGACAAGCTCGAAATATGGGCCCAGGTCGCGCGAACGTTTAGCCTTCGCAACGATTGTCCAAAATGCCATACCGTCCTTGATGAATTTTGGGACGACGCGATGATGGCCGGACCCAGGCCGAAGGCATGCTTCGAACTGGAACGCGGACGTGCCTTTCGATCCGGAGGAGACATACCTTCATCGATTCCTTATTTCCAAATTGCGGCGACAAGTGAAGCCGAAGACCTCAAGGTTGATGCGATCCATATGTTGGCGATCGTGGCGACCGGCGCCGAATCGAGGCGACTTAATCTCGAAGCGCTAGAGATTGCTCAAGCCTCCGAAAACCCTTGGGCGGTTCGTTGGCAGGGAACCCTCTGTAACAACCTCGGTTGGAGTTGTTTTGATGAAGGCAACTTTGACGAAGCTATTGTTTGGTTTCGTCGGACCGTCGAACAGCGCGAAATTTACGGAAATCCGACGGCGATTCGAATCGCAAAATGGTGTCTGGCCCGCGCATTGCGCGCCAATGGCAAACTCGATGAAGCCCAGGCAATTCAATCTGAAATTATCGAACAAGGAGCCGATGGATTCGCGTACGAAGAGATGGGCGAGATTCTTTATGCCTTAGGCAAGATCGAGGCCGCCAAACCCTATTTTCGAAGGGCGGCTGAAAAATTGGAATCCCAACTCGGACCAGATTCCGAACGGATCAAGCGAATTCGAAGCTTGAGCTAGGCCGACATACGAAGGTCGTCTTCGCTCGCTTCGGCCAAAGCCCGGGCCAACTTACTGAGGACCACTTCCGACATCGGGTTGTCTTCCTCCGGGCTACGGAGGCATCGAAAGAACAAATCTGTCGCCTCTTCCAATGTCAGCATTAGGTACACCATTCCGTCTTTCGCCATATTTTGATCCTCTAAACCAGAATTGCTTCGGTCCCTCCACATTTCAAATTCCACAAATGCCCGTATTTTTTTGAAGAAATTAAGAAGTTATTAGGAAACCTGGTAGGTTTCGGGGCGTTATATCTAAGGAAGGGGGAATTCTAAGCTACAATAGATATTGTAGTTGGGAGTGATCTCATCTCGGAGACGTCCAGGATGAAGAATGCAAGGAAGATTATACGAAATGCCGCGCTCGTCGCGCCGGTTTGTCTTGTGTCAACCTCCCATGCACAAATCCTCCCCTTTAACACGAATTCAGAAGACGTAAAGGCTGAAGCGGCGACCGTCAATTTAGGTGGCCTTCCGGCGATGGATTTGATTCGGCTCACCCAAGGTGGTACTGGCGCTCCCCTGCGATTTGGCGGTGTCGTCAAGAATAGCGAACTCGTCTCGTTGAATGGTTCGTTGCTGAAAGCGGGTGTCGATTACAGCATGGACTACGCAGTCGGCGTCGTCTATCTCTGCCGATCATTCCGCGAGGGCGACAGCTTAACCGTCCAATATCGATACGATTCCAAAGCCTCGGTGGCTTCTGGGTTGGCCGTTGCTGGTCTTCCTCCGATGAAGTTCAATCTTCTCGGCGGTGGCAGCATGTCGATGCAACTCGGAATGGGGCAAATGGAGCGCACCGCCGATGGTCGGGTCCTTCGGACCAATCTTTGGGGCACGCGAAATAACTTTTCGGGCGGCGGACTCGGACTTACGGGTGCCTTCTTTGCTGGAAGCCGATCCCAACAACAAGTGCAAGGCGGAATGTCCTACGAAGCCCCTACCGCGGCGGCGGCGGCCACTGATACTGGATCGTCTTCCTTCTTGGTTCAGCAGTTCAACTATGCGCTGGGCGGCGGAGCAAAACTGACGGCAAACTATCAGAACGTTAGCCAGAACTTCTCTAGTTTTAATGCCGTAAAAGACTCGGGCTATACTGACGCCGAAGTCGCGGCATTCAATCGTGAAAAAGGACTGAAACGAGAAGGGCTCGGACTCGCCGACATGAACCTTGGTGGGCTGAAATTCTCGGCGGCCCAAAATTCGGTCAGCGACGGAAGCAAAGCGATCACCGCGTCTTCATACGCCATGAATAACGGTGGCTTAACGTTTTCGCACAACTCATCCGAAGTCCAACGAGGGTTTACGCGGTTTGCCGATCTTGGAGTTGCCGATTGGCAGCAGATGTCGCAATCTCAAGCGATTCGAAAATCGCAAGATGTCGCCGCGCTGAAATCAACCTTTGGAACCTTGAACTACACCACGTCGAGAATCGACGATATGGAGCAGAATCAAGCCATTCGCCAGTCGAAACTTGGCTTCGATTCGGCTAAGTTCGGTTTCGAATATTCGACCCAAGCGGTCGACTCCGGATTCAATCGATTTGAAGCTGACCGGGCGGTATACGGCCTTGAGGCAGGTCTACGACGACAGAACTTTAATTTGACCAAAGCAATGGTCGGAAAGGACATGTCATTGACTTTTGCTCAAAGCAATTTGTCGGATCAAAACGGCGGTCTGCAAAAGACGGAGACAGGGATCAAGTCGAAGACTTGGAGCCTCAGCGCGAGTTCACTCGATGCGACGAAGGGCTTTAACCGGTTCGGATCAATGGGCGCTCCAGAGACCGACGGAAATATCAATGCCGTCGCTAAAATGTATAGCGGCGCAACGGTGAATGCGGCGAACGAACGAGGCAATTTTGTCCGCTCGTCGGGGCTTTCACGCGACAACGTCACGTTCGACATGTTGCCGACCAAGGACACTGCTTTCAAGTTTTCGGATACGAACATTTCCGGCACGACCGGAAAGGGAAATCTGAATTCGCTCGATTACACAACCAAGAGTCTCAAATTTAATATGAGGCGCTTGAACCTGGGTGATTCGTTTACCGAAGTAACGAATTTGATGGGCTTTGAGCAGCAGATTTTCGGAACTGTGGCCGGATTGAACCGGACCGACATGAGCTTAAGCCTGAACATGGGCAAGAAAGGTGTTCTGGACATCAGTTCCCTGAATGCTCAAATCGGAACGAACCAACTGGATCGCATGAAGATGTCCTACAAAGGACAAGGCATTGAAGCGTCTTACAACTCTCGAAACGTGGGGCAAGGCTTCGCAACGGCTGGTCAACTGGTTGATCCAGAACAAAGCTACCTGGCGTCCTTGATTGGCTATAATCAGACCGATTCATATCTCAAGTTTGCGCCGCTCAAGAACCTACGTCTGGAATACCGACAATCAAGCGCCTACAATAACACGACGACGGAACTTAAAAATAATCAGGCACTCGCGTTTGGGCTTGATCTCGATAAGAACACGTTGTTTGCTTTTTCGAAGGTCGATTCATTGGATCGAACCTCGGCTTCGACCTTGCTTGGAGCGACGACTGAAGTCATGTCGTTGAGCCGTAAGTTTGGTAATTCGTCTGTCTCGTATACCAAAGAGACGCAGCAATATAACGGTCAAAGTGCAACGCCAGACGTTGACAAGACAACTGTCGCCCTGGAAACCAAACTTACGAAGACGACTTCAATCCGAACCGAGCAAACCAAGACCAATTTCAGCGACGGAAACAAAGAAGATATCAACTCCAACACGATCAGCACCCAGCTTTCTAAGAATCTGGGCGTAAGCGTTACGGACACGAGTATTAACCGAACCGGAGACAATAACGACGAGACCAAGCGCAACTATGGTTTCTGGTACGACCTTGGAAAAGGCGTTCGGATGACCTACGGTTATGTCCGCCAACTGACCGGTGAAACCGGTGGTTATGCGAATACCGGCTTCTCCTTCGGTCAAAACCCGGCGGCGTTTGCTCCGGGGCAGGCTCTTGCACCGGTGACGGGAGCAAACCTGAACGGCACGACCTTTGGATACGCAAATTCGACGAACACGTGGGACGACCAACTTGGTCGAACCCAGGCGTTCTCCAGCTTCTCGCTGGCGACGAGCAAGCCATTCCAAGTAGGATTCTTGCAAGCATGTAAGCTAAATGTCAACAGCTACATGGCATCGGACTACAGTCGATGGCTTAAAGAAGACGTTGCCTCTGCATTCGAATCGCACGTCGGCAAGTACGGATTAGGATTCCAATATCGCGGTCAAGTCGATCAGACCGGTCAGCGGGCCATTGATCGAACCTATCAATTCAAGACGGACTTCTCTAACAAGGCTCCGTTGTCGGCTTCGTTTACCTACAAGCAACGAGTCATGCCCGACAACAAAGAGTATGCGATCCGTGACTATCAGTTGAAGTGGCAGGCATCGAAGGGTCTTCAAATCACGAACCAGATTCAAACGAATCCAGAAGGACCTTACAACGCGAACATCGTTCTTGGCACCACACCGATGGCGCAGCGCCGAAACGTTTGGCGTGCGGACTATTCCGCAAATAAGAACTTTACGTTTGGCGGTCAATTCGATGAGATGGTCGACGACACCCTCTTGACGACTCGACGTACGGCAGGCTTAAATATGTCGCTCTTCCAGTCCTCGGGTTCGCCACTGAACTTGTTCTACGGGATTGAGCAAAACGATAGCACTGTCGGACGCAACTCCTACGTGAAGTTTGGTCTTAGCTTTGACCAAAAGCCATCTGCGAATCAAATCTTCAGCCTTTCGGTTGGAAACCAAGGCTGGTTGCAGAACACGGACAAGACACTTGCAGGAACGAACGACTGGGTTGCCCGTTTGAACTACCAGTGGCGCATTAAGTAACCACAGAAAGAACACACAAAAAAGGGCTGTCGAATCATCGACAGCCCTTTTTTGTGTGTAGCTAGACCTACTTCTTCTTGCGACGTCGCAACAGAGCAAGCGCGCCAAAGCCAAGCGCCGCCATCGAAGCAGGCTCAGGGACCGGAGCAACCGTCACGCGGGCCAAATCTTGGGTCGAGGTCCAAGCTGGCATTTGCGACCAGCTATCCCCAACTCCAGCAATCACGCCAGCATGGTGGCGAATGAGATTATCGGTGTCGGCCGGGTTGCCGGTACCGCCAAGAAAGCCTAAATCAGCAGCGTTCTGAGTGTTCAGTTCCGTTCCCGCATCCCATGCATCGGCACCTTTGGCCAAATACATTCCGCCGACCGCGGTTGAACCAGAATAGAGGTTCAGAGCCCCGTCACCAGCACCAATTCCGATCCAGCCGTCATTGGTCTTGCCAAGCATCGCTGCGAACGAAAACCAGGGATGGGCCGCGTCGGTCGTGATCGTAAAAGTGCGAACATCGCCCGTTCCGAGTGGTCCGCCAGCGACCTTGCCCCAACCACCGACATCCGAGCCACCGGCAGAGATGATCGATTCCATCGCGGAGGTGTCGCCACCTTCGGCGATCTTCTTGATGCCGAGGGAAGCCGTGCTTCCTTCGGTAAAGATATCAAACGACGAGTTGTGAGCGATCCCAATCAATGGGCTGAGCGGCTGCGGTCCAAGGTTTTCGACCGTTACAGTGAACATGTCGGCTGAAGCGAGCGGTACGAGCCCCAAAACGACGAAGCCAAGCGCAAATCGCGCAGTGGTTAATTTCATAGTTACTCCTCAAAAGTGTCTCGTGGCCACTCGACAAAACCACAATGCACGAGAGAGAGCCTCAGTTCCACTTAATTCAAAAATTGAATCGAGTAGTCTATTGCTTGTGACTTTTGAACGGTGTACCTTTGCCGGTTTCGACGATTGTATCGTCCTTCGAACCAACGAGATGAAGTTGATCGTGACTACCGAAGTTGGCCCTCGGATCCTCTTTTTTGGCAAAGAAGGCGGCGTCAATATGCTCCTCGTTCGCAAAGAACATGAAGGGCAGAAAGAAGGTGCCTATCGGTCATATGGTGGCCATCGGCTCTGGGTTGGTCCCGAAGAAAAGCGAAAGACCTGCACTTCCGATTCTTATCCCGTCTCGATCGAAGAAATCACTCGGAGAGGGAAGCGTATCCTTCGATTGTCGAGTCGCATCGATGAGTTTCATATTCAAAAATCGATGGAAATTTCGGTGGAGAAGGGCTATTTCGAAATTGGTCATCAGATCACGAATCATGGAGTCTATGAAGCTACCGTTGCGCCTTGGGCGATCACGGTGATGGCACCAGGAGGCGAATGTCTCATCCCCCACAATCCAACCCGACCTCAAGCCGAAGATAATCTCTTACCGATTCAAAACATCGTACTTTGGGGTTATACCGAGATGACGGATCCCCGCTACACATGGGGTCGGAAAGTTATTCGGCTCAAGTCAACCGACGATCCAAATCCCACGAAGTTTGGCGCGTTTGTCACTGCCGGACTTGCTACGTATTCAAACCTCGGGCAAACCTTCGTCAAACGTTTTTACACTTACCACGACGAACCGCTGCCTGACCGTGGGTGCAATTTTGAAAGTTATACCAAAGCGGGGATGTTGGAAGTGGAGTCGCTGGCACCGCTCCAGACCCTCGCCCCAGGCAAATCGAGCGATATCCACGGAGAGCGATGGAGCCTCGTCGAAAGCGTAGCCCCCGAATCCGACGGAGACGCGTATGAGTGGTTAATGAACCTTTGATCAACGATTAAGGCCGTCCATGCGATGTCGCAAGCATTCGTGTGAACGACACACATCATAAAAATAGACCTCCCAAAATAATTTGGAAGGTCCTTTCAAATGGTTGGGAACCCTACTGAAGCAATCGAGTCGGATTCTCGAGATAGCTCTTGATGATGTTGATGAACTTCGCACCAACCGCGCCATCGGCGACTCGGTGATCGAACGAACCGGTGATGTTCATCTTGTTGCGAACTTCGATCTCATCGTCTTCATTCACGACGACTCGTTTGCGCACCGACGCGATCGCGACGATCGCCGCATTCGGCTGGTTGACGATAGCGAGGAAGTTATCGACATCAAGCATGCCCATATTCGAGATGCTGAAGGTCGAGCCTGACAATTCATCCATGGAAAGCTTGTTGTCCTTGGCTCGCTTCGCCAGGTCTCTGACTTCGGCATTGATCTGTCGGAGCGGCTTCTGATCCGCATTCTTAACGACCGGAACCGTCAGTCCGTCCTCGAGCGCCACCGCGATACCCACGTGGACGCCACCGTGCATCAGGAGCTTATCGCCTTGGAAGGCGGCGTTGACTTGAGGCATATCGCGAAGGGCGAGTGCTGAAGCTTTCACGACGAAGTCGTTAATCGAAACCTTGCCGGACTCTTCTTCTTCGAACATTTCGCGCAAGGCAAGAATCTTTTCGACATCGACTTCAACCGTGACATAGAAGTGGGGAACTTGCTGCTTGCTCTCTTGGGTTCGCTTGGCCGTAATTTGGCGAATCTTGTTGAGCGGATAAATCGTGTCTTCGGCGGACGCGGCAATCGGAGCGAATGCCGGAGCCTTGGGTGCCGAACTGGCGGGAGCGGATGAAGGTGCCGATCCCAAAACATCCTTCTGAACGATGCGTCCGTCGGGACCGGAACCGACGACCGACGTCAAATCGATGCCTTTTTCTTTCGCAATCTTCTTTGCAAGCGGCGAAGCTTTGACGCGGCCCGTGTTTGCCGAGGCTGCAGCCGGAGTCTCCGTCGTAGCCGCCGGAGTCGGTGCCGCTTCATTGGATGCCGGAGCATCTGCACTGGCAGAAGCCGCTGGCGTCGACGAACCCGAACCCCAGCCTGCAGGGAGCGATTCGCCGTCCTTCAAGATCGCGGCAATGGCTCGACCGACCGGAACGGTGCCACCGGCTTCCAGCAAGATGCCGGACAGGATACCGCTCGCGGGCGCCTCGAGTTCAAGCGTAGCCTTATCGGTCTGAATCGTCCCGATGACTTCGCCTGACTTCACTTTATCGCCGTCTTTTTTCAGCCACTCGTTGAGCGTGCCTTCTTCCATTCCGTCGCCCATCTTGGGCATGATCACTTCGGTCATGTGCTTTCGTTAGATTACCCTTGAGAGATCAGTAGTCGCCCGGCTTAAATTCGGATGACTTGTTCCATTTGAGCCCTTCGAGCGCGAGAGCCGCGCCGCCGAGCATCCCGGCGTCTTCGACGTGTTGGGCCGCCACGATGCGGCAATCGTTGAAAAGAGAGAAAATCGCGTTGTTGCGGGCCGAGGTGATCGCAGGTTCCATAATCCACTTTCCGGCTTTACTCACCTGACCGCCCACCACCAAAATTTCGGGGGCAAAGGTATTGATTGCGTTTGCGATGCCCACACCCAAGAAGGTTCCGATCTCTCGGAAAACTTCTTGAGCCACTTCGTCGCCCTGATCGCAAGCTTCCGAAATCAACCGCGGCGTGATTCGGCTAAAGTCACCTTCACAGAGATCGTTCAGCAAACTCGTGCGCCCGCGCATCAGTTTATATTGGGCGCGTCGAATGATCGCATCGCGTTGGCAATAGGCCTCGACGGTGCCATACGTTCCTGCCGTGCAGTCGAGCCCGTCGGCATGGATGATCGTATGTCCGAGTTCGCCACCGCCATGATTGCCTCCCACCAGGATCAACGGCCCCCTAGCGTCGCCGATCACGGACTCAGGAGAAAGAATGATGCCGCTGCCGATGCCTGTCCCAAGCGTAAACATGACAAAAGCTTTCGCGTTGTTTTGGCCGGTACCAAATCGATATTCGCCCAGCGCCGCCATGTTGGCGTCATTGTCCATGAATAGGGGCAAATCAACGAGCTTCGACAGAGGTTCGCGGATAGGAACGTCCTTCCAAGGTTCAAAGACTCCGTTGATTTCCTTGCCAAAATTGGGCGACCAGCGCACAATGCCTTGCTTGTTGTTGATATGCCCCGGAATCGCAAGCCCGATGGCTTGGGGCGCTACAGACGAACTCGCAACGGCCTGGCGGATCGTCGCCGCAACCGCCTCGATGACGGCTACCGTACCGTCTTGACCCCGAGAAGGGTTTTCAAACTTCTTTCCGGCGGGTTCGCCATTCTCAAAATAAGCGCAAGCGCGGACGTTCGTTCCGCCTAAATCCACTCCAACAACACAATTTGGCACGCTGATGATTTTAGCATTTTGGTTGCCGAGAATTCGGATTCCCGGTCCTCGGAGGTTAAAGTCAGAAAGGATTTCAGAAAAAAGTGTCGGGATGTATCCTCAAGACGCAAAACACTATCTATATTTAGAACGTAATCATTCACAAGTCAAAAGGTGAAGAGGTCCTAGGGGTACGTGGCAAATCAGAGAATAGGTGATGTCGCTCGAAGAATCGTCAATGAAGTCGAACGTGCGGTAGTTGGTAAGCGAGACGCTGTCGAAATGGCAGTCGTCACTTTGTTGTGTGAAGGTCATTTGTTGATCGAAGATGTTCCGGGTGTTGGAAAGACGACACTCGCAAAAGCATTGGCCCTGTCGATTGGCGGCGAGTTTCGTCGTGTCCAGTTTACGCCGGACCTTTTGCCTGCCGACATCACGGGAAGCTCAATTTTCAATCAGCGCGACAGCGAATTTGCATTCCGACCCGGGCCGCTGTTTGCCAACGTGGTTCTCGCCGACGAAATCAACCGGGCAACGCCCAAAACCCAATCGGCGCTGCTCGAAGCGATGGAAGAGGGCCAAGTTTCTTCGGACGGCGAAACGCGAAAGCTCCCCCGACCCTTCTTTGTTATTGCGACCCAAAACTCGGTCGAAATGACAGGGACCTTCCCGCTCCCTGAAGCTCAGTTAGACCGATTTTTCGCTCGAATTTCCTTGGGTTATCCCGACCGAGATGCCGAGCGACAAGTCCTCACCGATCAACAAGTTTCTCGTCCGATCGATCAACTTCAAACTGTGATTGCGGCCGACGAGCTTCGCGAAACTCAATCTGATATTCGCGATACCTTCGTCCACGACATGATCAAGGATTACATCGTCGACATCGTGCGGGCGACCAGAACCTCCAACCAACTTGTTTTAGGTGCTTCGCCCCGTGCAACGCTTCATTTGATGCGAGCGGCCCAGGCAAAGGCCGCCATTAGTGGATCGAATTCTGTACGTCCTGATGACGTGAAGCAGGTTGCTCCTTTCGTTCTCGGACATCGAGTGATGACCCGGGCGGAGATGCGATCAAAAGGTTTCGATTCGAGCGACATCGTGAGCCAAATTGTGGAAACAGTCACCGCGCCATTGCCAGTGGGGTAGCCCTTGCGAAGAGTAACAGGTCTTGCGCTTACGGTATCGTCGGTTTTTCTCGGCTTCGTCGCTGTGCTGATCAACGCGCCCTCGTTGTTCTACATGAGCTTTGCCCTGATCGCAACGATCCTCGCCTGCAACCTCCAATCGATCTTGGCGACACGAGCATTGAGAATCGAACGAATCGCCCCCAAAAGCGTTCACGTGGGTGAACTGGTGACGATTGAGGTTATTTTGTGGAGTAACCGTAAGCTAAAGCGTCCGTTGGTGACCGTGGAAGATAAACTGCCGGAGCGTCTGTCGAGCTCCGAAATCGGCCCCAGCCTTCCCGTTGCGCCTGCCTATGACCTCCCTGTTCGAACGATGTATCAATTTCGACCGCTCAAGCGAGGCCGCTTCCGCTGGAAAAATACTAAGGTGACGGCGACCGATGCGCTCGGACTCACGACTCGCACGATCTCCTACGAAACCGAACCGACGGAAATCATCGTCGTCCCCACCCCGATCCCCGTGTCGCTTGAGCTGCCAAGCTCGGCCGGTTGGGGCATCAACGAAGCGATGAGTGGTCAGGCGTCGGGTGCTGGAATCGAGCCCCGTGGCATCCGCGAATACGTTTCGGGCGACTCTCTAAGGCATGTCCATTGGCCAAGCAGCGCTCGAACCGGAACACTCCAAGTAAAGGAATTCCAGGCGGGTTCGCAAGGATCAGCGGCATTTCTTTTACAGCGATCACGCGGATCAGACGTTGGCGCCGGGAATGTCACAAGTCTGGATGCCATGGCTGGGCATGCCCTTTATTTATCCGAACAGCTTCTAAGACAAGGGGTAAGGATTAACTTTCCTCAACTCGAAGAAGAGACCTCGATCCGCGGCGAAGCCGAGCGACGAGAAGACATTGCGCTCCTACTTGGAACGGTCATGGCCGACTCAACGAATTCGATCGGTGCCGATATCCTTGAAGTGGTCGAGCGAGTCGATTCCGGTACGACCCTCTACGTAATGGCGTCCATCGATGACGGAAGTTTGCTTTCGGCTCTTGATCGCGTACGCGGAAAGTATCCGGTTGTCGTCTTAACTTATGATGCAACCGCATACGACCCCAAAAAAGTGAGCGAATCGGCCTCGCTCATGAATGAAAGCTATCGTCAACGAGGTGCAATGGTTCTGCAAATGCCGGAGGTGATGCAGTGAAGGTCAACGTTTGGCAGGACACAAGTCGTGCGAACTGGATTGACTATCTACTCTGCTGGTTGAGCAGCGCATTTGCGGTTTTTTCGTGTGGACAAGCTGTCAACTCGATGATGGTGTCGAATGTCGGGCTGATTGGCGTCACTCTCGGTGTTGGTTTCAGCTACCTGATTCGAACCAAATTTGAAGGCAAAATTTTTACGAAAATCGACGGCGTGGTCTATGCCATCGTCGCTTGGACGGCGGTGATCGCGGCCAAATCGATTAACGCATCCGTATTTCCGGAAGAAACGTTTCCTCCCGAACTGACACCGTCGGCCTGGTTGCTCTGGATGACCATCTTCGGTTCCTTTTTCTGTTGGCGCGACGGAACTTTGATCTTCCAGGCGATCCCGGCGTTAGCAATCTTTGGATTCGTTGGTTGCTATGACACGTTCCGTTACGTCGTCTTTTTCTTTTTCCTTTTCCTGATCTGTTTTGCCACCCTTTTTGCCCGGGCTCACGGGCGCGACATGCAGACTCGCGCCGTTGAATCCGGCTTCTTCCGACTCAACCGAGGACAGAGTCTTTCGGGAAGCGAGCAATCGGCAAGTTTACGTGAAGGACCTTGGCGGTGGGCCGCCGGGGCGGAGTGGGCTCTCGGCAGCGCCCTCGTGATTGTGATTCTCAGCCTCATTGGCGCACCCGTGATCCAGGCAACTGCGAAGCCAATCAGCGGAATTGTGACGGTTCGAGCTCCGCGAATACGCAACAATACAGCCTTTTCTTCATCGGTCGATGTACCAACCAACGCAACCGTCGGTACGGGGCCCGTTAGTTTGAGCGACACGCCGACTTATGAAGTTTCGGGAGACGTGCCCGAATATCTTAAGGTCGCAAGTTTTGGAGTTTGGTCAGGTAAGTCTTGGTCGGTGGCCGATCCGGTGGGGCGTCAGTTCCTTAACCGCAAGACTGGCGTCGTCATCGGCTCCGAAAGCGATGAGCAGCTTGAAAAGCTTCGATATCCAAATAAGAAACCCGGCGAGTTTTGGGACACGTATCGAAACAAAATTGCCAAGGTTCGAGCTCTCGTCCCCACGAAAGAAGTGCTGCAGGCTGGGAACAATCCAAGCTTCGCCTGCGGAAAAATCGTCGATGCCAAGGGACCAAATCTGATCCTTACTGCACCGGATCGGTACGAGGGAACGCTCATCTACGACACGATCCCCCAGGCTCTCCAAACTTCCAACTCGCCCAAAGTAATCGACTCAAACTTGAACGCTTATCTTGACAACATCCGTCCTTCGGACCTTCTCAAGGCTTTGGCAAGTCGAGTAACCAAAGGCCTTTCGAGTGACTTTGAGAAAGCGGTGGCGCTAAAAGCTGAGATCGCCCGCCAGATTAAATACAACATCAAAGCCGCTGCAACTCCAGACGGTAAGGATCCGTCGGAATACGCTTTGTTTGAAAGCCACGAGGGGTATTGCGATGTCTTCGCCACATCGATGGTCCGCATGGCACGAATCCTGCGAATACCGGCCCGTTACACGATCGGATATCTGCCCGATACCAAAAATCGAAACGATGTTGGAACCCAAATCGTTTTGGAGAGTGACCGCCACGCGTGGGCCGAATTGTATTTTGAAGGAATCGGTTGGGTTGCTTTTGACGCGACGGAAGGCGCCGAAGTCGTGCCCGGAGGTGGTCGTCATGACAATAAACCAACGGACTCTGCCGCAATCCTGCGGATGATTGGCAATGTCCTCAACTTTTTGATTGTGGGAGCAGCCTTAGTCGGTGCCGTGCTCTACTTCCGGATACGAACTTTGCCGAAGACGAGTGCGATGATTCGAAGTGAATTTGACCTCGAATATGTCAAGTTCATCGGGGCGATTTGGAAGCAGACCGGGCACCGTCGGCTGCTGAGTGAGACGACCAACGAGTATCTGAAACGGGTCGGCGGCGACCTGGGAGGCCTGCAAATCGAGGCAATGGAAATCGGCGTCCAATTTACCAACGCGATGTTTGGTCCGACTGAAATCGCACCCGCCGACGTTGAAAGCATCCGTCAATCCGTGCAACACTTCAGGGACGGATTGAGCACGCAGGCCAAGGGACAACCCAAGACCCCGTTTAAGAAAGCCGTCGTCAATCGCCAAGAATCTTCATGAGCTTTCAAGTAGCAAAAGCGGTCCAAAGCCGAATCGTTCTCGTCACAGGCAGCGAACCTATGCTTTTACGCGCGGCGATCGACGATTTGATTCGTGAGGCCGGCCTTGAGAAGGATGATTACGACTTAGAAGAATTTTTTGCGGATAGCTCCCAGCCAGGTGATTGGCTTGCCTCGGTCGGCACCTTTCCGTTTCTCGCCAGCAAACGAACTGTGATCGTACGCAATGCGGCCAAGATCAAGCCGGAGGAACTCCCCATTGCCTCGCTGCAAGCCCTACCGGAGACTTCGCTCCTCATTTTCGTCGTGTCGAACGACAGCTCGGAAGAAACGCGAACGTCTGGAGGCGGCACGAAAAAGCAGTCTCTCGAAAAGGTCGTTGCATCCGTGGGAGGCACGGTTGCGAAATTCGATGCGGACCCCAAAAAGACGTCAGACATGATTCGGCAGGAAATTATGAAGCGGGGACGAAAGATCCAGCCGAGAACGCTTGACCTCTTTATCGAGATGACGGGCGGAAGCTACTCCTATGCGATGGAAGAACTCGATAAGGTCATTCTCTACAGCGACGAGGAGACGATTTCAGAACACACGATCAAGACGATCGTCGTCGCGTCGCGCGAATGGAACGTTTGGCGGATGATCGACGCTCTGACCAGTGGCAATATTCAAGAATCTCTCACCCAACTCCAAATCGTGATGGGGAGCAAAAACAAAGTCGAAGACGTGGTCTTCTCCCAGCTTTTCCCCCTCGTCACTCGCCAATTGAGGCTACTTTTCCAAGGAAGGATTTGTATTGAGAACAGTTGTCGTCCAGAATCGGCTCCTGACTCGGTCCGCGCACTTTTTCCATCAAAACCGAATCTGGGTTCCGAACGTCCGTTTGTTCAGGGCAACGTAATGCGAGCCGCACAGAACTTAACTCTCAATCAAATCGTAGAAGCAATGGAAGAAGTCGCCAAGGCGGACGCAGCTTTGAAGGGACTTGGAACATCGTTTAGCCCAATGGACACAATCGAACGATTAGTTTTTAATTTAGGGAACACACTCAGTGCTAAAAGAGCATAAAATAGGAAGAAGTCACTTGGGAGTAAAGGATGCCTGAAGAGTTTGAGAGTTCAAAGGATGATCGGCTGCAACAGCCACCGGCATTTTTTCCCGAAGAAGAGTTCGGTGACATTGATTTCGAAAATATGGAACTTGTCGAAGTTCAGATCGAGGGCATCTACGAAATGGACATCGATCGGCATCCGCATCGGTTTATCTTTCTGACTGATGGAGAAAAGCGGCTCTCGATCAATATCGGTTATCCAGAAGCCAAGGCAATTCTCGACCCGATGGAGCAAGAGATTCCTGATCGCCCAATGACTCAAGATTTGCTTAAATCAGCCATCGAAAAATTGGGGGCGACCGTCGAATGCGTTGTGATCGACGATTGGTGGCGCGACACTTATTACGCAAAAATCCATATGCGCCGCGATAGCGAAGAAATTTTTCTCGACTCGCGTCCGTCGGATGCAATCGCGCTGGCCTTACGGTTCCAAGTTCCCATTTACGTGCAATCGAAGGTTTTCGAATTAGTCCATCGGGAGTAACCGAGTAATCTAGATTCCATGGATCCCGCTGCCCGCGCAGCCGAACTTCGGTCGCTTCTTGAGCACGCCAATTACCGCTATTACGTTCTCGATTCCCCTGAACTGTCGGATACCGAGTACGACATGTTCTTCCGTGAATTGGTTGATATCGAGGCGGCGCATCCACAGCTGAAAACCCCCGATAGCCCAACCCAAAGGGTTGGAACCTTGCCGGTTTCGTCATTTCAGCCGCATCGTCACCTCTTACCGATGCTCTCGCTCGATAACGCGTTTGGCGAAGATGAGTTGCGGCAATTCGATGAGCGTGTGAAGCGTTTCTTGGGCGTTGAGGGCCCCATCGAATACTTTGCCGAGATGAAGTTCGACGGGGCGTCGATGTCATTGACTTATGTGGACGGATTGCTGACGACCGCCGCGACCCGGGGCGATGGAACAACCGGCGAAAACGTTTTGCCCAACGCCAAAACTATCCGAGGCATCCCTCTGTCTCTTCGCGAATCCCTTCCAGGACGTATTGAAGTTCGGGGCGAAGTCGTCATGCTGAAGTCGGTTTTCGAAGAACTCAACGCGGCAAAATTGGCGAAAGGCGAGCAAGTTTTCGTCAATCCTCGAAACGCGGCCAGCGGCGGGCTTCGCCAACTTGACAGCCGATTGACGGCCGATAGGAAGCTCAATTTCTTTGCCTATGGTGTCGGGGCCATCGAACTTGGCTTACCCCCGACCGACCTCATCGACAAACAATCGACCGCTTTAGCCTATCTTCGTGAATTGGGTTTTGCCGCTCGACAAGAGAATCGGGTTTCGCAAGGGATCGAAGGCATCATTCAGTTCGTACAAGAAATTGGCGCGGCGCGGCCAAATCTTCCGTTTGGCATCGATGGCGTGGTCATTAAGGTCAATTCCAAAGACCTGCAAGAGCAGCTTGGGAACACCGCACGTGGACCGCGCTGGGCGATTGCCTATAAATTTCCAGCCGAACAAGCCTTCACGAAGCTCAATCGCATTTTCGTCCAAGTCGGTAGGACCGGCAACATTACGCCTGTCGCTGACCTTGAGCCGGTATTTGTTGGCGGAGTCACCGTCAGCCGCGCGACCCTCCACAATTTCGATGATGTTGAGCGTAAGGATGTCCGCGAGGGTGACACCGTGATCGTTCAACGAGCGGGCGATGTCATCCCCGAGGTCGTCGGACCAGTGCTCGAAAAACGGCCCGAAGATGCGGAACGAGCCACGCCTCCCACCGTTTGCCCTGCCTGTGAAACACCACTGATCC
Source organism: Armatimonadota bacterium (assembly GCA_048498855.1). Lineage (GTDB taxonomy): Bacteria > Armatimonadota > Fimbriimonadia > Fimbriimonadales > Fimbriimonadaceae > Fimbriimonas. The sequence goes on along the minus strand of JBEHXE010000003.1, from coordinate 110,023 downwards.
GTCCGGAGGGCCTCGTATTCCTTAAATGTCCAAATTCAAAAGGATGTCCGGCACAGTTAAGCTCTGCATTCAAGCATTTTGTGGGGCGAAAGATGATGGACATCGAGGGCTTGGGCGATAAGCAGATCGACCGGTTTCTCGAATTGGGATTCTTCCGAGATCTCGCTTCGATCTATCTTCTAAAGGATCATCGCGATGAACTCAAAGCCCTGGAAAGAATGGGTGAGTCTTCGGTTGAGAACCTCCTCAACGCAATCGAAGAGTCGAAAACGCGACCGTTGCCTCGTCTCTTGTTTGCCCTCGGTATTCCCGACGTTGGTGAACGCGGCGCACAGGATTTAGCCCGGGCTTATGGGACGCTTGAGAGATTTCGCAAAGCGACCCTCGACAATCTCGTTCAAATTGACGGGATCGGCGAGAAAACCGCGAGTGGGATCGAACAATGGCTTGAAGACGAAGATAACCAAAAACTGATCGACGATCTTCTTGCTTATGGGGTCGCGCCCGTCGAGGCAGAAGCGCCGGTGTCCGATATTTTTGAAGGGAAGACCTTTGTGTTTACGGGCAAGCTCGAACGATTTACCCGTGAAGATGCCGAGGCCACCGTGATGAAGATGGGTGGAAAGGCGGCTGGATCGGTCTCCGCAAAGACTCACTACGTCGTGGCTGGGCCTGGCGCTGGCTCGAAACTGGCAAAAGCCGAACAATTGAATATTCCGGTGTTGACCGAAGACCAATTTCTTGAAATGTTGCCCGAAGGAACGCTTTAGTGCATCGCTACTCAGTCTCGATTGACGACGGAGCGGTCGACATGAACCGCATCGCAAAAAGCGGTCAAATGTTTCGATGGAGAATCCTCGACGATGGCTGGGAAATCCATGATGGATCGAATTTCTATTCTTTGCGGGACCCCGGGCACCAACAGTTCGAGATCGAAAGTAATCAGACCGAGGCATCGTTCCGCAACCTGTTCCGGCTCGAAATTCACCATGCCAACCAGCTTGACGCCATTCGTAAGTTGGGCAATGAAATGGAGCCATTCTTAGCCAATCGTACAGGTTTACGCTTAATGCGACCAGCCTCGAAAACCGAGACGTTATTCAGCTTCCTTTGCTCGTCCTGCAACCATGTGACGCGAATCACAAAAATGGTGTGGAGCTTGGCTGAAAAGGGAAGCGATGGCTTTCCTCGTTGCGAGGAGATCGCGACAATTTCAGAGGCGACCCTAAGGAGCGAAGGGTTTGGATATCGAGGGGCAACCATCCCCAAAGTTGCTGCGATTCTCACCTCGCAAGGCGGGGAGCAATACTTGGATGACTTGGCGAATGCGGGTTACCTTGAAGCGCGGAAAGAGCTTATCGCATTGCCGGGGGTAGGAAAGAAGCTTGCTGACTGCATTTGCCTCTTTGCCTTTGATTACGGCGAGTCTGTCCCGATCGATACCCATATCTGGCAGGTGATGACCCGCCTCTATTTTCCTCAGTGGGTGGATACCGGCCTAACCGACAAGAAATACGAAACCGTTGCCGAGTATTTCCGTAATCGATTTGGCAAGCATGCGGGAGCGGCCCATCAGTTCCTTTTTGTGGATAACATGGAGAGGTACCGGGAACGGGCGAGCCGCTGAAAGTGGTACCATATGCGGAGTTGAGCGCGAAGGGAATGAAGCAGTCCGAGGCTTTCTTGCAATGCCAGTCATGCAAAAAGATCCTCTTTTCTATCGATTTCGAACAGAACCTTCGAGTCTGTCCGTATTGCGGCCATCATCATCGGATTTCGGCCGAAACCCGTATTCAGTGGACCTTTGACGAGGGGTCATTTGAGGAGCTCGATACCGAGCTTCGATCTGGCAACCCGCTTGAATTTCCAGACTATATCGACAAGCTTCGAACCGCCGAGCAGAAGACCGGAAAGTTCGACTCCATTACCGGTGGCCGCGCCAAGATCATGGACATGCCCGTCAGCATTGCCGTGGCGGACTTCTCCTTTATGGGCGGTTCGATGGGCTCCGTTGCCGGCGAAAAAATCACCCGCTGCTTGGAACGCGCCGCAAACGAAGGAATTCCCGCGATCATCTTCTGTGCCTCGGGCGGTGCGCGAATGCAGGAAGGCATTCTCTCGCTGATGCAGATGGCCAAAACGACGGCGGCGGTGCAACGATGCCGCGAAGCTGGAGTGCCCTACATTGCCGTCTTCACGGATCCCACGATGGCGGGAGTACTTGCTTCCTATGCGTCCGTAGCCGATGTAATTGTTGCTGAACCCAAGGCCCTGGTTGGCTTTGCCGGAGCCCGTGTCTCAAAGCAGGCAGGCGTGAGCAAAGTTCCAGACGATTTCCAGACTGCCGAATTTTGTCTCAAGCACGGGATGATCGATGCGATTGTTCCTCGCAAAGAAATGCGGGCGACCTTGGCCTCGCTTGTGCGAACGTTGGGTGGTAAACAAACTGAGGCTGCCTTTGAGAAGACATCCGACGCGAAGATCATCACGAGCGTTAAGAAATCCGCTTCGAAGGGAGACGGAGGGACAGCCGCTAAGTCTCACAAAGAATGGGAAAGCGAGCTAACCGAACTCGAAATCTTTATCGCGAATGCTAAGGAACGAGCTCGGAAAGAACAGAATCCGTCAGATAAGGCCCTGCTCGAAGACCAAATCACCAAGCTTGAGGATGGTCGAGATAAGTTTCTTAAGGCTCTGTATGCGAACGTTGGCGACTGGGAAAAAGTTCTGATTGCCCGCGCCGAAAAGCGGCCTTACACCTTGGACTACATTACGGCGCTCTTCCAGGACTTCACCGAACTCCAGGGAGACCGAAATGGTTTTATCGACAACGCAATTGTCGGTGGTCCCGCTCTTTTCGAAGGCCGTCCAGTAATGGTCATCGGCCACCAAAAAGGAAGAAATATTCACGAACGCCAATTCCGAAACTTTGGAATGGCAAAGCCGGAAGGTTATCGAAAAGCGATTCGTCTTTTCGAGATGGCCGAGCGGTTCAACATGCCGATCGTAACCTTCGTCGATACACCTGCCGCCGATCCTGGTGTCGAAAGTGAGTCCCGTGGGATTTCAGAAGCCATCGCCGCTTCAATCATGAAGATGTTTGAATTGTCGGTTCCAACGGTCTCGATTGTCATTGGCGAGGGAGGCTCGGGTGGTGCCATCGGAATTGCCGCCGCTTCGAAGGTATTGATGCTGCAGTATTCGGTCTACAGCGTCATTCCTCCCGAGGGATGTGCCGCGATTCTGTGGCGGATGCCCGAACGTGGCGCCGAGGCAGCCCGTGCCTTGAAGCTCACTGCGGAAAATGCACTTTCATTTGGTCTTATCGATGGGATCCTGCCCGAACCAGTTGGTGGAGCACACCGCAATCCGATTGAGATATTTGCAACCGTGAAAGAAGCACTTGTTGCCAGTTTAGGCGACCTGGAAACGATGTCCTCCGATGAAGTGCGGGAAGCTCGATTCGCGAAGTTCCGAAAGATGGGCCAATTCGACATCGCTTAACAGGTTCTCTCACAAGTCGTTTCCTGTTAAAATGTTCCCAATGCGTCTTGCCTTAGCTGCCGGGTTCGTTGGACTGTCGACGTTGGTCAATGCCCAATATGGTCCGAAAGAGTTTGGATTCGACTTCGGGCGATTGGCCCCTGGCACTTCGACGGTCGCTTTGACGGATTCTTCCTTCATGACGTTTGTCGATGCCGCGCGAAATGAAGCGGCTCGCACTTATGCAGAAGCCCCTCGTGAGCAATCAAATCCGAAAGCCGAGAAAGCCCTCGCGACCGCCGAACAGCTTTACTTTCAGCGCGGGGGTTATTATCAGTTTGGTCCGAACGACTGCAGCACCTTTGTTTGCGATTTCCTTCAGAGCTACACGCAAAGTGTTTCAAGGCGATTCACGACTGGAACGCTCTACAATTCTGAGTTCATGAATAACCGTGGATTCGTCCAGCTTGCGAGTCCATTCCGCGATTTGCAGCCATACGACGTTCTCGTCTACCGCTATTTCGACACCGATTTTATGTCCCAAGGTGGCCATTGCGGAATCCTCGTTTGGAAGGACGGGAAAATGTGCGTAGAACACAACTCTTCATCGAATAAGGGCTTGGCCGTCACGCCCGTTACCGAGTTCTACCGAAAGCTCGTTGGGCGCAACGAGCTACAAGCGCCTAAGATTTTTCGTTGGGCAGGAAGCAAGTCATAACTTCGTATGCGGGAATGGTGCGACTCAATATCGGCCGAGACGATCAGTAACGCGCTGTTTAGTGCGTCGTTCTTCAATATTCTCTTTGTTCGGAAACCCTATTGTGGTTTGATCAATCTCGCCCTGATTCTTGCTTTAGCTGCTTTCGTCGGTGTCTCTTCTCGATATGTCATTCGCTTCAATCCTTCTCGTCGAACACTCATGAAGCACCTGAGTCTTCCAGTGGCCGCCTTTATCCTCTATATGCCACTCGTGAACCTTCTGGAGTTTTGGAATTCGCGGCGCGACTCGGTGCCTTTTGTGCCCGTTCCGTTGCGAGAATGGGGTGGCTTCTTTTTGATCTATCCCTTTGTGATCACCTTTTTCTTCATCTTCGTAAAAATCCGGAAAAAGGTCGTTAAATCGGCACCTTCACCCACCACTGTGACTTAGTTACGGAAGAAGTCTTGCGAATCCGATGGAGATAGGCCCAAAATGAGTCTAGCCATGTCCAAACCAGTGCTCAACGTCGGTCTGATCGGATACCAATTTATGGGTAAGGCGCACAGTAACGCCTATCGCCAAGCCAACCACTTCTTCGACCTTCCCGCTGAGATCAACATGCACACGATCTGCGGACGGAATGAAGCTGCTGTTAGCCAAGCCGCAAAGACCTACGGCTGGAAGAACTACGAAACCGATTGGCGAAAGGTCATCGCCAACCCTGAGATCGATATTATCGATGTCTCGACCCCAGGCAACACCCACGCCGAAATCGCTATCGCCGCCGCGAAAGCCGGAAAAGCTGTTTGGTGCGAAAAGCCAATCGGCAATACGCTCCAAGAGGCCAAGGACATGCTGGACGCCGTTCTCGAAGCCAAAGTGCCTCACGCGGTCTTTCATAACTACCGAAAGGCTCCCGCCGTCGCATTAGTTAAAAAGATGATCGAAGAAGGGAAGCTGGGGACGATTTACCACTTCCGCGCGGTTTACCTTCAGGACTGGATCGCCGATCCCAATTTCCCGCTCGTATGGCGACTGCAAAAAGAGGTCGCCGGTTCGGGAACGCACGGTGACATCAACGCCCACATCATCGACTTGGCCCGCCACCTCGTTGGCGAGTTTGACGAAGTCTGCGGCATGCTGCACACCTTCATCAAACAGCGACCGTTGGCAGGAGAAATTGACGATAAGCTCGGCGCGAAGGCAAGCGACAAGATGGGCGATGTGACTGTTGACGACGCGGCCATGTTCCTTGCCAAATTCAAGAATGGAGCGCTTGGCACCTTCGAAGCCACTCGCTTTGCGGTCGGACGAAAGAACAAGAATTCGTTCGAGATCAATGGCTCAAAGGGATCGGTGGTCTTCAATCTCGAAAAAATGAACGAGTTGGAGTACTACAACAACGAAGACCCATCCGACCTGCACGGCTTCCGGTTGATCCAAGCAACCGAGGCGAATCATCCCTACGCGGGTCACTATTGGCCCGTGGGCCATATCATTGGCTACGAGCACACGTTTGTAAATCTTGTTGCCGACGCTGTTACCAATATGGCCAACAAGCAGCCAATCTCGCCTGACTTCGTGGATGGCTACGAAAACCAGCGCGTCCTCGACGCCGTCGAGCAAAGCCACGAAAAGCGAACCTGGGTCAAGCTTTAAAAGAGTAGTAGCCTCGACCAATTGGTCGAGGCTTATCTATTGAGAGACTTACGGACTTCGAGTCCGATTTCTTCGAGTGCCTTCACCTGCTCCTCGGTGAGTTGCAGCTTACGCCAATTCTCACTTTCTCGCAGTGAGCCAGATTCGGCTAATTCGGCGCAGAGTCCGAGAAGAAGATTTCTTTGCATTTCTGAAGTTTTGACTTCGAGCTGTAATTTCAGCGCTTCGAGGTCAGCTTGAAGAGATGGATTCTGGTCTTCGAGGTGAGTCGCCCACGAAGCCCATTCTTTTACCCGACTCATCGTTTGTCGCCACTGCCATTCGGGATGCGTCCTCTGTTCTCCCTTGATCCGGGTTCCTGATTCTGTTTCCTGTCCATCTTGAGCGGCCAAGACGGCTTGCCGAGCACCCTCAAGCGAGATACCAAATTTCCCCATCACTTTGGCTGCCAATCCAGTGCCTTCTCGAACGAGACCCAAAAAGAGGTGCTCGGTGCCGATAAAGTCGTTATTCAAATTTCGCGCTTCATCATAGGCCAAGTCGATGACTTGTTTTGCCCTGGGGGTCAGAGTCATGTCCTGTGCTTGCCGTTTGTCACTCTGAGGTAAGGCCGCAATGACGGCATCTCGTATCTCAACATGATCAACACCCATTCGAGCGATGGTTCGATAAGCGGTGCTCGTATCACTTCTTAAGAGACCCAACAAGATATGTTCGGTGGAGACGTAACCCTCTCCAAACTTCTCCGCTTCTTCTTGCGAATAAAAGACCGCTTTACGTGCATTTTCAGAAAACCGCTGCCACATATAAACCCCATTTAAGTATAAAGTCTTGGACTCTAGAAGTCATCTCAAAAACTCACGGAACCATGATTGAGTTGCAAAATGTCTTATGGCAATCGTGGTCCTTCCCAAAGATTGGGAAGTTGTCGCACCGCTTTTTAGCCTTGAAGCAAGGAAGGCTCAATGCGTTGCGAGAGAAGGGATGATTCAAGTATTAAAGACAGAAATCCAATTTTGAGATAGCCTCTAATCTTGAAAGTTAATTATTGATTTGGAGCCCGTAAAATCTCTAAAGTACGTTCTCCGATCTCGATCAAAGAGTCTACGTTAAGAGTGCTCGAGTCGAGATGCTTCCAACTTTCGCTGCTCCTAACCAGCGGAGCGTCTATCATATTTTCGCAAAGATCGAGCAATAGCGTACGGTCGAAATCGTTTGTCTTCCGGCAAAGATCGTCGTAAAGGCGAATCATTTTTTCTTGGAATACTTCGTTGGGATCAGTGAGCCGATCTGCCCATTCGCCCCATCTCTTGGCTCGGTTTATCGAGATAGACCGCCTTCGGTTGATTTCAGCATGTCTTTCTTCCCGCGTCAATATCTCAATATTGTCGACGCGTCGCTTCTGCAGAGCAAATACCGCTCGTCGAATATCGATCGACTTGATGCCTAAAGAATCGAAAACCTGGCCCAAAGTGACGTCGATCAGGGAGGGAAGTGCAATAAAGAAATGGAGAGGCGTTACGACTTTGTCGCCGAGGCTATCAGCCACCTCGAAGGCAATCTCGATCAGATTCTTTGCCGGAGGAGCCAAGGTAAATTCAGCCGGCTCGTTACCGCTAAACGCTGGCAATCGCTTCTGAATCGCTTCCTCAAGTCGAGGCCTCGAACATCCAAGTTGTTTGAGGCACTCATTGACGATCTCGTTTTCTGATCGCAGCAATGCCAAAAGGATGTGCTCGGGCAAGACGAACTGAGAGCCACAAAGCCTTGCTTCATCCTGCGCCTGATACATGAGCTTACGGGCAGGCTCACTCATCCGCTCCCAGCTTGGCATGTCCTACTTTAACCGAAATCAAGGAGCAAAGACAGGGCGTTTTTCGACTGGACCTTCTTTTGTCACCCGAAAGCCTGCCCGTTTCATGCCGAGTTGGGCAATGGGATGCGACATAAACATTTTGTTGGGCCAGCCATCGCGCGCATTTTCGATTCCCAACATCGTCTGTCCCTGGTCTATGCCGATCATATCAGCCGAGTGCCAGTTCTGGGTCGGGTTGATGCCGCTGCTGAATCCATATTTTCCGTAGGCGTCGCGGTACTGTTGGTAAAAGGCGTTGGCCGACATCATCGATTCCTTCGGTGTGAACATCATCGACGCGAGCGTCGCCGGAGCCGCCAACGTGCCATTGTCAAATTCATCACCCAAATAGCCACCTGGAAAGCCCTGGGCCCCGTAGCCATCGGGAATGTCGCAAGCGCTGAATCCCCATATGTCCTTCGAATATCCCTTAAAATGCTTTGGGTTTTCGGTCGCGTATTGTTGTTGGAGGAGCGTCATGAGACGCGAATTAGCCCAATAATCGATACCGAGTCGGTCCCGTTTTCCTTTGAAATCAAAGAAGATTTGCGACATTTGATGCATGAAGAGCGGTCCGCCCGACAGCCCGGTCTTGCCGTAGGCGGTAACCTTCTTGCGTTCAAACGCCTCCCATAATGAGTCGGGCAGAGCGCGATCGGAACCTAATGCCAACAAGTAAATCATGGCATTCTCTGAAAGCTCTCCCCATTCAGCGTCCAAAAAATGCCCGTCGCGAAAGCCCATCGTGAAAGTCTTCTTGTTGGGCTTTCGACCGTCGTTGGTCAGCATGTATTTCCAGTCGATTCGCTTCAGAATCTCGGTGGACATGGTCGTGATTTCGGCATCACGCATTGCTTGAGCATTGAGCATCATTCCGCAAAACAGAATCGCCGAATCGATGGTCGAAACTTCGCTGTTCCACTCAATCTTGCCCGTTTTCCAATTCAGCCAATGGTAATACCACCCGTGCGATTTGGGAGCGTCGTTGAGCATGTGTTTGAGCGTATTTTGCGAAAGTCGAACCGCCTGGCGATGCGAAATCCATCCCCGATGATCGCCAACCGCATAAGCCGACAAAGCAAAGCCAATGGCAGCGATACTTGCCACCACATGCTCAGGATTGTCATTTGGCGTGAAGTTCGAAGACCGGTCCTTGGTATATCCCGTTTTGGGGTGGGACCTTTCGACAAAGTAGTTGAATGCGCGATGCGAACAGTCGTCCAAAAGCTTCCAGTCCTTCAACTCAGCGTTGGGAGAGGATAAGACGACAGTAGCGATGAGAGACGTAATCATATAAATTGAAAATAAGAAAAGGAGGGAGTGTTTCCACTCCCTAAAAATAAACTCCTATCGTGGTTGCAAAAAGGGATTAATATCCGGCGGGGCGGGTCGAACAATAGGTGTCGAGCCACTCAAGCGTCGCGCCTGGGATATAAGCACCCGAGACCGCGAGTTGGTCGCGGCGATAGCCCCACATATTCACTTCGTCGTTCTTCCCGCAAACTTGCCCCGGCGTTGTGATCTTCGAGTGGGAATCGTGGAAAGTGACGATCATCGCTTTGTCGTCGCGCTTGTTGCCGCCCCATGTCCAGCCCAGACCCAAGCCGCCCGGATAGGCTGGACTCTCGTCTTCGTTATTTGTCCAACCCTGATAGGCACCTGCATCCGGATAAGGTCGTTTCTGCTCCATAAGCAGAATGATCTTGGCGGGCTCGGAGAGGGAAGTCGGCGAAAGACCACTGTCATCCCATTTGCCGGTCAGATAGAACAGATTGGAAATAGAATAGCCCCGAACGTAACGTTGATTTTCGGGGAAGGTCGCGTACCCATACAATGCGGCGTAGGCAGGATCGGATTGCGCATCATAGTAGCGAGCGGCCTTGTTCATTGGGTCACGAAAGATGTCGCGATTCTTGACATAGGCGGTGGTCAGCATCTTCCAGTTTCGTTCGGTCCGCAGCGGAGTCGTCGCTTCGCTGGTGGCTCGAGGAACCTGAATATCGTCGTTGTCAGCAAGATAAATCTGCAGACTCGTCCCGATTTGCTTCATATTTGAAAGGGCAACGGACTGCTTCGCGGCTGCTTTTGCCTGGGCAAAAACCGGGAACAGGATGGCTGCCAAAATCGCGATGATCGCGATGACGACAAGTAGTTCGATAAGCGTAAACGCTCGTAATGATTTCTTCATGGTGTCCTCTTCATTGAAGATGAATTGTATTTGTGCTCTTTGGTGGACCCTCTGACGTCCAGCGAGAGAGGGAAAACGTTTTGTGACTGGGCCGGAACTTGGCGGGTGGCCGCAATCAGAGTTCGAGCGGCCGAACGCGCAATCTCAAAAATCGGCTGCCGCACACTGGTGAGGGGAGGCGTCATTCGGTCGCACTCCTCCGAGCTATCAAATCCGACGACCGACAAGTCGTCCGGGACCGAGACTCCAATATTTCCCAGCAGCTTGATACTTGTAAAGGCGATATCGTCTGACCAGCAAAGTAACCCTGTCGGTCGACTCTCTTGATACCATTCGGTTAGGTTCTGACCAAAGTCACCAGGCGCCTGAGACGAAATGACTAAGCTCGAATCGAATTCAATCCCTCGTGATTCAAGAGACTTTCGGTAGCCAGCTAAGCGATCGTTCGATGCTACCGAACCCGGTGAGCCAACCACCATTCCAATTCGAGTGTGCCCAAGATCAAAAAAGTGATCCATGGCCAACATCGCCCCCGAAACGTTATCAGAATCCACGAAGGGAATATCTGGCTGCTCGGGATGACAAAAGAAGGTGACAACCGGAAACTGTCGCTGATGAAGCAACTGTAATAAGGGATCGTCGAGGTCACGAAGGATCAACGCCCCGTCCGTCCGACCGTCCATGAGGGCGTCAGCCTCTTCTTCAACGCTATTAAAGGAGCGTGTGTGCAGAATGAGGTTGATGTCAGCTTCGACGCATTCCTCACAAACGCCCCGCATGAGCTCGTTGACGAAACTCGAACCTGCTCGGAAGTAGTTCGCGTACTGGAAGACCACCGAGATGGCGTTGGCTTGCTTGCTGACGAGGCTGCGTGCGACGGCGCTTGGGCGATACTCAAGCTCTCGGGCGGCGGCAAAGATGCGTTCTTGAGTTTCCTTGCTAATGCGGTTTTCTTCGCCGCGCCCATTGAGCACATAGCTAACGGTGACCTTGCCGACTCCGGCGAGGCGAGCGACGTCTCCAATGGTAAAGCGTTTGCGTTGCATCGCGTGTGGAACCTCGTTGTTCGAAAACGGCTAGGGAGCGATTGGCGCGTTTGGTGCCGCAGGGGCACCCGAGGGCATCCCTCCTGGCGGATTTTTGATCAATTCAAAAGCCTTGCGGGCGGCATCGTCCGACTTGTAGATTTCAGCGAGCTTCTTCTTGTCGCCTTCGGAAACCTTGTCATAGTCACCACCCGCCGCATCATAAATGCCACGGACGACCTTTGCATTATCGGTGGCGTGTTCGATGTCCGCTTTAGCGACATCTTGTGGCCCCGAACTACATCCGACGAGAGCGATTGCGAAAAAAAGGATTGAAAAAGCTTGTTTACAAGTCATCGTTGAACCTTGCTGAACCGGTTCAGTAACTATATCACAGCTTGTTAAAAATGTAAAAAGATTTTTTAGAAAATTCTTACGTCGAAATCTTGACGGCTTCGATTTCCATCGTTAAGTCCGTCTTGGGAGGAATGATCGAACCAGCTTTTCGGTCCGGTTGATCCTCAGCAGGAATACCTTTCTCACCGAAAGCGAGTTCCCAGCCGACGGTGACTTTTCGCTTCTCGCCGACCTTGATTCCGGCGATAGCCTGATTCAGTCCCGGAATCACCCTGGGGCTAATTTCCAGCTTTGCCGTCTGGTTAGGATCGGCAATTTCTTTACCGTCTGGGAGTTTGATGCTGACTTTGCATTCCAGCAAATTGCCCAATTTCAAGGCATCGCCCGTTCCTTCTTTCAATACCTCGATCTTTGCCGGCTTGACGATTTTCACGACTTTGATGTTGAACTTCAAAATCGAGTTTGCGGGAATCAGGTCTCCAGCCGCTCGGTCGCCATAGCCAAGCTCGGGCGGAATGGTTAGGTTGCGCTCGCTGCCGACCTTCATGCCAAGAACGCCTTGATCCCATCCTTTGATCACCGCTCCCACACCAACTTGAAAATGGAACGGCTTGTTGCGCTTGGCCGAAGAGTCGAACTCTTTGCCATCGATCAGTGTGCCCACATAGTGAACTTCGACTACATCATAGGGCTTGATCACGGCTTCGCCTTCGCCAGGTTTGACGTCCTCGATTTTCAAATCTGCCTTCTGCAACGAAAGGGCGAAAGTAAGCGCGGCCAACATACTTTTGTAAGAATACTAGGAAAGCGGGTGAGTTCCATTAAGCGTTTGCAAATTCTCGTCGGTCGTAAACGAGATCGGACGTGATTTTCCACACTTCAGGATCAATCTTGCTTTCAGGAACGATCTTGCTAAAGTGGACGATGGCCGACGTTAAGCCCGCCTCACGAGCATAGTGAAGGAACGCACTATTAAGAACCTGTCGTGCGGCTGGGCGAAGTCCGAAGCTCACATTGCTAACGCCGAGGATGGTATTGACGAGAGGGAACTCTTCCTTCAGTCGCGCGATCGCATCGATCGTCGCGATTGCGCTTTCGCGAAATTCCTCGTCGCCGCTGCCGAGCGTAAAGGTCAAACAATCGATAAAAACGTCTTGATCGGCGATTCCGGCGGCTCGAGTTCGATCCAAAATTCGACGTGAAATTTCGACTTTCTTTTCGGCTGACTTTGCCATCCCATCTTCATCAATCGTCAAGGCGACGATGGCAGCCCCATACTTTTGACATAGGGCGAGGACTCGTTGGGTTCGTTCCTCACCGTCCTCGAAGTTGATCGAGTTGACAATCGGCTTGCCGCCGAGTTTTTGCAGTGCAACTTCGATCACCGGAACTTCGGTTGAGTCGATCATGATCGGCACCGTAATATGGCGATTGTAGTAGCTGAGTAGAGTCGACATGTCCCTCGATTCGTTGCGACCAACATATGCAGTACAGACATCAAGGACGTGAGAACCCTCGGCCTCAAGCTCGCGGGCAAGCTCGGTAAGGCCCTCCCAGTTTTCGGTGGCAAGCATTTCGCGGAAGGCTTTACTGCCGTTGGCGTTCGTCTTTTCGCCAACGATCAAGAACGAATTGTCTTGCTCATAAGGTTGAAATTGGTAGAGGCTTGAGCATCCTACAAGACTTTTGCCTTGCATCTTTGCTTCCGAGTCATTTTCGAAGTTGAAGCCGGAATAGAGGGTGCGTTTTTGGATCCAATGAGCCGGAGCTGTGTGCTTATGCCCACCCAACGCATCGCTCAGAGCTTTAATATGGGCCGGGGTCGTGCCACAACATCCGCCCGCCATGGCTACCCCAAATTCCTCGATGAAGTGGGTGTGGTGTCGAACGAGTTCATCGGGAGTAAGTTTGTAAACGGCTTGGCCCTTTTCCATCATTGGCAGACCAGCGTTTGGCTGAACGGCGATCGGTCGGGTGGAGTTTTGTCCCAAAAATCGCACGTGTTGCGCCATTTCGACCGGACCGGTCGCGCAGTTCATCCCGAAAGCCGTGACGGAAGGGAAGGACTCAATCATGTTGAGGGCTGCGCCCATTTCCGAACCAAGAAGCATGGTCCCGGTTTGCTCCATCGTCACTTGAACAAAGAGCGGAAGGCGCTTGCCCGATTCCGCCATGGCCCGATTTGCCGCAACGATCGCCGACTTCACCATCAATAAGTCTTGGGTGGTCTCGACCAAAAGGGCATCGGATCCGCCCTCGATCAAGCCTACATAGGCGTCTCGATAGGTTTGCTCCATTTCCTCCCAAGTCACCTGACCGAGACTAATGAGCTTGGTTCCTGGGCCGAGTCCACCAACGACGAAACGTGGTTTTGCCGAGGTCGAAAACTTGTCCGCGCTGCGCCGGGCGATTTGGGCGGCACGAAGCGAAAGATCGTAAACCAGTTCGGGAATGTCGTATTCCGCAAGCACGATCGAGGTGGTGCCAAAGGTATTGGTCTCGACAAGGTCGGAGCCTGCCTCGAAGTAAGCACTGTGAACTTGCTCGACAATGTCAGGTCGCGTCGCAACAAGCAGTTCGTTACAACCATCGAGCGAAAGGCCATCGAGACGTTGCGCCGTCGCCTTTAGTTGACCGTCGAAATGATCGGGGTTGAGAACAAAATCTTGCTCCGTCAGTCCGGCCGCCTGAAGTTGGGTCCCAGTCGCGCCGTCATAGATCAAGACGCGTTCGGCTAAAGCTTCGAGGAGAAGGGAATCCACTCCTTATATTATGGAGGGTCGAAGTCTGGGGTTGGTACCAGGGTTTTGCCCAAGACCTTATGGAATTAGCTTGGTGGAGCTGAATGGCTAATGATTTGGACCCTCCTCGCAACCATATCTGTATTAGCAGCCGGCGCCTTTTCAACCGGGACCTTGGTCAAACAAGCGATCCGTGAGAGACGGCACTTGCTGTAAGTCTTCTCGTCGTCGTTATTCGGCTTCGAAAGCCACTCGACAATCTGTCGGGTGGCTTTCTTGTATTTAATCCCTTCATTTTTGGGGAAAATTCCCACCAAATTGAGAAACAAGTTCAAAATGAAAGATGAATTTGTCAATTTTTTGAATCCGAATTTGAGTCCGAAATTACAAATAGTAGACATAAATGTACATGTATTGCGGCTTATTTACTAGACATAGTAGTGAATGTTTTCTAAAGGGATAAGAAATTGTAATTTTGTGGAAAAAAGGGGTTGTTATGTGGGAATTCTTCCCGTATAATCATCTCATTCAACTCTGGGATGGAGGTGGATTGAGAAGGCTGGGGTGCCAACTCAAGAATCTTACGGGCAGGTGGACGCATGGACGCGGAACCCTGCCCACAAATATCTAAGCGTGGCGGTAATGGTCGAAAATGGCAGAAAAAATCAAAAAAGAGCCTGACCTAAATCTGCTTGTTAATCGCCACGAGCCCGTTCGAGTCGACGAGAAAGGTCGAATTTCCCTGCACAAAGAATTCCGGGATGCTCTCGGTAGCGATGTCGTGTTGGTTTGCGATGTTTCGCGCGTGATGCGCATGTATCCAGCCGCGATTTTCGACGAGATGCAGCGAAACGCCAAGAAGCGATTTTCGCCCGACAACACAAGCGCGAATTACTACTTCTTGGCGCTCTACTCAAATGCTCGGACGGCCGAAATCGACAGCGCGAACCGAATTAGTATTCCCACCGATTTGCGAAAGTTCTCGGGCATCGATCTCAAAGAGGAGTGTGTGGTGATCGCAAGCGGTCGCGACTTTATGATTTTGTCTGGCTCCGCTTACCAAAACTATCTGACGAGTCCAGTCAAGTTCATGGCGGCCGAGCGAGAAGATATCGAGATACTGAGAAAGAAGGCTTTTGAAGAAGAAGAAGAATTGAGGAGGCTTGAACGGCTGCTGTCGCCGGGCTAATGGGGATGATGATGGAATCACGATCCTTTCCGCATGAACCGGTCATGGTTCAAGAAATTCTCAAGGCGCTTTCGCTGAAGCCGGGCGATTGTGTCGTTGACGGCACGCTTGGATTGGGTGGTCACTCGCTTCACTTTATCGATGCCATTCGCCCCGGTGGAACGTTGATGGGGTTGGATTGGGATGAATCCATGCTGGCGATTGCCCGTGATCGAATCGGGAACCCGAAAGACGTAACCGTTCATTTCATTCATTCCGATTTTCGCGAAATGACTGCCGCCCTACAAGAGTATTCGGTGAAGCCAAACGGAATCCTTCTCGATCTCGGGTTGAACTCGGCGCAAATCGAAGACTCCTCGCGTGGGATAACGTTCCGACAAAGCGGTCCGCTCGATATGAGAATGGATCGCAGCCGAGGCGAGCCTGCTGCGGCATTATTGAATCGACTTTCACCGCAAGCGATCGAAGACGGTCTGCTTGAGTATGGCGACGAGCGATGGGCCAGGGCGATTGCCAAAAAGATCGTCGAACGACGACGGGAAAATCCGCTTCGAACGACGGACGACCTCGTGGAATGCGTCTTGGCTGCCATACCAACAAAGGCGCGAGATAAACGGATTCACCCCGCGACTCGGACGTTTCAAGCCGTTCGCATCATGACGAACTACGAATTGGATGGTTTGGCCAGTGCGCTGGAAGATGCGGCTCGGTCGCTCCAAGTCGGAGGGTGTCTCGCCGTTTTAAGTTATCACAGTGGTGAGGATCGCATTGTAAAAAATGTCTTTGCGAAACTCGTTGAAGAAGGGTTTGAAATGAGTGGCAAGAAGCCGCTTGTTCCGACCGAAGCCGAAATCCGCCGGAACTCTCGAAGCCGGTCGGCGAAGCTCCGGTCGATTATTAGATCGAAATAAGACAAGGAAAGTCATCATGAACGCAACTATCGCAATTCGTCGGGGTCAAGATCGAGAAGGTCTTCGCGTCAAATCACGGGCAAAAGGTCGAACAAAGTCACAGGTTTTGCCGATGGTCATCCAGGCATCGGTGGTCTTCGTGGTCGTGTTTATCGTCGCGAGCTTCGCTTTGTCGTTGGCTGGTCATATCATGGCCGAAGGGCAACGCGCCCAGATCAAGTCGATGACCAAGCCTTTGGCTGTGGCTCGCGAAGAAGAACGAACGATGAGAGCGGCTGCATCTTCTGACCGTTCTCAAGAGTCTACAGAAGAGTGGGCTGAACAACGCGGCTTCGTTCGGAAGTACGCTCCGGCCGTTGAAACCGAGCAAACCTACGTCGCCGAGAGGTAATCATGTCGAAAGCAAAGGGCGGAAATAAGCTGTATTCACTCAATCCTGCTGTCATTGGGATGGCAGGATTATTCGCGCTTGCTGGTTTCTCGCAGATCAAACTGCAAGGCTTCGAAGCCGAAAAAACCACCGCCCTTGCTGACAAAGTCAACAAGTACTTCGTCGAGAAAATCGACCGCGCCAAGCGGGGCACGATCTATTGTCGTGACCTTTCACCGTTGGCCGTTGATGCCAACGCCTGGCTTTTGACCATCAACTTCGCCAAAATCCCGCGCTTGCCTGGCTTTGCCCTTGCACTTTCCGAAGCGACAGGAATCCCTTCCCATGAATTTGAAGACCGGGAAAAGGGAACCCGAGCGTGGCCCAACGAATTGACGCCCGATCAGCGCAAGCAGGTTCTCGCGATCAAAAAGGAGTGGGCCGCTGACGGAATTTCTGTCGATCCGGCTCACGATCGCACCTATCCGCTTGGCGCCTATGCGAGTTCGCTTGTTGGATTTCAGAGAATGCAGCCCGGCGACGAAGAACATGCGAACCGTGCAGGGCTCGAATCTAGTCTCAATTCCTATCTGATGGGCGAAAATGGTCGTCAGCGCGGATTGCAAGACAACAATGGAGACTTCTTGCCGCTCCGATCCTATGAGCCCGACAAAGTTCGTAAGGATGGGGCAAAGATCGTCACAACGATCGATCCAAATATTCAAACGACGGCTTCGTTAGCCATCAAAGATGCCGTCGAAAAAAATAAAGCCGATGATGGCGTCGCCATCGTCGTGTCGCCTAAGAGTGGTGAGATTCTTGCAATGGCGACCTGGCCCTGTCCCGATCCAAATCAGCCCGCCAGATCCAAATGGGACGGTAAGAACCCCGCCTACAAGGAAGTTCTTGAGCCAGGTTCGACATTCAAGATCCTCACTCTTGCGAAAGCCTATAACGACGGTCTCGTCCATGACGGAGAGCACTTCTTCTGTAGTGGAACTTATGCCATCAATTCAAAATCGTCGATTCACTGCGACAAGGAGCACGGCGCTCACGGCGACGTTGTTCCCGAAACGGCGATCGCCAAAAGCTGTAACGTTGCCGCCGCGCAATGGGCGCTTCGGATTGGAAATCAGAATTTCTTACAATTTTTGACCGACCTTGGATTGCGTGAGAAGACCAGCATCGAATTTTCAGGCGAAGTAAACAATCAAGTGGTGCCTGACAAGTGGGCCGCACGTCTTCAGCTCGCAACTTGGGGTTTTGGTCAGTCAATGAACGTCACGCCAATCACACTTGCCCGAGCGTTTTGCACGATTGCAAACGGCGGATATAAAGTACCGCTCAAGTTAGTGAAATCCATCGACGGAGTGGAAACGAAGCCGAATTTCGAGCCGAAAAGGGTTCTGTCCCAGAGCGCTTGTGACTACACGCTCCATTGTATGCAATCGGTAATGGAATCGGGCACAGGGCGAAGCATGCAGATTGCTGGTTACCATTTGGGTGGCAAAACCGGGACGGCGCAAAAGATGGGCAAGGGTTCAATGGGTGGACACGTCTCGAACTTCGTCGGTGTGATTCCGGCCAAGGACCCCCAAGCATTGGTTTTGGTGATGGTCAACAATCCTCGCGGTGGAAAGTATTACGGAGCCGAAGTCGCCGGACCCGTTTTTGTCGACGTTGCTCAGTCGGTGATCAAGAATCTTCGTATCCTTCCGTCAGACGATATCAGTCAAACTATCACTAAGACTCGATGAGGCTGAGTGATCTCTGCCGGTTATCCGGAATCAAAAATTACGCTCTTCAAGGCGATGCCAACGTGCGTCGCCTGATGATGGATTCTCGCAAAATTCAGCCGGGCGACCTCTTTGTTGCGATGCCGTCCTCGAATACGGATTCCCATCAGTTCATAAAAGGTGCAATTCAAGCCGGGGCGGTTGGTGCTATTGTATATCGCTCCGAGGGTCTGATCGAATGTAACGGGGCGAGTGGTCTCTTTCTTGACGACTACGAAAATAGCCTTTGGAGGCTCTGTAAAACACTTTACGAAAACCCCAGCGCGTCGATGAAGGTTGTTGGAATTACGGGAACCAACGGGAAGACGACAACCGCCTGGATTTTGCGCGACATGCTGCAGGCGAGTGGACTGAGGACAGGCTACTTAGGAACATTGGGTTTCCAATATCCTGGGCATAGCGTCGAGCTACCCAACACGACGCCATTCGTTGTTGATCTCTATAATCTCTTTGTCGAGGCGCGAAACGCAGGGGTTGAAGTGATAGCGATGGAAGTTTCATCCCACGCCTTGGCGCAAAAGCGGGTTGAGGGGATCGAGTTTGACACGGCTGTCTTTACGAATCTCACTCAAGATCACCTCGATTTTCATGGCGGGATGAGCGAATATCAAGCGGCAAAATGGCGGCTCTTTTCGGATTTCGCTCCCCCGACCGGAGGTTTTAATGTTGATGATCCAGTGGGACGAGAATGGCGCTCGAAATTTCTCGGAAAGGGAATTGGGTTCGGAATTGAGCCCCAAAATGCCCCTGAATTACTTGGAAACCCAATCGAAGTAACTTTATCCGGAATCGAACTCGAATTAACCTTTGAAGGAATTCAGCGAAGAGTCCGCTCACAATTGGCTGGAAATTATAACGTTGCCAATCTTCTGTCTGCAAGTTCTGCCTTGTTAGGACTTGGATATTCGCTTGACCAAATTGCAGAAATGATTCCCGCCGCGACACCGGTCCCCGGTCGATTCGAGACGATTGCCAACGACAAACAAATCGGTGTCCTCGTGGACTATGCCCACACACCTGACGCATTGGAGAAGCTTCTCGATGCGACTCGCTCTCTCACGAAGGGGAGATTGATCGCGGTTTTTGGCTGTGGGGGAGATCGAGACGCGACCAAGCGCCCAATCATGGCGCGCACGGCGTCGGAACGATCCGACTTGACGATCATCACAAGCGATAACCCACGAACCGAAGACCCCAACGCAATTCTTGCCGAAGTAGAAGCTGGAATCGCTCCGGGCAAGAAATCCGTCCGTATAGAGGATCGAATTGAGGCGATCCATTTCGCGATCCGCGAAGCATCCCCGGGCGACACCGTCGTCATCGCGGGAAAGGGACATGAGAACTATCAGATTATTGGGCGAGAAAAGATCCATCTCGATGATCGGGAAATCGCAAGAGAGGCTTTACTGTGAATCATAGCTTGGCCGATATTGCCCGCCGTTGCGGCGGTGATCTTTTCGGAGAAGATATTCCCATCAGCGGTTTTGCAACCGACAACCGCGAAATCAAGCCACGAAATCTTTTCATCGCGATTAAGGGCGAACGCGTCGATGGTCATGACTTTGTTCCTTCTGCCCTTGCTGCCGGGGCCGTTGCCGTCATGTGTGAACGACCGGTCCACGCTCGTTACATTCTCGTCGAGAACGTGGTGCAAGCGCTCGCCAAATTAGCGCTGTCGTTTCGCGATGAATTCAGTGGGCCTGTAATTGGGATTACAGGCAGCGCAGGGAAGACCACGACCAAAGAATTTACGGCGGCCGCATGCGAGTCGCTCGGGCCGGTCCTAAAAACCATTGGGAACCGCAACTCAGAATTTACCGGGCCGCTGCTTTGGCCCGAACTGTCACCCGAAACCAAGGTCGTCGTAACGGAAATGGGAATGCGAGGCTTCGGGCAAATCGCTCATCTTGCCTCCTTTAACCGGCCAACGATTGGCGTCATCACGAACATTGGCTATTCCCATGTTGAATGCGTTGGCTCGAGAGAAGGCATTGCCCGAGCCAAGTCAGAGATGCTGGAGGTCTTGCCCGATGATGGTGTGGCTGTCCTTTTTTCTGAAGATGAATATTTGGGGAATCTCATTGCTGTCGCCGGAGATCGCAAAATTCGAACCTTCGGCGCTGGCGGCAATGCGGATTGTCAGGTTACGAACTATCAAGCCATCAACTGGACTTCGGCCTTAGTCGAGGGAGTGCTCGACGGCAAGAAATGGTCCTTGACAATGCCGACCGTAGGGCGACATCTTGCAAATAATGTAGCTGCCGCAATCGTGGCCGCAACCGAAGCGGGCGTTCAACTCGAAGACGCGTGTCGAGGAATTGAGGAAGCAACCCTGCCTCCCTTGAGAATGGAGATCCGTAATTATCACGGTGCCACGCTCGTGATGGATAACTACAATTCGAATCCTCCGGCGGTTCTGGCTGCTATTCAAGCGCTCGAAGAGGTGCCAACTGAAGGGAAGAGAGTGGTTGTTTTGGGCACGATGCGCGAGCTTGGTGAAGAAAGTGAAGAAGGTCACCGGAGCATCGGAAGGCGTCTGTCAAAGTCAAAAATAGACCAGATTTATGTTTTCGGAGACGAAACACATTACATCGAAGACGAATATCTTAAGCGCGGGGCCGATTCAGGTCGTTTCGAAAAGCTCTCCAACCTTGATGAATTGAAGTCGAAGCTCGATTGGGCACAAGAAGGGGATACGATCTTGGTGAAAGGAAGTAGGGCATTGGAAATGGAGAAAGCATTTTGAATTTAACGACTGAAGATTTGAAAGCATTTTGGATTGCCTTCGCCATTAGCACCATCGCTTCACTGCCGATCATGAAGCTGCTTGTCGCCATGAAGTCGCGACAGACGGTTTCTCAACATGCCCCCGAAGGCCACCAAGTCAAGCAGGGAACCCCGACGATGGGTGGACTTATTATTTTGGCTGGCGTCTTCGGCGCGATGCCGTTCCTTAAGTTATCGACATCCATCCTTCCCATGGCGCTATTGATCTTCCTGTTCATGCTTATTGGGTTCGTGGATGATTTTGTGATTCCGCGTCTCATGCCAGGAAAACGCGGGCTCGGCTGGAAGCAGAAGATTATCATGCAGTTTGCGGCCGCAATCCTACCAATGTTGGTTGCAGGACATACCTCGCTCACGAGCCTGGCTTATTCAACATTTGTCATTCT
Organism: Armatimonadota bacterium; assembly: GCA_048498855.1. Classification (GTDB taxonomy): domain Bacteria; phylum Armatimonadota; class Fimbriimonadia; order Fimbriimonadales; family Fimbriimonadaceae; genus Fimbriimonas. The sequence continues at coordinate 88,576 of JBEHXE010000003.1, read as the reverse complement.
CTTCTTTGCAAATGCTTATAATTTCAGCGACGGATTGGACGGTTTAGCTGGGACCTTGCTCATTGGTCTTCTGGTTGGAATGTTTGGAATCACGACTGTCGTAGGCGTTCCTTCGTCGGCAGCATTGACACCAATGATCTTCGTATTTCTAGGAGCCGTACTGCCATTCTTGTATTGGAATGCGCCCAAGGCAAAAGTCTTTATGGGAGATGTTGGTTCACTTCCCATTGGAGCATTTTTAGGCGGATTTTGGTTTCTGCATGGCTCGTTCACGGTGATTGGTCCTGATTCTTCAAACCCAACCAACATGATGCCGATTTACATCGCCCTTGGCGTTTGGTCGCTCATGATGGTTGCAGAACTGGTGCCCGTGCCGCTTCAAATCGCCTCGGTTAAGATTCGAAAGAAGAAAATCTTTCCTTACACGCCGATCCATCATGCCTTCGAAAAAGCTGGATGGCCCGAGACGAGAGTGGTCTTTGTGTTTGCCCTTTGTCAGGCTATCTTTTCAATGCTCGCGATCACGATTCTCGCGGTTTGGAAATGAGCCTTCATCGACGCCTGCTTCGCCAAATCGGAGGTTTGCCTTGAGCATCGTAATCTCAGGTTTACATACTCCCAAGGACTTACCATCTCTTTGGGAGTGCTCGTGCCTGCACGAGCTTTTAAGCTGCAAAGCCTGCTTTGCTGAAATTGGAGGCTTACGGTGAGCGTCGCAATTTTCGGACTCGGACGCAGCGGACTCGCAATTGCCGAAGCTCTCGCGAGCCTCGGCGAGAGAGCCGTCATCTACGACGAAACACCTGCCGAACGAATCTCCAAGCCGGAAATCATTGCGGAGGCCGCCGCGACGGGTGCCTTGTTGGTTCTGGGCGAACCCTTTCCGCTTGAACTCGACGTTGAATACGTCGTAGCAAACCCAGCCATCGACCACCGTCACCCGGCTCTCCAATCACTCAGCCAAAGCGGGACCGAAATCATCAGTGAGATCGAATTTGCCTCCCGTATCTCCAAAGCGCCGATCATCGCGATCACCGGCACCAATGGAAAAAGCACAACCGTAGCGATGACGACCATCGCCTTGCAAGCCGCCGGTATCGACGCCATCCTCTGCGGCAATATTTTTGGTTCGGGGCTTCCCGAACAGCCGCTCACAAAGGCCGCTCTTAACTCGACCAAAGACCAGATTTTGGTCGCAGAAATCTCCTCATTCCAACTCGAGTGGGTCAGTCAATTCCGGCCCCGGGCAGCAGCGATCACCTCAATTGCCGAAGACCATCTGGATCGCTACGATTCCTTCGATGACTATGTCGGCGCAAAGCTAAATATCTTTCGGGCCCAACAAGCGGGCGATGTTTCGGTTTATCCCGTCGGGCTTCCCGTCGAAACCGCAGGGGAAAGGCGCCCATTTGCCCCGAGGGTCTCTTCGAACGCCTACGCCTACACCGAGGGCCAAGAAATTGTCGTGGGCGAACGACATCTAAACGCCGAGGAATTTCAGGTTTTTGGCGGTCACAATCGCCTCAATATTGCCGTTGCGCTTTCGCTGATTGAGCCGTTTGTAAATGATGCGCAAATGGTCAAAGCGATCGAAGGGCTCAAGCTGTTTAAGGGCCTTAGCCACCGCATGGAGTTTGTGGCTGAAAAGCAAGGAATTCGGTTCATCAATAACTCGATGTGTACCAACCCAGCGGCGCTAAAGGCCTCCCTCGAATCCATCGTAGAGCCAGTCCGGACTTTGGTTGGCGGAGTGAATAAAGACCTGTCCTTTGTCGGATTGCGAGAGTTCTTTGCCAATCGTCCCGGCAGTGTCTATCTTTTTGGTCGAGATGCCCGCCAAATTAACGAAGAGTTAGGTGGAAATTACCAGGTTTGGAGTACCATGAAAGAGGCGTTCGACGCCGCAACGAAAGAAGCCAAGGAAGGTGAAATCGTGATGCTCGCACCAGGATGTGCCAGCATGGACCAATTTCGAGACTTCCGGCACCGTGGCGACGTCTTTCGTACATACGTCACGGATTGGACGGAATGAAAAACGAACGGATTCGAAGTAAGTCAGATACCACCCTCTTTTGGTTAGCGCTCGCCGCGAGCGTCTTGGGTTTGGTATTCATTCTCGACGCAGGTTATGCTCAAAGCATGCGAATCGGGCAGGGACTCTTGCCGCGACCGTTTCTCATGCAGATCGTCATGCTTGCTGTGAGTGTCCTGGCATTTTTCGTCGTTCGACGATTGAATCCCGAAAAGCTCCAAAAGCGAGCCCTGGTCTGGATGGGACTCGCGTTTCTTGGCCTGATTCTCGTCGAGATTGTAGGTGTATCGAAGAATGGCGCCCGACGTTGGCTCGGCACCGAGGCAATCAATCTTCAACCTGCCGAATTCATGAAGGTTGCCGCCATTCTTTACCTGGCTTACGCCTTATCTCGCAAAAAGCCCTGGCAGGCGACGTGGGAAAAGCGAAAGAAGATGCGGGGTTGGGTCAATCAGGTTCTCGTTCCAAAGCTCGAACGGCTTTGGCCTGCCTTCATAATCCTGCTCGCGATTGGCTTTGTTGAGCACGAAAAAGACTTGGGGACGGCGTGCGTCATTCTCTCGACATCGGTCGCACTGTTCCTTTCTGCCCCCGTCACGTGGAAATCGGTCACTTCGATCGGACTCGCTCTCCTCGTTGGCCTAGGCGCCTTTATCTGGAAAGAACCCTATCGACTAGAGCGCTTTACGGTTCACCCCCATCGGTGGGAAAGGGAATACATCAATAGCGAATCCTATCAGACCACGCAAAGCGAATTGGCGATGGTGAGCGGAAAGATGGTCGGCGTTGGGTTTGGCTATGGCCGCGCCAAATACATGCTTCCCGCAACGACAAGCGACTTCATCATGGCGACCGTCGCCGAGGAGTGCGGTCTTTGGGGACCAGCGGTTTGCTTGGCATTGGTAGGAGGTATCTGCTTCAAGTTGCTTTATGCCGCCAAACAGCAAAAAGATCGATTCCGCTCCCTGTTCCTTTCAGGAACGGCCTGGTGGTTGGCAATTCAAGCCTGCACCAATCTGATGATGGCAAATGCGACCCTGCCCGCAATTGGAATTCCGTTTCCATTCATTTCGGCCGGTGGCTCAAGTTTAATCGCGCTATGGATCGCGATCGGGATCTGCGACCGCCTTTCGGTTGCCGTCGAACCAAGCAAGGAGGTTGCAGTTGAGGGTCATCATAACCGGTGGCGGAACCGGCGGACACGTCTATCCGGCGCTTGAAATTGCAACACTCGCCCAAGAAGAATCCGATCTTTGCTATTTCGGGTCGCTTCGCGGAATGGAAGGGGAAGCGTGCGCGAAGCGCGGTCTCCTGTTCAAGGGGTTCGACTCGGTTCCCGTCTATAGCTACAAATCGCTCGAAGGTGTCAAAGCCCTAGCCCAGTTATTGCGGGCTTCGGTAGATGCCAAGAAAGCGATGAAGGCAATGAAGCCCGACGTCGTTTTTTCGACGGGTGGATACAGTTCGGCCCCGGTCATGCGGGCGGCAAAAGCTCTTGGCGTTCCGTTGGCGATCCATGCGTGCGACACAATCCCAGGGCGCTCCCTGCGAATGTATGCCTCCTACGCAAAGGTCGTGACCTCCACCTTTCGGGCGACGGGCGAAATCCTGGGGCGAAACGTTGAGCGGACCGGACATCCGATTCGGCGCGAACTGCGAGAGGCTGTCGCCCAACGGCAACCCAACGAGAAACTCGTGCTTGTCTTGGGTGGCTCGGGCGGAGCAAAGTTTCTCAACGAAATGGTGCCGCGAGCGGCTCGATTGCTCCCGGATATCGAGGTCCTACATTCGACCGGAAAGGGGCAGTACGAAGAATTCAAAAATGCGACCTTGGGACTTGAAGATCGATACGATCTTCGCCCGTATCTCGAAGCGGACATGATGGCCCAGGCTTATCGAACCGGTGCCTTGGCGATTGCTCGCAGTGGAAGTACGGTGAGCGAATTTGCCATGGCGAGAATCCCGTCGATTTTGATCCCTCTGCCAAGTTCTGCCGACGATCATCAGCGGCGCAACGCCCAAGAATTTGAGGCGATGGCGGCGGCGACATTGGCCGATCAGGCCACCACGACTGCCGAAGGCCTCGCCGAACTGATCGATCTCTGGCTCAGAGATGAATCGAAGCGGGACAAGGCGGCCCAGAGTCTGTCAGAATGGGATATACCGGACGCCACCTATCGAATATGGGCGGCGGTTAAAAAGGCGGCCAACTAACTCATATGCGGAGGCGTATCGAAATCGAGTCATCGTTTGATCCGACAGAGGCTCTCAATCCCTGTCGAGCATTCTTCCTTGTCGGAATCGGTGGCGCCGGAATGAGCGCTCTCGCCCGGATGTTAGCCCACCGCGGATACGCGGTGGCGGGGACCGACGCCGTCGCGTCTCAAGAAACCGCTCGACTCAGCGAAGAAGGATTAGATGTCTCGATTGGTCACTCGGGAGTTCCCGTTTTCGCATTTGCCCAACGGCCAGAAAAAGCGGCTCTCATTGTGACCGATGCGGTCGATATCGAACGATCTCCCGAGGTGACAGAGGCTCGAAAACTTGGTATTCCGGTTGTTCGTCGCTCCCAGGCCCTCGGATGGCTCTTGCGCCCCTATAAGGTCATCGCCGTCACGGGCACCCACGGAAAGACGACGACGACCGGAATGTTGGGAGCCGGATTGGCAGCCGCAGGACTAGACCCTTTGGTCGTGGTCGGGGCGGCGGTTATCGACTGGAATGGCCCCGTCCGAGAGGGGAATGGCGTCTACGCAGTTGTCGAAGCCTGCGAGGCTTACGAAGCCTACGCCGATATCGATCCTCTTATCGTCGTCCTCACGAATCTCGAGCCTGACCACTTGGACTATCACGGCAGCTACGAAAACCTGCGTGACAGCATGGTTCGGTTTGTCAGCAAAATTCCTCCGGCCGGCGGATTGGTTTATTGCGCCGATGATCGCGGAGCATCGGAGGTCGCCGAACTCACCGATGTGCGATGTATGCCTTACGGCTTGAGCGAAACCTGGCTTCAGCAGATATCCAACAAGTTTGAAATGGGCATTGATGCCAAGAACACAGACGCCGGAAAGGCTTTAAGTCTTAACCTCCCGGGTGACCATAATCGCATGAATGCGACCGGAGCTTTGGCCGCCGCATCGTTGCTGAACAACGAAGAAGAGGTCGTGGATCTCGGTATGGTCGAAATGGGCATCGCCCGATTTAACGGCGCCGAACGTCGTCTTCAGGTGCTTCTCGATGGACCGATCACGGTCGTCGACGACTACGCTCACCATCCGTCAGAGATAAGCGCATCGGTAAAGGCACTCAAGCAAAAATATCCGGATCGTCGAATCGTCGTCGCTTTCCAACCCCACCTTTATTCGCGAACGCTGGAGCACATGGCCGAATTTCCCAAGGCGCTCGACGAAGCTGACTTTATTTTCATCACCGACATCTATCCCGCGCGCGAAGCCCCGATTCCGGGTGTCAGCAGCGTTCGAATTGCCGAGAATCTGCAGAAGCCCATGAAATATGTGCCTTCGCGCCACCTTCTGCCGAGAATCGTCAAGAATTTCTTACGACCGGGCGATGTCGTCGTCGGGATGGGCGCGGGCAATATCCACGAGTTTGCGCCCGATCTCATTCGCGAAATCGAACGCGACATTCGACCCAAGAAGACCGTCGCCGTGATCTACGGCGGCGATAGTAGCGAACGCGAAGTCTCGATTTTGAGTGGCCAATGCATCGCCAAGGCACTCGAAAAATCGGGTTACGAGGTCGAATCTTTCGATGTGACCAACCTTCTGTTGCGTAAGGGAGGGATTCTGGAGTTTACGGGATCGATTCGGCCCGACGTAGCCTTCCTCGCAGTACACGGAACCCATGCCGAAGACGGCGCCATCCAAGGTTATTTCGAACTAATGCATATTCCGTATACGGGTTCGAATATTCTGTCCAGCGCCCTGGCAATGGATAAGGACCGCACCAAGCAAATACTATCGCTCGAGGGCATCAAGACGCCGAAGGGCCAACTGGTCTATTCGGTCGGCGACAAGATCGAAGTCCCGCTTCCAGCCGTTGTCAAACCTAATAAAGAAGGCAGCACCGTGGGCTTATCTTTTGCTCGAACCGAAGCTGAACTGAAGGAAGGGTTAAGAAAGGCCCTGCAATACCCAGGCGGAGTCTTGGTTGAAGAGATGATCGAAGGCATGGAGATTTCGGTTCCGGTGCTGTGCGACGAAGCGTTGCTTCCCGTCGAAATCGTCCCCAAAGATGGGGGGTACGACTTTGCCAATAAATACACGGAAGGTGCAACAGACGAAATCGTTCCAGCCCGACTGCCAAAAGAGATGCTTGCCGAAGCCCAGCGTATCGCCTTACTGGCCCACCAAACCCTGGGATGTCACGGTGCATCGCGAACGGATATGATCGTTCGCGACAACGAGCTTTATGTTTTAGAGGTCAACACGCTTCCGGGTATGACGACGACCTCACTCTTGCCTAACTCAGCTAAAGCAGCCGGAATTTCGTTCGAAGAGCTTTGTTCAAGGATCGTCGAGGATGCATTGACCCGCCATGGAGCAAAAGTCTAAGCCCCTTCGCCGCAGACCAAGGCCGCGCCGCCGGATCAACTGGGCCCCGACCCTAGCGCTTTTGTTGACGGCCAATGTGGTTTATGCTTGCTTCAACTCGAAGGTGACGGCGATTCGGAGCGTGAATCTCGATGGTGTCCGGCCAACCGAGCGGAATCGGCTTGATCGAATGGTGCAATCCCTTCGTGGCGTTCCCGCCTTAAAAATCGACCCGCGAGCTGTCGAAAATTCCTTCATGAATGAATCGCGGGTCTTGAGCGCCGATTTCAGGCGAAACATCTTTGGTGTGGCTCGCTTGATGCTTCACTACCGGATTCCGGTAGCTTCTCTCGCCGGAAGTCCTAAAACCTATTTCGACGAAACCGGAGCTATTTTTTTCGAACCCGAACCCGTCGAGGGCTCCGGTAAAGATTTACCGCAAATCAAGCTCGATAGCAAGATGAGGGTGTCGGTCATGGCGATTTCCGGCGTCATTAACTATAAGAGTGTCGCCGAGTTGGCCAAACTCGCACGTGCAGAGTTAACGGGGAGCAATAAGACGGAAAATCCGATTGAAATTGACGTCCAAGACAATGGTGGCGTGTGCTTAAATATTAATAACGGAACCGTCGACTTAGGTACCTGTGAACAGCTCCCGGAAAAAATCGCCAAACTGAAGCAAGTACTCCAAGAACATCCTGACCTTTTTGAGGTCAATAGTTCACTAAATTTGATGATTCCGGAGAGGCCGCAGGTGATCGCAAGGAAAAAAGACAATGGTTAACCCGTTTGTAAAAATCAACAACGAGAAGTGGATTCTTCCCGTTAGCATCCTGTCGGCAATCCTCGGCTTTATGTTCGTGGTGGCATGGCTGACAAAGGACACCGCAAACGGTCGTTGGGCTTATCTTTCTGGCGGCACTCAGCGTCGTTTTTCCGAAAACGTCATCGACCTGGTGCAGTATCAAAAGCTGCAGCAAGAAGTCGATATGCTTCGAAAAAAGGAAACCAACCTTGAGAAGGCGATTTCTCAAAGTAGCCAAGGTTCCAAGGCTTTGAACGACCAACTTCAGGATGCGAAAGTTCTGGCCGGTCTCACCGAATTAGAAGGCCCAGGCGTGAAGGTCATTCTGCGGGATAACACCAAGTCCGGTCCGATGCCAGGCGATGGCGATCTTATCCACGATATCGACGTCCTACGTGTTACGAACGAACTCTTTTCGGCCGGCGCCGAAGCGATTTCGGTAAACGGCCAACGCTTGGTTGCAAACAGCAGCGTACGCTGCGCAGGCTCAACAATCTTGGTTGACGACGTTAAGGTTGCATCGCCGTTTGTGATTTTGGCAATCGGAAATGCAAGCGTGCTCTATAGTGGATTTACGATGCCGGGCGGCATCATGACGGAGTTGGCAAGTGCGAGCCCCACGATGGTCTCGATATCGAAAGAAGAATCTTTAAGGGTACCGGCTTACCTTGGACCGACCACCACAAAGGTCGCCACGGTGCCCAAGGTGACGACTAAATGATCCTGATCCCGATCATTTGTCTTGCCATCGGGGCAATGATCGCGCTAACGTTCAAGGTTCGGGTCGAAGGTATCACGGCCCAATACTTTGCGGTGGCATGTTTGGCCGGACTCGACACTGTGCTCGGGGGCATCCGGTCCGCCTACGAAAACAAATTCCAAACGGACGTCTTCGTCACCGGATTCTTAACCAACGCCGTGATTGCTTTGTCGATCGCGTGGTTGGGAGATAGGATCGGGATTGATTTAACCGTCGTCGTCGCGCTGGTGATGGGAATGCGGATTTTCAACAATCTCAGCCTCATTCGCCGGTATGTCCTTCAGAAGTATATAGACATGATGTCGAGAATTAAGCGCAGGAAGCAAGAAGAAGCGATTCAACAGGAAAACGCTCAATCGAGTGCTCTAACCCCTGCGGAGGGTGTAGAGTAAGGCATGATAACGGTCGTCGAATTAGGATCGACGAAGGTCGTGGCGTTAGCCGCAACCCTCGGCGATGGTCAGCGGCTTCAGATAAACGGGCTAGTGACCGTCGATTGTCGGGGAATGCGAAAAGGAGCGGTCGTTGAACTCGACGCTGTTTCGCGATCCGTGGACTCGGCGTTGCGACACTTGGCTCATGATTTAGGAAAGGACGAGATCCCCGAGGTATCGGTCGTCATTTCTGGACCCCAACTTGAAGGCTCAACGGTTCAGGGATTCAAACCGATTATCCCCAAAAATCGCGCGATCACGAATCAAGACGTGATGGAGGTTGTGAAGCACAGTCGATCCGGCATTTTTCCGCCAGATCGGGTTCAGATTCAGGCCATTCCCCGCGAATTTCGCGTTGACGAGGTCCGAAGCACCGACAAGCCGGTCGGCTTAAACGGCGGCAAACTCGAAGTGATCAGCTATCTCGTCACGGGATTGTCTAGCCATGTTCAAAACTATGAGCAGGCGATCAAATTGTCGGGTAGGGAAGTCGAGCAGTTTATTTTTGGACCGCTGGCTTCAGGCCTTGGGGTCCTCACTCAAGAAGAGCTGACGAAGGGAACCGTCGTCGTAGATATTGGCGCGACCAAAATCGATTTAGCGGTGTTCGTGAATGGTGGTCTCGCCTACGCCGTCTGTATTCCCGTAGGTGGCAATAACGTCACCAACGACCTTTGCCAATTGCTGAATTGCGATCAAGAAGAAGCAGAGCGCCTAAAAGTCGACTACGGATGCGCTTTGGCCGATACCATCAGTGAGAAAGAAGCGATCGAAGTCCGCCAACTTGGACATCCGACGGCACGACCGATGCAGCGCAAAGTCCTGTGCGAAATTATCGAAAGTCGCATGAAAGAAGTCGCAAAGCTAGTCCGACAGCATGTCGAGAAATCCGGCTATGGCGGCGTTCTCGAAGGCGGGCTCGTCTTGACGGGAGGCGGGTCTCAACTGGCTAAGACCCGAGAGCTTTTTGCGTCCACGATGAATGGAATGCACGTTCGAGTAGGAGAACCCAGCATCAAAAATGGGCGCGATCAAGTGGGATTGGCTGCGGCCGTCGGTGCGGTTGTATTTTTGCTCCAGACTTCAGACGAACTCAGTCCCATCGCCGGTGGGGAGAGTTGGCAGGATCGTGTGAAAGGCCTGTGGTCGATGTTGAGTGGGAAAAATTAGGTTTTCCACAATCTTCCACAGGTTTTCCACATACGAAACTTGCTAGAATGAAGCATTGTTCTTCTTTTAGAAGGACTGGGTGAGAGTGTGACTGGAAACGCTGTAATTAAAGTTGTCGGTGTCGGTGGTGGTGGCGGAAACGCTGTCGAGCGGATGATCGAGAGCGGCATCAAGGGTGTCGACTTCATCGCGATGAATACCGACGTTCAAGTACTAGATCTGAGCGCTGCTTCAAAGAAGGTGCAGTTGGGCATTAGCTCGACTCGTGGCCTTGGTGCTGGCGGGAATCCTGAAGTTGGCCGAGCCGCCGCTGAGGAAAGCAAAGCTGACATTCGCAAGGCGCTCGATGGCGCTGACATGGTCTTTATCACTGCCGGTATGGGCGGTGGAACCGGGACTGGCGCTGCGCCCGTCGTGGCCGAAATCGCCCAAGAATTGGGCGCCCTGACGGTTGGCGTGGTCACGCGACCATTCCGATTCGAAGGTCCGAAGCGTGAGCGACTGGCCGACTCCGGTGTGACTTCGCTGATGGGACGTTGCGATACGATCATCACAATCCCTAACGACAAGCTTTTGAACGTCGTCGAAAAGAAGACGACGCTGGGCGAAGCCTTCCGAGTGGCCGATGACGTCTTGCGACAAGGCGTTCAAGGTATCTCGGATATCATCACGATTCCTGGTCAGATCAACGTTGACTTTGCCGACGTGCGGGCGATCATGAAAGATGCCGGACCTGCTCTGATGGGCATCGGTTATGGCGTGGGCGACCATCGCGCGCTCCAAGCCGCTCAGGGTGCGACTTCTTCGCCCTTGCTCGAGCAAACGATCCACGGTGCCAAGGGACTTCTGGTGAATATCACCAGCAGCGAAGATTTGACGCTTGCTGAGACGAGCGAGGCAATGGAATATATCCAGTCGCTCTGCGATCAAGACGAAGTCAACATTATTTTTGGTACGGTTCTCGACCCGACGCTGGAAGGCACGGTTCGAATCACCGTCCTTGCCACGGAATTTAATCCTTACAAGTCGCCCGAAAAGCCGGTTGCAGTTAAAGAAAAGGAAAAGATCGAAGAACCTGTAGTCCCGACTCGACTTTCGGTAAACATTGATAAGCCAAGCGGACCAGTGGCCCCGGTTACGTCAACCGTTGAGCCAGAAATGCCCGCAGTGACGAGCGCCGATGTCGTCGCGGCGGCCAAAGAACGAATGTTTGAGCGAAAGCAGCAAGAAGCCGCAGATCTCTTCGATGAATCTGATCTCGACATTCCGGCGTTCATTCGAGAGCATCGAAATCGTCAAAGCTAAGTTACCGACAACCTAAGGGACGTCCCGCCGAATTCTCACCCGGCGGGACGTTTTTTGTTTATTCCACTGGGTGGTGAGTCTTCTCACCTGCGAGAATCGAAACCTTCAAGACGTTGTTTTGGGGTGGCAACGGGCACGTCGCGTAAGCCGTGAAGGCGCAGGGCGGATTGACCGCCCGATTAAAATCAAGAATGACTTTTCCGTTCTCTGGTTTCCGCGCGTTCAAAAAGCGTCCCGCAGGATAAGTGGATTTGCCACTCGTGGCGTCTTTGAAGTTAAAAAAGAGTGCTTCGCCCTCGTCTTGAGCGTCGAGGCGATAGGTTTTGCCCTTGATCGCGAACTCAACATAACCAGGGACTCGAACCTTCGTCGAGTCGCCAAGGACATTAAGAATTTGGGCCGTATGCGGCGGATCGTAGGCAACGTACTTTGCCTCGATGCGAAATTCCGGCTTGGTCGGAAACCATTGTCGCCCCTTGAATTCTCTCATCGCCCGGCTTTTCGAGTCATACAGCCGCACGCCGACCCGGTTTCCCCGCACGATGATCTGCATGGTGATGTCTCCGATCGCGATTCGATCTGGCTCGCCATCCGCATCAGACTTTAGCTCGAAGTGGGAACTCGTCTCTCCGTTGACCTTGACGGAGGTCTCTTCGTTGACATCGATGCTGACTTTTCGACCCGTTCTCGTCAGAACTCCAATGTTCTCAATCGAGGTCGCGTGCCGAGGAATGAGCACCTTACTGCCTGATCGCGTTCCGACGCTGTTCGCACCCTCGTCGAGCCAAAAGAGCCCTGCGACTGACAGCCAGCCTTCGTTTTGACGCAAGGATGCATCTGCGGCCAAGCGCCACTTCGTGGTTTCCGCGATATAGTCAGGCGGCGTTTGCGTCATCACCAGGGAGGCCAGAACGAAGCTGAGGCTCATGATGTTACTTTACCAAATGAAATGCCCGTCACTACTGGGCCATACGGTTGGGGAGGCAAACCACTCCGATCCAAAATTCATCGATGGTGCGAATGACGTTGAGAAAATCCTGAACTTGAACTGGCTTGGTGACATAGCAGTTGACGTGGAGCTTGTAGCTTTCCAAGATATCCTGCTCGGCCGAAGAAGTTGTCATGACGATAACGGGAATTGTCAGCAGGGCAGAGTCTGACTTTATTTGCGCAAGCACTTGTCGCCCGTCGATTCCCGGCATGTTCAAGTCCAGCAAGATGATGTCGGGGCGAGGGGCGTCCTCAAATTTTCCTCGCTTATACAAAAAGTCCAGCGCTTCTTCGCCATCCTTCGCATGAAAGATGCGGTTGGCCAGGCGGCCAAGTTGAAAAGCTTTTTGAACGAGCTTGGCGTCTCCTGGGTTGTCTTCCACGAGAAGGATGTCGATAATGTCTCCGGTAATGCTCATGAGGTTATTTAGTTGGTTTTAGTGTGAACGAAAACTTGGCGCCACGCTGATCACTTGAATCGAGCCAAAGCCTACCGCCATGTCTTTCAACGATTTTCTTACAGATCGAAAGGCCAATTCCACTTCCCGGATATTCGGATTTTGGATGCAGCCTTTGGAAGATTTGAAAGATTTTTTCGCTATGTTTGGGGTCGATGCCGATGCCATTATCCTGAATCGAGAATAGGATCATGTCCTCTTGGTGCTCGGCGCTGATATGAATGCATACCGGTTCGTCGGTACGGAATTTCAGTGAGTTGCTGATAAGGTTTTGGAGAAGCCGAGCGATGCTGACATGATCTCCCAAAGCTTGCGGAAGCGGATCGTGAGTAATGGTCGCTTTTGCTTCGTTCATGGCAATTTGGAGCCCGAACAAGACCTCGGTTAAGATCGAATCCATGTTAAGGGGCTTGAATTCGATAGTTTGCCGTCCAACGCGGGAGAAATCTAGTAGCCCATCGATCAACGCACGCATCCGCATTCCGCCATCGACGGCATAGCGAATGTATTCCCGCGCGTCGTCGTTGAGCTGATCGTCGAATTCCAATTCAAGCAGGCCGAGAAAACTGCAAACCATCCGCAAAGGCTCTTGAAGGTCGTGAGACGCCACGTAGGCAAATTGCTCAAGTTCCTCGTTCGAATGTCGAAGATCGATGGCGTTCCTTTCGAGTTGCTCTTCCGCCTGCTTCATTTCGGTCATATCCCGAATCATCGTGGCGATGAGGTTATCTTTGTTCGAGGATTGGAGTCGGAGAAGCACCTGAGATACGGGAATGTCGTGTCCATCTCGGTGTCGCAGGGTTGTCTCGCCTCGCCAAAATCCCTTCGTCTGAATATCGTCAAGGACCCGATTCCAATCGATCTGGTTGGCCCAGGAGGGCGAGGCTGCGCTGGAAAAGAGATTGGGGTCGGCATCGTCGCGATAGCCCAGTAACCGATTGCCGCCCTTATTTTGGTAGAGGATGCTTCCTGAGTCGTCGGCAAATCCGATGAGGTCTGGCGATTCTTCAATAATCGCGAGCAAACGGGCTTGGGCCATTTCGGCCTCGCGGCGTCTCGATATGTCTTGAATGACACCCATATATCCCGTCAGTTCACCGGCTTGATCCCTCAGCGCCGAAACTTCAAGCAGAGCGGGAAAACGCGTGCCGTCGCGCCGAATGTAAGTCCATTCGAATTGATGATGAATGCCCGTTTTTGCAAGTTCGATAAAGCCATGAACGTCCGCTAGGACGGGCTTTCCAATCACATTGGAAAGGTCTCGTGCACGTTCCTGCAACGTTTCCGGGTCGGTCAATCGCGGTGGATTATGGCGACCGACGAATTGTTCGGCGTCATAACCAGTCAGCTTTTCGGCTCCATGATTGAAGACCGTTACCAAGCCATTGAGGCTGACGCAGATGATCCCATATCCCGACGAATTGAGAATTGCGGTTTGCAAGGCGAGGGTTTCTTGAAGGTGCCGATCGCTTTCCTTCTTATCAGTCACGTCCCGCCCAACGGCATAGATCATTTGGCGGTCGGCAAGTGGCACGGAGTACCACTGAATCCAACGGTAGCTCCCATCCTTGTGCCTGAATCGCAACTCGATAGAAACTGACGCGGATGCCTCAATTTGATTCTTGCCCGCCGCCATCGCATAATCGAGGTCGTCAGAATGAACAAATTCCGGCCAGGGAATGCGAAGAACTTCATCGGGCGCATGGCCAAGAATCCTTGTCCAGCTTGGACTCGTACGCTTAAAGTAGCCGTCGTAGCCTACAAGACACAGAATGTCATGTGACATCTTGAAGAAGAATTCTTGTTCTTCGACCTGACGACGTCGATCCATGAATTCGGTGATCATTTGGCCGATGGCTTCTCCAAGCTGGCTTACCAAGTCCGAATCAATTTCGTTGGACTCTGTAAAGAATTCTAGCGCGGCGACGACCTTTCCATCGGCGATCACAGGAATGCCGAGCGCCGCCTGGATAGGAAGGTTCTCGAGATATTGATTCCGGGGAAAGTTTTTCTCGTTCGGCAAGTCGGTGATCAAGACTGCCTCACGGCTGGCGTGAACACGGCCCGGCAATCCAACTCCAGAACTCACGGTCATTGCCTCACTAGCGGTTCGAAATGCGTCAAATTGACCAGGATAGCCGTTGTCATACCAGGTCTTCGATGACACCATCTTTTGGGATTCTTCATCAAAAAGATAGCTGTGAGCGAGGGGCCAGCCAAGGCGTGACGCGATCATCGGGATGACCTGTTTGATCAGAACTTCCATGCTGCCTGTCACGACGCTCAGCGACTGCAAACTCGCTGAGAGACTCTGGATAGAGGGAGCGCTTTCTGACCGCGAAACCTTTTCAACGACGCAGGAATAACCTTCCCGACCGTTTGCGGCCTCGGTTTCGAATGAAACCACCCAGCGAACTGGGATTGCCGAGCCATCTTTGCGACTCAGATAACCTTTTCCTATGGCCCGGCCTTCTTTCCGAGCCATGCCCAGCAGTGCTTCAAAACTAGTGGTTTCGCCGCTATAAAAGGTCGATAACGACTGACCTTTGGAGTCAGAAAACGTGTAGCCCGTCAGATCAATCGCATCTTGATTCCAAGTACGTACCTTTCCAGATGCGTCGAGCGTAATGACAGCCCGAAGCTCTGGCACCATATATGCTGGCCCAAATCCATCCATTGACACGATTGCGTCCCCCTCCTTTCGCGTCGCTTAAGCTTTGCGAATGGCTATCATGCGTCTTGTGGCAGACTCACAACACCGATCCAAAAATAGTCGATTGCCTTGATCACATCGAGAAACTCTCGTACTTGAACTGGCTTAGTAATGTAGCAGTTCACATGCAGCTTATAGCTATTGACAATGTCACGCTGATCGTCCGATGTGGTCATAACGATCACTGGAATCGATAAAAGATTCGGATCGCTTTTGATTTCTGCGAGCGCCTCGCGACCGTCGACTTTGGGCATATTCAGGTCGAGAATAATGAGGTCAGGGCGGGGAACATCTCGGTATTGTTCTTGACCTCGGAGAAAGGCTAAAGCCTGTTCGCCATCGGTAACCGTGTAGATTCGGTTTGCAATCCGTCCAAGTTCAAATGCCTTCTGAACGAGCAAGGCATCGCCGGGATTATCCTCAACTAGTAGGATGTCGATGATCTTGGGACCCTTCGGTCCGAAACCCTGAAGAGAGCCCGTACTCGTTACCGAAGCGTCGATGGTGTCTCTCCTCCGAAAAAATCATGTCGTGCATTCATAGTTTTGAAGCGGTACGTATTACTGGGACGAATTGCCGTCTAAAAGTGATTCGTATTGAAGAAATGATTTATCACTTCTTGCAAGAAAATGCAAGAAGTGAGGGAGATCTGAACTAAGACGCGTAAACGCCCATGACGTAGCCAATGCACTGAGCGACTTCTTCGGTGTTGTTGTCCCAGTTGTATTCATATTCGACAGAGACGCTGCCCTTGAGGCCGATCTTGTCGTAATAGGCAAGGATCGACCGAATGCCAGAAACGCCGTTGCCATAGGGAAGGTCGTGGGCATCTGGACTAAATGCGTTCAGATCTTTGAGATGGCTGCTGACAACCCGCCCATGGAGTTCGTTGAGAGCGTCCAGCGGCTTAATTCCACTTCGGACCCAGTGTCCGATATCCGCACACGATCCGATCCGCTTATCCCGATTCTTAACGACGCTGTACACGTATTTGGGATCCCACATGCGGTAGTTCGGGTCGTTATCGCGCTTTGGATGGTTGTGAAATCCAACGGAAATATCGAATTCCTTGACCAGCTTTTCAATCGTGTCGATGGACTCGGTCGATTCGGTGTTGATCACTTTCAAGCCAAGCTGCTTGGCCCATGCGAAAAGCGGCTTCGATTTCTCGTAATCTTTGTCGATACCAGTTACCCCAAACGCCACCGGAGTGACGTGAAATTTATCGAGTTGCTGATGCAATTCGGCCATTTCTGAAGTGGTCAGGGATGGCCCCATCGAAGCCTGTGAGCCTGGCTTTAACGTCTGACCCGGGAAAAATTCGATGTACTTGGCGCCCGCTCGTGAGGCTTTTTCAATGGCCTCAAAAGCCGAGAAGTTGTGGAAGGTCCACGCCTGCACACTCATGCAAAAGGACATCGGTCGAGCCGTTGCGATCGCCGAATAGAGGAGAAGAGAGCTTAAAGGCATCTTCCCTCCATATTATTTGATTTCCAATTCGAAACGTAAGGGCTAAGCGGCAATCTGAACCGACGTCGATGAGAAAAGTTCCAGAAGCGCTTCGACCACTTGGGGATCGAACTGAGTCCCCGAGTTCTTGGAAATTTCCTCAAGTGCTTGCCCCACCGGCCAGGCCTTCTTATAGGTTCGTTCGTGAGTAAGCGCATCAAAAACGTCAACCACCGAAACGATTCTTCCTGACAAAGGAATCTCTTCACCCTTCAAACCGACGGGATACCCGCGGCCATCCCATCGCTCATGATGCGTAATCGCGATTTCTTGGGCTAGCTGAAGAATTTCCGACTTGCTTCCCGACAAGATCGAAGCGCCGATTTCTGTATGCTTCTTCATCGTTTCGAACTCTTCTTCGGTCAACTTACCCTCTTTGAGCAAAATCAGATCGGAGATGCCGATTTTGCCGATGTCATGCAGAGGCGCAGCAAGTCGGAGCAACTGAACGAATCGGAGCGGGAGGCCCATGATATTGGCGACTTGGGACGCCATATCGCCAACCCGAGCCGTGTGGGCCTTCGTGTCATCATCTCGATATTCAGTCGCGAGACCAAGGCGATCCACGATCTCCATTTGGATTTCTTCCAGTTCTCGGGTCCGTTCTCGGACGCGTTGTTCCAAAAGGTCGTTTTCAAGCGAAATCTCCTTGTAGAGTTGGCGTGTTCGAAGTAGGTTTTTAACCCGTAAAGCGACTTCATAGGCCTCGAACGGCTTCGTCAAGAAATCTTCGGCACCAAGTGCGAGAGCCTTACGTTTCGTCGATGCCGTCGCGTCGGCAGTGAGAACCATGACTGGTCGAAACTCATTCTCGCTCTTATGGTCACGAATCTGCTCAAGAATTTCAAAGCCCGTGAGTTGAGGCATTTGAATGTCGAGAAGGACAAGATCCAGACTGGGATCGAGAATCTTCGGCAATGCCTCGACGGGATTGGTAAAGGTCTCGATATTGTTATAGCCAAGCTGCTCCAGAAGACGTTCGAGAAGAAGAACGTTGGCCGGTTCATCATCCACAATAAGGATTCTTGAGCTGAGGAGTCGAATAGGGTTTGTCATTATGCTGCGTCCGCGATGTGTTGAAGAAGTTGTAAAAGTTGATTCATGTCGACCGGTTTCGAGTGAATATGGTCGGCGCCCAGGAAGATCGCCCGCTCGATGGTATCAGGGTCAGTCTCGACGCTTAAAACAATCACTTTGATGTTTGCCGTTTGGGGATTGCTTCGAATTTGTTCGAGCATGTCCAGAGCGTGATCGTCTCCAGACCTGAGATCAAGTACGACGATCTCAGGCAGGAAGGTCTCGATCCTTTCGACGTCCACCTTGTCGTGCGGCACCGAATGAAGTTCAAAATCTGTCGCCGAATGGTCCAGATCGGCCACGAGCTTAAGGTGCGACAGGCTGTCTTCGATGTACAGGATTCGAGTCGGCTCCATCGAAACGACCGAATAGGGGGTCGGCGGCGAGGAGTTGAGCTCGAGGCCCAATTCGGCCCTCGTCGCGGGAAGGATAAAGCGCATCGTCGTGCCCTGACCAGGCGTCGAAGTCACATCGATTCGGCCGTTCATCGCCTCGATGAGCGTCTTTGATAACGCCAAGCCCAAGCCGGTACCCTCTACGGTGAGTCGTTCCGCTCCCAGCCGATCAAAAGGTGTGAAGAGCCGGTCGATAACATTCGGATTGATGCCAATGCCCGTATCTCGAATTTCAAATTCGATCTGCTCGTCCCTGCAGTAACGAACCGCAACGTGGACTTCGCCGGTTGGGCGATTATATTTGATAGCATTCGAACAAAGGTTGATGAGGACCTGAACGAGCCGCTGCCGATCGGCGAGAACCGAAAGGCGCTCGTCGCACTCCACGAAGATCTTGACGCTGGATTGAGCGGCTTGAGGTGTAACGAAATTGACGACGGTCTGAATGACGTCGAGACAATCGATCAGTTCTACCGACAGGGTGATCGTTCCGCTTTCAATCTTCGAGATGTCGAGGATGTCGTTGACGAGATTGAGCAAGTGACGTCCCGCTTTTAAAATCTGACCAACACTTTCTTGGTCCTTAACCGACTCAGGGCTCATTTCGAGCAGTTGTCCAAAGCCGAGAATGGCGTTAAGCGGAGTTCGCAATTCGTGACTCATTCGTGACAAAAATTCACTCTTTGCTTCATTGGCGCTTTCCGCCGCGTCCTTTGCCGTCAAAAGCATCAGTTCCGCGTGCTTTCGCGTTTCGACGTTTCGAAGCGAAATCAAGACGCCGCCAATCTCTGGCAAGTGCGACATATTGGCCGTGGTGAACTCGTACCAAATGAAGTCGTCGTCAAAAGTTTCGATTTGAAATTCGGCGGTTTCGGTTGCGTGTTCTCGCGAAGTCACCAGCTTGAGATGCTCAGCAAACTCTTCGCGAGCCGAATCCTTGACGAAGAATGAAAGATTGACGCCAATGAAGTCGGAACTCTCCCATCCGAGTGTCTTTTTGACTTGACCACCGACTCGAATGACCTTGCCGGTGTTGTCCGTCATAAAGAGAATTTCTTGGCTGCTGCGAAGCAAGCCTTCGAGACGCTGGTCTTGTCGCTTTCGCATGAAAGCAAGGAAGGCGGAGAGCAAAACCACGCCGATCCATAGAACCACGCCACCGCTCAAAATTGTGGTGCGAAGGAGCCGAACGTCTTCGCGTCCCCAAAACTCGTCGCTCGACTTGCCCACCCAATACGACCACCGGCCCCACATGTCAGGAACGTTCAGAGGTTGTACCGCCGAATATTCCAACGACGTATCGGGTGCGCCGACCCGAACGGATTCTGCGCTCTTCACCGCCGACCCATTGTCGTCGCGAAGGATCGCAAAATGCCCTTTGGTGTCAACGATGGCGGTATCGCCATTAGGAAGGTGATTCCTTAAAATCTTGGTCAGAAAAATGCATGAGACGACTCCACGGAGGTTGCCGTGGGGGCCGTAGTAGGGAACCGAATAGACAAATCCTTGTCGGTCGCGGTCGTCATGCGAGATTCGATAGACCTGGTTGTCTGCAATAATGACCTGCTCGCTCATCGTTGCGGGATAATCGAGCAAAGCGACTCGGTCCTTGGTCGGGCAAACTTGCTTGAAGAAGGAAACCTGCTTTTTGATTGCGTTGTATTCGAAAGCCGTCTCAAGTCCCGTTTGAAACTCGCGTTTTTGGGGCCATCGAACCTCATTCAATTGATTGATGGTCGAAGCATCGAAAATCGCGATCGGTTCCCACGCTTTCTGGGTGATCGGATTGGTCTTTTCAGGATCAAATTCGACCGGAGTAACCATGATTTGACTGACGCCATGATCATGGTTGAGGCTCAAGAAAATTTGCTCGATCCCCTCAAAAGCGTCGTCCGCCCACTCGGTATTAAACTGATTGCTGCGATGAGTGTTGGCATCGAGACGCCGAATACCCGGCATGTTTGAAATCGTTTGGAGCCCTTGATGCACCTGTTGGAACAAACTCTGGACTTGTTGGGCATGGACCTTCGTTTTCGAGTCTTGCTCGGTCCGATACTGGTTTTGAAGCGTTTCGATGTCGTCGCGATAGCGAAGGAAAAGGAAAACGGAGACGACGAGACCGAATGCAATGGGTACGGCCGTGCCCATTACCGATGTTTGTAACACCGGCAGCATGCTCCGAAAGAGCTCCCTGATCCCTCGCTTCATGGGTCGATTACTCATCGCTCCAACTTTCTAACCCACT
This sequence comes from Armatimonadota bacterium, assembly GCA_048498855.1. Classification (GTDB taxonomy): domain Bacteria; phylum Armatimonadota; class Fimbriimonadia; order Fimbriimonadales; family Fimbriimonadaceae; genus Fimbriimonas. Next base: position 68,130 of record JBEHXE010000003.1, on the reverse strand, counting down.
TCTTATTTCGGGAGAAATCAATTTGATCTTAACGATTTATCACGTAATTGTCTCAGAAACGAAGTCGGCCCAAGCTGGATAGGAACAATTCGTTTCGGGGTATCCTTCTGCCGGTTCAACCAAAGACGCTTGATACCGCGACACATATTTCGATTGAGGATCTAGAGTGGCCAGCAAAGCCGAATACAAAATCACAGAAAGCGCAGCGGAACTAGAAGAACATTTGCGCGATATGCTATTCATCCGACACTTCGAAGAGAAGTGCAACCGGGTTTACCGAGAAGGGAAGGCAGGTGGCTACATGCACGTGTATATCGGCATGGAAGCTCTCGCTGTCGGTTGGATGAAGGCAATCCGCAAGGGTTACGACTACGTTATCACCGCCTATCGCGACCACGCCCACGCCCTCTTGTTGGGTACGCCCCCAGTCGCCGTCTTAGGCGAAATCATGGGCCGCAGCTGCGGCACAGCCGGAGGAAAAGGCGGCTCCATGCACATCTATGATCCGAAGAACGGATTCTACGGTGGTTGGGGCATCGTTGGCGGCCATATTCCACTGGGAGCTGGTCTGGCCTTCGCCTCGCGCTATCGCGGCGAAGATCGGGTTTGTCTCAATTTTATGGGAGACGGAGCCTCGAATCAGGGCGTTGTTTTTGAAACTTTAAACATGGCTTCCCTGTGGGATATTCCATGTGTTTTTATCATCGAAAATAACGAATTCGCCATGGGTACCCGACTGGAATACCATGCGGCGGACAAGGAACTCTGGAAGCGCGGTCTGCCCTTCGATATTCGCTCTGAGCGGATCGACGGCATGGACGTCATTCAGATGAAGCGCCAAGCCGAAGAAATCGTCGAGTGGTGCCGAAAGGAACAACGACCGGCTTGGATCGAGATCATGACCTACCGCTACTCCGGACACGGCGCGGCGGACAACGACCGCCAGCTCTACCGAACGAAGGAAGAGGAAGAAGTTGCCTGGGAACGCGACCCGATCGCCCGGCTTAAGATGCAGATGATCAAGCTCGGTTACATGACCGAAGAGAAATTCGAAGCCATCGAAGAGGAACTCATCGAGCAAGTCGAAAAGATTTACGAAGAAGCCGACGCCAGCCCATTCCCCGAGGCCGACGAAGTTTACGACAACATTTACAGCGATATGAAACCGGAGATGGGACACTAAGATGCCGACCGAACTAACTTACCGAGAGGCGCTTAGCCGAAGCATCGAAGAAGAGATGCAGAAGAACCCCGAAGTCTTCATCATGGGTGAAGATATCGGCCGGTATCAGGGCACCTTCAAGGTCACGCGTGGCTTTGTTGAAAAATTTGGCAGCCGCCAAAGTCAATACAACTATCGAATCCTTGACACCCCAATCACTGAGGCTGGCTTTGCTGGAATTGGGATTGGTGCGGCTATGGCTGGTCTTCGACCCATCGTCGAGTTCATGACCATGTCATTCTCGATTCTTGCCCTCGACCAGATCATCAACCACGCCGCCAAGGTTCATTACATGACCAACGGCGAAGTGAAGTGCCCGATCGTCTTCCGAGGTCCGGGTGGTGCAGCCAAGCAGCTTTCGGCCCAGCACTCGCACTCGATGGACGGATGGTACGCTCACGTTCCGGGTCTAAAGGTTCTCGCTCCGGCAACGACCCTCGATGCCTACGGAATGATGAAGTCGGCAGTCGCCGATGACAACCCAGTCATTTTCTACGAAAACCCTGGCTTGTACACCTTGAAGGGCGAAATTCCAGACGATGTCAATTTCTCGGTGCCGATCGGCAAGGCTCAGATTCTCAAAGAAGGGAAGGATCTCTCGCTTATCGGCTACTCGCGAATGACGCAGGTCAACTTGTTGGCCGCTGAATTGTTGGCAAAAGACGGCATCGACGCCGAAGTCGTCGACGTTCGCTCGTTGTTGCCGCTCGATACCGAAACGATCTACAATTCGGTTCGCAAGACTCACCGTGCCGTCGTCGTATACGAAGACTGGAAGAGCGGTGGCTTTGGCGCCGAAATCGTGGCTCGGATCCAAGAAGATTGCTTCGACGATCTTGATGCACCCGTCGGACGAGTCGGTGGACTCAATGTTCCGATGCCTTACGCTCGTAACCTCGAACTGCTCTGCATTCCGAGCGAAGAAGACGTCGTGAAGGCTGTCCACAAACTGGGCTAGAAAAAAGGACCCTGAATAATAAATGAGCCTCGCTTTTGCGGGGCTTATTTGTTATTGGCCCGGACTGTGTGTTAAATATGCTTGAGAAATACAAGATTTCTCGATATAGATGCACTGACTTGATGATTTTGAGTAACACTCTTTTTGTTGGCAAGTTGCTAACTGGTTTGTGAAATGAAATTTTCTTCGGGTGTAATAATTACTTTTTTGGTTGGGCTTACTTCTTCGGCGCAAGCTTCGCCCCAGTACCAACTGATCGATCTTGGTGCTTTACCGTCTGCAATGGGCTATTCGGTCAATAGTAGTGGGCAAGTTACTGGCCAGGCAACGGTATCCGGTCAAACAAGAGCCTTCTTGTATTCAAATGGAACCATGCAGAATCTCGGCACGTTGGGCGGGGATACGAGCGTAGGGTATTCGATCAACGATGCCGGACAGGTTGTCGGGTATTCCTATGCGGCTTTCGGCGGTGCGAGGGCATTTATGTATTCAAATAACTCCTTGATCGATCTATCTCCAAGCATCGGCGGAGACTATTCAATAGCTTATGGATTGAATAATGGTGGGCAGATCATTGGCGATCGAGGAATCGAATATCGCCCGGACATTCAAAAGGAAATAAGCCATGGATTCCTGTATTCGAATGGCTCTCTTCAAGACCTAGGGACGTTGGGTGGACTGAATAGCACTGCGCGGGGAATCAACAGTCTTGGCCAGGTCGTGGGGAGTTCTCAACTGAATCCGCTTAATTTTAGCGACGTCTTTCACGGATTCATTTATTCAAATGGAGTCATGCAGGATATCGGATCTCTGGGAGGTAGCGCCAATGCCGTTGCAATCAATGATTCGGGCAATGTGGCGGGATACTCGACCTTGACGGAGAGCGGAACAACGATGCACGCCTTTGTTTACTCGGGTGGAAACATGGTCGACATCAGCACCCTCAGCTCAAACGAGAGCCGTGCTTTTTCCATTAACAATTCGGGTACCGCAGTTGGATTCTTTGTGAACGATCTTTTCACCCAGCGCGCCTTCATTTATGATGGAAACTCGTCGGTCGACTTGAACAGCCTCGTCGATAGTTCTGCCGCCGGATGGACCCTCCGCCAAGCGACAGATATTAACGACTCGGGAATCATTACGGGCTTTGGCGACAAAGGCTCACAACGCCACGCATTCCTTTTGGTCCCCTCTACGGTTCCTGAGCCAGCATCCATGTTTGCGCTGACTCTTGGGGGAGTGGGGCTGCTCCTTCGAAGAAAACGAGGCTAAGGAATTGAGGAAGTGGATGCTTGGCCTTGTTGGCGGCATTCACTTCTTCTCAAAAATTAACGGGCAGGTATCAAACCATCGTATTCGCTCTGAAAGTATTCTCGGCGAAGCTTGGCATAGTTCGGTTTCAATTCATCTGAGCTCATCATCCGCTCTAGGAAAATTGGAACGTCTTTCCGGCGATCATAGGCGCGTGCAACTTTTGCAAGCCGCAAGTTATCGTTCGACGCCGAAGAGGTGGTCATGAATTTTAAGGCGAGTCGGAATTCCTCATTGACTCGATCGAGGCATTCGTGGTGTCCAAGGTGACGCTCGATGTCCATCGCCATAGCGTCTCCGATAAAGTCATCGCGTTGAAATTGGGCGAACATCGGCGAAATCTCTGCCAGCGGTCGGCACTCCGATACCAAGAGAAACGACTTCAAAAAAGACTCTCGTTGGAACTGACCCCGAACCGTGGCATACGCCTTTGCCGCATTTCGAGCATAGCTTGCAAACGAAATCTTGCCCTCATAGCGGTCCTTGTCAACCGCCAGCCAAATTTTCTCTTCTTCTGACCAATCCTTGACTAAATTGAGGAATCGTTTATTTTCCGCGACCTGATCAAATTTTCCTGCAAGCACTCGAATGACCGTCGAATCGAGATCTTTTTCCTGGCACTGGGCGACGATCATCCCATCTTGGACGAGCGTAAAGGGCCCGAGCGGAGACGTCCGCCAAGGACGAATGACCTTTGGGTCGTAGTCGAGGACGCTCAAGCCTTCAGTTGTCTCGGTCTTCGCGAGTTGCAAAATATTCTTGATGAGGGCATCGCTCTTGTCTTGGGTGATGTACTGAACCCAACGAACACGAGGGAAAAGCTTGTAGTGGTAAAAAAATTGAGGACTGGAATGAAAACCAAGCGACTGGGTGACAATGATCAGGTCGCCTTTCTTGAGGCCCTTGCTTGGCAGAATCCCCAATCGAAGTCGGCCCTCAAAGGGAGCCGCTGGCATACCGGGCAGTGGGCGAGCTGACTTCATCACGGGAGACGGCGTCCCCACCGACAAAAACACTCCTTTGGGCTTGCATGACCACTGACCAACCACGAATAGGGCGCCCACGCCAACACACGACAGTCGCTCCCAAGTTTTCATCCTCTTATCCCAACGGGCGATCAATATTTTTGGCGTCCGCGTCTAAAGGTCTTGACGGCGAACATCGGACCTAAAATTGCGCCCAAGGAAGATGAAAAAATAAACCAGGGAAAAAACTTGTTGAGGATCAACAACCCAATCGCCCCGCCAATGAAGACGAAAACCGTGGTGCTGATGGCGAGAAGACAGCCATCGTTCGGTGTGTTTCTTTCGCGTCCAATGCTTCGCGCCATGAATCCAAAGTAAATCGCGCTAAGGATCCAAATCGTAAAGATGACGTAGTAGGCGCCCCCCGAACTTAGCCAATTGTAGCTAACGTCCTTTGAGTCCATACGACGCTAGTGTATCCGAAGTCGGGGCCTTAAGCGGCGCAACGCTTCGCCGATTCGGCCAAGTTCTGCTTGACTTCTTGGAAGGCTTGACACATCGACCGAGTGGGACCCCGATAGACGTGAACCGCTTGGGCGGAACAGGCAAGGCCTTCGAGAGCCTTCTTGACGTCCTTGAAGACCGCTTGCTGATCTTGCTTGCAGAGCCCTCTCAACATCACCATCGACGTATGGTCATCTTCAAAATAAACCTCATGTTCCGACGGACAGGCTTCGATCAGGATGTCGTGAACTTTGTCCCGAGCATCGTCCGTCGGCGTGTGAACAGCGACGATTCCACCGGGTTCCATGTGGTTGATGCGTGTCCATTCGGCCGAGACACAATCATTGAGCCAAGCGCCAAAGTTGAGTGAGCCGGAATTCTCATCTCGCCAATGAGGCGATTCGGCATGTTCGAGCCGCGATTCGAGCTTGACCGACTGCATTTCGGCCGTGTAAACCTGCATCAACGTCGCACCAATGAGTTCCAGAGTCGGAAGTGCCTGGTGAAGATCATCCGAATTTACTTTGAAATCGACTCCAGAAAGCACTCCAAAAAGTCGACCATTAGGGAGTTCGAGCGGAATGCCCACGTAAGCCGCGACCTGATCCCTTCGGTAACAAGGAGCGTTAACGTATGAAGGAACTTCGTGGCAGCGAGGAGCGATCTTGGGACCAAATCCCATGACCATCCGATAGCTGAGCGACTCAGACCAGTTTGCGGTCGTAAACGGCTTCACACGTTCAAACGAATCAATCGCGTCGATTGCAATCCATTCGTCTCCGTTGACCCGAGTGACCATCCAAAGAGGCATGGGAATATGTACTGAGAGATAGTTGAGTATCTCCTCGCAGGTTAATCGGAAAATCGACGGATTGGAATCTTTTGACACTGAGCCCTACTGTCATTGTCGGAAAGACATTTTTCGAATCTCAGGCTTAGGACGACGAGTGGCAATGAAAATCCGGGCACTGATTTTGGTTACCAAATCTCAATTTGCTTCGTTATGCGAACATTCTCAGGCGAACCTTGCATTTGAATTTAGAGAATTGGGTATAACTTACGATTCGCTGCGCTGTGCGTGGCGAAATCAACGTGCTTCGTAGCGCGTTTGGCAGGGCGACCCCGTTCGGAACACCCGAAAGTGAAGGGCAACGTCAGTGATTCAGACGAATCCAACATGTCGGACGATGCGTTGAAGCGGAGAAAAAAATTATGCTACCAGGCATTTTAGGACGAAAAGTTGGCATGACCCACATCTTTAACGATGCGGGCAAGATGGTGCCGGTTACCGTCGTGGAAGCTGGTCCTGTTTACGTCACTCAAATCAAGACGGAAGACAAGGACGGATACTCAGCCATCCAGATCGGTTACGGCGACGCCAAAGAAAAACATTTAACATTTCCGAAGTTCGGTCACCTCAAAAAGGCCGGCGTCGGCAAGAACCTGCGAACGCTGAAGGAATTCCGAGTCGAAGCTACTGATGGCTTCGAGTTGGGTCAAGAAATCGGCGTTGATATCTTTGCTGATGGCGAGGCCGTAACGGTCACCGGCGACAGCAAGGGGCGAGGTTTTGCCGGTGGTGTCAAGCGATACCACTTCAAGGGGCAGCATATGACGCACGGTTATATGACCCACCGCCGACCACTTTCCAGTGGTGCAACCGGACCTCAGCGCGTTTTCAAGGGCGTTAAGAAGCCAGGTCACATGGGTGACGCCCAGGTGACTCAAAAGGGTCTTAAGGTTGTCCGTGTTGACTCGGAGCGAAATCTGCTCCTCATCGACGGAAGTCTTCCGGGTCCAAACGGCGCTCTCGTGATCATCAAGAAGGTGGCTAAGTAATGGCAGCAATCGAAATCAAAGATAAGGCAGGCAAGAAGGTTGGATCTCACGATCTGAGCACCGCCCTCACCACGATCAGCGCTAGCCATACGACGATCCATCGAACGGTTGTTGCTGAAGAGGCAAACTCCCGCCAAGGTACGCAAAGCGCGAAGACGCGAAGCGAAACTCGCGGTGGTGGTCGAAAGCCTTACAAGCAGAAGAAGACGGGTAACGCCCGACAAGGTACGATCCGCGCTCCGCACTATGCCCACGGTGGTATGGCGCTGGCGGTCAAGCCTCGCGACTATAGCAAGAAGATCAATCGACAAGAGCGACGCGCAGCAATTCTGAGCGCGCTTGCGATGCACTTCGAAGCTGGAAACGTGATCGTGGTTGACCAGATCGCTTTCGGCGCTCCGAAGACGAAGGATGCCATTGCATTTCTTGGTGCCCTTGGTCTTGGTGAGACGAGACGAGTGCTCGTGATTCTTCCTGAAGTTAATGACACGGTTAGCAAGAGCTTCCGAAACATCCCGGCAGTCAGCCTTCGAACGGCTCCCGTGAGCGTGAAGGCAGGCGAAGAAGCAGTGAAGACGCAGGCGTTCTCGGCACGAGACGTGCTGGTTGCTCACAAGATCGTGATTGCGAAGGATGCGCTTAGCCGCATCGAAGAGGTTTGGGCCAAATGACAAGTCCGTACGAAATTATCATCGCTCCGCACCTGACGGAAAAGTCGGTCGCCCTTTCTTATGGCGATCCGAATATCCGAGATGAAGAGAAGATTGTCCGCAAATACACGTTCGTCGTGAAGAAAAATGCGAACAAGATTCAAATCAAGGCTGCGATCGAAGCGCTTTACAACGACGGTAAGAAGAAGGGCGAAGGCATTGAAGTGACTTCGGTCCGAACGATTAAGATTCTCGGCAAGAAGCGACGACGCGGACGCGTTGCTGGCTACGAGCCGGATCGCAAGAAGGCGGTTGTTACGCTGAAGGCGGGCCAGTTGCTGGAGGATTACGGAGTCTAAACCATGCCAGTACGAAAACTGAAACCAACCTCGCCAGGACGACGTTTCCAGTCGGTTTCGACCTACTCGGAAGTCACCAAGGGCAAGCCAGAAAAGAGTCTGACGGCCGCTTTGACCAAGTCAGGCGGACGCAATAGCTATGGCCGCTTGACCATGGCAAACCGTGGCGGCGGTAACAAACGACGCTACCGAATCATCGACTTTAAGCGACAAAAGGATGGAGTTGAGGCGACGGTCGCCGCGATCGAATACGATCCGAACCGAACCTGCCGCATCGCACTTCTGCACTACGCCGACGGAGAGAAGCGATATATTCTCGCTCCTCGCAACGTCACGGTCGGTCAGAAGCTCTATAGCGGTCCCGATGCAGACATCCTGCCGGGCAATGCGCTTCCGTTGAAGAACATTCCGCTTGGTACGCTGGTTCACAACATCGAGTTTCACCCCGGAAAGGGTGGCCAAATGGTCCGATCTGCCGGAGCTTCGGCTCAGGTCATGGCAAAAGAAGGTACGTACGTTACCCTCCGACTGCCGTCGGGCGAAATGCGAATGGTTCACAACACCTGCCGCGCAACCGTTGGAGAAGTCGGTAACGCCGAACACGAAAACGAGTCGCTCGGTAAAGCTGGTAAGAACCGAAACCTTGGCCGCAAGCCGCACGTTCGCGGTGTCGTGAAATCTCCTCGCGACCACCCACACGGTGGTGGTGAAGCGAAGTCGCCGGTTGGACGTAAGAAGGGTCCGGTCGACCGATGGGGCAACAAAGCTCTTGGTCAGAAGACTCGATCCAATAAGCGAACCGATCGCTTCATTGTGCGACGACGCAAAGGTAAGTAAATTTGAGTTCGCCCTTGCCTTTTGGCGAGGGCAGCTCCTCGTGCACTGCCCGTTCTGAATAAGTTCAGGCGAAGGTTAACACAGGAAAAATAAATGGGAAGATCATTAAAGAAAGGATATTTCGTCGATGATCACCTTCTGAAGAAGGTGGCCAAGATGAATGAATCCGACCAAAAAAATCTAATTAAGACTTGGAGCCGCCGGTCGACCATCATCCCCGATATGATTGGTCACACGATTGCGGTTCACGATGGTCGAAAGCACGTTCCCGTGTTTGTGACAGAAAACATGATTGGTCACAAACTTGGCGAATTCGCTCCGACCCGGACCTATAAGGGCCACGCAGGTGGCATCCCCGAGCGAGGAGTTAAGCTCCGCTAAGAGGTAAACGATGGAAGTAAAAGCTACAGCTAAATATGTTCGCGTTCAGCCTCGAAAGGTGCGAATCGTCGCGGATGAAATCAAGGGTATGCCGGTTGCTCACGCGGCCAATAAGCTTCGATATCACTCCAGCAAAGGTGCGTTCTACCTTCGACGTGTTCTCGTTTCGGCCGTTGCCAACGCCGCTGAGAACAACAATCTTTCGCCAGAAGGTCTGAAGATTGCTCGAATCGAAGTCAACGAAGGACCGCAGATCAAACGCATTCAAGCCCGATCGATGGGACGAGCCAACCGAATTCTGAAGAAGACGAGCCACATCACGGTCGTCGTCGAAGAGTTCGAACCAAAGGCCGCCGTCAAGCCACACGGCACGAAGGCAAAGGCACGACCGACGTTTGGATCGGTCAAAACAAAGAAGAAGGCTGACGCAAAGGTCGCTCCGGTTGAAGAAGCCGCAGCCCCAGTCGAAGAAGCCAAGGTTGAGGAAGTGACTCCAGAAGTCGCTCCGGCCGTAGAAGTTGTTGAGCAGGCTGACGCGCCTGCCGCGGAAGAGACCCCCGCCAGCGAGGGCACCTCTGAGGAGAGCACAGAAAACTAATGGGACAGAAAATCCATCCTGTTGGTCTGCGCGTCGGCATCATTCGAGGCCACGACAGCCACTGGTTCTATAAGAAAAAGGGTTACGCTGAAGCCGTCAAGCTTGATCACGATATCCGAGCCTACATCAAAAGACGTGTTGGCCTTGGAAACGTGAGCCGAGTCGAGATCGAGCGTGCAGCGAACCGATTGAAAGTCAACATCTTTACGGCTCGACCCGGTGCCATCATCGGACGAGGCGGAAAGGGAATCGACGAATTGACGGATACGCTGAACAAGCGAGTTCGCAAGACCGACGCATCGTTGGTCGTTCAAGTCAACGTGACCGAGGTCCGACAGCCGGAACTCGATGCTCAGATCGTTGCCGAGAACGTTTGCGCTCAGCTCGAAAAGCGAATCAGCCACCGACGCGCCATGCGACAAGCCATGACCCGCGTCATGCGACTCAACGGCCGAGGCATCAAGCTTCAGGTCTCGGGTCGATTGGGTGGTTCGGAAATCGCTCGAACGGAAGGCGACAAGCAGGGCAAGATCCCGCTTCACACGCTCCGCGCCGACATCGACTACGGTTTTGCCGAAGCTCATACGGTTTACGGCATCATCGGATGTAAAGTGTGGATATATAAAGGTGAAGTTCTTCCTGAGAAGCGACTCCGCGAACTCGATGCGATCGTTCAAAATCAACAAGAAGAGCGACGACAGCGACGCGACGACCGTGGAGACCGCGGCGATCGACGTGCTTTTGCTACGACGAAGTCCGAAGCGCCAGCGGCTGCTCCTGCTGCTCCTGCGGCACCTGCCGAAGCTCCCGCCCAACCTGCGAATGCAGAAGGAAGTGAAGCCTAATGTTGATGCCAAAGCGAACTAAAGAAGGCCGACGAAAAATGTTCCGAGGCCGAATGAAGGGACTGTCCACCCAGGGCAACAAGATCGACTTCGGCGATTTCGCCATCGTCGCTCAAGAGCCAGCATGGGTTACGAGCCGCCAAATCGAAGCCGCTCGTATCGCGATGACCCGCCACATCAAACGAGGTGGTAAGGTCTGGATCCGAATCTTCCCTCACAAGTCGTACACCAAGAAGCCACTCGAAACTCGTATGGGTAAAGGTAAGGCTGGCGTTGAAGGATGGGTAGCCGTCGTCAAGCCAGGTCGAGTTCTGTTCGAAATGAACGGCGTCTCGGCTGAGCTTGCCCGAGAAGCTATGCGCCTTGCAATCTATAAGATGCCAATGCGATGTAAGTTCTATACGAAGGACGAGCTTGATGCCGAACTCCGTGCGAACAACATTGGTGGCAACTACACAACCACTACGGAGGAAGCCGCCGAGTAACGGCTCTGAAAAAACTATGAAGAACTTAAAAGCAAAAGAACTTCGAGAGAAATCAGTTGCCGAACTGGAACAATTGGTTACCGATGAGCGTGCAGCAATGTACAAAGCTCGACGAGACCTCGTTTTCCGGCAGTTGACCGACACCGCTAGTTTCAAAGTCCGCCGACACAATATCGCTCGGATTTTGACCGTCATTTCTGAAAAGAACAGAGGTAGCAATTAATGGCAGAATCCCAAGCACCTCGCAATAGCCGAAAGACCCGAGAAGGCATCGTCGTCAGCAATAAAATGCAGAAGACGGTGGTCGTCCGAGTCGAGCGACGGGTTCAGCACCCGTTGTACCGAAAGGTTGTTATCCGAACTGAAAAGTTTAAGGCACACGATCTCCTCGGCTGCGATGAGGGAGACCGCGTCGAGATTATGGAAACCCGCCCGATATCGAAAGATAAGCGATGGCGCGTTACCCAGATCATCGAAAAGGTCAAGTAATACTTCGTCCTCCAAACCCATGGTTTGGAGGACCTGATCTCACGCCTACACCTGGCCTCGGCTGGGGATGGCCTCTGAAAGGAATTTAACTGAAGAATGGTTCAACAGTTCACTAGATTAAAAGTAGCCGATAACTCGGGAGCACGCGAAGTCATGTGTATTCGCGTACTGAAGGGTTCTCAGCCGCGATACGGACGCGTCGGAGACGTGATCGTCGCTGCTGTGAAAGCCGCAACTCCCAACATGCCTGTCAAAAAGGGTGATGTCGTTCGATGCGTCATCGTTCGAACCAAGAAGCCATGCCGCCGAATTGACGGTAGCACGCTTCGGTTCGATGAGAACGCTTGCGTTGTCATCAACCCAGCCAATATGGAGCCGCGAGGAACCCGTATCTTCGGTCCGGTGGCTCGCGAACTCCGCGATTCGAACTTTATGAAGATTGTTTCGCTCGCACCAGAGGTGCTGTAATGCCAACCAAAGCAGAATTAAAGAAACTCGCAAAGCCGATCAAACTGAAAGTCCGACGTGGCGATAAAGTTATGATCATCGCCGGAAAGGATAAGGGCCAAATCGGTTTCATCGCGGCAGTTAGCCCGAAGGAAGGCAAGGTCATCGTCCTCAAGGATAACCCTGAGAATCCGGAGCAGCCGCTTCCGTTGAACCAGGTCATCAAGCACCGAAAGGCGAAGAGCCAAGGTGAGCGAAGCGCACGAATCGCACTTCCCGCTCCTCTTGCAATCTCGAACGTCATGGTGCTCGATCCGAAAACCGGTCAACCGTCACGAGTCGGTCGAAAGAAAGAAGGCGACAAGCTGGTCCGATACGCCAAGAAGAGCGGAACGGTCATCAAGGTCGACGAATCGAAGTAACGGCGAAAGCCCCGTCAATGACAGCCTGGTCAGAACTCAGGCACGAAAACAATGGCAAAGAAAAAAGAAGAATCATCAGCCCCTGTCGGCGCATTGCCGAAGTCGCGACTTCATGAGAAGTACAAGAAGGATGTCGCTCCGAAACTGCAAGAGCAGTTCAGCTACAAGTCGTCCATGCAGCTTCCGCGATTGGAAAAGATCGTCATCAACATGGGCACTGGCTCGACCGACAAGGACAGCAAGAATCTTGAAAACTCGCTTCGCGATCTTCAAATCATCGCAGGTCAAAAGCCGGTCGCCACAGTCGCAAAGAAAGCTATTTCGAACTTTAAGCTTCGCGAAGGCATGAAGGTCGGATGTAAAGTCACCCTTCGTGGTGAGCGAATGTACCACTTCTTCGATCGACTCGCTTCGGTCGTTCTCCCGCGAATTCGAGACTTTCAGGGTCTCTCGCCAAAGTCTTTCGACGGTCGAGGCAACTATGCCATCGGTCTGAAGGAGCAGTTGGTTTTCCCTGAAATTCCTTACGACAACTTTGACAAACTGCGCGGTATGGACATCGTTTTCTGTACGACTGCGAAGACCGACGAAGAAGCTCGAGTGTTCTTGAAGGCAATGGGCCTTCCCATTCGAGAAAAGTAATTTCTCCCGGCTGGAGAATGAAAAAGACCCCGTGATCAAATCACGGGGTCTTTTTTTGTTTGGCCTACCAAGTGCTGTAAAGTGATCCGTCTTGAGAGCGGCTTGAGCCGGTTATCCGCCAAGAACCGACTTGATAGGGCGCTCCGGTTCCATAACCTAACGCAACGCCCGTAATCTCGATTTTCATGTTGTTGAGATTCATATAAGGGCCTTGATAGGTTCCGGCGGGGATGTTTTTGAGGGTGCCCGAGTCGTCGTATCCCTGAGTCGGGGTCGTGCCGTTCAGCAAGTCGGCGCTCTTCGGCCAAAGCGTCGTGTCGGCGTGAAACCGGTTCGAGGCGTCTCGCAAAATACGAAGATACATTTTTAAACGTGCCTCGCGGGCTCGAAGGGCCGAGTCAGCGAATTTCGGAATGGCCATTGTCGCCAAAACCGCCGTGACAATAATCACGATCAGCAACTCCACCAGCGTAAAGGCGCGACGCTTTGACCTCATATTTTCCATTATTGGCAGTCAAAGCTCGAACATAAGGTTAGGTTTATAGATTGCTCGTCGATGCTTCATACTGAGAGCAAGGTGTTGGCGCTCCTTAAGAAATGGCTTGCGGTCTTCGCCGTCTACTTCAAAGACGGCATTGCTTATCGCGTCAACGGCGTGATCTGGATCTTAACCGACGCCTTCACCATGTTTACCATGCCTCTCGTGTGGATGAGCGCGATGGGCAGCAACTCGATTGTCGGTTTTCATAAGGCCGACATCGTCAAGTACTACCTCGCTATGCTCATGGTGAGTGGCTTCGTCGTGTGCCATTTTATGTGGGAGCTTGCCTGGGAAATCAAAGACGGACAGTTCTCAGCTCAATTGGTACGACCAATTTCGACTTATCAGGTCTATTTCATCCGCAACCTATCGTGGCGAATCGTACGCGTGAGCCTTTGTGTTCCGTTTCTCCTGCTCTTCATGTGGTTCTATCGCGACACATTGCGAGGCGCTTCGTTTAATTGGAATTGGCAGTTCTTTACCGCAATGTTCATGGGCCATATCCTCAGCTTCACGACAGTCATGATGCTCGGCTTCATTGCGCTCTTCGTCGAAGAAGCGATGGCGCTTTTTGAGCTTTACTATTTCCCAATGCTGTTTTTGTCGGGCCAAGTGGTGCCGGTCGCGATGCTTCCGACGTGGGCCCAAACTCTCGCAAAGTACTTACCGTTCTATTACACGACGAATCTCCCGGTTGATATTGGAATCGGACGAATCGATTCGAACGCGGCTCTGACCGGTCTTGCCGTCCAGATTTTCTATATTGCCCTAACCTTTGGAGTCTCAAAGATCCTTTGGACCAAAGGGCTACGGCAGTTTTCGGGCGTTGGACTCTGATCACTAAATCCTGAACCCAAGGATTTAAGTTGTTCCAAACTTTCATTTCTGACGAGACTTTGATTGAAATATCGGAAGCGTTCTTTTTCCATTACGATAGTCCGATATCCGTCAGGAATGCAAAGTTATGTGGCCAAGCCACTGCCAACATCATTACCGTATGAAGCGCGCCTTCACCTTAATTGAACTCCTTGTTGTAATTGCAATCATCGCAATTCTGGCCGCGATTCTTTTCCCCGTCTTCGCCCAGGCAAAGCTGGCTGCGAAGAAGACGGCGAGCATCAGCAACATGAAGCAAATCGCTCTTGGTTCGCAGATGTACATGCAGGATTACGACGACACCGTCGTACCGCTTCGCTGGTTCGATCCGTATGACACAACCCTGCCCTCGGCCAACGGATTCTACTTCTACCCAGTATTGCTTCAGCCTTACATCAAAAATGTTGATCTCTTCCTCGATGCGAACGACAAGCAAGACGATCCCGCCATGCACTTTTCGGGTTGTCCGCAATATGGTCGCTTTGACAAGGCAGGCTGCGCGTACTGGTATCTGACCGGCGCGTACCCAAGCTACGGTTTCAACCGCTGGTATCTCAATACGACTTGGACGGGGCCGTTCGGAACCGCCTCCTATGCAGGAGTTTCGGGCACATCGATCGCCAACGTCGCCCAAACGGTCATGCTTGCCGAGGCAAGCGGCAAGGACGTGGTTGCGCCGAGCCAACCAACCGTCCGCGATGCCGTTGGCTACCATCGCATCGACGCTCCAAGCCATTGGCTCCCAGCATCTCAAGCCGACCCGAATGCGATTGGTCTCGACGCGAGAACTCAGGGTCAGCTTTGGGGACGTTATGATCCGAAGAAGGTCATCGTGAACTGGATGGATGGCCACACGAAGTACACGGCGATCAACGCACTCGTTGGCGAAAACACTTCGACTGAGACATTGGATAAGTTCTGGAACGGCATGGGTACCAATTAGGGTTGCTCATCTGTCAAACTTAATGGGGTCTATGACCCATCAGAAAGTCTTGGTCGTCGATTTCGGCGGACAATATACACAACTCATTGTCCGCCGAATCCGAGAGCACAACGTCTACTCCGAGATGGTGCCTTGGACGGAGGCATTCCAAAAAATTTCTGCGGAGAAGCCGGCGGCTGTTATTCTCAGCGGTGGCCCACGATCCGTTCTCGAAGCCAATGCGCCAACCCTCGATTTTTCGTGCCTCGAGGGCATCCCGACCCTGGGTATCTGCTACGGTCAACAGCTCATGGCCCATAAACTGGGCGGAAAAGTCGAAAATGCGAACCACAAAGAGTACGGTTTGCGAAACCTATCGCATCTCTCCGGTTTGGCGGGCGAACTCAAAAATGATCAGGTTTGGATGTCGCATGGCGACCAGGTAACCCAGGTGCCCCCCGGATTTATAGTGACGGCGGAGACTGCAAGTTGTCCCATCGCGGCGATGGAAGATCGGTCTCGGCGCTACTTTGCGGTTCAATTCCATCCCGAAGTGACCCACACTCCCGATGGCAAAAAGATCCTTAAGGGCTTTCTCGACATTGCCGGACTGACGGGCGATTGGAGCACGGCAAACTTCATCGACGAAGAAGTTCGAAAAATCCAAGCGACGGTCGGCGAGAACGAAAAAGTGCTCTGCGCAGTTTCAGGTGGTGTTGATTCTTCGGTGATGGCGGCGCTGTTGATCAAAGCCTTGGGGAATCGAGCGATCTGCGTCTTTGTTGATCATGGCCTCCTTAGAAAAGGGGAAGCCGAGCAAGTGATCGAGACATTCCGCGATCACTTCCACGGCAATCTCATTGCGTTTAACGAACATGATCGCTTCTTCGGGGCGCTAAAAGGCATCAAGGAACCCGAGACAAAGCGAAAGGCTATCGGCGAACAGTTCGTCCGCGTCTTCGAAGACCATGCGAACGAGCTTTCCGGTTGTGATTGGCTTGCCCAAGGCACGCTTTATCCCGACGTGATCGAGTCAGGTTCACCAACGGCAGCAAAGATCAAAACCCATCACAATGTCGGCGGTCTGCCCGATTGGATGCGTATGAAACTGATCGAACCGCTCAGATGGCTCTTTAAGGACGAAGTTCGGGCCGTCGGGCGCGCGCTTGGTTTGCCTGACGATATGGTGGACCGGGAACCGTTCCCGGGGCCAGGGCTCGGTGTCCGAATCCTGGGCGAAGTCACTCCTGAGCGAGTAAAGATGGTTCAGGATGCCGACTGGATCTTCCGTTCCGAGCTCCGGTCTCGCGGTCTCAATAAGGGAATTTGGCAATCCTATGCCGCCCTGCTGGACGTTAAAAGTGTAGGAGTCATGGGCGACGAACGAACCTATGAGCAACCCATCGTCCTCCGCGCAGTCGAAAGCGAAGATGCGATGACGGCCCGGGCCGTGAACATTCCGTTCGATGTTCTTGAACTCGTCGCAAGCCGAATCGTGAACGAAGTAGACGGCGTAAATCGCGTCTTTTATGACTTAACGAGCAAACCACCCGCCACGATTGAACTGGAGTAGCGGTAAGGTAATAGGGAAGTACAATGCCGAACTCGTACGCTGAACCGCCGTTCGACGCTCACGAGGTCCTAAAGGGGCTGCGGGAATTTATTACCCTAGCGGCTCAAAGCTACGGCACGACTCAAGCGATTCGTCCTCCCCATCGCGTCAAATTTCATTGGCCGCCCCATCCCGTCAGCTACGAATATCACGTTCTGAGCAGCGATTGGACGGGAACGACGAACTTCGTTGCTTATGGCGAGATGTTTACCGTTGAGGTTGCCCACACAAACTTTGGCGTTTTTGGTCGCTGCCCTGAGCTTTGGAACGACGCAAAAGCCGAAAACGAAGAAGAGATGCTTGCCAAGCTGAAAGAATCCGCCGAGCCTCTGCTTCAGCGTCAATACTCGATCGCCAAAACGATTGGTCGGACCACCCGATATAAGGGCGAAATTCGCGAGTTACCCGCTCTCGATATCCTCAAACTCTTTTATTGCGAAGATCGCGACGTGGCCAATTCGGCCCACGAGGCGGTCGAGGTGAGTAAGCACCGCAATTCGTATTTCCCTGCCTTGTGCCACGTCCTCAAAGATCGCGTGCATCCTTGGCGACGGAGCGCTCAATGGTGTGTCCTCGACCTTTTCGAAGACTTGCCAAGCTTCATCTCGGGCGAAAGAGACGAAGTCGAAGCGGTTGAAGCGATGAAGAGCATCCTTATGGACGCAGAAGACGATTACGCTCGAACGGTTTATAAAGCGGGTGTCGTTTTAGGTGGCCATCTGCCTCATCGGTTGGGTGGTCAAGCGCTGCTCGATTGCCTTTCATCCCCTTCGATCGTGGGGCGTCGATCCGCGATTCATGGCCTCTTCCATGTCTGTGAATGGGTTCCAGCCTTAACGAACGAGGTCATTCACCGGCTGCGTGAACACGGCAAGACCGAACATGATCCCCAACTTGCCATCTTTTCATTTGCGATTGCTGAAGACATCTTGCGAGGCACGATCGACCATACTCCGGAGCCGGTGTTCGCTTTTGAGAAGTAGGACCTTTTTCACGAGGTTCCCTCAACGGAACCGTCATATGAAATTACGTGTAATCATTAGGTAGCGATGAATCGACGAAAGCGGGTGGTTGCGGTTGTTTCGATAGTCTTCGGGCTGATGTGCGTCGGCGCGTTGGCCTTTACAACCCGAATTCTCAACCGATTTCGCGATAAGAACACCAGCCTTGGCGACGTTGTGGCCGGGATTCGAGACCCCAGGGGAGTCTTTAAGGATCAAAATCACCTTAACCTCTTGCTGATCGGGCAAGATTACAACCACGACAACCGCGGCTATACGTCGAGCAAGGGAACACGGGCAGACACGATCATGATGCTGTCGGTGGACCTCGACAAGAAGCTCATCCGCGCTTGTTCGGTCCCCCGCGACACCTACGTCGAAGCTCCCGATGGCAAGACCGGAAAAATTAATGCCACCTACACGCGCGGTGGGCCCAAACTGCTGATCGGAACGCTCGAAAAACTGTTCGACGTCAAGATCGACAACTATTTTGTGATCAAGGCGGACGCCGTTCGCAACATCGTCGATTCGGTAGGAGGCGTCGAAGTCGAAGCCCTCGACGTAATGAACTACGATGACAATTGGGGCGGACTTCACGTCCACCTTCCCGCTGGACGCCAACGCGTTGATGGGAAAGGCGCCGAAGGCTTTGTTCGTTTTCGAGAGGTCAACCGCTACCGAATGGATGAAGACGGGCACATCATTCCGCTCAAGGGTGTAAAACACTCAAAGGAAGAAGGCGACCTCCGGCGCATGGCTCGACAACAGCAACTGATCCAATCACTGGTTCGCTCTGCCAACAGCCCCGGCAATCTCCTCAAGGCCGACTCAATCATCGAGACCGGATTCGAACAAGTCGATACTGATTTGCCCCGGGTGAAATGCCTCGCCCTTGCCAGCCTCTTCCGCGGGGCCAGCCACGAATCGATGGTGTCGGCGACTTTGCCCGGAAAGGACGCCAAGAAGAACGGCGTCTACTTCTATGTCCTTGACGATGAGCGAGCCCGATCCACCGTTGACTGGATTATCGGCGGTGACGATAGCGCGGCCAAGAAACTCGTCCGCATTGGCATCAAGAACGGCACGAAGGTCAATGGTGTCGCCAAGGCCGTGGCGGACAAGTTGGTAGACGAAGGCTATTCGGCGTCATCGCTCGGCAATGCGCCCCCCGCCCCAACCACTTTGATCGCTTATCAAAAGGCATCGCACATGGACATTGCCCGAGTAGTCCAGCAAATGATCGGAGCCTCGAACATTAGCAAAGCGCCCGCCGTGAATCCGGCCGCCCCTGACATCGAGGTCGTGATCGGTGATGACATCGCCAAGAACCTCAAACCCGCGACTCCGCCAACGAATAAGAAATCGTCCAAGCGAAAGTCCCCACGGCAATAAGCATTCCTTGATCTCAAGTGAGTCGGATTTTGCCGACGCATGACCGAGCAAGAGCGTAGAATAGGAAATGACGTTCGGCAACCGTTTTTCTCGCGAAGACGATCTCGAATGGAACTACAAAGGAGTAACTGAATGATTCTTACTGCACTACTCGCTTCCACGGCGATCTCGCTTGTCGGTCAACAAGCCAAACCAATTTCATGTCCGGTAATGGGTGGTCCTGTAGCCAAGGGCTCGAAGGTCACCGAGTACAACGGCGCAAGTTTCTCGTATTGCTGTGCCGGATGCGACTCGGCATTCTCACAAGATCCAAAAGCTGCGGTCGAAAAGGCAGTCAAAGCCGGGAATACCGTAGGCGTATTTCTCTTTGATCCCGTGAGCAAAAAGCCGATCAAGGCCGACGATGCGAAGGGTGGATTCAGCGACTATAAGGGAATTCGCTTCTATTTCGAGTCCGAAACCGACAAGAAGTCGTTTGACAAAGAACCGGCAAAGTACGGCATGTTGCCAAAGAAAGAAGTGATGGTTTGCCCCGTAAGCAAAGAAGCCGTCGCCTCCTATGACAAAGCCGGCGGATACGCCGATCTCGATGGCGTTCGGTACTACTTCTGTTGCCCGAATTGTGCCGGAGGATTTGCCAACGATCCGGCCAAATTTGCGGCTGGCGTGAAGGATAAGATCAAGGCTCCTGGAACCATGGAACCTGCAAAAGACGGCGGCAAGTGATCTTCGTTTCCTAGGCGCTAAGTTCAATCCCTTAACGCCTAGGACGCATAACAAGTGCAAGACCCATGCATCCGCCACCAAGGCCGGCGACGATATATCTCCAAGGTTTCCCGTAGCTGCTGTGGATACCCAAAAGCAAACACCCGGCGACACAAGCGCCGATAGCGATCGCCCTATTGCCCTTTTTCACGCTTTCAGTCTAACGCCTCATTGGAGGCAAAGCCAACGAGGCAAAAGATTTAGGCTACGATCTTAAGCGCAACGCGTTCGTCGGTCACGAACTTCGATGCCGTAAGATGCAGTTCCTCGGAAACGGCTTCGAGTTCATCGGCCGCAGCAGAAAGTTGTTCGGTCGATGCCCGCAACTCTTCGGCACAGGCAGAAGACTGCTCGCTAATGGCCGCTGAGCTATTTGCTGAGTGGGAAACTGTGCCCGCAATCTCACGCATTTCCGTAGCCGTATAGTTGCCTTCGCTCGCGATGGACTGAAGCGTAACCATCTTCTTGCTCGTGGCCTCGGCCTCCGAGCTAACGACAAGAATTTTGCCAACAGTCTGATTGATGCTCGTCACAATTGTCTCGAGCACCGCCCCGGTTTCCTGAGTTTGGCTTGCTCCTTGGGCTACTTCGGTGCGCATCTGTTCAACACAAGCGACAACCTCGCGAACCGAGCCCGCGACGTCGGCGATCAAGAGACCAATCTCCTTTGCCGCGTCCGAAGCTTCCTGCGAAAGTTTGCGAACTTCGTTGGCAACGACGGAAAATCCGCGACCATGCTCTCCAGCTCGGGCCGCCTCGATCGAAGCATTGAGCGAGAGAAGGTTGGTCTGCGCCGCCACATCCTCGATCGCGTTTACAATAGAACCTATCTTCTGGCTCTTGTCTTGGAGCACTTGAACGACCGCCAAAGATTGATCGGCTTGGTTTGAAATGCTGGCCATTGCCACCGAAGTCTTGCCAACCGCTTCCGAGCCCTTCTTGGCGTTCTCGGCCATATCGGTCGACGTGCGATTCACTTCTTCGAGCGTTTCGTTGGCCGAATTGAGCGATTGGAGCGATTCCTCGACGGTCTTCAGTTGGCGAGCCGAGCCATTTGCTGCCATCTCGATGCTTTCGTGAAGCTGATCAATCGATTGGGCTGTGCTGGATGTCGCCTGAGCTAAGGATTCAGATCCCAGCGCGATTTCATTTGAGGTCTGCATGGTCATTTGGACCGCGCTTTTCATCGTGCGGCTGGCTTCCGAAAGTTTGTCGGCACCCGACGACATTTTGCTGACGGCACTGGCAAGGCTCGAACGAGCCGAGTCGTAGGCTCGAACCATCTCTTCGGTCCGGTCGGCCATGCTGTCAAATGCGAGCGCAATTTCGTCGCGAGGTCCATCGGTCATCCGAACCGACTCGATTTCGGGGCGATACGCAAGGTTTCCATCGGCGAGTTTCAATAAGGCTTCGGTGAGCGGTTCAATGACCGCAATCTCCAATTTCTTAGCCGCATTCTTGACGCTCTCCGCTCGTTTGGCAATCTTTGATCCCAAAATCCAAAGCGCAGAAATGGCAAATAATCCCATCGAAAAGATCGCCATCAGCGACACTTTCAGATTGTTGTGACTCTGACCAGTAGCGAGGGCCTTCTCTTTGGTCGCATCCTTTTGAATCGTATTACTGAGGTCGGCCATTTTGCCTTCGAGGGCTTCAAAAGATTCTTGAAACTTGGGCAGTTGAGCTTCGCCCTTCTTATAGTTGGCATAAGCATTCGCTGTGATTTTTTCTGCGCTGCTGATATAGGCTTCCAAAGCTGGCTTGACTTCGTTGAGGGCTTTGCGAGTATCGCCAGAGAGCGGCATTGCGTCGTTCTCTTTGACCATCGAGCGAAAATGTTCGGCATGCTCAGCAAGGCTATCCAAAACTTCTTTCTTGCCACTGCCTCCCCGGCTGGCATCATAAAGAGCGGAAACGACGTCGGCACGAAGCGCATCGTGCATCATGTCGGCTTCAAGGTGATTTCTTAAGACTTGTGAACTTTGAATGGCCTTTTCGAGGCCAGTAGAAACTTGATTGACGGAACGAACCTGGAAGGTACCAATGCAGAAAGACAGGATCAGAGCAAAGACGATGAGAACGGAAAGTTGTTGTTTAATCGACATGTGACGCATTGCGTAACCTCGCAATTTTAGCGGTATGAATGATGTATCGGTAAAACGTTTGCTCAATCTTTAGTGATAGAGAAGAAATGGACGTCGCCAGAGTACAATGCTCCGATGAATCAAAAAGTACTTAAATACTTTTCTTTGGGCTTGACCTTGATCATTCCGGCGACCATGTGGTCTCGCGATGAAAACCCGTTGGCCAATGTCGTCATTCTGATTATTCGCCACGCTGAAAAACCGGAAAGCGGTGACGGTCTCACGGCAGCAGGAGAGAGGCGTGCTGCGGCCTACGTGCGGTATTTTGCCGACTACAAAATCGATGAACGGCCCCTTCATCTGACGGCGCTTTTTGCGGCCAGAGATTCAAAAAAGAGCCGTCGGCCGCGATTGACGATCGAACCCTTATCGAAAGCAACGCACCTACCCATCGATGGACGTTTTTCAGATAAAGAGTCCGGCGAAATAGCCAAAGAGTTGAAGTCACACCCCCACGGAAATCGAATCATAATCAGTTGGCGACACGGCGGAATTCCCGCTCTCCTAAACGCCTTAGGCGTGAACCCCAAACAATACGTGCCAGAAGGGAAATGGCCTGATTCAGTGTTCGACAGAGTCATCGAATTGCATTTCGACCGACAAGGGCACTTCGACCAGACCCACAGCAAATTGATCTACGAACACCTCATGCCAGGTGACGAATCAAAGCGGCAATGAGCCCTAGTGGTGCTCGTCGTGGAATTCTTCGGTCAGCTTCCGCTTGCCCTCTTCGAGCCCACGCTGCAGTTCGCCGTAGCCTTTCCCGATACCTCGCATGAGCTCGGGAAGCTTGTTTCCACCAAAGAGGAGCAAGATCACCAAACCGATGATGATCCACTCGTCGCCACCAGGCATGCCGAACATGGCAAAGGGAAGTATTGAGTAATGCATGGTACTAAGGTAATTATATCCACCTTGGCCAGCTTCAACGGCGGATTCCCGAATTTCTTACCGAATTTTGACTTCGATGGCCGTCTGACTAGGTCGCTGGATTGCTGTTTTGGACTCCAAACCGAATCGCCGCCTCAAGCACGTCAAGATGAATATCTTTGAGAGTTCGAAATTTAACGCAATATCCCGTTACGCTGGCTTTGCCGATGTCTTCACCGAACGTCTTGGCAAGGTACGTCTTGTCTTCGATTCCCATGATGTGAACCGAGATTCCCGACTGGTTGGCGCTCAAACCGACCTGAAAGAAGTCCCGACTAGTTCCGTTGGCGTACTGAATCGTATAAAATCCGTATCCGATCGTTGGATTGGATACGATGCGGCCTTCCTCATTTTTGCCATCAAAGAACCACTGCCGACATCCTGGCATCGTTTGCAGAATGCGGTGATGCAACTGACGCATTTCACTTTGTTTGGGTTCTGGTTGGCTTGCCAGATAGCCTTCGACCTGCTGAAGGATGTCCATCGGGAACTTTTCGCCTCGCGACCTTCTCGTCGCTTTGTTGGGCGTCGAACTCCATCATATCACGACCTGGACGCTTGCCAATAAAAAATCTCAACTCGCGGCGCGGACAAGGACGGGTGTGCCATTGAGCCGAATTCCCCAGAAGCGAGGTTGAGGCTAAATAAACTTCTCGGAGAACGCCACTACCTCATTGAGGAACACAATGACCCACTTTCAAACGACATCCTGGGGGTAAGGGTTTGCAGCCCTCCAGTGGCTTGCCGCCACGATGTAGGGAAGGGTCTAAGGCCTCTTCTCTATTCTCTGAGGGTTCTGTATAATCAAATTTCAACGAGAAAGGGGATTTCATGTCAACGAAGAACTTGTCGCTTATTTTCGTCGGTGCAGTTTGTCTTGCCTGCGGAGGTTCAGGTAGTTTGGTTGATTCCGAACCGGGCCTTCTTTTCTACAACAATCCTGGCGGCTCCGGCATGATTCTTCATCGGATGCCCAAGGAAGGTGGGACAATTGTGGACGTTTTGAACACGGCTACGGCTTTTGAAGGCAGCATGGACCAAGCCTACGACGTGTTTACAAGCGACTCGACTGGCAATATCGTCAAAATCGTGGCTGGTGTGTCGACTGGCCTCACGACTTCCACCCATGACTTTAGGCCGTGCGTGACCCCGGATGGCTCGAAGATCGTCTTTGTTTCGAGTCGAGACGGAAATAATGAGGTCTATACGATGTCGGGAGACGGTTCAGGACAAACCAATGTGAGCAATGGATCCGGAAACGATTCCTTTGCCGCCATTAGCCAAGATGGTTCAAAGGTCGTCTTTACGTCGAACCGAGACGGAAACGAAGAAATTTACATGGTCAATTTCGATGGGACCAATCTCACGCGGCTTACCAATAATTCGGATGACGATGTGACTCCGGCCTTCACGCCGGATGGCACGCATATCATTTATTCTTCCAATCATTCTGGAACGTATCAGATCTACAAGATGGACCTAACAGGCGCGAATGCCGTGCAACTGACGACCGATTCGAACAACAAGTATCACGGCTCGTTTGCGGTAAATAATAGCGGCATTTTCTACTACTCCGGCGACGGCACTCGTCAGATTTGGCGATGCAATGTAGATGGATCAAATCCCCAACAGTTGACGAATACTTCATCCGATTCAGACAAGATGGCGACCTGGGTCTTTTAGTTCCCGGCCAGCCACAGCGTGTCGATGATCCCGCCGAAGGGAAATGAGTGAATCGGGAGGGGGTAGGCAGGGACGAGTCTGAGTATGCCACACAAAGTCTGCCCCACCCACGCTAGTGGCTCGCCAACTTATAGAATTAAATCAGGGCTAAGTACTTTTAGTGCCTCATTTCGAACAAGGTCGCTCTTGTCAAAAAGTATAAACTGCTTTAGGATAGACTGCCTGAGACGCGGGTCTAACCCATACTTATCGATATTTTGAATGATCTTCATTCGAACTCCATAGTCCTCATCGTGAATCATTAAAAAACAAAGTTCTTCCGTTGATCAGCGCCGATCTTTGGATCAATTCTCCAGTCAACAGTATCCACTAATTTTTGCCGCACCAATGGGGACCTGTCTACGGCTATAGATTTAAGCAAACTCCAATCTCGATTCCAAATGGAATAATTCAATTCAATGCCAAATGAACGAACCCGCCACGATTTCGAGTAAAGGAACTTCTTGGTATCAGATTCTGGTAACCAATCTCGGTAGGATATCAGAGTATGGGAAGCCGCGGCCCTAACCAATGGATTTACATCGTCAATTTCAACTTTCAGAAATGGGAAACATTCATAGTGGCTATATGTTTTGGCCAAAACACACGCCGATTCACGAGACTGCCAGTCTGCAGCATGGAACAAATGTATCAGATTTTTTATCGATATCGACTTAAGTGTTGCGACATTTTGTTGTGCTTTCTTTCTAATGTTGCTGTTCGTTGATCCCAGCAGATTCAGTGTGTCTCTCACATTCTCTTGTTGCTGATCGCAACATGTTATTTGGGCCGTAAGCCAAAGGGCAAAATCATACATTCTTCTTCACACAGTCCTGTATCCAGTAAACGTTATCATTTTCTTCGCATCGTGTTCTTTCCTGCTTCAATGCCCATGGCGTGCCGAAGTTTATGAATGTCGGTATCTGGTCACCCACCGCATGTGTCCAAGATCCCGCTAATGGAAAATGAGCGTAGCGGATCGAGAGGCGTGATAGGTAAGAAAGAGAAACTAGTCGTACCATGTTCAAGTCCAGCTACGAAGTTGGTGCCTGAGCGTGGGAACCGGCACATATATTTGCTTTCCAACCGTCATCCCGAACTCGCCAACTGTATTGTAACATTGAAACTTAGTTGAGCCAACTTCCAAAATGACAGCATAAAGCATCACCCTGCTCGTCCGTCACGAACCAGTTGCGAGACGACTTTCGGTACTGCGACGGATCCTCGATCACCAAGAGATTTAACTTTCAGTAGTCCAATCTTTCCATGCTCAAACCCAGCTACGAAGATGGGCCTGAGCATGCCGCACAAAGTCTGTCCCGCCCATGTCAATGGCTGGCCAGTGCCACACACATGCTTAACCCGCCCACGCTAGTTACCCGCAAAGACTCATCGGAGACAAAGCCTACGACAACGATTCGCTCGACTGGTGGGTTAAGCACCAGTATGGAACCACCCTCATCGCTCCCAACAGAGCCAGACGAGCGAAGACTCAGGACGGCAGAGAACTCAGAAGATATAGGAGGAGGTGGAAAGTCGAACGGCTCTTCGCATGGCTTCAGAACTTCAGGAGAATCCAGACCAGGCATGAACGCAAGCTACAAAACTACAAGGGATTCGTACAACTCGGGTGCATCCTCATCATCCTAAGGTGTTTTTGAGATGGCTTCTACTCTTAAAACGTCTTCAAGAACGGGGGCAGACCAGGATTTCCTCTTTTGTTTGTTGGCCGTGAGACCATCCTTGCGTTAGGAAGAGCCATGGTTCCTAATATGTCTTGCAATCTGACATAAGTTCCCGAATGCAAATCCTCCTCCTATACATAGCACGGAACTAACTCCAGATGTAATCAAAGAAAACACTCGAGCCTGAAGGGCTATTTCAGCGACAAGGCACGCAAAGCAGCTAAATGCGTAGAATACAAAAACTCTCCAAGACTTATCTGTATTAGAATTCGCCCATATCACCGGTGACTTTACCCACCCGAGTGGGACCGAGAGTACAAATGCCGTGGACAATCCTAAATTACTATTTACATTTCGAGCTAACACAAGGCTTACCATCTCGATCAGGACAGAAGATAGTGGTACTCCTACAGAATATATCACAAGGTTGTTAAACTTCATTATTAGTTCTATTGTGCGACTGTTAGTTCATGAGAGGCCAGCCACTTCGTGTCGAAGATCCCGCCAACGGGAAATGAGCGTAGCGAATCGGGAGGCGGGGTAGGTCCGGTGAGAAACTTGTCGTGGCATGTTTAGGCGACCCCTGTCGCAGATCCCGAGAGGTTGAGCCGAATCGGGACGAAGCTGAGAGTCTAAGCATGGTATCAAGCACTCTTTGACCACTCAAGCATCTCACCTCGCCCTATTCATTGCATTGTAACACTGAAGTTCAGTCAAACCAACTGCCAAAGTGTTCACAACGAACATCTCCTTCCTCGCCTGTCACAAACCAGTTGCAAGACGACCATCTGTACATCAACGGGTCTTCAATCAAGCCAGCTACGACTGGATTCTGATGTATATAGGCAATAACCTCTGCTCGGGCCTCATGTCCTGTCAGGTTACGGTCATATCCTCCACTCGCTCCCAAAGGTCGGTATCAATCCAGTTGCGAAACTTAGCACTCTGCGATGGTCCTTGCTTGATGCCTTTGAAATGAGTACACCTCGTTCAACGGATGAATGAGCATGTGCACATGGTCGGGCATGAACACATAAGCTTGAACAGTGAAGTTGTATTTCTTCGCTGCACGGTTGATGGACTTGGCGAACAGTTCGCAGATCCGTTCATCTCGCATGTACGGTCTCTTGTGATGAGTCGAAAACGTCAGATAGTGAGAATCCTCAAAGGTATTTCGAGCTTGCCGTCGTTTGTACTTGATCGGCCTGTTCATAGGTCAACTTTACCCTTCATTACTCAGACCTTCCATGCTCAAACCCCAGCTTCGTCCCGATTCGGCTCCGCCCCTCGGGATCTAGCGACAGATGGGCCTGAGCATGCCACCCCAAATCTGCCCCTTCCACGTTAGTGGCTGGCCGTTCACAATCCTAGAATCTCACTCCAGTTGGAGCAGATCAGGTGTCTGCTTTCCCAAAAATGCCATAATAAGGCAACGAAGTGCGGAATTGATCGAAATGTTTATGGTCATTAGCAAATTAAAGAAACTTGGATTCATGACAATGATTCTATCTATTAACATTGCGTCTTGCGGCCCCGCACCAAGTAATCAAATCAAAACAATTAAAGTAGACAGTAATTGGCAAGCAACGGGGAAAGTACTAATTGGAGAATCCTATTCTGAGTGGAATTATACTTCCATATCGGGAAGCACGCTGCAAGTGTCTTTGTTTTCTTTGCCGCCAAAAGATGAAGATACGACCGAAGCAATTTCATCCATTAAGGATAGTTATGAAAATTTAAAGGTTAAGGCACCAAAGCTAACTAAGAATTGGGAAATTGGATCGGTAGGAATAAAAATGTTCTTGGTTAAGAATAGTGTGACAAGTACCAGTGAATCCGCAATTTCACTTATTGAATTCCCGAAGCATTTCGCTCAATTAACGATAACGGGAAAGCAAATTCCTGAACAGGATTTGCTATCCGTTGCAAATAATACGGCAGAAATGTTCGTTAAAGAGAATGGTCGTAGTCTGAGTCAATAGAGAATCGAATCACAGAGTAAGAAACTCTCTTTCACGACCAGAATAAGCATCAGTTACTTCGGAATCGTCCTTTCAGGCGAGCCAAACCGTGAAATGGGCTTAATTTGATCTGGCCGTGGCACTGGCGGTGCCGCTCTGATTCATAGGAGGGTCCGCCATGAAGTGCATCACATAGATGCGCTTCATGTGGAGGGTGTAGTACGGACCTGCGGAGTGACGACGGCTACCCACACAATAGTCCAACCCTTTCGCGGGATTCGGAAAAGCGAGAAGCCAGTTTTCTCTACTGTCAAAACACCAGACAAAGGTATACTGGTTATGTGTACTTTACAAGAGAGCGATCTCCAAATTCATTTCCAACAAGGACACCTTTAGGAACCGTTTTTGAAAATGACCGCTTTAAGTAAGGGAACCGAACGATAATAGTTGGCGAACTTTCCGAAAAAAGGTGCGTACTTCATTTCAGCACTTAGCACAAAGCACTTTCCACTGCATAAGATGGTGGGCGATGAGGGATTTGAACCCCCAACCCTCTCGGTGTAAACGAGAGAAAAAAGCCTCAAAAAGACTTGACAGAGTCTCCTCGTCTCTCTTTGCGACTCTCAATTTCTCCGGTGTAAGAGAGACAAAATGAGAGACTACATGAGTGGCCAATTCGGATCGATAGGAGCTTGTGGTTCCAAGTAGATTTTCAACCACCTGTGATTTCCACCCGCTTTAGAGCTTTGATAATTTCGCACGAGAGAAAGGAATCGGACCTTCACTCCTTATGAGCACTACCACCTCAACGGAGTTTTGGCAGGTTCAATGATGCGATTTTGAATCTACGAACGTCTCTGGATGTCTCTCAATTTCTCCTCCAACTGAGAGCAAATTGAGAGCCGATTTCCATGTCATTCTTTGTCTGGAAAGAAAACTATACTTAGAATTATGAGTGCTCCTGCATTGTTAACTGCTGGGTTGGTCTCGGATATTGATCAGATTTGTCGAACCCACTGTCACGGCGTGGACGAAGTGGAAATGGTGGCACGTTTGTTTCGTTCGCCATTGGCGCTTCGAGACTGGCGAGCAGCATTAAACGCCTTTTTTGTACCACAAGGTCAGGTCGTGAAGTACAACGCAGTCTTCTGCCACCAGCGACCGCGTGTGCGATTAAGTCCACCGCCTGGCTGTGAGCTAGCCGACGCATTGCTTGTTTTTACTAACCGAACAACCCAGACAAGACAGGCGATTCTTTTGCAAGCTAAGCGTGGGATGGGCTGGCCGCCTAACACGCGACATAAGCAGTGGCACCTCTATTCCAAGTGGCCAACATTTAGTTATCGGGTTGGCAGTTCAAAGATTCGAAAATCTAGGACCCTCTCCCCTGCAACAACTCACTGGGGTCAGTACTTGCTTGTTCAACAGAAGGGCCCCGCTGATCTGGCAGTTCCATCGGTAGGCTCCAAGCCGACGGGATTTGCAGCGGAAGTCGCTAAAATGGTTTTCGGATCACCTGCTCACTCGTTCTGCTTTTCGCCGTTATCTCAAGTTACAGATTGGGACAAGTTAATATGGGACCTACTGCTTGGAATTGGCATACTCCCTTTACCTGAGTACAACTGGGCCGCCAAAATTGCGAGTCGAAGGGGCCATGGCGTGATCTTTTCCCATTCAAAAATGAATGTTGAAGTCGGATTTGGAGGTTCGGGCCCCGGCTATTTTGTGACCGGCGAGACAGAGGATGATTTCAGAGGATTCACTGTTGTGATGATAGAATTTGGGTCAGAAGAAGAGATGTCAAATTTCTGATGCTGATTGGCGCTAAGTCTTCACCGACCCTTAAGATTCGTAATACCATCCCTCAAGGACTTTGCCCATAACGTAGGCAAGAAGATAGTAGATCGAACGATTGGGGAAATCTTCTTTTTCGACTGCTTGATCAGGATTAGTTAGCCATTCACCACGCACGGAAGGATCAATAAACGCTGAAACATATCCTGGTCTGGACGAGATTACGCCAGAATATTTGTTCATCTGTCTGTCGTCGGCTTCAGAAAGGACGATATCCAAAGTGGTGATCGTATGCGAGACGGAAACCAAACTAAGGTTCTGGACATCATATCGGACCTCGACCTTGAAAAGATCGGAGTTGTTGAAGGGAAGGATTTGAAGAACTTCGTCAATGAGGTAACTCAGTATCTTTTGCCTTAGAGTCGCATGAGCGTCTAGTAATCCGGATGATTTCAGACTCTGAACCCAACGGTTATGACTCAACACCGCTTCTGCAAACTGCGGACAAAATAAGTCTCGCCCCACATGCCGTAATGAATCTTGATCGAATTTCTCTGTTGCACAAACAGCAGTAACTGGGTTATTGGTTTCAACGATTGTCTTGAGCAAAATCATATAATCGTCAAGTTCGTAGGCGATATTGCGAGCTTTTTTTCTCAGTTCGAAAAACTCTTCGGGGATGCTTCCGTGCCAGTTATCTATCGGCTCAAGAAAATCTGGATCAATAGACGTGTCGTCTTCAAGATTCGGGAGAGCCCAACTAAGAAACTGACGATTTTTTTGGAAGTCTACGTTGATGAGGCCCTGTTCCATGGCGCGGAGGGCCCGATTGCGGCTCGTGACAATCCACTTATCGCACAGCACCTTATTGCCTGACAAGATGTAGTGGCCAGAGCGCCCGTCCGATTGCGACAGAGCGAAGTTTGCATTTATTTCTTGGGCCGTCAGAAAGTACATCTTTGCGCTATCTTCAGTACCTGTGTGGCACAAAATGAAAACTTCCTCTCGCGGGTTCCCATCTTGGTCGTCAATATACTCCCGGTGTACATATTGAGTAGTTCTTTCGTCCTGAAAGAACTTTGCTTGGACAACTCCAAGTTTTGGCGGATCACGGCTGAGCAAGGATTGGCTCGTGAGACGACGTTGGATGAAAAAATCCGCACCTTCAGCGTCTATTGAACGTTCAAGAATCCAAAAGCGATCTAATAAAAACGCTCGTGTACGAGCTTCGCCCGAAGCTCCATTCTCTTGAATTCTCATCCAGTTTGGCCTTTCCACTAGAACTCACTTAGTACGTTACGGCAACGGTCGCCGTCCATTTTTGGCTCCCTAAGTAGTTGCTCGGCCAAGCCCAGCACTTTAGGCCACTCTGCCTTGATTATCTCCCATCCCTTTGTCTGGCAGGCAATCAGATATTCTTCTCTAATCTGTGAAATCTCTTCACCACTAAGTTCAGATTCATTTGGAAGGTGTTTCCAATGGTTGCCAGCACAGAATGAGGCATTGTCCCTATCTCTGTCGCAACCCAGAGGCTTTTCTTCGCACATGTATGGAGGTTCCAATGAAACTCCTTGCGCCCTTTCGGTTGCCAGATAACCTCCAAAATGAGTTGGGCCCTGTACCGAACTTGGTGTCATGTCTTCAAGAATTACCCCCGGGTCCTTTCGATCTGTTGAAATTGTTTTGACTTTTAGGCCAAGCGTCTCAGCAACGACCGCATGGCCCGCTTCATGGATCGCCAACCACTCGTCAGAAAATACGACTTTCTGGTTCTCCTCGCAAGGAAGTACCAAGTTTGCCAAATCAATCTTCAATGTAAATTGATTATGATCTTGCTCCACCGGCGTATGAAAGCCTATGCCGACATGTCCTGAATGCGATGGAGTTGGAAAATGGCTAAGCAATGGCAAGAGAGCTTTCTGTAAGATTTGCCACGGCGCAGGAGCATTGACCCAGGAGAAGCTTTCCGGTTACACCGGGCGTTGGATCCTTGAGACGTAGCTGAGTCTCGAAGAGATTGCCAATCCATCACCTGAAAATAGACGGCGGATTCAATTCATCCGAGAAAACTTTTTGTGAAATCTGGCAGAGGTGAAGCAAGTAGCTGGAGGAAATGTGGCGACATGGAGACCGGAAGGACCAATATCAAAGCGTTTCCAAGATGATTGAGCAAACGGGAACGAAATAAGGAACAATAGGAATTGGAATCTCTAGGGCAGGAAACGCCTATCGGCCAAAGCTCCTAGAGATTGTTCTCTGAAACATCGGAACCCAATGTGGCTTTTCATCGATAATCCACTGCTCCAGGAGAGATGCATGGTCTGCAAGTTCGCGCGCGGCTCTAACGTCGCCGCAGTCGAGAGCCCTGGCTTCTGCTCGGCGCAAATAGATTGCTAGGTCTTCTTTCGCCTCAATGGTCAACTTTCGGTACGAGTACTTCCGAATTTCCAGCCGCTTATCAGGATCGTTGGACAAAGGATGATCGATTGACGTTTCAGTCTCCTCCAAGCAGTTCACCAGAACTTGAGTTCTGGACTCGGAAGGTTCAGATTTTTCGAGTTGTTCTACAGCGGGTCTAGCGGGGGCCATAAGTTTCTCCTAGAAAAGTAGATCGTGGTTTCATGGCCGCAACATCTATTTTTCCGCACGATCCGCAAGAACCGTTTTTGATTCATCCGCGATGTGGAAGTTAATACCTTGTTCGACCTCTTAACACTTTGCAATCCAACAACTGCTAAACGGAAGGCTATTCTGAGAACTTGATAACACTTTTTAGATTGACGATGCAAATGCATTTAGCAGAAATCAAGATTTAGCTCTAGATGAATTGCGGTTTCCTCAATCTGATGCATTTACATCATAACGACAGGCATGAGGATGTTTATCTTTGATTGCTGAAATCCAATAAATTGTTTAGAGCAAAATGACAGCATGTCATCACGAAGAATGCTACCTTCAGATGTTTCGTCTTGTATCGCGCAATGCGACATGGAGAGGGTAATCCAAGACAGATCACTTCCGGGACGTGTCGAAGCAATGATCATCGATCTAATGCTGGAACAGAAATTTTGGGGCTCGATAGTCGATTACGGCCCAAAAGTGGCTTGTTTTGGCAGCTGTTTCTTCATCGACCAGGGGCTTGCTAGGGCCGTCACTAAAGGAGAACACCCATTTCTGCTTACCGACCTGGCAGAGAATCACGGGCTACGAAATAGGATTCTTTCGTACGAGGATGTGGTTGCAGAAAGCAGAAGCGCAAACCTGAACTTTTATGGTGCATTGTTCACATTTCCCGAAGCAAATGTTGTTCCGTTTTGGGACTTCGGGCGAGTTATGGCTGTCTTGCAACAGTCTCTCATGGAATCCATGGGAGGATTTGGACTTGGACACTATTTCAAGCACTCCTACTCCGACCGTATGGCCAGCAACACAAAGAGCTTTTTCCTAATGCGGTTGGGCTTCGGAGCAAATTCACACGGAAATCTCTACAAGAGCTTGCCAGAGAGGAAAACTTACTATCCTGCACTGTTTTCCATTGATAGGCAGACGGCGAGCCGCAAGGGAGAGGCAACACCAGCGCACCAGGTTATGTCTGGTGGGAATCGGGTTTTTGATTTGAGCGAGGAGTGTCGGTTCTTCATCAGGTTGCAATTGGACGGCTATAGTATCCACGCGGCTACAGAGGCGCTTGGATATGCAAAGGCGACAGCGAACGGATGGTGGAACCAATTGATCAAAGCAATTCGCAATGATCGACAAGCTTTAGCCGATGCCCAGCTTGATAGAGAAGGTGGAGACGAGCGTGCCCGCGCTCTTAACTACATTCGGAATAATCGCCATCGACTGGGTGTTCTTCCACTCCTAACGCCCCAAGAAATCAATCTTTGGAAGGCATCATCGACTTTGGACGGAGCTTCTTCACCAATGATGACCAACCGAACCGGCCGATCAAAAGCTTCATCGTAAATCTTAGGCGATTCAGTTCGACGAAACGAACCTTGCCCACCAATTTTGGTGGGCAAACGGTCTATTCCTTCTGAACATCCTTTAGTTGTTTCGTGAATACTCTTGCACGAATTTCGTCGCCAGTTAGCTTCTTGGTTACGTATGTTTCGCCAATCAATATGTCTAGTTGCTCCTCGGAGAGGTCGCGACCAAGATTTCGAACCTTAGTAAGCACATCTGCCGCTTCGTCAAACAGGCTCCTGAAGAACTGTGGAGTCGAATACCAAATACCTTCAGCAATCGCCTGCGCATCTTGCTTAATCTTCGGCTTCTGAGTAACCATGACCGTCGACATCTTTATTGCTGCCAAATCTGGACGATGTGTCAGAGTCCAAGCGGGATGAGCCTTTGCCTGCCTGACCTCAGACATGGATATTGAGCCAGTTATTTGAGCCATGCTCTTGTGCTCAAAGACGATTGATTGTCCGGAACTGAATACCCATAATCCGTCCGTGGCTCCAGAAGTCGAAGCTGGCCAAACAAATGCTTCGATTCCTAACATTAGGCCGAGAGTTCTGACACCCAGGCCAAATGCAGTGAACTCGTTTGAATAAATTTGCGATCTTGCCTCGGCAAGTCGCGTTTCAAACTTTCCCCCTACTAATTGCCAGGAATTAAGTAAATCCCTGATTTCGCCCACATTGATATCAGGGACCGATGGAGCCTCCTCTTTTTTGTGTACATTGCGAAGTGTCGAGAACCAAGTAATACCGATGGTGCATTTTCGAGCGCGTTCGACTTCGTTGCTATAGTGTGTAAGCCAATTAGGGTTCTTTGATTGCCGGTAAGCCTGGTCGGCGGCTACGCAAGCATTGTAAAACCAAAAAGCTCGGTAGGGCTTTGCATCTGAACCTCCATCGATGGCGTCAGCTACGATGACGGCATTCTCATAAGCTTTTTCAGCATCGTTCTGCCAAAGGCTATAGACAAAATTGACTTCTGCCTCTACCGATTTCCCAAGGGATAGGGCTAAGTCGTCAACTTCCAAGCTCTTCTTCGCTCGAATATTTACTATTGCTTGCTCGGCTTCATCCCAATCGTCTTCATGCTGAAGGAAGATATTGCAATATTCCAGGGCCTCGTCCAGGGAGACTGATGAGTTCTCTCGTCCAAACTCAATTTCTGCTTGCAAATCCGCGTTTAGCAACCGCGTGTTGACTCCCTTGGAGCACCAAGACAGCAACGGATCTCCAATTAGTAATGCAATCGAATAGTCACTTTCATCGCGCGTACAGCGCCCCAGCCCTTGAGTTAGCCGCGTTCTAATACGGTCACGGAGCAGTGAGGTTGCACCTAGCTTTTGATGTAAGAATTTCTCTTGAAGGTCTGTCGACGCTGGTAGTCCAGCAACTACAAGCTGACGGCAGGCATCCCCCTGAAGATCAATTCCATCATATCGATTTGCTAGAATAAGGGCCGCTGGAGGTTGTTGAGTAGTGAAAGGCGTAAGTGACTTCTCGACGTCTTCGGCTCCAAGGATTGTTGATTGCTCTTCGTACTTGTCGCGAAGCGCGTTTGCACTGTAGCCGTCAGGGGTGAGAATCAGAGTTCTGTGTTTCCCTTCGACGAAGTTTGTAAGCATCTTTTCTGGGGCATTTGCATCCTTAATTAGGTCGGGGAACAGAATCAATCTCCTTCCAGTACCCTTTTGATCCCAATTGCCAGGAACTGGTACGCGCTTAATCTTTCCGATCCCAGTAAAGCGTTCAAGGTCGCCACTGGATCCCAAGGTTGCCGACATGAAGATTCGTTGATCAGCATTCGCAAATGGGGCATGAGTCAAGGTTGGTGGGATGTATGGACGAATTAAGATCCGGCTACTAGATATGTATATATTGCATGCGTGAAGGTGTCCGCCAAGCACTCCGCGCGAGTAATAGAGTTCTTCGTCATAGTCTTTAATGCAGTACCGCGTACAAATCTTTTCCAAGTCGTCGATGTGCTCTACATACAGTGGTAGTGGAACTAGCTGGACTGCCGAGTCGTCCCATGGACTGGTGAGGCCCGAACGAATGCGCTGATACATTTCTTGTGGAATCGACTCCGCTAGGAAGGTAACAATAGCGTCGAAAAAGTCCTCGTGTGCGCTTTTGGTGACTGACATTGACCACATATTGGATATGTAGTTTTCAGCGGCATGGGCGTCGTCCAATAGAATCAGATCAGGGTCGCCAAAAGCTGGATAAGAGTTGAATAGAGCACTGTACGTAGTTACTGCTATTGATTTTGATGTTTCATAGAGATTGAATTCTGCTTTGTCGAAGTTGCGCTTGGGGCCAACCAGCAAGGTTGTCTTAATGCCGTATGATCCCGCTTGATTTTGAACCTGTGCGCAAAGTTGCTTTGTTGGACAAAGGTAGACAACTCTTTGGTCTTTTTCGCGCCTACAAAATTCTCCGATGAGCATTGCAATGAGGGTCTTTCCACAACCTGTTGGCAACTCAAGAGCCAGATTTCTCGAATCTGAATTTTGGACGTATAGGTCAAGGACATCACGCTGGTGAGCCCAAAGGTGCTTTATCTCATCCGATCTACGAAGCTGATAAAATAATTCCGCAGGCGAGGCTACCGCTGCAGTTGGCGCATTTAGCGATTTAAATTTGCTCACTTTCTGACTGTACCTTTGTCCCTCAACTGATTGATCAAGGTATTTGAAGGGCGATTTTGTTTGAGCAGTTTTGGTGAAATTCATAATTAGCCAACAAGGTAGTCACCGCGTTTTATCGGCAATTCAAGGTCGTGAGGCAATCCATCGGTTAGCGATGGTCGGTAGGGAAAGACGGAATGGGCCAGAAACGCGATATGTCCATCTCGGTCCTGTGCTTCACCTCGGATTGTCACATACTGCGAACACACGATAGCATGTCCGTATTTCATGTACGTGTCGTCAAAGCACGTCACGTTGGCTAGTCCTGATTCATCCTCGAGATCGAAGAAGACAACGCGCTTTCCACTTTTCGTTGGTGGAAATCGGAGCCGAATTGGATTCCCGACGATCATGGCCTTCGTTCCTGGCTTCAGGTGGCTAACGTCAGCAGCGCGGATTCCTCCCTTCGCTAAGACTTTGTTTCGCTCATAAGCCATGAGGTGGTGGGCCACATCGTGACCAAGGAATTCCCGCTCATAAATGGCTCGCTCTTTTGGTGTGAAGTCCGCAATGCCTTGGGGCAAGGCTGGTTCTTCAAAGGTTAGTGGAAGGGTTCCTGCGCCTAAGCCATTCACCTCATTTGAATATCGAAGTGCCTCTGGTATGGCCCATAAAAGGGCGCGACGGTTGTTGTGGTACGAATCGAAGACGCCACTCAGGATTAAGATTTCAAGCTCGTCACGGTTAGGCTGCGTCCTCGCCACGAAGTCAAAGAAGCTCCCAAAGGCTCCTGCTTCTTTCTCAGCCACGAATCGCTCGACAAGAGTCTT
This sequence comes from Armatimonadota bacterium, assembly GCA_048498855.1. GTDB lineage: Bacteria > Armatimonadota > Fimbriimonadia > Fimbriimonadales > Fimbriimonadaceae > Fimbriimonas. Next base: position 30,409 of record JBEHXE010000003.1, on the reverse strand, counting down.
GGATATGCTCTTGATCTGCGAAAAGCCGGTACGGATACCGCCCCTAGGAATGACGAACTCAGGGTCTGTCGAGCGGACTTCCTCGACCGAGAACTTGTCGAGACTCCGATTGACGTCTGGCCCCAAGATCGTAATGCCGCGAACCCTCGCTTCGTTGGTTATCGTTGCCGGTGGATAGTATCCGGCGGGCTGGGCATTTAAAAGTGCTGTAAAGTACGGAGCAGGATAGTTCTGCTGGAGATAGATGCAGCGGATGGAAATCTCCGCAAACGCAAGGGCGTGTCCTTGGGCGAACCCATAGCCTTCAAACCCGGATACCATTTCATAAACGTGTTCGGCAACTGCTTGTGCGAATCCTCGGTTAACGATCCGTTTCAAGACTTCTTGCCGAATGCTGTCGGCGAAAGACTCGCGCCGCTTCTTGTAGATCGACTCGCGGATGTCCTCAGCTTCACCCGGTGTGTAACCGCCGAACACCGTAAGCAACTGGTCGACCTGCTCTTGGAACACGATGACACCGTAGGTGTTGCCCAGTATTCCTTCTAAGAGTGGGTGCTCATACCGAAACGCTTTGCCGCGCCTTCGCTCGATAAGTTCATTGATCTTCACCGCACCGCCCACACCTGGTCGGATTCCGGCTTGGACAAGAGAAGCATCGGTAAGGTTTTGGGTCTTGATGCGGATATGGGCTTGGCGCATCGCAGGAGAGGCGGATTGGGGAATTCCGATGAGTTGACCGGCTTGCATCGCCCGGTAGGTTTCTGGATCGTCCAGCGGAACATTCAAGACGGAGAATCCAACGTCTTGAAGTCTAATTGCTTCCTCGGTATCCGAGAGAACATCTTGGCCGCGAAGACACAGCACATCGAACTTGTCGAAGTAGTGTTTGGAGGTCCGCTTATCCCACTGAATGATTGGTACACCTTCAATGCCTGAATGTTGTACAGGAACGGTGTCGGCGATGGGCTCCGCTGAGATCACAACACCGCAAGAATGCGCCCGCATGTTGATTGGAATATCGGTCATGCGCTCGGCTAAGCGGAATACCCAACGGAATCGCTCTGCCGGCACATTGCTATCTCGAAGCTCTGGTCTCGCTTTAAGTGCTGCTTCAAGCTTCTCGGGACTAACTCCTCCGTGGATTCGCTTTGCTAAAAACCGAATGGTTTCCTTGGGTAGACCCATCACTTTGCCCACGGATTGCACAATGCCGCGCGTGGAATATGCGCCGATGGCCGCAACCGTCGCGACATGCTTTTCTCCGTATCGATCGGATAAGTGCTGCCGAACATCGTTGCGACGGTTTGCTTCAAAGTCGATATCGATGTCCGGTCGTTTACTGCCATCTCCCGGAAGGAAGCGGTCAAAGTGGAGCTTATGTTCGTAGGCGTTGATGCGCGACATGCCAAGGTAGTAGGCAACCATCGAATCCACCACCGAACCTCGGGCACTGTAATGGATGCCTTGCTCACTGGCCCATCGGCACATTTCCCAAGCAGTTAAGAAGTGTCGAGCAAATCCAAGTTTATTGATTCGTCGCAATTCCGTCTCAACTCTGTTAGCTAGCGTTCGATCTTTCCTGCCGTCGCCAAACGAAGCTGTGATAACCAGACTTCGGAGCATGGCGTCTTCGTTCTCGCAGAACTGGGGTAAGTCAGTTCGTTTGGGAAGCACGTCTAACTCGCACGACTCCAGCAAACGGAATGCATTGGTGAGCAAATCGGGCCGATCTTTGTAGAGTCTGTTGAGTTCCTTGGCAGATCGCAAGAAACGCTCGGCGTTGAGACTTCTCGTGGGAATCCGTCTCCCTTGTGGCTGATCCGGGTGGCGTTGTGGCTTGCGCTCGTCGATACTCTCAATCGTGCAAAGCGTATGGATGCAGGCCAGCATGTCTTGTACAGGAAAATGATCGCGGATCGCATGGGTATTGGGGCTTGCCGCAACCGGAAGCACATCCGTTACATTACATAACTCTAAAAGGCGCTCATTCGTGCGTCCGGTATGGGGAAGGTAGCTCCGCTCAATCCCGATGTAGACGTGCTCTTTGCCGTAAAGATTGGTAAGTCGCTCAACGTATTCTTTCGCCTCGCGATAGCGGTTTTTCGCAACCAGATAGGCTACATGCGCCGTCGAGCCACTTGTGAGTACCGATAAGCCCTCTCGGTATTTTTCTAACCGTTCCCACGTTGCCAGCGGATAGAGCCTCGGCTCAAGCAAATGACAATCGGTGATCAACCGTGAAAGGTTTTTGTAACCTTCTTTGTGTCTGGCAATGAGAACTAACTCACCGCCTTCGGGAAGTTCAATCGTCGCGCCGATGATCGGGCGAATACCCACTTGCCGACAGACATTTGAGAACTCACGAACGCCAGTCAGGGCAAACCGATCGGCAATGAGAGCCGCTTCCAATCCCTTTGCGGCCGCAATGGCCGGAATTTCTTCGGCAAGCATCGCAGAGCGTCCAAATGAATATCCACTGAGGTTATAGAGGCTGATGCAAGGAACCGCTGTTTCAATCCTTTGGAGAGGCGCGAACGTAGGTGTATCGAGTCTGCCACTTGCTTTCTTAATCTTCTCGTCGCGCACTTTTCGGACACGCATCTCGACCTCGACGCGATGATCTTCGGTATAGAATTGAACTCCTTTCGTATGCGAAAGAGCATCGCCAAGGCTCGCGCTTTGGCTCTCGGTGACGGCCCGATTTCCAATGGCGTCAATGCCCGTTGTGAACTCTCGGTATGGCTCGCTCTCCCACCATTGCCCGGCAACTCGGCATTTCTCAACCATGCCCTAAGCTCCTGGCCCACTCCTGTATAAACCGCTTGTGCCACGGCAAGCCCAATGTCGAGGCGCGAACAATGGCCCTGTCTCCAAAAGTCTTTCCAAGCCGCTCAACGGACTGCTCATTGAACTTCCGAGCTTCGTCTTTGGCAAGTCCCATGCCCGGCTGTGTGCCGAGTTGCTTTGCCACTCGAGGCATAACGGCGCGTAGCGACAATACCGGATCTTCTATTGGCTCCTTTAACAAGAGCTTGAGGGCCGTGTGGACCGTGAGGCGAGAATAGAGGGGCTTTGCGAAAGATCGCTCCCGCATCCATGTTCCTCGCTCCTCCGTTTCGATGAAGAGCTCGAGTTCTTGACCTTGCCCGTCTGCCAACGACAACTGTACAGCGAGTTCGCCAGCCAACACTTCAATAGCTCGGTCTAAGGCATCGGTTGTATCGACGGCTCCCTCAAAACGGAACTCGGATCGGAGTGATGCTTCGGGATAGAGCGGTAGAACAGGAGCATAACAACCACCTCGACAGGCTTCATAAATCGTTGTAGCTTCTCCTGGGAATTGCTTGCGAAGCACATCGAGTGGGACCTCTTGCACGTCGCCGATGGTGGAATATCCAAGGAATTTGAGCCGTTTCCGAGACTCCATGCTGACCGGATAGAGCAAGGCTATAGGTAACGGCTTTAGATATTCATCGGGCCGGTCAATCTCCATTGTGGAGATTGGGTGCATGACGGCAAGCCTTGCTAACCATTTACTGGTTCCAACACCAATATAGACCCGGCTTGGCAGGTTGCCCAAGGCAACGGCCATTACAAGCAAAATCGAATGAGGATCGGGATGGGAGGAAAGATCGATGTAGGCCGTGTGCTGTCCAACCGGCTCAATGACATTCGAGAATGGTGTCAGTCGGTCCAACCAAGCACGGCTTGCCTCGACGTATAAACTCTCTTTCCACGGCTCGACCACAACTCCTTCGACTAAGGCTCGTGCAATTTTCTCTTGTTGTCCGCCGCTCACTCCACGCTCCCGACATGCTGAACAGGCGTCGAGAATTGTCCCGTCTTTGACGATTAGGAGTGGTCGATCAGCTAGATCTGGACGCTGTCGACGAAGCTCATCGACGTAAAATCCATCCAGCGATGCAAATGCCAGATACTGCACAGATGTCTACATAATACGTAATTTGGCAGCAATTTGGCACTAAGGCATCACCTTTTGCTCTCCAAAATACAGGAAACGTACAGGTCCACTGTCCAGATCAAAACTGAGAAAACTTTTTATCAGCGATGGTATATACTTTCCCAAGGACTTGCTTTGATTCCAAAACTTTTCATTTCCTATAGCCATGCAGACCTGGAAGCTCTCCAGTCCATGTCTCGCTTCCTAGAGCCGATGCAGCGTAATTTGCAAATCGATTCATGGGACGACCGAAGAATAAAGGCAAGCGATGACTGGCAGTCTGAAATAAACAACGCTCTCGAATCTGCTAACGCAGCTATTCTCCTGCTGAGCCAGGATTTCATTAATAGCTCATTCATTGCATCGGATGAGCTTCCGCGCATTTTAAGCCGCCATAAAGACGAAGGGCTGGAAATATTTATGGTTGTGCTAAATAAGTGTCAGTGGGATTGGAATGAAGATCTTAAAAGAATTCAAGCAGTAAACAATCCTAAAAACCCTTGGTATGGCTTGGATAGAATAGAAGCGGAAAGTGTTTGGCTAAGTCTCTCCGAACGATTACGGGATCTCACCTCTAGTAGCAGAGGGAATAGCAACGATCAATCTCGAATCAAATTTATAAACTTTCCTCGAAGGGGTCAGTTTTATGTTAACCGGGCAAATGAATTTGATTGTATCAATGACCTGCTTTCGGCAAAGGATGAGGAAATTCCTATCCTCCTATCAGGGCTAGGCGGCATCGGCAAAACCTCATTAGCTTTAGAATATTGTTACTCCAGGCGAGACTCCATAAATCATGCGATATGGATATCTGCCGAGACCGAAGCAGATATTTCTGCAAGTTATGCCGCTGTATCTCGTGAGCTGAATCTTGATTATAGTGGAGCCGGGATTTCAACCTTTGCCCAAACCCTAGGCGAATGGATATCAAAACATGAAAACTCAATACTTGTCTTAGACAATCTTGAACCCTCCACGTCGCACATATTTGAGCGCCTTTTCAGCCACCGGCTCGAGGGAACAGTAATTGTTACAAGTAGGCAAAATGATCTACCAGTGTTGGGTAAATGCCGACGCTTTGAACCAAGTCTTCTTTCGATCGAAGAAGGCATTGCTTTGCTTTCTGAGCGGGTTGATTCACAAGCTCGGGCTAGAAGCAGTCTGACTTCAATGTCCAATCTCGTCGAGGTTGCTGGTGGTTTTCCTTTGGCGCTAGAACTTATCGCTTCATACGTTAACACTGTCGGATGCTCATACGATGAGTACTATGCTCTTCTCAGTGAATCAAAGGGTAGATTTCCCGACGATACTCACGCATTTAAGAACGAGAGATTCTTAAAAGATGCTTGGGGAATTATTCTGCAAAGATTAGAGCTGCATTCACCCACTTCTGCCCAAATTCTGAAAATGGCTTCACTGTTAAGCACAGAGAATATTCCGATTGAACTATTCATCCGTGAATTACATAACTCCGATATTGTTGAGTTGGACAAATTTGCGACGTCGAACCTAATTGAAGTTGCAGAAATTCTTGTACCACTAAGAAACTATTCTCTGGTATCTCAGGGAACAAAAAATAATTCGTTTAGTGTCCACAGCCTGGTTCAGCGAGCTGTGCGAACAGCCATGACCGAAACTGAAAGACTGGGCATCATGCAGCAAGTTTTCAGTGCCATGTTGCATTTTTTGGTCATACCTGAATCGGAAAATTGGGGAGTTTATGAAAGATTTTCCTCTCATTTTGATGCGATCCTTTCATGGCTCGTGAGCGAAGGACAATATGAGGAAGCCTCGGCTCGAATGTATCAATATTTGAGCTTTTACTTTGGTGACATTGGAGATCAAAGACAGCGAGTCAGATGCATGGAACTGGCTATGGAAGTTGCGAATCAACTTCCCAAGTCAGAAGAAAATGTTGATCGATTGGCAAGAATTCTAGGCTCTTTGGCCAGCATTCGCAGAGATAGCGATGATTTTGAAGGCGCTAAGGAAGCATACGAATCCGTTTTGGAGCTGATGTATGCTTCGAAGCCTGCGGTAAGTACAGAAATCGGTGTTCTCCAGTGCAATTTGGGCAATACCGAGAAAGAGCTGGGAAGTTATGAAAGTTCGACCTCAAGGTTGCAGATTGCACGGAATATCCAGGAAGAGCTTGCTAGGAGCGAAGATGAGCGGCTGGCTAAGGCAAATAGATGGAATCTAACGCATACTTTGGTGAATCTCGGAGACCTGAACGAAGTCCAGGGATTCTATGAAGTCGCCGAGGATTTTTATACTCAGGCTTATAAAATTAGGAAGGAAATGAAGCCTAACGATCCGGATTCATTTCTTCCGCTTCACTGCTTGGGGTCAATTTATCTCAGAACTGACAGACTTTCGGAAGCCAGAAAGGCGTTTCTTGAGACAATTGCCTGCCGAAGGCACTCTATGGACCGTCGATCTGGAGCGATCGGTAAGTCGATGTCATGTTTAAGCCGAGTTCTGATTGGTTTAGAGAAATCAAGCCTTGCTCTTGGACTCGCCAAAAAGGCTAGAGCCATCATCAAGGATGAGAAGGGAGTTGCACATGCTGACTATGCTCAATCGACCTTTAACCTGGGCCTTGCCTACCTGTCATCGGATTTTGAGAAAGGCATCGATTATTTATTAGAATCCCTGGTGGTACGTAGGCGCTGTTTTGCAAAGCATTCAGCACACCATGAAGTCGCAGAGTCTGAAATTGCGCTTGGAAAGGCCTATTTGGCAATCAACCAAAAGCGTAGAGCAAAGGATTTTCTGGCACGAGGATTGGCAATTCTGAAAGTGGTACGATGCGAGGGTCACGCAGAGATTCTTGAGGTCGAGCACCTGCTTAAGTCACTAGAGCCGGGTTAATGATTTGCTCTTGTCAGGGACTCTTTCAGGCTACTCGGCGCCATGTGCATCCGTTACGATTTCAACAGTGACCAACTGGTGAAGTGGTCTCAAGCGATCGGAGCATGGGTTCCGCTCGACGACTGGCTGGCTGGCCGAGATATTTTCGTTGGCTACGTCGCGCCAATGGTGGTGCTCCAGGATCGAAGGAAGCAACTGACGGTTGGAAATTGGGGTCTTATACCGCCTGGTTGTGAGGACCCAAACTTCGTCGCCAAGTGGCACACTTACAATGCTCGGAGCGAGGGCAACGACTACAACAACGGCATCGAAAACGCAAAGACCTTTCGCGAGGCGATCCGAAAAAGGCGGTGCATTATTCCGGCCTCCGGCTACTATGAGCAAGAGGATAACTATTGGCATCGACTCACTGTCGACAGTCAGGAAGTGATGGGAATCGCCGGGATTTGGGAATTGCCCGTGTTAACCCCTCATCCAACCTTTTCCATGGTCACGACTCCACCAAACGCTGTCGTAGAGAAGGTTCAAGACCGTATGCCGCTTGTCCTTCATCCAAGAAATTTCGATACATGGCTTGACCCCAAAACCCCGATGACAACCCTCAAATCACTCATGGTTCCGTATCCGGCAGAGGACTTTCGTCTAGAGCAACGAGAGGTTGTGAGCTTGAAGAAGGAGATCGCCAAGAGTCAAGGCAATCTCTTCGACGAGCAATAGCTATCAGGGACATGTAGACAAAACTGTCAATAATAGTAGACATTTCATGCAAATCACGCGTTATAATTCAAAGTATGAAGTTTGGAACTCTGAGCCTGGCGTCTCCTTTTTGTGCTCTCGATCCTCGCCATAGTGAACTGCTGAATCGCCTAGAGGATCAAATTGGCTCCTCAATACGCCAGCTACCACGAAGCGTCGAAGGCGGAATCCTCGTGATGAATTTCCGTCATGGAGTTCCTGACGAAGAAGCACTGCAATCCACGTTTGTGCCTATTGAGCATTGTAGTATTAGAACTCTTGAAACCTATGGTTTCCAGAAAGAGGAAGCTGTTTATGCGTCTCAGGTTGTGGAGGATTGCAATTTTCCCGCTGAAATTTGGGTGTGGTTCTGTGAAATATCAACTAACACTCGCAAATGCAGCTTTCTCAAATTCGCACTCCTATCACGACAGGCTCCTCCAAAATTTGACCCTTACCGATACAGCCAGATTTTAAATTGAAACTCAGATTCTAACTGACCTTGGCAAACTTGAGCATCGTGAGGCATTGGCTGAGCCAATTGTAGCAACAACCTGCTCTATGTGCTCTAACGGAACTCTCATTCGTGCCCCCAAGAGTGATCCCATGATTGCCTCAATTTGCTCTGTTGCGCCGAGAGCCTGCTTAACCAATGGGCACAACAGAAGCTCTGCCGAGGAAACTAAATCAAGATCAGGATAGCCAGTGCCACAAAGTCGTCGTGCTTTCCTTTCGTCGATCAGGGCTATTGCTGAAGTTTCCAAAGCGTAGGCAATGGTAGCGGCTTCACCATCGTCCAACGTCTCCTCAGTGTTGCCACTTACAAGCCTTTCGTAGACCTCTTCGGCCATTGATCCTAGGAGCACGCGTTTGATGAGACCCTCTGCAATCAATTGATTTGCTCTGGTTGCGTCATCGTGACCGAACCGTTCACCTTTCTCAAGTTCCATGAAAGCCCGATCGGTAATCACCACCTTGTGAGGAATAGCTTGCAGAATCTCGGTTGCCGCCTCGGTCGCATTCAGATTGATAATGAAGCTGGCGTCAGCAATCAGCGGCCGATGCAATTCAACGAGGAATTTCGAATTGCTCATTCTGTTCCACTACCTCCTCATCAACACCGTCGAGGACCTCTCTAATTGAATGAAGGTCAATGTCAAGTAATCGAGCTAATTGGCTTTCGCTGTAAATACCCCGCTTTGAAGCCTCGCGAGCTAAAAGAGCCAGTCGATGAGGAACGATTAGCGCAGATCGGCTAGCTAGGACTCTCGGTTCGAAGGATTTACCAAGAACCTCCTCGACTTGCTGATTGGTGATTCCTCCATTTGCCTCGAACCATTCCCAGGTTCCTTGTCTCACTAGGGAAAGCTCCTCAAGTCTTCGAACCATTGCTTCTCGGGAGATTCCGAAATGGCTTGAAAGGAGGATTATATGCCGCCTGGTTAAATGAGACTGGCCAGAAGTAAGATCGGCGAACATCTGACGGACAGATCGGGCGGGACTTATAAACGCTCGCCCGAAGGTCGTGGCATATTTTTCTGATCTTGACTGAAATCGTTCGTCTGCTAGAAGGGCTTCTGGTTCATTCCTTGTTGAAATGAAGTGCCCCAATTCATGAACCGCTGACTGCGCGATCCTGTCATCTGGATGATTTCCGTTCAAAAGAATGCAACCACCTGCTGCAGGATCAAAGGCGAATAGGCCTGATATTTTTGAACTGAGCGGCTTGATATATACGCGCAAACCCATCTGGAGTTCCATAAGTGAAATGACATCGGAAAGTGGTCCATGGCCCAGCCCCAGCCAATCTCTTAGATCCTGCGCATCTGCTTCCGCCTGAAGTGATACATTGCCTGGAAGTATTGGCTTCTCAGGCGGATAGTTTCGCAATTTCTTCGCACCTAAAGCATTCTCCAGTTCAAGCTCAGCACTAACAAGACTATTCAACAGAACCGCTGCTGAGGAAACCTCATCGCTTGAACTGCCGCTCAATTTCCGGAATTGAGGAGCAAGGTCCAAATGAACCGCCTCGATCCGATATAAAGCGTTTACTGAGGTGTGGTAAGCCCCTGCAAGCAATTGGATTTCAGGAATACGGATTTTTCGTTGGCCCTGCTCTATGGCAACGATGGTCGTCCGAGCAACTCCAATAATCTCAGCTGCCTCCGACTGCTTAATCTCAGCCTTCTCCCGGGCCAACCGAAGACGTTCACCCAATTCAACGTCTGAGATTCTCTCGTTTGGAGAACTCATTCGTATCTCCTCACCCAATGACATAGGAAAGAATTCGATCCACTAGAATCTAAAAAGGAATTCCATTCCTTTGAGTGACGCTCAATGAGGTTAGTCAGATTTTGCATTACTTCTTCAGGTGCCAAGTTCAGAGCTGAACCAACCATGGTTGCATGACGACGAAGCTTGCTTTCGTTGGAAGAATCTCCTTCCAACGCGAAGTGCTCCATTTGCAAGGTCCCTGCAACTGCGTATTCGTAGAATGCTTTGCCGTAATGTTTGAAGCCTTGGGCAATGCATTCTTCTAAGCTGGGTAAATCGAGGCGCTCACAAATATACCTTCCATGATGTTCCTCGGCCCCGGCACAGAAGACGCTCATGCGGCGAAGTAAGCAAGCAGCACACACACCACAATGCCTTCTTTTTCCGTTGACCGATGACCTGCGCTGATCTCGCCAGCATGACCAGGTTTCTTTCCAGTCATCTTTTCCGCTCCCGATGTAAGCTCGAAGAGTTTCGGACTTGGTGTTCCAGATTCGAGGAAACACGTACTTGACCTCATGGTTCAAGAGATTCTTTAGGAAGGATTCGACTTTGACGGTAAAGAGTGGGTGATTCCGATAGTCCGCGTATGACGAACCAACCGGAATGAGAGCGGGACCAAATATGCCTTGACCACTTTCAGGCACAACTACAGTCTGAATATCCAAAAGATAGGCCGCAATTCCGCCGGTGATTGCAAATTTCAAACCCCGGGTTCGCGCGCTCATTTCGCGGTTTCGTTTCGGCAAATTCAGCTCATAGGGAATTCCAGTGAAAGGAAGAACCTTTCCGTTCTCGCGAGTTCCTGAATTCGCCCTGCTACCCACTCTGACCCGCATCAGTTCCTTTGGGTTAGGTGCATAGAGGTGAGCGACAGAACGTGAATCTAATCCGTCGCTATAAGCCATTACGGATTTAAGTTCGGTTTCAAATGGAAAGGTGTCTTGCGGTTTTTGGAGCGGGGTTCCTGGACGTTGTTCAAAGGAAACCGTCCAGCGGTCGCCAGTCAAAAAGGTTAGCATTTGCATTAGTGATTGGTGCACTGCATTCGAGTTCCACCGAGAAAGCTCATATACAGGGACCTTTAAGCTGATTTGCCGCGGCCAACTAAGGGAATTTCTCTTGATAGATCGATCGGCGTACTCTGCGGCTGCCACAAAGGTTAGAAGATCAATCACCACAGGCTCCCGTCGAGCATAAGCATAGGTTTCTAGGGCCGCTATACAAAAATCAGCATGAATAGCTGGTTGAAACCCTACGACCGATTCGTTGATATCCTCAATATCAAGGATTTGGAAATTACTCATTAAAAGGACACTCCATCATCTAATCCGCTTTGCTTTCTCGAAGATTGCAAGTTACTTTCGCCATTTCTTCTGTTTATCATCGATCCTGCCAGAGCTCTGCTGTCGATGAGAGCCTTCCCTGAACCTAACCGTTCTCGCATATTTCTTGCGCTTCGGTTCGTACCTTTTCTCGTCCAATGCTCCTCGATCTGCCGTATGTAGCGCGGGCATACTTCGTCGACCAAAATTTGAACTGCCGTGTGGGACGCATCCAAACCAATATTTCCTCTCTCGACCTGGTCTCGAGCGATATCGATCAACTCAGAAACGATAGTGCCCGGGCATTGATATCTTAGGGCCTCAAGCTGAGCAATAACATTCTCTTGGTCAGAATTGAACAACGAATTGGAGTCAGTCAGTGTGTTATGAATTCGGTCAACGATGGAAATGTCGATCTTGCTTAGAATCGCATCCTGGATCAGGTCAGCTACTTCTTGAGGCGTAAAGTTATTATTGGAAGCTGCTTTGGCAACCCGCTTCCAATAGGGATCTATCACTAAGCTTTTCAGTGGTCCGTCGGTCATTTTGGCTCTTTTGAGTATCTTACTCCATTTTCTGACATGTCAGACATTTTTTTGATAAATCCTGACATTTAGAAAGAACCCGCTCATTGAGAGGGTTCTAGAGAAGCAAGCAGGATTGTCGGGAAACAAACGGTAGGCCCCTAAGGCTCTCGCTCGAAATTGACCGAATGAGCCGGTCAACTGTAGGGTTTCTGAGAGAATAGGTTGGTAGCTTCGATGGCGCGCGGCGAGATATCGCCAGATCGCTGTGTCGGTCCCACTCGTACCGCCAAAGCCTCGCTGTCCGAAATGGCTCGTGGTCCAGTTCCTTTCCTAAATGGAATTCGAATCCACCAGACATGACAACGATCCGGGGCGCACCCCAGCGAAGCGGTACAACGGCTGCCTTTTGATGCCACTGGTTGTGGATGCCGCATACCAAGACTTTGCCACTGAGAACCAACTCTTCGGCCTCTCGCTCAATGACAAATATCCGCTCATCGTAGAGGAGCGATTCGTCAAAGACAGAGTGCGCATGTGCGAGGGGGCAACGAAGCAAATCAAGATTGCCATACATCCAAAGGCCACAACTCGGAACATGGGTTGGCTGGGTTTTACAATCCTGGATTCGGTAGTTAACCCTTGCCTCGGCTTTCCAAGACGAAACGGTTTCATGGACGTGAGGATACATATAAACTCTGAGAGCCGCTCCGTGGCGACTCTCAGAGTCCATAAAACCGCTGACCGATCAGCCTAACAAACTGGGAATATTTCTCGCACCATTAGCTTACGGCTCGAATGTTACGACAGGTCCGCTGCCTTGGGCGAACCACCGTTGGTCACTTAGATTTCCGTCCTTAGTGCTGAAATACACTTCGGGCATTTGCAGGTTAACCACATCGATGCGATGGTTTTCCTTCTTGCCGTCTTCAAAGATTACATAAGGCTTAAATCAGAAATGGAAGGTGAGGTGGTTGAGCTTCATGATTTCCGAGCCACTGCCGCATTTGCCATGGGATCATTTGAACCCTGAGCAAACGTAGCTTCCGCCGGAGCCCACATACTTCGGGCGGCGATTTCGGCTCCCACTTGGGTATTAGGGCTGGGGATCTTGAGCTTTAGCCTTGTATGCAGCCATGCCTCCACAAGCTCTTCACACCGTTGCACTGGTGTCCCGGGGGCACTCGCTGCTATACGGGTTGCGGTGAGTCGAATAGACGGGACTGCATCGATCTCGGGCACAAACCGTTGACAATCAGACCATAAGATCCTGTGGACTTCTATTTATCAATGAAGAAACTTCGATCTTTACTAAAGGCCCCCAAAGCTTTCTTTGGGCCGAAGGCAATAACAGACCACACATATTGGCCATTAGGGAGATTTGAGATATCAAATTTATATGAAGTACCTGTCACGGTAGTAGCCCAAACTCTTGGCAGATCGTCAGACTGGTCCTGATCCGATTTAAACGAAAGAATGTTAATTCCGTAGGAAATCGCACCGTCGACGGAGTCCCAAACCAGCTTTACTGACGAGCCAGAAACTTTCGCCTTTTCCTCCGGTTGTCTCAGGGCAGGGACAAGCTTTGAAGTCATCATGGGAAATTTGTCAGCAACCTTTGTAGTGAACCTAGGAAAGCCGATAGCCGCAAGATGTCCTAAGCGAAGTCTCATGGAACTCTTACCTTGAATATCAAGTTCAATGTGGATTGCCTTGTTTCCATATTTAGGCTCTGTCATTTCCTTCGGGAGTTCAATTTCATCACCATCTAGAGTCATGCTGAAATAAGCATTACTACATTCTGTCAAATTTGATCCATCCGGAATGCCGATATCAAAAATGAACGACTTAAATCCTTTTGGAATTTCATAAGTTATTCTTACGTCGCCCTCGCCTACATATGAGAATTTGTGCACCACACCTGCAATCGAGATTTGGTCTTCTGTCCGATAATAGCCTGAACTTTGGACAGGCTTATAATTGACTAAGCTATTGTATGTGTAGGATTGCAAAGGAGAACTTATGAAGTTCAGTACCAGGTTCGGACGCGCTGGGGCGTCAATCAACAACTTTGCTATACCAAGTGTCGCGAGAATAATCATACGCTTACCAAAGTTCAGTCTCGATCGAAGTAATCGGATCTATTGCCAGAATACCTAGGACAGTCTGAGCTTTCGCTTCAGCCTTGACCAAGACGTTGTCCGGTCATACCTTGATACTGATGGTAAGCATGCTCACTCATTGGGAGGGAATGTCGTGGAAATCGGCCTTTAAAGTTATTGCTAAGCTCGCGAACAGCATTGGTAACGGCGTCTCGCAATCCTCCTGTGCGCGTAATTGCGTTCAGTTCTTCAAGGTCATCTATTTCCAGCGGTTCAAGTGTTCCACCCGTTTTCAAGCGCTCTGCCATTGTCTCGGCAAGTTCCTGGTCATAAGCTATTACACGTTCGGTTGCGGCCACCAGGACTTTATTAATTCGGTATGCAAGTTCTGCTGGAGTGTAGGTGCTTGAGCTACCTTCCAAAAATAATTGCTGGGCCTGCATGGAAACTAAAATGTCGAGAATTCCATCTAATCCAAGGTCCGGATCAAACTCAATACTTGCTTCTGATTCTTGGCTCGACTTTTGCTCTTGCCTTGCTGACTCAGAATTTTCGGGGCCAGGGAATTGCTCGAACATATTTGACTAGTTAGGGCATTTAAAACATCCCTACAATAGCAATATGATCATTTAGGTTCAAATAACTCGTGTCATCTCATTTGATTCAGCCGCTACCAAGCCGGCTTCCAGACCTCAGGCCAGAAACATCGTCACTTCCATCGTCAGAATCGGAATCTTTGCCCAGCCTGGAGCCATCGCGCAATCCCGTAGGCGTCTCGTCTTGTGCCGGTTGCTTCGCAGGTACACGCTTTTGGGGTGGTTTACTTGCAGAAACTTGATTTTCTTTTCGAGCAGTTTTTTCACTTGCAACTTTTTGGGGTGAAAGGTTATGCCCATCGCCTGGCTTCGAACGAACTGAGTGATTTGATGGACGATTCGGCTTTGTAGCACCTTCTGAAGGACTTTTCGACTTGGGACTTACCTCAGGATTGGTCTTGGGATCGGAGGGCATGTTGGGGCTCGCGGGCGACACGGGTAATGGCTTAGGAATGAGCGAGTCGCGTAGTGGAATAAGAATGCATGCTCCGAGTAGTGCCGCAATAGGCACGATTGCCAATGCACGAACATTCCTTTTGCTGAAAATCCAAACGGCCAGCCCTGCGATTAACAAAAGAAAAAGTGGTCGAAGCACCCCACCGACTATCGCCAAGAGGAGCACTATTCCGCAGACCCAAATACATAGGTTCCAATTGAGGTCATGACTTGCTATCGGGTTTGCAGGGCTCAGTCTCGGAGAAGCCATGGGAGGCTTGGCTTGAACCAGAGCGGGACGTATTGCTGGAGACGGTGGCGTTAAGATTATTTGTTGAGCCGCAGCCCTATGATTGGGAATCGGCCTCGGAGTTGGTGGCGTTTGTTGGGGTGATTGCTTTGCAGAAGTAGTTTGTCTTGCGGAGTTAGAAGTCAATGAGGAAAGGGAAGAACGCATTTCTTTCGCGGACTGAAATCGTTCGTCACGCCCTTTATTTAATGCTTTGCGAAGGAAGCTGGCAACATTTCCAGCTAGACCATCAAAATTTGGGGATGATTGAATTACAGCATGACAAACTGCAAGCGGATTTGTCCCCACAAAAGGCTGGACGCCGGTGAGAAGCTCGTAGAGAATCACACCAACGCTAAAAAGATCTGAACGTGTATCCGTTGCCTCGCCGCGAGCCTGCTCAGGTGACATATAATTTGCTGTCCCCATGGCGAAGCCAATCCGGGTGATAGGAGTGCTATTGGGAAGGCTCGCGATTCCGAAGTCGATTACTTTCACGCGTGTTTTGCCGACTATTATCAAATTTGGAGGTTTTAGGTCCCTATGGATAATGCCATGACCATGGACGACTTCGAGAGCAGACAAGACTTGCTTGACTAAATTTGTCGCAGCATCGAGCGACATCGGTCCAGCAGACGCAAGTAGTTTATCGAGCGAAGTTCCATTTACTAACTCCATCGCAATGTAAGAACCAATTGGGGAATCTCCACAGTCGTAAACTCTAACTACATTTTCATGGTCAATTTTTGCAAGGACTTTCGCCTCTCGATTGAATCTTTCAGACCGTTCCTTCTTTAAGTCGTTGGAGTCTCCCGCATTGAAGGTAAGGACCTTGACGGCGGCTCTTCGATCCATAGAGTCGTCATAGCATTCGTACACGACGTCGTTCGAAGTTCCAAGTTGGCGAATGACTTGATATTTGCCAATTGAATTCGGCTGACCGCTCATTGCAGACCCTCGAACGTAGACACACTCACCGTAAGCTCATTCTACAACAGGAAAGACTACGAGTTTTCGTGATTCAAAGACAAGCCGATGCCCAAAATTATTTGGTGATGAGCCTAATAATGTTTTTCAACTGAGCCACAGCAAAGATGATGGTCGCCCGAAAGAATTTTGCGGCGAAAATTACTAGCTTTTTCAGTCCATTCGAGCCAATAAATGGGAAGAGAATTATGCCAACGAGGATGGCTGTTACGAAAAGAGATTCGATACATATTAGTAAGCTTCCATACAATGATTGCACCGAAGTACCAACTGTCGCAGTTATAACGGGTAGCAATATGACCACCACAAATGCGACAGCCAGATACCCCAGTGGACGAAGGTTGATTACGGAAACTCCCTTGCTTAAATTGGCTGATCCACAAATTGTACAGCACGCTGAGTTGAGAAAATTTGCATGACCATTAGGGCACAATTTCTTCCCAAGTGTGGCCTTGCATTGACCGCACCAAACGCTTCCAGACGGCCAAATGCGCTTGCACTTAGTGCAAAGGATCAACTCCAGCCTCCGGGAGATTCGCACCCAATTGCATCAAACGTCTCAATCACGAAGGCTCTTGCAGACTTTCTCGTGACGCAGGTCTCAAGGTGACGCTTTCTCAATTTCCCCGTCGTGACAATGAGCACCTTTACATTTTGTCCTAACCTTCCACTTCTCAAGTATTGCTCAAAGGCCAAGACTTTCCTTGAGAAGCTAGGTAGGCTCACATTTCCGAGATCAACTTCTATAAATACTGGTCCTTCCTTGCCCTCAACGAGCCCATCGGGTCGAATTTCGACCAACCTGCCCTCAAGCTGAATAGAATCCCTGATTTGTTGCTCAAATCTCCAGTCTGAAAATCCGTGGCTCAAAAGGGCAATCCGAACATTTGTGACTGATATTGAATGCTGAAGGAAGCGAGGAGTCATCGATCGATTGCACAGTATGTGCAGAATTTTTTCGCCTAGGAAGTCTTTAGCTTTAGGACCCACAACATAAAGTCTCTGCCCGTAAAACGCCACATCCAGTGCCTTAACGTAGTTATTCGTGGTAAGCACCTTCATCCTTCGGTTGGTTCGACTGATTGATCCGAAATATCCTAATTCAATCAATTGATCTCTGCTTAGAACTTGGCTAAGTGCGATGTCTCGTAGGAGTTTGATATCTCTGTCAGTAAGTTTCAAAGCAGATCCTCCCAGTTAGGTCTCCTCATGTCTGACTTTGCATTTGGAACACAAATAGGGGCAACGATGGGGGGAGGTGGCAACTTCGAAATGATATGCAATCGATACTGTTCAGTCCAATAGTCCGAGAATCTTGGCTGCGGCCCCTTGAACTGGACCTTAAGACGTTCAACGTCGCGCCAAAGCACGATTGCTTGTCCAACGGTAAGTCCGCGAATGTCATCACCCGAAGTATTTGGAAGTTCTTTCTGCATTGTCATGGCATCCTCAAATCCAACTTGAAATACTATTTGAGTCGCAACGTTATTTCGGATAACTGAACGAAGTCGTCTTTCCAGTTGGGCAAGAGTTTGATGAGACAAAACAAGGCTCAATTTGAAGCGCCGCCCCTCTGCGATGAGACCCTCGAATGTACTAGAAGCCATGTTCTCAAACTCGTCAATATATAGCCTCACGGGATTGCGCTTGGCTTCCGGAACATTCACCCGAGCCATCATCTCGCGTGAAATTGCAGATACGAGAAGGCTCCCCATCATTCGGCTTGATCGATGCAACTCGTCAACAGCTAAGGAAATGAGGACGATTTGGCCTTTCTTGCTCAAAACTGATCCAAGATCAAGTTCAGATTCCGCCCGAAGGATGTGACGCAAGGTTGGCACGGCGAGAAGGGAAGTGACTTTGTTTAATACAGGTAACGCCCAACTTTGTTGCTTCTCGGGACTTAGGTCTCCGTATCGTTCCCAAAACCGAACGATGGCTGGATCGGAACAGTTGACCATGAATTCAGTTCGCATTTGGGAATCAAAAAATACATGCTCCAAGTCGGTTAAGGGACGATGCGATTCAGCTAGAAGTAATAGGGCGGACCTTAACGTCTCTTCCAGCTGAACGCCCCACGATTCCGCTTCTTGGGACAATACTTCGAGCAGATGAAGTGCCCGAATATGTGATTCGCCTGCTCCTGCTAGAGGGTCAAAGCCTTGAATCCTCTCTTTTTCTCGAAGATCAAGCAAGGTCAATCGTTTCGATGAAATATTTAGCCGAGCGCACATGTTGAGTACTCCGTTGACTAAGTCACCTCGTAGATCTAGGACCACGATAGCATGCTCTTGTTCAACGTCCTGCTGAATTAAGTTCAAAATGAAGGTTGTCTTTCCGCAGCCGGTTCTGCCCAAGATATAGCAATGTTTCGATAAGTCTTGGGTATTCAAATTGAACGGCTCATCAGTGTCGAGACACATTCCCAGGGATGCCTCTTTATGTTCAGATGGTCTTGATGCTTGTGACTTTAAGCTCAAACGTTGAGAGCAGTAAACGACGGGTGCTTCGAGGATATTGAGGATTCGATTTAGCAAGGTGTCAGAATGATGCTTGTATGTGATGAAAGAAGACGGTGAACTTTTAGATTCTTTAGGTAAAGCTAAATCAAAGTCGTTCGGAGAGACTCTTAAAGAAGCAATAAATTTTGAGTTTGGTACGAGCAAGGCATTTGCTCACGCCCTAGGAGTATCGCCTGGGCGCGTCAGCCAAGTAATGCAAGGTCCGGAAAGTGTTGACCCTCAGACGTTAAAAAACATCCTTCGCACTTTTAACGATCATCTCCTTCGCGCGTCCATTCATACTGCCTGGGTCAGGGAATTTGCACCTCGCCCCGAAGTGCAAGTCGGAAATTTGAACTCAGATGAAGTTTTGTTACGCATCTCAGGAGCTGGACGGACAATTTCAGTAAAAACGGCTCTTAAGTTAGCTCAGAGTCAAAGGAATTTCGAAACGAATGAGGTTTTGTGGGAAAAGCTTTCGGAAAGAATCGTTCATTTGCACCAACAACTTTTGCAGACCTCATTTGCCTATGAGACCGTCTCAGAAATGCAGGAGCGTGCTTCGCTCAGCAAAGATGCACTGGGTGTTCTAAAGTCGCTTTGGATGAAAACAAACGTCCTAATCAGTTCGGGGACCGTCCCGTTTGAAGTTATTGAAAAGGCGCAAAGTACAGCTCATTATTTTGCTTCTTCGATCGCACTCAATGGTTCACCGGAAGATCAGGTGCTACTCGCCCGAAAGGAACAAATGAACAGGGATGCAGCTATCTTGATCTACCATGGCGTCGAGTCGGGCGAACTCGATTCGTCAGCTATCGATCAAGCGAGGGAAATTATCCGCAAATCAAAGGCAACAGCGGAAGGTGCGCCTGCCTATTTGTACGCACTTGAGGTCCAATCTCGATTTGAAATTGCTTGTGGCAACGTTTTCAAAGCAGAAGAAATGATTGATGAACTTGAGAAGAACCTGTCAATTCTAGGCGGGGACTATCCGGAACGGATTGAACTATCGAAAGCGAAACTTTTGATATTGAGGGGAAGAAGAGATGAGGCAGTGAATGTTTTGCGGCAGTTCTTACAAGCCTGTTTAAGTAGAGGAAATTTGCATCAGGCTAAGAAGGCGGATCAAGCCTTAACAAAAGCCCACCTTCTCCACCAAAAGTAAATAAGCATTACCTAGCGCAGAAACTAGCACCGCTCAATGCTATATTTGTGGGTTCATTTTAGCTGGGAGAAAAAGCTGAATTATTGTGATTCTTCAGTTCCATCAGTCATCTCACTTTACTGACCGGATTCGAATTTTTCTCCGCAGAGATAGCAGTGTGACATACATTCAGAAAAGCCACTTTATATGGTAGACGCCTATTTATGCACTGATAGGTTAGGAAGCCTTAGAATTACTCTGAGCTAGTTTCCCGGTGGTTACTCGAATACGGGTATGTTTCGTCTCCACATTGAGCCGTCGCTCCCGCATGGCCGATAGACGTATCTTAGGACCTCCGTTGGTCTCGGGCCCATGCTTCACGTTCTTCGTTCAGATGGTTCTCGAGGTAACGGTTTTAGTACTGCTCGTTGGATTTTTCTTTGAGGGGAACAACTAAATCCTTGTTCTGTGCCTCGTCATTCTCTGCGGTAATGTTGTTGCCTGCGGTCGTTGAATGGGAGTTGTCGGCATTCGAAGAATCGAGTGGCGTGGTTGTTCGCTTGAAAAGGACTCGGCAAGACGAACAGGCGATCAAAAAGCCCTACGAGAACGCCGATCGTTCCGCCAAATTCCAATGCCTTTGCGGCACGAGATTATATCGCCTCGTTGATAAACAGATCAAGAGGTTCTTGACAGGAATCTGTCCATCAGTGTACAAACCCGTAATCCATGAAAGTGTTTTTATTGCTCGGGGTTTTGCCGGTCGTCTGCCTGTCGCTCGCCAGTGGCCCACGAAGCTATCATTACTCGTCCATCGCTCGATTAGCCATCACCACGCACCACCATGCACTGCACCGGCAGCCACGGATCGTCGCACAAAGGCGGCAGTTCAATAGCAAGAAGACGACAGCCACTACGGCAAGCACAAGCACTAGCGCTACCTAAAGTACATGCGTAAGGGCTTTTCCTCGCAAGAGATTAAGAAACTAAAGGAGTTCTATGGAGCAAAGAAGTGTGTCGTCCAAGGAAACACTATTTCGGCGCACTGGCATCACTTAGACGACGATAGCTCGAACAGTGTTTTCACGAATGCAGTTCCTCTTGAGGCTGGTTTTAACGTCAATCTTCGCGAGGCTCGCAAGGCTGCACTAAAGAAAGAACGGTTTGAACCTAAAGACGCGCTATGGCCCGGTCAATTGTTACTTACAGCAAAGTCACATTCGACAGAGTGGGACAACGGGTCAGCATATGGGTGTAGTAGACTCGCATGTTTCATCGCTACCAATTACTTACCCAGTTCCGCACAATCGATACTTGAGTGCGGCTATTTCTCAATGCTGTACGCCCGCCACCGATACGACAATGAACTCATTTTTGACACGCTTCAGCGATCGATTCTTCCTATACTGAGATGGTCTCCTGCTCCTTCTGTGAATCCCAAACTTCTCCTTTTACTTTTGCGGGAAGTCTTGAGCCTCTATAGCGAGCAATGGTGCTTTGATGAAGCCAAGGCGTTGGAAGAGCCAATGAGAGAGCTTCTGAGGAAATCCAAGGAGTACCTCGAGTCTTTCGAAATTGCAGGGATTCTACGGAGGTTTGCAATGACCGCCGGAGCCATTGCGATGCCACTTCGAATGATTGATGATTTGGTAAAAGAGTCCCAAGACGCCTCGGAAGGAAACCTCAATTTCTATGTCGGGGGCGTCCTTGCCCGGTGCTGGCCGAGGCTCCAGTCGAACCAGCTTGAGCATTGTCTCGATATGACGTCCGAAGTCATGGATAAATTCCGCTTGAAGTTCTCCGACATTGATGACACTCTTGGTACAAAGCATGAGGCAGACAAATTGCGCCTAACTGCTGGCAACCTTGCAGAAATTGAACGGCTACACGGGGCACTGATCCTGCGCTTAAGAGACAAGAAGCGCCATTTGCTGGATGGAATTCGTCACCTAGAAGCATCGCAACGGATTTTCTCAAAGGTACGGGCGCGTCCCTATACAATGCTCGAAGGACAGTGGACGGAAATCGAAAGAATTATCTCTCCGGAGGGGCGGTCCATGCTTTTGCAGATTAGAAGTCGCGAAACAGTCATTTCGAGCCAGATGAGGAGAACGATTGACGAGGTTGCCAAACGACTTGTGCAGTTGGCAAATGGCTGATTCGTCTTAATCCCATTCTAGGTTTTGTGGCCAGTCCCAAATATCTGACCAGTCTACTTCCTCCTTTAGTTTGTTTGTCGTGAGACGTTTCTTAAAAGCTGCGGGGGCGAAGGCCTCTCATCTCTAAGTGAGGTCTAGGCTGTTGTAGTGTTCGGTCGTCGCTATGGGCTTAGTTTCAGGGCTAATCCGTCGTACAGAAACACCCGAAGAAACTCTAAGGATACATGGTCGCGGAAAGCTTGAGCAATTTTGTCATGTCCAGTGGACTCACAGTAACTTTGCTACACTGTCTCGTCTCGAGATTTAAGTCATAAATGCCGGGGCTGTAAGGGCGTAAGGTTTTTGTTCCCATGGTAAAAGGCGTTGACCTAAAGAATCGAAGCGTATGGTTGTTAATAAAGAATGCTCCGCGCAAACCAATTGCGTGGTATTTCCATTGCCACTCAACACCTCGGGCGGAGAGGATAACATCACCTCCAAAATACGCTGTAGTGTCGTGCTTCCCCTCAAGAACATAGGTTCGGTAACCGGCTTCAAACCAGTATTTCCCACCCGGCGCAATACTAAGCCACGTTGGCTGCTGACCCATATTGAGCGGCAAGCCGTCTGGCTGGCTATTTCGATAGATATCTGACTTTGAGAGTAAGGCTCGCTTCTCGTAGATGCGCCGAATTTCTCTAGCTGAACCCGTGGCCTCATCCCGTTTTGGCGGATTACCTAGAGTGAAGAAATCTATTTTGTCTTTAGTGATGGCCGATACAATCCGGCCATCAATGACATCAAGTGCCCGACCTGGAACCCCGCCAATAAAGGCGACTTTTTGACCGGACACACGATATACCTTGGTCGAATACTCGTGCCTGGGAGACATGGCGATGTCGAAAAAGTAACTGCCTGCTTGGTCGCTACTTATCGTTCCACCACCATTGGCGGGATCTGGTTGACGGTCAATGAACGCTTTTTGGCCTGAGCTAAACGTAAACTCAACCCGCTGACTTTGACCGTTCGCTCTAATTTTTGCAGAGTAAACCGAAGTGGTAATTGATCCTCCTGGATCGGTATCAATCCCAGTCTTATAAGACTGGGATTGCATCGTTCCATGCGAGAGCCGGACCCACCACATGCGTCCGTTCTCATAGTAACGGAAAGTCGATGAACTTTGACCGACAACGAGAGCTACAAGAACAGGAAGCATGAGACTAATTGTTGTTTATTGTAACGAGTGGCGCAACCCCCAGTAAAGATGTCAGGGCACATTTGTTGGTTCGGTGCATGTACCAAGTCCCAAATCCGTTCAATGATGTTGAAGGATCAGTTTGGCTGAACCCTTGCTCTGGAATTATGAGTGCCGCCGTCGAACCGCTCATGTAGTGACCACGCTTAAAATAGAGCGGAATACCATTAGAGGTGTTTTCTGCCACCCAATCATTACCTGGGGGTGCGGCGTTACCACGGGGGCCCATGTAGGTTTGATCGAGACCAAATCCAAGCTTTGCACGGTTATGCGGATTGGGAAGCGGACCAATATGCGGCTGATGAAACACGGTAATGAGCTTTCGACCTACGGTTCCGGTATTTCCTCGAACCTCACCAATCGCCCAGTGGTCATCAAATATTTGAGCATTGAGGTTAACTTCGTTGAGGTCAAGCCCCCATGCACCGACGTCGGCACGGATAGAAGCTCCCTGTTCTGCCGCGTATCGCGCTTGGAATACTGCCCCAAGTTCTAGGTAGTAGCGATGGTCTGCGTTACTACTCATAGCCGAGCGAACGAATGGTGCGTACCGGAACTGGAAACCGGGAAAGTCGCCAAAGTGGTTCATACCAAAGCCAAATTCAACGTTGGGCTGGGGATTATCCCTCAAAGTGGCCCAGTCAAAAGTGTTGCCGATAATCGGCACATCGTTGAAGGAGAAGAAACCAACATAGATGTTTTCTGCTTCGGTGAGGGCGTGCGAATTGATTAGGTACTTCGTTCCAGCAAAGTTGGGGACGTAATTAACCTTCGTCCCTGCGTTGGCATTGTAATGAGGGTCTGGCAGGTTGTTAAAGTTGGGTGAAAAATACGAGGCTACAGGCAAATCCAACGTTGTATTGACGTAAGAGGCATCCGTTGAGGAGATCAGTGTGAACTGACCGCCGCCTTGTTCATGTCGAACATTTCCGCCTTGTTGTTGGAAAATGAAGTTTCCGTCGCTCGTACCCGTGTTATCTGAAAACTGGAGCCGAGCATTATTTGGATCGTATGATTGCGAACCATCTCGCGTATCGACAACCGTTCCGTCGGGCATGAGTATCAAGGCGTTTCCTTGTCCAATTGCCGGCAATTCGAGACCGCCAATGCTATGGCCTTCCGCCCAAGAAATGATCTGACTCAATGAGCCATTGAGCGGCATGGCAGAACTCGACGCCGAAGCCACATCCATGTCAGAATCGCCGCTCTCACCAAGACTATTCACCGCTCGAACGGTGTAGTAGTACGCGGTTCCGGTCGACGCACTGGGATCAATGAATGTTTGGATTCTCTGGTTCGAAAAGTCCGGCGTTTTTGAGCCGATGAGTGTAGGGGTTCCACTTGCAGATGTACGCCGATAGACGTTATACGAAGTAGAACCTGAACTTGGCGTCCAGTAAAGATTATTCGAGGTTGCACCTGACGGGACGGCATAGAACACGAGCGGCTTACCACTTGGTCCTACCACCGCGCTATCGTCCAGAGTCGTGCCATTACCTGGTGCGGACCAAGTTGAATAACCCGTCGTATTCATCGCCCGCACGCGATACCAATAGGTTGTCGAGGCTGCAAGACTAGAGTCAGTGAACGTCGTTACATTTGCCGTCGTAGTCCCGACCTCTGCCCAATCTGTAGAGCCATTCGGACTTCTCTGAATAATGAACTGGTCTTCGCAATCCGAATTGTCAGTCCACGTAACAAGCATTTGGGTTTGAGAGAGTCCTTGTGCTTGCACACTCGATGGAGCATTCGGAATTGGGGGCGCAGGAGTATTAGCCGTAGCCGGACCAGCAGGGTGGAGTGAATCTCCACCATTGTTTACCGCAAAGACTTGGTAGATGTAGCTTGAGTTTCCAATGACACGGTAGTCATCAAATTGAGTGGTATCTGCAGGTGACGTTCCAATGACATCCCATCCTCCCTGTGCGTTTTGTCGCTCGATTCGGAAATAGTCTTCATTGTTCGAATTATCGTTCCAGGTGAGGTGAACATGATTGTAGGAAAGAGCGTTTGCAACCAATCCTGTTGGATCATTTGGCTTGGTGTCCTTGGTCGTGTCATGTGCCTCGTTACTCCACACAGAAGGCCCAATTTCATTTACCGATTTGACGCGATAGTAGTAGATCGTTTTCTTGGTGAGATTAGTGTCTGTCCAGGTCGTTGTGTTCGGGTCAGCGGTCTTAACATCGGCGAAGTGCTGGTTGTCACCTTGACTGCGCTGGATGACAAAGTTGTTTTCATTGTCCGAGTTATCGATCCAGGTAAGTTGGATATGAGAGTCGTCTTGTGCGACCGCATTGAGGCCCGTCGGAGCGACAGGTATTTCGTTGAGTGTCGTGGCGTTTGCCGTATTCGAGTAATTCGAGTCTTCGTCTGCGTAGGCAATGACCCGGTAATAGTACTTCGTCTTGTGGTGCAGACCAGTGTCGTGGTAGGTCGTGGCGGCGTCGGCATTGTCGTGGACCTGAACCCAGTTCGTCGTGTCGGTCTTGCGCTCGATTCGGTAGCCATATGCGTTCGAATCTCCCGTCCAGGCCAGATCAATGGCACTCGCCGAAACCGGAACTGCCGTAAGGTTTGTCGGATTGTCAGGGTGTACATTTACGTAGTCATTGGCATATGTAAGCCCGCCGACGATACTTCCTGTCGCGTCCGACTCCGTAAACTGGCTCGTGTAAGCCACGAAATGCGCAGGTAAGTTGACTCCCACCGCTCCTCCTTGGTAGATGCCGTTAATAACGTTGTTACCTGGGCTCAATGGAATTCGGACATATTGGAACCTGGTGTTACCAATGCCCTGCCAGCCATTGATAACGTTACCGTTGAGGTACATCGTTGTCATGGCATGAGTTTCGGAGATCAGGGTGACGTAGTGGTAGTCAAAGCCGTCCGAGGCGACTGGAATGATGGCATTGGTCAGCCAGTTTGACCGCAAATTGTTAGGCGAAAAAGTTGACGGCATTGAAACCATCATCGGATCGCCGACTGTGGTCGGGTCGTTGAAGTTGTAGTCGTAGGATTCGCCATTCGAGAGTTGCATGCCTTGGAATGGCTTGTCAGCATTGACGAGAATGGGAGAGGTTGTCTCAATCTCCTGCATCTGTCCTGCATCAAGGGTGTATGTGGACGTTGTGTCGGTGTCCCCGTAGTACACGCTTATATGTGTTCGATTGCGGGCGGCGGTCAGCCGGAAGCGAGCGTGGGGGTGGTGCGCAAAGGGAATGCCAACATACTCGGTTTGCCATAGGTTAAAGGGCAACAGTTGCTCTTCTAGCGGATTACCGTAACCATATTCGACCGGCACTCGTGCGCCCTGTGCTCCACTAACGAGACCGATTGGCTGGGTTGACGTAATCTGAGTTCCCGTGAGATCCCACTGTGTGGATTTCAACTGGTATGCCTGACCCCGGTTGAGAGTAACGGCGAACGGCACATGGGCCGTGCGATTCGCGCCACACAGGACCGAGGGGGTAATGGTTACGACCGTGTTGTCGGTAGTCGCGACGATGGCGAACTGACTCATGTAGCCACCACTTCCAACGTAGTTCGAAGTGACGTATTCCGTGCCTAAAATGGTATTTGGCAAGACCGCCCACGATTCGGACACATACTGGTCGTAGTCAAGAACTTCAACTGTGACCGCGTTATCTGTTGTCAGTCTGTAGGAATCGTTATTGACCTCATCATTCTGATAAAGGCGGTGAGAGTCAGACAGCGAAAGTAACGTCGAACTGCCAGCAGCAATGGTAAACGGTGTACTATCGCCAGTTGCAGTTAGCGTTAAGAGCCCGGTAGCACCGTCAGGGGCGGTTACCCGTACTTTCGCGCCACTATGATTGGTATGAGCGATTGAGCAGTTGTCGGGATCAATGATGTAAAAGTCATTTCCAGCATATCCAGCGGGAAGGGTTGTGGAAGCGAAAGTCGTCTGCGTGCCTGTATTGGACGCGCTCGATTCACCGTAGCTATTGAATGCTGTTACCTTGTAACTATAGGTCGTCGAGGGAAGCAACGGAATGTCAGAATAGCTCGTAACATTTGAAGCTGTCGTGGCAATATTGGTCCACGAACCACCAGGAGCGAGACGGTATATCTTGAAACCGCCTTCATTAGTTGAATTATCCGTCCAAGCAATGTTAATTCTGTTGCTCGCAACCGCTGTAGCACTGAGGTTGGATGGTGCGTTGGGAGCAACATTTGCCGACACAACATCAAAGTACGCACTCTTCGATACCGGAATGATGATGATGTCATCTGGATGCGCCTTTGTCCGGGCGATTGGGTTGGTTAGGTTCTTTTCTCCAGGTTTCGCTGGAGCACCACCCCAAGCACGAGGTTTGAGTTGATCAGCTTTTGATTTTGATGTTCGCGCTGTCCTGATGTGAGCACCGCCTATTTCCTGCATGACACCTGAGAAGCGAACTTCGTAGTTCGTGCCAATCACTGCATTTGAAGGTGCAGTTACAACGAGGTTGTCATTGACGACATCAAGGTTCCATCCATTCGGCGTATCGTCTTGTGCAACAATGACCCCCGACCCGTTCTTGATATCCCATGTCAGGGCATAAGATGGATTGTCATAGCCCGTGCGAGGGAAGCTAGAGGTTCCTCCGGGTTGAATAGTGGGATTTCCACCGCCTTGGAACGCGACGCCGACCGCCACAAGTACCATGAGCAGGACTAAGCTCAATAGGGTCCCCCGCTTGATGAAGGCACGAACGCATGACGTATGACTAGGCACGAAGTCAAAAGAAAGCAAAGATCGTACCAAACGGGCTCAAAACTGGTTATTTTTGATCGGAGTGTTTCTCACCTTGAGCTGCAAACCTGTACAGAACCACATTCCAAGTGCTAGATTAAACACAATGGCTCGCGGTGTTTCAAATTTCAGCGGTATCTCGAATAACGATCTTGTCCTTCTCAGGAAAGGTGCAAAGAAGCATTCAAAACTTTCCATAAAGGCCGGAACCACTCGGGTGGATATCGAAGGTACTGAGGCTTCAGTAATCCAGGGCAAGGGACTCTTGTTCATCAGTATCCCGGCGACGAACGCAATCTACCGTGAAGGGAAACTCCTCACAGACGAATCGGAAGTGAAGGCTGCAATTCGCGAGCTGAAAACATTGGGACGAGCTAAGCCAACCAAATCGAAGTCAGGTGCGCCGGAACTTCCAGAAGATTTGCGAAAGCAGCTTGAAGCCTTTGCCAAAGAGAATAATAGCCGCATCATTTTCGACCCAAGCGGATCAGGTGGATACAAAGTTCAAAAGTTGCGTTCCAAGCGCAAAGACCAGAATTGAAGCACTAACTGGCCGAGACGTGAAGAAGGCTCACCAGTTCTTGGCGAGCCTTGGAATGATAAGCCGAGAACACGGTCCAGTGCATCTCGTAAAAGACCCTGAGTCGGTGTTAGTGGCCCTGCGCGCCCGGGTAGCTCCCGAAGCAGCTAAATGCCTGCGAGGAGTGAGTCTGTAATGTTGCAAGGCAACAAGCCTCTATCACGTAAGACTTGTCGAATACGATCTCCCAAAGCTCGAAAGCACGTTGTTTTGACGAAACCAAAGGCAAGCAAAGCCCCGAGTATTTGAACCTAGGTGAATTTAGTTGAAAACTCACTGCTCCTGATTCTCTCTCCCTTATTCATTCCTTACTTGAATCAGTCGGCCCACAACCAACTACCTCACTTCAGCCGGGCAACATAAGAAGTAAATAGCTCCACAGGATCAAGGCCAAGAGCCGTAGCGAGGAGAACAAATTCAGCAACGTCAATTCTCCGTTCTTTTTGCTCAATTCTCAAAACATAGGTCGAACTTTGTCCCAAAAGCGAAGCAAGCTTCCTCTGACTCACCCCTCTGCTCAATCGTGCC
This sequence comes from Armatimonadota bacterium, assembly GCA_048498855.1. Taxonomy (GTDB): domain Bacteria; phylum Armatimonadota; class Fimbriimonadia; order Fimbriimonadales; family Fimbriimonadaceae; genus Fimbriimonas. Next base: position 1,402 of record JBEHXE010000003.1, on the reverse strand, counting down.
TCTCGAAGTACCGTTAGTAGCACGTCGTACTCTTTCGTATTGAGGGATGCAACAGGTTTTTTGTTTGCCACAACCTGAAAATGCAATCAAAATATGCTGCTATTATAAGTGCATTTCGGTTAAAGTAAGGTACTCCTTTGAAAAGGGGGATACTCCTTATGAAATCGATTCTCTTACCATTACCGTTCATTGCCCTCTGTCTTGCGGGCTGTGGCGGGAGTGGAGACACCAGCGCAACGCCTTCAATCTCCATTCACGTCTCAAATCCGTCCGTCGGGTACGGGCAAGCTTCAACGATAAGCTGGTCCTCCAGCAATGTCACTTCCATTATTTCGGCTTCCTTTCCCGTGGATAGCTCCAATGTGAATGGATCGTTCGTTGACAAACCGACGGTGCCAACGACCTACAAGATCAGTGGGCGCGGAACTGATGGATCGGCGGTTAATGCAACGGTAACGGTTTCGGTCCAAAAGGGATCTAAGCGCATTTTGGTTCTTGGAGATACTGCGGTGTCGGGATTCAGCCAAGTGGTGGATGCGCTCCAAACTCTATCCACTCAACCAGTTCAGGTTTCTCTCGGATTGCCTGCTACCTTCTCGACCGACGTTCTCGTCATTTCGTCATCTTCAACGGTGAGTCCATCAGACGTTCCCACCATCAAATCTTTCTTAAATGCAGGTGGAGGCGTCGTCCTCATCCGGTATGCGATAAGGCTCCTGGCAACTGGGGATAAGAATAACGGCAATGTGAGCGCCATCGGCAGCTGGGTTGCGGGAATCAGTGAATCAAGTGGATCTACGCCTTTCCGAACCGCTCAAATCGTAACAGGAAGCGTTACCGGGTTCCCACTGGGGGCATCGCTCTTCGGACAGAACGTCGAGGGACAAGGAGTGAAACCGGTTAGCGCCAGCGCAACGCTTCTCACCAACCAAGACGACGGAGGCTTTACCACAGGGTTCGTCTATCAGCCATCAACCGGCGGCAAGGTTGGTTTTGTCGGAGACGCTCCAATTGACACGAGTGCAGATAGCACTAGCCTTCGCAACCTCTTTCTCTCAGAAGTGCGGTGGGCTTCGGGAGAATGATGCTTGCAACCCTTACCGCAAGCCTTGTGATGGCCCAAGGCACAAGTTTCTCAGTAGCTTGGAACAAATCCGCGTCCGGATACTGGAACCTCTCTAGCGACGGTGTCAACGTGTACGCCTTGAGCACAGCTGGACAACTTCGGGTGTACAGTGGTCGAGATGGCTCTATCCTCTATGACAAGAAATTTGGCAATGAAGCATCGGCCATCACCGTATTACCGGACGGAACATGCTATGTTGTCGCGGATGCCAAGGTTTCTAAACTCGACCGAAACCTCAATAAGGAGTGGACCTCGACACAAACGGTTCAGTATCCG
>JBEHXE010000002.1:0-311912 GCA_048498855.1 Armatimonadota bacterium | reverse complement strand
GCATGGCTGTCGGATCCCGTTTGGACGCCTTGGACCTTGGTCTTGATGGCGATTTGGGGAGCAGGCGGCTCGATGGTGATCTATCTTGCAGGCCTCAAAGACATCCCGCAGTACTTATATGAAGCGGCGACGCTGGACGGCGCCAGTTCGTTCCAAAAAGCGAAGATGATCACCTTGCCCATGCTCACGCCAGTCATCTTCTTTAACCTGGTGATGGGTGTAATCAACACGTTCCAATATTTCACCCAAGCGTTTATGATCTCGAAAGGGTCGGGTGGCCCCGAAGACAGCACACTCTTTTACGCACTCTATATGTTCCAGCGTAGCTGGAAGTACCTCGATATGGGCTACGGCAGCGCGATGGCGTGGGTGCTCTTTGTGATCGTCGTCGTTCTCACCACGATTATCTTTAGATCTCAGAGACGGTGGGTTCACTATGGCCACTGATGTGAAGAAAGTCGTGACTGGCCTCTTTGGCGCGTGTGTGGCCGTGGTCCTTGGTTACCAACTGGCCACCGCCAAGATGCCAGGCAAGACGATCCCTGGGCGCACCAAGGTTATCTTCTGGCACCGATGGGGCGGCTATTGGGAAAAAGTCGTTCGCCGAATCGTGGATCGTTTTAATGAGTCGCAGACCGAGTACGAAGTGGTTCCCATGTTCGTGACGGGACAAGGAAGCGAAACCAAATTCATGCTTTCGACGATTGGCGGCGACCCGCCCGACGTCATGTCGATGTCGAGCGACTCAATTCCTTCGATTGCCTCGGGTGGATTGTTGACCGACCTTGAAACCCTCATGACTCCGGAGGAAAGAGATTACTTCCACCGTGTCCCCTATCCCGCGATTCGGGAGAGCGGGCAATATCGCGGAAAGACGTACGGAATTACCATCGGCGCGGACTTGATGGGCTATTACGTGAATTGCGAACACCTTCGCGAGATTGGCGCTGACCCTGACAAACCGCCGAAGACCTTCGACGAACTCATCGCGCTCGGCGAAAAACTGACGAAGCGCGATGCCAAAGGCAACATCCTTCGCCTTGGCTTTAACGTCAATGACATTGCCACGCAATCCCTAGCATGGAACGGCGGCTTTTATGATCCGAAAACTCAAAAGCTGACGATGGATACGCCGGAGAACGTGGCCGCGCTGACGGCGTTGGTCAAGCAGCGGAAGACCGTCGGTTTTGAGAATGCGTCGCGCTTCTGGTCGTCACAGAACACCGGATCAAGCACCGGCGCTTGGCCGTTTATTCCGGGTGCAGTTTCGATTACATACGACGGGCAGTGGCGCGTTGACGAGATCCATCGGGCAAACCCAAACATGGATTACCGAATCTGGCCCCTCATTCCACCGGCAGGAGGAAAGAAAGACGTCGGTCTGCTGGGAGGCAACTTCATGATCATTCCGGCTTCGTCACGGCACAAGAAGGGAGCGTTTGAATTCGTGAAGTTTTGGAGTGGATTGACCCACCCCGAACGCGCCGCCGAGTTTTATAAATGGGGAGGTTGGGTGCCGCTTTCGCCCGATGTCGCCAACTCACCGATCTACCAAGGCTTTCTTCACGACAATCCGCAGTTCAAAACATTCATCGAAATTTTGAGCAGCCCAAACTGCGTCGCGAAGCCATCGGTTGGCTATCTCCAATATTATCTCGACCAGATCGGTCGCGCCGAGGATCAGGCCCTCCGAGGATCGGCATCGCCAGAAAAAGCGTTGAAGGACCTGGAGACGAACCTTGACACGGAGTTGAAGAAACGTAAGGAGCTGGGTTTTGACGACTGAAAACGGACCCAAGCTGCCACGCTATCAGCGTGTGCTCGTCTATGCCACGCTGCTGATCCTAAGCATTCCCCCGCTGATGCCCCTGCTGTGGATGGTCAGCACATCGCTCAAAGATGACAAGCAGGTTTATATGACGAGCGGAACGGCGACTCAGCCGTTCAGTTTGACGGGCATGATTCCTCATCCTGCCGTTTGGAACAACTATCCTGACTCGCTCGAAACGATGCCGTTCTTTGTCTATCTGCGCAACACGCTGCTGCTGTGTTTGATTACGGTGATCGCGAGCGTGGTCAGTAGTGCGATCGTGGCGTATGGCTTTGGCCGATTGAAGTTTAAGTTCTCGAACTTTTGGTTTGGGCTCATGATGGCGACGATGGCCCTTCCGGGACAGGTGACGATGATTCCCGTCTTCTCCATGTTCCGGTCGCTGGGTTGGTACGGAACATATCTACCCCTGGTGGTGCCCGCCTTCTTTGGCGCTCCGTTCTTCATCTTTCTGCTCACTCAATTCTTTAAGACGCTTCCGCTTGAATTTGCTGAGTCGGCGAAGGTCGATGGCGCCAATGAGTGGACGATCTTTACTCGGTTGATCTTGCCTTTGAGCAAGCCTGCGCTGGCGACGTGTGCGCTGTTCGCGTTCCTCGGGGCGTGGAACGACTTTATGGGCCCGTTGCTGTACCTTAGTGATCCCAGCAAATACACGCTCGCGTATGGCTTGCAGCAGTTCTTGAGCAGCTATTACGTGAATTGGATGCAACTCATGGCGGCGTCGGTGATGTTCACGATTCCGATTGTCGTACTGTTCTTCTTTGCGCAGAAAACGTTTATTCAGGGCATCTCGACAACGGGCGGCAAGTAAGCCTTCAAGACTCTTACTTTCTGGGCCAGGAACGGCAGTCACGCGATTCCGGCAAGGTAAAACGATGTTTTGGGGTTATGAGCGTTCACCAATACATGGTTAAGGCATCCGATGGGCGGGAGTACGGCCCGGTTGATCTGACCACCCTTCAGGAGTGGGTCAAGCAGGGAAGAGTATCGCATGAAACGAAGGTTCGCAATCTGGGCAACGGAATGCTCCTGCAGGCCAGCAACATGCCTGAACTCGACGGCTTCTTTGTCCAAACGTTTCATCGTCAAAATGCGGCGATGGCGGCGGGGATGATCCACGCCAAGCCGGGCGACACTCCTGAACATGTCGAAGACTTCCGATTTATTTTTGCCATGAGTGTCCTGGGTCTCGTGATGTCACTCGCGTTGGGTTGGTTTGCCATTATCTTCAGCATTTTTGCGTTGGTCAGAGCTTGGAACGGCGCAAAGGCCCAACGTCCAATGGCCGGGCTCGCGTTCGGTGTTGCGCTGGCAAGTCTTTTGGGAGTCATTGCGATTCCATTTCTGATGGGAACGTGGATCGAAAGCGTTCTCCGCAGTTTTTTGGGCGAGAAGCATCGATAGAAAAAATTGGGTTCATAAAGTATCAATTTGGTCCCGATTTTGCGAATAATGTTTAGATTCCGATGCAGTATTCAGTACAGGGGTCCGATGGTAATACTTATGGTCCAGTCGATTTGCCGACTCTCAAGCAATGGGCAACCGAAGGGCGGGTTTTTCCAACTTCACAGATCATCAATCACGTCACCAATCAACGACTGATGGCGTCGCAGATGCCCGAGTTGGGGATCACCGCGAGCAATCCTTACGCCTCGGCTCCTCCTCCTGCGGCGACCTATCCAAGAACGACTTTTGGGACGAGTCAGCAATCGGAATTGAGTCATATCCTCGTCAGAGCCGGTATCGCAGTCGTCTTATCGATCCTGTTTTATGCCGCCGGAATGATCACGGCGACTTACACGCTTTTCTATGGCATTCGTGCCTTTACGAACAAGGACCCCAAAGCGCCCCTTTGCTTGGGCATCTCGATTGCCACGTTTGTATTGGTTGGACTCTGGACAATCTTTAAGATAACCACGCATACTCATTTGATCGATTGATGCAGTATTCCGTTCGTGGACTTGATGGAAATTCATATGGCCCCGTAGACCTTGCGACGATGAAGGAGTGGGTCACCGAGGGCCGAGTGCTTCCTGCCAGCGAAGTAACCGACCATCTTGCAAACCGTACCGCGCCCGCGGCTCAGTTCGGAGAACTCGGAATTGTCAGTCAGATCGCCGCTCCGTCTCAGGAATTTGTGCAGTATCCGCGGGCCACGGTGGTGACGGGGGTTCCACGAAAAACCAAGTTGTGGGGCATTCTCATCTGGCTTGGTATCGCTGCCGTCGCGTCGTTCTTCTACAGCTTTTGGCCCTTATGGATCACCGGTTGGAACGTATTTGATGCTGTCCGGGCTCGTGCGCTTAAGGATCCCAAAGCCGATCTTTGCATGTTCTTCGGAATCGGCGGATTCGTGACGATGATTCTCTGGTCGATTTTCAAAGCCAAAATTGGTGCTTGGTAATCAGGGTGCGAGTCGATGGATATTCCAGCCGTCGCCTTGTCGCACGTAGGCGAAGCGATCATGCAGTCGCGCCTTCCGTCCTTGCCAGAACTCGAAATAGTGGGGAATCAAACGAAAACCACCCCAGTGATCCGGCCTCTCAATTTGGTCTTGCTCGAGAAGCGCTTGCATCGCGCTTTCCAAGACTTCTCGGTTAGGGATGATTTGACTTTGCGGACTGGTTGATGACGCCGCTTGGCTATCGTGAGGACGTGAGGCGAAATATTGATCAGATTCCTCATCACTCACTCGCTCGACTCGACCCTCGATCCGAATTTGCCTCTCAAGGATGCCCCACCAAAAGCAGATCGCAGCATGGTCGTTTTCGCTCAGTTCTGTGCCTTTTCGACTGTGATAATTCGTGTAGAAAATGAGGCCGTGATCGAGACCCCGCAGCAAAACGACTCGGGCGGAAGGAACGCCGTCGGGCGTGCTTGTGGCGAGGGTCATCGCCATCGGCTCAATGACGTTTGATTTTTCAGCGTGCTTTAACCATTCGTCGAGTTGGGCAAACGGGTCCGGATTCAGGTCGCTGAAGTCGAGCGTTCCGCTGGTGTACTCCGAATGTCCACCGTCGTAGAGCGTCATTCCTTTATTTTGGCGGAAGATTTGTCAGGATCGACAAAAGGATTGCCATAAGCCCATTCGGATTTCTTCAGGGAATAAAACTGGCCCGGATTCGTGAACTCGTCATTGACGAACATTCCATCAACCAGAAAATCGCTCACTGACTCAATATCTCTTTTCGGTTTAAGGACTGAGTACTTGATGTCTTCATAGACATCTCTGGCGACGACCTTTCGATCAATTAAAGGGTCTATATTTTCTTCCTCTCCCAACTCGTGGTCGATCACCGTAATTTTGGTGGGCAAGAAGCCGAGTTGGGTTTGTTTCCAGCGATCGTAGATGATTTCGCAAACGGGATGACTAGGGTTATAGAAAACTGCTTTTCGAGGCGAGAAAATATCTTTACGAGCAAATTCACTGACAAAGCCAGGAGTTGGGGACCATGGGAGCATTTTTTGCCGAGATTCAAAGGGAACCCCGCAGGCGATCCATTCCTTCCCAATTTTCATCTTATTGCGAAACTGCTCAAAACGGGTATCTGCGACATCGAACATTTTTTCGTTGTCTATGGAAATAGGCAGGGGAGGTAGATTCCTGAAGGCGGCTTCACTGGGGATTTTTCGTACTTGAATCGACGTTTCACTTCGTTGATGAGCGCCAAAGGTTTCGAGAGCTCTTCGTTCAAATTCAAAAGCGGACTCGTTCCTCAAAATTCGAACTGAAGAATCGAAAGTCTTTGAGTCACGGAATACCTGCGCTCGATATGAGTTCTGCGTCTCGCGTCGGTCACTTCGAGAGAGGATATGTGAGCCGCTTCTCGCGATGTAGATGGTTTCTTCAAAGCCAACGAATTTGTCAAAAGCCATTGGTTGGCCAGCGGTAGCATTCCTGGCGAGTTTGACATCCTTTTCGGAGAGAATCACCTTGCGCGAATGCTTGCAATGAATTTGAAAATCGCCGCTGATATTCGTCGGGTTCGGCAAGTCTTGAGAATGGGCGTGGGAAACTTGACTACTTGAAAGTGCTAAAGCGAAAAGATGAACCATAAACCCCATGATCAATCCGACGTTTTGAGTTTTCAATGGGTTTCTTCGATTGACAAGGCCTAAGTCATCGAATCAGCTAAAATTGATTTTGTGCCTGAACTCCCAGAAGTCGAAACCGTCCGCCGTACTCTCGAACGAACGCTTGTCGGCAAGAAGATTGTGGAAGCTGAGATTGCTCCCGACGAAATCGTTCTGAAAGGCATCTCTCCCGACTTAATCCAAGCCGCTCTTGTCGGGCGGACCGTGACCGCCGCCGGACGAAGAGGGAAGTACTTCTGGCTCGAACTCGACGAAAAGCCATGGCTATTTGCGCACCTGGGCATGGCGGGTTGGCTGCGTGAGATGGGAGCGCCCACGATTCGCCTCCGTGAGCACGGAAACGCTCCCTTGGAAGACAAAGAAGGACGCCCCAAGTTTCTCAAGATGCGACTGAAGGCTGAGGATGGAAGCCAAGTCGTCCTGACCGATGGCCGCCGACTCTCTCGCATTTGGCTTTGCGAATCTCCTGAAAAAGATGCGGCGATCTCCAAACTTAGTCGAGACATGTATCTTGATTTGCCCACTGCGGAAGAGATTCATAAACGCATTTCGAAAAAGGCCGCGCCGATCAAAGCGATCCTTCTCGATCAAGCCATCTTTGCTGGGGTCGGTAACTGGATCGCCGATGAGGTGCTCTATGTCGCCGGGATTCGACCTTCGCGATTGGGTAATTCTTTAACGTCCGACGAGACCTCTAAGCTGAGAGAGGCCATTCGAGTGGTGCTTGATCATGCGGTCAATGTTGGCGCGGACAAGGAGCAATTTCCAGAATCATGGCTCTTCCACTACCGGTGGGGTGGTGGCAAAGGCGATGAAATGATCGAAGGGCAACCGATTGTTCGTGAACAGATCGGCGGTCGGACGACAGCTTGGGTGCCGAGTCGCCAAAAATAGCAAAACCAACCGAGAAAGAGTAAGATATTTCGAAAATGGAAACGCCTCCCCCGAACTACGCCCAGTACCCACGCGGAAATAATCATAATTTGGGTGGTGGAATGCCTTATCGGACTCCAGGCATTTACTTCGACTACATCAGCATTGCGTTTAAGATGATCACCCGGAATGCTGGAGTGTATGTTCTTGGTGCGTTTGTGGTTCTGATCGTTTTTTACGCGATCACAATTCCGTTTTCGCTATTGGCGAACTACATTTCTTACGGATCACCTTTGGGAGCACAAAATATCCCTCCCGATCAAATTTTGGCAAGTTTGGGCCGCTCGATGCCAATTTCGATGGCCACAAACATCCTTCCAGGTGCCCTGTTTTACATGATGTTCACAGGAATATCGCTATGCGCGATCGAAGAAGCCGATACTGGCACGACGAGTTTCAACACGCTTTTTAAAGGCTTTAATAATTTCGGGACGACCTTTGTGAGCTGCATTTTGCTCTATGTCGTTCAAACGATCGGCATGTATCTCTGTTGCCTTCCGTTCTTCTTGGTCGCTGGCTTTTTTGCCTTTGTCCCGATTATTGCGGCGACTGAGGGGCTTTCGGTTGGAGCCAATTTCGCCAAATCCTCTGAATATCTCAAGCCGTTCTTCCTTCCTATGGCTGGACTCTACTTGGTAGCGACATTTCTTGGCGGACTTGGTGTTTGTGCATGTCTGGTGGGAGTCCTCTTTACTTTCCCAATTCTATATGTCGTCATTGGGTTGCATTATCGCGACTTCAGAAATGCGAATAGACAGGGTAGTTTCTAGCGACGCCTGAACACGTTTAGGCTTCTGATGAAGTCAGAAGCCTAACAAAAAGTCAGTGCTTAAACCTGAACGCGTTCAAGCGCTTCGAGTGCGGTACGGATATTGTAATCGCATTTCTCAAGTTGTTCGCGGGCTTCGTCTTTCGTCGCATTCGACAGTTCGCAAAGGATGCGAACACATCGATCGCGCAGCTTCTTATTCTTCGCCTTCACATCGACCATCAGGTTTTCGATGACTTTGCCGTTGAGCACCATCGCCCCCGTCGAAATTCGATTGAGGGCCAGTTTTTGCGAAGTCCCGGCTTTGAGTCGAGTCGAACCCGTCAAGACTTCGGGGCCAGTATCCAAAAGGATGCCCAGATCGGCTTCCTCCAAAATCGAAGTGTTCTTATTATTCGAGATTCCGCACGTCCACGAACCCTTTTGCTTCGCATGGCGAATCGCTGAGACGACAAAAGGAGTTGTGCCGCTCGCGGCTAGACCAATCACGACATCGTTGGGTCCGACGCCCATTCGGTTCAGAAGTTGAATTGAGGCGGTAGGATCGTCTTCGGCATCTTCGACGGCGGCTGCATTGGCCGCAGCCCCGCCCGAAACGATGGCAATAAAGCGGTCCGGCTCAATGCCAAAGGTCGGCGGCATTTCGGCCGCGTCGGCGGTCGCGATTCGACCGCTGGTTCCAGATCCCACATAAAAAATACGCCCGCCGTTTCGATAGGCTTTCGCGACATGCTCAATAGCCTCCGCGATCGATTCTTGAGCGTTCTGCATCACGCGCAATACGTGATACTCTTCTTCGTCCATAAGTCGCACGATTTCTCGTGGATTCATCTTATCCAGCCCGTACGAGCGTGGATTCCTTGATTCAGTTCCCATCGTTCATCTCCTTTGCCAATTCGACGGCCCCATAAAGTGGAGGCTTGGTAAGACGTCGAATATCAAATTCCACACGCTGGAGGGAAGTTTCAATCACTTGTCGAAACGTGTCCTTAAATAAACCCGCAGATTTCCATACGCCACCACTCAACGAAACCGATAGATTTCGGCTTGAAGAATGGTGCTCCTGAATATGTTTAACAAAAATTTCGCCGAGTTGGCCGGTGTGCTTGCGAACGCTCTCGACCGCATAAGGCCGTCCCTCGGAGGCATCGTGACCAAGAGCACGAACCAGTCGCGCTAAGATGGTTGCCGGTGACGGAGCCTTATAGACCCCCGTAATTATGGTGGTTTCTTCGAGTGAGCCAAAGACTTCTTCGATAAGCCGCTTGGCCGAGTCGCTGACCAACGACGGATCATGCAAGTAAGTCAACAGCACATCGCGTCCGAATTTATAGCCCGAACCTTCGTCGCCCAAGATGTAACCTCGTCCACCGCTTTTCACAATCTTTCCGTTCTCACGCGAACAAATCAGCGACCCGGTTCCCGCAATGACGCAAATATCAGCCTCATCCGAAGCGAAGAGTGCGGCGGTGTAGTCTGGCTCTGCGCGGAAATGTTCTGAATGTGGAAACGTATCGCGAAGGATTCCGATTCCCCTTTCTCTCACACTATCGTTAATAAGTCCCGCAAAACAGCCGCACACAAAATCTGGCTCGGGGCAGCCCTTGGTGGCATTGGTGAGATTCTTACGAAGTCGGCCTTCGGGGGTGCTGACAAGGTTAGCCGCTCCACTCTGGCCTTGAAAAAGAATCTTGCCGCTTTCATCGACTGCGAGAACACGGCTTGAGGAACCACCGCAATCGAGGCCCACGTAGATGCTCATCTGAGTCTAAAATGTTACCAGGAAGGTATTGGATTGAGACGATTTTTTGTGCTGCTGATCTGCCTTCTTGCGACAACCGGAAATCTTTGGGCCGATCGGGCCATCCTTTTCATCTCTCCGGGGGCGGCAGGACCGGTTGTTTCACCCGAAGCCGTGTCACATCCGCTGTGGGTGACATGGCCCGAACCCACGGATGGAAGCGGCATCAATCAACTCGTTTCGATCGCCACGAATGGTTTTCCTACTGTCTCCAGCACGAATTTTCGATTCCAACCCTCTGGGCCGCACCAATTTACGAACCGTGCCAACGAGTCGCTTGCCAAATTCTTTCTGCCTAATTCTATGTGGGGCGGCATATCAGATCGAGCACTTTCGATTTCGGGAGAGAGCGTTGACCAGGGGATCCTCGCCATGTGCGCCTGTGCCGATCCGGTCGTCGAGGTTGTCGATCATGTTGGAGGCGACGACAAACTCACCTATTTGGCCCGAGTTAACCGTTGGGAAGACGTCGCAAAGATTTCGCGAGAGGTTAAACAAGATACGTTAGTTGTCGAGTTTCCACCTCCAAACGGAACGCGGTACAGCAAACTGTGGGTGTATCGTCACGGAAAGGTTGTTTCGGATACGAATGTTGGGGTCGTTTCGTCTTCCAATCTAAAGGACTTATTCTCAGAGGACCCGACCCTCGTTCGAAATGACGGAAATTCGATGCGTTCTGGGCCGCCGGACCGCTGGTTGGATGTTGGCAGTCAGCAGAACCTCGTCCGAGTCGCGATGTACGTGCTGGTTTGGCTGGCGGTTCTTGTCTCTCTCGTACTTCTCTCTCAAGAAAAGAGTGGGTTGTCCTCCCGTGGGCCGCTTTACGCTGTCCTCAGTCTTTTTTTTGCTCTCCAAGCATTCCCCGTGTTCAGTCGGTGGTCTGGAATTGGCTTGTGGTGGTTTTGGGTCGCGTTGCTGGCGCTTGGTGCTTTCGGAGCCTTCATGGCCATCGACCGAAACGCACAAACAGGAGATCGTAATGGATTTGCGGTTGCCGCGTCCCTCATGCTGATCGTAACGTCGGCACTTCCGCTGCGGATGTCGCCCTTTGGGAATATCTACGCCCTTTCTGAGCAATTTGAGATCGCGCTCACGGCCTTTCGAATCTTCGTCGCAACGATGCTCTTTTCGCTCATGCGGGGAAAAAGTGGTCCTGGTTGGGCCCTTTCGATGAGCGCGGTGCCGATCCTCGCATTCCTTATTCCTCTGATGTCGGGTGACGACCAGTACGGCGTATTGATTTTAGTATTTCTATTTTTACTGCGACGCTGGTGGTCCTACGTGCTTCTGGTCATCGTATTTATTACCGCGATAGCGAGTGGCATTTTTGATGACGGACCGCCGGTATGGCGGCCCTATGAAACGATCCACGTGGATAGAGTGCCTTTTAATTATTTCGAACTCGCGCGTCAATTGATGAAGCCAGAATTCGCGATTCTGGTCATTGCTATCCTGTTGGTCACGATGCTGGCATCGCGATTTGGCGCGCATCGGATGCAGAAGGCATGGCGAGAAGTTCCATCGGTTCGAACCGTCTTCGCAGTTGTGGGGATTGTGCTTCTCGTGTCACTGCTCCAGCCATCGATGCTTGGAGCAGTTCCGTGGATGCTCGCACTTTCTTACCTCTTTTGGATTCAAGAAGCAATTCGACAACTTAACTAGCGAGGAATCCTCAGCCATTCTTCGAGTCGCTTCTTTTCTTCCAGGGTTGCAAACGGATTCGCTTGCAAACGATAATCGCCTGCCTTGTAGGCCCGAGCCGGAAGATTCAGAATCAAGTCTTTACCGTCGCGTTGCACGTGGACTTCCGTATTTTTGCTGTCCGTCAGCTTTGCGAATAACACCAAATCGCCGTCCTTGATGCCGCCCTCTAAGTTGCTGATCGTTGCGTTGGTGACGTGCCCTGTCGAATCCAAAAGGTAAAGCGGATCGCTGTAGCTTTGTCCGGGAATAGTAAGCCGGAGTCCAATCATCTTCAGAAGGTCGTACGGCATTTCCTGGGTCGTGCGGACCATTCCGTCGTAATACGAACCCAGCCTGTCGCCTGCAAGCGCAACCATTTCGTCACGAATCGCGTCGTCTTGAAAACCGGGATTTGGCAACTTGTACTTGGCGTAGAACGCGCGCATGAGGTCGTCGAGGGAGGATTTGCCTTTTGTGGTTCCCCGAATGTACGAATCCGAAAGCAGGCCGATGATCAAACCTTTCGTGTAATAAGAGAGGTCACCATAGCCGAATCCGCCACCTTCCCAAGTCTTCTTACACACCTCTTCAAGATTCATGGTGAGCCGTGTCTTGCTGGCCTGAAGCTCCTCAATATTATTTGCATAGGTGTCGAGGAGTTGTGACCGGGTCATGAAGCCGGCCTGATAGGCGTGCAGTTGAGCGTAGTAGTCGGTGACGCCTTCGCTGAACCAGATATTTGGGCTGCGCTGCTCCTTGGTGTAGTCAAATGGACCAAGGATCCAGGGGCGAATCTGCTTAACATTCCAAGCATGGAAATATTCGTGCGTCGCGAGCGCATCGAGGTGAATCGTAGCCTCGTTGTTGACGGCGATGACGTTGCAAGCCCGGTGCTCAAGTCCGCCCGCAAAGTCGCCGACCTCGAGGTGAATAAAGTAGATGTATTTTTTGAAGCTTGATCCGCCGAACATCTTGAGCGCGGGCAAGGAGCCGCGCTTGAGCCGTTCGGTTTCGGCGTCCATGTCGCACAAAGGTGCAGGATCCGCCACCCAAATCGCTTCATAAGGAATGTTATTGACCGTAAACTTTTTGCGTACGAACTTGCCAAGTTGGATGGGATTGTCGACAAATTCGTCGTATCCTGCGGCCGTGTAAGTGCCCTTGCCATCCGTATCCATTGCGGTGGCGATGTCCCAATCGGCCGGGAGTTCGAAATTAAGTTTGCAAGGCTCAGTCAGATGACCTTCGACGAACATGAAAGCCGAAGGACCATTGATAAACCCGCTGGTATTACGCAAATGGCTCCGAAAGAAGCCAAGGCCGGTGTCGTTTCCTAAGATTCGATAGCTGACCAGAATCGGCTTTTCGTCAGGATTTTCGACCTGATAACCGCGAGAATCGATTTTTTTTATTTTGAGAAGATTGCCGTCGGGGTCGGTCGCCTTAAAGTCATAGAGGCGGCGCTCATAGTCGAGGATGAAATAGAACCCTGGGCACCATGCGGGAATCCGAACCGTTTCTTGTTTTTTTGCATTCGTGATTGTCATCCGGATTGCGAACGACTTCGATGCGGAGTTCGGTTTGACCATGTACTCAAGATCGGCCCGGGAGATCGCCGCGACAAGCAAGGCGACGAAGGGCAGGAGTACTTTGGCGATTGAGGACAATTTCATGCTTCCGCTCATTCTGACGGATACTAGTTCGCGTTGGATACACCTAATTGGTTCCCATAGCGGGCAATTAAGTGAAGTAAGTTCGGACGTTTTCGATGGCTTGACGATAGTCTTCGGGGTTGAAATTGCTGCATTCGAGGCTCACTCGATCGTCGTAACCGAGTTCGCGTAAGCGATCAAAAAATCCTTCGAGCATCGGGTCTTTGGGCTGAGGAAAACGTCTTCCTTCCAGTTGGGCAAGGTGAATATGGGTTGGCGTGTGAGGGAGTTGATTGGCCCAATAAGCGTGAGTAGGGAAGTCGAGCACCCCTTCGCGACCATCGGCATTCCACTCTTTGAGAATATGATAAGCGTCGGCGGTGTAGCCTACGCCGTGTTTTTTGAGGGTTCGGCTAAACGAGGCGCAGTCAGTTCCGACATTGGTTTCCGAACGCTCCAGCGATTCAGGGGCGAACACGACTGAATCCGAAGGATCGGATATCGCGGCCAGCCAACGCGCAATGATCTCTTCGGGTGATTCCGAATCACTAAAGAGGTAGTCGAATGGATCACCCTGATAAGGAAACGAAACTTCGGGAGGACATCGGCGCTGATTGCCGCTTCCGATCACGGCAACTTTTACTCCGGCTTCACTGAGGCGCGACTTGGCGATGTTGAGATAGATGATGACGTGAAAGATTTCTTGCCAATCGGTTGAAAAGAGGGTCGCGTTGCTGGGGAAGAAAAGGTTCGTTGCCTCGACGGGCAAGGCTCGATAGGGTGCGGGATCGAACGGATCTTGGGAAGCGTCCCAGGGTGGATTGGCCATCATTTCGGATGCCGATAGCTCGACGTAGTCAAAACCGGCATCGACGGCGTCCGGCGCTCGCTCTAACGACGTGCAAATCCCGACTTTCATACGTCGCCGATGTTACCTGTCTGCGTGAGTCTAACGGCCCTCTCCTCCTAGCAGAGGAAGTTCCCGCGAGGAACGAGCTTGGGAACAGGTGAGGTAAGTAAGGTTTTCCAATGGATGGTCGAGATTTTTAATCGGATGAACAAACTGATCGGACATGAGAACTTCGTCAGAGGGCCATCAAAGCTGACGACAAACTTTGGAAGAAATTTCGTGCTTCGACTATCGATGACCCGAAGATTCGCCGTCAACATCCTCTACGTTTCTACATTTTTGACTCTTGTTGACTTCCTGCAAGATTAGCCCTTGAGATAGATGGCAGCAGCTACAATGACCAAGAGGGAAGGGATGCGCGAGAGATAAGTACTTGGCTAAGATGGGAATTGAGGCGAACCGCGTTTCTCCAAGCAAAACCTCCCGAATTTGTGGCCTGGTTTCGAAAACAATGTCGCGAACGGGCAGATCATCTTAAGATATAGGCTCTCTACCTCACCTCTTGCCAAGTTCCCATCCAACCTTCGCTAGGGCTCGATTGGATGGTCGCGGCAAGATCCTCTCCTAAGAGGAGAGGAAGTGTCTGTTAGAGCGCTACCGTCATAACCGCGCGCATGACTTCTTCGGGAGTGGTCCAGCCGGACATCGCCTTCGCTTTTCCGTCGTCAAGCATCGTTCGGTGACCTTGTCGCCTGGCGACTTCGGCCAGGACGGCAAAGGTTGGATTCTCGGCGATGGCGGCCTTGAATTCAGGCGTACCGATGATGATTTCGAAGATGCCAATTCGCCCCTTATAGCCAGTGCCCTTACAGTCGGGGCAGCCCTTGCCTTTCATAAAGGTGCCTTTCTCGATCTCTTCCGGTGTGAATTTTAGGGCTTGGATTTCGTCTTCGGTTGGCTTATACGGTTGCCGGCATTTGGCGCAATTCAAACGCACGAGGCGTTGTGCGAGGATCGCAAGACAGACACCGGCGATAAGATAAGGCTCGGCTTCCATATCGACCATACGACCGATGGTTTCAATCGCGTTGTTGGTGTGAAGCGTCGACAGCACCAAGTGGCCGGTCAGACCAGCTTGGATACCAATCGCCAGCGAGGCCGGGTCGCGCATTTCACCAACAAGCATGACGTCAGGGTCTTGTCGAAGGAACGAGCGCATGACACGCGGGAAGCCCATCTTCTCGGTGACTTGCACCTGAGCGATGTTCTTCTCATACTCGTACTCGATTGGGTCCTCGACCGTCACGATGTTGCGCGTCTTGGCGTCCATCACGTTGAGCGAAGCGTACAGCGTCGAGGTTTTGCCTGAACCCGTTGGTCCGGTAACGAGAATCAAGCCGTAAGGCGCGTTGATCGCCCGGAACCATTTCGAATAAATATCTTCCGGCATCCCGAGCTTGGTCAGATCGACCTTCATCGCCTGAGGATCGAGAATACGCATGACAAGCTTTTCGCCGTTGAGCGATGGTAAACACGAGGCACGAGCGCTGAGGCGACGACCGAGGTATTCCATGTCGATACGACCGTCCTGAGGTTCGCGCTGCTCGTCGATTCGCATCCCGGCTGCGAGTTTCAAACGGGCCAAAACGTTTGGCGCTTGTTCGAGCGGAAGCTCGCCCGTCGAGTGGAGAATGCCATCTTGGCGGTAGCGAATACGAAGCTGATCGCGCTCGGGTTGAAGGTGAATGTCTGAGGTCCCCGTTTCAAGCGCATTCATAAAAATGTTATCGACGATGCCGACTGCGATGGACATATCGTCGCCACCCATTTCGCGAGATTGCCCCCCTTCGCGAATAATCAATCGAAATCGCTTGGCCGCGCCAAAGTTTGTTTGTGCGTAATCCGTGTTCATGCCGTGAGGGAATCATACTATGACTTGATGCCCAGACCCAACCCTTTTTTGCTCGTAACGATGCTATTTTGGGGTTTCAATTTCATTTCTTTGAAGGTCTTGTATCCCGTAATGGAGCCGGGGGCGATTTTGTTCTGGCGCTACTTTCTGATGGGAGCCATTCTCGTGGCGATCTGCAAGGTGACGGGCAACTCGCTAAAGATTCCCAAAGAGCATCGATGGCGAATCCTTTTTGCGGGAATGAACTCGATGGGCATTTACATGATCATGTTCATGGAGGGTGTCAAGCTCACCTATGCGGCTGAGGCGGCGATTATTCTCGCTTCGAATCCGGTAATCGTTGCGGTTTGGATGATGGTGCTAAAGATGGAGCCGAAATCTTACGGCAAAATCTTTGGCGGCTTACTCGCCCTGGTCGGGGTTGCCTTGGTTGTTCTCGGTCGGCCAGGAATGATCGCGGGATCGAAGGAAGCCAGTGCGCGCTTGCTTGGCGACTTGCTCATGTTTATCGGCGCGGTGTCGTGGTCGGCGTCGGTTGTTCTGTGCAAGCCGATCTCAAACCAGATCAAGCCGCTGCCGCTCTTCACGATGTCCATGCTTGGCGGGCTCCCGGTCGTGTTCTTCTACGGTCTTGGACCCGCGTTGCGAGTCCATTGGAGCGAGATTTCGGCGTGGCAAGCGGTTAACTTTGGTCAAGTCCTTTTCGGTTCGGGCGTGATCGGGATGGTGTTCTACTACAAGGGTATCGCCCAACTTCCAGCCAGCATGGCGACGATGTATCAGTTTTTGGTGCCGATTCTCGCGACCATATTTGGAGCGATTGTGCTTCATGAACATCTCGCGTGGGTTCAAGCCTGTGGGCTTGCCGTACTGATTGCGGGCGTGAGCGTCGCCATGGGTTTGATCCGTCCACAACGATCTGGTGATGCGCCGATCCTCGCCGAAGCAGTCGAAGAGGCTGCGGTTTGACGGATCGATTCCCCTAGACTACGCACCTTCTGGGTGAGCAACATGGGCGACTTGGGCGTATTGAACCAATGCAAAGGTAAAATGGACCCAAGAATGAATGAGTCAGAGACTCCTATCGAGGACGTTTTAGAGAACGAAGCCAACCAAGAGGCGGCCAGCCAACAAGTTGAGGGCGACCTTCAACTTTTGGCCGAGCAGATTTCCAAGTTGACGACGGAAAAAGAACAGATCAACGACCAACTGCTGCGCACGATGGCGGATTTCCAGAATTACCGTAAGCGGACTCAGCAAGAGCAGGGTTTGATCCGGCAATATGCCACCGAATCGCTAATCTTGACATTGCTGCCCGTCATGGATAATTTCGAACGAACGGTAAAGGCATCCGAAAATGGCGCTCCGATCGACTCACTGGTTTCGGGAGTCAAGGCGACCGAAAAGCAGTTCCGGTTCATCATCGAACAGCAAGGCGTAACCAAGATTCAGTCCATCGGACAGCCGTTCGATTCCGACTTCCACGAAGCCCTCGGAACCGTTGATAGCGACAAATATCCTTCCGATACGGTTGTCGAAGAGATCGAACCCGGCTATAAAATGGGTGACAAAGTTATTCGGCACGCAAAAGTTCGTGTCGCGAAGTAAATCATGAGCCGCAAACATTTCGGAACCGACGGCATCCGCGGAGTTGCCAACCAACAATTAACACCCGAGCTCGCCCTCGCGTTAGGACGAGCCGCAGGCATTTGGCTGAGGCAATCGGGTGGAGTTCCGCGCATCGTCGTGGGTCGCGACACGCGAAAGAGTGGCCCCATGCTCGGAATGGCGCTCTCAGCCGGGTTTAACTCGGCGGGTGTCGACGTGGTGAGTCTGGGGATTGCCCCGACACCGGCGGTTTCGTATGTCGCACGGACGGGCGAGTTTGGCCTCGGCGTGATCATTTCTGCATCCCACAACCCTTTCCCGGATAACGGGATCAAGCTTGTCGGCCACGATGGACGAAAGTTGCCCGATGAAGTCGAAGCGGAAATCGAAAAATTGATGGAGAGCGACGTTGAACGGCCGATTGGCGGTTCAATCGGTTCGTTGATCCAAGATTCCAGTCTTCTCGGCGGCTATCTCAATGCCCTCGAAACGATCATTCCGCAAGGCTTGCAAGGGCTTGCGGTAGCAGTGGACTGCTCGCACGGGGCCGCTTACATGTTGGGACCGGAGATCCTGCGTCGCCTCGGTGCGGAAGTCTTTGTAACGGGTGATCAGCCCGATGGCTTAAACATCAACGAGCACGGTGGAGCGACCAAGCCAGAAACCATTCAGACCTTAACTCAATCGACGGGTGCCGTCCTGGGTGTGGCGTTTGACGGTGATGCGGATCGCGCGGTTTTTTCGGATAACAAGGGTCGCCTGATCAATGGCGACCGAACCATTGGCCTATGGGCTTCCCATGAACTCAAGATGGGGAGATTGAACCCGAAGGCGGTGGTCGGCACGGTTATGAGCAACGGCGGATTCGAACATTTTGTGGCGAGTAAAGGCATTCGCCTGGAGCGAACACCGGTGGGCGACAAGTACGTTTCGCAAAAGATTTCGGACCTTGGAGCTCAAATCGGCGGCGAACAAAGCGGGCACATCATTTTTCCCAAGCACGGACCAACTGGTGACGGCTTGGTGACGATGCTCGAAGTGCTGCGTGTAATCGTCGAGTCCGGCCGCGATGCGGCGTCGATTTACGAAGACTACGAATCGTGGCCTCAGATTTTGGTCAACATGGAGGTTGCCGACCGTTCGACTTGGAACGACGGCGAACTGGTCCAATCCGCGCTCGAACAGGCGACCAAGGACCTCGTGGGTCATGGCCGAATCAATGTCCGGGCCAGTGGAACCCAGCCGATTGTGCGCGTCATGGTCGAAGCCGACACCTACGAAATGCGTGACCTCGTGGCGGCTTCCGTGGTCGGAGCCATTACAAAAGAAGCAGGCGGAAAAATTTATAGCCGGGTCGATCTGACCCATGCGCTGGGTGACTAACGATGCTTCTTGCGATTGACGTAGGGAATAGCCATACCGTTTTTGGGGTGTCGGACGGCACGAAGTGGTTAGCGACATGGCGTCATCAAACCGATGTCGAAACGACCGAGGATGAATTGGCCGCGTGGCTTTTCGAAATGCTACGGGTATCGAAGATCGAAAGTAAGCCGACACAGATCGCGTGCGCGAGCGTCGTTCCGGGCATGAATCGAACCCTTAAACTGCTTGGGCAAAAGTTCTTTCATGTCGAGGTTCAGTTCCTTAACGGCGATTCGAATCATGGTGCAAAGGTTGACGACAATCCGCAAAACGCGGTCGGCGCCGACCGCATCGCCAACGCACTGGGAGCGTTAGCTCGTTACACTGCGCCGATTATCGTCGTGGACTTTGGGACCGCGACCACGTTTGACGTAATCGATGCGCAGGGAACCTATGCGGGTGGAGCGATCATGGCTGGGCCGGTTACGTCGATGCAATCTTTGGTCTCGAAGACCGCCAAACTTCCGTCTATCGACCTCGTGGCTCCGGCGACCGCGATCGGCAAACATACCACTCACTCGATCCAGAGTGGCGTCATGTTTGGCTATGCGGGGGCAATCGACGCCTTGGTCAAGAGGATTTCGAGTGAACTCGAAGGAACGCCAAAAGTGATCGCAACCGGCGGACTCGGCGAGATATTTACCGGGATGTGCGATTCCATCGAGAGTTACGACGAGATGTTGACCCTCGATGGAATTCGACTCTTTGCCCTTAACTCTTTGGATTAGAAATGAGGGCCGCCACGTAGCCGATGGGCTCGCCTTTCTTCACGTTGTCGTGACACTTGTAACAGGAATTGACGCTGGCATGAATCGCTTTTGCCACAACCCAGTGTTGTCTGCCATTCACTTGAATCGTTTCGACGTCCCGCTCAAGGCCCTTCTTGCGAATCGAAACCGCAAATTTTCGCAAAGCCTCGGTTTCCGATTCCCACTTTTCGGCCACATAGGTTTCGTCGTCATGATCGGGCGTCACATAATGGACATCGCTGAGACGAATCTTGTCCGTGTCTGAATTCTGAATTTTGGTACCAGGCGCCGTCGTTACAAAAGCTTTCTTATAGGTGACTTCGTCCTTGGGTTCCAGCCCTAAAACAATCGAGCGAAGGTAGTACTTGCCTTCAAGATTCCGGATCGAGTCATAGGCCTGAATGTCGTCGGACTCGCGACCATGGAGCGTGGGGATTCGGTCTGAACCGAAGACTCCATCGCGTGGTGGCGTTTGCATATAGGAACCCATCTGATCGAGGTACTTCTCAATCTCTTCTTGGTGAGGAGCGACGATCTTGGCCTCAGCAACCTTTGGCGCTTCTTTTTTCGCAGGAATTACGTCCTTGCTGGGGAAGCGAGCCGGACGCGCAAGCGTCGCATAAGACACCGCTCCGATCAATGATGCAAATCCGAGCCCAAGAATGGCGATACTAATTTTCGATTTAACGACTTTCACGGCAATATCTTCCCAATAGTGAAGTACTTTCCTGCATTATAACGCGATTTTGAACGTTTAAGGCTGCCTCTTTACAAGAGCTGCGATCACGTATCCAATCGGTTCACCTTGCTTAATGTTGGTGTGGCAGGAGTAGCATGATTTGTCGCTTGCGATCACCGATTTTGCCGAGACCCAACTCTTTTGGCCACCAGCATCAAAGGAGTCTGAATATTCATCATAACCTTTGCTGAAGCATTGTTCGGCAGTGGCTTTAATTTGAGCGCTTACAGCGTTGTTGACTTTGACAAATTGCTCTCGAAGGGCTTGGTCTTGCGCGGCATTCGTTCCTTGCAGCGTAGGAAACTCGTAATGAACGGACGTGATCCGGTATTTCGGCACGTTCTTGTCGAGCATTTTGCCTTCGTCGACGAGCTTTTGATACATGTCCATGCGTTCCTTTGGCATACGTCCAACCACGAATGACTGGAGCATGTAGTCCTTGGCGACGATTGACTTGATCTCGTCATAACCAACAATTTTGCCTTGGTTCGACCCATGCAAAGTCGGAACTCGGCTCGCACCAAAAAAGCCATCGCGCGGCGGAACGAGCATAAAGCTTCGAACCGTAGTCAGATAGGTGTCGATGTCTTTGTCATGTTCAAAATGAACAACTTTCTTGGAGTCCTTGCCTTTATCGCCGGATTTCTTCGCACCGCCATCGGGCGCACTGGTCGCGTACGTAATCGATCCAATCAACGCTAATAAGGCGGTTGGCAATAACCAAATCGCAATCTTTCGAGTCGGCATATTCATGGTTAATCCCCACTAACAATTTCTGAGACGCTCAGCCCGCTTACTCAGTTACGAGAGTTTTTTTCTTTTGGCGATGAAAGACGAAGAAAAGAACAATCGATGCCGAAGTCATGTCGAGAATGACGTCGAGATAAGAACCTCCCCGATTGGGCATCATGCTCTGGCGAAACTCATCACAGATCGAAATGCAGAGGGGAAAGGCAATCGAATAGAAGATCACATTGCGCTTATTGGCAATCTCTCGCCAGAGGTAAGTCGCAAAGAGCGCCATCAGCGTGCCGTAAAACGTGATATGAATGATCTTTCGGACCCAAATGACGACCCGGACAAGATCGTCTCCCGTGAGACCGAAGATGCTGAACATCGGGTGCATTTTGTCCGCCCCGCCGCTCTGTCCGCTGAAGTATCCCACGGCCCACGAAAGCAGGATTGCAAAAATGAGCCTTCCTTCCTCCTTTCTTAGTGAGTTGGTGGTGAGAAGAATAGCCGTTCCGATTCCTGCCAGGGCGATTTCGATTCCGATCGAAATAGGACTCACGTCCCGGCCCTCTCGTCGTTCGCTTAAAAGCCACAAAAGAGCGAGGGGAGCAAACCAAAAAAGCATGAGGCCCTCGCTTTGCGGCTTCTCTCGAAGGTACTTGCAACTCAAGAAAATGATTCCGAGGGCGATCAGTTCACAAGCGATCGGCCAAACGTATCGCGAGTCGTTCGCATGAAAAATCAGGAGTCCCAATACGACAAACACGGGACAGACGTACTTTGCAACTTGCCGCATGAGATACCATTGTTATTATGCCGGTACCAGATGCAGCAACTTTCGCACGCATGATCGATGAAGCCCAAAAAGGGAACTATGCCCTCGCTTCGATTAACGTCACTTCAAGCACGACACTCAATGCGGCTCTGGCGGCGTTCGCTGAAACCAAGACCGACGGCATCATCCAATTCAGCACCGGCGGCTCGGAGTTCGCAAGTGGTCCAATTAAGAACATGGCCGAGGGTGCCATCGCGTTGGCCGAATACACGCACCGCGTTGCCAAAGACTTGCCTTGCTATGTTGCCCTCACGACCGACCACTGTGTTCCCGAGAAAGTGGACAAGTTTGTTCGTCCGTTGATCGCGGAAAGCAAGAGTCGGGTAGATGGCGGCTCAGCCCCCCTCTTCAACGGTCACATGTTCGATGGTTCCGAATTGAATCTCAAAGAGAATATGAAGATCGCTGAGGAATTGCTTGGTTTGATGGCACCTCTCGGAATCATTCTCGAAGTCGAAGCCGGTGTCGTGGGTGGCGAAGAAGATGGTATCGACAACACGGGCGTTGGACACGAAAAGCTTTACACGACACCAGAAGACATGCTGTACGTGTACGACTGCCTCCATCCGATTGGGCGATTCACATTGGCGGCGACGTTTGGTAACGTTCATGGCGTTTACAAGCCGGGCAACGTGAAGCTCAATCCAGAGATTCTTCGCGAAGGCAACGACGCGATGAAGGCGAAATATGGCAAGATTCTCGATCTCGTCTTCCACGGCGGAAGCGGCAGCCTCCTTTCTGAAATCCATGCGGCGGTCGAATATGGCGTCATCAAAATGAACGTTGATACGGACTGCCAGTACCACTACTCACGTCCAGTTGTCGATCACGTGATGAAGAACTATGACGGCATGCTGCGCATCGATGGCGAGATGGGCGATAAAAAGACTTATGACCCACGCAGCTACATGAAGAAAGCAGAAGCCGGCATGAAGGCACGAGTGATTCAGGCTGCGACCGAACTCAAGAGTATTGGTATTTCGTTAGTGAATAGCTAAGAAATCGGGTGGAGTGGTAACCTATCGGGAATTCTTATGATCATCAACGAGGTCATCGGCAAAAAAGTAGTGGTTCATGTTGAAAATGGAACTCAAGTCGTCATGCACCGAGGTGTCTTGGAGCAGGCTGATTCGATGTTCATTCGATTGAAGAAGGACAACGAGACGATTTATTTCTGTCTTCACGCCATCGTCGCGATTCATCCGGTGTAACCAGTGCCAAAGATCGCGTGCGTCCAAATGGACGTTCACTATGGCGACCGAGAAGGAAATACTCGGCGGATTATTGACAATATCCACGCTCTGAAGAAACAGAACGTGGATATTGTTGTTTTTCCCGAATGTGCTCTCGGCGGTTACTGCGTTGACTCAGAGGATCAGTGCTCGGAAATCGCAGTGAGCGCGACTTCGACTTATTTACTGAATATTCAGTTGGCCGTCGATGAAGCCGACATGATTGCCGTATTTGGCTTTGCCGAGCGGGCGATCGATGGTTATTACAACACCGCCGCGGTTCTGTGTCCGAACGATCCTCCTCGGTTTTATCGCAAGACCCATCTGCCAGAACTCGGTTATGATCGATTTGTCAGACAAGGCCAGGACTTTCCCATATTCGATACCAAATATGGCAAGCTGGGCGTCCTCATTTGCTTTGATATCCGATTTCCCGAGGCGTGCCGAATTCTCGCCTTGAAGGGAGCCGATGCAATTCTCTTGCCCACCAATTGGCCAACCGGCGCAGACATTAGCGCTGATTTATTGGCAATTGCCCGGGCGGTTGAGAATAAGGTCTTTATTGCCACTTGCAACCGAGTTGGCACCGAAAAAGGCTTCTCCTTCATAGGAAAGAGCAAGATTATCGATCCGATGGGCAAGATTCTCGATAGCGCGACTGATGGTGAAACGGTCCTGATTTCTGAAATGGACTTTCAAATTAGCCGCAATAAGCGTAATATAACGGTGCCCGGCAAACACGAAACGACTATCTTCGACAGTCGTAGGCCCGAACTTTATGCCTCAATTTTGAGTCATACTGTTCCAATTGCGGGCAAAACGCAGTAAAGTACACAATCCTTGCGAGCGAGTTTATATACGATGAAATTAGGCGGAAAGACGATTGCAGCTTTAGCTTGGGCAGGTTTCCTCGCGGTCATTATTGGCTGCGGTGGTAGTGGATCCGATACCGGAACCACGGCCACAACGGCAACCACAGCCACCACAGCGACCACGGCGACGACTGCAACAACAGCAACCACGGCAACGACGGCGACGACTGCTACTACGGCAACAACCGCTACTACGGCAACCACGGCTACGACAGCGACGACGGCTACCACCGCGACCACTGCAACCACGGCCACGACGGCGACCACTGCTTCGACGGCTGGTTCGCTGCCGCCGAACAACATCATCTACACAGTGAGCGATGGATCGGCAATCTTCTTGAAGTCGATCGCTCCCGATGGCAGCGGCGACACGGCACTGGCATCGTTCGATGCTTCGTCAGTTGGAGTTGTGACGCCAAACCCGACGAAGGCGAATCAATATGCTTTCACCAGCGTAGACTCCAGCGGAACCGACCCGGTCGTCAAGCTCTATCTTGGCAACTCGGCGCTTAACGTCGCGACGAGCACCCTTCTTACTTCGTCCACTTATCTGTACATCAATGACGTGCAGTTCACGCCAGATGGCGCGTACATCATCTACAGCGGCGGTACGGACTCTGGCACGAAGATCTATCGGATTCCAGTGGGTGGCGGATCGCCAGTCGCTCTCGATGACGTTTACGAATTCGCAGTAGACCCGGTCAGCGGAAGCAATAAGATTGCTTACTCGAGGCCAGCTTCGACATCGTCCGAAATTTACGTCGTCGATTACACGACTTCGGCAAAGACGCCGATGACGAATTTGGGCGGGGAAGTTTACTACCCGACTTGGTCGCGAGATGGCGCAACGATTCTCTTTGCTTACACGCCTAGCCTTGGAGTCGTCAACAATGACTTTTACACGGTCAGCTATCCGGGTGGTACTGTCAGCCAAGTAACGAATACGCCAAATACCAGCGAGTACTTCGGAATGTTTAACGAAGATAAGAGCAAGATTGCTTACATCGTCTTCGACAGCAGCCTTGGTACCAGCGGATCGATCGGTCTTGGAATCTACAACGTCGGTGCGGCAACGTCTTCATACCTCTTGTCGAACGACTCCCTTGGCCCGGTGTGCTATTGGAGCGACAGCAACGGACGCGGAATTGCACGCAATATGCCTCACTTCCAACTTCGCAAGAGCCGACGCGGTCACTAAGCGAAAACGGAAAGCGAACTCTGAAAAGACCCGAGGAGAATTCCTCGGGTCTTTTCACGTGTCACAATCAAAAACCTGTGATTAGGATTGTCGGAGCTGGATTTGCGGGTGTTGAAGCCGCCTGGGCATGCGTATCGCGAGGTATCCCGGTTGCCCTCTATGAGATGCGACCTATCAAATCGAGTCCGGCCCACACGACGGATTATTTTGCCGAATTAGTCTGTTCAAATTCCCTGAAGTCCAAACTTCCGACCAGCCCCGCGGGACAACTCAAATCAGAAATGGCGGCGCTCGGGTCGCTGATCCTCAAACTCGCAGAGGAACATGCAGTGCCGGGCGGAGAAGCGCTTTGCGTGGATCGAAACGAATTCGGCAAGGCAGTGACCCAAACTCTGGTAGAGCATCCTCTAGTCGACGTCAAGCGAGAAGAAGTCACCCCCGCAATGGTCGAAGCCTGGCTGGGAGTCAATGACCTTATCATTCTTGCCACCGGACCACTGACGTCGCCCTCCTTATCCGATTGGCTTGCCCATCAAACGGGTCGCAGTCATCTCTATTTCTACGATGCCGTCTCACCGACGGTCGATGCTTCCACCCTTGATATGAGCATTGTTTTTGCCGAAAGCCGTTATGGTAAGGGAGAAGGGAACGACTATCTTAATTGCCCCTTTAACAAGGAGAACTATGAAGCGTTTGTGGCGGCCTTGGTCACGGCTGAGCGGGCTCCGTTTCACGCTTTCGAGGCGGGCGGAGTCCGAGGAGACGTCGATCTCGACGACGATTATAAACTACCGGGTGAGCACCAATTACTTGAGCAAATCAAATACTTCGCGGGATGCACACCGATCGAAGCTATTGCCGAAAAAGGAGCAAGGTCGCTGGCTTTTGGTAATTTTAAGCCGATGGGACTTACAGACCCTCGAACGGGAAGACGTCCCTGGGCGGCCCTACAGCTTCGCCCCGAAAATCAAGAGAAAACGCTCTATTCTTTGGTCGCATGTCAAACGAGATTGAAGTTTGGCGAGCAAAAGCGTGTCTTTCGTATGGTCCCCGGGCTAGAGAACGCCGAATTCGTTCGATATGGCGTCATTCATCGAAACACCTATCTCGAAGCTCCCAAAGCCCTCACACCTCACCTCGAAATGCGGGCCGTGCCGAATCTCTTCGTTGCCGGACAACTTACGGGTGTCGAAGGATATGTCGAGTCAGCCGCCATGGGCATCCTCGCAGGGCTTACGTGCGTGGCCAAGCTCGCGGGCAAGGAGTTGCCAATGCCGCCACGTGAAACCGCGTACGGTTCCTTGTTAGCCCATCTGCAAGATCAAACGCCCCGTGAGTTCGCTCCAATGAACATTAACTGGGGCATCCTTCCCGATCCTGACCCGGTTCCCCGCGACAAAGGCATCAAACGCGCCATGAAGATCGCCGCCGCTCAGCATGGATTGCAAAAATGGTTGACTGAGCTATCTGATTAGGTGTTCAACTCGGAAACGCTATACTCCTACCATGCGAATTCGGAACAGGTTGCAAGGCGTAATCGCCTGTTCTATTGCTCTCTACATCCTAGGGTGCGGTCACTCTCCCAAGCGTGAAGACGAAATGAAAAGCTATGAACACGCATTTCAGAGTGCGGCAGATGAGGACCAAAAGCAAAAGGTCGACGAAGCCTATTCGGTCCGGTTTGCGGCCAACAAAGACTTCTCAAACGACCAGTTATTGACAGCCGCGCTAAAAGTCGATGGATCAAATCCTGTCGGAGGTAGTTTGCTTGTCGCTTTAGACAGCCGTGGATACAAGTTTACAAGTCCCGAGATACCGCAGTTTTTGCTTAAACGTGGAGTTAGCTCGATTCAAGGAAGGATGTTTTATGGGAGGTTTCTTCGCGATAACAGTTCTGATGCCGTAAGAGCTTTTGTCAAGCAGTTTCTTGTGTCCCAAATGATGAAACCTGAAAGCGAGGAGCGCAACAAAGAGCAGCTGGTTTGTTGGCGCGTCGCCTTTGCGAAACATCCTGAAATCCGCACCCTTGAAACGGATCCAGAAGTTGGTGTTCTTGTAAAGAGACTTATCTCTACGATTCCCTTATAGCCTTGGATACTTGGGCGTTATCGCCCAAGCGGGAACTCGGCCAAAACCTCGTATGAGCCGTCGGGCTTCGTATTAAAGAGGGTTACCGATTCGGCCGTCCATTCAATCTCCTCCGGCTTCGCGCCTGAATGCATGAAGTCACGCAGGCGATGACCGAGCTTCGTCGAAGCGGGTTTCATTCGCGCAATCGTGATGTGAGGCACAAACTCCTCTTCCGCGGTCGGGAAGACATCCGCCAACGCTTGGTAAATGCCTTTGAGGTCGCCTTTGAGCGTTTCAACGCCAAGCCATAGCACTCCCGGGCGGGAGGTGTCGGGAAAAGCGTCAATGGTGCCCACTCGAAGCCGAACTTCTTTCTTATCCGCCAGTACCTCTTTAGCCAGAGAGGTGACCGCCTCGGCATCTTCCTCGCCTAAGAAAACGAGCGTGACATGCCACTTATCGGGCTGAACCCATTTCATGCCTTGGCGATCGAGTTTCTCTTGAACCTTGGGTAAGTATTCGGCCAGGGAGTTACGAGCGATCGAAGAAAGAGAGAGGGCAAGGAATAATTTCATGGATTCGTGCGAATGTCGCGCATCCATTTTGCATGAAAATCGAGAAAAAGGCGATTGCGTCCGCCCGCATGCGTCGTTTTTCCTTTCAAATCAGCAGGAACCGTAGGCACCGTCTTAGGAAAATAGGGGTCTACGAGCAGTTCGGTATCGGCAACACCTTCGATTTTGCCGACTAAAGGGTCATTGGCCGAAATCAAATCCTGGACGGCTTGATCGACGCTCTTCCCCCAAAAATTTTCGATATCCACCGGATTGTCGGGGCGGTCGAATCGCCACATCCAATATCGCGATTCTCCTTGCTTGACCTGAATCGTTTCACCGACGGGTGTGTTGGTGACACTCGGACACGACCAAATGTCCTTGTTTTTGAGATACGGCTCAAGAATGACCTCAGCCCACTCAGCCCGGGGGTCGGAAGGTGGCCACGTGGTCCAAGGGCGGTATCCAAGCGAAATCTTAAGATCACGTCGGTCGGGTAAGCGATCGTCGTAATCCGACAAGTAAAGGACAAAGCCGGTTCCGATTTGTTTTTGGTTCGAAAGGCATGCGACTCGCTTGGCAGCAGCCTTTGCCGCGGCGAATACGGGAAAAAGAATGGCCGCAAGAATGGCAATGATTGCAATCACTACCAAAAGCTCAATGAGCGTAAAACCTAGCCTTTTCAAGTCGCAAACCTCAAGTCCGGAAGGAACACGTTACCTCTTTCTGACGCCATCGACGGTTGAGTGTTCGGTAAGAAAAGAATCGGATTCCTCAAACTTGGTACATTCTTTCAACATGCCACTCATTTCTGCTTCGCGCCGGGTCGAAAATCCAGAACTCACCCTCCTTCTGATGCACGGGCTCGGCAGTGACGAACAAGACATGCTCGGTCTGGCCGAGATGCTCGATCGCCGAGTGGACTTCATTTGTCTTCGGGCACCTTATCGATATGGGCCTGGATATGCTTGGTTTGAAATCGACTGGACGCCCCAGGGGATCCGAATCGATGAAGCGCAGTATTGGAGTGCGGTTGAACTCGTAATCGCTGAGATCGAATCGCTCAATATTACGAGGCTTGTGGTTGGTGGCTTTAGCCAAGGGGCCATGATGTCGGCTGGGACCTTGATCCGGCGTCCCGAATTAACGGAAGGGGCGGTCCTATTAAGTGGCCGCGGGCTTTCGGACGAGGCGATTGCCTACTCGGGACGTGTCTTTCAAGCGCACGGTGCCTTCGACGATGTCATTCCGCCCGAGGCCGCTTATGTTCTGAAGAGAAGCCTTCAAGGACTTGGCGATCGTTACGAGTTTCATGAATATGAAATGGGTCATTGGGTCAGCGAAGAGGAAATTCAGGACCTAAACGACTGGTTTGCTCGACTCATCGCCATCGGTTGAGGTCGGATTAAAGTAACTTTGGACCTCAGGCGAGTTCCATTTCATCGCCAGCATAATGCAAAACGGAGTGAGGATACAGGTCGTGATTCCGATGCAGATATTGACGAAGGCGCCAGTCCACCATTTTCGAGTTCGAACTGGCTTCATGACCGAGAGCGTAGCGGCGAAGAAGATCCAAGACATCGCCGCTAAGAAGATCAGACTTGAATTAAGGTACTGGATCGTCGAAGATGGCACATCGGTAAGCGCATCCTGGTTGTTTCTGAGCAGTAGTACTAAGGTCACGGAACCCAAAATGAGCAGGCCATACCACACCAGGTTCAAAATGCAGTAGAAGCGATATTGTTTGAGTGCCTTTTCGACCACATCTTATTTAAGCAGAATCACAGGAACGATTCGAGTGTTATAATCGTCTTGACTTTTTGGAGTTATCCAATATGCTTAGAAAAGTACTACCAGCTATCCTTTTGGTCATCGCTGCTGCGGTGGCAAATGCAGAGAAAATCTCTGGTTTCGTCTCAGGTACGCCGAAAGGCAAGACCATTATTGTCGGCGCAAAGGGCGGTCCTTACACCGTCGATGCGAGCAAAGCGACCGTCACGCTGAACGGCAAGTTCTTTTCGATCAGCAAGCTCACCGGCGGTTCGCAGGTTACCGTCGAAGGAACCCTTAAAGGTAAGTCGATGGTTGCAAAGTCGGTCAAGATCGGCAGCCTGAAGGGCGCTCCGAAGACCACGGGTACCAAGCCAAAGACGAACGCGCCTGCTGCTAAACCAACTTCAACCAAGCCGATGGCGACAAAACCTTCGACCACGAAAGTTGTAAAGACAACGAAGGCCAGCAAGCCAGCAACGTCAACCAAGTCGACGGCAACCAAGACGACCACGACGAAGAAGCCAACCTCGACTAAGACGACCAAGACTAAGAAAGACGAAAAGGCTAAGACCACGACCGGTCACTAATTTCTTCCGTTCGTTTCCCAACAGAGGGCTTCCGATTTTCATCGGAGGCCCTTTTAAGTGCGGATTTTGGATCGCTAAAACCGGATCGAGTCGTGCCGCTCGGGTAGCGGGAAGGATGCCAAAGAAGGCTCCCGTTACGATCCCCGAGCCAATCGCTCCACTCACGATTTGAACCGTAATAATTGGATGCACCGGCGTCAAACGGTCGATCAGAGTGCAAACGACCACGCTAAAAGTCAGCCCAATCGCAACGCCAACCAAGCTCAAGATCACGCTTTCGGCCAGAAAAAGTCGAAAAATGGCGCGTCGCGGCGCACCTGTCGCCATGCGAATGCCAATCTCAGAGGTTCGTTCGCCAACACTCAGCAACATAACGTTCATGATGCCGATGCCTCCAATAAAGAGTGAAATCGACGTCAGGCCGACGAGGAGCCATTGCAAGATGTCGGTAAACCGATAGACGACTTTCAAGAGATCCTTCTGGGTCAGCAGATCGAATTGTTCATCGTCTAGCCGCTGCCGAAGGGTTTGACGCAATTCAGTGAGCATCTTTTCGGGCTCAGCCGACGTTCTGAGTTGGACTAGCAAGCGATCGGTTTGGCTTGCGGGTTCGAGCCGATGAACTTGGGCATACGGAAGGTAGATGAGATTTTGGAAGCTGCCAAAGGACATCAAACTTGATTCTTGAGTTTGGTCATGGGTGACGCCGACCACCGTGTATTGACGACCGTTCACCTTCAGTTGCTTACCGAGCGCGCTTGCCTTGGCGAAAAGGTTTTCCTTTGCGATTGAGCCGATCACGCAAACGTCTTTTTGATCATCGTCTGACGTTAAGAGGCGTCCTTCGGCAAGTTCAAACTTCTTGATGCCAAACCATTCGGGCGTGGTTGCCACTAAAAAGCTAGAAGCCTGTCTCTCGCCATAACTCGCTCCCCCGCCAACGAAAGTCCAGCAGGCGACCGACTGAACACCGCCAAGTTTGCGCAGGTTTTCGGCATCTTTTTCTTTGAGATAGCTGGCGCCTCCCAAATTCATGTTGGGAAATCCGTCGCCGATTTTGCTCGGAATGACGATGATTGTGTTCACGCCGAGATCTTCCACTTGATCGGTAAAGTCTTTACGCACGCCCACGGCGATGCTGGCTAGCAAGACGATGGCGATCGTTGCCGCCATGACTCCGCTCGACGTCAGAAGGGCCCGACGCCAATTACTGCGAATATTCGCAAGGGCTTCTACAACCTCGACGTTCATGATGTTAAAGCCTCAATCGTTTCATCGATCCAAGGTGCATGGCGATTGGAATGATAGCTGAGCCACGCTTCGCCACCTGGCAGCCAGGTAGCCTCAAGTGTTCCTGATGCATCCAAACGCTTAATGTGCCAATGAATCGAACCAGGAAGCGTTTTGAGCGTGGTTTCAGAATCGACGTAGCAGGACAGGGAAGCCAGACGCTGACGAAGCTCATCCTGCGTCAACGTCAACGCCTGGCGGACCATTTTAAGGTGCGAGAGCGAGGGATTCTTTGCTCGTGAGCGGACTGCGCCCATGCTCAATCCAGTAGTCGAATTCCTCAGGGAATTGTCGAATGAAAGCTTTCACGGGCCAAGCGGCGGCATCGCCCAAGGCGCAGAAGGATCGACCTTCGATTTGGTCGGCAACTTCAACCAGAAGCTCCTTGTCGCCTTTTTGTCCGTTACCCGCAATGATTCGATCCAGAATTTGAATCATCCAGCGGGTGCCTTCTCGACACGGCGTACACTTGCCGCAGGATTCGTTGGCATAGAACTGAGCGGTTCGCCAACAGAGCATAACCATGTCGGTGTGCTCATTAAAGAACATGCATCCGCCTGATCCGACCATCGACTTGACTTCCTGCATCTCTTCGTAGCCGATGATCGCTCGTTCGATCTCGTCGGGTTTGATGACCGGCATCGAGGATCCACCGGGAATACAGGCCTTGATCTTGCCGCCTTTGATGCCTCCGGCCAGTGCAAGAAGCTCGGTCAACGGAGTGCCGAATTCGATTTCGAAATTGCCCGGTTTGTTGACGTGACCACTTACCGAGAAAATCTTAGTGCCTCGGCTGTTCTTTGTTGAGGCGCCCAGCGTGGCGTACCATTCGCCACCCTTGTCGATGATGTGGGGCGCACAGCAATAGGTCTCAACGTTGTTGATCAGCGTAGGCTTTTCCCAAACACCACTGACGGTCGGAAGCGGTGCATGGGGGAACTTGAGTCGCGGCATGCCGCGTTCGCCCATCAAAGATGACATCAACGCGCTTTCCTCGCCGCATTCATACGAACCGGCTCCCAAGTGAATGTTAAGGTCGAACGAAAAATCGGTGCCGAGAATATTTTTGCCCAAAAGGTTATTGGCATAAGCTTCATCGATAGCCCTTCGCAGTGAGCGCGCCGCATCGATGAATTCACCACGAATGTAAACATAACCCACATCGGCTTGGGTGGCGTAAGCCGCGATGGTCATTCCTTCCACCAGAAGGAAGGGGCAGGTTTCAAGAAGCTGTTTGTCCTTAAACGTTCCCGGCTCACCTTCGTCGGCGTTGCACAGGATGTAGTGAGGGCCACGCTTTTCTTTGGGAAGACCGTTCCATTTAATCCAGCTTGGGAATCCGGCTCCGCCGCGTCCTCTCAGACCCGAAGTCTTCACTTCGTCGATAACGGCTTGCTTCTCCATCTTGACGGCCTTCGCGAGTCCCGAATAGCCACCAGTCGCTTTGTACCCCTGCAAAGTTCGGTAAGCAGGATCGTCGGTGTGTTTGAAGAGAAGCCGATACTCAGCCATTGAGTTGATTTTACCTATGCCCAAGAACTCAGACACGCAATCCGCAACGAATTATGGCTTAGGCGAGACTGCCTTTACGCTCATCGCTACGAAGCTGAACTTGGACGATCTGGTCGGCCATCTTGATCACCGTGCTTTCGTCCGAATTTCTCAATTCTTCGAGCAGGTTATCGATATATTGCTCATTCACCGGGCCATGGTAGCGGTCACCGACCTGAACGACCGGAGCTCGATCGCAGGCGTTCAGACACTCAACTTCTTCGAGCATAAACATGCCGTCGGGAGTGGTTTCCATGTTGCCGATACCGAGTTTCTTCGAGACGTAGTCTCGAATTCGAAACGCGCCGTTAAAGTGGCAGGACAAGCATGTACAGACCTCAATCTTGTGCCGACCCGGCTGGTGCTGAGTGTTGTACATCGAATAAAATGTCGCGACGCCCTGAACTTCGGCGGCACTCCGCTTCAACCGAAATGCGACTTCGGCAATCGCATCATCGCTCAAAAATCCGCCGTACTCTCGCTGGGCGATCCACAAGCCCGGCAGGATGCAAGCCTTCCAGTTCGGATAGTGAGTCTTCAGGGCATCGAGCTCGGCGATGGCTTGGGCGCTGAACTGCAACTCGAGTTCTTCTGCCTTGGGGGGCATAGGACGCTCGTTAGGATTGCCGATCTGAAGAAGGTCACTCACGCCAATTAGGTTACCCGGGGTTATACTTAATCGATCAATGAAATCGTGCCCTCGTTGTGCCCGACAAAATGAAGACGATGTCCGGTTCTGCGGACGGTGTGGCCTTGATTTGGTGGAATACGAACAGCATCAGACCCGACCCAACACGGCGGAAACGAATTTTTGCTATCGTCATCCAAAAGAAGCGACCAATTTGAGTTGTGGTCGCTGTGGAAAACCGATTTGCACAAAATGTGCGGCAATTGGACCTGCAGGACCGCGATGCCCGGACTGCGCAAAACAAAGTGTGACGATCAGGCCCGCAGGCGTGGTTCACGAGGCAAAGCGAAGAATTTTCAGCCTGTCAAGGGTGAATCCCTTTGCGATTTACGCGGCAGCTTTCCTTCTTCTGGTCATTTTGGGATCCTTGAAAGGCTGTGTTGGGAACCGTCCTCACACAAGAACAAATGTTCCGGAGCAGAGTACGGATATTGATTCAGAAAATTAGCCCCGGCTGAAAGGATCAGCCGGAGCTAATTGGGTTCGGTTCTATCGTTAATTAACCGCCGAATTCTTTCAGACGATCCTTCATTTCTTTGACCGTATCTTCCGGAATCTCTTTGTTCGCGGCCGCGAGTTCGACTGCTTTCTTCTGAGTTGCAAGCGCCTTCTTCTTGTCGCCTGATCGCCACAGTGCGAGTGCGTAGGTATCCATATTCATCGCGTCGTTCGGTGCGAGTTCCATCATTTGCTTGCCGAGTTTGACGCAGGAAACATAGACGCTCTTGTCGAACTTCATATCATTTTCGACTACCGTCCAGATCACTTGGTTCAACGCCATTGGCTCTTTGGCGATTGAGTCTTCTTTGCCAAGGCTCAAGAGGTACTGATCGAGTCCGCTGACCTTTCCTTGGACCATCGCGATGAGCTTATAGTTGATAAGGTACGGCTTCAACTCTGCGTCGCCCATCAACTTGTCGGCTTCGTCGGAAGCTTTCTTGAATTCTTTCGCCTTCATCGCAGCCATCACCGGCTGCAGCTTGCTCATCAATTCCTGTTGCTTCTTTTGCTGCTCCATCTCTCCAGCTTTGCTCTTGGCACGATCCTCCCGAGCTTTTGCCGTATCGAGTTTGCCATCGAGCAGACTGGAAATCGCTTCGTCCAAGCCGCCCATCGGATGGCCAATCCAAGCGATTTTGCCGTCCTTGTCAATCAAGAAGGCCGATGGAATGCCGTTTTCACCCGCGGCTTGCATCCAGTTTTGAGCCATGAATGTGTCGGGGCCTTCGGTCGCAACGTTGTAATCCATCTTGTCGCCAAAGTCTTTGACGAAGGCAGGAACCTTGGTCTTATAGTCCTCAGGCTTGCTTTCCCAAATACTGACGCCAACGAAGTTGACCTTGCCTTTGTATTTGTGGGCCAGTTCGGTGAGGTGCGGGATTGACATCTTGCACGGGCCACACCAGGTCGCCCAAAATTCGACGACCGTGACATTGCCTTTCCCTAGTTCTTGAGCTTGGCCCTTAACCCAGTCCGTGACTTTGAGTTCAGGTGCCTGATCGCCAACGTTCAGACCTTGAGCCATTGACATTGCGGCCGAGATCAGAAGCGACGAAATCGCAAATAAGCGCATGAGCTTCATACCCGTAGTTATACAAGAATAATGGCCAACCGGATTCCCAGAAATGGGTTAGTTTTGCGTTGATTGTCTGCCACTGATCACAAGTTTGTAGCTGCCGATCACGATAACGCTCAGAATTCCGACGGCAAAAAGAATCATGCCTGTCCAAGTCAGGTATTCGGTTGTCCGATCGGGTTGATTCTTACTTTTGATCCATTTGCCCGTCTTGTCGACATCGTAATACACGTTATTCTTCATAACAAAAGCTCCCGTTTTGATGGTGGGTTTGAAGAACTGATCCTTTTTGTCCAATGGCTTGATGTCTTTGATGATCGTGTAGATTTCGACGGGTGTCCGAAAGGAATTCAGGGCTTTGGTGGTCGTGGCGAGCCAATGCCCATCGATTTTCTGAACGTCCAGAACCCATTCCTCAATTTGCGAAGCTTTTCGATGTACGATCATAAAATCCCGTTCGGGAGCGACATCAAAGGTTTCGTATTGAGATTCGACGTGGACGATGGGTCCGAATTTCGGGTCAACCGATTGTCCGGTGACTTTGCAGGACGAGCGCTCACCATCGTAGAGCGCGAATTGTTCGACCACTTTTGGACGTTCCGAGGCACGTTCACGATAGTAAATCGATTGTCGACCGCCAAAGTCGCCCTCCTCGCAAAACGTGGTGCCGTCAAAATATTCGGTAATCGATGTGGGGCTCGGTGGGCCAACCGACTTCCACGCGTTGCCTTTGACGGCATATTCAGCTTGCCGAAAGATTCCTGCGGTCGGCCAGGAGTAGGTTGTCGCTGAAGAAAATGCCGCTTTCGCCCCCGTTCCTGGCGTGCCGAAGCGAGTGGTCGCCGAGGATGGATTCCCTCCGGGAGCGACGCATTGTTGAAGCTCGGTAAACCGAATTGCAGGAAACGATTGGAGTGATTGGTCGAGGCCTTTGAACGGATCGGGGGTTTGCGCGAATCCTATCGCCGTCATCAATGTTAACGCTCCCCAAAGCCCCAACCCTCGCCACATGACCTATATGTTAATGGAAATTGTCACGAAAAAGTGAAACCGTTTGGAGTTTAGAACATCTGAATGATTGGACGAAATTCCTCTTAGTGAATTAGTTCTCCTACAATCACCTCGCCCCGTCTGAACTCCGGGGCGATTTTTTTAGTTCGCCAGAAGGGGATGGGAGCTGCCATTCAGGGAGGTTAGCTTCGGCATATCCACGATTCGCACATGACGGTTTGAAATGAACCACATTTCATCGCGATCGTTGCGGAGAATGAGAAAAGCCTCGCCGCTTTCCGAAGCGGTGTGAACCCCTAAAACCTCGTAGGCCAAGCCCGCCGTAAATCCATTCGAAAGCGGCAGAGGACGTGGCGCGTTCTCGCCTTCCATCTGCTGAATGACGACAAAGAGATCTGGCTTGAGATAGATGCTCATATCTAAAAAGACATCGATCGCCAACCGTCTGTGTCGCGGGAAGGGAATAGGACCTATTCAAAACCATCATAAAAAAGCCCCTCGCTTAGGCGAGAGGCTTCTTTGACTAAGAAATTGCTTTCTTAGTGGTGATGGTGGTCGTGACCATGACCTTCGTCTTCCTCTTGCGGAATTTCAGCAACCAACGCTTCGGTGGTCAGGAGAAGGCCAGAGATCGATGAAGCGTTCTCAAGCGCTTGTCGAACGACCTTGGTCGGATCGACAACGCCCTGCTTGATCAGGTCGCCATACTCAAGCGTTGCCGCATTGAAGCCTTTGCCTTCGCGCTTGACGGTGTCAACCACGACGCTTCCTTCCATGCCCGAGTTGTGAGCAATCGTGCGGAGTGGAGCTTCGATGGCCTTGCGGACGATATTCACACCGATCATCAAATCGCCTTCAAGCTTCAGCTTATCGAGAGACTTCGAAGCTTTGATGAGGGCGGTTCCGCCGCCAGGAACGATGCCTTCTTCGAGTGCGGCTCGCGTTGCGGCGAGAGCGTCTTCGATTCGAGCTTTCTTTTCCTTAAGTGCGGTTTCAGTCGCAGCACCAACTTTCACGACAGCAACGCCACCGCTGAGCTTCGCTTGTCGCTCCTGCAGCTTTTCCTTGTCGTAGTTGCTGTCGGTCGTGCCGATCTGGCTCTTAATCTGCTTCAAGCGACCATCGATCGAGGCTTTCTTGCCCTTACCGTCGACAATCGTCGTCGTTTCTTTGGTGATGACGATTCGAGCACAGGAACCGAGCATGTCGGGAGTGACGTTCTCAAGCTTGAGGCCGAGGTCTTCGCTGATGAATTGGCCACCGGTGAGGATCGCCATATCTTCCATCATGGCCTTGCGTCGATCGCCAAAGCCAGGAGCCTTTACGGCTGCGACGGGGAGCGAACCACGGAGTCGGTTGAGAACCAACGTTGCAAGCGCTTCGTTTTCGAGATCTTCCGAAACGATGATGAATGGCTTGCCCATTCGAAGAACTTTTTCGAGGAGTGGAACGAGGTCCTGAACGCTCGAAATCTTCTTCTCATGGAAAAGGATCATCGGATCCTCGTAAACGACTTCCATTCGGGTCGGGTCGGTGACGAAGTAAGGCGACATAAAGCCTTTGTCGAACTGAAGGCCATCAACCTGTTCGGTGATGGTGTCGATCGACTTCGACTCTTCGATGGTAACAACGCCATCTTTTCCAACCTTATGGATGAGTTCGCCGACCAACAGGCCGAGCTCTTCATCGTTCGCGGAGATGGTCGCAACTTGAACCGCCTCTGCCTTCGACTTGATCGGAGTGCTTAACTTCTTCAGCTCAGCTACGACCGCATCGACGGATTGATCGATTCCTTGCTTGATTTGGGTTGCGTTGCTGCCAGCGGCAACATTGCGAATGCCTTCCTTGAAGATCGCTTGAGCGAGAACCGTTGCGGTGGTCGTGCCATCGCCAGCGGTGTCGTTCGTCTTGCTGCTGACTTCGCGGATGAGCTGAGCGCCCATGTTCTCAAATCGATTTTCGAGTTCAATTTCTTTGGCGATCGTCACGCCGTCGTTGATGACGGTCGGTGAGCCAAACTTCTTTTCGAGAACGACGTTTCGTCCGCGAGGGCCAAGGGTGACCTTCACGGCGTTTGCGAGCTTATCCACGCCCGTCTCGAGCATTTTTCGCGCTTCGTCGGTATATCGGATTTCTTTTGCTGCCATCTTCTTTTATTTCTCCAAAACCGCGAGGACGTCGTCGGCGCGAAGGATCAAATATTCTTCGCCTTCGACTTTGACTTCGGTCGCGCTGTACTTGCCGTAATAAACATGGTCGCCGACTTTAACGTCGATTGCCGCAACCGTACCGCTGTCAAGCGTTTTGCCTGGGCCAACTGCCAGAACTTCGCCTCGCTGAGGCTTCTCTTGGGCGGTATCGGGAAGGATGATGCCGCCGGCGGTGGTCTGTTCCTTTTCCGCGGCTTTCACGACGATTCGATCGTGAAGTGGTTTAATCTTCATAGTTCTCCGTTCAAAAAACTGGGGTCGCCAAACAAGAATTCTTGTTGGCGGATTTTAGCAGTTTACCCCAGAGAGTGCTAACGACGAGCCGATTCGTTTTGTTTCATTTGAGGCCGAAATTTATTGGAAATCACGCTTGGCACGCAAATTGCCTCTGGAAGAGTTGCTAATCTCGATTGGCGAGAAACGTCAAGCATTTAGCCCTAAAGGTTGGTAAAAAGCGATGGTAGGAATTGGAGCATTGATTGCGGCTTCCGCAATCCAGACGAATCAGGCGAACGAAGTCTTGAGTCGAAGTCTTGAAATACTGGGTAAGGCGGATACGGTTGTCGGTTCGTTTACTCAAACGATCGGACGAGGCATTGGAAAGGGTGACTTTCACCTTAAGAAAGATAAGAAGCTCGCGGTGTATAGCGATTCGGTCACCGAGTTGTGCGACGGCGCCTACCGAACGACCATCGATCGCAAGACCGGAACCTACACCGTGAAGGATATTCGCGTGTTTGATCTGGTCTACATGCCGGGATTCGAAGCGTTCACCAAGAACCAGAAGAATGCCCGAGAAAAGGAAACTTTGGTTGAGAAGTTTGCCAACGACGCGAAAAATGCCAAACGAGATCCTGAGCCGAAAGAAGTTCGCATGGCTGTCGTAGACGGAAAGCGAGTCGTTTCATATCTTCTCGGAGGAAGCCGTGTCTATCTGGATCCCCAAACTGCACTGCCGATCGGGGCTGACTTTTTTGGTGAGAATCAACAGACGGTTCGAATGCGCTTTAGCAATGTTCGATTGAATGTCCCCCTCGACGACAACATGTTTTCGCTGGATCGCAATCAGACGCTCAAAGAGGAACAAGTCGTTGATTCTGGAATGCTCCAAGTCGGCGATCAAGTACCGACCGCGAATGGCATTCCTGCGATGGAGTTATTCGACAAGTTTACGAAAGGTAAGAAGCATTCGGTCGTGATCTTCTTTGACGACAGCAACGCATCGGTGAGCGACATGCTTCTTAAATTTCAAAACATGAAACGAATTCCGAAGGATGTGGGAATCGTTGGCGTGACTCGACTAGGCGACAAGGGCTGGCGTCCGCTCTTTCCCGGAAGGCCGAAATTTGCCTTGATCGAGGATGCAGGACTCCCCTCACAGTCGATCGTTTCACGATTCGGCATCACGCGGTACCCAACGGTTTACATCATGGATGAAAATCGTCGAATCGAGTATGTTCAAATTGGTTCGGATACTTCAGACCTAGATTCATTCCTCAAAGGAATCGGCATCGCCAAGCCATAAGGCACGTTTCATATCAACCTTGCCATTCTCTTTTATGGGGACCCCTTCTGCGAGAAGGCGGTCCCTTTGTTCTTTTTCGAGGATGGGATTTCGGCGGGCAATGCTGAGGGTTCCATCGTGAGCCATGACCCGCCACCAGGGCATTTCGAAATCGGCCACCGACATGATCTTGCCCACCTGCCGACCCGTCAGACCAAGTTGTCGTCCAATCGCGCCGTAGCTCATCACCTTTCCTGCCGGAATAGTATTGACGAAGTCATAGACCGACTGGTGAGCTTCAAATTTCATTGGCTACTCTTGAATCACGTAGGTGCCTTCACCGACTCCTTTCGTAGTCATCAAGTTTAACCCGGGATGATTGATTGCCGACGCATTTTTGAGGTTGCTCCCATCCTTCCGTCCTACCATAAGGCTCAAGCGGGGTCTCGGCCCTTTGCGCGAGATCGGAACTCGAAACTCCATCGGGCAACCCTGGAGGATTGGCGGCTTGTCCGACAGAATACGAAAGGCAAAGCTCGGATTGCCTTGCGCATCGGCCCCGGTGCCTTCGGACGACTGGGCGATTAAGACCTTTGCGTTCTGTCCCTTGGGCAGCACCGGTCGAAGGCCGACTTGCCCCAAAGGGCCAAATAACTCTCTCGATTTTCCGCCTGTCAACGTCGCCAGAGTGATGGCGCAAGTGCCAAATGCCGGGCGACCATCCTTCGCCGTACCAAAAACGAAGACCGTTCCTGAGGCCTCTGAATATTGGCTCAGGCGAATCGAATAACTCCCTTTGTCACTAGGGGTTGCTTTAAGAGTTTGTCCCGTCTTTGCCCCATCGGGCTGAAAGACGACACGATCAATTTTCGCAAGGTTTGAGTCCTGGGTAACTTGAAATTCAAGGTCGGGCTGGAGTTGCGCATCGACCGAGAGGGACAGGAAAGATTTGCCCTTAGGGACGATGATCTTGCCTGGATCTTTGCCCGGCCTGACTTGTGCGACGAGTTCGCTGGTCGATCCGCTTAAAGTTAAGGTGGTTGCCAAGCTCCGAGTGTTTGCGACGGTCCCCGTTCGAGCCCCATCTTGACTGACACAATAGAAGGTATCAAGCCAGTGGCTTCCCTCGACGAGGATGTTGCCGCTTCCGTCTGTCATCCCCAAATAAAAATTTCGCCCTCCCGGTCCGTTCTCCTGCATCCACACTTGGGCGCCGGCTTCGGCCGAGCCAGAACTGTTGACCACGCGCATCGTCGCCGCAGGGAGAATCCCTGGTCGCGAAGTGCCTTCAAAAGTCACGATTGGCATGATGTAGTTGAGAGCGACCGGACTACCGCTCATCGTGATGGTGCCCGGTACGGCTCCACGACCACTCGGGGTGATGAGTTCGGCTGAACCGGGACGAGCCCACCGACTCACCAACTTATCCCAGCAAGACTGAGAGCCCTGACGGGTTCCATCACGGTGCGGATTTGAGCTGATGGAACTGCAGATCTTTGGTGCGTTCCACTGGCTCCACATCATGCAGCTTCCCTGGGGTTGGTTCATTTGGAATGGTGAACCAGACGTGTCAAGCGTTAGTGTGCATTTCAGATTTCCATCATCGTCGGAATATTCATCTCGTACGTCGAGCCCGTAGTGGCCAAATTCATGGGAAAGGGTTGGGGAATCGTTCGAACGACTGAGCATCATGCAGGTTCCCGCAACGTTCTGGCCCAAAAAGCCACCGGTTTGATTAGGAACATTGGCTCGATAGCCATTATCTGAAACGATTCTGCCGTCTGAGTCATCCCAATTTGCCGACTGTTTGGTGAACACAACCCGGTCAACGAAGAATTGACCATCGGTGGCGTTATAGAGGAACTGTGAGACTCCGTTTACCAAGCCTGTCCAACGGGCGTTATCCGATGGATGTTCATCCATTTGGATGCAGTAGAGAAGGTTCAGGCCAAAGAGAGCTTGTCGCTTTTTAACGACGACGTTGACTCGATCACCGGAAACAGTCAGTTCGGGTGTCGCCTGTCCACTATTGTCAATCCGGACATTCGTTTGATAGACCCGATAATTCCAGTTTTGGGTTGAATCGACGGAATGATGCGAACGATAGTAGTCCTGCTCGGCAATCCTCGAACGAGCGATCAGTTGAGAAGACGCTGTGATTCGGGTCAATGTCGAAAATTGGCCCGCAGAATTCGTCCGGCCAATCCTCACATTGTTTAAGAACAAATCGGTATTGGGCATGGCTCGTCCGGCTTCGTCGTTGACTTGAATCAAAAAGCCTCCAGATCGTCGAAACGTCGAGAGAGTGCCCGTAGACCACGTATGGTCATCTTGAAAGAATTGATCGACGTGGGCGTTGTTATAAAGAGTTTGTGTTCCGCCGAGAACGGTTGCTTTCACTTCCAAGCTATTGAATCGCCACTTATCGTCTTCCATAAAGTCGCGATGTCGATTGTAATAACGAAGCTCAAGGTGTTCGATGGCGTCAACGTCCAGATCACGCGGAAGATCGACTTCTAGGGTCTGAATGGTTCGGTCGGCCAACCGTTGTCCATGAGCGATTTCGATCGGAACGAGAGCACCCGATCGAGTAAATACTTTGAGATCGAGCCGACTACCATCCCGAAAGTCATCATCTCCTGTTCCAACTTTGAGCGTGAGATGCCGAGTTGAAACTTGGAGAAAAGCGAGTGAGACCAGCGACAATATCATTGAGCAGGTTCTAGCACTCCATCCCCAAACTGTCAACGAGATGACTTAGCCTTTAGTCCCGTTCCGGGTTTAGCCTCGGTCATGATGCCGTTGTGAATCACAGGCGTGCCATTCACGAGAACATGATGCATTCCAAGGGACGTGAGCGCTGGCTCATCAAAAGTTGACCGGTCGGCTATCTTTGACGGATCGAAAACCACGATGTCGGCGTCTGCGCCGGATTGAATACGACCTTTATGTCGGAAGTCCGGACAACGATGCTCCATGCGTTTGGCCGCCATAATCGTCATCTTCTTGATCGCCTCGTTCAGCGAGAGGAGCTTCATTTCGTTGCAATATCGACCGAGAACGCGGGCAAAGGTTCCTGCCGAACGAGGGTGACCAACACCCTTGTCCAGTCCGCCATCGCTGCCAACCATCGTTGCGCGACTAGTGACCGCGGCTCGAACAGCGTTTTCAGGAATGGCATGAGCGATCACCATTCCGCCTTCTTTACGATACTTTTCGAAAGATTCTGCGGTGAGGCGTTCGTGGGTCTTGGCGTATTCAAGGTCTTTATAGTCGATGCCAAATCGGTGCTGCCATCCCTCGGCAAACACCTCTGAACTGATGCCGGTGCCGAACGCCGTGTAGGGATAGAAGTCACAAGTAAGATTTACGCCCCGCTTTTGGGCCATTTCGATCATCTTGAGGGCGTCCGGCGTATTTCCGAGCGCCATGCTGGGCACGTGGACGATGTGAAGCGGGGCTCCCGTCATCACGGAGAGCGCGATGACTTCTTCGATCGCCGTAAAAACGCTCTGTTCCTCATCGTAGGTGCCATAGCGAATGTGGCAATGACACGACGCGCCAAATTCTGCCGCGACTTTAAACATTTCGAGAGCTTCAAGACGAGTCGTACCTGGCACATACTCGAATCCGAAGCCAATCGCCAGAGCGCCTTTTTTAAGTTGTTCACGCGCAATCGCCGCCATCTTTGTTCGTTGTTCGACGTTCG
Organism: Armatimonadota bacterium; assembly: GCA_048498855.1. GTDB lineage: Bacteria > Armatimonadota > Fimbriimonadia > Fimbriimonadales > Fimbriimonadaceae > Fimbriimonas. The sequence goes on along the minus strand of JBEHXE010000002.1, from coordinate 268,473 downwards.
AAGGTGAAAGTTCTGCATCGTGTTCGTTGCCCATGACTTCGACTCGAAGAGTTGGATGACCAACCCCGGCTCCATAATTGCAGATTCGATTTCCCATCTGTTCTTTGTGCCAAGCGTCCTGATCACGAACCCCTCCTTCAAGCTGCAGTTTAGTGGTGACCCCATCAAAGATCTGCACCATGTCGTTCTCAAGATTTTGCCCATGCGAAATGGGATCGATAAAGCCGGGGGCGACGACAAGGCCGCTGGCATCGACCATTTTCCGACCTCGAATCGCCTTCTTGCTCACGGTCGCAATCTTATTGCCACGAATGCCGACAAAACGCTTACCGTCGAGGCCAGTTTCGGGGTCAATGACGCGTCCGTTGGCGATCACGATATCGTACTCGGCATGAAGAATTGGCCCAATGCCAAGCGACGACGCGGCAAAGGCGGTCCCTCCGGCGACCAACAATTCACGGCGGGAAAAACCCTTAGAGCTCATATTTGCCAGTTTACAGTTATAATGGGCTTATGAAGCAGATGCTTCCGATGAAACATCGGATGGTCAACTACTTAATTGGTGGGGTAGTTATTGTGGTCATTGCCGGGGCGTTCGGTTTCCGAGATCGAGACTTCAAAACCGTGACCTTTGTGTCTTTCCAAGACTCGCCGAATGCGGCAGCCGTTTCGAATCTGACATCGGAGAAGACTGCGCCATCGGGTTATGCAGGCGAGTATGGAGTCCAGATGACCGGAAAGGTTCATGATGGCTATCTTGAATTGCGAATCGATCGAGAAAGAGGTACCGAAACCCAAATCGTTCCCATGAATCGCGTCTGGCGATTGGCGTTTTTTGAACCAAAGTAGGGGGCAAATAGCTCGAACGTTGGATTGGCTTTTCAATAACAAGGTTTTCCCATCGCGGCTGGCTGGTCATTGACCCCTTTTCAGGCAATTATCAATGTCGTGATACGCCTTAGGTCTCAAATACTTTTGATGTGAGTGTCTGCTAGGTTCGATGACTTCCGTGACTTCAATTTCGACCGCGAAGCGGTCGTAGACGCTAGCTCCGGGTGCTCGCACCCGGAGAGGAGTCATCAAAGAGTCCGACCCCGAAGTGGGTCGTAGTGGGTTGAGGTGATAAGATCAATGAAGTGTCAACCTATCTTAGCCTCAATGTCCATATTGTATTCAGCACAAAGAATCGCCATCCCTTTTTAAGCCCCGAAAATCTTGAAGGTGCTCATCGATATTTGGGTGGAACCGCGAAGGGGTTGGGAGCGACACCGATTGAATTGGTGGCATTGCCGATCACGTTCACATGTTGCTTCAGATCAAGGCGATCCACTCAGTTTCCCATCTCCTTCAAGAAATAAAAAAGGCTTCTACGAATCATTTACGACAGTCGCTGCCATCGTTTTCTTGGCAAGGTGGCTACGCTGCCCTGTCGGTCGGTTATGGTGAAATCGATGCTGTACGCGAATATATTCGAACACAGGAAGAGCATCACCGAAAGAAAACCTTTGAGGAAGAGAGGCTTGAATTGTTGTGACTTGCTGGGATCGATTACGATCCCCGGTTTTTGGACTGATGCGACCCACTTCGGGGTCGTTTGTTGACGGAACTTTCTCGGGGTGCAGGCACCCCGAGCTAATCTGTTCGACCCCCTCGGGGTCAAATTTTCTATGGGCTACCGGGAAATCATTGTAAGCAGAACGTTTCCTTAAATATGAAACGACAAGAAGCGAGTCGATTCTTCTGGGGGCAATTCGCCGGATCGGGTCAGGGGAATATCGCCAATGGTCGGGACATCGACCGCGAAGCGGATGCAGGCGCTAGGTCCGGGTGCTCGCACCCGGAGAAGAGTCACCAAAGAATCCGACCCCGAAGTGGGTCGGACCGAGAAACGGTTTAGTTCAGCCAGTTATTGGCTTTGAGCCAATACAGCAAATCTTTCGCCCATGGGTGCGGATTTTCGTATGGAGCCTTGACGGTTAGGCCGATACCATGACCGCCCTTTTGATAAATATGCAGATCGAAGGGGACATGATTTTTGGCCAAGGCATCGGCAAACATCATCGAATTCTGCGGCGGTACGACCGTGTCTTCCGAAGTCGCCCACAGAAAGCAAGGAGGGGTGTTCTTGGTCACATGAGCAGGCAGATTCATGAAGGCCATCTGCTCCTTGGTGGCGTCGTTGTCGATCAAATTGTCGCGAGACCCTTCATGACCATAAGGCTTGTCAAAAGTCAAAACGGCATAGCATAAGACGCCAAAATCTGGGCGGGCGCTAATCTTGTCGAAATCGTCCTTTGCTTGATAAGCGGGGAAGTCAGAGTGAACGCAAGCTGTCCCGGTTAGGTGCCCACCGGCCGAGGACCCCATGATGCCGATCGTTTTGAATCCAAGTGCTCGGACCCGGCGAATGGCACGTTGTGCGTCGGCAAGCATGGCGGGATGTCGATAGCCAAATTGGCCGAGGCGATAACGAAGTACGAAGGCGGTGATGCCTTTTTGAGCGAGGTATTCGGCGTAATCATGTCCCTCGTGATCGGCCAGCATGAAATACCCTCCGCCTGGACAAACGACGATGGCGGTATTTGATTTCTTTTCTGGCAAAAACGGAGTCAGAGTTGGAAGATCGTGATCAGTGGTTCCTTTGGCGTAAGGAGTTTCTTGGTCCCAAAGTTGAAAAGATTGCCCGGTTTTAAGGTCGGATTGGGTGAGAGTAAAGGCGAAAGCCAATGAGCCGATCATATCGGCGATTTTACACCGGGCAACTAAATTGTGCCGCCTGTCATTGGAGCATGGGAAACGACGAGGCGGCGTGAATGGCGAGGTTTAAGCTGAAAGGTCAACCGAGAGGCTGCCGCCTAATTTGCTTGCGACAGTGTTGGTTCCAGAATCGGTAGATGCTTGTTTGTGATGGTGATGGTGCCCCTGCGCGCCCTTGCTCTGCATAGTCTGAAAGGCTTTTTGGGCTCCGGCCAGATCGCCCGATTTCAGAGCAGAAGCTAAAGTGTTCCAGCTTTTGTCGTCGCCGTCTCCATCGTTTTTCTTGGCTTGGCTTCCTTGTTTTGACTGAAATTTTGCTTGCAAATCCGAAAAGGCTTGCTGCGCGCTGGCAAGGTCGCCATTCTTTAAGGCTGTGGCGAGTGCCTGAAATGATCGTGGTCCAGTGTTATCTTGCTGAACGTTGGCGGTTGATGATAGGCCCGAAATGTTCATGATATGTTCCTCAGGTTGGAGTGGATGAAAGACCTCTCCACTACAGACATCGGCGACAAAACGGCCGGGTACTAGGTGAAATAATACAAAAGTACTTATTTTTATAAAATTCTTATGTTAGTACTCTTTGATTCCCGGTAAATTTTTTGACGAGACGGCCCCAAATCGAACCCCTTTCGTTGTATGCTCCCTGCATCATGGCTTTGAGTCGACGCGACGTGATTACTCGAATGACTGCCACCGCCGGTGGCTTCCTCCTGGGCTGCATTCCCGGACGCCGAGCCGAGGCTCAAGGCTACGACGACACTCCCATGCTGCCAGGTGGTCATTGGCGAGTCCATGACAGCAAACGACCTCAGCCGACCGTCATCCAGCCGGGTTTGGTGGTAGGCGCTGCGCCTTCCGATGCTGTGATCCTCTTTGGCGGCAGCAACCTTGATCAATGGAAGAGCGGGGAAGACAACGCAAAGTGGAAGGTGGCTAAGGGCGAGTACTTTGAGTCGACAGCCGGCACAGGCAATATCCGAACTCGAGGCGAATTTGGCGACTGTCAATTGCACGTCGAGTTTTGCGAACCCAACCCACCGAAGGGCAGTGATCAGGGTCGAGGCAATTCGGGAATCTTCCTTTTTGGACGCTATGAGATTCAGGTTCTCGATTGTTTTGAGAACAAGACTTATGCCGATGGCATGACGGGCTCGATCTACGGACAAACACCTCCGCTTGTCAATGCGTGTCGAAAGCCAGGTGAATGGGAAACCTACGACATCGTCTTTGTCGGTCCTCGATTCGATGGCGACAAACTTGTGACGCCAGCGCTGGCTACGGTTTTCCTCAATGGTGTGTTGGTTCAACATGCAACGCCTCTTATCGGCTCGACCCAGCACCGGGCAGTAGGGAAGTACGAACCCCACGGTCCCAAAGGCCCTATCGAACTTCAGGATCACGGTAATCCCGTTCGCTATCGCAATATCTGGATTCGAGAAATTGGTCCTCACCAAGAGGTCTATACTCGCGAAATGAACAGTATCGGCTAAACCGATAAAAACTTGGTTACCCCTTTCACCCAGCAAAGATGACAGGGGTAACATGCGCCCATGTTAAGGCGATTGACATTTGCAATTATCGCGTTATCGTTCGGGGGAAGCGTCTTGGCACAGGGCGATTCCGCGACGATCGATAAGATCCTCGACGAAGGAGTCGTTCGGAATCAGGCTCGCCAGACTCTAGAGACCTTCTGCGGTCAGTTTGGCGCACGATTGACTAGTTCGCAGGCGCTTGAGAAAGCTCAGGCTTGGGCTATGGATCAGTTCAAGACCTACGGATGCGTCAACGTTCACCTCGAAAAATGGGGCGAGTTTCCCGTCGGATTCGACCGGGCGATGTCGGGGCATGTCGGACGTATGACCTCTCCGTTTACGCGAGAGCTTCAATTTACGACACCGAGCTGGACTCCGGGCACTAAGGGGCTCAGAAAGGGTGGCATCGTGATGGCTCCCGACTCGCCTGAGGAAATTACTAAAAATCCTGGCGCCTATCGTGGCAAATGGATGATCATGCCTGCAGTGAACCCAACACCGCGAGGTGGGGCGGCTGGTGGATCGACTGGTGGACGCCCGCGCCAAGGCGGAACGGCGGCAGGCTCGGCAGGAACTCAAACCCCACCACCGAGTCCGCGCGATCTGCTCGTTGCGGCAGCCTTAAAGGCGGGAATTATTGGCACAGTTTCGGGTGCCAGGAATGATCTTGTCGTCACGTCGGGGCAATACAAGATTGATTGGAACAACTTGCCGAAGGAGACTCGGGTCATCGTTCGAAAGAGCGACTACGACATCATTACGAGCGAAGCCAAGGCCGGAAAGAAGGTTGAACTCGAATTCGACATCAAGCAAAGCTTCCGAAAGGGGCCAATTGCGATCAATAACGTTATTGCCGAAATCAAGGGGACCGAGAAGCCAGATGAAGTGGTCATCGTGAGCGGCCACTTTGATAGCTGGGACGGCCCCGGTTCTCAAGGTGCTCTCGACAACGGAACGGGTTCTTCGACCACGCTCGAAGCCGCTCGAATTCTCTGCGCGGTCGGAGCCAAGCCCAAGCGCACGATTCGGTTCATCCTCTGGTCGGGTGAAGAGCAGGGTCTCTTTGGTTCACGAGGCTATGTCAAAGACCACGCGGCGGAGATGGACAAGATTAGCGCGGTTTTGGTCGACGATGGCGGCACCAACTATTGGGGCGGCTTTGTTGGCCTCGAAACCCAGCGATCCTTCTTCCAGCCATCGATGGATGTTCTGATGAAGCAATTCTCAGACCTTCCGATGGTCTTTACGGCTCGCGATGCGATGCCGAAAGGCGGCGGTAGCGACCATGCTAGCTTCAATGCGGTCGGTGTGCCTGGCTTCTTTACCATTGAGACGGGTGTGAGCGACTACACGTACGTTCACCACACTCAGCACGATAAGATTGAAGCAGCGATTAACAAGTACATGGTTCAATCCAGTACGGCCGCTGCCGTGACGTCCTACAACATTGCTTGTGCGGATGCGATGATGCCTCGCGGTCCCAAGCCGGAAACGCCTCCAACTGGCGGCAAGTAGGGCAGGACTCTAGGTTCCTCTGTTGCGAACGGTCTCCATCGCAACAGGGGAAGTTAGTAGCCATAGCCTTTTTCGCCGGTACCGCCGCCTTCCCAACTCATCGAACCTTCAATGGGTTGCAGAATGAATATAAATCGATCCTTTCCGTTGTATTTTTCGATTTTGTGACTGATGATTTTCCCCTGCCGGTAAGAGGGTAGGTTGCGACTCTCGTGAAGATAAACCTCCGACGCGCACCTGGCGGTCTTCGAACTCACTTGCCAAATTCCGGATTCAAAGAGACCATCCGTTCGTTCGCGGATGTTTAGTCCGCCACGGCAAACAAAATGAAGGCGTTTGGGAGTTGGCACGAAGGAATTTTAACCCCTCTCGACAAATGGCAGACGAAGGTACTGAGAGGAAGTACACTTTGCCGCGTGAAAAAAGTTGCCGCACTTGTCGCGCTTCTCCTCTGCTCAAATGTCTTTATGAATCTTGCGTGGTACGGGCACTTAAAATTCAAAACGAGCCCGATCCTCGTTGCGATCTTTGCAAGTTGGGGATTGGCCCTGTTCGAATATTGCTTTCAGGTGCCAGCCAACCGAATCGGAAGCGACGTTTTGACAACGACTCAGCTTAAAGTGATCCAAGAGGTCATTTCGATTTCCACGTTCGTGGTCATGGCCTACTTCATGTTCAAAGAGAAGCCAGGTGTGAATCAGGGAATTGCGTTCGCCTTGATCATTGCAGCGGCTTTCTTCGCCACTCGCAAGTGAAGGAAATTTTTTGTGGGCATCTTGCCCACAAAAACAAAAACAAGCAAACGCAAAAAAGCCCAGGCCGTGCGCGTCCTGGGCAATGGAGGAAGGGCTCGCGCTTCTTGTTAGTTCTTGAGCGCGTTCATTCGTGGCGTTGCCGGAGCAACTTCGACTAACGCTTGTTTTGGTGCGATGAGGAACACGTCGGGACCAATTTCTTCCCAAGTGCCTTCTTGCACATAGTTGACGCCGCAGAGGAAATTAAGGACCTTGTCTTTCACTTCCGGGGTCAAAAGGCTGAGATTCAAAATCTGCTGTTCGCCGTGCTTGAGACCGTTGGCCGTTGCCATAGCATCTTCAAAATTCATGACTTCTTTGCGAACGGTGATTGTATAACGGTGGGTTGGACGCATCGGGGACATCACGACGGCTTGCTCCATCGTTTCGGGCTCAAAGTCATCGACGTACTCGTCGTCTTGGCGGGTGAATAGGTTGGCGATTCTGCCGATAATGGACGGTTTGTCCTGTACCATCTCTTCCATGAGTCTTTCTCTTTATATGATTTCTAATTTATCTCTCCCCAAAGAGAGAGGTTCCGATTCTGACGTGGGTTGCTCCTTCCTGGATTGCCACCCCAAAATCTGCGCTCATTCCCATGCTGAGCCATTCGCCCCCAATTTTTTCGTTTAGTTTGCGAAGCTTCTCGAAGTAAGGACGAGAATCCTCCGCATTCCGAACAATCGGGCCGATGGTCATCAAACCTCGGAAAATTACTAGGTTTGATTGTATGATACTTTGATGGAGTTCGTCAAGGCCTGTCGGAAAAATTCCTGACTTTTGTGCTTCTTCGGCAATATTTACTTCGATCAGCGCTTCAATTGGTTCGGAAAGCTTACGAAGTTCCTTAACTTGATTTTCACTTTCGATCGTATGCAGGACTTGGCATACTTCGGCCGCGCGACGTAATTTGTTACTTTGCAGCTTGCCGATGAAGTGCCAGACGACATCTTTTGGCATGGCCTCGGCTTTGGGAATCAGTTCTTGGAGACGACTTTCGCCAAAGTGGCGATGCCCAAGATCGTACAGTTTCCGAACTTTCTCAAGTGGTTGAGTTTTACTGACCGCAATCAAGGTCACCGAAGATACGTCACGCCCGACGAGATCGCAATTGCGTGCGATCTCGTCGAGAATGGCTCGATAGCGCTCCCTCATTCGTAGCTGTAATTGCCTTCGTGCGCGTCCTCGATGTATTTGGCGAGGAGGTCAATGCAGGCTTTTACGTCGTCCTTATGGACGGTTTCGTTGACGGTGTGAATGTAGCGCGTTGGGGTGGAAAGTGTAAAAGCCGGAATGCCGCCGTGCAGACGTTGAATGCCGCCTGCATCGGTCCCGCCACGCGGCAGAACTTCCATCTGATAAGGAATCTTGTTTTTGATCGCAATCTTGCGGAAGTGCTCGACGACCTTAGGATGACAAATGAGCGAACCGTCGAGAATCTTGATCGCGGCGCCTTTGCCCAACTTGGTTACATGGTCTTGTTCAGGCACACCCGGAATGTCGTTCGACAGGGTTACGTCGAGGGCAACAACGATATCGGGAGCAATGGCCGAACCAGCTGCCGATGCTCCGCGCAGCCCAATCTCCTCTTGCACCGTTGCCACCGCATACACGTCGACATTGTGCTTCTTGGCCTTCTTGAGCGCCTCAATCATGATGAAAACACAAACGCGATCGTCCATCGCTTTACAGCTAAGGAGGTTGCCGAGTTCGATCATCTGGCGACTCATCGACACCATGTCGCCAATGTTGACTAGGTCTTTAGTCCCTTCGCCATGGCCCGTATCCACGAAAAATGAATCCAGGTTTTGCCCCGCATTCGCTTCGGCATCCGACAACATATGTTTCGGCTTGGTTCCATACATCAGTACGCCATTGATCGGTCCCTTCTCCGTGTGAACAATCACGCGTTGAGAATTCAACTGGCGAGGATCGAAACCTCCAAGCGGATTGAGTCTGATGAACCCGTCTTTGTCAATGAATTTGACGATAAATCCGATCTCGTCCATATGGGCAGCCAACATGAGTTTTTTGCCATTTCCCGATCCTTTCTTGACCGCAATCAGGTTGCCCATATAGTCGGTCGAAAGATCGCAGATGCCCTTCAGTTCACGGGTGACGATTTTACGAATTTTGTCTTCTTGGCCGGGTACGCCGTGTCCCTCGACCAACTCTCTCAGCAATTCGGTGTTCATTCGGCTTGTTTTACCGTCTTGTTAAGTGTGGATAAACATTTCTTCCTAAATTCTCGTATTTAGTGGAGAATTGTCCTAAGGAGTAGGAAACATGGCAGATCAGATCAGACAAGCGCTCAAGGAGAACTCGTACGAGTTCGAGAATCAATTTATGTCCGTGAAATTCCAGCAGGGGCTTCCGCCCGACGTGGGAATTAATGGTGTGCGCGTGGAAGACGTGATCGATGTTGCGATCGCGAAGTTGGAAACGTACCAGGACGGAAGTTTGGCATGTTCAGAGAACCTAGAAGCGATCCAAGCTCTACAAGCGGCTAAGGACGCGCTCAAAAGGCGTCGACAAAGACGAATGCTCCAAGGCGTCTTTAACACCATGGCTCCGCACGTCGAGCGAACGGAAGACGTTTTGGACGAATTTTCTGCCACGGGTGCTTAAGAATTCGCTAAAATCCCTCTCATGAGGGGAATCTTTTCTGTGGGCGCCTCTTTCGGCGCCCTTTGGCTGTGTGCATGTTCCTATGCGCAGCTTTCTTACACGGTCTCTGATGGCGCAGACACCGGCCATTTGAAAGTAACGCTTTCGTTTAAGGCGAATTCCAACCTAACCGAATTACAAATGCCCAATTGGGCGCCTGGTTCCTATCGGTATGCCTTCAACTGGCAGCGCGTTTCCGATCCGAGTGCCAGCGTCGAAGGCGCTAAGATCGAACTCAGCCGACGCGAAGAAGGGACCTTGCCCAAGATCGTCACTTGGGCGGTCTCGACCAAGAAGGGTCAGTTGGTGACGATGTCCTATGAAGTCCCAGTTCAATTCGCCAATGGCATCGGTCACTATGCTGGTCCAGCGACGTACATGTATCCGGTTGGTCGGACGCAAGAACCGTGCTCACTGAGCTTTGCCTTTGCAAAAGCAACCCCAATCGCGATCGGAATTGATCCCGTCAAAGAAAACCTTTCGTACAAAATCGACACCTATGACCACCTGGCCGACAATCCAGTCACGTACGGCAATTTCATCGTCGACACTTACAATCAGTACGGGAAAATGCACTATATCGTCTATCGTGGACCCGAAAAGGCCGTTGGCGAGGTCGACCGTGAATATGTGAAGAAAGCCTGCCAATTTGTGACGATGATGGAAGGCGATTTCTTTGGTGGCAAAGTTCCATATAACCGATATGTTTGGCACTTTGCCGTCAATAGCGCTCCCGACGGGGCAGGGGGACTTGAGCATCTCTCCTCGACGGAAATCTCGATGGGAAGCGGTGTCGGCCCCGGCGTCGTAGGCGTCTATGCGCACGAGTTCTTCCACCTTTGGAACGTCAAACGAATCCGCGCCAGAGCGCTTGGTCCCTTCGATTACACGACTATGCCCCAAACCGGAGCCCTGTGGTGGCTCGAAGGAGTAACGGACTACTACGCCCATACGCTTCTGGGCCGCTATGATTGGTTTGGCAAGAACGAACGATTTGCCGATCCAAAAGAAAAGCTGTACGGAACATTGGTCCAAAACGTAAACGCAGTGCGCGCTCGCCAGGATCGCATGAAAGTCTCGCCGTATGATGCCAGCTATCGCGTTCGGGAAGCGGCGAACGGAATTGGAAATTCCCAAGGGTATTTGGTCAGCTATTACGACACAGGTTGGCTGTGCGGTTTCTGTCTGGACGTCGAAATGCTTGACAAGACAAAAGGGAAGTATTCGCTCGATGATGTCGAACACGCCCTTTTTGACTTATGTAAGGACAATAAACCGGGATTTGAAGAAGGTGAAATTCGCAACTTACTCGTAAAGTTTGGCGGCGATTCGCTGGGTGACTTTTACGACACGATCATCTTGAAACCCGGTGAACTGCCGGTCGAAGGCCAACTGGCAAAACTCGGACTGGACCTGAAAGATGTTGAAGAAACATTCGGCAAAGCCCCATTCTTGATGAATCCAAGTCCTGACGATAAGGGCATGAAAGTCATTTCTTCCGACATCCCCGAACTCAAGATTGGCGATCTGATTGTTAAAGTCAACAATGTCGACCTGAATAGTGACCAGGCCCGAACCCTCAACGCCGCCTATCGCAATCTCACCCGCAACAATAAGCCGGGTGAAAAGTGGACGGTGACCTACAAGTCTGAGGGCGAAACCAAACAAATGACCGTTGAGTTGATGACGGGCACAAGAAAATCGAAGAAAGTCGTGGCACGACAAGACGCAACTCCCGAACAGCTCAAACTAAGAAAGCAATTCGAATCAAAGAAGCGCTGATTGCGATCCAAAACCGCTCTGTTTAGGCAGAGCGGTTTATTTTTATTGCAACAATTGACTTTTTTCAAAAAGCGGGAACGAATCGCCCAGGCTATCCGGTACTCGAAGTAACGCATTGCGTTGCCAGAATAGGAGGAACTTGGTATATGCCACTACTTAATGGAATTGCGGCGATGGCCCTACTTTCCAACGGAAGCGATCAACTTGGTGTCGATCCCCAGATCGACAAGCAGTATGCGATCGTCAAACAGGGAGAGACACAGCCGCTTATCTTAAATGCAGAAAATCGTCAAGGATGCACGAACTCGAATTCATTTTCAGGATCGGTCAATCAATCTGGAAATATCCAGATTGCCATTGATCAGCAGGGAACGACCGTCGTCGGTGGAGGTCAAGTTTCGACCACGAGCGCCGGTTCATCCGTGAACGGTGTTGCGGTCGTCGCAACCCCTACGATTACCATTCAGGGGAATCCGCAGGTTAGAACCATCACGACGCCCGCCAATGCATTCAGCGGCTTTTGGGTCGACTCGGGCAACCTTCAACGTTTGAAGGGCATGGATCGAAAGGTCACGGTCAAATTTAACAACGCGAGCGCGGGTGATGTTCTCAAATGGCTCACCAAGCAGAATGTTAATTTTGTGGCGAATACCGACACATTGCCAAAGTCGAAAATCACGGTCAATTTGTCGAATGTTCCGCTTCACGAAGCGCTTGGCGCGGTTGCCGATGCCCTCGGCGGCGCATGGATGGTAAAAGGCTCGACCCTCATTTTCCATACCGGCGGCGTTCGTTTTTCGCCTTTTGCTACGACGCGAAACTACACTTTCCCAAGCGAAGGATTTAGAACGATTGATCCGCGCGCTTTCAAGATGCAGCCGCTTGAGGGCAGAGCCTTTGCATACAGTTTTGACGAGAAGGCGTATAAGGATCTCGGAAAATTGAAGGGCCTCGATGGAAAGACCTTTAATTATCAATTCGATGACAAGGCATTCAAGGAACTGAAGAGATTCAACGAGAAAGACGATGCCCTTGGTCGAATCAATGGCACGTTTGGATTCAAGAAAGTCGATGCGAAGAAGTTCTTGGATTCGATGAGCGCCACTCAAAAAGACTTGATGAAGAAGCAAGGCTACTTGAAGGTTTCCGATCTTACCGAAGACCAAAAGAAGATGATTTTCGATAACCCGATAGGGGAACTGCCCAAGGAATTCACGTTCATGTTGAATTTGGATGGACAGAAAGTCATCATTAAGAACTAAACAAGCCCGATACCCCTCCCGTTCGTTGAGCGTGGAGGGGTGCCTATTCTGGCTAACAATTTCTTCCTAGCCTCAGTGAACCCTCGGAGCCGGTGACCCCGGCTCTTCCTTTTTTAGGAGCCCGTTTTGATCGTGATCGTTCCTGCTGTCCCGTCATAATTGACTTCGGCGTCGAGGGATTCAGCTACGAAGCGCAAGGGAACATAGGTCGTCGCATTGACGATTTGTGGCGCGGCTTCCATCATGATTTCGGCTCCGTTCTTGCGCCCAATTTTGTCGCCAATCGTTAACTCAATCTCGTTATTATCTTTCGTCGCAGTGACCTTTTTGTGGACTAAGTCATATTCGACTTCCGCTCCCATTGCTTCGAAGAGCGGGCGGAAGGGAACGAATGTGCGTCCGCCAAAGGTTCGAACGCCGTTCGCCCCAAAGTTCACTTCCTTGTCATCGACAATAACGCGCATCGAGTGCTTTTCTTGAGGGGGCGTGCCTTGAGAAGGCGATGCGGCACCGCCCTGAATAAAAGCACCCACCAGAGGGAGAATTGCAATTGCAAGGAATTTCATCGGTTCATTGTAATCGTTGACGGTAAGCTTTGAATAGGTGAACTCAACTCGATTTGCAGCAATTGGGGCTTTTCTCGGCGGCCTGGCGGTGATGCTGGGGGCTTTTGGCGCCCATGGCCTTCAGGAGAAAGTGACGCCGGCTGATCTTGAAATTTGGAAGACTGGGGCTCATTACCAGTTGGTTCACGCCGTCGCGCTTCTTTCTTTAGCGCTTTACGACAAGAAAGGTGAATTTCGGGTTACAACTTGGTTGTGGCTCATAGGAATGTTGATTTTTGCCGGCAGCCTCTACGTTCTCGTTCTTTCTCAAGTGAAAATTATGGGAGCGATTACGCCGATTGGTGGGCTTTGCCTCATCATCGGCTGGCTCATATTGGGAACCAAACTATGGATGGCTAACGGACGCCAAGCTGAAAGTTCGTAACTTGCATTTTGCCTTTGCCGACATCAAACTTATATTCAACTCTCGTGACTATATGTGGATACCAGTGGTAGACCACTTTTCCATTCGATCGGTATCCAATATAGCAGAGCCCTGTTACTTCAAATGAGCTGCGATCCTTACCATCTCCGAACATCTCCTGAGAGCCTCGCAGCCAACCATATTCAACCGCCGTGCCCGATTTTAGAACGATAGGTTTTGAAAGCGTACGTTTTTCAAAGGCAAAATTGGGTCGGATGGCGGTAAGCAAAAAGATGGGTGACAAAGTGATCGTCGCGAATGTAACCGCTACGATCAACGCTTTTCTCGGACGTTGATGGGTTGCATCTTGTTTCATCCGTGACAGACCTGTGTCAATTCTACGACAGAAACGAGCCTCGCCGAAAACGAAAAAGCGCGACCGGAAGCGAAAACGGCCGCGCTAATTCAGATTTTGATGGGATTCCTCAACAGATATTGGGGAGGAGTTTCGGAATCCCGTATCGAATGTCATAAAGGGTAGTTGCAGTATCCGTGCCGAAATTTGCAGGGCAAGCAAAACCCAGTATTAGTTCTTGTCCAAGCGAATTTTGTCGAAGACGTACACGGTTCGGTGCTGAACCGAAATGGCAATTTTTTTGAGCTTGGATGGCTCGACATTAAATTGCAATCGAATGGTCGAGACCCCTCGTTGGTTCATCGGATCAATCGACGCGGATTGGACATAGGAACTAGGTTGGTATCCTTCGCTGACATAACCCTTTCCACTTTTCGCAGCTTCAGTCATTTTTTGTGCTTGTTCTTGCCTCGCTTTTTCAGCCGCTGCCCGAGTGATGGGGTTGCCTTCCTTATCGAGGCCGCCATACGGTTGTCCCGATTCGTCTGCTGGTTGAAGGAACACAACAACGTTTGGATCTTTCACGTCAACCGGGTTGATCGTGATGTAAGAGAATTTCACCTTCTGGTTGTTCATCCCATACGTGGGATACGGATTAGGAGACTTGTCGCTAATTGAGACTATCTCGTAGGTGTTTCCGGCCACGACAAACCTTCCTTTTTTGACCTCAATCGAAGTTGAGGCAGATCGATTTTCTTGGGTCATCAGTTGAAACCGAAGGGGGAAGGTCTTCGACTCTTTGTTGAAGTAGCCGGTAAAAACTTGGCGTTCGATTCTCGCTTGATCAAAGCCGGTAGAACTTGCGCCGCTGAAGATCGAATTTCCGCTTGTCCAACCTTCGCCGGATTCTGATCCCCACCCCGATTGGTTCATGATATTCGCGTAAGCATTGGAGTTGTTTCCAGGCTTTGGTGGCTTCGAGGTGGTTTTAACGACGAGGATTCGATTCTTCTTTTTGAACTTGAACTGAAAGCTATTGGAGTAAGAATCTGCCTTGGACTGAATCGCGGTCGTAAGTTCTTTCGCCAGATCGTCATTGCTATCTCCATTAGGTTTCCAGCAGATGGCTTCGTCCTCCGTAAGTTTGCAAACTCCTTCGATTTCAATGGCTTGGTTGGGCGTGTCCATTTTGAAGTCCTTTACGACGACTTCGCCCTCTTTCGGCGGAGCCCCGGCCGGATTTGGGGCTGGCACACGAGGTTGAGCGGGAGGCGTCCCCTCTAAGCGCGGTGTTTGGGTTGTAGGCGTGACCGTTTTTACCGGAGGCTGTCCAGGATTCGAATGTGCTTCTGCTACGGGAGCGTTGTTTTGAGACGGCTCGGAGGTTGCAGGAGAATTTGAGGATGGAGCGGAATTCGTTTCGTTGGTGGGTTTTGATGAACAGCCAACCAAGCTTAAAGCGACGAAAAAGGGAACCCCAATAGCGGAAAAACGTTTCATTCCGCTAAAACTATATTACAAATCTTGCTAAATTCGAAGATTAAACTGGCTCGTCAACCACGGCACCAAATTTTCTCGTTCTTCGCTGATATTCTTTGACGGCGTCAAGAAGGTGTTGGGCTGAAAACTCAGGCCAAGGATCCTTGGTGACCCACAACTCGCAATAAGCGCCCTGCCACAGCAAGAAATTCGACCACCGCATTTCGCCGGCGGTTCGGATCATCAGGTCAGGCTCAGGATGGTGGGGGTTGTACAGGTGGGCCGAGATGATGTCCTCGGTGATGTCTTCAGGTTCAAATCCTGCCGCGACGACGTCGCGGACCGCGTCCACAATCTCGGCTCTGCCTCCATAGTTGACGGCGAGCGTAAAGACAATTCCCTTGTTTTCGGCAGTCGTCTCGATTCCGTGTTCTAGAGCGTCTTGAAGTCCTGCGGGAAGTTCGTCGATCCTTCCCGCGACATTGACGCGAACCCCGTTCTGATGCATTGTCCGCAACTCTTCGCGAGCGGCGGTTTCGATGAGTTTCATCAAGCCCGAAACTTCGTCTTCGGGCCGTCGCCAGTTCTCGGCCGAGAATGCATAAACCGTGAGGTATTTGATCCCAAGTTCGGAAGCATCGAGCAAAGCGCCTCGAAGCGCTTTGTAACCCTCGCGGTGTCCTAAGAGGCGTTGCCAACCCTTTTTCTTCGCCCAACGTCCGTTGCCATCCATGATGATAGCGACGTGACTGGGCAGTCGCTCAAGGTCGATGCCTTGTTCGACTGCCTTCTTTTGAAGCCGGTTCAGGGTTGCCGAGGCCATTGTTTAAACTTGGAGGAGTTCGGCTTCCTTCTTCTTTCCGAGGTCTTCGGCCTTGGCGATGTAGGAGTCTGTGATCTTTTGGATCTTCGCTTCGTTGCCTTTCACTTCGTCTTCGGTGATCTCTTTCTTCTTTTCAAGGCCCTTGATCTGATCATTAGCGTCACGTCGGACATTGCGAATGCTCACGCGACATTGCTCGGTTCGGGCGTGAACCATTTTGACCATCTCTTTTCGCCGCTCTTCGGTCATCTGTGGGAACGTAAGCCGGATACCGGTACCGTCGTTGACGGGATTAATGCCGAGATCGCTTTTCATGATCGCTTTTTCGATGACGGGCATCATGTGCTTTTCGTACGGCTGGATCAGAAGTTGTCGAGGCTCGGGAACGGACACGTTCGCGATCTGGTTGATGGGCGTTTCAGTGCCGTAGTATTCGACATGTACTCGCTCAAGGACGGCTGGGGTGGCTCGACCCGTTCGATATGTTCCAAAGTCATGCACCATCGCATCGACGGCGTGCTGCATCTTGTTTTCGGCATCCTGCAAAATTTCGTTTACACTCATTCGTTTTCGTCTCCTACTAGTCCAACTAAGGTGCCCGATGTACCGCCGGTCAGGGCGTCCAACAGGCTTCCTGGTTTGTGAAAATCTAACACAATCAGAGGCATCTTGTGTTCCTCAGCCATGGTGAAAGCGGTTTGATCCATGACTTTTAAACGATCCTGAATGGCCTTTGTGTACGTGAGGCGGTCATAGCGTCGCGCGTTTGGGTTCTTCTTAGGATCGCTATCATAGACTCCATCAACCTTCGTGGCTTTGACGAGCACGTCGGCCTCAATCTCCAGCGCCCGGAGTACAGCCGCCGTATCGGTCGAGAAGAACGGATTTCCAGTGCCAGCCGCCAAAACGACCATTCGGCCCTTTTCCATGTGGCGGAGCGTTCTTCGGCGAATAAAAGGTTCGGCAACCGAAGCAATTGTGATCGCGCTTTGAACGCGGACTTCGATTCCTTGTCGCTCGATTGCACTCTGAAGACCCAGTGAATTCATCAGGGTTCCCAGCATTCCCATTTGATCGGCAACCGAACGGTCAATGCCGCCTTCGACGGAAAAAGTCTCACCACGAATGAAATTTCCACCACCGACGACAATTGCGCTCTGGATTCCGGCGCGATGAACGGCCGCTACCTCTCCGGCGATGTAGTTAAGAATATGAGGATCGAGACCGAATTTTAGGTCTCCGGCGAGAGCTTCGCCACTGAGTTTGATGAGGGCACGTTTAAAGGGTTTTCGAGCGGATGCCAAGCAGTTGCCTCTTAGGTGGAAAGTGTACCAGGTGGATAGCAGGGAAGGGGAAGAAGCGCGGGAAGCGGGGGAGGAGGAAGAAGCGGAAGAAGTGAGGGAAGTGAAGGAAAGGGGCGGAAGCGGAGGAAGCGCGCGAAGAGGGATGCTTGGTCAGATTTTTTAACTAGATTGACTCTTCATTCAATGACTTGATTTCGTTTGCGATGTTCTCTCGTGCTCTCTTCTCGAATTGGGCTTGGCAAAGTTCAGTTAGATAAATATGTTCTCGATCGAGAAAGGATTGGAGGACCTTGGTTCGTCCTTCACGATAATCCACGTCGGATACGAAGGCATACTCTTCACGAATCGCGTTAGCATAGGAACAATACCGATCCGGCGATTCACCAAGAATGGCAAGATCGGCGTCAAGAATGACCTTAGAATTCGGCAAAGAAGGATCAGGTCCATGGGCCTTAGTGCAGAGGATGAGTGACTCGACCTCAGCAATGAAATCAGCCGGGAAGTGACAACTATTTAGCTTTTCGGACGCCAGTTCCGCGCTCCGTTCTTCATTGTCCTTGGCCATCGGGTCATAGACGAGATCATGAAAGAGAATGGCTGTGAAGAGGCGATCATGGTCAGCCTGCTCAAGAGCGAAGATGTCCAGAATAGTGACCATGTGCCAAAGGTGGTCAATGTTGTGATAGTGCCGATGAGGTTGGCAATATTGATCCAGAATCCAAAGACAAAGACTTGGTGGTCCTCCGTAACCATTGCACCTACTGTGGACAGCGTTCCAGCGCTTGACTAATTCCAATATTAGGGACTGGGGACGACGTCGCATTACTCAGTATGGATTCAGCGAGAAGACACCCATTTGAATGGACGTGAATCTTTCGATGGGTACTTCTTCAGCAAGATAGGCTCGGGATTCACCAGGCTAGCCGGATTCCATCCGCCCGTCTTGACGACGCCACCCGAATATGACGTTTGCCAAATGTTTCCATATTGGAATTTCGAACCCGAGAACGTCAATTTGTAAATAGCCGAGGACCCGCCGCCGGGGTTCACGAAGTTACCCAGCGAATAGATGATCGGCTTACCTTTATAGATTTCAGCCGGTTGCAAGACATGAGGATGTGCGCCGAGAATGACATCGGCACCGGCATCGACGAAGAGCCGCCCCAACGCCACCTGATAGAGCGCAGGGAAGGGTTGCCGCTCAATTCCCCAGTGTAAAGCGACCACGACCACGTCGGCTTTCGTTTTCGCCTTATCGACAATCATCTTGAGGGTTTTGAGCTCTTTCGGACCGTTTTTACCCATCATGGTGAGGGTCGCAATACCGGCCGAAGCCATCGTTGCCGGCGTGCATTTTCGCAATGCATCGTGTGATAAAAAGGACAGGTAGGAAAGAAAAGCGACGCGTGTTCCATCGGGAGCAACCACAATGGCGGGTTCAACCGCTTTCGACCAGTCAGTTCCAGCCCCAACATGACGAATACCCGATCCATCAAGCAACTTGATCATTTGGCCCAAACCTGACGCCCCGGCGTCCATGGCATGGTTATTTCCAAGGCTAACCACATCGATACCCGCCGATTTCAAATGGTTAATGTGTTTGGTGTCCGCCGTCAAAATGAACTGATTTTTAGCCTGAACGTCAGCCGCCGACTTTCGCGAGGTCCGCTCAGAAACGTTTGTGAGAGGAATTTCTAAGTTGGCATAGAAAATTGCGTCGGTCGGAACTTTTAAAGCATTAAAGACAGGTCGAGACGGAGAAACGCCATTGAGCATGATGTCGCCCGCGCAGTAAAGGCTCCAGGTTGAAGGAGCAAGAATTGCGTAGACCAGGGAACCAAACACGGTGATTAAGACGCATCAATTCCGCTCATCGATGCATTGACGTACCAAAGTACGAATTTATCAGAATTTCATAAGAGAGATGGCTTTTGGAACAGTTCCTGCCCCTACCTTCTTCGATTCCGAATTTCGGAGCGAGGTTATCACGATGAATCATAAAAATTTGAAGGTATCGGCAATCGTCCTTGGTGCGCTCGCAGCATCGTTTGCTTCGGCAGGAACGTATACGTTCACGCCCACCAACAACACGGACCTTGGCGACCTGGACCACTACTACGCATATTCTTGGGGTATCACGTCAAACATTCCGCAGGGTGAAGTTATCACCGGCGCAACCTTGACGATCAAGAACATCTACGACTGGCAAAAAGAAGACGACATTCTTTACGTCAACCTGTTGGACAACCCAGCATCTGGCGTGAAGTCGTTCTACGACAACCAAGCAAGTGGCAACTACTTTGCTGGTCAGGGCGTTGCTGTTGGAACTTGGTCCGACCCGGTTGGTGGTCACTCGACCAATACCGACTTGACGTTCGACCTTGGAAAGCTCGGCCTTCTCAACACATTGAATCAATACGCAGCTGACGGCAAGTTCGGCTTCGGCTTTGATCCTGACTGCCACTACTTCAACGATGGCGTCAAGCTGACGGTTACTACCGCTGCGGTTCCTGAACCGGCTTCGATGGCAACCTTGGCTGTTGGCGGCTTGGCTCTTCTTCGCCGACGCAAGAAGAACGTTAAGTAAGAAACAACTTATTTCTCGCGCAAAAAACGAAGAGGCGACTGGTCAAACCAGTCGCCTCTTCGTTTTATTTAGGCCGCAATTCTCAGATCAGGCTGGGAAGATTCAACCTGGAACCGCGTGATAAGCGTATCCAGATTCGAACTCATTTCATTAAGCCCGCTGGCGATGCCGTTGACATCCCGAATTGTGGTCGAAAGTTCTTCAGCGCCAGCCGAAGCCTCTTCGCTGACCGCGGCTACATCTGTAATTGATGCGGCAACACGGTTTGCTGCGACGGCCATCTCTTCCGAAGCGTTTGCATTGTCGCTTGCCGATTCCGAGAGTTTGCGGATTGCTTCAATCGCACCAATCGTCAATTGCGCCAACTTTTCTGATCGAGTCGCGACTTCGCTTGAAGTGACAACGATTTGGTCAAGTGTCTCGGCGGCAAATTGGGTGCGCTCATAGCCTTGCTTAACCTCAATGGTCGTCCCCTCGATCGACTCAACGGCATCGCGGACCATTGCGGAAACGCCTTGGATGAGGCCCGTAATCTGTTCGGTTGCTTGGCCCGTCTGTTCGGCCAGCTTGCGTACCTCGTCGGCGACGACGGCGAAGCCGCGACCGCTTTCACCGGCTCTTGCCGCTTCGATGGCCGCATTTAGTGCCAGCAAATTGGTTTGATCGGCAATTTCTTTGATGCTCTTGACGATCACATCGATCTCTTTGCTTTTTTCGGCAAGAAGTTCAACCTTGGCGGCTGAATCGTTGACGCGAGACTGAACTCGTTCCATCATCGAAATCGTTTCCGCCACGGCACTGTTGCCTTGAGCGGCGGCATGATTCATATCTCGAACCGACGTCGTCACACCTGAAATCCCGCTGTCGGCTTCGGCAAGTGAAATGACGGCTTCTTCGACGAGGGTCTGTTGATGGACACTGCTATCTTGAACGGTCGAAACTTGGGCCGCGAATTCTTCCATAATCGCAGCCGTTTCGGTAGCGTGGATGGCAAGCTTTTCGCTTCCTTCCGCGATTTCGTGGGCGGCGACGCTCGAACTATGGGCACTCTCCGAAAGCGCAAAGCTTCTCGAAGCAACCATCGTCGCACTTTCCATGATTTCCGAAATGACGTCGGCCACGGCGACACGAGCCACGTTGTAAGCCTCAATCGACTCGTTCGTAATGTCCGTCATTCCGTTGAAGGTGCGAACCATGTCTCCGATTTCGTCGCGGCTTGATTCACAGAGTTTCTCGGCGTGCGAATCCACTTCGACCGTCAGGTTGCCCTCGGCCAGCGCCTTCATCGCGTTGCCAAAATCCTTGAGAGTGCGGTCCTTGAGAGAGATCAATTGGCCCGAAATCTCATTTGCCGACTGACGAATGCCTCGATAGAGCGCGACGAACAGGTATGCCGTCAGAAAGATACAAAGTGCGACGACCGACAAAACCGTATTTCGACGATGGATATATCCATCTTGTCGAATGGTAAGGAGATTATTGAGCTGTCCAAGAGCTGTGTCAAAATAGGCATCGATCGATTTTTGAAGATCGTCGCCCGCGGCTTTGACTTCGCCGGGCTTTGCGTCAATTTGATCGCCTGTGACAAATCCCTTTTGCAAGATCCCATCGAATGTTTGCGCCTTGGCGATGACCTCTGCTCGACTTTTTTCCAGAGCAGTTTTGACCGCAGGATTAAAGTTCCACGCCTGATCAAGGTCAGATTGAAGGGTTGCGAACGGAGTAGCGATTTGGGTCTGTAAAACGGTAAGTTTGGTCCGATCCGTCGGTGAGATCGTTTTGCTCTTTGCTACGACGGTGGACATCAAATCTCGGGTCGAGGCAAGCCGAACCAGCATCGATTCAGTCTGTACAACGACGGTATCCATCGTGTAATAACTGTCAATGTCGGGATCGAGTACAAGCTGAGAGTTATTGCCAACGGAACCGATCAACGTGGAAACCGAATCAATGGCGGTGTCGATATCGGCTGTGGTTGAGGAGTTATTTGAAAATACTTTTGTTGCGGAATCCGTAACCGCTTTCAATTCTTTGTCGATCTTAAGACTTGCACCGTCGCCTTTGCCAAGTTCATTGAGGCTCTTTAGGAGGTTTGAACCAGACTGGCGCAGTGAATCGGTGTCAGCTTGGCGCGTGGTTGCCGAACGCAAGGACGCCAAATTGCTAAGGAGAGCATACGTCGGTTTGAGGACCGTAATCCCCTTTTTTTCATTGGTGGCAAACGAGACACCGCTGTTGACTTCGACAAAGAAAAAATAGGTGAGAAGGCCGATTGGAACAATGGCAATGGATCCAATGAGCGCGAATTTTTGACTAAAGCGGAGGCGTCGCAACGTTGCAACCGCCGGTTTTGTGATCTCCATATAGTTACCCTTTTCATTACAAAACAGTCCAAATCCCCCTAGACCTGTTTGGATTACTAGGAATCATCGGCTGGAATTCAACAAGTCTGTAGTTTGCGCATTTTGGTTCGGGCGAATGAAAAAGAGAGGGCAGCTTCAAGCAATGTCCAAAATTGTCGGGACTTGGCTCCTTTTGAATTCAAAATATGAAGATCTTTTTAATAGTTGCGGGGCCCGAACGGGCTTCGATGGCAAGAGAAAGATTGAGGCGGACATGAGTCCGGCTCATTTCTATTTGTGGGTTCGCGCGGCTGTGAATTGCTTGGCTAGGATGAAGGATCGTCTTCCAACGAGAGCTTGGATATCCGGGATCTGATTTCCCCATGTGTAACCAAACCAACCCATGCCGGAACCGAGGTCTTTCAGTTCGTAGCCAACTTCATTTTGATCAAGAATTTCTCGAAACTTTTGAATGAGAACTTCAGGTCCGTTTGCCAGTTGCCCTGCTCCGGCGGTTAACACCTGGACTGGTGAGTAGGAGAGCCCTGACAGCAGAAATTGATTGGCAGGAAAGAAATCTCCCATCACTGAGAACTGAGCCTGCAAGAGTTGACCATACGTTCCATATGGGTTTGCTGGAGCCGAAGTGATATGGATTTGACTATTGTGGGTCAAGTGAGCCGCCAAAACTGGGTGATCCGGCTTCGCCAAGTTTGAAATTGGGTCATATTCCAAGATTTGATAGTTAAATACGTTATTGGCGGTAATCGACCAAGTTTGGGTCGTATCGTAATCGGTGTGAAGGTCAAAGTCGAGGACAATGGTGTAGCCGTCGACATGGCTTGAGGTCTGAACAAGCGATCCTTCGTCTCGGAAGGTGTAGTTATCCATGAGAGCGTAGAACTCTTCGAAGCCAGCATTCACAAATTGATCGTACCAGCGAAAAAATTATGATCCTACAGCACGCGCTCGCGAACTGTGGCGTATTGCTTTTAAGGGTACAATTAGCAATCCCGTCGCGAGAGTGCTAAATTTTCGCGTCACAACTCAATTGGAGGAAACCCAACAGAAATTACAATGGCAAACTTGAAACCACTTGGTGATAAAGTCGTCGTTGAGGTGCTCGACGCAGAAGACAAAACTGCAAGCGGCATCTACTTGCCCGACAGCGCGAAGAAAAAACCGCAGGAAGGCACCGTGATTGCGACCGGTAACGGTCGTGTGCTCGATAATGGCGAGCGAAACAAGCTAACCGTAAAGGTTGGAGACCGCGTGCTCTTCAGCAAATACGGTGGCAATGAAGTGATCCTCGATGGCAAGGAATATACCATCTTGGATGAAGATCAGATTTACGCCGTCATCGGCAAATAATCGCAAGGAAATAAATGGCTGAATACCGTAATCTCGATGTCTGGCAACTCGGTCGTTCGATAGTAACGACTGCGTACCGATTTACCGAACTGTTGCCAGAAGCCGAGAAGAACGGCCTTTCACAACAAATTAAGTCGGCTGCTCTCTTGGTTCCCTCGGCAATCGCCGATGGCGCTGGACGAGCGAACGACGTTCAATACCTGCGATTGATCCAGGACGCGCTTGGTGCGATTGCAACGCTCGATACCCTCGTGCTTTTGGCCGCCGATCTCGAATACGTCGAAGAGTTTCACACTCACGACATCGAGAAACGCACCAAAGAGCTTTCGATGAAGCTTCGAGCCTTGGCATCGAAACTGGAAAGCGATGCTTTTGGTGTTCGCAAGCGCCAGTTTGATGGTCCGCCGCGTCCTCGACGAGACGAAGAATCTCAGGGAGAACAAGGCGAATCCCAAGGCGAGTCTGGCGATGATCGCCCGCCGCGACGCGAATATCGCGATTCTGGCGACCGCCCCCCTTATCGAGGTGGTGGAGATCGTCAAGGCGGCGGTGGTGGCTATCGAAGCGGTGGTTATCGTGGCGGCGGAGACTATCGCGGCGGTGACCGAGATCGATCGGGTGGCGACCGGCCCCCTTATCGAGGTGGTGGAGATCGCGACCGAAATGATCGCCCGAGCGGAGATCGAGATCGATCAAGCGGAGATCGACCACCGTATCGTGACGGTGGTGACCGACCAGGTGGCGGCGGCGGCCGACCCTATCGCCCAGGCGGCGGTGGTGGCGGTGGATATCGAGGTGGCGGCGGAGGCCGTCCTGGCGGCGGCGGTGGATTCCGCGGCGGACGACCAGGTGGCGGCGGCGACCGACCCCCTCGCAGACCTCGCGACTAATCGCGAAAAACCCAACAAAAATTTAGAAAAACTAAGGTTAAACAATGGCAGCAAAGAATCTAGTGTTCGATGAAGCAGCGCGACGAGCGCTGGAACGCGGCGTCAACAAAGTCGCCGATGCAGTGAAGGTTACGCTTGGTCCGAAGGGCCGAAATGTCGTTTTGGATAAGAAGTGGGGAAGCCCAACGATTACCAAAGACGGCGTCACGGTCGCTAAGGAAATCGAGCTTGAAGATCCGTACGAGAACATGGGCGCCCAACTTTGTAAAGAAGTTGCGTCCAAGACTAACGACGTCGCTGGTGACGGAACGACCACCGCGACCGTTCTCGCTCAGGCAATCGTTAACGAAGGTCTGCGCTACGTTGCCGCCGGTGGAAATCCGATTGCGGTCAAGCGCGGAATCGACAAGGCGGTCGAGCAAGTCGTTGCTCACATCAAAGAAACGGCAAAGCCGATTAAAGATAAGGGTCAAGTCGAATTCGTCGCAACGATCGCTGGAAACGACCCTGAGGTCGGAAAGCACGTTGCTGAAGCAATGGACAAGGTTGGCAAGGACGGCGTTATCACCGTCGAAGAGTCGAAGGGCCGCGAAACGGTTCTCGAAGTCGTCGAAGGAATGCAGTTCGACCGTGGCTACCTCAGCCCGTACTTTGTCACTGACGCTGAGCGAATGGAAGCCGTTCTCGAAAATCCGTTGATCCTCATCCACGAGAAGAAGATCAACAACGCGCAAGAATTCTTGCCGTTCCTCGAGAAGGTTGCTGCGACGCGACGCCCAATCGTCCTGATCGCAGAAGACATCGAAGGCGACGCACTCGCAACCATCGTTTTGAACAAGATGCGCGGCGTTCTTCAGATCGCTGCCGTCAAGGCGCCTGGCTTTGGCGACCGACGCAAGGCGATGCTTGAAGATATCGCGATCTTGACGAACGGTAAGTTCATCAGCGAAGACCTCGGTGTTCAACTCGACAACGTCACGGTTGACATGCTCGGTACGGCTAAGAAAGTCGTCATCAGCAAAGAAGACACCACCATCGTCGAAGGTGCTGGTTCTAAGGCTGACGTCATGGGCCGAATCGAGCTCATCAAGCGACAGATGGAGTCAACCGACAGCAACTATGACCGCGAAAAGCTCCAGGAGCGACTTGCGAAGTTGAGTGGCGGCGTTGCCGTTATCAAGGTTGGCGCTTCGACCGAAACTGAACTTAAAGAGAAGAAGCATCGCTACGAAGACGCTCTTTCGGCAACCCGCGCAGCGGTTGACGAAGGCATCGTCCCGGGTGGTGGCTCGACCCTCCTCCGTGCTAGCGACAAGCTTTCGACCAAAGATTTGACCGCCGACGAAGCAACCGGTGTTGCCATCGTCAAGCGCGCAATCGAAGAGCCTCTCCGACACATCGCTAAGAACGCTGGACTCGAGGGTTCGGTCGTGGTTGAGAAGGTCCGGGCAGCGAAGGATGGCTTCGGCCTCAATGCCGTCTCAGGTGAGATTGTTGACATGGTCAAGGCTGGCATCGTTGATCCTGCAAAGGTCACTCGCTCAACGATCCAAAATGCAGCGTCGATCGCGGCTCTCGTTCTGACGACTGAGACGCTCGTCGTCGATAAGCCAGAAGCTAAGAAGGCAGCCATGCCCGCTCCAGGAATGGACGGCATGGGTGGAATGGGCTTCTAAAAAAAGCCAGTCGAAAGACTTCGAAAAGCCTCGCGAGAAATCGCGGGGCTTTTTTGTTTGATCCTCCAGACTACGTCGACAACGACCTGTCTCGGCTGGATGTTCGACTCTGATTTCGCTGCCATCCCGATACTCGGGAACTTCGAAGAGTGGCCACGCCCCCAAATAGCGCTCGACTTTTTTGGAGTGCGCGGACCTGTCCGCGCTTTGGCGGCCGAGACCTGTCTCGGCTGTGATTGTCGGCTTTGATTTCGCGGGCATCCCGAAAATCGGGATCTTCGAAGGATGCCCACGCTCCCACTCTCGGCACAAAGGACTTTGCATCTATTGCAACGGATGAAGAGCAGATGAAGAACCCATTTTGAACCTAAGCCACCCCGATTTCCAAATAATTTCCTCATAAATGTTAGGGACCATAGCTTCACGAAAGCGCAGTAAGCGATTTCGGAAAGGAGTGAAATGGAAGAGAACTATAGCCAACGCGAAATCGACGTTCGAGACAACGATCACGAATACGTCTATCCGGCAAGTGTCGATCAAGACGATAAGATCGTGGGCAAGATCCTGACCCGACGACAAGCGTTGTCAATTGGTGGGCTCAGCAGCCTGGGTTTACTCGTCGGCTGTGGAGGTGGAGCTACCGGCGTATCTACTGGAACCGGACCGTCCATCACGACTCAACCCGCGTCTCAAACGATTGCCCTTGGATCAAGTGTCACCTTCGCGGTCGTTTCGATCGGCGACAGCCTTTCCTACCAATGGTACAAAGGGGCGACCGCGATTAGCGGAGCCACGGCGGCATCCTACACGATTGCTTCAACGGTGGCAGGCGACGCAGGAAGTTATCACGTCGTCGTCTCGAATTCGACGGGTTCTGCAACCAGCAACTCGGCGACCTTAACGATTTCGAGCGGTCTCAACTTAGTGGCAACGCCAACCGTAACCGAAGGGCCATTTTTCGTCGATGAGAACCTCAATCGTTCAAATTTGTTGTCTGGGACGACGCGATCCACCGTCATCAACGGCATTCCCTTCACGGTGACTTTCACGCTCTATGCCCTGAACGGAACCTCCGCGACGCCACTCGAAGGAGCCCATGTCGATCTTTGGCACTGCGATACGATTGGCGTTTATTCCGACGAGGCTTCGGGCTCGATCCAAAGCGAAAGCACCGTCGGGCAAACTTGGCTGCGCGGCTATCAGGTGACGGATTCAAGCGGAGTTACAACGTTTCAGACGATTTATCCGGGTTGGTACACCGGGCGAACGGTTCACTTTCACGTCAAGATACGAACTTACGACTCATCAAACAACAAAACTCATGAGTTCACCACCCAAATGTTCTTTGACGATACGGTGTCAGATCAAGTGCAGACAATTTCACCTTACCGAACCGGACGAACCGTCTATAACTCGAATGACAATGTCTATTCGGTTTCCCAAGCCGACGGAACGAAGGTTGGCAGCTATCTGATGCTCAATATGTCAGGTTCGATTACTGCAGGTTTCACAGGCTCGTTCAATTTGGCGTTCAGCTTTAGCTGACGACACGACTTGCATCTGCTCCATAAACCCCACAAACAATCCCCGCTTCGGCGGGGACCTTCTTTTGTTCACATCGTTACCTAAGCGAATCTTTCGCGTCGAAAGATCATGGGGATTTTCAATTTTCATCGTTTTGCGATCGTGCCACTCTTGATGGCTGTGCCTTCTTTGAGCCCTCAAGCGTTTGCGCAAGGAGGAGCTGGTGGTGGTTTCGGTGGAGGTGGCTTCTCCGGCAACTTAGACAACCGGCAAGACGATATCTTCCCGCAAAGACTAGGCGATAGTATCGACGGAGCTTATCTCTGGAACAACCAGTCGATGATCTTGACTCAAGGCGATAAAGTCGAGTGGAAACTTAGCGGCAAAAAAGGGCAGACGCTCTTCGCATTCGTGACGAGCGACGTTTTCGATGCCGCCTTGTCGGTCGTCGATCCTGACGGAAAAGTTTTGGTCGAAAACGACGACCAACGCGAAGGGGATCAGTCACCTTTCATTAGCTTTCATTTCCCTGACGATCGAGAATATAAGATCACGGTTAAGAACTATCGTTCGTCGGCTGGAGGACGTTTTAAGTTGTACTCGCGTCTTTTGCCGACGGTCGATCTTTCACTTGGGACGAACCAGGTAGCGAAAAGGGTCAAGGGGGAAGATCGGGGTGGCGTCTTACGCTTGTCGTGTCAAAAAGGACAATCCTATTCGATCATGAAGCCCGTTATGACGAACGGAGCGATTGACCCTCGGAGCGGCAATTGGCAATTAGTGGGTCCAACGGGTGTCGCCAGCCAGGATGTGTTTCTGTACCAGTCGTGGAACAAGGACTTCGTCTTTGAAGCGAAGGAGACGGGAAGCTACTACTTGCTTTACACGGAACCACCCGTTGAAGAGGCGGTCATCCGGGTGGGCAAAATTCAGGTTATGGAAATGACCAAGACGAGCCAAAAGCAAATTGCCATTAACCCTTTTGAGTTCGTCGTGGTCAAAATTCCTGTTAACGCAGGGGACATCATTCACCGCAACTACGAATTTGGAGGCGGCTTCGCGGTCAAGACCACCTTCTTGCCCGCGACAAAAGCCAATGACGAGGGTGGAATTCCCCACCTTATGGAAGATCCATCCTACACGTACTTGCCTGATCAGGCAAAACCACTGGAAAAAGTGAGTCTCGAAAACCAGACCGGTCAACTCTACGTTGTTGCGAATTCGATTGATCAAAAAGGAACCTCCTTCAAGATTTCGACTTCGACGGACATCGCCAATCTACCCGTTGGTCGCCCTTTCACTTCTCGTCTCAATATTGGTCAAACCGACGGTTACGTTCTTGATGGAAAGAAAGGTGATGTCTTTCGAATGGATGGTACGGCGGAAGGTCTTGAGTTGACCTATACACTGCTCGCTATGAACGAATCGCCAATGTATTTCATTGACCGCAGCAAACATAAACCCAACAGCATCTTAACTCTTGGAAAGGATATGCGGTTCCTCATTACCATCAGTTCTGCTGGTCAGGGAGGATCGGGGAGCTATACCATCAAAACCGTAAAAGCGGAACCGAAAGTACTTACCCTTGGTAAAGTCGAACATGGCGATCCGAGCGATCTCGTTCAGAACAATTTCTCGATTGATCTTGACGAGTCGGCGTACTATCTCTTTACCATCGAAGGACAGGATACGGGGGTTCAGTTGCTTGATGAAGATGGAAATGAAATCGATTTTGTGAGTCAAGCTCAATTTGAAAAAACGAAAGTCTTTTCGTTTAAGAGCCAGAAGAAAGGGAAGTATCGTCTTCGAATCTTTCTGGCTACAAATGCTACGAAATTCAGAATCGAAAAACAGATTCCGCCAAAGCTTGGTGATCGTTAATTTTCGTGAACCCGTTACCCTTTCGAAAAAATCGCGTCGAAAGGGTATGCGAAAATCGAGTCCATTTCGTAGTTGGGTTTTGCTCCTCCTGACCTGTCTCAGTTGTGTCGCAATGGCACAGCAAGGAGGCGCTGGAGGATTTCGGGGAGGGAGTCAGGGCAACCAAGGCGGCCAAGAGGAGGAATCTTTTCCTCCCCGAAATTTGAATCAAAGCGAATGGGAAGCCAAGAGCATGATCTTGACTCAGGGAGACAAGGTTGAGTGGAAAATCAAGGGCGTTCCTGGTCAGACATTGATGGCGACGGTACGAAGCGATGTCTTCGACCCAGCGATTAAGATCATCGATTCGAAAGGGAAGGTCGTTGCCGAAAATGACGACCAATACGAAGGTAACCAGTCACCTTTTATCATCTTCCGTTTTACCGATGACAAGGAATACAAACTGACGGTGCAGAACTACCGTTCGTCGGCGGGCGGCAGATTCATGATCTACAGCCAAATGTTCCGGCCGGTCGATGTCGCGGTTGGCCCAAACGAAATGCCTTTTAAAGCTCCTAAGGAAGGTGACGACGACGCTAAGCAGCGACGACTCTTTATTCACTTTAAAGCTGAAGAGGGAAAGACGTACGCAATCCGAGGGGTTCAGTTTCGAACGAAGAACGGCGATTTTGGCCTCCAATATCGCCAAATTATTGGGCCGACGGGAGTTTACAAAACGGATTTTCGACCCTACACCGTACCAGGACAAAACTCCCCCTTCTTTATTGCCAAGTCCAAAGGTGATTTCTACGCAATCTATGACGCCCCGGCGATCGACGGCACCGTTCATTTGAGTCTCGACGAGGTGCCGATCCTCGACGTTAAAGCAGAAGGTTCGACCAAACTTGATCTGAGCCCGATGGGCCAAAAACTACTTCGATTTAACGTGAAGAAAGGCGACATCCTTCACTCTGTAATCGAAGGCTCTGATCGAGTGGGCGTCATCTTCGATGCGCACGAAAAGAAGTCTGAAGGGCCAATTTCTATCGATAACAGCGGCTATAAATCTTATGAATTGAGGCGATTCGAAGGCCGCAATCGCTACATGTTCTTCTCACAAGACGGCGAAGTGTTAGTGCTGGCCACTTCCAACGAGCGCCAGCCAGCCTCGGTCACGATCCATCTTAACAGTGATCTGACTCCTTGGGCACCCGGACAAATTATGACGGGACGGATTGGGCTCGGCGAAACGAAATATTTCCTTCTTGAAGGAAAGAAAGGTGACATCCAGCGAATCTCTGGTTCCTCCGACGGATTTGAGTTGAACTATAAATTGATCGAATCAAATGGTGAGTCTCAAGAGTTTATGGATCAGCGTGAGCATAAACCCTCGACGGAACTTCGTTACGAAGAGAATCAGCGATATTTGGTCTCGGTCACTTCGCCCATGGGCGGCGGAAGCGGTACGTTCTCGCTCAATCTTGAAGAAGCTAAACCAGAACCCATCGAGGTCAGCAAGGTGGTTGAATATCGTCCCGGACCCTCCCTAGGAACCTATGCGCTCGAAGTAAAGGCAGGAGTTCGGTACCAAATTTTGTCGGGAGTTGCTCAACTTGGATTCACGCTGCTTGATGAAGCGGGCGATGGAATTGGGACAAACGGGATTAACTTCGGCGATCGAGCCGCAGAATACTTTGTTCCCGCCAAGTCTGGAATCGTGCGAATCAAAGTTAATGGCAGCATTGGAGCAAAGTTCAGAATCGACGTCCACGAATTGCCGGGACTTGGTTAGAAAGGGAAGTCTTCATTTTCTTTTCACACTGATTGGTTCCCCTTCCCGTACAATACACTTGGGCTGAGCACTCGCAAATTTGCGAGTGCTCAACTTTATCACGACAAGGAGATTCATGAAAGCAAATCACGCAATGAAGCATCTAAACCTTCGGTACTTGCTTGGGGCTGCTATGTTGGCAACTTTGTTTGCCTGTGGCGGAAGCGGGGGCGACGGTACGTTGGCGGCGCCAACGATTCGAACTCAGCCGACTTCACAAACTGTATCGGAGGGTACAGCGGTGTCTCTCTCCGTTTCTGCGAACGGAACCGACTTGTCGTACCAATGGTACAAGGACGGTAGCATTCTCGTTGGCGCGACGTCGAATGTCTATTCGGTCGGAAGCTCAACCTCAAACAATATCGGCAGCTACTACGTCGTCGTGTCGAACATCGATGCGGCCACGGTTAGCAATGTCGTGACCATTCATGTCACCGGTACGAGCGGTGTGGACGTGACGGTTAAGTAAGGAGAAAGTGGAGGAACCATGTTCATGAATCAATCCCGATTATTTTCGTCGATTTCGAAGGTGTTCATCGCCGCTCTCATGGCATCAACGATTGGATGCGCCGGTTCGACAATGGATGGAACGGCTACCGGTCAAGCAACGATGTCGATCACTTGGCCAGAACGAACCCGCGTTATCCCCGTTGCGGCAAATAGCATCACGGTTACGTTTTGGAAAGGGACGACAGTCGTTGCGACAAAGACGGTCGCTCGCCCGACAGTAGGAAATCAAACGACTGTTAGCTTTACGAGCTTGGCTTCGGGCGCTTATTCAGTTGTCGCCCAAGCTTTTCCCAACGCAAATGGAACCGGAACGGCCCAAGCAAGCGCTACGCAGTCAGTTACGATTTCGAGTGGAACCACGACCCCGCTTGAGATTACGATGGCGTCGACGATTGCCTCGCTGACCGCGACTCTGAGTTCCAGCTCGATTATCGTCGGCGCTTCGGATCCGATCACGGTGACCGCGCTCGATGCCAACGGCGCAACGGTTCTTACCTCGTCTTCAACCGTAACATTTGGTTCGTCGAATACTTCGGTGGCGACGGTCGATACTTCTGGTGTGGTGACTGGTGTCGCAGTCGGAACTTCGACGATTACGGTCACCGAAACCGAATCGGGTGTGACGAAGACCGTCGATGTCAATGTCATGCCGGCGATCTAGTCCGGTACAAAGCAAAACCAGTCGAGAATATTGATTCCCGACTGGTTTTGCAGGCTGGTCCCCATGATGAGAAAGGGACCAGTACCGTTACGGTTTTGCAATCCGGCTTCTCAGCCGAAATTTATTCGACCCAATGTGGTAGTTCGTCGATAACAAGAGCATCTTGTTGGCTCCGAATGCGGTTGCAAATGTTAAGGTCTTCTTGACCGAACTGTTGCCCCCAATCGTTCCTATACTCCAGAGAGGACTTGTGGCTTGTGTTGTGCCGAGTTGGATTAGGTCTAATCCGACATTGTCCACCGGAGCAGAATTGGGATTTTGGACCGTAATTTCCAGCTGAATCGTACTTCCATTTGAAACGATGGTGGAAGTGATATTCACGGAGGCTGCGGTTGTATCCAACCAATATTCGCCGAGGTCAATCGTTGAGCGATTGCCCAGCGACTGAGTGCCGGTGAAGGAGTTGTCTTCGACTTCCACGTAAAGGTGATGTTTTCCTGGAATTAGTGAAACCGATCCAGTTGAGGTCGCTACCCAATCAGAGAAGGGACCGTCGTCCCATTTGTAGTGACACGACCTGACACCAGCTTGTGCATCGCTGCAATTAAAGGACACGGTCTGTGCGGTGGTATACCATGTGGATGGTTGGGCTCCAGCCGTTCGAGAGGCAGTAGGAGGATTCGGATCCCAGCCGCCGGTCCAACGTCCCGTATACGAATAGTTTCCGTTGTTAGCCGCGTTGTAGGCTGCCACTTCATAAAAGTGCCATCCCGGCGAGGCATAGCTCAATGCCATGTATCCGTCGCTGGTGTCAAAAGTCGAGCCAATATTTCCGTCAACCAGTTGGAGAACGGTGTTGGGGCGATCACCGTTGACGTGATAGACGATATGCTCGTCAGATCGGTACCAGCGATTGCTGACGGGTTGCGAAGTCCAAACTACTGATGCCGGTGTGGCGGTTTGAAGCCCATACCGTTTAAGGGTCGCAAGATCTCCGTAAAATACGTCTCCATCCACATTTCCGGAGATGCCTGAAAGAGACTCTTTGTCGCTATATTGTCGCATTGCGGTGAACGGCCACTGGCACGCCGGCGCGTCTGCATTTTTGTCGTAATCCCAACGGGCCATCCAGAGTCCGTAGTTTCCGTTGATGACGCTCGACCAGTTATGCGCGTTGGCCGTCGAAAGGTTGATATAGAGAAGCGGCTTGACTCCGAGGCGGTTTGAAACGGTGTCGAGCCATGTCTTACACCAGCCAACGACATCTCCACTCCATGACGACTCATAGTCAAGGACCACGAACTGTCCGGCGTTAAGATGGCCGACATTATCCGCAAAGCAATTTGCTTCGGCTGTTGCTGAATTGTATTCCGGGTAGGCGTAATGGTAAAACCCAACCTCCATCCCATTTTGCTCGGCGCCAGCCCGGTTCTGAGCCAGTTTCGGGTCGGCATATTGGGCCGACGTTTCGCCTGCATCCGGCGCTCCGAGACTCGCGCGGATGACGACAAACGAAACCGCGCCACTCAACTGAGAAAAGTTAACATTGCCCTGCCATTTGGAAATATCACACCCCCAAATCTTGGTCGAGCGGGTTTGTCCGGGATGAATATTGTCCCGTACTTTTCCAAATTCCGGGTTGTGGCCCATGTATCCACCATTGCCTGACCCTTGTTGTGGCCCAGCGAACGCCAAGCATGGAATTACAAGTGCAATGAATCCAAGAGCCAATGCCTTCACAGTTCTTGGTAAAAAAGGTGAGAGGTGTATCATGCTTTCGGGATCCTCGATTTCAAGCGCAGTTTATTTGCACCCAGGTGATAGTTCGCCGACAGTAAGAGCATCTTGTTTGAGCCAAAGCCAATCGGGAACGTGAAGGTCTTTTTAACGGACGAATTTCCTGCAATGCTCCCGGGTGTCCATGTTGGTTCCGAGGCTTTCGCTGATCCCAACTGAACCAAGTCGATTCCGACATCACCAACGGGCGAAACGTTGGGGTTCGTGATCGTGACCTCGACTTGAGTCTCGCTAGCTGAGGAGACTAAGCGGGAGGAAACTTGGACGGTTGCCGCATTGGTATCCAGCCAATATTCACCAAGGTCGATGGTCGCTCGGTTGCCGAGCTCGTCGGTTCCCGTGAAGGCATGATCCTCGACCTCAACATAGAGGCGATGTTTTCCGGGAAGCAGCTGGGCCGAGAGAGTATCCGTACCAACCCAATTTGAAAATGGATTGTCATCCCACTTGTAATGGCAAGCCTTCACACCAGAAAGGGCATCACTCCCTTTGACGGTTACCGTTTGGTCCGAATGGTACCAAGTTTCGGGCGCAGCGCCATCTGTTCTTGAGGCTGAAGGGGGATTAGGATCCCAACCGCCATCCCAACGTCCGGTATAGGAATAGTTGTTGCTATTGGCTGAGTTGTATGCCGATGCCTCATAAAAATGCCAGCCGGGACTCGAGTAACTGAGCGCAATATAACCATCGCTTGTATCGTAGGTTGAGCCGATGTTCCCGTCGATTAGTTCGAGAACGGTATTGGGCCGATCGCCACTGACATGATAGACCAAGCGTTCGTCTGATCGGTACCAACGATTATTGATCGGTTGAGACACCCACGCG
The DNA here is from genome assembly GCA_048498855.1 of Armatimonadota bacterium. Taxonomy (GTDB): domain Bacteria; phylum Armatimonadota; class Fimbriimonadia; order Fimbriimonadales; family Fimbriimonadaceae; genus Fimbriimonas. The sequence goes on along the minus strand of JBEHXE010000002.1, from coordinate 233,360 downwards.
ATCGAAGCCGGTGCAACCCCTCCGCCGGGAGGAAGAAGCCAGCCTTGCCATGAGTAGCTGCCTGCGGCTTTCACTGTGTAGTTTCCATTCGAAACCGTCATGTTGAGCGTGTAGGCGTTGTCGCTACTTGTGTTACTCCAATTTTGTTGGATGACTTTAATGTAGTTCGAACCGACCTCGCGAACGATCGAGACGTGGCCAAAGCTTCCGCTGGCAGAGCATAGAATCGAACCGGGAACAGGTGCCTTATTTCCTCCGTTGACCGCCTTTGTCAGTCCCCAGCCGTTATTGTAAAATCCGTTCGCGTTCATGCCCGCACCTATTTGCTGACCATAAATGATCCAATAGTAACGGCGAACGTACTCGACGCATTGCCACTCGAGGCCGGTCGTATATCCATTCACAACATTGTGCTGACCACTGTTGTAATTGACGGAGCCATTCGAATAGGCAATGACTCCGTTAAATGATCCAACCTGGTCGCCCCAAGCCGCTTTCGCGGTACTTGAGGCAATGACCAAGAAGGGAATAAAGAGCAGTTTCAAATCTTTCATTGGCTCTTTCATTTCCTCTCCGCCGTAGCGACAGGCGGCGTGTGCAAGCCCCGACCGTCGGGAGACAGTGCATCAGACTGATAGTGGATGGCCACTAAACCGCTCGGGTCACCTTGCGGAGTGGTCACCAAGACGTTGTAATGAGTACCGGATACGATGTTGAGAGTGAGCTTTGAATCCGTTCCACCTCCGCCATCATCGTCCTGACCCACAACTTCGATCGAACCGTCGTCATTAAGTTTCTCAACGATGACGACAGGATCAAAATAACTCGAGTTAGCCGTGATCTTTGCGGTTCCGGTCTTGAGGGCGACGAGGCCCAGCATCGAATAGTGTCCGCCATCATCAAGCTGGGGTGAAGAACTGCCGATCGAAGAATCAAATTCCGTCATCGTCCCTCCATTTGTGGTACTCGTTGTACTGGTTGAGCTTGTTGTACTCGTGCTCGTTGTGTTGGTCGTACTGGTTGTGCTGGTTGAAGTCGTTCCCGTTTCGCCTGAGCCACCACAGCTCACGATCGCCAGAAGTAGCAGCACGAGAACAATTAGAACTGGAAGATTTCTTTTCATTTTTTTTATGACCTCCGCTTAAAATCGAATTCCGATATTAATCGTGAAAAGGCTTTGCACGATGTCTTGGTTAGGGGCGACGAATTCGAAGCTGTAGAATGGTCGGGATTTGCCCACTTCGACTTGTGCTTCGGACTTGGCGTAATAGCGAAAGCCAAGGCGAGTCCCTTTGCCGATTCCGAAGTAAAGGTCGCTTTTTGAGCCGGTGCGATAGTCGATTTCGATGCCAGGAGCGAATTGGTTGAATCTTTCGAGGGACCAGTAAGAAAGGTTCGCTCCGATTCCGAACGAGGTTGACAATGGGTGAACGTAAGACGCACCAAAGCTGAAGCCATACACGTCTCTGGTTGACGTGAAATTGTCGGTTTCTTGAGCATTTGCGATGCCGACGTAGCCAAGGAGGTATCCCTTATTATTGGTCGACTGCGCTGAGGCGGCCATTGCCAGTCCGAGGGCGAGCGCCGGTCCGGCAAATCTTTTTATATGCATAGAGACGTAGTTCATTCAGGGGATATGTTGAAGGAATTTTTATTGACCGCCTACACCCAAAAAGGGTAGGTTTTTATGGTGCTTTGCACTTTTCGACGGGCTCTTGAGGAAGATGTAGAGACTTTTATGAGGTTCTTTTGGGCCCAAGAAGAAGAAGAAAAGGAGTTCTGGCCGAGAGTCAAAAATGAAATCGAAACCCTTTTACGGGTGCCAGGGCTTGACGCTCAATCTCTTTTGAATCAAGACGGTGAAGTCGTTGGCGTTGTCATGACGGCCTTTTTGAAAGCCAACTTCGTTAAAATCTTGCTCGAAGCCGACTTTCCCGACATTATCGAAAAGGTCAATCGCAATCCTTCGTTGATCTCAACGGACAGAGAGTTGGGCAAGACGAACGCGTCGGGGCACCTAGTTGCGACGGTTATCATGTTTGGGATTCACCCATCGATTCAAGGCTCTGAATTGGCTTGGGTGCGAAACGAATTAATGGATCGGGCCGTTTCAAATTTCCGTGGCTTCAATCTTGCCGAAATTATGATTGAAGCCCACAGCGAGCACGTTATCGACGAGCTGACCAAGTCGAACTTTTACGTGGTCAACGACTACGACAAGTGGTGGACCGAGAATTTAGGAACGCGCAACAATTGTCCAAAGTTGATGACGGTCACGAGAGAAATCGCCCGTGAGAAAGAAGACTTTCACATCCTCCGAATGTTCGTATTTGGCTTACCCAAATTCCGGTTTTCCTATTCGGAACGATGCCTCTTGGACGTTGCGTTGCGCGGCCTGACCGACAAGGAGATTGCTGACCAGCTTTCCCTGACACCGCACGCGATTAAGGGGCGCTGGCGATCAATTTATGCTAAGGCTTCCGAACTCTTTGAAGAAAATTTAGATGCCTTATCAACATCCAAGCGATCCCGGGAGAAACGTCGCCGCGTCCTCGATTACGTGCGAGCCTATCCTGAAGAAACTCGGCCTTATTACAGCTAGTTGGACCAAGGCAGGGGTGGTGCCCCCGTAAAGGCTCCTCCCATGGCGGCATTGATGAAATCGCCACAACCCATTGAAGTAGGGCCGGAACCTAATAGACGAGAAGGATCGACCGTCCCGGTAGTTGTGAGGCAGTAGAAACTCACCCAGCGATTTCTTGCCGCAGGTAATCCGATATATCCTGCGCCTTTGGGATTTGCGCCCGGATTAAATGTGTATCCGGCAAATGGAGTGGATTTGGCATGGCCATCAAGGTAACCGATGCAGAAATTGCCAGAATGGCGAAGGGAAGTATTTCGGGTTGGACCGTCGTAGTGAGTAAGAATCGATCCGACGGCCGAAAGCGTATAGCGACGTCCATTATACGTATCGCCAAACGCCGCAAGATCGGCTGGTGATTCTGCGCCAGTCATCGAGACTCCGCGCATCAGGTTCACTCCGCCCGGAAGGCTGACTTCAGAATCAAGTAAGGCTCCTCCCGACCACACCCCGAAACCCCAATTGTAGCCATACCCAATGCATCGATTGAGATTCTCTGGTCCAGGGACGAACATACCCGCAGGCGTTGCCGCATTGTTACAGGATTGGACCGATGAGGGATTGGTTTGTTTGTTCCAGACTGGCGAAAAGAATATATCCATATTCTTGATATAAGGCTGGAGGGTTTGGTAGACATCAACACTTCCGCTTGATTCCGTCCAAGTCGAAGGGGTGTAGTCGTCATTGTCTCCGCCATACATGGTCATTGCCGTTCCGATTTGGCGAACATTCGAGATTGAGGCTGCCTTCTTGGCCGCCTCTTTTGCCCGGGCAAAAACTGGAAAGAGAATTGCGGCCAAAATCGCAATGATTGCGATAACGACAAGAAGTTCAATGAGCGTAAATGCCGGTGAATATTTTATCTTCATATTGAAAGATATCCTATCACTGCATCGCTAAAATGCGCTAGTTGATAATTAAATGCTAATAATGCGTTAAGGTGGGGGAATTTTGCTTGGAGGAGTTGGAGGCGTATTGGCTTTCACCAGCTTGGCCAAACTTGGCGGAAAGGAGACGATGTCTACGACATGAATCGTTCCATTTGCCGCCTTGTCGTCGAAGGAAATGAATTTGCCTGTATTCAGCGTCAATTGCTTTTTCAACGAAATCATCGTTGTCTCGCCTTCGATCGTCTTCACAGCCCCTTCTTTGAAGCTCTTGCTGTCCAGCAAGCCTGCCACCATTTGATAGGTTAAGAATTTCTTAAGGATCACCTTGTCTTTCTTAAGCGTGGCAAGAAGCGCTGGAGGCAGCTTGGCAAAAGCCGCATCGCTCGGAGCGAAGATAGTAAAAGGTCCGCCTGCCTTGAGAGTTTCGATCATATCGCCCTTCGTAATCAGATTGACGAAGGTTTTTAGGTTCGGATTGAGGATCAGCTTGTCGAGTACGTCTTTGTCGCTGATTTGCGCGTGGGCCTTTGTCGCGCCGACCGTGATGCCAATAAAGATGATAAGGTTCCGGGCGCTCAGAGCTTTTAGGTTCATAGAGGATGTAAATTCGAGGCTCGCAGCCCTTGACATTGTTCCACTTCTTAGGGGATACTCTCTAGTTGTCGAACTTGTGCGTCTTTATGGCGCGTAAGGTAGACCGCCATCATCCAGGAGGGCAAGCGAGTTTCGAACGTAGAAGTTATAAACCGAATGACCGAAACGCGCAAGCCCCTGTGAGAGGGGTTTTTTCATGTCCGAAAGTGGATTGACTGGCGTGAGAGAAAAAGCAATATGCCTACAGTAAACCAATTAGTTAGAAAGGGACGCTCGGCACCGAAGACGAAATCGAAGTCTCCGGCGCTGAAACGCAATCCGTTTAAGCGGGGCGTCTGTACCGTTGTCCGAACCATGACCCCGAAGAAGCCAAACTCGGCTCTTCGAAAGACGGCTCGTGTTCGCTTGACGAATGGTATCGAAGTTACGGCCTACATCCCAGGCGAAGGTCACAACTTGCAAGAGCACTCGGTCGTTCTCGTCCGTGGTGGTCGTGTTAAGGACCTTCCTGGTGTGCGATATCACATCATCCGTGGTACGCAACAAACCTCAGGCGTCGGTAAGCGAAATCAAGGCCGATCCAAGTACGGGGCTAAGAAGCCTAAGGTGGCTGCTAAGTAATGCCACGTAAAGGCGCAGCTCCGAAGCGAATCATCCTGCCTGACCCAATCTACGGATCGGAACTCGCAGCACGATTTATTAACCGAATGATGTACAGCGGTAAGCGCGGTAAATCGGAATACATTTTCTACGCGGCAATGAAGATTGTTGAAGAGAAGACTGGCGTGCCAGCTATCGAAGCGTTTGAGAAGGCGATTCAGAATGTTACTCCTGCGGTTGAGGTCCGACCTCGACGTGTTGGCGGACAGACTTACCAAGTGCCGATGGACGTTCGACCTGAACGAAGACGAACTCTCGCCTTCCGATGGTTGCTTGCTGCAGCTCGAAAGAGAAGCGGTAAGTCGATGATCGATAAGCTGAGCAACGAGGTTCTCGATGCTTTCAACAACAGTGGATCGGCAATCAAGAAGCGAGAAGACACGCACAAGATGGCCGAATCCAACAAGGCATTCGCCCACTATCGATTCTAATTTTGACCCGGGCTATGCAAGAGGCATAGCCCAAATTTAAGAACTCCCAAGAAAGGAAGAACATAAAACCATGCCCAGAAGCCACCCACTCGAACTCGTTCGAAACATTGGTATTGCGGCCCACATTGACGCCGGCAAGACGACCACTACCGAGCGAATCTTATATTACACCGGCAAGACTCACAAAATTGGTGAGGTCCACGACGGTGCCGCAACTATGGACTGGATGGAGCAGGAGCAGGAGCGAGGTATCACCATTACCTCCGCTGCGACGACGGCTTTCTGGAGCGGTTCACGGAAGCAGTTCCCTGAACATAAGATTAACATCATCGACACCCCGGGCCACGTCGACTTCACGGTCGAAGTGGAACGATCGCTTCGTGTCCTCGACGGATGCGTTGCGGTCTTCTGTGCGGTCGGTGGCGTCCAGCCTCAGTCCGAAACCGTTTGGCGACAAGCTACCAAATATAAAGTCCCTCGCGTCATCTACGTAAATAAGATGGACCGACTCGGCGCTGACTTCTTCTCGGTTTATAACCGAATCAAGGAGCGCCTCGGTGCCAACGTTGCTCCGATCCAAATTCCGATCGGCGCTGAATCGCAATATCAAGGCTATATCGACTTGATCACGATGACGGCGACGATCTATAAGTCGGACGACGGAAAGGTTTATGAAGAAGGCCCAATTCCTGCAGAAATGAAGGAACAGGCTGACGAGTGGCACGCCAAGATGATCGAGTCGATTGCCGACTTCGATGACGACATCGCCATGAAGTTCCTCGAAGGCGAAACGATTTCGGAAGAAGAAGTCCGATCGGCTCTTCGTGCCGGAACCATCGCCCTTAAAATCTTCCCGATGATCTCCGGATCGTCGTTCAAGAACAAGGGTGTCCAGGCGATGTGCGACGCAGTTTGCGAATTCCTTCCGAGCCCGTTGGATCGAGGCGAAGTCGCTGGTGTTGAGCCGCGAACCGAAGCCGATTTGACGCGAAAGCCAGATGACAAGGAGCCTTTCTCCGCTCTGGCGTTCAAGATCATGAGCGACAAATTCGTAGGACGATTGACGTTCCTCCGCGTCTACTCTGGATTCCTTAAGAAGGGAAGCCAGGTCGCGGTTGCTTACCGAGATCCTTCGACGAACGAACTTCGAACTCGAACCGAGCGCGTTGGACGAATTTTGGAAATGCACGCGAACAACCGAAATGACCTCGATGAGGTTTATGCGGGTGAAATCGTGGGCGTTATTGGCCTCAACGACATCATCACCGGTTACACGATTTGTGACCCGGACAAGATGGTAGCCCTTGAAGCGATCAAGTTCCCAGAACCGGTTATCCAGATCGCTATCGAGCCGAAGTCGAAGGCCGACCAAGAAAAGCTTGGTCAGTCGCTGCAACGGCTTGCGCAAGAGGATCCTACGTTCCGAGTCTTTACCGACGCTGAATCGGGCCAGACGATCATTTCGGGAATGGGTGAACTTCACCTTGAAATCATCGTTGACCGACTCAATCGAGAGTTTGGCGTTCAGGCAAACCAAGGTAAGCCACAGGTCGCCTATCGAGAAACGATTAAGGGCAACAGCCGAGCCGAAGGTCGATTCGTTCGACAGTCGGGTGGTTCGGGTCAGTATGGTGTCTGTACCATTACGATCGAGCCGCTGGAAGTTGGTCAAGGCTTCGTGTTTGAGAACAAGGTTGTTGGTGGTGCAATTCCTAAGGAATACATCCCGGCCATCGAAAAGGGCGTTCGCGAAGCAATGCTGAGTGGTGTCCAAGCTGGTTATCCGGTTGTTGACGTTAAAGTTCAGGTCGTTGATGGTAGCTACCACGACGTTGACTCGAACGAAAACGCGTTTAAGCAAGCCGGCGTACTCGCTTTCAAGGAAGCGATGAAGAAGGCCAATCCGGTCATTAAGGAACCGATCATGCACGTCGAAGTCACGACGCCGGACAACAATGTTGGCGACGTCGTTGGTGACATCAACGGTCGACGAGGCCGAATCGAAGGTATGGAACCAGCCCCCGGCGGCGTTACCGTCGTTCAGGCACACGTTCCGCTTTCGGAAATGTTTGGCTACGTTACGACGCTGCGATCGCTCACCCAGGGGCGAGCTCAGCCGAACGTAACTCCTTCGCACTACGAAGAAGTTCCGAAGTCGGTCGAAGCTGAAATTATCGCCAAGTCTCAGGGCGGACGATAATTTAGCTGTTAGCTCAGAGCGATTAGCTTTGAGCTATTAGTAGAGAAGAAGGGTCCCAACTCATCCGAGTTGGGACCCTTCTTCTGTTTTGAACCTTGTAAAAGTAGTCGCCGCACCTTGAGAAGGCAGAGATCAGAAGTATTGCGGGCAACCCGCATAGAAAGAATTGCCCCAAAAGGAGAATTCCTTTTGGGGCTGACCGCTCCAAATTTAACTTAACGCCAGTCGCAATATCCGGCCTGAGTCAGGTCGGCCGCGACTTGAGTCGGGGTGCCTGGAATCAGGACGCTCTTTGTGTAGATGCAGGTTCCCTTGGTGTAGGCAACTCGGCCATAAGTCGAGTCTGGATCGGCAACGACTCGGCAGATTACGGCACCGGCTACCGTGTCGAGATCTTGAATATCCGAGCTAGACGTAAAACTACTCAACGTATAGGTGAAGGTCCCCCCATTCACTTCGTAAGAGGGAGTGACAGGTGCATCATTTGTATGCGCAATGGCGAAGCCATATGACACATCGCGTGTACCGCTGACCTCGGTGACGGTGCCAGTCTCAAGATCAGCCACCTTGAGTTTGCTCGTCATACCAGAAGCCACATACATAAGATATCTGTGGTAAGGTTCGATCGTTGCGTTCAGGATATACGTTCCGCTTGGTTCAGCTGGCAAGCTATTGAGTTGACTGCCGTCAACCAGGGAATAGTGAACAGCATTCGTTCCGTTTGGCACAAATGCCATCATCGTTCCGTCGGTTGTGACTTCCAGGCCGTCGACATTATCGAAGATGAGTTCGTCAGTAGCGTGATTCGAAACTTTGGTTTTTCGGATTTGGAAAGCTGCCGACGGTTGATAGATGATCGTGTCGGAGTCTGCCGCCCAATCTGCATTATTTGACGCCTTTGATGAGTCAAAAGTGAACTTACCCGTCCCATCGGCATTGATCACGTTGATGAGGCTTCCCTCGATCCATAGGATTTTAGAGCGATCTGGTGAGATCCGAACGTGGGTTGTCTTAGCCCCAATATCCGTCACTTTTTCATAGCTCGTCAAGCTCCCTGGCGCGGTAATGTACAGGGCATTTTGGGTTCCTTGTTGACCCCAGAATGCCATACGAGTTGCACTAGGATCAACGTCGCCGCCACCTCCGCCGCAGGCGAGGATTGTGACAACCATGATTCCAAAAAGGATTTTCGCTAGTAATCTCATTGCACGCTTAGGATATGATTCTTACCGTTACGCTATCGTTATGAGTCACTCAATATTTGTGAAATTGCGGGGGGATATGGAGATCGATGGGATGTCGATAGCTCCCGATTCGCGTGTGGGACTCCTTATCTCATACCTGTGCTCGGTGCCGTTCCATACCGCATCGCGTCAAGAAATTTGTGACGTACTGTGGCCAGACAAGAACCGTGAAAGGCAGCAGTTAAGTCTTCGTCAAACCGTCTTTCAGGCTCAAAAGTATGTGGATTTGGTCGCCACAAGACATTCTCTAGCGTTGTCGAACATCGAACATGACTTGGCGATCAATGATTGGAGCACAGCGGAAGTAGTTCTTAAGAACTGGCGTCATCCGTGGTGTGAACGATGGCAGGATCAGGATACACATTCTATCGTTACGACCGGCGCAAAAATACTTAGTAGTGTCGATGAACCCTTTCAGAAGGTGGAGATTTTGACAAGGATCCGGGAGCTAGCCCCCTTGGATCAAAGGTTTGTTGATTTGCTGAAAGAGCAGTATCGATTGCTTGGATGGGAGAGCCAGATCACTGCACTTGATGAAGAGGTTTCTCATGCCATTTCGAAAATGTCTCCCCGTGAAGAGCACGAAAATTACTCTCAGCAGATAGCTGAAACTCTGGGAAGCGAATTATTGTTGGAAGCGAGCGTCAGTCATCTTCAGCGACTTGAATTGGCCCTTTCCCTCTTTCCTTTATTCTTTTCGCAAGGAAAGCTGAACGAAGGAATCCATTTGATCTCGAGTTTGAGCAAGAAGGTTCCTTTGACCAAGGAACTAGACTTGCGTGTTCGTTATTCATTGATTCGTCTTGCCATCAATCGAGGTGATCGGTCCTTGGCTTACTCATACGCTCATGGCCTCGACACACATTCGAAAATTGGAGTCGAGTGCTTTATTCTTGGAATGGCCGCGTTTGCCAAGAATCGCTTTGACCAATGCCTCCGTTGGGTGAAGCGTGGGTTGAAAGACGCAACGAATACGCCAGATTTATCGGGCGTTCTCTGTTCTTTGGGGGCAACTGCGTGCAACTTTGTTCAACTCGACAATGAGGCTTTGGAGTTCTGCGATCGAGGAATCGAATTTGCCATTGAAGGCGGCAACCGTTTTCAAGAAGTTGCCATTCGCTCCTCGAAGGTCATTTCGATGCGGGCTCTCGACATTAGCTTTGACATTGAGCCAGAAGTTTTGGAATTGGTCGAGATTAGCCGGTCTGAAGGATTTTCGATTCGGCAAGCACACCTGCTTGGGATACTCGGCCAGCATTACCAGTTAAAAGGAGATTTGAAGAAAGCGCAAGAAGCTTTGGAGCACGCAATTGAAGTGTCTGAGAAGGTTAAGAATGACGAGACCAAGGCGATGGCGCTCGATTATTTGGGCGAGGCCCTCGTCAAAGCCAAAAAATATCCGGAAGCGGTCTTAATTTTCCAGCAGTCGACTCTCATCCGACGGCGGCAGAGCGACAAACTTGGTGCCGCGACAAGTTACCGGGGAGCCGGAAGGGGATTGCTGATGCTTGAGGAATTCGATTTTTCCCTAAAGATGTTTGAAAGGGCGATCGGGCTCTATCGATCGTTGGAACACGAGATTCTTGAAGGCGGATGCTTGCTCTATAAAGTGGTTTCTTTGGTGAAGTTAGACCGAATGACGGCGGCAAATGAATCTGTTGAGCAGGTCCGAAAGTTGTTTCGCGGCAAGGGCATCACCACGATCAGGAATGCCGTTGACCGAGACATTCATCGAATGGTCGAATGCATCTTTGAAGACCAGAAGATCGATTGTCTTGATCTCTGCAAACTCTATACAGGTCTGAGCAACCCCTAGCAACCAAGAAAAAGCATAGGTAAATGGAGTTCGAAATCCATGCCCATTAGTTTGATCGACGAAAGTCGCGACAATTGTTCAAGCTTCGCAATATTGTGCTTGCATGTGACTATATTCGATTGGTATACTTTTAGGCTGTCTGCAGCCCTGCCGTGCGGTGTGGGAATCGGACCGAAGTTGGGCGACGGGTCGCCCTAAACCTTAATCCAATTTAGGAAAAAGAAACAAAATGGCAAGAGCTAAATTCGAACGAAAAAAGCCGCACGTCAACATTGGTACGATTGGCCACGTTGACCACGGTAAGACCACGTTGACCGCCGCGATCACCGGCGTTCTCCAGACCAAGGGCCTCGCCCAGGCACGCCGATACGACGAAATCGACTCGGCCCCTGAAGAAAAGGCACGAGGAATAACCATCAACATCTCGCACCAGGAATACGAGACGGATACGCGACACTACGCGCACGTCGACTGTCCTGGACACGCCGACTTTATCAAGAACATGATTACCGGCGCTGCACAGATGGATGGCGCAATTCTCGTTGTTGCAGGTACCGACGGTCCTATGCAGCAAACTCGAGAGCACATCCTCTTGGCTCGCCAGGTCGGTGTTCCTTACATCGTTGTCTACATCAATAAGGCTGACCAAGTCGACGATCCTGAGCTTCTCGAGCTCGTCGAAATGGAAATCCGAGAACTGTTGAGCAAGTACGGTTTCGACGGCGATAACACGCCGATCATCACCGGTTCCGCTCGAAAGGCTCTCGACCAAGTTGAAGCAGGAAAGGTTGATTACGATGACAAATATGTCAAGTCGATCACCGACCTGATGGATGCTGTCGATAGCTGGATCCCGACTCCGGATCGAGATAAGGACAAGCCGTTCCTCATGGCTGTTGAAGACGTCTTCACGATCACTGGTCGTGGTACGGTTTCGACCGGTCGTGTCGAGCGAGGTCAGCTCAAGTCGATGGAAGAAGTTGAGATCGTTGGTCTCCGCGAAGCTCCTCGAAAGACGATCTGTACCGGTATCGAAATGTTCCGAAAGACCCTCGATTACTGCGAAGCTGGCGACAACGTTGGTCTTCTGCTCCGAGGTATCGACCGAGAAGGCATCGAGCGCGGAATGGTTATCTGTAAGCCAGGTTCCATCAAGCCTCACACGCAGTTCAAGGCCGAAGTTTACGTCCTCTCGAAAGAAGAGGGTGGACGACACACGCCGTTCGTTCCTGGCTACCGACCGCAGTTCTTCTTCCGAACGACGGACGTTACCGGTACGATCGACGAGATCCGCGGTCAAGGCGGAGCCGTTGCTGAAATGTGTATGCCTGGCGACAACGTCAGCATGACCATCTCGCTCATCGCTCCGATCGCTATGGAAGTCGGTTCCAAGTTCGCTATCCGAGAAGGTGGCCGAACGGTTGGTGCCGGTGCCATCACCGAAATCATCAAGTAAGGTCGCCCTTATTTGATCAAAAGCCTCTCCCAGTTGGGAGAGGCTTTTTTGTTTGCGAGAACGCACTCATGGCGTTTGTGTCGTGAGAACGTATAAGTTTTTTGATGAATTGGTAGGCGCAATCATTCGGTCTGTGCCAAACTGCATTCGTGTCTTCGTTAGACGATTTACGTGCAAAGCTGAATCGACCCAGCCCAGATTTAACCATGCGGGCAATTCTACAAGATCAGGGCGATGACGGTACTAAGCCGCGACTCGTGAACCACCTCGCTTATTTCAATACATCCGAAGATGCTGCCTCATTTAGTGAGTACGTAAAAGCTGAGGGATATACCCTTGAAAAATCTCCCGAGCAAGATGCCGTTGCCTTCAGTCTGGTCTCGCCAGTTTCAGGAGATTCCTTTGACCAAGCGATTCAGCTTTTGAAAGAAAAAGCCGATGAACTCGACGGTCAGTATGATGGTTGGGGTTGTCCCGTTATTCTTGATTTGAACTAAGCGGTTTTGTCATCCCGACGAGACCGCTTTCGGATCCGGTAAATCCAAACTGTCGATAAAAGTCTTGTCGATCGAGCCCCGTAAAAAGCATGACGAGGGCATTTGGAATTCCGTTTGCGGCCAGCCAATTGTCAAGATCGGCCATGATCTTTTTACCAATCCCTTGAGACTGAAAATCGGCGTGGACGATCACGTTCGTGATAAGATAGCCACCCGACTGGTGACCAACGATAGAGCCAGTCCCGATACATTTTCCTTCAAGTTCCGCAATAGTCGTGTGAACAGGGCCGTGAACCGATCTTGCCCAAGCTTCGTCGGTATCGTCAAAATTCCAACGAACCGACAACATCAGCTCACGCAGTTCTGCTGGTTCGATCCGTCGGCGTACGATCGTCACCCCGTCAGGTGGCTCCTTTCGAATCGTGGTAAAGCCAGATTGCGAAAAGCGGAGTTGAACTCCATTGCAGTCCTCAACTGTGTACTCGCGAACTCCCCAAGGCTTTGCTTCAAGTGGCGAAAGAATCGTAGCGCCAAGTCTTTGATGTTGTTCGTAAAGATCGTCGATGTGCAGAACGTTGAGGAACATGGAGTTTCCCCGGCTCCTGCGACTGAGTTCGGGGTTGAGGGTGAAGTGAAGCCAAACCGAACCGAGTCGACAACCGGCATAGTCAGGCGGATCGCCCCATTTCCATCCGTCGGTCGCTCCCAACACTGACTCGTAATAAGCAAGGGTGGCCTCAATGCTTTCGACCGGCAAAATCGGCGTCACCGAATGAATGTGGGGAATCACGATTAGCAGCTAACGTCGCGACCTTCCGATCCAAAGATCTGAATACGTTCTTCGGTCGAGATTCGCGGAGTCCCTTTCAAAACATAGTGATATTGCAACGCGCGGCGTCGCGCCGTCGATTTATTCGTCGGCGTTCCGTGCGGAGTCAATCCGTCGAAAATGAGACATCCACCGGCGGGAAGGGGAGTTGCGACCTGTCCAGTCTTGCCCATCACGTCGGCATCACAGATCTGCCAGTCGCGCCGACTCCAGTGTGCGATCGGGCCCTCCTTGTGACCTCCAGGTAGAAAGTGCATGCAGCCATTTTCGGGGTAGGTCTCGTCCAAGGCGATCCAAACACCAACGACTTTCGTACCTTCAGGAATATTGAAGTAGGCGTGATCCTGGTGCCAGGGCTTTTCACGGCCAAATCCGGGTGGTTTCAACAGCGCCATGTCCTGAAACATTTCGACTTCTCCACCTAACAATGTCTCGACAATTTGGATTAAAGCCGGGTCATACATGAGATCCATCGTGGCCGGATTGAGATGGCTGAACCACATGAACTTACGCACATAGTCTTGCTTCTCCTCGGGTTTAAGCGTGTCAAGAATATCGCGCGCTTCTGACTCGAATTGAAGTTCGGTTCCGTCGGGAATCGGAGAGTTGACAAGATCGACGAGGGCCCGGCGAGCGGCTTCGATTTTTTCTGGAGAAAACGCCGCCCCAACCGAAATGAACCCGAGTTCTCGATACTGTTCGAAGATGGCCTCATCGATTGCCGCAAAAGAAGGGATGGGCTCTACCAAGAGGCCTGGAGCGTAGAGTGTGGAGTCGTAGGGCAACGATGAAATCGAGTCGATCGTTTGGGCCATCTTGTCGCCATTATACAAGGATTAAATGTGTTCCTCAAGGATTCGGGCGGGCTTCTAAGGGGGCAAATTGCCAGTTAAACATGAAATAATGTCGTTCGGGAATGGCAGGGAATATTGATATTGTCGAAATCGGTGACCCGGTCCGGTTTGTCTTTGTCGATTCTGTCGGGCCCTATTTCGAAACAAATACCGCTTTTAGCACGTTCCTGTCCAATCGAGAGGTTGCCAGTCTCATCCAAGAACCTTTACGCCGGATTTCTATCTGGCTCGATGATCCTGATGTGGTGCCCGCTCAATCCTTACGAAGCCGTTTAGGCGTTCTCATCGACTCAGGGATCGACTTAGGGGCAGGTTCAGTCGCAGGATTACAGTTTGCGGAAATTCCGCCAGGAAGATATGTAAGGATGGTGGTGGAAGGCAAGCCTTCCGAGCTATCGGATGCTTGGAAGTTTCTCTATGGAGTCTGGTTACCCCACAGTGAGCAGTCTCTCCGGATCGGATCACCTGGATTTCAGATTGACTACGGAGTCTCAGACGAGTTGAATCGATGTGAACTTTACGTCGAAATAGCTCGGTAAAAATGTGGAATACTAAGCATTAGCCGAGGAGCGTTGCGAATCGTCAAGCGATCCAGGCTCGGCTAATTTTCAACGGCGCTCATGATCACGGTTGGTCATGGGCGCTTTTTTGTGCATGGCCAGTCATTAAATGACAGAACATGAATACGGTTATTTCTGAACTCAAAACAGACTTTTACGTTGCCGACCTCAGTCTCGCTGATTGGGGAAGAAAAGAAATCGCCATCGCCGAAACCGAAATGCCGGGACTGATGGAAATTCGGGCTGAATATGCCGGACAAAAACCACTGGCGGGCGCGAAGATCGCCGGGTCGCTGCACATGACGATTCAAACCGCCGTCCTGATTGAAACCTTAGTCGATCTCGGTGCCGAAGTTCGTTGGGCGAGCTGCAATATCTTTTCGACCCAAGATCACGCCGCAGCTGCGATTGCCGCACGCGAGATTCCCGTTTTTGCCTACAAAGGGGAGAGTCTCGAAGAGTATTGGGACTTCACCCACCGCATTCTTGAGTGGCAAGATGGCGGAACTCCGAACATGATCCTCGACGATGGCGGCGATGCCACTCTCCTGATCCTTGTGGGTTCAGATGCTGAGAAAGATGCCTCGATACTCAATAATCCTGGCAGCGAAGAAGAAACGATCCTGTTTGCCTCGATCCGCGCAAAGCTCGCCAAAGATCCAACGTTCTATAGCCGAATCAAAGCGAACATTCAAGGGGTGAGCGAAGAGACGACGACTGGTGTCAAACGACTTTACAAACTTCACGCTGAAGGGAAGTTGCCTTTCCCATGCTTCAACGTCAATGACTCGGTCACCAAGTCAAAATTTGACAATCTTTACGGCTGTCGCGAGTCCCTGGTCGATGGAATCAAGCGGGCAACCGACGTCATGGTCGCGGGCAAGATTGCGCTCGTATGTGGATATGGCGATGTCGGAAAGGGAAGCGCTCAAGCCCTTCGCGCCCTGAGCGCTCAGGTGTGGATCACGGAGTGCGATCCAATTTGCGCCCTTCAAGCGGCCATGGAAGGTTACCGGGTCGTGACGATGGAGTACGCCCAGGACAAGGCTGACATCTTTGTTTCGGCAACCGGCAACCGTGACATCATCACCCACGAAAATATGAAGGCGATGAAGAATAACGCGATCGTCTGCAACATTGGTCACTTTGACAACGAAATCGATGTTGCTTCGTTAAAGCAGTATCAATGGGAGAACATCAAGCCGCAGGTTGACCACATTGTGTTTCCCGATGGCAAACGCATCATTCTCCTCGCCGAAGGTCGCCTCATCAATCTTGGTTGCGGTACCGGTCACCCATCATACGTGATGAGTTCTAGCTTTGCGAACCAAGTCTTAGCGCAAATCGAACTCTATAGTCAGGCAGGCAAGTATGCGCCTGGCGTTTATGTACTTCCGAAGCATCTTGATGAGAAAGTCGCTCGTTTGCAGTTGAAGAAGCTTGGCGCTCAGTTGACTGAATTGACTCCTAAGCAGGCCGACTACATTGGCGTGAAACCCGAAGGACCCTACAAACCAGACTCCTACCGATATTAAAAAAGCGGTGTGGTCTCGCAAAATAGCGTGACAAGTGCGTGACAAGATGCCAGTTTCCCAAAAAATGCTCGTAAAGTATGAGCGGGAAACTGGCCTTTTGTTGGGCTGGGGTTTATGGGGCGGGCTTTATGAGGGGAAAAGCCCACCGTGCCTTCTTTCCAATGTGGGTATACTTTTGCGGTCGCCGAGAGGTTGGTATTGACCTGCCGTCAATGCGTTTTCGCGGCGAACTTCAACTAAGGAATATCAAATGGCAGGAATTCGAGTTAGAATCCGATTGCGTTCGTACGACCACCGGTCGATCGATCAGAGCGCAGAGAAAATTGTTGACACCGCCAAACGAACTGGCGCACGAGTTAAGGGTCCGGTACCGCTCCCAACTCACCTTCGACGCTTCTGCGTCATCCGTGGCCCGCACATCGACAAGGAGTCGATGGAGCACTTTGAGCTTCGAACCCACAACCGATTGATCGACATCCACGAACCGACCAACAAGACGATCGACGCGCTGATGCGACTCGATCTTCCAAGCGGCGTCGATATCGAAATCAAGATGTAATTGGTATCGTTTACCGAAAAAATGAAGGGGACTTGATGCAACTCAAGTCCCTTTTTTGTGTATTATTGCAGCGTGAGTTCGGGGTTCATGACGTGTCCGACCTGCAATCGTCAGGTGATTGCCGGGGTACCTACTTGCCAGTTTTGTGGTTCAGATCTTCGGGGCATGGCCCCAGCGCAGGGCAAGCGTTCTATCTTCATCGATGAAGACTCTTACGAACCTGTTCATTCGGGTGGTAAGCCTGGTTGGGTCGTTCCGGCTTATTACATTGTTTCCAGCTACTTCATCCTTTCAGGATTGTTAGCGATTCTTCTCACGGTAACCAACAAAAAAGAAATGGCTGATCCGGGAATGTTTACCTGGGTTACCATTGGGTTTAGTGCGATGAGTGTTCTGCTGGGACTTGGCCTCATTGCAAAGATAGAAATCATCCGTGGCATCGTTAATTTTGTCTGCGGAATCAGTCTCGTCTTCGGAATCATTGGTCTGCTGGGTTCGTTTGGCGGAATTTTGGCATTGGGTCTGCTCGGTGTGGTCGGTTTGCTGCGCAACTTGCTCGACATTTGTATGAATGCATTCATGATGTATTTAATCGGCGAAACCGACTAGTATGGTGCTTCCCGATTCCTGTCCGAAATGTGGCGAACGCGCAACGAATGAACAAGGTCGTTGCGTTTTCTGCGGCACCCAAGTGCTCCATCCAGCCACGATCCCAACCCAACGAGAAGCCGACAAAGCGAAGGCGAACTATCGATTTGCCAGTTGGTCGTTCACAGTTATTGGCGTTGTCTATTTGCTGGTCGGGATTGTTAGTTCGATTGCCTATCGTCAGCCGATGCTTGGTCTCCTAACCAGTGGCTTGGTTGCGGGTGGACACGGCGTTCTCCTGCTCCTCAACAACGAATGGGCTCAGTCGGTAACCAAGCCGGTTTGTATAGGTCGGCTCGTCTTGCTCTTTTGGTTTGTGGCAATCCTCATTCCTTATCTGCTCTTTTTTCGGTTGGTGGGAATCGCGTTACTTGCCTTTGTCATGTACGACATTTTGAGTTTGATCTTGATGATCCGTACGATTGACAACGTCAATTGAGGGCTCAGTTCTGCTATATTCTAGGTTGGATGTCAAACGAGAAGCCGGTTCGAATTACGGTTGGCGATGTAAAAGAAGTTACCGAAGCCACCACAACGCAAGTGGAAGAGGCCCGACCTGCAGTTTCGGCTGCCTCATCTTCGCCAGTGGCGACATCCCAAACCGATAGCCTCTTGAGTGGCAATGCGATTCTCGGCTTACTAGTCGGAATTCTGCTCTTTATCGCGGCCGGGTACTTTGCTTTGACGAGTAAACCTCCGGTTGACACTCGCCACGAACCCGTTGCGGCGAGCGCCTCGAAGAACGAGCCAGCCGCCAACAATGCTCCGACCGCTAATAACGTTCCGGCCGCCTCGAATACCGAAGCCGTATCAAACACTCCGGCAGCAAATACCTCGGCCGATAACAATGCCCCGGCTCAAAATGCTCCGGTTGCCACCAATAGCGAAAGTGCAAACGCACCTGCGGCGAACAACGCCCCGGCCGACAATAATGCCGCAGCTGCGAATCATTAAGCCGATTCGATAAGGGTTGCCAACAGATCGTTAAGGTCGAGCGGTTCGGTCACCATTTGAAGGTCGCCCCGAGCGTCACGAGGCCATTCTTCTTGGGGGCGATCCCAATAGATTTCGATGCCGTTTTGATCGGGATCGCGAAGATAAATGGCTTCACTGACGCCGTGGTCCGATGCGCCGTCGATCGTAATTCCATGATCCAATAGGTTCTTAAATACGGCGGCTAGGTCGCGCCGGGTAGGGAAAAGGATCGCGACGTGAAACAATCCTGCAGAACGAGTCGGAGCAGGAGGGGCGCCAAGGCTTTGCCACGTGTTGAGGCCGATATGGTGGTGATAACCTCCGGCCGAGAGGAAAGCAGCTTGAGAACCGTAGCGCTGGGTGACCTCAAATCCTAGGGCCTCGGAATAGAATCGAATCGACCGTTCGAGGTCTGAAACCTTGAGATGAACGTGTCCGACGCGTGTTTCGGGAGCCGCTTTGAAATGTTCCATTTTCTTTACTTTACGCGGGGCAAAGCAGATCGGGATGTATCCGCTCGCACAGGTTACTGAACTCTTTTGACTTTTCTTCGTTGAGTGTTGTTAATGAAGAACGCGCGACCTTCGTTGGTTTCCATTTGTCTTGCCGCCGCAATCGGACTCTTTCCGATTCTTTCTTCGGCACAAGGTCAAGAGCCGACCAAGAAGCCGGTGGATTTCGATAAAGAGATTGTGCCCATCATCAAAGCGAACTGCATCAGTTGTCACAACTCGGATCTTGCCAAGCATAACGTCGCGTTTCCCGACAAGATGACGCTTGAAGATGCGAAAAAGAATGCAAAGTTGTGGCGCCGCGCAGCTAAGGAAATCAAATCGGGTCACATGCCGCCTAAGGGGAATGGTTCGATGAAGGATTCCGAAAAGAAGACTTTTCAGCGTTGGTACGAGGAAACCTTTCCTAAACCGAAAACTGATCCAAGCGCACCCGCAACCACCGGCGGTGGATCGACCACCGCGCAATAAATTTTGATTCCTAGAATAAATAGCAAAGCCCCGGAATCTCAAAGGATTTTCCGGGGCTTTTGTTTGTCAGTCTTGGCTTAGCCGATGAGTTGCTTGAGCAATCGAGGTACGTCCGAGGTTCGGTCGGCAACGGGGACCTTAGCCGCTTCCAAGGCTTCGACTTTCGACTGCGGAGTGCCTGTCTTACCGCTGATGATCGCACCGGCATGGCCCATACGCTTTCCTGGAGGTGCTGTTCGTCCAGAAATAAATCCAACGACCGGCTTGGTCATTTTCGCGCCGATATACTCGGCGGCGGTTTCTTCATCCGATCCACCGATTTCGCCGATGATGACGACCGATTTGGTCTTGGGATCGTTTTGGAACATTTCCATGACCTCAACGAATCGAGTACCAGGCAGCGGGTCTCCGCCGATGCCAACGCACGTCGTTTGCCCAAGTCCCGCCCGGGTCAATTCCCAAACGATTTCGTAAGTCAAGGTTCCAGATCGTGATACGACGCCGACATCGCCCGGTGAAAAAATGTGGCCGGGCATGATGCCCATCTTACATTCGCCCGGAGTGATGATCCCCGCACAGTTGCCACCCAGCAAGCGCGTAATCCCGTTTGCTTTAAGGCGATTGACGACACGGGTCATGTCGGCTATCGGAATGCCTTCGGTGATCAACGTGACAAAAGGAAGACCAGCGTCTTCGCATTCGAGAACCGAGTCAGCGGCAAAGGGAGGTGGAACGAAGATGATCGAGGCGTTCGCGCCCGTTGCATCGACGGCCTCTTTGACCGTGTTAAAAACCGGCTTGCCCAGAAATTCTTGGCCACCTTTGCCGGGAGTGACGCCACCCACGACTTGGGTGCCGTATTGAATCATTTGCTCGGTGTGGAATGCTCCTTCGCGTCCGGTCATGCCGCAGACGATGACCTTGGTACTTTTGTCGACGAGGACTGACATGTAGCTTCAGATTTTACCGGGAATTTCGACTGAATCGGAACGCTGCTGTGAAAAGCTGTGTTATGATACTAATGGTTGCAAAGCCAAACGCCGAGTGATGATCGGAAAACGATCAACATCGGGGGACCCAAACTTTGGGGTGAATGAGCCGGAAACGGTTCTAGGGAAGCTCTTGGCCCGAACCCGTCAGCTAACCCCGTAGGTGTGCGAGAGAGAAATGCTTAGGGAGTCGTCAGGCTCCGATGCAGAAGCTTCCGCCTTTGCGGCTTGAGCCTGAATAGGTCTGTTTTTTCGGTGGCGCTGCAGCAACCGATGACCTGGAAGGTTCTAGCACCTCCTGTGGGGTTGTGGCTTCCTTGGTCGCGACCCCATTTTATTTTTGCTTGAACCAACATTCGACGCAAACGAATTCAATATTTCAGTGGTATGTTAAATTCATGAGCAAGACCGTGTCGGGTGTCCGCTTCGCAGAAGTTGATCGAGAAACAAAAGAAACGAACATTCATGTCGTGCTCGATTTGGACGGTGGTACCAAGCAGGATATTTCCACTGGCATCGGTTTTTTTGACCATATGCTCAACCTCATGGCCTTTCACGGCCAATTCGATGTAGGAATCGAAGCCGAAGGTGACCTTCATATCGATGATCACCATACCGTTGAGGATGTTGGCATCGTTTTAGGGCGTGCGTTCTGCGATGCCCTGGATTCCACAGGACCGATCGAACGATATGGCTCCTGTCACATGGTGATGGAAGAAGCCCTGGTTTTGATTGCGGTCGACATCAGTGGACGATCGGGAATCTTTTTCGACTGTGACTTTAGCCGGGAGTGCGTCGGTGGTTTGGCTACCGAGAATGTGAAGGAATTTCTGCGCGCGTTCGTCGGCAACGCCAAATGTACGATTCATGTCAAAAAAATGGCCGGCGAAAACGATCACCATGTGATCGAAGCCATCTTTAAGGGTCTCGGGCGGGCTCTCGAACAAGCGACTCGCCGTTCGGAACGCCGTAATGGAAACTCGACAAAGGGAAGGATTGGATAGGACCTGAAACCTAGTCCAACTCGCGACGGTAATAATTCGCAATGATAGGTTCGATGCCGTTGCCTTTAGCGAGTTTCGAGGATGTCTTCTTTCCTTGCTTGGCCGTTTTTGCGGTCCTAATGCTGCCGGTGATCTTCATCATGACCCGCCATCAGCAGCGAATGACGGAACTCATGGGTCGGCAACCGAGCCAGTTGCCCGACCAAAACGAGGTTTCAGAACTGAAACATGAAGTCCAACAGCTTCGCCAAGTCGTCGCGACCCTATCAGATTCTGTAGGCCATTTGCATGAGAAACCTTCTCAAGAGGATCAAATTGAGGCCAGAATAAAGGGAATTGAATAACTGATGGAAGGGATTTTTGCTCTACTCATACCGATTTGCGCGCTCATGATTCCGATCGTGGCGATCTTGACGGGTCACCAGCGCAAGATGGCCGAATTAATGCATTCGACCCAGCAAAATAACGCAAATCCAAACGAAATTGCGGATATTCGACGGGATATGGCGAGGTTGCAGGAAGTCGTATCCACGCTTGCCATCAATGTCGATAATTTAAAGGATGAGATACGCAGTTCTGGCGATATTCAAGATAGAATGAAGGTAGGCGAATAATGCGTCCAGAATTTCTTGGAATATTGATTCCTCTTGCCGCTTTAAGCATTCCGGTGATCCGGATCTTGACGCGGCATCAGGCGCAGATGGCTCAGATTATCCACGGTCAGAGTCAAAACCAGGGTAACTCTCAGGAAACGGCGCAATTGAGAGACGAAGTGCGTCAGCTTCGAGAGCTGATGCATCAACAAACGATTGCGCTCGATAATTTACGGGACGACGTAAAAGCGGCAAGTGTCGGCAGTGTACAGGCAAGATTGACGGAAAATTCTTAAAGAAAAATCAAGATTCCACCCTTTGAGTGTTGATAACAGACAACTCAAAGGGATAGACTGTATGTTCCTCGGATTACCCCTGGAGTTTTGATGAGAGTTATTCACGCGTCCTCCAAGCGAATTCACCGCCACATCGAAGTCCCAAACCTAATTGAACTACAGCTTAACTCATACCGCTGGTTTTTAGAAGAAGGTTTGCCTGAGCTGTTCCGGACATTCAGTCCCATTTATGACTTCACCCAAACAAATTTTATCGAGCTCGTAAGCTTCTCGTTGGGCGAGCCAAAGTACTCCATTCAAGAGTGCCGCGATCGAGATATTACGTTCGAAGCTCCGATCAAAGGCATTGTGCGATTTGGTGGAAAAGATCGTGAAGTGATCGAATCGGAGGTTTACCTTGGCGATCTTCCATTGATGACCGATAAGGGGACCTTCATCATCAATGGTCGCGAACGCGTTATCGTTTCGCAGTTGAGCCGATCTCCTGGTCTGTACTTCGAAGAAGGCGTTGACTCTTCGATGCAGGTCGTCGTTTCGGCGCGTGTAATTCCGAACGAAGGTCCGTGGCTCGAAGTCGAATCCGACGCGAACTTTGTCGTTCGAACTCAAATCTCGCAGACGAAGAAGCTTCCGATCACGCAATTGGTCAAGGCCCTTTACTCGTTCTACATGGTGGATGACCAAGGCAACATGAAGACCGACGGTCGTGGCGCTCGTAAGCGCAAGCTCAGCGATGCCGTTGGAAAGAAAACGGTTGAGAAAGCCATCGACTCCTCGACGGGCGAAGTGATCCTCGAAGTCAACACGGTCATTACAAACGAAGTCTTGGCTGGTCTCGATGAGGATCAGAAGAACATCGAAGTCTTTACGGTAACTCCGTTGAGCACCAATGATGAAATTCTTGCCGCCCTTCAGCGAAATGTGACGCTTGAGAATCCTCGGGCTGACGATCTCGTTGGAAAGCGAGTTATCGAAGACCTTAAGGATGGCGATGAGCTGATTATCGCCGCGGGGCAAAAGATTGAGCAAGCGACGGCGAAGAAGATCGAGTCAATGGAGCTTGCAAGTATTCAATTGACTTACGTATCGCCCCTCGTGGAAGCGACTCTTGAAGCCGACTCGACGGCAAGCAGCCGCGAAGCGCTCCTCGACATCTACAAGCGAATGCGACCAGGTGAAGCCGCTAACGAAGATGCCGCTAAGCAACTCGTTTACGGTCTGTTCTTCGATGTCCGACGCTACGATCTCGGAAAGGTCGGTCGCCGCTTCTTGAATCAGAAGCTTGGCCTCGACATTCCTTTGAACGTTCGAAACCTTACCGCCGAAGATTTGGCGCACATGATGTTGGCTATGGAGCCATATGTCAACCGTGAAGCCGAGCGTGACGATATCGACGACCTTAAGAACAAGCGCGTTCGATCGGTTGGCGAGCTTCTCCAAAGCCAGCTTCGACTCGGTTTCGTCCGAATGGAGAAAGTCGCCCGTGAGCGAATGACTTCGACGGATCAAGAGAACTTGCTTCCGGGCATCATTCTCTCGGTCAAGCCGATCAGCGCATCGATCAAGAGCTTCTTCAGCAGTAACCAGCTTTCGACGTTCATGGACCAGACAAACCCGCTGTCGGAACTCACGAACAAGCGACGTCTTTCGTCTCTTGGACCGGGTGGTCTTCAACGAACCAGCGCAAAACTGGAAGTTCGTGACGTTCACCGATCTCACTATGGTCGTATCTGTCCGATCGAAACGCCAGAAGGTCCGAACATTGGTCTGATTTCGCAGCTGACGTCTCACGCCCGTGTTGACGAATTCGGCTTTATCATGACGCCCTACCGAGTCGTTCGGGAAGGCCACGTTACCGAAGAAGTCGTTTACATGACGGCCCAGGAAGAAACGGGAATTCTCGTTGCTCCGGCTGACACGCGAACCGACGAAAATGGTTTGTTCCTTGAAGAGCGAATTCAGGTTCGATGTGCCGGCGGTGTGTTGCAAGGTGCGAGCTACCCGACGGTTGCTCGAACGCAGATCCACTTCATCGACGTTGCTCCTTCGCAGATTATCTCGGTTGCAACTTCGCTGATTCCGTTCCTTGAGAACGACGACGCGAACCGTGCTCTGATGGGCGCGAACATGCAACGCCAGGCGGTTCCTTGCCTTCGCGGTGACAAGCCGTTAGTTGGTACCGGTTATGAAGGCGTCGCCGCCGTTGACTCTGGTGCGGCGGTCATTGCATTCAACGATGGTGTCGTTGAATACGTCTCATCGCTCGAAATTCGAGTTCGAAAGAACGATGGTGAGGTTGATCACTACAACCTGCTCCACATGGTTCAATCGAACAAGTCGACCTGTTTCACTCAGCGACCGGTGGTCAGTCTTGGCCAGCGCGTTCTCAAGGGTGATCCGTTGGCCGATGGTCCATGCGTTGACAAGGGTGAACTCGCTCTTGGCAAGAACGTGTTGGTCGCATTTATGCCTTGGAACGGCTACAACTATGAAGACGCGATCCTCATTTCTGAACGAATGGTGAAGGACGACGTTTATACGTCGATCCACATCGAGCGCTACGAAACGGAAGCGGTCGATACGAAGCTTGGACCGGAAGAAGTCACACGTGACATTCCAAACGTTGGCGAAGATGCGCTGAAGGACCTCGACGAGAACGGAATTATCCGAATCGGCGCCGAAGTCCGACCGGAAGACATTCTGGTTGGAAAGGTCGCTCCGAAGGGCCAGGTTGAAATGACTGCCGAAGAGCGATTGATTATCGCGATCTTTGGTAAGAAGGCAGAAGAGACCCGCGACGTTTCACTTCGATTGCCGCACGGCGAAAAGGGAACGGTTGTGGACGTCAAAGTCTTTAGCCGCTACAAGTACCTCTCGCCATCGATCAACTACGTCTATAAGGAATCGAAGAAGCGTGATCGCCTGATCTGCGACCGAACTGAAGAGCCTCTGCTTCAAATCCCGGGTGACGAATTGCCAGCCGGTACGAATATGACGGTTCAAGTGTATGTCGCTCAGAAGCGAAAGCTGATGGTTGGTGACAAGATGGCGGGACGCCACGGAAACAAGGGTGTTATCTCCCGAGTTCTCGCGGTTGAAGATATGCCATTCCTCGCTGACGGCACTTCGGTTGACATCGTTCTGAACCCGCTTGGTGTTCCGAGCCGAATGAACATCGGTCAGATTCTCGAAACCCACTTGGGCTATGCAGGAAAGCATCTTGGTATCGAATACAAGTGTCCGGCATTCCAAGGCGCGACTGAGCATGAAGTTCTTGAGGAAATGGAGCGACTGGCTGAGCACTTCCGACGCCAAGCGCTGGAAGCCTACGTCAAGACGGAACTGTTGGTAAACGTTTCGTTCGAGAAGGATGATTCACTTGAAACGATGTATCAGAAGATCGAAGCCAAATTCCGCGAAATGGGTGTTAATGGTCTTGAGCGAGTCTCGCGAATTCTTGCGGCCGGTCCAGTAAAGCCTGTTTCAGAATTGGTCGATGTCAACATTGACGAGTTTGTTCCTGAAGACCTGGAAGCTGAAATCGACGAGAAGGCATTCAAGGCTAAAGACGACCATTACAAGACAATGATCGCCAACCTTGAGAATAACGTCTTCAAGCGATCCGGTTTCGATCCAAACACCTGTAAATCCACAATCCGTGACGGTCTGACGGGCGACACGGTGCCAAACAACATTACGGTCGGAATGATCTACATGTTGAAACTTGAGCACTTGGTTGACGAAAAGATCCACGCTCGATCCATTGGTCCATACTCGCTGGTTACTCAGCAGCCCCTCGGTGGTAAGGCCCAGTTTGGTGGACAGCGATTTGGTGAAATGGAAGTATGGGCGCTGGAAGCCTACGGCGCAGCCTACACGCTTCAAGAGCTTTTGACGATTAAGTCGGACGACGTCATGGGACGAGTTCGAGCTTATGAAAGCATCGTGAAGGGTGAGAGCTTGGCTGAACCAGGAATTCCTGAGTCGTTCAAGATCCTTGTCAACGAACTTCGTTCGCTTGGTCTGAAGGTCAGCGTCGAAGATGCGAATAATAAGGAACTCCCTCTGAAGGACCTCGATGAACTTGGTGGTGGCGACGATATGCGCCTCGCCCGTTCGGTCGGCTTCTTCAACTAACATTTATCGGCCCTTTCAATGGTGAAAGGGCCATGATTCGGACAGTTTTCAAAAGGAATTATTAACAAAGGAAAAACATGGCAGCAGTAAG
This sequence comes from Armatimonadota bacterium, assembly GCA_048498855.1. Taxonomy (GTDB): domain Bacteria; phylum Armatimonadota; class Fimbriimonadia; order Fimbriimonadales; family Fimbriimonadaceae; genus Fimbriimonas. The sequence continues at coordinate 206,878 of JBEHXE010000002.1, read as the reverse complement.
TCTGTTCGACAAAATTAAGATCGGAATCGCCAGCCCGGAAGATGTGATGGCGTGGTCTCACGGCGAAGTTAAAAAGCCTGAGACGATCAATTACCGAACCTTCAAACCGGAAAGAGACGGTTTGTTCTGCGAGAAAATTTTCGGTCCAGTAAAGGACTGGGAATGTTCCTGCGGACGCTACAAGAAGATTAAGTACAAGGGCATCGTTTGCGAACGATGTGGCGTTGAGGTCACGCGGAGCAAGGTCCGACGTGAGCGAATGGGTCACGTTGAACTTGCCGCGCCGATCTGCCACATTTGGTACCTCAAGGGCGTTCCTTCGCCTCTCTCGCTGATTCTCGATATTTCGCCGAGGCTGCTTGAGAAGGTTATCTACTTCGCAAGTTTCATCATCATCGACATCGATCAAGAGCAGATTCAGGAATTACTGCCCGAAATCCGACGCGCCGTCGAAGTCGAAAAGATGCACCTTCAGCTTGGTATGCGAGAACTCGAAGAGGAATCGCTGAGCCGACTTGCCGAAGACCTTAAGAACAACGGCGACGAGTACGACGAAGCATACGTTCGTGAGCGTTCGAAAGCCGTCAACGATCGAATCAAGGCTGAATACCGAGATACCGACGATCGATTGAAGGATCTCGATATCGCCGTTGAAATTCTCGGCAAGCTTGAGAAGAACCAGCTGATCGACGAAGACAAATATCGAGCCGTTTCGAAGCTACTGGATAGCGTTGGTATGCGCATGGAGCGCGACCTGCGCCCGCTCGTTCGCGCCAACATTGGCGCCGAAGCGATCAAGGAACTCCTGCACCGAGTCGAACTTGAGCGACTAGCTCGAGAACTTCGACAAGAGATCGTTATGACCACGAGTCAACGACGAGCCCGCGCGATCAAGCGACTGGAAGTCGTCGAAGCTCTGATTGGCTCCAAGAGCCGACCGGACTGGATGATCCAGGACGTGATCCCGGTTATCTCACCTGAGCTTCGCCCGATGGTCCAGCTCGACGGTGGTCGATTTGCAACGTCGGACCTTAACGATCTTTATCGACGAATCATCAACCGAAACAACCGGTTGAAGAAGATTATCGAAATCCACGCACCGGAATCGATCATCAACCACGAAAAGCGACTTCTCCAAGAAGCCGTCGATGCGTTGATCGATAACGGTCGACGTGCTCGCCCGGTTGTTGGTTCCAATGCCCGTCCGCTCAAGTCGCTCAGCGACATGTTGAAGGGTAAGGAAGGACGATTCCGAAAGAACCTTCTCGGTAAGCGTGTCGACTACTCTGGTCGTTCGGTTATCGTCGTTGGTCCTCACTTGAAGCTGCACCAGTGCGGAATTCCGAAGGAAATGGCGCTCGAGCTCTTCAAGCCATTCGTCATGAAGACCCTCGTTGAGAAGCGCATTACGCAGAACATCAAGACGGCCAAGCGAATGATCGATCGAATGCACCCGGCGGTTTGGGATGGTTTGGAAGAGGTTATCAAGGAGCACCCAGTGCTTCTCAACCGTGCTCCAACCCTGCACCGACTCGGTATCCAGGCATTCGAGCCAATCTTGGTCGATGGTAAGGCAATTCAGGTTCACCCGCTGGTCTGTAACATGTATAACGCAGACTTTGACGGTGACCAGATGGCTGTTCACGTGCCGCTCTCGGCCGAAGCTCAGGCAGAAGCTCGAGTTCTCATGCTCTCGACCCAGAACCTGTTCACACCGTCGGACGGTCGTCCAACCTGTGCGCCGGTTCAGGACATCGTTCTTGGTAACTATGCGCTCACGATGATGAGCCGAGAAGCCAAGACGAAGCTCGATGCGAAAGCTGAAGCTCACAAGAAGAATCCAGAGAAGAATGCGGCTCCGTTCGTTTACTCGAATCCAAACGAAGTCATCTTCAACTTCGAGAGCCCAGGCGTTGAAAATCGACTAGGAATCAACGATCCGGTCATGGTTCGTCTCCGACGACCGATTTTCCGTCCTGATGCTGAAGTCGCTTTCCGCGATACGGCAACCGGGCAGGAATATCAAAAGATTGTCAGCACTGACGACGATGGAAAAGAATTCGAAGAACTGCAGCCCTACGAAATGGAGTGGGAAGAAGTTGTCCGCGCGATCACGCCGGGCCAGTTGATCTTCCACGCCGTTCTGCCTTGGCCGCTCAAGTTCAGCGACCAGTACATGAACGTCGAGCTTTCGAAGAAGGCTCTGGCGGACTTGATTCTCGTCATCCACAAACGTGCCGGTATCGGGGCCACCATCAAGTTCCTCGACGACATGAAGGACAGCGGCTTCAAGTGGGCTACCAAGTACGGTCTTACGGTTGCGATCACCGACATGGACCCGCCGGAGCGACGAGACGAAATTCTTAAGGATGCAGACGACCGATCGAACAAGGTTCTGGCCCAGTTCCGACGAGGAATGCTCGCGTTTAACGAAATGCAGAGCACCCTGGTCCGACTCTGGCAGGAAACGTATAACGTTATCGGTGAAGAAATCGTTAAGGGGCTGACCCAGTTCAACCCGCTCAGTATCACGACCGTTTCTGGTGCTCGTGGTTCGATCAAGCAGCTTGCGCAGCTCTCCGGAATGCGCGGCTTGATGTTGAACCAGTTTAACGAAACGATCTACGAGCTTCCGGTTAAGAACTCGTTCCACCGTGGACTGTCGATGCTTGAGTACTTCGTGACCACGCACGGTGCCCGTAAGGGACTTGCGGATACCGCTCTTCGAACGGCGGACGCGGGTTACCTTACTCGACGACTTTGCGACGTCGCTCAGGACGTTATCGTCAAGGCTGAAGACTGCGGAACCACCGAGGGTATGACTGCTCACCGAATCGTTCTGATGGGTGAAGCGATCGAATCGCTCGGCGACCGAATTCACGACCGACTCGCGCTCTCGGTGATCACCGATCCAGACAGCGGCGAACAGTTGACGACCTTCCAAGAGCCGATCAGCAAGGATGTTTCTTTGCGAGTCAATCAGATCGAGAAGAAGTTCTACTCGGAAATTGATAACGCCAAGGACGAGAAAGCGAAGGATAAGATCTTCAATAAGTACAAAGGCTACGGATTCGAGATTACCGACCATGGCTTGTTGGCCATGAAAGTTCGATCGCCGCTGTATTGTATTCTTGAGCAGGGCGTCTGTTCCCACTGTTATGGTATTGACCTCTCGACTAACAAACTGGTCGAAGTCGGTGTCTCGGTTGGAATCATTGCCGCTCAGTCGATCGGTGAACCTGGAACGCAGCTTACGATGCGTACGTTCCACACGGGTGGTGTTGCTGGTTCGGCTACGATCGCTCGTACGAACCAGTATAAGACTGGTAAGTTCATCCGACAGTTCATGGAGGACTTTGCGTCCGCCACGGACACTGATCTGAAGGCGTTTGACCCAACGAAGCTGCTTGAAACTCAGGAAGCCATCGTTAAGTCCCTCTTCAAGAATCAAGATTCCGCTCCTTTGACCATCAACAATGTCGAAGAGATCGAGGATCCGAAGCTGAAGAAGCGGGCTGAGCGCGCCACCAAGGCGGCTCAAAAGGCCGCCGACAAGAGCGACAGCGACTCGCGAAAGATGTGGGAGAAGTCGAGAAAGACGTTCTTCTACTCTTGGACGGGTGAATCGTCCGGTATCGTTCGTGTTGAAGAAATTTTCGAAGCACGACGACAGCCACGTGGTAAGGCGATCATCTGCCCGGTATCGGGTACGGTGCGCGAAGTTCGAGAATCGAGCTTCGGCCGATTCGTGGTTATCGAAGCTACGGTGCCCGTCGTGGGTCCGCTGAAGGATGCGTATATCAATGATGTACAGTCTTGGCCATCCGACAATACGGGAACGTACAAGAACGGACTTCACAAGGTCATCGGACAGAAACTGTCAACCGCCATGGTCGCATCTCTGCGCAAGGCAGAGATCGATTCGGTCAACATCATCTACCCGATCCTTGTTCCGCCGCTTGGTAAGCTTCCGGTTGAAAAGGGAACCCGAGTCATCAAGGGTGACCCGCTCACCGAAGGTCCGCGCGATCCGCACGAAGTTCTGGAACTGGCCGGCGCTGCTGCGGTTCACGAGTACTTCGTCGAGAACCTGCAAAGCGTTTATAAGAGCCAAGGCGTTGACATCAACGACAAGCACGTTGAAGTTATCATTCGACAGATGATGCGAAAGCGACAGGTTAAGGAACCAGGCGATACGCCATTCCTTCCTGGCCAAATCGTCGACCGATTCGCCTTCTCTCGTGCAAACAACCAGGTCAAGGATGCTCTGCATTCCGGTAAGAAGATCAAGTACGTTGATCCGATTACGGGCGAAAACGTCGAGCGCGATCCGAAGGAAGCCACGGCAAACTGGATTCTCCTCGGTATTACCGAAGCGTCGCTGGCGACGGATTCGTTCCTGTCGGCTGCTTCGTTCCAAAAGACGACCCGCGTCCTTACGGAAGCTGCCGTTCGTGGAAAGCGCGACCACTTGGTCGGCCTGAAGGAGAACGTCATCCTTGGACGACTGATCCCGTCGGGAACCGGTGTCAAGCAATATCGAGAAATCGACGTCAACGTTCAACGCGGATCGTGGGCCGAGCAATCGCTCCAAGCTCTGGTTGAATCCGACGATATCGACTTCGATGAGGAATTTGAGTCTCTCAACTTCCCGTCGCTGAGCGATATGGCTGCCGACGAAGACGGATTCGAAAATCTCGACAAAGACGAAGAGATTTAAATCCAACTAAAATCTAGCCCTCCGAATTTGAATATTCGGGGGGCTTTTTGTTTATACTTTCGCCATGTCCGCAGGCAAGGCCGTCCGGTCGACTGGTTTTATTCTCATTTCGATTGTCGTCGGCATCGGGCTAGGACTCGCTCTTGGTAAAAGTGCGGCCCCGTTGGGCAGCGTAGGGAAGTATTACATCGACCTGATCAAGGCGATTGCTGCGCCTTTGCTCTTCTTCGCGATCCTCGATGCAATTCTAACTTCCGAGATCAAATGGAAGTCGGCTCAGAGATTTTTGGGAGTAATCGCCATCAATACGGTCATCGCGGCCACGATTGGAATGGTGCTTGCAAATGCGTTCCATCCTGGTCGGCATCTCGATCTCGGAAGCAAAATAACCGACACTGGCCAAATCGCGTCCGCCAAGGGTCATAAGGTCGATTTTCTTGGCTTCATCGATAGCCTCCTGCCAAAAAGCATTGTCGATCCTTTTGTCCAGGGCAATATTCTGGGCGTGGCCTTCTTAGCGGTGCTCATTGGCTGCGCTTTGAAGAGTTTCCAGAATCTTAATGAACCTTGGGTTGAACAGTGGGAAAGATTCATCCACGGGGGCTACCGATTATCGGAACGCGTGATCGGGTGGCTCGTCGCTTTGACGCCTTTTGCGGTCTGCGCGGTCATCGCAAAAGGAGTCGGTGAAAGTGGATTCAGTCACCTTGTTGGTATCTTGCCGTTCCTTGGTTTCGTCCTTCTTGGGCTCTGCATTCAGACCTTTATCGTATATCCGATTTGGCTGTTTGTGGTTCGGCGCGTGCCGTTTAAGCCATTTTGGCGCGAGGCGACCGCGCCATTGTTGAATGCTTTCGGCATCAATAGCAGTCTTGCGACGTTGCCACTGACTCTAAAAGCCTTGGATAATATGGGCGTCTCGAAGGATAGTTCTCGACTGGCTGCATGTATCGGCACGAATCTGAACAACGACGGAATTCTGCTCTACGAGGCCTTCGCAGTTCTCATCATTGCCCAAGCGCTGCATATGGATGTCACCATCGGCGCCCAAATCTCGATGATCGTCATGTGCCTATTGGCAACATTGGGCATCTCCGGCGTTCCCGAAGCCGGGTTTATTTCATTGGCCGTGGTCGTATCGACCTTGGGCTTCTCGACGGAAATTTTGCTCACATTTTTCACGGTGGATTGGATCATCGCCCGGATGAGATCGGTAACGAACGTGATGGCGGACATGACGACCTCCATCGCTATCGATGTGAAAGAGAAGCATCTAGCGGTTAGCGACCCGCATTGAGCTAGCTTAAAGACTTGCCGACTTACGAATCTTAATATTGGGTACCGGCAAAAGGGATTCGTCTTTGCGCAGGGGAATATTTTTGTTTTCCATCATCGATTGAATCCGTTGTTCGGCCTCAGAGATGTACTCGCTTAACTGCTGCTCCATATCCTGGCGCATTTCTTCCATATCGTCGAGAAGTTTGAGGATGATTTCAACTCCCGCGAGGTTAACGCCAAGTTCCTGGGTTAATCGCTGAATTCGACGAACTCTGAGAATATCGAGTTCTGAATACAGGCGATTCTTCGCTCCGACACGAGAAGGGATGACGAGACCAAGGCGCTCATATTGCCGTAGGGTTTGCGGGTGAACATTGCAAAGCTGCGCTGCCACGCCAATCATGTACACCGGTTGGTTTTCGTGTCTCATTGATTCTCCAATTGAGCGAGTTTTTGAATAAGGTCGCGTTGATCCTGGGTCAGCGTCTTAGGAACCACAACCTTCAGTCGAGCGAGAAGGTCACTCTTGCCCCCGCTTAACTTTGTGATGCCTTGATTTGCAAGTCGAAATACCTGGCCTGATTGGGAACCGGCCGGAATCTTCATCGTCATGCTCTTGCGAAGAGTGGGAATCGAAATTTCTCCTCCCAGAGCCGCAGTCGTGAATGACACGGGGACTTCGACTTCAAGATTCTCGCCATGGGGCTTGAATTTCGCGTGTTTGGCCCACCGAATCACAACATATAAATCGCCAGCTCGGCCGCCTACACCGGCATGGCCCTTACTGGGAACCCGCAATTTTTTGCCGTCGCCGATCCCGGCTGGGATCTTGACTTCGACTTTTTTGGTTGTCGGAACAGTGGCTACTTGGCCCCGAGTTTGCTGGGCATCCATGGTTTGATAAGTGAGAGTTCTCGTTGTGCCCGAGTCAATCTCTTCGAGACTTAGCTCGACTTCACGCTCAATATCGCGGGGTTGGGTCGCTTCCATGTCTTGCATTCGGAAGCCACCTCCGGCGCCACCGCCCGTGAAAAGATGTTCAAAGATGGAGCCGAAGCCGCCCATGTTTCCAAACTGGACGTTGCCAAAATCCATATCGCCCATGCCTTGATCCTGCATGTGCTTCGCGTTTTCCCATTGCGCACCATATTGGTCGTAGAGCTTCCGCTTCTCAGAATCGCTTAAAACTTCATAGGCTTCGCTGACTTCTTTAAACTTAGCTTCTGACTGCTTATCTCCCGGATTCACGTCGGGATGGTATTTCCTGGCGAGCTTTCGGTACGCCGATTTAATCTCTTTTTCGTCCGCTCCTCGGGGAACTCCGAGCACTTGGTAGTAGTCAGCCATGATGGTCAAACGCTCAATTACATGAGTATATTACGCTCAAGTATTATGTTTGGTTTCAGGTTGGCATATTTCGAGGTCAGATTCGTTCTTAACTTCTGATATTTAGCCCTGAGGTCGGTTTCGAAGGGTGCCGAAAATTAATTCGTGGATCTTAATTCTCTTTGTTTGAGGATCAGTCGTAGCGAGAACCTTCCTGTTCTTCCTACTGTCTTGATTCAAATTTTGAAACTTTACGAGGATCCCAACGTTTCACCACGTTCTCTTGAGAAGATTATCGAGCAAGATGCAGCGCTGACGGCAAAGATTCTTCGTGTTGCCGGATCATCGCTTTACGGGGCAAAATCAGCAACGAGTGTGGGACGGGCTTTAAGCGTCCTCGGAATGAATACGCTGCGATCAATTGCAGTTTCTCTCGCCTATCAGCAAATCCTTTCTCAGAGGAACGTTGGAGCCGATTTTGATCGAATGGCCTTTTGGCGACACTGTCTTGCCGTAGGGGTGGGAGCAAAAGCGATTGCGAAGCAACTTGCACCCAGCATGATGGAAGAAATGTATGTTACGGGTCTTATGCACGACATCGGAATTCTCACGCTTGACCGATTTATGCCAAACGACCTTAACGTGGCGATTCGTAAAGCGCAGGCACAGAAGACGAGCCTCGCCGACGCTGAACTCCAAGTCTTAGGATTTACCCACGCTGAAGTTGGCGGCTTTTTGGCCGACAAATGGAAGCTTTCCCAGATTCTGATTGATGCGATTCGGTATCACCATAAGCCCGAGCAAGACATGACGAATGGTCAGACAACTGGCTATGTGGCGGCGGCAAACTATCTGGCTTATAAAGCTGGCTATGCGGCGATGCCTGGAATTGCCGGAGATCCGAACGGTGAGTTTCATCTGGAAGAAATTGGGCTCACTCAAGATCAAATCGATATGGTTTCAAGCATGATCATGGTCGAAGTTGATCAGTCAGACAGCACGTACGGTTCTCAACGAGCAGCTTAAGAGTCATAAATTGAAAAGAGGAGTCACCTTGAAGGTGGCTCCTCTTTTTATATAACTTTCTATGGGAATATTTATCGTAAATAGGGAATATCCTTAGTGGAGTCCAATCTCCATACTTACTCATGGATTACCAATCGTTGGGGTTACGAATCGGCCGGACAGAAAATCTGACGGTTAGACCGAGCGTCCTCATAAAAATACTGAAACTCTACGAGGACCCTTACGTGTCGCCGCGTGCGCTCGAAAAGGTAATTGAGCAAGATCCTGCCCTGACGGCAAAAGTGTTAAGGGTGGCCACGTCCTCATACTACGGATCAAAGCCAACGACGAGCGTGGGGCGCGCGCTCAGTGTCATGGGCATGAATGCGCTTCGATCCGTGGCGATTTCCCTCGCTTATCAGCAGATTTTGTCAGGTAAGGGGAACGCAACAGGACTCGATAGCCTGATTTTTGGGCGGCACTGCTTGGCGGTCGCCGTCGCATCAAAGTCCATTGCCCGCTATTTGGCGCCCCAGATGATGGAGGAACTCTATGTAGCGGGTTTGCTTCACGACGTTGGACTCCTAACTCTAGAACGATTTTGTCCTTTTCAATTGAATCAAGCAATCAAACAGGCACAAATCAATGGTATTTCGCTCTTTAAAGCTGAACACAATATCCTGAAATATGATCATGCGGAAGTCGGTGGACTCTTGGCCGATAAATGGAAGCTCTCACCCTCGATGAAAAATGTGATTCGCTATCATTTTCAGCCTGAACTCGAGGCGCAACCAACCTTGGCAACCGCCATCGTGATTGGGGCCAACTATTTGGCCTATCAGTGCGGATTTCCTGCGATTCCCAATATTGAAGGGCACGTCGAGGGCGCTTTGCACTTTAACGAACTTGGAATGTCCCAAGAGCAAATTAACAACCTGGAGGCGACCATCGTCGCCGAGGTTGAGTTGGCGGACAAAACCTACGGCGACGATATGAGCCAGAAGCAGAGTCTTAACGACGCTCTTGTGAAGCGACAAGACCCTCCACGACTAGTGGCTGGCCTCTAGCTCCTGGCGATGCTTCGCAAAAGCCTGAACGAGCGTTTGCTGTTCAGGGTAGGGAAGCTCGGCATAATGGGCGAAATGCTGTCGGAACCTTCCGCGACCTTTGGTGATGGACCGAAGATCGAGGGCGTAGCGTGTCATGTTTGCCATGGGGACCATCGCTCGAATTCGCGATTTGCCCGCCGCAACCTGGTCCATGCCGAGGAGTTGTCCCCGACGACCGTTTAGGTCACCCACGACATCGCCAACATGATCGTCTAAAACGTCAACCTCGACTTCAAGGATCGGTTCGAGAATCACGGGATCTGATTTATCGACCGCCGTTCGAATGGCAGTTGCTCCGGCGATTTTGAAGGCTTGTTCGTTCGAATCCACGTCGTGGTATGAGCCGTCGTACACTGTGACCTTTAAGTCCATCGCCGGGAAGCCGGCAATAAATCCATGTTCCATTGCTTCGCGAACGCCTTTTTCGATAGCGGGAATAAAGTTTCGGGGGATCGCGCCTCCGACGACTTTATTTTCGAAAAGAAAGCCCTCGCCCCGATTGAGGGGTTCGAGCTCGATCCAACAATCGCCAAATTGGCCCTTTCCGCCTGACTGTCGCTTGTGGCGACCCTGGGCCTTCGCGCGGCCCTTTACCGTTTCCTTGTATGGAACTTTGGCTTCTTCGAGTGTGACTTCAACTCCAAATTTCGACTTAAGTCGCTCGATGAGGGTATCAAGGTGGACATCGCCCATTCCTTCGATGATCTCCTGGTGAGCTGACGAATCACGATAAGCTCGGAACGTAGGGTCTTCATCCATCAATCGCTCAAGAGCGGCAGGAAGTTTGTCCTCGTCGGCCTTTGTTTTTGGCGAGATTGCAATGCGATAGATGGGCTCCGGCATCTCAATTGACGCGAGGAGCAGCTTGCTCTTGGCACCCGCGAGGGTATCGCCAGTATGAGTATTCGTTAGCTTTGCCACGGCGCAGATATCGCCAGAACCAACGTAGGCTGTCGTTTCTTGCGTTTTGCCATGGGGGAAGAAGAGATTATGAAGACGTTCATCGGTCTCACGATTGACGTTTGCTACCGTGTCGTCAACCTTGATTGAACCATTGAAGACTCGCAGATAATTGATCTTGCCGACGAAAGGATCGGCAGTCGTTTTGAAGCAAAGAGATGAAAGCGGGGCGTTTACATCGTTGCTTGGGATCGCTTCTCCTCCCGATTTGTGAATCGAAATTCCGCTGACGTCTTTCGGAGCTTCGACGGGAGAAGGAAGTTCCTTGATGATTCGATCGAGAAGGGTTGCGACGCCAATTCCGCTCATGGCGGAGCCAACCATCACGGGTACGACACGACCACGCTCGACTCCGACAAGGAGACCGTGTTCGACTTCGTCTTCGGTCAAGTCTTCGCCATCGAGATATTTCAGAGCGAGGTCATCGTCACCTTCGGCGGCGGCGTCCATCATCTTTTCGCGGCGGTATTCGGCGTCCTGGGTGTAGCCGCTCGGAATATCTTCAATTTCGACACCGCGATCTCGACCCTTATAAACTTTCATGCGAAGTAAATCGAGCACGCCCGAGAAAGCCGCTTGGTGACCGATGGGAATTTGAACACCGACCACAGATCGTCCGTAGCGTTCGTGGAGCGTTTCGATCAGACCTTCATAGTCCGCGTTGTCGCGTTCGAGTTTATTGACAAAAATGCATTTGGCCAAGCCGTATTGCTCGGCGATCTCCCACGCCAGTTCGAAGCCAACGTCGAGATCGCGCTTCGCCTCGCAAACAATGATGAATGCTTCGACGGCCCGGGCGACGCAATGGAGTTCGCCGATGAAGTCAGGGTAACCGGGAACGTCGATGAGATTGATCTTACAGCCATGCCATTCGATTGGCAAGACGCTGGAAGAGAGGGAGATTTTTCGTCGGATTTCGAGCGGATCGAAGTCACTTTGCGTATTGCCTGCTTCGACAGTTCCGACTCTGTCTGTCGCGCTGGCCGTGTAAAGCATATGCTCGATGAGCATGGTTTTTCCGCAACTGCCGTGGCCGACCACGGCCACATTTCTGATGTTATCTGGTGAATATCGCTGCACCTAAATTTCCTCCTGAGAACAAAATTAGGCGGCGTCGAGACCGAAAGCTCGGAGACGGCGTCGTCTATTCTCAGAATACGACGGTTAAGATTCGGTTACAAGCAGAATCCAGATTTTTGTGGAAATTTATCGCCTCAGGTCCTAAGCGGGAAGGATTCAATCACCTTGTAGCCCACGCCCGAGGTATCGGCGGAACTGATGAGTAATTCAATTTGATTGATCTGCCAAGTTGCGAACGGTGCGTGTTCGGGAAACTTCAGCGCTCGACCAAGAGAGACCCGTAATTGTTCGCTTTCCGTCTTAATTCGGCCCATCACGATATTCGGTTGAAAGGGTCTGCCCTCACGGGGAGGAGTCAGGGGCCTCGTGGCAAGGTCAAGTTGTTGTGCGAGATTGACAGAGGTTTGCGCGCCCGGACCGCCGAGTTGAAGAACTGCAAATCTTGGCTGAATCATATTCGGAATCCCGCCAAATTTTTCGAGGGTCAGATCAAGAGTCGAAAAGCCATCTACGACGGGTGCGATGGCCTGAGAAAGGCGACTTAGCGTTGCGATCGATAATTCGCCGAGAGTGACGAGATTCAGCAAGTACTCCGAAGGCTGGCTCCATCGCATGTCGAGAATGCCAGGCTTCCGCTTGAGCTGCAGCAATGCTTGGTCGATAACGGGCAGCAGCTCGGGCGGAACACGTACCCCAATAAATGTTCGATTGATCGAATCCATAGAACCCCAGTCCTTTGGTCGGTTGTATCAAGAATAGAGTTCGTTTGGCAAGACTTCGGGCCTACCTTCGTCGGTGTGTGTCAGAATGGGAAGAGAGTTATGAGTTTAGACATAACCTATCCACGTCGTAAGACGTCTCCCTGCCGAATCGGCAATCTCACCATAGGCAGCGGACATCACGTCATGGTGCAGTCCATGATTACCGAAGAGACTCGTAACATTGATGCGTGCGTCGATCAGATCATCGATCTTCATCGCAATGGTTGCGAACTCGTCCGGGTCACGACACCTTCGCTTGATGAAGCCCAATGTCTTGAAGCGATTCGGGCCAAAGTGACGGAGCGGTATCAGTACGTGCCCCTTACCGCAGACGTCCATCACCAAGGAACAGCGATCGCCGTCGAGGCGGCAAAGCACGTTGACGAAGTCCGAGTGAATCCAGGCTTGTTTGTTTTTCGTCGCCACGGAAGCCGTGCGAAAGTCGATGTACGGGGCAGGGAAGGGAACGAAATCGATTCCCTCCGCCAAGAATTAGCTTATTCGGAAAACGAACAATCTGAAGAACTTCAGGCCATCGAAGAAAGCTTTGTTCCAGTTATCGAAGCTTGTAAGGCTCATGATTGTGCGATGCGGGTCGGAGTGAATCATGGTTCGTTATCCGAACGATTATTGGTCACTTATGGAGATACACCGGAGGGAATGGTTCAATCCGCTCTGGAATACCTGCGGCTTTGTGAGAAACATGGCTACACCAACCTCAATATCTCATGCAAGGCTTCTCGAGTGCCCATCATGGTTGCCGCGAACCGCCTTATGGTTCAGCGAATGAACGAAGAGGGGATGGCTTATCCGATGCACCTTGGGGTGACCGAGGCGGGCGATGGAGAATATGCTCGCATCAAGTCGACGGCGGGCATCGCGACGCTCCTGATGGAAGGAATTGGCGATACGATTCGGGTGAGCTTGAGCGAGGACCCTAAGAACGAGATTCCGGTTTGCTACGACATCCTTCAGTCGCTTGGGCTGCGGAAGACCAAGGTTGAGTACATTGCTTGTCCGTCTTGCGGGCGAACCAAGTTCAACCTTCCGACCGTATTACGCGAGGTTCGGGATGCGACCAAGCATTTGGTAGGATTGGATATCGCCGTCATGGGTTGCATCGTCAACGGCCCTGGTGAAATGGCTGACGCTGACTACGGTTACGTCGGGGCTGCCGGAGGCAAGATCACGCTTTACCGAAAGAGGGAAGTCGTCAAAAACGGAATTCCCCAAGAAAATGGCGTTGCCGAACTCATCAATCTGCTTAAGCAAGATGGCAAGTGGAGCGAACCCGCCGACGATCGACTTCCGAATACTCCTCTTACTGTGGTCTAAGGTTTATGGCATCCGAAACGATTGCTCGCCTTAAGACACTGGGCTTGAAGGCCGCAATGCCGACTGAATTGCTTGCATACGCGGTCTCGAAAAACGATGAAGAGGTAGACCGGTGGGTGCCCGTGGTTCGTGAATTGATGCTTTCGAATCGAAAGTTAAGAAAGTTGGCAGATCTATCGGTCGAAGAACTGCAGCGCGTTTTCGAGCTCGAAGAACCTGCGGCTCGTCGACTCATGGCCATGTTCATCCTTGGTCAAAAAGTTGGCATCGCAGGGAGGGGCGACGCTGAGATTGAGAGTATTGACGGCCCTGAAGATGTCGCGGCCTTGCTTGATGACTTGCGTCATGAGCGGCAAGAACACTTCGTGGCGATCTACCTCGATTCAAAGAATGTCATTCTTCGGGTGGCAACGATCCACATTGGCACGGCCAACGCCTCCATCGTCGGACTTCGAGAGATATTTCGTGAGGCGGTGCGCGAAGGTGCAGTTGGCGTGATTGTTGCTCACAATCATCCGAGTGGAGATCCCGAGCCTTCACCCGAAGACATCCAAGTAACGGCTAAGATTGTGGAAGCAGGCAAGCTGCTCGATATTGCAGTTTTGGATCACATCATCATTGGCGAGCGTCGTTGGGTCAGTCTGAATCGTCAGAAACTGATGTGATCAACACTTCTGGATGGGACGATCTGCGCGGACGCGCTAAGGAACTGCACGAAGCCCGTGAGCAGATTCTGGTTCTTTGCCGCAAACTTGGCCAACTCAGCGCAAAAGCCATCCGGCATATCCACCGGCACCAGTTCACCGAATCCCAAGCTCTGATCGACGAAGCCCACGGTGTTGCCGCCGAGGTCCGAGCCCTGATGGCGCCTTATCCCGAAATCAGCCTTTCCTATCTTCACGATTCAGAGAAAGAGATGGTCGAGGCGGCGTGCGTGATGGCCATTGTTCAGGCTCGCGAATTGCCGTCACCATCTTCGCTAGGCTCACAGACCATGGCCTATCTGCACGGCGCTGCTGAGGCAGCCAGCGAGGTTCGCCGTTTTGCGCTCGATGAGATTCGAAAGGGAAGAATGGACGAAGCCGAGCGGATCATGGAGTACATGGATGCGATTTACGAGGAACTCGTAACGTTCGATTTTCCAGATTCTTTGACCAACGGTTTGCGACGAACCGTCGATGCCCTTCGTGCCGTTTTGGAAAGAACTCGCAGCGACCTCACGATCACGGCGTCGCAGATGCAGTTGGTTGAGGAATTGAAGAAAGCGCGCGGCTAGGTATTACCAGCAATCGCGCAGAAACGTTTTCATCAGTAAGTGTGACGACTGAAAGGAAACCCTTGGAACAGGTGATCTTCCATGAAACAATTCGTTTCTGTGTGCCCGAATTTTGTCGTCCATTTCATTACGAAATAATTGGTCCATCCCTAGATTTGACCCAATTTGATCCAGTTTTGTACCGAGGCCATCTCTCGTATTAAAGGTAACTGGAACACGAAGTGAAGGTCCTATCCTGTCAAGGACTCCCTCAAATTCTGCTAAAAGTCGCAGCAGATAGGTCTTTTCAAGTTGTGATCGAGTGAACTCGATCTGCACACGTACTTCACCTTTCAGACCAGGATCATCTAGTTTGTCGTCAAGCACTTGCTCAACCACAATTAACTCCAAGGAGACCTTTAGAAGCCGATCAAATGCGTCTTGCAACATTTGGTTCGGCCAAGATCTTTACAAGTTCGACGAAATCTTTCTCACTCCATGCGAACCGCATTTCTACGCCATCGCTTGAGACAATATTCCAAGAGCCATCCTCGCGTGGTCCGGTTAGAAGCACCCTTCTTAGCGTAGGATAAGCATACAAGTTTACGACCGTTGGTACTTGCCCTTCGGCGTGAGCAGCGGGTTCGAGTCGAAGAACTTTTGATCCTGAAACTTCTATCTCAAGCAGCGGCTCCTCAGCCGTTGGAACCATGTTTAAGACATGCAGAACCATGTGTCCTCGTTTTGCGAGGTCGCCACTTATCCATCGAGTGACTTGGTCAGCCAAATCTACGAGTGCCTCGTTCCAATTCATGACTTAAATGTACCTCTGAGATTCAACCATCTATATTCTAAGCCGGATTCAGTTGAAAATTACTCGAACGGCAAGTCGACCGGAGGCTTGGGCCGCTCGATAACAGGGCGCTTACCGCCGCTGCTTTTGCCAAGCGCAGCGCACTCAAACAGCGCCACGAAATAATCCATCGCGGCAATAAACCCGAGCACAATCATCACCATCGACGGATTGAAGTTGTGCATATTGCCATTGATACGCTTCAGCTCGCCCCCAACCAAGATTGACCAAGGGACAATAGTTCCAAGCCAAATTGTGAGGTAAACGATCCCTTTGGTCGTCATTCCGGAAACAAAATGACCTAGACCAGGCAAAAAGACGCTGCAAACCGTCGCGGCCGTTGCGCTTGCTTTAATGTCGCCATCAGCCAGAAAAGGCGAATCGCTGAGGCCCACGCGCATTTGATCGTCGATCGACCCGATAGTCGCACTCCGCATCGCTACCTCGGCGAGTTTCTTTTCGAGAGGCGCATTCTTCGGGTCGATTTTATGAGCTTTTTCGAGCAATGGCAGCGCGTTTCGAAAATCCTTGTTCATCAACAAGAAGTCAGCTTTCAATTCGAGAACGAGTACATTTTGTGGTGCGGATTTCTCAAGTCGAGCGAGAATATCTCTTGCGGCGGGTTTACGTTCACCTGCCAAATGAGCGCGAGCAAGCCGAACTTCTTTTTCGATTTCTTCGTCCGAGAGTTCGTTGGTCGCTTCTTCGATCGCGACGGCTTGTTTCACGGCATCCCATTCGGCTTGGGCCGCCTTTAATTGGTTCACCAGGGCGTCTTCTTTGAACTGAAGCGCTTCTTGGATGTCCTTGTCACTGGATGCGGAACGTTTGGCTTGAATTCGCGCGATCTCGGCCTTGAGTTCGGTGACTTTCTGTTCCGCATTCATGATGATTTATAGTTCCAAATCAGGATTGGGTTGGACGGACTCCCAGAGTGCTTCAAGATCATAAAACTGTCGCTGCTCCTCTTTCATGACGTGGAATACGACATCTCCGTAATCCTGCAGGATCCAGCCGCTCCGTTCACCTTCTGATCTCAAAGGCTTTATTTTCATAGCCTCAAGCTTTTCGGCGACGCGATCGGCGACGGCATCAACGTGCCGGTCGGATGTACCGCTGCACACAATGAAGTAGTCAGCGATGGAAGTCTTTTTTCGGACGTCGAGGACTTCGATTCGATCTGCCTTCATGTCGTCGGCAGCATCACGAATGAGTTCAACTTTTTCGGCGGATGTCATTTGTAGAGCTTATTGTTTCTTATGTAGTCGGCAATTTCCGAAGTCGTCAGATTTTGGATTGGTTGTCCTTTGGTGACACGTTCGCGAATCTCACTTGAAGATTCGGACGTAGCGGCCATTTCAATGATATCAACCTTATCACGAAATTCTTCAGGAATTTGCCTTTCGAGGTCATTTTGAGTAACGGGAGGACGAATGGCAACGGCCAATCGACACAACCGCAGAATTCTTTGTGGATTCTTCCAGTCGGCGAAGCCCTTTATGGCGTCGGCGCCAAGAATGAACCAATATTCGCCAGGATGCACCATTTGGAGTTCACCGAGGGTATCTACGGTATAGCTGACACCGCCTCTCGTAATCTCCATGTCAGAGAATGACAATTTGGAATTGTGTTTTTGAAGCAGTCGGGCCATGGCCACCCGATCTTTTGCGGCCGAGGCGCGTCGGCTCTGCTTAAATGGGTTCGAATTAGCCGGAAGCAAGATCACTTCATCGAGGCCGAGGGTTTCAATGGCGGCTTCTGCCAATTTAAGGTGTCCGAGATGTGGCGGGTCAAAGGTGCCGCCCAAGATTCCAATTCTCATCGTTCGTCCGTATATTCGAATTCCAATTCGCCAATCATGACCGAGTCGCCTTCTTGAATACCGGCGTCACGAAGCTTGCTAAAGACGCCGATCTTGTCGAGGCGGCGCTGAAGATATCTCACCGCATCGCGGCTTTCCAAATCGGTCATCGCGACCATTCGCTCAAGACGCTTACCCTGTACGCGGTAGCCATCTTCGTCTTGAATGACTTCCCAGAAGTCTTCGCCCTGGGCTTGCATCGCAGGCATGACCACCGGGATTTCTTCCTTCGGAGTCGTTTCATCCAAAATCGTCGAAATGCGATCAAGCAATGGGTCGAGGCCCATGCCCGCGAAGCCTGAAATTGGGAAGACAGGGAAGCCGAATGCCTCGAAGGTCTTTACCAGTTCCTGTTGTTGAGCCTGGTCGATCAGATCGATCTTATTGAGTGCAATTAAGCGGGGGCGTTCAAAGATTTCCTTCGAATAAATCTCAAGCTCGTTCTCGATCGTCTTGTAGTTCACGATCGGGTCTGTCTCGTCGACTGGGAAGACATCGACAACGTGAACGAGGACACGGGTTCGCTCCACATGCTTGAGGAACTGATGCCCGAGGCCGATGCCGCGGCTGGCTCCTTCGATAAGGCCAGGCATGTCGGCAACGGTGAACGTATTGTCTCGGAAAGAGACGACGCCGAGGTTAGGAACAATGGTTGTAAACGGATAGTCAGCAATTTTCGGCTTGGCTGCCGAAATTCGGCTGATCAAAGTGCTTTTGCCCGCGTTGGGCATTCCGATCAGGCCAACATCGGCAAGAAGCTTGAGCTCGAGTTTGACCTTCACCTTTTCGCTCGGACCGCCCTTCTCGGCGAAATTGGGAGCCTGTCGAACCGAGTTCACGTAGTGCTGGTTTCCGTGTCCGCCGCGTCCGCCTTTGGCGATCACGAACTTCATTCCATGCTTGGTGAAATCGACGATCAGTTCGCCAGTGACCGCGTCGGTGATGATGGTTCCAACTGGAAGACGGATTTCGACATCTTTGCCATTCTTACCCCTTTTGTTTCCGAGACCATGAATGCCATTTTCGGCTTCATAGTGGTCGACCAATTTGAAATCGTAAAGGGTTCTCCGTCCACGGTCAGCGACGAGAATGACGTCACCGCCTTTGCCGCCATCGGCTCCGTTGGGGCCGCCACGTGGAACGTGTTTTTCAGTGTGAAATGCGACTGCACCCGATCCTCCTTTGCCCGAGGAGAATTCGACAATCGCCTCGTCGAGGAACATATTAGCTTCAGTCTACCTTCTCGGGTTCCACTGTCCAACTCTGTCTAGCGACTGAGGTTAGGCTATATGGTGATAGTGCGAGTTACCGATTTCAAAACTATTGCCCTACCGATTCGTTCTCGTTATCTTGAGAAGCATCATGATGGCGGCTCTCAATGCTCAGGAAGCGACGATGCAAATTTTGAAGCTATTCAGCATCGATGGACGCGATAGGGCTTCTAAGGTTCCCCTCATCCGGTTCACTCGTGCCTCGCTTACCGGCTTCTCCATCCGGAGAAGCATCTTGGCTAAGTCTGTGCAAGCATGCTATTCTGAACTCAATGTCGTGGGATAAGAAGGGACAGGGGCGTTTCCTACGAAACAACTCTCAGTTACCTGAAGTGCTCTTTTGGAACTGCGTGAAACATGACCAATTAGGCTTTTACTTTAGAAGGCAATACCTGTTTGATCAATACATCCTCGACTTCTATTGCTCCGAGGTCAGGTTGAACATCGAAATTGATGGCAAAGTGCATGAGCTAAAAGAGGATGAAGACCTTAAGCGCGACGCCCACCTCCGATCAAAAGGTCTGAGAGTTATTCGAGTGCCCGCCAGTCGAATTCTTAAGAATCCAAGCTATGTTGCTGAAAGAATCAAAGTTGTCATGGAAAGAATGAGAGAGGACGACAAACGAGATGCTTCTTCGGATGGTGCAGCGGGTAAGGAATGACTGATCACGGAGTAAATCCAGCTAACGACGGGGTCTCGTCTTCGACAATGTGACATTAACTTTCAAGACTCAATCCTTTGAGGTTGGAACCTGAAGAGATACTTCTCCGGATGAGGGGGACCTTGAAATACCTGCCAAACCTTTACCCGCGTTGCTGAATAGCTTCAAAATTTGCATCGTCGCGTCCAAAATATTGGCAACGGGTAGATACTTCTCCGGATGGAGAAGTCGGTGAGCTTGCGAACCGGATGAGGGGGACCTTACAAAAGCTATTTAGGCAAGAATCCCTTTCACGATTTCGCCATGCACATCCGTCAAACGGTAATTACGTCCGCCATGGAAGTAGGTGAGCTTCGTATGATCAATACCAAGCAGATAGAGCATCGTCGCATGCAAATCGTGAATGTGGACTTTGTCTTGGACCGCAAAAAAGCCATAGTCGTCGGTCGCGCCGTACTTGATGCCCGGTTTCACACCACCACCGGCCAGAATGGTCGTGAAACCATGCGGATTATGATCGCGGCCATCGTCGCCTTGGGCGACTGGCGTTCGACCAAATTCACCGCTGATAACCACTAACGTATCTTTCAACATTCCCCGTGCTTTCAGGTCCTTGATCAAGCCAGCGATGGGCTTATCCACTTCCATGGCGTTGCTTGCATGGTCGCGCCGCAAATCGCTGTGCTGATCCCATTTATACGAGTGGGTGACCTGGACAAATCGAACGCCTTTCTCAGAAAATCGACGAGCTAGAAGACACTGTTGGCCAAAATTCTTCGTCTTCGGGTCGTCGATGCCATAGAGCTTCTTCGTTTCTTCCGATTCGCTGGATATCTCTTGAAGCTCAGGTGCGGCAAGCTGCATTCGAAACGCTAATTCGTAGGAGTTGATTCGACCTTCTAACGCAGGATCTGGACCGAGGTGGGAGAACTGATCCATTCCCATTTGCCTCATCAACTCGATTTCGAGTTTTTGGGCTTCGGCTGGAGTCTCATCGTTGTGAATAAAGGGTATCCGGGCGTTTTCAGCCGGAATTCCTGCATTGCCAATCGGTGTGCCCTGAGTATAAGCAGGCAAGAATGCCGAACTCCAGTTGTTGACCCCGCCGTGTCCGAGAGTTGGACAAATGGTCAGGAACCCAGGCAGATTCTGGTTTTCAGTGCCGAGGCCGTAGGTAACCCAAGAGCCCATTGATGGACGGACAAAAGTATCGCTGCCGGTATGGAGTTCTAAGAGTGCAGCTCCGTGGCGCGAGTTGGAACCATACATTGAGTTGATAAAGCAAAGATCATCCACGCAGCCTCCCACGTGAGGAAAGAGATCGCTGACCTCGATTCCGCTTTGCCCGTAGTGTTTGAATTCCCAGGGGCTCTTGAGAAGGTTTCCTGTCGGTGACGAGACAATTCGTGGCATTTCTCCCGTGAACGGCTTCCCGTGATCCCGGGTCAATAATGGCTTTGGATCAAAGGTATCGACCTGAGATGGACCGCCATGGAGAAATACGAAAATCACCCGCTTGGCTCTGGCCGGAAACATGGGCGACTTTGGCGCAAGCGGATTCTTGGAATCGACCAAAGTTTGCTGGGCAAAAGCTTCATCGGCGAGAAGCGAGAGGAACGCCATGTTTCCGATGCCAAGTGCGCTGGCTCGAAGAAGTTCACGGCGAGAAATCTGGTGCTTATTCCACATAGATGAACTCGTTTGCTCCAATAAAAGTTTTGCAGAGGCTTTGCCAAGCGCTGAGTTTGGGCTCCTTTGCGCTGGCATAAATGGCCTCAAAACGTGAAAGATAAGATAACGACCGGCTGACTTCTTCCTCGGAGGCAGGACGACCAAAGCAGGTTTCGTAAAGCCATCGCACCCGCCCTTTGTCGTCCAGATCCGTTCGCTTCAACAAGGTCGTTGCTTGGGCTTTTGAAGCAGACAGAACGATTTTGCCATTCAGCATGAAGAGGGCTTGGGGAGCAATCGTCGTACTGGCTCGGTCTCCATTCATAACAGTCGGATCGCCAAAATCAAATGCCGTATAAACGTCGTAGACCGCAGCTCGAACCACCGGCAAATAAACGGCCCGTCGGGGGCTCTCGTAATTGATCGGATTCGCGCTTTGATCATTCGTTACATAGGCCCTTGGCGGCAAATTGATAAGGGTGCCACCCATTTTGCGATCAAGCGTTCCCGCGACAAAGAAGATGCTATCGCGAATCTCCTCGGCGTCCAATCTTTGGCGCGGGAATCGCCAAAGGTAGTGGTTATCGGTGTCGACCTCGGCCATCTTGGCGTCATACCGGCCGCTCATCATGTAGGTGTTGGTAAGCATGATGCGCTTTTGCAGCTTTTTGAGACTCCAATGGTCTTCTTTTTGGAATGACAGCGCTAGCCAATCAAGCAACTCAGGGTGCGTTGGGAGGTCGCCGAGCGACCCAAAATTGTCGACCGAACCTACTAAGCCTCGACCAAATTTCCAACGCCAAACCCGATTCACGAAGACTCTCGCCGTGAGGGGATTTTTGGCACTGGTTAGCCACTCGGCCAGTTCCAGACGCCCGCTATGATCTTTTGGAATCGCCGGGGCTGTGGGGTCGGATACGACCGTAGGGAAGCGTCGCGAGCACTGGTCACCAAGGGTTAGGTAGCTGCCGCGAAGGTGCACCTTTAAGTCGGTCGTTTTGCCCTCTTCGACAGCCATGGCGTAGTTCAATTTGGGCTTGGTTTTGTTCAGTTCCGCAACTTCACCCTCAAGTTTCTTGAGGGTGGACGCGATGGCAGCAGGGAAGAGGTGATCCCGCTTTTCTGGAAGTTCGATCCGCACATCAATCTTGTTTTTGATACGATCCGAAACATCTTGAAGGACTTCAGGAATCAGGTTGTGCGCTTTTGCAATTGCCGCTAGGCGATCTGCTGGCTTGGCGTTCGAATCCTTATCAGCCAGATACTCCTTGCCTGCCTTCTCGTATTCAGGTTGCATCGGCTGGATGACTTTGAGGAGGTCTTGACTCGCTTTGTCTCGAATCTGATTTATTTCTTGCTGCTTCTGGTGGACTTCGGTCTCGGTTTCGGCAACCTTGGCTTTGTCTTCCTTTGAGCCAAGCGGGCGCTCGTTCCACTCGGCAACGACCTTGAAGTTCATCATTGTCTTGGTCGATTTGAAAATGCTCGCCATCGAATAATAGTCTTTGGCGGAAATCGGATCGAACTTGTGGTCGTGGCATCGAGCGCAACCAACCGTAAGCGCGAGGAAAGTTTTGCTCATCGTGTCGACTTGCTCGTCGATGATGTCGAGTTCTTGCTTTTGTGGATCGTCCTCGGCCAGCATTTTGGCGCCCAAAGCCAAATAGCCGGTTGCGACGACACCGTCGTCTCCGGCGTCAGGCATCAGATCGCCGGCGATTTGCTCCTGCATGAAACGATCAATTGGCTTGTCTTGATTCATCGACTGGATGACCCAATCGCGATAGCGCCAAGCGTTTAAGTAGACGAGATTTTCATCGAGGCCATTTGAATCGGCGTAACGAGCAACATCGAGCCAATGTCGCCCCCACCGTTCTCCATAGGCGGGCGAAGCGAGCAATCGCTCGATCACTCGCTCGAAGGCATTAGGCTTGGTGTCGACGAGAAAAGCGTCGATCTCGGATGGCGTTGGCGGAAGTCCGGTTAAATCGAATGTAGCTCGTCGAATCAGCGTGCGGCGGTCGGCAACGGGTGCAGGCTTCATGCCCTTTTCTTCAAGTTTGGCCAGGACGAATCGATCCAGCGGATTTTGGCCCCACGATTTCATGCTGATCGTCGGCAGGGAAGGCATCGTTGGCGGAACAAATGACCAGAACTTGGCATCCTTCTTAGCTTGGTTCGGCTTGCTGGTCGGCCATGGAGCCCCGGCCTTAGCCCAGGCAGACATCGAAGCCAATTGATCAGCCGGGAGTTTGCCCGAGGGCGGCATCTTTGTGTCTCCGGTGTAGGCGATTGCCTCAAGAACTTTTTTCGCTTGTTCGGCTGAAAGGGGCTTGTCGAGACGGAGATCGGCGATCTGCTGCTTGGGACCGTGACAGGCCACGCATTTCGCCTCGATGGTGGGACGCACCTTCGACTCAAAGAAGTCAACCGAAATCGAACCTTGGACGGGCGATTTTTGCGGCGTTCCGGCCTGCGCTCCAATAACAAACGTCAAAAGTGAAGAACCCAGGAGAGCCCTCGGCGCGTATCCACGAAAAAGAAGTTTTCGACGATCACGTCTTGGCCACATTGTTAGGCATTATACAAATTCAAATGAATTCAGGGCGTGCTTTCACAAAAATCTTGTAAATCCGCACTGGATAGGCAAACGTTTGATTTGTGAATGGCTCAAGGTTAAGGAGTCTAAGAATCGAACAAGAATGGAAACAAACGACGGTAAAACTATCGTCCTAAGCACCGAGGGACTCCGTTGCTGCAGACGGAACCTTCGATAAGGGAAAACCCGACCGAGTTCACATTCAAAAGTTCCTCGGTTCGGGCTGTGTCTTGCTTTCCCCGGTTGCCCCCGGGGCTTTTTTGAAGCGGGAATGATCCCTGAGTGGCTGAACGTTCCCACCTAAGCCATTGTTCAGTAATTTTTGCGTAATTGCCTGGAGGATGTTGATAAATTCCCCTTCCCATCATCCCGCGAATGTGTTACTATGTTGTTCAGGAAACATGTGAAAAATATGTTTTTGCGGAGAACTTCTCAAATGATGATCGAAAGAATATTTCAGTCACGGCAGAAGGACCTACGCTTAATCACGGAGGAAGAAGCGGCAAGGGCTTTTGCTATTGCTCAAAAAAACGGATTGGCTTATGCCAATTTCATCGTTACAGGCCAACGGAGTGCCCGAGAGATTCTCAGTCTTATCGGTACTCCAGAACGCGAAATGCTTCGGCAAATATGGGGCTGCGCTATCGCAGGCTTTGCGAGGGTTGATATGTTGAGATCGACTCTCTATGAAGTCCAAGAAATGCAAAAGCTCTTTGGTCAAAGGATTGACCCCACGGAAACATTGGAGGCGAGAATCTCTCGGGCTCTTCGCCCATTCGATGAGGAATTTATTAAGAAAGCGGTAGAAGAACTGCCACTTCATTACAACTTCCAATTCGTAGGTGAAGCAAGCCGGACCTCACTTCAATATGAACTCAAGTATGTCATTGAGCCTGTTTCGCGAAACGAGCGGGTTGTTCTGACTGGAGTTTCCTAACTCGACTAAGTGGCAAGATTTCTTCGGCTTCCATACCGAGGAAATCGGCCAACTTAAGGGCGGTCTCTTCTGAGACCTCGATGCCTCCCTCAAGCATTCTTGCGATTACAGGCGCTTCGACACCAAGAGTCTCCGCAAGATCAAAGGCCTTCACTTCAAGCGCCTGCATTCGAAGCGCCAATCGGTTTGCAAGATAATCTGAAACCAACACGCTGTATTCGGGCAGGGCATCCACCGTTTTCTTTCGCAGTTTGATTCTCATATCGCACCAGAACCTTGTCTACATATATTGTAACACATGTAACAATTCGAATCTAAATAGAAATAAATAGGAAGAGAATATTGTTTTCATATTGGGAAAATATGTGTTTTTTATGTCAAAAGTATGGATATATTATAGGTGAAATGTGGGATTTTTCCAGTGAATCGCGGTTTCTTCATCGCTGTGTTCGGGAATGTTCTGATCAGCACGGCCTTGTTCGGCTCTCAGCGTTTCGAAAACACAGCAAGGACTCGCCTGGCGCAGGAATTTATGATCACTGGAAAAAGTGTAAAGGGCGAATCAGCGAGAGCCGGAAATCGAGAATCGAATCTGACAGTATCTTTTCTGAGGCTTTCAGAACTTCGGCTCTGAACTTAATTGATTGCGCCGCATTCTGCATCATGCGCAAGATATCTCGAGGTGAGTGGAACGAAATTGATGCGCTGCCATTTGGTGCAAAGCCTTTTCGTCGAGAAGATTTTCTCGAATACGTTCAAGAAATATGCGCTCATGGCGATGAACTGCCCAAGGTTCAGGACGCGGCCAGAGTCGTTAAAGTTGCGGTAAGGCCGTCAAGCGTTCAGTTGCCAACATGGTGGCCAGTATTTAAGCAAATTTTGGGCGATGACAACGAGGACTCGCTATCTCAATTGACCAATGTAATAAGAGACTTTCAGCACGAAATTCTGGAATCGAAGGATGCTCAGGCAAGCTTTCTTGAAATCATGGGGAAAGTTGTAACCAATGAGGTCGATCAGGCGAGGCAGTCCAAAATTCTGAATTACTATCCCCATGTGCCCGAGTTATTTCAAAAACGGTCATAATAAAGATTATCGGAACGATCATATTTGAACAAAATGCCATTCCCTGACCACTTATGACTTACAATGCCTGATGTGGGTCGTTTGGTTATGATGATCGGTGCAATTCTTGCCCTTGTTTTTCCAATATTAAAGTCTGGGGACGTGAGACCGCCTCTTCGCCGGACTTGGACCGAACTATCAGACGACGAAACGGAAATTTTGGATATTAAGCACGAAACGCTACTATACAGGTCCAACAATCGTGTTCGTTTGCTGGACCTCAAGGATGGTAAACCTAAATGGACCTACGCAGCACACTTAGGAGACAGGCTTGCAACAGCGGCTGCGAATACTCGAACCATCTATGTCGATGTGTCACGCAAGAAGGCAAATACGATTGTTGGCATCGATCGCTCGACGGGAAAAGTTTCCGAACTGGGCCTCGCTGTAAGCAACGAACATGTACGTAAATTGGCATGCGATGAAAAGCGTTTGTTTGTGTTGAGCGATTCCGGATCGGTCCGGGCAATCAATCCAGTTACGAAATCGACCCTTTGGAGGAGAGATTTAACGAAGGGTAAACCTTTCCCATCCTATTCAATGTCGATCCAGGCTGGCGAAGGCCACCTTTTTGTCGGAATCGATTCGGTCGGCGCTCACTGCCTAGACGCCTCGAACGGCAAGGTGCTTTGGAAAGAAACACCAAAGTACAGGGCGGACGAATCGCCAACCTTTCTACCTAAAGGTGTGATCACTTATTACGACGGCGCAAAACTCAAGAATTACCAAACTGGCAGGGTGATTTGGGATTCAAAGCTGTCGTCTTTTGAGCCGACAGCTCTTCATGGACCCCTCCTGTTAGGTGATAGTGGCGGAAGGTCAACCCTTCTCAATGTTAATAGCGGTGCGATTGTTTGGCGTGAGAGCAAAGAAGAGGAAGGACGCTACCGACGGAATCGACAGTCCGATCAAATTGTCGATGCGGTTCCCGGGTTCTTTTTGAGCGATGGCGATGGCAATCATATAAGGATCGACGAACAAGGAAAGGTCCAATGGAGGTTGGATCGGAACATGGACGGCGTACCGATTTACCTTGATTCGAAACGACTGATTACAGCCGATCGAGAGAGAATCTGCTGCTACGAACCAGGGTCACTTGCACCTGTTCCGGCAGATGAAGCGAGTCAAAAAACCTTGGCGAATCGGCTCGTCGATCAATATGAACTGCTTGATAGCGCTGAGCGTGAGCAATTGGTACAAGTTGGCAAATTTGCCTCAAAGCGACTTATTGAGCGATATACCCAATGGGTGTTGGATAGCCATGATGGTACGGCGAGCAAGCGCGGGCAAGACATGAGGTATTACACGCTCGCGACCGACACGCCCGATATTTTGGATAGGATTTGTGGACCCGCTGACACGGATGCGCTGCTCACTTCCCTCTCAAAAATTGGTGGGGAGCGAGATTTTCGTGGTGCTTTTACCTACGTGGTGGGTCGCAAGGCGGACCAGGCACGGGTGATTCCTCTTTTTCTGGCAAAAATTAAAGCAGATCCCGATGGGCAAAATGAATCCTCTTCAACGATGCTCAAGTGTGTTGCAGAATCGCACTTCCCTGCCGCCGTCGATTTTATGATCGACGCACTCGATAATCCACGTTCGCCGCTTGCTTGGCGGGCGGAGGCCTATACTCATTTGGCCGAAACTGGTGGCGAGCGAGGAATTCAAGCGATTTTGGCAATGCGTGGTGTCCGTGGCCCACGGCCAACGTGGCAAGAAAGGTTTTCGAAGCCGATTTCAATCCAGAAAGTATTATCGACAAAAAAGGACGCCAAGGGTCAAACGTGGAGGTTGGTCCAGTCTTCGGTGCTGGGGAACAGTGGCGATCTATTCATCCAGCGGCAAACAGCAA
Organism: Armatimonadota bacterium; assembly: GCA_048498855.1. Lineage (GTDB taxonomy): Bacteria > Armatimonadota > Fimbriimonadia > Fimbriimonadales > Fimbriimonadaceae > Fimbriimonas. The sequence goes on along the minus strand of JBEHXE010000002.1, from coordinate 179,218 downwards.
CCGGGTGGGACCTCCCATACTTCTGCGGATTTTCTACCGCAGAAACATTCCGTAACGAAGCTCCCAAGACCTACAAGGGGATTGCGGTGGATTTATTAACGAGTTCGACCTGGATCAAGACTTTTGTCGAAGATCCAGCAATTCGAAAGGACAGCGATAGTGACGGCTTATCGGATCTTGTTGAAGCTCGACTGGGGACTGATCCCAAGAAGGCGGACACCGACGATGATGGGTTAAATGACGCTGTTGACCCTTGCCCGAATGCCGCGCCACGCCCGATGGGCGACAAGGAGAAAATCATTGCAACCTGCCTTGAAACTCATTTTATTCAATGGGGTCCTGAAGCTCCTCCAGCATTAATATCGGTCGATGGGATGAAGCCATTTGAGATGTACGGCTATGGAGGACCGCTGATATGGAGCGAAAGTTCGACAAAGAGCGGTCTCAAGGCGTCTTATGGTGCGGGGATGAATGCGATAGGGTTTAGTCCATTCATTACGGACTTCAGAAAGGAGCTGGTAAATGACGAAGTCATTAAGTTTTCAGACGACGGAAAATCCGCAGCCACACTGATTCAGCGCTACTCGGGCGGGCTTAATGGCGAAGGGATGAATGTGAAGCTCAAGAAAATCGGAGACGACTGGTTTGTCGTCGAGATGACTATGGCTTATATTTCGTAAGTTACAGCAACTGCGGACTCTAAGCGACCGAGTCGTTCGAATGCAACTTCAGATTGATTTTTCGAAGCTGTTCTTCAGCATTCGAAATCCAGGTTTGCGTCGAGTCGAGTTTGGCCAACGCAGATTTCTTCTTCGATGTTGCAAAGGTGTAAGTGACAGCTGCGACGCCTGCTGCTACTGCGGCGATCCATAGTGCGTTTTTCTTCATTGATGTTTGCTCTCCAGCCCTATTGATAATCATTGCTTTTTAAGAACGATTACTTAGTTATTTCGTTCCATATTTTTCCTACGTTTCACCGCCGGTAAACTGAACGTTAAATGTTCGACAATTTGACCCGGCGACTGAGTGGCGTTTTTGCCAAGATGCGAGGCAAGGGACGCCTCAGCGAGGATGATGTCAATGAGATGTTGCGCGAGGTTCGTGTGGCTCTTCTTGAAGCTGACGTCAACTTTGCCGTCGCAAAGGAATTCATCGCCCGAGTCAAGACACAAGCCATCGGTGAGGAGTTATTCTCATCCCTGAATGCCGATCAGACGATCATTAAAATCGTCAAAGATGAATTAGTCGACATGCTCGGCGGAGACACCGTCAAGATGAACTGGGGATCCACTCCTCCAACTGTCATCTTAATGTGTGGTCTACAAGGTTCGGGAAAGACCACAACGACGGCAAAGCTTGCAAAGTGGTTTCTTGAACAAGGCAAAAAGCCGATGTTGGCCGCTTGCGACATCCAACGGCCAGCCGCCGTCAAGCAGCTTGAGGTACTTGGTGAGCAAGTTGGTGTTCCAGTTTATGCCAAGCTCGACGGAACTCCACCACCAACGATTGCTCGCGAGGCTCTCGAACGCTGCAAGTACTTGATGAACGATGTGCTCATCGTCGATACCGCCGGTCGAACGACAATCGACGATGCCCTGATGGGAGAGTTGGAGCAGATTTACAAGGTTGTTAATCCAAACGAGTCGTTCTTGGTATTGGACGCGACGACCGGACAAGAGGCCGTCAACGTGGCCGAAGCCTTCCACGCCCGGGTCAATGTCACCGGGGCGATTTTTACGAAGCTTGACGGTGACACCCGTGGTGGCGCGATTCTCAGCGTTCGCCAAGCGACCGGTGTTCCGGTGCGGTTTACCGGCATTGGCGAGCAGGTCGATGCCCTCGATCTCTTCCATCCCGATCGGATGGCTCAACGCATTCTTGGCATGGGCGACGTGCTGGGCCTTATCGAAAAAGTCGAAAAAGCCTTCGATGCCGAGGATGCAGCATCTTTAGAAAAAACTTTTGGCAGTGGCTCGATGGACTTCAATATGATGCTCCAGAGCTTTAAGATGATGAAGAAAATGGGCAGTATGAAGAACCTGCTCAAGTTCATTCCGGGGCTTGGCGCTTCCCTTCCTGAGGAAGCTCTCGATCAGATCGATGACAAGCAAATTAACCGTACTGAAGCAATCATCTTGTCAATGACTTTCAAAGAGCGTGGAAATCCGGATATAATAAACGGTTCGCGCCGAAAAAGGATTGCGGCTGGCAGTGGTACATCGGTTGAAGAAGTCAATCACCTGATCAAACAGATGTACGAAATGAGACGTGGCATGAAGCAAATGTCGAAAATGCAGTCGCGATACGACAAACTAAAGCGTAAACGATAACATACAAAACCATGGTTAAGATTCGATTGCAAAGACTTGGCAACAAAGGACGCCCTTTCTACCGCGTCGTCGTGTCCAAGAGTGAAGCGGGCCGCAACAGCGCGGCAGTTGAGAAGATTGGTATCTACAATCCAATTTCTCAGCCTAAAGAAATCCGAATTGACGAAGAGCGAGCACTTTATTGGCTTCGAAACGGAGCTGAACCGACGGAAACCACAGCGTTCTTGTTGAACAAGCTTGGCATTCTCCCGAAGTTCTTGGAAGAGCGACCTGCCCAGAAGAGAAAGTATAAGTTCCTGGACAAGACTACGGCCGCTATCAGCAAGCAAAGCGCCGTCGACACCCAAAAGGAAGAAGCTCCCGTAGCCGAAGAAGCAGCTGCTGCAGCGGAATAAGATGAGCTACGCCCCGTTTGTCGAAGAGTTGGTCAAGAACATTGTCGGCTCGCCCGAGAGTGTCGAAATCGACGAAGTATTAGAAGGCAACACTCGAACGTTTAACGTCCGAGTCGCACAAGAAGATGTAGGAAAAGTCATCGGCAAAAGTGGCCGAGTCATTTCTGCCATTCGACAGGTTGTTAGTGCAATCGCGTCGAAGTCAAAAGAAAAGGCCTACGTCAAGATCGTCACCGAATAAGGGACGAAATCATGGTTCGAACTGGACAGGTAAAGGATGCCTGTCCAGTTTTGTTTTTATGAGTACCGAGAAGCGCACACCTGTTGGAAAGATTGTTGGAGCCTTTGGAATCAAGGGGCAGGTAAAGGTGGAGATGATCACCAGCTTCGAATCGCGTTTCGATACGGGAAATACGCTATTCCTCGATGGCAAGCCGGTAAAGATCGAAGCATCCCAATTTCACAAAGGACGTCCCCTTCTTAAACTTTCGGGCATCAATACGATGACCGAAGCTGAGCAACAGCAATGGAAGATTCTTGAGGCGGAGGGCGAGCCTGAGATGGAAGACGACGAATATTTGATGGAAGATCTCGTCGGGCTCAAGGTCGTGACGGTTGAGGGTGAAGAAATCGGCGAAGTCGACGATATTGAAGACTATCCCGCCCACGAAGTGATTGTCGTCGGTGAGATTCGAATTCCTCTTATCGAGGAGTTTGTCAAAGACATTGACCTTGAGAACGAGGTCATGACGGTTCGTTTGATCTACGGAATGCGGCCCGGAGAAGAGTAATTCCTCGCATTCTGTCTAAAAGCTAAAAGCTCACAACTAACTGCTTCCCTTGCGCTGGTAGCATTAACCCATGCGCGTCATGATGCTTTCTTGGGAATACCCGCCTCGAATCGTTGGAGGCATCAGCCCGCACGTTTACGAACTCAGCCAAGAACTCGTTAAGAAAGGTGTTGATGTTCACGTCATCACCAAAGCAACTCCATTAGCACCGGATGAAGAGATCGAAGCTAGTGGGGTTAACGTCCATCGCGTTCATCTCGACGAGACCCCAAACGACTTTATTCACGAGATTCAGCTTCTCAATCGTTCAACCGAACGACGGGTTCGAAAACTTCTTGAAGATTGGCGACCTGGTGGTGAACCTACACTATTCCACGCTCACGACTGGCTTTCGCTCGATGCCGCGAGAACTCTGAAATATGAATACAAACTTCCCATCATTGCCACGCTTCATGCAACCGAATGGGGCCGTCACGGCGGCATCTTCAGCGATACGAGCAAATACATCGCTGAGCAGGAATTCTGGCTGACTTATGAGGCTTGGCGCCTGGTCGTTTGCTCAGAATTCATGAAGGGCGAAGCGATCCGGCTCTTTAATTGTCCATGGGACAAGATCGACGTGGTTTTCAATGGCGTCAATGCTGACAAGTTTCAGTTCGAGTGGGATGAAGAGGAGCGACAAAAACTGCGTCGTCAATTTGCCGAACCCGATGAGAAGATCGTCATCTATGTCGGCCGTTTCGTGCGTGAGAAAGGCATTCAGGTTTTGCTCAATGCCGTCCATGTCGTACTGGCCGAACAACCCAAGACCAAATTCTTGATCGTTGGTGGCGGTCACCGCGAACGGTTCGAAAAATTTGTCGATTGGGCGGGACTGAGCGACCACGTCGTTTTTGCCGGATTCCGAGCCAATCGAGCGCTTCATGAGCTTTACCGCTGTGCCGATGTGGCGGTCTTCCCTTCCCTTTATGAGCCATTTGGCATTGTCGCCCTCGAAGGAATGGCCGCCGGGATTCCTGTCGTTTCGTCGGACGCCGGCGGCCTAAGAGAGGTTGTGCTCCACGAGAAGACCGGACTCACCAGTTTTGCAAATGACCCATCCTCGCTTGCTTGGGCCATTCGTGAGGCGCTGAGCCATCCGGAGAAGGGCCAGGAGATGGCTCATCGGGCTCAAGAGCGATTGACGAAAGACTTTCAATGGTCGTTGCTTGCCGAACAAACCGCTCAAATTTATGATCGCGTTTGGGCCGAGTTCCTCGAAAGCTACTGGGCCGAGAATACGGTTTGGCCCGTTTCGCCTGGTGCTGAAGAACGTTATCGGGAACTCCAGCTGGCTGAAAAGGCCAATGCGGCAAGTATTTTGGAACGGCCGATTCCTAGGCATACCGATATCGAAGCCGAAGATGAAACCGACCAAATTGCGGCTTACATCGAGCCTTAAGCACCGCCAAAAAGCTTTGCCAGCAAATGCACGATGAGCGCGCCAATGTAGGCGAAGATGGTCATGTACGTAAACATGAACCATGGCCATTTCCGCGAATTTGTTTCCCGTTTGACCGTGGCGAGTGTGGAAAGACATTGGGCGCAGAGGGCAAAGAAGACCATGAGTCCAACGGCGGTCCATGGCGTGAAGAGCGGTTTCCCATCGGGCCAAGTAGACTCTGCCATTTTTTGACTCAAGTCCTTTTTGAGTTGGTCCTCATCGTCCTCCTTGCCCAAGGAGAACAAAATGCCGAGAGATGGCACGACCGTTTCACGGGCCGGAAATGCGCTGAGAATTGCGGTCGAAATCCGCCAGTCAAATCCAACGGGTTTAAAAACGGGCTCGATTGCCTTGCCGAAATGTCCTAAAGCTGAATGCTCGAGCTGAATTTCTGCTGCTTTTGCGGGTGGGGTGCCCTCGGGAACATTGTATCGAGGGAAGTAACCTGCGGCCCAGATGATAACCGACATCGCCAAAATTGTGGTGCCAGCGGTCGTGACAAAGACCTTGCCGCGTGTGAACATAGCAATGAAGACATCTCGCCACTTGGGCCATTGATAGGGTGGCAATTCCAGAAGGAATGCAAGCCTCTTCCCTTTCAGCATCTTTTTGTTGAGGAAGTACACCACCGGGATTGCGACCAGGAAGCCGAGCATATGCATGGCAAACAGGGTGAATCCCGCCCAGAACGCGCCATATTTCGGCTCAATGAACGCTCCAACCATGAGCATATAAACCGGCAGTCGTGCCGAACAACTCATGAGGGGCGCCACGAGGATCGTCGCCAAGCGGCTTTTGGCATCCGGCATGACGCGAGCGGCCATGATTCCCGGAATCGCACACGCAAAGCTTGAAAGAAGCGGGATGAAAGCCCGTCCATTGAGTCCGCACCAACCAAGGAGGCGATCCATCAAAAACGCGGCACGGGCGAGATAGCCAGTACCTTCGAGCATCGCGATAAAGAAGAAGAGGATTAGAATCTGGGGGAGGAAGACCATAACACTCCCAATTCCCCCGATCAGTCCATCAACGATAAGCGATTTGAGAATTGGTGAGCCAGACAAGAGCGTGCCGACGTGTTCGCCCAAACTGTCAAACCCACTTTGGATCAAGTCCATGAGGGGCTTGGCAAAGGTGTAGATGGAAAGGAAAACCAAATACATGACCGCCACGAAGATCATGAGGCCAAATACCCGATGTGTTAAAACCAGATCGAGGCGATCTGTGATCGTAAGCGTTCGCTTGGGCTTTTGAACTGTCGCGACGACATCTTTCTGAACTTTCGAGGTCCAGGCATAGCGAGCCGATGGATCAAGGTGCCGTTCGAGTCCTTCTTTGGCCTTGAGAAAATCGGGCCGCAGCTCAGGAAACTCGTCGAAGTAATGTTCGAAGGCGGGCTCCCCTTCCAGAATCTTCGCCTTAAGTTCTTCGATGGATAGATCAAAACCCATCCGATTCAATCGATCTTTGAGGGGCAAGATGGCGTCGGAGCGATCGATAACCGGCGCTGAAAGCGTCGGCTCGCGAAGAGCTTTCCCGACCGCCGCCTTTAAGGCGCTGATTCCTTTCTCCTTGTGTCCCACGACCGAGACCACTGGAACTCCCAAATAGTTGGACAATTTGGCAAGGTCGATCTTCTCGCCTTTCTTTTCGACTCGATCTGCCATGGTCAGCACGACAATCATCGGCTTTTGCAGGGCAGCGACCTGAGTAAAGATGAAAAGGTTCCGTTCGAGATTCGAACCATCGATCACGCAGACAATCAGATCGATTGTTTTGTCGTGAATGACGCTGACGGCAACCGCTTCGTCTTCGGATACAGCATCCAGCGAATACAGGCCAGGAACATCCACGAACTCGGTGGTGATTCCTTCAACGTCGATAATTGCGGAAACCTGCTCGACGGTGACGCCAGGGTAATTGGCGATTTTTTGCTTAGAGCCAGTCAGCGAGTTAAAGAGAGTGGTTTTTCCCGCGTTGGGATTTCCGACTAAGGCAACTCGCTTGTGAACTGCCTTAGTCGAGGACTTCGACTTCAAAGCCCTTCATTTCCTGCTTGCGGAGACACAAGCGGTAACCTCTCAAATCAATTTCAATGGGATCGCCGAGCGGAGCGATTTTAACGACTTTGAATTCGGTTCCCGGAGTCAGCCCCATTTCGTGAAAACGAAGGACATGATCCATAGGCTCGGGGGAGGCCGTGATACGGGCTCTCATTCCCTTTTTAAGTTCACCAAAATCAACCGTGGTCATTTTTTGTGCTCTATTCTTAATCTACCCAAAAAAGTATTGATTCGTTGAGGTTTTCTTATCGGACTTTGAAAATCGCGTCGTCTGGCGTGGCGTTGAGGTTCATTTTTCCTGTCCAAGTGGTAATTACGGCCACATTGGTCGGAAGGTTCGTTCCTGCATCGGTCATTTGAATATTATCGACATTTCGCATTGAAATCAAATCGAAATCCTTCGAAACGACCATCTCAAATCGACCTGCAGACTCGTAGATGGGATATCCCGTCGTCTTGTCGATTTGCGGCGTACCGTCACCATTGAGGATTCGGTCGCCGAATCCCATAATGCCACTTACCGAGTAAGCCGTCGTGCCATCGGCCAACGTCTTGTCGGTGGGTGCGTTCATCTTAAACATGCGGGTCAGGAAGCCTTTTACACTGGCGTTGTCGCCTTCCGACTGCGTAATGAACTCAATAAATGGATTCAAGGTATCGCCCAAACTTCGCTTCGAGGCCTGGTAAATCGAATGAATCTTTAAAACTTTTTTTGCTCCAGTGGTCGATTCGGTAATGGCAACCTGTTCGAAAAGCCGCTTTCGCTGAGTTGCACCTGGGGCGTCATAGCCAAAATTGACTCCGTCGCTCACGAGGAGCCAGTCATTTGGCGCGACGGCTTCAGATGATTGGTGGAGGTAAATCTTGCTTGGTCGAACGAATTGGAGTTCGGTCTTGATGGCAATCTTTTTGTTGCCGACGGATTGGGCCATGGTGATCTCACCCGTGGCAGAGTTGGCGGCAGCGTATTTGGCCAGGACTTTTGTGAGGATCTCGCTCGAAGAAAGGCCCTGGTGTCCCATCAAGGCGAAGGCGGCTAATAGTGATGTCATTTACTTAACTCCTTTTCGACCATTTTTGCTCATCAACGCCAGCACGCAGGTTGGCAAGGCGCGAAGAACAAAATATCCAATCGGATAGACGATTAACATACATTATGAGTTCATTTCGAACCGAATTGATACGATGTAAGGCTAAAAGCTGACGTTCTGCGCGACGACAGATGGCTCGCAGGTAATGAAGATTTGCCGCTCCGGGGCAACCTCCCGGCAAAATGAACGACTTTAAGGCAGGCAGCTCCTGATCCATCGTGTCGATTTCTGATTCGAGTTGGGCGATATCGTCGCTGATCACCGAGGTCAAGTCAAACTTTCCGCCCGGTGGACAGGCTAATTCAGCCCCAATATCGAATAAGTGATTTTGTATTCGGATCAGCCGCTCACGAATTTCCACATCTTCGAGGGAGGTGATGCAAATTCCAGCGTAGGCATTGAGTTCATCAATCACCCCAATGCACTCGATCCGAAGAGAGTCTTTTGCGATGCGGTCTCCACCGAGCAGCCCGGTTTCGCCGCGATCGCCCGTTTTGGTGTAGATTTTCATTGAGGTTTTGCTCGTCTCACTCGCCAATAAAAGGTCGGCAGGTTCTTTACTTTGGCAATTTTCTTCGGGTTGAGCAGGAATCGCCAAAGCCACTCCATGCGAATCTTTTGAATGAAAACTGGAGCGCGTTTGACCTGACCACTGTGAACGTCGAGTGAGCCGCCGACCCCGATCCCAATTTTGGCCTGGATGACCGAAGCAGTGTCGAGAATGAAAAGCTCTTGTCGTGGCATGCCCATCGCGACAATTAAAATGTCAGGTTTGGTTTCTGCGATCGCCTCCGCGATTTTTGAATCGTCATCCTTTGAGAAGTAGCCGTCCCGAACACCGGCGAGAACCATTCCCGGATACTGCGATTGAAGATTTTTTGCCGCGGCTTCGGCGATCCCCGGCGCAGAGCCTAAGAAATAAATCCGTGCGCCGGTTTCGGCAGATAACTGGCATAGCACTTCGACCAAATCGACACCGCTCACACGACCAGGGACCGGCTTTCCCAATCTCGTCAGCGCCCAAACCGGCCCGGCTGAATCTGGAGTGATGAGCGATGCCTCAGCAAACATCCTGCGGTAGCTCTCGTCCGTTTCTGCGTTAATGTAGGCATTCGAATCGGCGGTCAGAACGAGGTGAGTGGGATGTTCGGACCGTTGTTGGCCCGCCAGAAAGGACCGGAAAAGCTCACGTGTTTGATCGACGGTCACTCGGTCAATCGGAAATCCAAGAATTTGAACTCTTTCGGGCACGCTCACCGGAGCGACGGGGGTTTCCGTCATATTGCGTCAATTTTACCAATTTGAAGTGAATTCCCGGTATTTCAGTTGAAGGTTCCTTCTTAACCTTGGCATAACACTTGCAAATGGGATACCATGCAGCGTTGGCTCTTTTACGACAAAGACGTCAAGGTATTTGGAGATAGAAAATTATATGAATCATAGGAAGGGCTTTACGCTCATTGAATTGCTTGTTGTAATCGCGATCATCGCGATTCTGGCGGCCATCCTCTTCCCGGTATTTGCGCAAGCCAAGGCAGCCGCGAAGAAGTCGGCAACTCTCAGTAACCTCAAGCAAAACGCAACCGCGGTTGCCATTTACGGATCTGACAACGATGACATGTTCTCGCAGAGCGCCTATTGTGCGACGAATTGTGCAGCAAACGGCCAACCAACAGCCGGGTCGCAGCTCTACACGGTTTACGATGCCTTAATGCCGTACACCAAGAATCGAGACATCATTCAAGACGTCGCCGAACCAAAAGCGATTGACTTTCAGGACTTTCTTTCCACCGTCGGAATGCTTCCCTACCTCAATGGCGCAACTTCGCTGGCAACGGCAACCAATTACATCCGATACGCCGGTGTGGTTCCAAACTTTGCGGTGTTTGAAGATCCGGGCATCGGCGGGACCGATGATGGCGTCATCAGCGGTACATCGCTCGACTTGCCAGCCGACACGATCATGTTTGCCACCGGAAAAATGGTCAAGCCAGGAACCGTCAATGTCGACGTACCGGCCGCCGCTACGGCTGGACTTCAAGAGCGAATTCGCGCCAAGTATCGTGTGAACGCAGTCGGACTGGGAGGAGAAGGTTTCCCGGGTGTTGCTCGCCATAGCGGTCAAATTCTCTTGAACTTTGCTGATACGCACGCCAAATCGTTCAAGAGCAACGCTTCGCTGAACACGACGGCTCCGGATATTCCTCGCTACGGCGGTTCGAATACAACCGAGCGTGTTTACAATCTTCCGTTCGACATCAACGGAATTCCAAACATTCTCGCCGAGCCGGGCCTCTAAGTCCGCTTGCCCTGAGAATTTACTTCGAAAAAGCCCTCCTTGCCATAAGGTGGGCTTTTCTTTCTTCCGATTGCGTAGAATAAGGAGTTAGAAGCAATGAGTGCGACTGCAACCAAGATTCGACTGACGGTTTTACGACAAGATGGAGCAGGACAACCCCAGCGTTGGGATACGTTCGAGGTTCCGTATAAGGATAAGATCAATGTGATCTCGGCTCTGATCGAGGTGCAAAAGAATCCCGTTACCGTCGAGGGCAAGACGGTCAGCGCTCCCGTTTGGGAAGCGGCCTGTCTCGAAGAAGTTTGCGGAAGCTGCACGATGAATATTAACGGCGGTATTCGTCAGGCTTGTACCGCACTGATCGAAGAGGTTGGCACTCTCGCTGGCGACACTTATGAAGTCAAGCTTGAGCCAATGAAGAAATTCCCGTTGGTTCGCGACCTGATTGTCGACCGAAGCCGAATGTTCGAGAATCTCAAGAAAGTTCGGGCATGGGTCCCGATCGATGGCTCGTACGATCTTGGCATGGCTCAGCCGCAAGACGACCATGTTCGGCAGCTTCGCTACGCGCTTTCCCGCTGTATGACCTGTGGCTGCTGTATGGAAGCATGTCCTCAGATCAATGAAAAATCTCCTTTCGTGGGTCCGGCTGCACTGGGCCAGGCACTGCTCTTTAGCCTGCATCCAGTTGGAAAGACCTTGGATGACGAGCGCTACGAATTCTTGACCTCGGAAGATGGTTTGTCTGGCTGTGGCAACGCTCAAAACTGCGTTAAGGTTTGTCCCAAGGCAGTTCCGCTCACACGAGCCATTGCTCAGCTTAACCGAGACACCACAATCAACAAGTTGAAACAGTTCGTTGGAATTGCTTAAGTTAGTGACCGCGACCGTCAAGTCGTAGAATCGTCAATACATCACTAAAGTTCGAGATCTTCGTCATGATCGACGCAAGGTGCTGGGTGTCGCGTACGTCGATGGTGGCGATGATCTCGGCAGTATTGTTTCCGCTGGTGCGAACGCTAGCCGCAGAGACGTTCGTCTTCGACTCGCCAAAGATCGTTGAGACTTCCATGAGGAGTCCTTGGCGATTGACGCAAACGCACTTGATCGTGACCGAGTAGACACTGTCGTCAGAGGGCCAATTGAAGTGAATGAGTCGTTCTGGCTCTTTTTCGGCAAACTCTAGGGCGTGCGGACAAATGCGGCGATGAATCATGATGCCGCGGCCTCGCGTCACATAGCCAATGATCTCGTCGCCCGGAATCGGAGCGCAACATTTAGCGCGTGTGAGCAGAATTCCTTTCAGACCTTCAGAAACGAGTTGGAGCTTCCCTTCTCGGGTCTTGGTGACTTCGATTCTCTGACCCTGAGGAGCCTCTTGCTGATGCCCGCGCAGCTTGCCGATGACCCGCTGAACTGTGATGAGACCCGAGCCAACTTTGGCCAGCAGATCTTGACCGTTTTCGACGCTGTCGAATTCTTTCGAAAGCTTGTCGAGCCGTTCTTCTCCAAGAAAACTCTTGGCGTCAAGCCCCAAGGTTTTGAGTTCCTTTTCAAGAGCCTCTTTGCCTCGGATAGCGTCTTGTTCACGCGTAAGTTTTCGAAAATGAGCCTTGATTTTGCTGCGAGCATGGGCCGACTTGACGAATTCCAACCAATCCCAACTCGGCGAGGCATTGGAACGGGTAATGACTTCTAGGACATCACCATTTTGCAGCTTTGTGTGAAGCGGGCTGATGACGCCATTGATTTTTGCCCCCACCATTTTCATACCCAACTGGGTGTGGACGCGAAAGGCAAAATCGATCGGCGTTGAGCCCAATGGTAGGTCGAGAACATCGCCGTTTGGTGTGAAAACAAACACTTGTTCGGCGAAAAGGTCAGTTGAAAGCGATCGAAGGAAATCGGACGATGTGCGGGCGTCCGATGACCAGTCGAACAATTGTTGACGCAGGTTCGAAAAGTTTCCAATCTCCTTTTCTGCTCCCTTCCCTTCTTTGTAGGTCCAGTGGGCCGCAATGCCAAACTCAGCGACTTCGTGCATCTGGCGCGTGCGGATTTGGATTTCAAGCGGTTGACCACTCGGCCCGAGCACCTTCGTATGAAGGCTTTGGTAGCCGTTTGACTTGGGTTTGGCGATGTAATCGTAAAACAAAGCCATCAAAGGCACAAACATCTCGTGGATGAGTCCGAGCACGATATAGCAATCGGAAACCTCCTCAACGATAATGCGGAGTGCCAGTAGGTCGTAGATCTCCTCAAAGGGGACCCCTTGCTTGACCATCTTGTTGTAAATCGAATAAAGATGTTTTGGGCGCCCTCTAATGTCGACGATCTTAACACCCCGAGCCTGCACCTTCTCCTTGATCGCGAGGATGACTTCATCGATCTCCTTCTCGCGACTTGCTCGGGTGCCTGAGACCCTTTCCTGGACCATTTGGTATTCGCGGGGGTGGAGGTATTTGAAACTGAGGTCTTCAAGCTGCCACTTGATTTGCCAGATACCAAGGCGGGCAGCAAGCGGGGCGTACACGTCTAAGGTTTCCGAGGCAATCCTAAGCTGTTTCTCCTGGGGCATGTGGTTCAGCGTCTGCATGTTGTGCAAACGGTCGGCCAGTTTGATGACCATGACCCGATAGTCGTTGGCCATCGCCAGGAGCATTTTGCGAAGGGTTTCGGCTGTTCGGGTCGTTTCAGCGGCTTTTTTCTGACGCGACGTCAAATTTTCTTGCTGCTGAAGCTTGAGCTTGGTGACTCCATCAATGAGTTCGGCAACATCTTTACTAAAGTATCCGGCGATTTCTTCAAGGCCAATTTCGCCGTCTTCGACCACATCATGGAGCAACGCGGCGATGATCGTGTCATCGTCCATCTGGAGATCGGCCAGAATCTGAGACACCGCCAGAGGGTGCATGATGTAGGCTTCGCCCGATTGCCTTACCTGCCCGGCGTGTTCCATCTCGGCGATGTAATACGCGAATCGAATCTGCTTGATATTCGCGTCGGGCCGGGTTTCGCGCAAACGAACCACAAACTGGTGAAAATCCTCTGGGTCTTCCCAGTCGCCGGGTAGTTCGTATTTGTCGGCAGGCATTGGCGGAGCTTCTATTATAGTTCCTACTCGCCGAACATGGGCGACGTAGCGAGGTATTTCCTGACTTCCTCAGCCTGGTCCGGCGTATCGACTGAGACAACCGACCCACGGCCCTCAACCATTCGAATCGATATTCCGTTTTCGAGAAAGCGGAGCTGCTCCAAACTCTCAGCCATTTCGAGCGGTGTCTGGGGCCACGAGGGATATTCCATCAGGACTTGGCGTCGATAGGCATAGATTCCGATGTGCTTCTTGACCGGAGCCGTTCGTACATTGCGGGGAAAAGGGATGGCGTGTCGGCTGAAGTAGAGGGCATCGCCTACTAAATTGGTGACAACTTTGACAACGGCAGGATTCTCAATTTCTGAATCAGGGCAGTCCGAAAAAACACTCGCCATCTCAACTTCGTGGCTCGCGAAAGGTTTCGAAATGGATTGAATCGTTTCGATATCAATCAGTGGCTCGTCGCCTTGAACGTTGATGTAAACATCCGCAAAAACCGACTCTGCCACTTCAGCAATTCGATCCGTTCCGGTGGGGTGGCTTGATTTCGTGAGGATGGCTTCTGCGCCAAAATCGCGGCATGCATCGATAATTTCCTGATCCGGGGTCGCGACAAGCACTTTCTCGGTGACTCCAGCGGCAATCGATCGTTCGTAGACCCACTGAATCATTGGCTTTCCACAAAGGTCTACCAAAGGTTTTCCAGGAAAACGAGTGCTACCCATTCGGGCGGGGATCACGATGGCGGTGGAGGGTGCAATCATTGAGGATTCATCTTTCCGTCACGGGGAATATCTTTTAATATTCCCAAGTTTCGGATCATTTGATCGTTTCCGATCGTGACCGTGACTTGATAGTGCTTTTTCGCGCTTGGAATTCGCGAAATGATCAGGTCGTCGCGTCCAACAAAGACATACCAATAGTCGGCCTTATTGACGGTAATGGCTTGAAAATGATCAATCCCATTGATGTCTTGAACATTCTTCAGGATGCTTGCGAATTCATCGGCATCAACCGCTTCGTATTGATGCATCGCCAAAACGATCTTGTCGTCGTGCAGGATGATGCCAAAGCCTTCCTGGTTTGATTCCCACCCTTTGGCTGTGAAGTCGTTTGGAAATCCGGGAACGGTTTCTTCGAGGGGAAATCCACGGCTTGGCCGGGCGAAAAGCGACATTGCCTTGTCTTCGCTGTCACCCAAGCAGATATATCGACGACCGTTGGGCAGTTTGACAAGGCTGACATCGTTGTATTCAGGAACTTGAGCGCTGAGAGCCTTGTTCACTGAGGGAGACCCGTCATTGGTGTTCACCGAAGCGCAGCCACAAAGGGCGAGCCCGAGGAGCGCCAACGACCAGGCCTTCACCTTAAGCCTCGAATCCTTTGATAACGTACTTGTTGACTCCGCCAGGAGTGGAAACCTCAATCGCATCTCCGGTGACCTTCCCGACCAATCCTTCGCCGAGAGGCGAACTGATCGAAACGAGGCCATTCGCTGGATCGGCTTCGAAGGCGCCAACAAGCGTCACTTCCATATCTTCGTCAAACTCTTCGTCATAAAGCACGATTTTGGAGCCAAGTTGGATCGAATCGGCTTGACCTTCTGGTCGTTCGACGATTTTCGCACTACGTAAGGTTTTTTCGAGTTCGCTAATCCGATGTTCGAGGCGCGTCTGGTTGAGCTTAGCCTCATGGTAGGCCGCATTCTCGCGAAGGTCGCCATGAGATTTGGCTTCTCGGATCGCTTCCGCAATGGTCAAGCGTACCGGGCCCTGAAGCTCTTCGAGCTCTTTTTTCAGTTTCTCATAGCCTTCCTTGGTAAGTTGAGTTCCGTTTGCCATGAATCTGCTATTGTAGCATCGTTAGATCAATTGCCGCCAATGACCAGTGTTATCATCGTCAGCTTCAATACGAAAGAAAAGTTAGCAAAATGCCTTCGGCACCTCGATCCTGGGCGTCATGAGGTCATCGTGGTGGACAATGCTTCGTCGGATGGCTCTCCTGATCTAGTACGAGAGTCTTTTCCCCAGGCAAAGCTCATCGCACTTGACAGGAATATTGGATTTGGGCCCGCGAATAATGAGGGAGCCCAAATCGCGAAAGGCGATCTGCTGCTTTTTTTGAATTCAGACGCTTATGTAGAACCCGAGGCGATCGATCGACTTGAGGCGGTCTTTGGGGATGAATCTATTGTGGCTGCCGGGGGAATGCTGCTGAATGTTGATGGAACGCTTCAGGAGTCGGTGGCGGGACCACTTACTCTTTGGAGCGTCTTCCTTGAGCAGACGTATCTTGATGCGGTCGCACGACGATTTGGGCGGGGGTATTGGAGGACGAAACAGCTGCCAATGGATCGCCCCTCAGAAGTCGATCAAGTCATGGGCGCTTGTTTGATGATGCGCGCCAAATGTCCAGAACGTTTTGATGAGCGGTTTTTCTTGTACTGCGAAGACACGGAGCTTTGCGCTCGACTGCGTCAGCACGGAAAAATTCTCTACGTTCCTTCCGCCAGAATCACCCATGAATTGGGTTCTTCGAGCCTTAAGAATCGTTGGTTAGCTGTGGCTCGCTATAACGCAGGGAAAGAGTTGTATTTTAGTATTCGGCAAGGTCAAATGGCGACGCTGATGTGTTGGTTGCTCAATCGGATGGGTGCCGCGCTCCGCCTCGCTGTGGGGTGCTTGTTGGCTTTTCGACCGAGCGGGCGAACGAAAGCAGCGATCTTCTGGCGGGTTCTTTGGGCAACGAAAGCGGCGATTACCCCTCGCGTCGATAGACCTCGATAACGTCGGCTGGCTTCCCTTCCATTGCGACGACCCCGTTGTTAAGCCAGATGCAGCGATCCGCGAATTCGCGAACCGTATCGAGTTGGTGAGAGACGAGCAAAATCGTGCCTCCCGCCGCTCGAAACTCTTCGACTCGCTTCAGACACTTTTGCTCGAATCGCTGATCGCCTACGGCGAGAACTTCATCTACGATGAGAATGTCGGCATCAACGTGAACTGCAATCGAGAATCCTAAGCGGGCCATCATACCGCTCGAAAAAGTTCGAACCGGAGCCTCTACCGCATCGCCGAGTTCGCTAAATTCGATGATGCTCGGCAATCGCTTTTTAACCTCTTCGCGCGTCAGACCAAGAATGACGGCGTTGAAATAGACGTTTTCAATCCCCGTCAGATCAGGGTGAAATCCAGCACCAAGTTCAAGTAGGGGAGCGACTCGTCCATTGACTTCCATCGTGCCCGACGTGGGCTTATAGATTTTCGCGAGTAGAGAAAGAAGGGTGCTTTTACCGGCTCCATTTTTACCAATGATGGCCAAGCATTCACCTTTTTTGATGTCAAAGCTGACGCCTTTAAGGACATCCAGCTTTACGATACTTCGGCGCTTCCACCAAACGAGAAGAGTCTTGATCGAGGCAATGCCCGAATGGCTTACTGCGAACTCTTTCTTAAGGTCCTTGATGCGGATCGCAAAGTCAGACATTAGGGGCGCTCCACAAATTTCCATTTAAGGCGATTAAAGAACCAGTACCCGAAGACCATAAGGACGAATGAGGTTACGGCGGCAACTCCGATGTAATTCCAAGGTGTCGGCATCGCCTTTGCCACTTCAGACCCGACGGGTACGTCAACCGGGGCGAGCAAAATCTTCCGGAAACCATGGCACAGAGCCGCAATTGGATTCAGGTTATAAAGCTTATAAAGCAGGAAGTTGTGCTGCTGATTCAAGTGAGAATTTGCCACCATCTCGGCGAAATAGATGATCGGGCACATATACATGAGCAGATACATGAGCACCTGCACGATGTACTTTACATCCTCGTAAAAGGTGTTCATCGCACTGATGATGAACGCCACCCCTGTGGACAGCATGAAAATAATGAGCAGCAACACAGGCAGGTAAATCGTGTCGAATTGGAAGGGCACCACCCGAGGATCGCGGATATAGGCGATCAAGAGCAGTCCAAAAAAGATCACAAAGCCAATCAGAAGATGAATGAAGTTTGCAATAACAGTCGCTAGAGGCAAGATTTCGCGTGGGAAGTAAATCTTCTTAATCAACGGCGCCTGCGCCAAGATTGATTGGGCGGAATCGAGCACACAGTACTGAAAGAACATGAACGGCAGATAAGCCGAAAGCATGTAGGCCGTGTAGTTCGGAACCTGAATTCTCAAAAACGTGCTAAAGACAAAGCTCATCGTCAGAACTTGCAAAAGCGGGTTGAGGAAGGACCAAACGATTCCTAATGCTGAGTTTTTATATCGAATCCGGAGATCACGTTGGACCATGACGTAAAGCAATTCACGGTACGACCACAGTTCCTTAAGCTCTTTCAGCATCGATCAAACTCGTTTGATTTCTAACACCTTCACAAAGGCGACGGTTCCAGTTTCAGGTTCCGCAACGACTCGCTCACCTTTCCGTCCGATGCCCTTGATCGCGAATTCCAACAAGCTCTTCGGGGCATCGACCGACTCGAGCATAAAAGGCAGCGCTCGCGCTTTGGTATCAAGGATTACTTTGGCTTTTCGACCGATCATCTTTACATCGATCGTGTAAACAAGCGTTCCTCCCGCCGCAGGAACCGCCTCTCCTGGGGTTTCGTCCAGAACAAAAAACTGTGGAGTTTGCAGGATTGCCCCGACGAGAACGCTCAACATGTGTATTCTAATCAACCATGGAAGCGGTGTCGATCCTGGTTGTTGGGAGCAGTGTACTCGACCAAGTCTCTCGCGTCGAACATTTTCCGGGGCCGGGTGAAAGCGTTCGAGGTTCGGACGTTCAGCATTTTGCCGGGGGAAAAGGGGCTAATCAAGCGGTTACGGTGGCGCGCCTTGGGGCCAAAACCATGTTTTGTTCTTGCGTGGGTAACGATGCCAACGGCCATGAGATGATTCAAGCCATGCGCAGTGAGGGCATCGACTGCGAACATACAGAATTCGTCCAAACGACTCCAACTGGGACCGCGCTGATCGCTCTCAATGCCGAGGGACAAAATATGATCATCGCCTGCTTGGGGGCCAATATGGCGTTCAGTCCAGAGTTTGCATTCAAAGTCGCTCACGAAAATCTGCACAATGTTTTGCTTCTCCAGGCTGAAATTCCGCTTGAGACTGTTCGTGCTGCTGCCGAAGCAAGCCAGGGCACGGTCATCTTTAACCCTGCGCCTGCAATCTCGATTTCTGGCTCGATGTATTCCCTTGTGGATTATCTCACTCCCAACGAGCATGAAGCGTCGCATCTCGTCGGACACCCGGTCCGAAACGTCTCGGATGCTCGACGAGCCGCCGAGGAACTTCTCGCTCGTGGGTGTCGAAACGTCGTGATAACCATCGGTCCCCAGGGAGCGTATTATGCCAACGACCGAGAGGCTGGCCATGTTGCGGCCCCTAAAGTGAATGTGGTTGACACCGTGGGGGCAGGCGATTGTTTCAATGGCGCTTTGGCTTTTGCGATTGCCCATCGAACGCCGCTTCATCAGGCAGTGCAGTTTGCTGTTGGGTGTGCCTCGATTTCGGTGACACACCTAGGCGCCCAATCGGGACTTCCCTACTGGGATGAACTTCCAAATGGAGTTAAGGCGTGTCTTGGAAACCAGCAATCTGTTTAAGCTCGCCCGTAACCATGTAGTGCACTCGTTCGGCGATGTTGACGGAATGATCGGCAATCCGTTCGAGGTGGTGAATGGCTAAGAAGAGCCATCCATGGGCAACGACAAGGTCAGGGTCGCGGCGCATGAGCAAGAACACTTGGGCGCGAAGCTCGCGATAGAGGCCATCGGCCTCGTTTTCGAGGTTGGCGACTTCTTGCACCCGATCGAGATCGCGTCGTACGTAGGCTTCGAGCGACTCGTGAAGCATCTTTCGACAGAGGGTCGCAAATTTTCCAAGGTCGATAATGTCGGTTCGTCCCGCTTCGTTGTCGATTTTGAGGGCGGCTTTGGCCAGGTCGACGGCAAGATCGGCACAACGCTCGAGATCGGCAATGATCTTCAGGCATGCGGCCACAAGCCTTAAATCGGCTCCCGCAGGATTTTGAAGCCCAATAATCTTCATGCACCGCGCTTCGATATCAAGCTCCATCTGGTCGATAGCGTCGTCTTGCAAAATCGCTTCGTGGGCGAGCATCGGATCGAGTTTGATGAGCGCATTCGAAGCATCGGCCATCATTTTTTCGACGGCGCTTGCCATTCCCAGCAACTCATGTTCGAGTTCCGCGAGTTCGCGGTCAAAATTTTGGCGGGCGTAGTTTGGGCTATCCATGCGCTTTAGTTGGGATTGTGACAGAAATAGGCTCGATCACCTTCGATGGTAATCGGTGGGTCCACCTGGCCGCAAACATCGAGCCGACGAACACAGCGTGAAGCAAACCGGCAACCCTGAATGTGGGTTTTGGGATCAGGAATCTCGCCCTCAAGAGGGTCGGGCAGGTACATCAATTTGTCGAGGGACGGGGCAGATTCAAGTAATGCCTTGGTGTAAGGGTGCTTGGGATTCGAAAAGATCTCGTCCGTCGGACCGGATTCGACGATGCGCCCCAAATACATCACCATGATCCGATCAGCGAGAAAGCGAACCGTGGTCAAATCATGGGAGATGTAAAGAAACGCACATCCTTTTTCGCGGCGAATATCTTTAAGGAGATTCAAAATCTGCGCCCGTATGCTCAAATCGAGAGCCGACGTCGGTTCATCACAAATGATGAGCGGCGGCTCAAGTGACAAGGCGCGGCCAATCGCCACCCGCTGACGTTGACCTCCACTGAGCTCGTGAGGATATCGATCGGTAAATCGTTCATCGAGCCCAACTTCTTGAATGAGTTCAGCGACATTCATGGTCTGTCGGGCAAGAACGGCCGGCTCAGACATCGATTGCTTGATCGTCCAGCGAGGGTTTAGCGATGCGTAAGGGTCTTGCCAAACCATGCCGACTTTGCTTGCCATGTCGCGCGTCGTTCCTTCGACCGGAACACCCATAAGACGGATGGTTCCCCCTGAAGTCTTTTGAAGTCCTAGAACCGCTTTTGCGAGCGTAGTCTTTCCGCAGCCGCTTTCGCCAACCACGGCCACGATCTCACCTTTTTCGATATCGAGAGAGACGCCGTCGAGAGCCCGAACTTCACCACCGTGAACCGGGTAGGTGACCTTAAGGTCTTGGACGGACAGGACAGTATCAGCGCTCAATGTCTTTCCCTATAATGCTTTGGCTCCAGAAGAGACGATCTCGGAGCTTGTGCAAGAAGTCTTCATTTTGAATGGTCACGAGGTTAGTTGTGCGCGTAGAACGTCGAATTTCGACAAAGTCACCCGGCAAAAGGTGAAGACGGGTCTGACCGTCGCCACTCAAGACGGCGTCACCACCCGTATCAAGCTTAAGGCGAACAACACTATCAGCTCGCAAAACCAATGGCCGAGCCGAAAGTGTGTGGGGCGCAAGCGCAACAAGAATCAGAGCCTCGACCGTAGGATCGACAACCGGACCTCCAGCAGACAAGTTGTAGCCAGTGGACCCGGTCGGAGTCGAAACCATGACGCCATCGGCGGGATAGGAAGTCAGATGATGCCCATTGACCTCAACCTCAAACGTCAGCATCCGGTCGGTGATGATGCGTTGAAGGATGGACTCGTTGAGCGTATGGATCGTTGCAACCGTCTTTTCGCCGCGTATAAGATCGGTCTCCAACATCATCCGCTTTTCAACGGAGTGCTCTCCGTCGAGAAAAGCGCTGAGAGCACAGCCGATTTCTTCAGGGGTGCATTGGGTGACAAAACCGAAACGTCCAAAGTGAACGCCGAGAATTGGGGTTCCAATTTCAGAACATAAATGAGCCGCACGAATGATCGTTCCGTCACCGCCAAAGGCGATCACCAGGTCGGCTTGTGCGATTTCGTCGCGGGGGACGCCTTGGACTTCGAGCCGGTTAGCCGAAATATCTTCGGAAACCACGTCGACATTTGCATGCTCATATAGCCAACGAGCCGCCCCTCGGGCGGCTTCGATGGCATCGTCGCGATGCAAATTGACAACGAGAGCTACGTGCAATTAACCTGCCGAACGCATCCGCTTCAGATTCTTCTGAACGTCGGTGTTGTTCGCATCCATACTCGCGGCTTTCTCAAGAAGGGCAATCGCTTCAGATCGCTTATTCATCTTTTCAAGAACCACGGCAAGATTATTGTACGCTGGTACGTAAGAATTGTCTGCCTTTAATGCGCTTCGAAGTGCAGCTTCTGCAGCGGCATAGTTCGCATCTCGCAGATGGCAGCGTCCGACGCCGTCAAGTGCAGTCGCACTATTCGGCTTCGCGCCAAGGATCTGCTTGTACATGACCATTGCTGCTTTCGTATCACCAGAGTCGTAGAGGGCATCGGCCAAAAGCAACCGAACTTCCTGATCGTTCGAGTTGCTTCGGAGAAGATCCGACCACACCGGCATCGCCGCTCGGTAGTCGCCTTCACGAGACGCTGCAGCGGCAAAGTTCTTCTTATTTTGGTAAGAAGGCTCAATTGCCATCAGTTTCTCAAAGGATGCCCGTGCGGCACTGTAGTCACCTTTGTTGAATTGGATGACACCAAGATTGTTGAGCGAACTAGCGTCGTTCGAATTGATCGACAAGGCTTTTTGGAAGGCTTCTTCGGCACCATCGAAATCCTTGTTCTGCTTCTTCATGACGCCCAAATTGTAGTAATACTTGGCGTCACCCGCGAAGGACTCTTGGTAATCGTCGTAAAGTCGGACGAGGTCGGCCTTGCGACCAGTTTTATCGTAAGACTCTCCGAGGGCGAGAACGATGTTCTTGTCGCGATTGCCGTCTTTCAGAGCGCGCTCAAGGTAGGTGATCGCTGTTGCATAATCCTTACCCTTGTAGGCGACTGCGCCAGCATTTCGGGCATAGGCTTCGTTCGCCGGTTCGATGTCAGAAGCTTTTCCAAAGGATCCCGCAGCTTTATCGAGTTTGCCTTGACCTTCTTGTGCAACACCCAGGTTGTTATAAACCTGAGCCGAATTCTTGCGGAGACTGAGCGCATGGGTGAAACTTCCCTCGGCTTGACCAAATTTCTTGTCATCCAAGTAGATGTTGCCTGCGTTGTAGTAGGCTTCAAACCGGGTGGAGTCAAGCTTGATCAGCGCTTGGTAAGTTGACAGCGCCTTGCTTTTTTGTCCATCGAGCAGATAGGCGTTGCCTAGGTTATTCAAAACCTCAAGGTCGCCAGGGTTGAGTTCTTTTGCCTGCTCAAGGAAAGGAATGGCTTTCTTTGCTTCCTTATTCCTCAAGTGAAGGAAGCCGAGCCAAGAATTGACGTCGGCGTTCTTCGAGTTCTCGCCATAAAGCTTCATGAACTCCGACATAGCTTCGGAAGCATTTCCGCTCTTGTACTTTGCAGCCGCATCAGCTACTCGCTGCTTGTACGCACTGTCATCAGTGCTTTGAGCAAAAGCTGTACCCACTGCGATTGCCAGAAGTGCCGCCACATATAATCGCATCGCTATTTTCATCTCGTCTCCTTAATCATCATATTTTATGCCAATCAATTGATAGAACGCTATTTGAGTAAGACTGCGAAGGTACCTTCGAAGGCTAACTTAAGCTCCGAAAGGCGCCAATTTTGGGTATTTCCGGCTATTTCTAGCTTCAATTCAGGGTTCTCGCTCACCTTTCCAATGACCTCAGCAAGAATATTCGCTTTTTTTGCCTCTTCGATAACGCGTTCTTCATTCTCGGTACCAACCACCACGTAACCTGGCAATTCTGCGAAGGCACTCAACACCGAAGGGATCGATGAGGATAGACCATTGCCCGACGCGATCACCATTTCGGCTAGCGTAACCGCAATGCCGCCGTCGCTGACATCGTGAGCCGACGAAATGAGTTTTTGGCTGCCTAAATTGGCAAGCAGCGAGCAAAGGTTCTTTTCGGCTTCAAGATTCGGCGCTTCAGGATAGCCATCCTCAATGCCGTGAATGACCTGAAGAAAGGAACTCGCACCAATGCCCTGCTGATTCGAAACCTCGATGGGCGTTTTCAGCAGTATCAGGCTTTCACCACATCGGGGGCTCATCCCAATTGCATCGCTTGCTGTCTCGAGAATGCCTAGCATTCCAATCATCGGAGTCGGCGGAATTTCGCCCAATTCGCTTTCGTTATAGAAGCTGACGTTTCCGCTGATAACCGGAGTATCAAGCGTTTCGCTGGCCTCGGCAATACCCTCGACGGCCTCGGCAAATTGCCAATAGACGTGAGGTTGTTGCGGACTGCCAAAGTTGAGTCCGTCGGTTACTGCGACGGGCTTTGCCCCAGTACAGGCGACGTTCCTTGCGGCTTCGACAACGGCGAGCTGACCGCCGCGTCGTGGATGTTGACGTGTCCACCGCGAATTTCCGTCGATCTTGACCGAAAACGCCTTTTGTGAGCCGCTTGGCGCGATGGTCGCCGCGTCGGCGGCACCGGCTTTGTGAACCGTCTGCGTTTGCACCTGCTGGTCGTACTGTTGGTAAACGTACCGCTTACTCGTAATGTCTGGACTTGCGAGTAACTTAAGCAAAGCCTCGTGAGGATCGGCCTCCAAAAGGGTGGCGGGATCGAATTGGGCCGCTTGCTTGAAATAGTCCGGAACTTCCTGCGGGCTGTGATAGACCGGGCAATGGTCGGTCAGGAGCGTGGGATCCACTTGAGCGATGATTTCGCCGTTTCGTGTCACGGTCACCAAACCGTCGTCAGTGACATGTCCAATGACGACCGCGTGGATGCCCCACTTGTGGAAAACGTCAATGACTTCTTGCTCTCTTCCCTTTTGTGGAACCGCCAGCATCCGCTCTTGACTCTCGCTCAACATGAGTTCATATCCGCTCATGTCGTTTTCGCGCATCGGTACCAAGTCGAGATTGACGGACATTCCAACTCCGCCCTGAGACGACATTTCAATCGTCGAACACGTGAGACCGGCGGCACCCATATCCTGAATCGCCACGATCGCGCCGGTTTGGAGGGCTTCAAGAGTGGCTTCGATCAACTGCTTTTCAGCGAACGGATCGCCGATTTGGACGTTTGGTCGCTTCGCTTCACTGTCTTCACCAAAACTCTCAGATGCAAAGGTCGCGCCGTGGATGCCATCGCGCCCGGTCGAAGATCCAAGATAGAGCACGGGATTTCCAATTCCGCTGGCTGCAGCGGTTGTGACCTCATCCATTTTGAGCACGCCAACGCACATCGCGTTCACGAGCGGGTTCCCACTGTAATTGGGGTGGAAGTTGACTTCGCCCGCCACCGTAGGAACGCCCACGCAGTTGCCATATCCTGCGATTCCTTCGACAACGTGCTCGAAGAGGTATCGATTCTTTTTGACCACTTCGTCGGGTGCGGCTCCATCTTCGAGCGGTCCGAATCGAAGCGAGTTAAGCATCGCAACCGGACGGGCTCCCATGGTTAAAATGTCCCGAATAATGCCTCCAACTCCAGTCGCAGCGCCCTGATAGGGTTCCACGTAGGACGGGTGGTTATGTGATTCCACCTTCATCGTCACCCCGAGTCCATCGCCGATCGGCACGACGCCTGCATTTTCCAGTCCGCTTCCTTCGATGGCTTCTTTATATTTCTTAAAGCGAGCCAAAACCGGACGGCTGTATTTGTATCCACAGTGCTCGGACCACATCACGGCGAACATGCCGAGTTCTGTATAAGAAGGGTCTCTGCCGAGAAGTTCTGTGATGAGTTGATATTCGCTGTCGTTAAGACCCATCGAGGAGTAGACTTCAGGTGTGAAAGCGGGCATTGTCGTAAGTATATCTTTCGCGTGCGCTCTCATACTCGCAGGCTGCTCTCGGAATTCGGAACTCTACGGGAAATGGGAGGGCGATCGTGATTGGAAGGCACTCAAACTTGACAGCGAGGCAGTGGCCCGTGCGGTTGCGGCGGTTAATCTCGACCTCAAGACCGATGATACGTTTGTGTTGATCGATGGAGGCGTGCCGTTTGAAGGCAATTGGACCCAATCGGGTAACGATATTCACCTTGAAGTGGTTAAAATTCTCAATCGTCCGTTGGAGGGACAGTCCGATCAAGTAAAAAAAGCGAGCACCTTTGCACTTCGCCTCGAAAAAGGAAGGCTCTATTACAAGAGCCCAACCGATACGAATGAGATCGAACTGGAAAAGAAACCGAAACCGAACTGACACTTATATCGTATTGACTACTGGAACCTAAAAAATGGCCGCCGTACTGATTGTTCTCATTGTTCTTCTCGTGCTCCTCGTTGTCGTGTGCATTGGCATCTACAACAGCTTGGTCGCGCTTCGAAGAGACTGCGATAATGCGTTAAGCCAAATTGACGTGCAGTTAAAGCGACGTTATGATCTGATTCCGAATCTGGTTGAAACGGTTAAAGGCTACATGAAATTTGAGTCGGAAACCCTTGAGAAGGTCATTCAAGCACGAAACCTTGCTCTCGGCGCCCGATCGGTTGGCGAAAAATCCTCGGCCGATGCCCAGGTAACTTCCGCACTGAACGGTTTCTTCGCCGTTGCGGAGTCGTATCCCGACCTCAAGTCGAGCGCAAACATGCTCTCGCTGCAAGAAGAGCTCAAGAGTACGGAAAATAAGGTGGCTTACGCCCGCCAATACTACAACGATTCGGTAACGCGTTTGAATACCAAGATCGAGCAGTTCCCCGCTTCCATCTTCGCAGGAATGGGCGGATTCAAATCGAAAGAGCTCTTCGAACTCGACGAGCCAGAAGCTCGCAAGTCGGTTAAGGTTTCATTCTAAACGTTCCTCTATCGATGCCCTCGGTTTAGCAAAATCCGAGGGCATTTTCGTGTTTCTCAGACTCAAACCTGCTAAATCTGTTGGGGAATATTATTAAATGAATGTTAAGTCTTAACAATGGATTGTAGGCTTTGTTAAGAAAGTTAAGAGTTAACACTCCATTAACAATAACGTTCCCATCATGAACCCATGCGAAAAGCATTCACGTTGATTGAACTTCTCGTGGTAATTGCCATTATTGCCATTCTCGCGGCGATTCTCTTCCCGGTCTTTGCGCAAGCAAAGGAAGCTGCGAAGAAGACAGCGTGTTTGAGCGGAACCAAGCAAATTGGAACGGCTTTCTATATGTACGCTAGCGACAGCGACGATACACTTCCCCAAACGAGCTGGGAAGGAACGATTACTCCGAATCCGATCAATCCTGGCGATACTTACCAGATTCAATGGACCTACAACCTCATGCCATACATGAAGAACTGGGATCTCTTTAAGTGTCCGTCGGATTCTGATCCTCAGGTGCCTAAGTACCCTTGTCCAACGATCGCCGATATTGGCAAGCTTGATGCAAGCGGCCATATGTATTGCGACTGGATGGTTCTGAAATATTCGTACATCCCGAACTATAACCTCGTTCCGGCGCACGACTGGCTTCCTGTTTCGATGACTTCATTCGATCAACCGGCCAACTTGATCCTCATTACTGAGCGACGAAACAAGCTGACGAACGGTACGGTTCTTGGCCCCCATAAGGGCGTTAGCGGATTCAATCCTTCGCAGCCTTGCCCACAATGGTCGATTGTCAGCTACACCGGTAACGGCAAGCCAGGCACCGGTACTTATGCGTACTGGACCAAAGAACAGGCAATGTATCACCTTGCGAATGACACCAACGACAAAAACGATATTGTTCGTGTAAATTGGGAACGACACACCCAAGGCGCAAACTACGCCTATGCTGATGGACACTCGAAGTATCAAAAGATTGGTAATGTTTTGAACCCAAGCGCTTACCAGTTTGGCGAAAAATGGTACCCGTCTCCCATGCCGGGCGGACAAGTCTGCCCATAAAGCTAACACAATCTAGAGTAAATGCGCAAAAAAGCCCTTCCAAACGAAGGGCTTTTTTGTTGATTCTAGTCGCGTATTTTGGGAAGTACTGGAATACCTGCCCCCGGTTCGACGAACGTCGTAATCAAAAAGCTGCCGGTAATTTTGCTGGTCGCCTTGAACTCTTGGTGATAGGTCCCTTCCTTCGAAGCTTTTGGAATAATGTGATGGATTGCCTGTCCGCTCAAATCCAGAGTGTCTGGTGTTAAATTTTCAACCCGGATAAATGGCACGGTGACTTCGTTGAGTCCGACCAAACCTTGGACATCTACGGAGACTGAAGTCTGTTCACCTTGCTTCAGGTTCGATTTTGGACATGAAAGCTGAACCCCAATCGCTCGTATATTGGTACCGGCTTGTGCCTTCCCTTTCTCAAGAAATGTTTTCGTCGCTCCGGGAACTGTGTCGTAAGGCACATAAATAACTGCGGATCGAGGAGATTCTGCAAGAACCGAGGCCATTGCACTGCCAAGCGAGATTCGCGTGGTGGTTGCATCGCCGTCGAATGGACCATAGACGACCGCCGGGCGCCCAATTTGAACAAAATTGGGAAAAGTGAAGGCATCGACGCCTTGCGGCAAAGGTGTGATCGGAATTCGCGACGTGCCGTACAACGTACCGTCTTGAGAGAAGACCGTCATCAATAGCTGATTTGAAGATGCCGGCGGCAAATGCCATTGATAGAACTTCGTTTTGGGGACCGACACACCATGACTGCCTCCGATGTCGATTTTGAGACCTTTGAGTTCGCTGGCTCCATTATCAGCGAATACCGCGCCCGTGACCAAGTCGCCACCCGCCATGTCATTGGTGAGATAAACCGTAATTCCGCCGTACGGAGTGGCGATCTTCGCGGCTATGTAGCCGCGGTCCTTCTTTGCATTTGAAGGAATCTGAAAGGATGAGGTGATCAAAAAGGAGGCGAGCGCCGAAACCATATTTTCCCTACTCTTTCGACGCTCTGCGAAATCTGCCGCTACGGTATTTATGCAGGGGCTTGGGTAAGAGCGGAAAATCGCGCGGCCTTGGCACGCTCAATTGCTTCATCGGACACTGCCTTTTCAAATGAGCGGAACCCGGCCAACTCAAATCCATGCTTATCGGCCAATCGAATGGTTTCTTGAACCTGCGCGACGGATACTTCTTTTCCGAGCGTAAAGTTCTCGATTTTCCCTTCTAACGCGAGCATCATCGTTTCACTCATACAAGCGAAGGCCGTTTTCGGTGGGAATCCAAAACTCATCCCGAAGTCCACATTTCCAGGCACCGCGACGACTCCTCCTTCGATCACCAGCACATCTGGCCGTTTTTGAGCAACCATGACCGATACATCGCGTGGCCGAGCGACATCACAAACAATTGCGCCTGGTTTGAGGTGCTCCGGGAAGATTAGGTCCGCGCCCGCTGAGGTTACGGTGATGATGACATCTGCCGCTCGAATGGAAGAAACGTCTACGGATGCCTCGGTTCGAACGCATTCGTCGGCCACGATTTGCGTCCGCTCTGGATCGCGGCCGACCGCGATGGTGTGTTGAAACTGAGGCGAAAGCATCTGAGCGCACGTTCTCCCAATTGAGCCCGTCGCTCCCACGACCGCCAAGGTTGAATTGGCAGGATCGATGCCTACCAGATTGCAAGCCTTAATCGAGCTTTGAATCGCTGTCGCGATCGTGTAGCTATTGCCAGTCGTGATCGCAATTGGGGAACGTTGGGCTACGGTGACACCACCATCTCCCACGACGCTGGTAAAGGCTCCTAAGCCCATAATTTCCGCGCCCTCGGCCTTTGCCAATTCCGCGCAGTAGCTTAATTTGTCATACACGACTTCCAACGGAAGTTTATGCAGCATCATATCCGGCGTCAATGGGCAAATAATGAAGATTCCTTCCGTTTTTGCTCCCGTTTTGCTTTCGACTCCGGTGATGTGCGAACCAATAAAAGGCTTCTTACTTCCGTAGAATTTTTCGATCAGCCAATCCGGCATGTATTTGGCGATGGGATATTTCCTCGCCGCGTCCTTGGGCTTGATGGGATGGATGACAAATGCGAATCGATGCACGAATGTTCCCTAAGTTACCTTACGCCTGAGTGAGGTCGATGCGATTCGGTTTCCAGCCGAGTTTGTCGAGAACATCCAGATATTCTTGTGGAGTGATATCCTCGGGTCGCTTGCCAAGATGTGCGACGACCACCCCTTCCATCACATTGGTGGCAAACGTTTCGCCATTGATGACCGGGGTTGTGGTGAACGCCGTCGTCACACCAGCGCCCTGAAGGAATTTCAGGTCAGCCTTTCGGAGCGTTTGGGTGATGATGGTCTTCCCTTTTAGTTCGTCGGGCATGAACTTGCGAATGTAGTGCCAGTCGCCACAAATGACATCGGCCTCTTGGAAGAACTTGGGAAACTTTGGCGTGCGCGTTTCTTGCTTTTCGCCAGTCGGATAGAACCATTTGAATGGCAGCTTGGTGATGATTGGAAGGAGGATTTTTCCAAGCGTTTTCACTCCCCCATAAGAGCGAATTGGAATCGGAAGCCCAATGCCAAACAAAAAGTCCCCATAGACGACCGAGGCACCGCTTTCATGCAGAGCCTGGGCCATTCCAAAACGATCGACGGCGCTGACGAGCAAGACCTTCGATTTTGAGAAATCAATCGCGCCGCTGGCTTGCAGCGAGCGAATCGTTTCTCGCTCAAGCGTGTGCTTTAGGCCACCGCCGTCCACCACGGGCGTTGTTTTGACTTTCTTAACAAGGTTCAAAATCTCGCGGAAAGCATATTTGCGATCCTCAACCACGAGATAGATGTCGGCGCCGCCGACGCCAAGGGCGTCGACTTTTCCGTCGAGTTCGCAAAACAGCTCGCCGAAGCGTTTCATATCGCCGTCGGTTCCCCGCCGTTCAAGCAAATAATTTTCGCCGAGGAGTTCCACTTCCTCTTTCTTGTCACGCTTACTCGTGCCAAGGCTGACCGAAATAACGGTTTTCATTTAGAAAACGGCGATCGCTTCGATCTCGACATCGACGCCACGTGGCAAACCGGCCACGGCAACAGTTGATCGGGCCGGGGGAACAGGACCCATCACCGCTCCGTAGACTTCGTTGACGGTTACGAAATGGTCCATCGACGACAAGAAAATTGTGGTTTTGACAATATTTGAGAAATCGAGTCCAGCGGCAGCGAGGACGGCCTTCATATTCTCAACGACTTGGGTGGCTTGTTCTCGAACATCGCCATCAACGAGCGTTCCATCGGCCCGCAGAGGAATTTGCCCACTCATAAAGTAAAAATTGCCAGAAGCCTTCATGGCTTGGCTGTAAGGCCCGATCGCGGCCGGGGCATCGGAAGTTGAAACGACTTCTCTGGTCATGCTGATGAGAATACCTATGTACCCCGCAAAGACAAAAGGGGACGCCGACCAAGCATCCCCTTATTTCCACTCGAAAGACGAAGCTTATCGCTTCATGTTGATGAGATCTTGGAGGAGCTCGTCAACCGTGGTGACAACTTTCGTGTTTGCTTGGAAACCGCGTTGGGTAACAATGAGGTCCGTAAATTCTGATCCGATGTCAACGTTCGACTGCTCAAGAAATCCTGCGCTAATCGATCCCCGGGCGTTGGTTCGCGGAGTGCCAACCAACGGGCGACCGCTGTTGTCTGTCGCAATATATAGGTTGTTACCTTGCCGCTCCAAGCCTTCTGGGTTGCTAAACGATGCCATTGCGATTTGGGCGATGGGGCGTGTGTAGCCATTGGTAAAGATGCCAGTGATGACACCGTCTTGGGAGATTGCAAAGGACTCCAAACTGCCGGGAGCAAACCCGTCCTGATCTGTCGCGTTCACCTGTGATGCACCATTCAACTGCGTGATTTGCGAGAAGTTCATGTCCACGTTGAATGCCTGGAATCCGTCCGTTGCACCCGGGCTGATCGTGACTTTATTCATGGCACCACCTGAGAGGCCAGAAATCTGATTGCCGTTACTATCAAAATAGATCGGCGTGTTGCCGGTTGTTGCACTATCGCCAAGAAGGGTGCCCGTTCCTGGGGTTCCTTCCCAAGCTTCCCAATCCCAACTTGACGCAGCACCAGAAGGGGCACCTGATCCGGGTGGGACGGTGTGATTTTTCATGACCAGGTTAATATCGTGGGCGCCACCAAGCGAATCGTAGACGCGAACCGAAGTCGTGACGGAATCGGTCGAAACGGCAGACGAATTCAGGTTTCCTGCGAAGGTTGCGCTCGACGTTTGTTTAACAGAGTTGAGAGAGTTGGGAATTGAAACGTAGCTTGTTGGAGTAACGGATTGGGTCGTGTCAATGACACCCTGACCGTTCGCCTGCCAACCGAGAACACGTTCTCCGGTAGCCGACTGAACCAGAAAGCCTTGGGTATCAACTTGGAACGAACCATCGCGAGTATAGGCCACGCGATTCGCATTCGAAGTCATGAAAAAGCCGTTACCTTGAATGGCGAGGTCGGTTGACTTGTTCGTTTGGTTGAGGGCGCCTTGAGCGCTGTTCACGTCGGTCGAAGTCACCGACACGCCAAGTCCGTATTGAATCGGGTTGACGCCGCCGCGAGACGAGGTTGCACCCGAGGCGCTTCGGACGGTTTGCGACATCATTTCGGCAAAACTGACTCGTGAGCCCTTAAATGCCGTTGTGTTGACGTTGGCGAGGTTGTCTCCGATGACATTCATTCGCGACTGTTGCGCTTTGATCGACGCAACGCCGGATAGCATAGCTTGTAGCATTTCTCTGTTAATCCCTTTGTTGTTGGTCCGTGTGATTTGAAAGCAAATGGTCGACTTGCTTTCAGGCTTCTCAAGAGATCAGTCCAGAGTCCAGCCTATATCACTAAAATATTAGTCGGTCGATATTCAATTTTTTGTAGTGTTAAACTACAATTGCACTATCGATATTTGTAAAAACGTTATCCTTTAAGCTTTCTTTGTCAACAGCTGTGATCACGGTGCGGTTTTTAATGCTCACCACAAGGGCAGCATTGTCGACAAGAACGAGTGATTCCTTGGCACCTTTTGCCGCAGCTTTATCGACGCCCTTCATGACTCGGTCCCATGCCGAGGCATCGAGATCGATGTTTCGACTCTGAAGGCGAGTTTGTGCGTGACTGCTAACCTTGAGACGATCCTGAAGGATTGAATTGAACTCACTCAAGTCCGAAACATTCGGTTTGGCCTGAGTGGGCTGCTGACTGTTGAGCAGATCGGATATTCGTGAGTTTTGAATCTTGTCCACGGATTGCCTTAGTTGATCGTGGTGATTTGTCCCACTGGGAGTTGTAGCTTGACTCCCTCCGAGTTCACGACGTCAGCCATGATGATACCATTCGACGTCGCCAGTCCCGTGACTTGACCGCTGACGTCCGTCGTCCCATTCTTTCCGGAAACTTGCTTGCCGATCAAGTATGCGTAGTCAGCCGGAATCGGACCCTCACTGGTTTTGGCCGCTCCATAGATATTTTGAATCGAATCGAGCGACACTACCGAGTTAGTTCCGTCCGATTGAGTGATATTTAATTTGATGTTCTTTTCCGAATCGATCGTGACGCCTGTTACCGTGCCGGTAATTGATTGAGTGCCGGACGCGCTATCGGTTACCGAGTCAACAACTTGGCCGATAAGCGATTGTGCTTTTGTAAAATCACCTTGTTGTTGAAGGTTTTGCATTCCTTGAACTTGACCCAATTGCGAGATCTGAGCGAACATATCGCTATCTTTCATTGGTTCAAGTGGATTCTGGGTTGCTAACTGAACCGTTAGCAATCGCAGAAAAGTATCCATATTAAGGCCTTCGCTCTTTTTAGGCGCCGGCGACGTGTAATAAGCATTTGGGTCAACGCTTGAAACAGTACTCATATCTTAAATCTCCATGTCGAATGAGGTGGTCGAGGTCCTTCGGGGTGAAGGAGCGGTTTGAGTGGAAGAAGTCTCAGGTGCAGTCGACTGGCGTGCAGCCATTAAGTTTGCCGTCGCTTGCCGATGCTGTTGTTGCTGATGGTTTTGACTTTGCTGGGAATTCGCGTGCGAAAACTGCTGGCCCATATTCATGGTGTCAGCATTTGCGCTACGGACTTCGATTCGCACCTGGCCGACGTTGCGGTCGGCAAGCGTCCCGGCGAGATCGTTTCGTGATTCATGCAGTGCCTGTCGAAGGGTTTCGTTACTGGCAGTCAGGGTTGCTGTCATGCCTTCGAGGCCCTTTCGAACATTGACCACAACCGAGCCAAGTTCGGCGGGCTGCATCTCAACTCGCACTTCACTCCGAACGCTTCGAACGCTGAGTTCCTCGATTCGCTTGGTTAGCGTATCGACGACGCGTTGTCGGTCGGCGGTTGTGAGCTGCTGATTGCCCGTTGAGTTGGTTGAGTCAACATCGCTGGTTTTTTTCATCTCCGTTGTTCCCGCAAAAGTGAGTTGAGTTTGATTCGACGATTGATCTTGTTTAGAATCCGACTGAGTGTCGCCATCTGCATCCCGACCGAAGCTCGAATCCTTTGAAACCTGAGCCGTGGAATCCTGAGAAGTTGCTTCAAGGCTAAACTTCGCATCGGACTTGGCAACTGGCTTCGCGGCATCCGCTTTCACGTCGGATTTGATCGCCGTCGAAGCTTGTTGAGTGATCGCCGCTCCGGTCGTCGACTTGACTGACGTGATGTTAAGCTGCCCAGAAATCTCCTTCGAAATGGTTTGGGTTGCGGATTGGCTTGATGTGTCCGTCTTGGACGATTGCGGAGTCGGGGCAACTTGGTCCGTTTGCGCCACGACGGCTGCAATGGCCTGATTCCCTGAAATAAGATTCGCGAGGAGGCTATCCGTATCGGACTTCCCTTTCTTCGAATCCAAAAGGGGCGTATGCTCCTGACAATCTGATTTGACCGGTGCCTTGACGGCGTCCGGGTTGGAGTCTTTGGAAGCCGTTACACTCAATGCGATTGCCTGTTGAGGCGCCGCAATCTGAACCGGAATAATGGCAATTTGCTCGACAAGAACCGACACCGGAATTTCTTTTCCAGTCGTTTTCTCCTTGGAGTCCAGTTTTTGCAGGCGAGCATTCGGCTCATTCACTGCGACTTCTCCGGGAGTCTCGTCCTCTCCTTGTGCCTTCTGAAGTGTTTTTGAGAACTCTTCGGGCTCGGGAGGCGGCTCGCTTCCTTTTCCAGGTGGAGCTGGCGGTGCAGCCCCTCCATCTAACATAAGACGTAGGTCCATCCTTGTTTGAGTATTGGGTCATGTCTGATTTTCATTAGGGCTCGGCAAGGAATTCTCGAAATAAGCCATAATTGATAGGTGCGGGTGCAAGATTCCAACGAACCAGTAAAGGCTATCCTTTTCGACGTCGATGGAACCCTCTTAAACGGTCTAACGATGATCGTCGCTGGTCTGGGCGATGCTTTTGAAAAGTATGGCGACCGACGTCCGTCGGACGATGAGATTCTGGCCCTGATCGGCACACCTCTCACGCACCAAATGACGCTTTTTGGCTGTTCGCCGAAGTCTCAAGAAGAACTCGATGAGATGATCGCATATACGATCGAACGTTACGAGGCCCATAACCACTTAGAATATGAATTTGACGAAGCCGTGGAAGGTTTGAAACTTGCTGAAAAAGCGGGAATCAAAATTGCGCTCGTCACGAGTCGTAACGCCCAAGAGCTTCGCATTCTGAGTACACGTTTTTCCGCTTGGGATTCCGTTCATGAACCGATCTGCGCGTCGGATGTCGAGAACCCCAAGCCTCATGCCGAAAGCGCTTTTCTCGCGATGGAGCGACTACGTGTCGCGCCGGAGAACTGCGTCTTGATCGGCGATTCGATTTTTGACCTCAAATGTGCCAAGTCGGCAGGAATTCGCTGCGGCGCCGCTCTGTACGGCGCGGGCAAGAAGGAAGACCTGCTCGCCGAAGCCCCCGATTACATTTTCTCAACTCCCAAGGACCTGCTGGAGTGGGTCCTCAATCAAATTGAGCACAGTCATGCCAAGGAAGAAGACCACCGATCAACCGATTTCCAATCTCGAAGTAAAGGCTAAGAAGCCCACGACCCGAAAGAAAGCCGCCGAGCCTATCGCCGATAACCTCTCCAACGAATTGGAAAGCATTCTCGGCGAAGGCGTGAGCTTAGTTTTTCGGACGAAGCCCGCTGAGGAACCTAAGAAAGAGCCCGTTTCAAGGCAACCTGAGAGCGTCACGACGCCAAAGCCTCGCTTAGGAAGGCTCAAAGCCGTTTCAACATCGACGGTCGAAAAGCCGACGGCGCCCGCGGACGACCACTGGGATGAAGAGCTTCCGATTCCTTCATTTCGAGTTCGAACGACGGAAGCCAAACCCGAAGTGCGTCCGGCTACAGCGAAAACGCCGCAACCAGCCGAAAATAGTCGGCGAAAACCGGGAACGAGAACCAGGCCCGAGCCGAAGGCCCGCCCAACTGCCGAGCCGGAGGTTGTTCGAGAACCTCGCGGATCCGACGACGAAGGAGCAATGCCAGTTCGAGAATACGAACCGACGGCTTCGTTTGAGTTTGACGACGACGGTGAAATGGTTGTCGTGCAAATGCGCGAAAGGGCTGCCCCGAGCGAACCGAAGCCAAAGCTCTCCAATCAAAAAGTGACGGAAGCTCCAACGAAGCGCGAGCCTGAAAAGGTCGTCATTCCGCCGCGGGCCCTCATTGACATTCCCGAGGATGCCCCTCAGGTCGTTATTCGAAATGGTGTGCCGACGCTCGTTCGCGAAACTCGTGTCTATCCTAATTTCTGGTTTTATGCGGCTCCGCCCGATGAAGATCGAATTAACACGGTTCTCGAAGAGATTCGCCAGGCTTCCGAAGCCGGAATCCACGTGTTTGCAATTGGTGTCGAGGCAGTATGTGACCAACATCACTTCGACGGCCTTCTCGAAAAGTGCCGAATCCTCTTAGCTCGAATCGTGAAGATCGATAGCGAGGCCCAGGTTGTTTTCCATCTGGACTTGGTCGCCCCCAAGGGTTGGGAAATCGACTTCCCCGAGGGCGTCTATCGCGATTCGAACGGTGACCTTGCCGAACCCAGTCTTGGTGATGACAAATTCTGGAGTCACGTCGAGAATCTCGTTCGAAAGTTCTCGAAGAGCCTGTTGGGCCTCCCCCAAGCAAACCACATCCTTGGACTTGATCTTGACAAAGATGGTTGGCTGATCGCCAAGGAGCACGGTTTTGACATTTCAATCGCCAGCAAGCGGAAATTCCGCGAGTGGGTGCGGGAACGCTATCAAGGCGACGAAGTACTTTTGAGGGCGTCGTGGTTCAACGGCACGGCTGACTTCGAGGGTGTACGCGTCCCCGATATTCATCGCAAGAATCGATCGACGCGGCTGATCGAAATGGATCGAAAGGAACGACCCGTTGTTGACTACTACCTTTTCTTAAGTGATCTTACGGCCCGACGCATCGCTGACCTCGCCTACGCGGTGAAAGAAGCCTCTGAGGGGCGACTCATTGTTGGCGCACGATACGGCAAGACGTTCCAAAACTATCGGCCAGATTCTGGTCAGTTGTCGCTCGGCAAGATCCTTCGAACTCCGGAAATCGACTTTATCGTCGCAAGTCCGAGTAGCCGAAATCGCCAACCCGGCGGAGTGTCATCTTTCGAAGCCCCGATCGACAGCTTTGCGTTGAACGGAAAGCTCTTTATCTCGCTCGAAGATTTCAAGACTTCCCTGTCCAACCGGCCCGAACCCGAGTATGGCGCACCGACGATCCGGACGCCCCAAGCCCTTGAGGCGGTCCATCGACGTGGTTTTGGTGGATCATGCGCCCACCAAACTGGCGTTTGCTGGGGCGATCAG
The DNA here is from genome assembly GCA_048498855.1 of Armatimonadota bacterium. Lineage (GTDB taxonomy): Bacteria > Armatimonadota > Fimbriimonadia > Fimbriimonadales > Fimbriimonadaceae > Fimbriimonas. Next base: position 141,957 of record JBEHXE010000002.1, on the reverse strand, counting down.
TGGGGTAATGGTTGGCTGACGGCTGCCTCAGTGTGGGAACGCGCAAAAGCAATGCGCGACTTAGCAATTCGCTCGATGGCGGTGACCTGCAAGGACCCTGACGTCGCTGTGTTTATCGATGAGCGGACGTTAGGTTATCTCGTCGACACCGAAAGCTTCGGCAATCTTGTACAAGAATCGCTCGAAGCAATTGGTCGAGCGGGCGTCAGTTATGGTTTGTACCTGTTGAGCGACTTGACTCACCGAGTCAAATTCCCTGAGTGCAAAGTCTACGTCTTTCTCAACGCGTGGGATATCCGGCCCGATCTCCGAAGTGCGATCAAACAGCGACTCCATAAGGACGGCAAGCTGCTCTTCTGGGTTTACAGCGCTGGCCTTTTCGATAACGGCCGAGAATCGCTCGAACGGGCACGAGAAGTCACAGGCATTGCGATTCGCCCACAGCCGATCTTTAGCCGAGCAGGAACTTCGATTCTTGATCGAAGAAATGTCTTGGCTCAAGCCTTTCCTAGCAATATCATCCAGACGGAGACAACGGTCGAGCCTACTTATTTTGCGGTTCCCGAGGATGGTTCAGTCGTTGGCGAATACACTCAGACCGGATTGCCAAGTTTTGTGATGCGCGAGATTTCGGTCGAGGAATCGAAGCAGACTTGGACGAGCGTCTTCCTAGGCGAACTGGCCATGAATTCAAGCCTCTTGCGGGCGCTTGCACAGAAGGCTGGTGCGCATGTATGGAGTTTCCACGACGATGTTATTCATGTCCGTCCGCCGTTCTTAACCGTACACTGCTCGGGTGACGGTCAGCGAACCATTGCCTTGCCCGGTAAATGGAGCGCGTATAACCTATTGACCTCGGAATGGGTTGCAGTCGATGCGACAAATATTCGCTTCTCCTCCCCGGATGGCGTCACCCATATGTTCTTGGTAGGGACTACCGACGAGATTCGTCAGATTCTCGAAATGGACCCGAGAAGCATTCTCCGCATGAACGAATTGCCGACTCGCGAGTCGAATATCCGAATTGATGTGAGCTCCTTCGATGTGCCGATCATGCGTCTTGGCGAATGGACGACCGAGAACGAAGGTGACGACGCTATCGATGAATGGTTCCTGCGTCCGCGTGACGATGAACCGTATCAGGAAGACGCTTCGTTGGCTCCGGAAACCGTACAGCGAACGACGGGACGCCGACGCAACAAACGCGATCGTCGCCAACGAAAGTTGAGCTTTGCCGAACAGGTCGACTTTGATCCGACCGGTGAAGAAAAACTGAAGGATAAAGGCGACGTCGAACTGAATATCCTCTTTAGGAAGCGAGATTAATGGCCCATCGTTTTGGACATGTCGCCGTCGTCGGACAACCTAACGTCGGCAAGAGTACGCTCATCAATCGCATTGTTGGCCAGAAGGTCAGCATCGTCAGCAGCAAGCCCCAAACGACGCGAAAGCGTGTCATGGGTATTGCGACCACCGACACCTACCAAATTGCGTTTATCGACACGCCGGGAATCCATGAACCTCATAACCGTCTTCAGCGGTCGATGGTTGAACAAGCCCGAGGAGCCTTGGATGGAATCGATGCAATCTTGGTCGTGGTGGATGGGGCCCACCGCCCCGACGAAATCGATGAGTCAATTGCGAAACTTGTCCGTACCAATGGTTCGATTCCGGTTGTTCTCTGCATGAACAAAATGGATCACCTCAAGGCAGAACACGTCGTTCGGCATGTTGAAGAGTATTGCGAAATGTTCGGTACGGAGGACTACATGTTGACGACGGCAACCCGCGGCGAGAATGTGCAGAAACTCGTGGATATGATCTGCGAGCGATTGCCGGAACGAGCTCCTTTTTATCCCGCCGATGAGTATACGGACCAATCATCCAGGTTTATCGCTGCCGAATATGTTCGCGAAAAAATCCTGATCAAGACGCGTCAAGAAGTCCCTCACGCGACGGCAGTCGTCGTCGAAAGTTGGGAAGATCGCCCCGACGGGTTGGCTCACGTGTCAGCGACGATCATCGTGGATAAAGATAGTCAGCGGGCAATCCTTCTTGGAAAGCATGGCCAATTCATCAAAGAGATCGGTACCGAAGCCCGGATTGATCTTGAAGAGATGCTTGGCCAAAGAGTTTTTCTCGAACTTCATGTCCGAGTTCAAGAAGGTTGGAGGCAAAACCCCCGGGTCCTTCATGAACTCGATTATGAGAGCTAGGCTATAGCCTGGCGAGCTCTGTTCGCATCGTTTCAGTTTTCTTCATTTCGTCGGCCATTGACATCTCCATGCCTCGGTTGTATTGAGTGGTTACGAATGAGCCGATGAGAACTGCGACTAACCCAATCGCCAAAGTCGACCAACGAGGCTGATCTGGCTCGACCGGGCGGGCGGTGAGACAAAGTACCGGACTCACACTGAGGATAAATCCAGCGATCACCGCGAGGTCCCCTCTGGCGAGCGCCAGGTTCTCGATCATGTGGAAGGAGATCACGAATAGGGCGGCGGCCGTTGTCCACGGCGAGAGTTTGGGATTCCTTCGTTGAATCGAATAAATTGCCAAGAACAAAAATGATCCAGCTCTTAGCTGTTCGACCATACATCCGGCGACGAGGGCCGCGAGAACGAGCAGGACGCCCAAAAGGCGATCACTCTTTTCCTCTTTGCGAATTGTGGCAATGAGCGCCCAAAGCGCCAAAAGTATATAGGGCAAAAGCAGCATGTTCGATGCGAGGGAGACGTTGATCAAATAGCCCCAACGACTCCAACAAGCCGCCCCTAAGAGCAGCATGGCGAAGAGGATGGACCAGGCTATCCAAGGTTTGGAAATCGATTTGATTTTCGAGCGCACGAGCATAAAGACGGGCAACGCTAAGAATGATGTCAGAATCCCTGCACCGAGCAAGATTGGGCCATATTGGGTGAAATAGAACTGCTTGGAAACTTCATTTTCCATCAGATATTGCCGGGTGATGTCGGAGCGAGCAACCTTGAGGGCATGATTCCACTCAGATTCACTTGCTGACTGGATGAACGCGTCCTTGACTGTATTTTCTTCGCTTAGATTCTCCAACTTCTTCCACTCGAGCGATGGTTTTCGAGCCATCCATAGTCCTGCACGAACAAGGCGACTTCCTGCAAACGCTGAAATGGAGGTGGGACATGAGCGAACCATGGCCATTCCGGCATGGATTTCGGCAACGCGAATAGGAATTGGGTTCTTTGACTTCTGAGCGATCTGATCAATCTGGAAGAGTGCCGCGTAATGGGGGTAAATCGTGCCAGCCCAGATTGGGAAGATGCACCCCGAAGGAAAGTCGATGTAGGTCGATTCATAGAGCGCTTCTTTGCATCGGACCTCATCGTCCACAAAGTCATCGAACATTGTTGGAAATGGGGATTTACTGAACACCTTCTCGGCCTCCGAAGTTCGATTCAACACGGTCAGAAAGTGAATCTCTCGCTCTCGCCAGTACCAATTGCTTGGATCCGACTCCCCGGCCTGATGGGCAAGGATGGCCATCCGTTCTGCCTGAGCGCCCAATAACGCCTTATCTCGAACCTGTTCTAGATTGTTGATGGAAAGGCTAAATCTCAGCAGGTGGGCTTTGGCCTTCAAGTCATCTGGATGTGCCCGCACGTAGTCTTCGAGTGGCGCAATCGCCTCCTTGCCTAGGCTGGCCTGGTTATTCCAGTTCCGCAGCATTTTGGAAATAATGAATCCAACTTGGACGTCTCGATTTTCGCTCTTGATCGAGGTGGGTTCAGGCAACGACCACGCCCCTAAATTTGTTGGATTCGATTCGTCGGATGTGCTGACCATGCTCAACCCCGACAGTGTTGCTTGACCGAGAAGAGCACGAAACCCCATTAGAATGGAACTGCGAAAGGGGGCAATGATCAACCCGCAAAGAATCACCACGCACAATACGGCTATGGTTCGGCGGTCGCTTCTCATCTCAATTCACCCGTCGCGACTAAATCGTGTTTGAGGTATTCACGCACAACTGGTGACGGAATCCTGGCTTTGGTCGAGAGTCCAGAGGTCGAGACGAGAATGATCCCCATGGCGACGGCTGCAGTAATGAGATAATCGGCATAGGCGCGTCGTCGTTCGGCCTTCGCATAAAGGCTGGGAGGTACCTGTGACGTCAGAACTTTCTCCTTCGAATACTCAAGGAGTTCTTCGATTCTTCTCATGGCGTCAACCTCTTTCGAAGCTCATTTTTTGCGTGGCTGAGTCGGCTCGAAACCGTGCCTTCGGGGACTCCCAGAATCTCTGCGACCTCGGGGTAAGTGAATCCGTAAATCGAGACGAGGAGGACGACATCTCGAAATTCAGGTTTCAAGTGAGAAATCAGTCCCCTCAATTCGATGATCGTCGGATCTTGTTCACCTGGTTGAGCAAGAGTGCTTGGAAGTGGAAGCCAATTAGGACGGCGCTTCCAATAGGTCCGGGCGCGATTTGTGACCACTTTTGCGATCCAGGCTTCGGCATTGTCAAGGGACTGGAGTCGGTCGCGGTGCTGCCAAACTTTGATCATGCAGTCTTGCGCCAAGTCCTCGGCTAATGTGTAGTCAAGGGTTAAGGCGTACGACAGGCGGAAGACGTACTCTCGAATGGAATCGAGGTCAAACTGAGCAACACGTTCCTCCTGACGGAGAACGACGAATGCTTCAACTGCTTGCCATGTAAGATCGGCCATATGTATCAAGACCCCGCCAGTAGCATTATCCTTCAAAGAAAAACGAGGGTGGCGAAAATCGCGACCCTCGTTTTTCTTTTCGATTCTTAAATCGACCGATTAGTCGATTTCGCGCCAGCTGTCTTTTACATTGTCCTTTGCCCGTCGCCGGACCTGACCGTAGGAGCGCCCGCTCGTGCTTGTGTTGGCTTCCGTGCGTGGTGCCGTTTGTACGGACGTGCTGCCGCCGCCGTGCCGAACGGATGCCAGCCGCACATTTTCTGCACGAGCCAAGCCGATGAGACCAAATTTCTCGCCCTTGCTTTTCACGACGGCCTTGTCCCAAAGATAGAGAATTGGCGAAGCGTTGTAGATCGAAGAATAGGTTCCCGAAAGGATACCGATCAGCATCGTGACCACAAAGAACTTGAGGTCTGGGCTTGGAGTTCCAAAGAAGACCAGGATCAAGAGAGTGACGACAACCGTTCCCGAGGTGTTGATCGACCGCGAGAACGATTGGGTGATCGACTTGTTCATCAGGTGTTCGAGGTCTTCGCCTGCATCTGGATGATGCAGATTTTCGCGGATTCGGTCAAAGATGACAATCGTATCGTGAACCGAGAAGCCAATGATCGTCAGCATTGCCGTCAAGAAGAGAGAGCTGATATCCCACTTGAATACAAAGCCAAAGAACGCAGCCATGAAGATGACGACGAGCACGTCGTGGAACAGGGCGCCGATCGCCGACACGCCGAATTTAAGGCCTTCCTTAAATCCGCCGACCGAGAAGCCAAACCGCAAGGCCAGGTAAATAATGATCAGCAGGATGGATCCCAACACCCCCTTGAGGGCGCTGACTTGGACTTCTTTCTGGAGGGTTGGACCGACCGTTTGAATGCCCTCAAATCCCGCACCGGGAATGCCGGCGGCAGCGGCGATCTTCTCAGATCGAGCTTTTAAGTCAGGAGTTGTTTTTGCGGCGACCGCTTGCTTATCTTCCTCGGCAAAAATCTCAGCTGGGACCGAAATAATCGCGAGCTTGCCTTTTTCGGTTTCGGCAAACTTGACGGTCGAACCCTTCATTCCATTCTTCTCCAGGTTCTCGGTGATCTGGTTACTCGTGATGTCGGTCTTCAGCGCGAATTGGGCCTCCGAACCTCCTTGAAGTTCTACGTTAAGCTTGAATCCGCCAAGGGGCCAGAAGATCGCTCCGAAAACGACCGTAATGGCGGAAATAACGAACCATTTCTTTGTTTTCTGAAGGATCGGGAGAATCCGCTCGCCGTTTCGTGTAAATCCACCAAACCAGTCTCGTTCGATTGAGAAGTACTTTGGATCGTGACCGATGCCGGAGCCGACCAAGAAGATCAGCAAGGATCGGGTGACGGTCACGGCCGTAAAGAGCGAAATGACAACGCCGATGATCAGTGTTGTCGCGAAGCCTTTAACCGGACCGGAGCCGACGGAGGCAAGGACGACCGAAGTAAGGATCGTACAAGCGTTGGAGTCGACAATCGCCGGAAGGGCCCGTTTGAATCCGATTTCAATTGCCGGAAGAAGCTGCTTGCCATTCTTCATTTCCTCCTTGAATCGTTCGAAAACGAGAATGTTGGCGTCAACCGCCATGCCTACCGATAGGATAAATCCGGCGATTGCCGCCAGCGAGAAGGTTGCCTCGATGAACTTAAGCGTTGCGAGAGTAAGCCCTGTATAAAGCAACAAGGCAAGGAAGGCAACAATACCGGGGAAGGAATAATAGGCGATCAGGTAGACGCTGATCACAACGAAGGAAATAATTCCCGCCGTGAGAATCTTATTGTAAGCGGTCGAACCAATGGTCGGGCTGACTGCATTCGATCCGAGGAGCTTTAGGTCAGCTGGAAGTGAACCGGAGTTCAGCAACGAGACCAAGTTTGTGACGTATTGCTTGGAAAATGTACCGTTGATGTAACAGTTATTTGAGAGGTCGGCATCGCGTTGAACGTTCGCGATACTGAGAACCTTTCCGTCCAAAACTGCCGCAATGGGCTCTTCCTTTCCAAGATAACGTTGACTCCAAGCGGACATCTTCTTAGTTCCTTCGTTGTTGAAATCCATCGAAGGAACATAGCTATCTGCTTGGGGTTGGGCCTTTGCATCGGCCAAGTCGGTACCCGCAAGAATGAGGTACCAACCCTTGATCATGTTTTCGTACTCGGGAGTACCCGGGTTGATCGTCTCACCGGTTTTGTTGTTTTTGAAGCTAACTGAAGGATTCGTTGGGTCGGTCCCTTCAACTGGACGATAGAGACGGTTGCTATCCTGTCCCGAGTTAACCGTCATGGCGTGATAAAACTCGATTCGGGCACTCGTTCCGATCTGCTTGATCGCTTTCTCGACATCCTTTTCGCCCGGGATTTCGACGATGATCTGATCATCGCCTTTGGCCGCGACGACCGGTTCAGCGGCACCCATTCCACTTGCACGATTGAGCAAGACCGGAATAATCTGGGTTTGGGCTTGTTGAGAGGTCATCTTGCCCGCCATGTCCGGCAACATATTCACTTGGTACGTGAGACGCGTACCGCCAGTGATGTCGAGGCCGAGGTTAGTGGGCAGTTTGAAGTCGCCAATCAGCGCCACAATTGCGATCGCGATGACGAACAGAAGGAAATAATAGCTTTTACGACGTTGCAATGCTGAGACCACTCCAGGCTTGTTGAACACAGCAGTATACCGTTTTGTACCGAAACGCGCCCAATCCTTCGCACATCTAATACTTGAGTTCGCTCATAATAGAGATATGATTACCGTCGCTGCTTCCCTGTTTTTGACGCTTGCGGTGCAAGAGCCAACGCTCACCGCCAAAGTCACGGTCGATTCCTTGAAGAAGGATGTCGTCAAAGGTACGGTTACCGTAAACCTTCCTGAAGGCTGGCATGCATACCAAAATCCTCCGAAGAGCGAATGGGAAAATCCCCTCACCGTAAAATCAAAGACGAAGGGCTTCACGTTCTCGAAGCTTTCTTATCCGGCTGGAAAAGCGATGTCGTCGTTCGGAAGCGAGACTCTCGTTTATGAAGGCGAAGTCAAAATTCCTTTTGAGGCAAAAATCGCAAAAACGGTGAAGGCGAAGAAGGGCGCTTACACCTTCAATTTCGAAATTTCTTATCAGATCTGCAACGAGTCGACTTGCAAGCCTCCGGCATCTTTGGACGCTAGCGTCGTGGTTAAGGTCTCCAAGTGACGCCGATTTCAATGGGCCGTTTTGCCATCGGCGACGGCTCTCTGACCATCATCGGTGGTCCGTGCCTTGCAGAATCGCAAGGCCTTTGCGACGAGGTCGCCGGTATGGTCTCCGAAGCGTGCAAACTCTTGGGACTGAATTACATTTTTAAGGCGTCGTTCGACAAGGCAAACCGAACCTCGGGTGGATCGATCCGTGGGTTTGGAATGGACGAAGGGCTCGCTATCATCGAAAATGTGGCCGCTCGCTTTAACGTCCCTTCAACAACGGATATTCACTTGCCAGATCAAGCAGCGCCAGTTGCAGAGGTCGTTGATATCCTGCAAATTCCAGCCTTTTTGTGTCGCCAATCGGACTTGCTTGAAGCGGCTGCGCTGACCGGAAAACCAGTGAACGTGAAAAAAGGTCAGTTCCTGGCTCCTCATGACACGAAGAACATCGTTGACAAGCTGAAGTCCTTTGATTCAAACGGAATCATGTTGACAGAACGCGGAACAACCTTTGGTTACAATGCGCTGATCGTCGATATGCCGGGACTTGAAGTGATGCGGTCATTTGGCGTGCCAGTTTGTTTCGATGCGACGCATTCCGCACAACGCCCTGGCGGCGCAGGAACCGCGACTGGAGGTGTTCGTGAAAGCATCCCCGCCATGGTTCGAGCCGCAATCGCGGTGGGAATCGATGCCCTTTTTCTGGAGATTCATCCAGACCCAGATAACGCTCTCAGCGATTCGGCAACTCAATGGAAACTTAGTCGGGTCATGGAAATCCTAGAGCCGGCTGCGGCTCTTCACGCTGCTATGAAGTAGTAGGCATTAATTCGCTCTTCTCCGACGAGGAGAGGAGCGAATCCGAAAAGCTTCAATCAAAATTTCGTGGCCCTGACACACGGCGATTGGCCTTAATCTTCTAATTATTGAGATCAAGTTTGTCAGTGTTACTGAGCACCCTGATAAGCTCTTTTGACTGCTTAGCGACTCCATTCCTCGTTTCGTGGATCAGGGCCCCTCATGTTCATCAGAGCTACGTGCGCTTCTTCCGGTGCTCAGCCAGCTTTGATTCAAAAGCCTGCTCAGACTCCCGAATAAACGAGTTAAATTCACCCGGTTTCACAAATGCGTCCACCTTCCCACGGATCTGAGCCTTCCGCTTTTCTGCTATATCCGCAAACTCAGGATGATTGGCCAAAAATACATCCACTTTCATCGGCTTGAGTCTTGCGAAGGTTTTACGAAAATCGGAAACAATCTGCGGATACTTCTTATTGGAGAACAGAAGATTCCCCGCTACGGTTGTGCTTGCGTAGAAGAGAACCTTAAGCGGCTTCCCTTTCTTGATTTTCGGATCTCGAACCGTCATGGTCCATGTCGTGTCGCCCTTCGTGTGTCCCGGGGTTGCATTTGCCGTCAAGGCGTTCCTCCCAAGGCTTAAAACCTCACGATCTCGGATGATCCGATCAACTTTGACGGGAGGAAACTCTGGGGCTTGATAGTCTTGATCGGAGTCATGAATGCCGTGCTCCAAGGCAAATTTGTCGGCTTCCATAGCGACCATTGTCGCCCCCGTGTCAGCTTTGAGTTTTGCCAGACCTCCGACGTGGTCAAAATGGGCATGAGTCTCGATTAAATACTTGACGTCCTTTAGTTTGAAGCCGAGGGACTTGATGTTTTCCTCAACCACCTTCGCGCCTTGTTCCGTTGCCGCATCAAGCAAAATATGACCCTTCGGAGAGGTAATGAGATAACAGCCAATGCCCTTGGTGCCAACCTGATAGATGTTCGCGACGATACGATAGGGCTTGTTTGGCTGGCTCCACGCTTCGTCTCTGGCAAGTAGTATTGGTGCAACGAGCAAAGTAGCTATCATCGAAATACTAAACCTCTGCAATCCAGCTTTGGTTTCAGCTTTAAGTTTGATTGATCTGGCCACTCGTATCTGCTTCCCGCCTAAACGCTGAAAAACTCGTCGCGAGCCCCTTTAGACTCCCGAGACGTCAAAAGAGCCACCTTGTGGAAGAGGGAATCTCGAAAGATCTCGTTGCAGGGAAATGTGCGACGCGAATCGGACCTACCCTTGCGCTTCGCCCCAAATCCTCACATGGTCTGGAAGAACCAGCGTTTCGTATTGATGACCATGTTGGGATGCCAATCGTGACCCCAATCGAGAGTTTCAAGATGTTTTTTGCCCGGCAATGCATCATATGCCATCTGGACGTTCGGCGGGCGACATGAAGGGTCCTTTAAGCCCACGGTGATCTGAGTCGGCTTGGCGCAATGTTCAGCCTGGAAAATCGTGTCGAAATAGCTCAGCGTATTCAGGACTCGTTGTTCGCCGATCGGAATCTCATGCATGTAATCCGACAATTCTTTAAGAGGAAAGCGGTAGGCGTATTTGAGCACCGAATCACCCATACCACACATAAAGGGCATGTCGGCGCACACAGATTTCACCAATGGAAGCCAAGCGCCTAGCCAAATACTGATGCCGCCTCCTTGGCTCATTCCCGCCACGCCAATCTGTTCTTCGTTCACTTGCACCTGAGCGTGCAGAATTCGCAGAGCGATGACCGCATCTTGGTACATCGTCTTGAATATCCAAGTAGAGGGATCTTCGGCCCCCTCGGCAAAGTAGCCTCGATCAGGTTTATATGCCTCCTGATGAAAAGCATCCTCTCCGTGAAAATTGAACGACATGCTGACCATGCCTGTGCGAGTGCCATATTCGTCGGGCAACTTCGACTCCCGGCCATAAGGGGGAACCCACAGGAATCCTGGTAGCCGGCGAGCACCCTCGGGATAAGCCAACCAACCATGACGTACTCGTCCTTGAATCCCGGCAAACGAAAAGACCTCAACAACATGGGTTGGCGACTGATCGGGAACGATTCGAAATGTTGAGACCTTGAGCGGATACGCCATGGCCTCGGCCGTCACATCGGTCCAAAACTCTTGGAAGTCTTCAGGCTTTTCGTAAGGGAGTTCGATCATGCACCGACAGCGCGTTCTTGCGATTCAACTTGCAGGCCAGTTGTCATCAGCCAGGCGATCGTCCGCTGAACGTCTTCGATCGGTCCCGTCAATTCAACCTGCATAAAGCCAAAATCGGTATCCACGTTGGCTCGCACGATATTGACCTTGACATTAAATTCTTTGCTTACACGCCAAACCCAAGGCTCTTTCGCCATATCGCTACCACCGGACACGTTTACCAATACCGAAGTCATTTCAAACCAAGTCTACCCCTGTAGGCCGTATAATCCAAAGAGAGAGTAATTCGAGATGAGTACACGAGTTTATGTCTTCGATACGACGTTGAGAGATGGCGAGCAAAGCCCAGGAGTCCGGCTATCCCTCGACGAAAAACTAGAAATCGGGCACCAACTCGTCCGTCTTGGCGTGGACATCATCGAAGCTGGCTTCCCTATTTCGTCGCCTGGCGATTTTGAGAGCGTTCACACGTTGGCCACAGAGCTCAAAGGTGTGACGATCTGTGGTCTTACCCGTGCTCGACAAAAAGATATCGAAGTCGCGGCCGAAGCTTTGAAGCCGGCCGAGCGACGAAGAATCCATACCGGTCTTGGCGTCAGCGAAAACCACCTGGTGAATAAGCTTCGCATGAGCAAGGACGAAGCGCTTGAAACTGGCGTTAAAGCCGTCAAGTGTGCTCGGCAGTTCACCGACGACATTGAGTACTTCATGGAAGACTCTGGCCGCGCCGACTTGGACTATGTGTACCGAGTCGTCGAAGAAGTCATTAAGGCCGGTGCAACGGTTATCAACGTTCCCGATACAACAGGCTTTACCTATCCAACCGAATACTATAGCTTGATGAAGGGCATCATGGATAATGTCCCCAATATCGACAAAGCGATTTTGAGCTGCCACTGCCACAACGATCTTGGCATGGCTACAGCAAACACACTATCGGGTGTGCTTGGCGGTGCCCGTCAGGTTGAAGTCACCGTCAACGGGATCGGAGAGCGAGCTGGAAATACTGCTTTGGAGGAAGTCGTGATGGCCATGTACATCCGGAGAGACAAGTTTGACATGGCAACGCGGATCGATACGACTCAGCTTTTGGCCACGTCGCAGATGGTTTCTAGGCTCACCGGAATGATGATTCAGAGAAATAAAGCCGTGGTCGGTGCGAATGCCTATGCCCACAGTAGTGGCATCCATCAGGATGGCGTTTTGAAAGATCGCTCAACCTACGAAATTATCGATCCAGCCTTGGTAGGTGCCCTCAAGAGCGAAATTATCCTTACGGCACGATCAGGGCGTCACGGTCTTAAGCATCGCCTTCAAGAGCTTGGCTATGAGTTCACGCCCGATCGGTTCGAGCAGATCTATGCGAAATTCCTGGAACTTGCCGACACGGTGAAGGAGGTGAATGACGATCACCTCCGCGAATTGGTTGCGAGTTAGTTAATTCGAAGCGACTCGGCGACTTGCTGAGCGATACTGGTCACGGTCTCTGGCGACTCTTCGGTGATGAATCGAAGCGTATAGAGATCGGGACCATTTGGCACGACGTAGCTGATCATCGTGTAGTTCATACCATCGATCAGTTGCCATGAATCTTGCATCCGAAGCGCTTCGCCGATGGGAAGCGTCACCTTCGTTGCCTTGGGTTTAGTCTTGTACTGACCGACTTCGGATTTCTCGGCGTCTTCCCATGTCCAGTTTCCGCCTTGCGATTGCTTGAGCAAGTAAAAGTGGGTTCGTTCCTCACCCGGGGTTGGCTTGGACGAATTGATGCAGTTAATGATAATTCCCTTTGCTTTAAGCTTTTCGAGGGACTCTTTTTCCTTTGCGTCGGCTTCAGCTTCACCTTGCTTTGTCATATCGTCGAGCGATTTGCTAAGATCTTCGGGCATTGGCTGTGCCGAATCGCCACCTGCCGAGGCTCCAACATCGGCCAGGGCCGATCCCATCGTCATCATTCGGTCAACGCCTTGGCGCCATCCCGGAGGAACGCCGAGTGAAGCGACCTTGTCGTCACTTTCGCCTTTGGTGAACCCGGAAGGAAGAAGTGGTGCCGCTTTTTTGACACTGATTGCTGGTCCGCCTTTACAGCCAACGAGGCTAACGGCGAGGAGTACCCCAATAAAAATTCTCATCCAGAAGATAGTACTGGATGAGAATTATGTGGGATTCGTTTCTTATTTAAAGAAATCGAAATTTTGCAGGCGATCCCGCACACTTGCGAGGAAGGCACCAGCCGCCATTCCGTCGATGATGCGGTGATCGTACGTGAGTACGAGGTGCATGATCGAGCGAATCGCGATCATGTCATCGATGATGACCGGGGTCTTCTTGATCGCGTACGTTCCAAGAATTCCGGCCTGAGGAGCGTTGATCATCGGCGTTCCAAAGAGCGCTCCGTACGTTCCAGGATTGGTCAAAGTGAATGTGCCACCCTGGACGTCTTCGGGCTTCAGCGAATTGCTACGAGCTTTCTTGGCAATCGACTCAAGATCCTTCGCAATCTCGATAAGGTTCTTCTTATGGCAATCCTTGATGACAGGAACGATCAGCCCGCCTTCGCCCTTGGCCCCAAGCGCGACTGCGACGCCAATATGAACGGCATTATTCTTAAGAATATTGCCATCGCCTTGAAGCGAGGAATTCACACCCGGAAAGTCCATCAAAGATTCCGTCAGCGCTTTAATAAAGAATGGCGTGTAGGTCAATTTGACGCCGTAAGTTTCGAGGAACGAATCCTTGTTGCGTTCGCGGAACGTGACCATGTTCGTCACATCGACCTCGGTGACCGTCGAAACGACGGGGACTTGAGACGATCGCACCATGTGATCGGCGATCATCTTTCGCATTCCAACGAGAGGAACGATTTCTTGATCGGGTCCGGCTACGGTTGGAGTAACCGACTTGGGCTCGGGAGCTGCCGTCGGAGTTGCCTTCTGAACCGGAGCGGCAGTGCCGCCTGAAGCGAGATAGGCCTCAACATCTTTCTTTGTGACGCGGCCACCATCCCCCGACCCTTTGATTCCCGAAAGTTGAGTCTCCGAAATCCCATGCTCCTTGGCCATGGCACGGACAACCGGCGTGAACCATTTTTTGTCGCCAGAGGACACAACACTCGATGATGCCGAAGCGGCAGGAGCGCCCGTCGAAACTGGGGTTTCCTCTTTGGGCTCGGCTTTCGGCGCTTCTGCTTTGGGAGCGCTTGCCGCAGCCGCAGCGTCGGTTTCGATGTAGCCCATGGCTTCAAAAACCTTTACCGGTGAACCTTCTCCGATGGTGATTTCGGTCAAAACGCCCGAGGCAGGAGCTTGGAGTTCGGTATTCACCTTATCCGTCATGATCTCAACGACCGGCTCGTCTTCCTTGACCGTATCGCCAACGTTCTTAAGCCATCGGCTGACGGTTCCTTCGTGAACGGACTCGCCAAGCTCGGGCATCAAGATCTCTACGCGCATTTTTCTAGTTTACCGATCCTATAGGGTTTGCAACATTCAAGTTGCCTGCATTCATAAAACTCTTCAAGTCTTCTTCGTTGACCAAGGGCTCGCCAGGTGAGACATTGTTCAATCTTCCATCCTTCATCCAATGTTCCAACTCGTCGACCAATGAGAAAAGATGATCGAAGGATTCAACCCAGAACAAAAGGGGTTGATAGTGGTCGATTTCGAAGTATTGGTTGATCACCCATTCCAGTTGAATGGGGTATCGCTGAACGTTAGGCGATTCGATGCAGTGTGAAATCTCCCCGTATGAGCTAAGGAGACCGCTGCCATAAACCTTCATTCCGTCCTTCCCTTTCATCAAGCCAAATTCGATCGTGAACCAAAAGAATCGTGCCATCGCCTTGATAATGCTTTCGAGGCGCAATAACTTCTCTTGCTCATCTTTGATCGAAGATCCAATGTCAGCGGCAAGATGAGCCAGTTCGCCGAACCTCACCAAGGTATCCGCGAAGGCCTTATCCGTATGCATCGGAACGTGCCCAGCAATGTCATGAAAAATGTCGGGTTCCGGAAGATAATCGAGCTTGTCGGCGCGCCGGATGGTGATCGTGGTTGGGAAATCGCGGTTACGCAAACAGTCGAAGAACAAAAATGCCGGAACATAGCCCGCAACGGCCTTTGCTTTAAAGCCTGTTAAGGGATTGAGAAAGCGGTTGACGTCGTCGAGACGCGGAACTTGCTGGGGATCAAGGCATAGCGAAGAGATGCCTTTCAAAAAGTGCTCGTTCGCATACTTCTCCCATTTGGGGAGCATGCGAGCAAA
The DNA here is from genome assembly GCA_048498855.1 of Armatimonadota bacterium. Taxonomy (GTDB): domain Bacteria; phylum Armatimonadota; class Fimbriimonadia; order Fimbriimonadales; family Fimbriimonadaceae; genus Fimbriimonas. The sequence continues at coordinate 126,800 of JBEHXE010000002.1, read as the reverse complement.
AAGTTGCCGCCAAGCATCGTGGTTCGATTCCGAATATTCCTCGTATGGCTGATGGATGTAAAGGATGCCATCGGCTTTGGCTTCCTCGATAAAAGGTGCCTCGGTTGTCGTAAGCCCGCGAACGACGTTGTTCGAAGTTGTGCTCATGGCCTTATATTAAGACGCATTTGTTAGTAGACTCGTCTCGATTGGGCATTCTTTTGTAATCGCTGGTAGATGAGAATCGCGACAATGCACAAGACTGGAATAACAAATGCTCCGTAGTGGCCAAAGTAGAGTTTCCTTGTGACGACCGTCTGTCGATAGCCGTAATCGGTAAGGAAAACAATCTTCTGTAGACCGAGCAAAAGCGCGAGGCCAAGCGGGGCAAAGCACCACTTCCACCATTTTGCTTCTTTATCGTAGGTCGCTTCGAATCGAATGGCACCGATGAAGATCATGATTCCGAAAAATGCGAAGAGCAATGGAGCAATGATCAGGTCAACGACACTTTGCGGGCAGCCAAGCGGGCTCGAAATATCCGGGTTGAAAAACGACATCTATACATATTATGGGCACGAATTGGGCCAATCTCATGGTTTTCGAATTGTTAAGAGGTGCTGGGAAGGGACGGCGGTACGAAAGGCCGACTCAAAAGAGAAAGGCGGAATCCCAAATTGAAGATTCCGCCTTATTCTCGTTAGCCTGCTCCGGCCGGAGGATTCGAGGGGCCACCCGGAGGCGCCCCTGGAGGACCGCCGGGAGCACCGTTTGGAGCTCCACCACCAGAACTCAGTTCAGCGATCGCCTTTTGCTTATCCTCTTCGGGAACGTTCAATTTTTGAATCGCCTCGGTCTTCTGTTGAACCGAGAGAGGCATATTCTTGATCTTGTCGAGCTTTGAGTGGTCATCAAGCTTCTTCCATGCCTCGGGTACGCCGGATTGATCCGGTTCGCCGCAGCCATTCAGAAGGCATGACGTCGTCATCGTCGCCAAAAGGAGAAAGATTGCGCTTAATTTCATCTTTACTGCACGGAAGGATCGGCCCACGAGAAGCCCCAGCATTGCCACTCGACCAAATGACCACTCCAGTCGGTGTCATAAGGCATCAGCCTCTTGTAAGGATAGGATTTTGCGTGGGTGTCAAGGTGAACGGCGTTCGACTGTTCGTTGAAGAGTCCCTTCATCGTGCTGCCACCCCAGAAGTTGGGATCGGTTCCATAAGGGCCGCCTGGCCAAAGGAATCCAGCCATCGGGAAGTCGATAAAGAGAACGACCTTCGAGTTGCTCGAGATCTTTCCGTCGGTGGTGCTGTACGAGGTCTTGTAATAGTTATATCGACCATTACATCCCGACATTCCGTCCGAAAGCGAGTCTGTCATGAGGTAGTCCATCGGGGGATAAATGTCGTTATAGCGATTGGTTGCGCCAGCGGTCGAATGAGCTAATCCTACGCAGGGATCATCCGGTGCCAACATATAGTTGTCCACACCATTTTCAGCCTGCTTGTGTTGAACCGAACCTACCGTCCATTTAGAACCTGGGCTCTTGAAGATTTGGCGATTCTTGGTGTATGGCATCAAACGAGCTGCGACGATGTAGGAGTCGCTGCTGCCATTGAAGACAGGTAGAACGTCGTCGTTGTCGCTGACATAAATCATGATCGACGTGCCAATCTGTTTCAGGTTTGAAAGGTCGGAGGTCTTTTTCGCCGCCAACTTGGCTTGGGCAAACACTGGGAAAAGAATTGCGGCGAGAATCGCGATGATCGCGATGACGACGAGTAGTTCAATGAGCGTAAAGGCTCGCGTTTTCATGATTGTTTTTGGCTCCTATTATTAAGATTCGCTCGGCGTTGAACCGAATCCCGCTTGGCAGAGCGCCGGGGCGAGAGCGACGTATTGCTGGATGAATTGGTGACCAAAATCGCGCACGATTTTGGCTTTATTTTGAGAGAAATAGGTCGTCCGGGCACCGAGACAACGGCTCCCGTAAAGGCGTCGAAGAGTCCCTTCTTTGTCAGTTGGCGAACCGACGAAGGAACGGTGATGGAAATGGTTTGTGTTTTGTCGGATCGATTAAAGGCCACAATCGCGGCATCGCGCTTACCGACCCGGGCAAAAGCGCCCGTTTGACCGGAGGCATTTAGAAATTCGGGGTCGCCTGTCGAAAAGGCATTGGTCTGCTTTCGGACCCGGATAAGTTGCTTATAGAATCGCAACATATCATTTTCTGGGGTCACACTAGTCCAGTTCATACCGCGTCGATTGTCAGGGTCTTTTCCGCCTTCCATTCCGAGTTCATCGCCGTAATAGACAGATGGCTCGCCGATCCAGGTGAATTGAATCGCGGCGGCGAGTTTTGCAAGGTCCTTATCGCCTCCACATTCCGTTAAGAATCGGGCCGTGTCGTGAGAACCGAGCAAGTTCATCATATTCCGACTGACTTGCGGCGGGTAGCTCTTATGAACTCTCATCAGGTCACTCGCAAACTGCTTGGCGTCGGTACTTCCCTTCGCAATAAATCGCAGCGCAGCATCTCTGAACTGGTAGTTCATCACTGAGTCGAACTGATCGCCTTTCAGCCATGGGTTGCCGTCACCCCAAATTTCGCCAACGATCCATTCGTCAGGGCGTAGCGACTTTACGTAGGGCCGCATCGCCCGCCAAAAGTCCATGTTGACTTCGTTGGCGACGTCGAGCCGCATCCCTCGAATGCCAACGTCTTGAACCCAGTATTTGCAAACCCCCAAGAGAAACTTTTCGGTATCTGGGTTGACCGTATTTAATTTGGGCATGGACGGAAATCCGTACCAAGCCTCGTAATTTGGATTCTCGCCAACCTTGATGGGATACGATTTTGGGAAGTACCAATTTTTGTAAGGGCTGTTCGGACCGTGCTTGATAAGGTCCTGAAATTGTTTAGTTCCGGGCGATGTGTGATTGAAGGCAAAATCGAGAATCGTCGAAATTCCGCTTGCCTTTAGGTCCGCAGTTAACTTTTTGAATTCGGCATTGGTACCAAATTCGGGATCGACGGTCAAATAGTCATCGGCTTCGTAGCGGTGATTGCTTGGAGACTTGAAAATCGGATTGAAGTAGATGGCTGAAATCCCGAGATTTTTCAGGTATCCCATCCTTTTCTCGATTCCCGCGATATCCCCTCCGTAACGATTCGAAAAAGTCGGTTGGGCATCCCAAGGCATAACATCTTTGGGGTCGTTGGAGCGGTCACCATTTTCAAATCGATCCGGAAAGATTTGGTAGATGACCGACCCCTCAACCCACACAGGCACCGTGAACGGCTTAAAACGTTTTGCTTCGATCTTGATCGGTTCGGCGGGATCATTGATCTTCTTTTTGCCGTCCACGATCTCAAACCGGTAATTCAAATCAGTTTTGCCATTCCATTCGAATCGTGCCCGGCGATATTCGTAAAACTCGTCGGAAGAGTCGAGAGAGGTTGGAATGCGACGACCATTCAAGATAAGCGTCACGGCGGTTACGTCGTCTTTTCGAGTTCGTAAGGCGACATCACAGGTTGTTCCGTCGACATTAAAGTACGGCCATCGGGTGTTTGTTTCGAGGGCAGATTCGGCAATAAGGCCGTCGCCGCGTTTAGCTGGATTCTTAAAATCGGGTGGAGCGACGATCAAGACGGAATTGGTATTTCCATTCCCGTCATCTTCATTTTTGATGGCCTTGGGGTCTACCATCCACTCTTCGCCGTTGCGAACGAATTTGTATAGGTGCTTCCCATAGTTGAGATTGATGTCGGCTGACCAGGTGCGTCCGTCGGCTTCGAGCACCATGTGATTCGCATCTTTGTTCCAGTTGTTAAACGTCCCGGCAACCGTAATCATGTTTGCGGGCTTATCTGACACGAAAACGAAGTGATGGCGAACCATCCCGAGCGTCTGAGAAAGAATGAGTCCCCCGACGAGGATCACAACAGAACCTCACTCTTCTTCGAACTGCTGCGGATACTGAGACTGCTCGGCACGAGAATGCGACGTGGTTCCGAAATGGTTTTCTCGTTAATGATGTCGAGAAGACGATGAATCGAAAGTCGAACGATTTCTGGAATATTGAGATTCACGCTCGTCAATCCACCATTGATGACATCACAAAGGCTCGAGTCGTTAAAGGATGCGATTCCAAGATCGTGGGGCACGGTCAACTTAAATTCTCGCGAAGCTGCCGAAACGCCAAGCGCCATAAAATCATCCAGGACGACGATCGCATCCGGGCGATTCTTTGACGCAAGAATTTCTCGGGCGGTCTGCCGGGCGGCGTCGCTGCCAAAGTCGGAATGGAAAATTAAATGTTCGGTCTGAACGCCTCGAAGGGCTCGCTGATAGCCCGCGATTCGGTCATCGCTGACGGTAATTCCAACTTTCGCGCCCAAGAAAGCGATGCGTTGATAACCTTGCTCGACGAGATGCCGGGTTAAGTTCTCCGATGCTAAAACGTTGTCATTGTCAACCGAATGCACTTCGGCAGCGTGAAGAGGGTTACCGATGAGAACAAATGGAAACTGGTCGCTCTGAAGTTTGAGGATGCGGTCGTCGGATACTTCGGGCTCCACAAGGATCAATCCATCGACTCGACGGCTTCTCAGCATTTCGTCATACAGCGATTGATGCTTTTCGTTGTCAACGGCGCTGTCAACACAGAGGTGAAACTCGGTTTCGGCAAGTTGCTCGACGATTGAGGCGATCAAGTTTGCGTAAAAAGGATCATTCAGAATTCCGCCTTGAGGACGTTTAATGACGAGGCCAATCATGCCCGTTCGACGATTCCTCAGGGATTGAGCCCGAACGTCCGGCTGGTAGTTCTGTTCTTGAATAACGCGAGTCACTCGATCGCGAATATCTGTTTCGACTCGGTCGTCTCCCGAAAGCACACGTGAAACCGTTGCCTGAGAAACTTTTGCCAATCGTGCAATATCTCGCTGTGTGACCCTCATTGGTGACTCCGCGATTCTCAGCTCATTCTGAGAATTCGTATTCTTGGAGGGTATGTTAACACAAGAATTCGTATTCTTAAGCAGAATTCTCGAAAAAAATAAAAAAAGTCCCAGATATGAATCTGAGACTTTTTTCGGAACCTCGAATGGAAATTAGAGTTCGATTCGCTTGCTGCTGCCGCCCGGTCCGTCGTTTCCGTCAAGGATTCGCTTGACAAACGTAACCAGTTCCATCGGGTTGAACGGCTTGGTCAGATACATATCTGCGCCGTAGTGGTATCCCTCGAATACGTCCTTATCCTGCGCTTTCGCGGTCAACATAATGACCGGTAAAGCTTCGGTTTCGGGTTCGCGTCGCAAGGACTTTAAGACTTCAAATCCATCCATGTATGGCATCATGACGTCGAGAACGCACATGTCCGGCTTTTCCGCTTTAACCTTTTCTAAGCCTTCTTTACCATCGTAGGCTGTGACTACTGTGTAGCCCTGTCTCTCAAGGTTAACTTGAATCAATCGAACAATATGGCGCTCATCGTCGCAGACCAGAATCTTTTTTGGCATGCAGGTTCTCCTAGATATCTCCCTCTAGGTTTGCATCGTACCACAACCGATTGGCTCTGTACATGCTTCGAATCCAAGTTAAGGAGAATGTTGAGAAATTAACTCAGCACATTTCTCTATATCGTCAACGCTAAACGGCTTCGTTAGGTACAAATCCGCACCTTTTTGATAAGCATCGGCAACTTCGTCGTCTTGAGCCTTGACGGTTAGCATCGCAACAAAGAGATTTTCTTTGGCCGGATTGAGACGAATGCGACGCAGGACTTCGAGGCCATCGATGTGAGGCATCATCACATCGAGAATGCAGGCCGACAAAGGTTCGGACAACACAAGATCAAGCGCTTCCCTTCCGTCTCGGGCGGTAAGGACCTCGAAACCGAGACGTTCGAAATTAAGTGCGACGAGACGCAGCAAAGAAGGTTCATCGTCACAGACAAGAACACGCATACCCGCGTATCGGTCGTCCCCCGCCATGGTCGTTAGACGACAGGATCGTCCAAAAGGTTCGCATGATCGAATAGGTATCCTATTAAGGTGAAACTTTGCCGTTTTGAGTTGAAATCCGAACCTGGGGTGGTCCGGTCGGGCATGGTTTATTCGGGAAAGATTTATGAAACGGACGGCGCTGAGGCAATTGGCGTTCACGAAGCCGGTGATGTTCGTCCTCTCGCTCCCGTCCCCATTCCACCGAGTATTCGCATCTTTCGTTCTGATTTAAGTGATGAAGATTCTCCAAGCTTCTATTACGGTAATCCCGGAGCGGTCGTGGGGCCAAGTCAAATCGTCAATCTTCCCGACCTTGAGTCCGAATTCGTTGTTCGCTCGTATCTCGCCGCAACGATTGCAGGGACTGGGTATCAAGTCAATGACGAGGAAGCCGAGGCAATGTTGCTCGGTTTGACGCTCGTAAACATTGTCACCGCCAAAACAATCGAGAACGAAGAACGTAGAAAAGGCCTTGGAATCGGACGTTCGCAAGATTTTGGCATCGCTATCGGCCCAGTCATCACGACGCCCGACGACCTTGACGATGTGATGGTTATGACCAAGAATGGGATTCTGTATAAGCTCGAATGCTCGATCAAAATCAATCAGGTCGAACGTGCGAAGGCCCACTTCGAAGAGTTCACGGTATCTATGGTCGAGGCGATCCGTTCGGCATCCGAAACCTGCACGCTTCGCCCTGGCGAAATTTTCTGTGTTGGTCCCATCTTCGATGACGCCGATTGCGTCGTTTCTGGTGGAGACGAATTTCAATTTTCTATGGAGCGCCTTGGAACGCTCGCCCTAAAAATCAATGAGCAATCTGCATAAATTCACTCTTTCTAACGGCGTTCGCATCCTTGTCGAACCGGTCCCTTACGTCCAAAGCGCCGCCATTGGGCTATGGTGCAAAACGGGAAGCCGACATGAACTCGACAGCGAGGCCGGCATCACGCACTTGATTGAGCATATGCTTTTCAAGGGAACGGATCGGCGAACCGCCAAACAAATCGCTGAATCGATCGAAGGTCGTGGCGGCGTCTTGAACGCTTTTACTGACAAAGAGTCGACTTGCTATTACTGCCGAGTCTTGTCGGATGATACGCAAAACGGAATCGATGTCCTTACGGACATGATGTTGCATTCGAAGTTCGACCCAAAGGAACTTGAGACAGAAGAAGGTGTCGTTTGTGAGGAAATCAAGCGAAGCGAGGACGAACCTTCGGACCATGTCCATGAATTGCACTTAGGTTATCGATGGGGGCAGCATCCTCTGGGCAAGCCGATCATCGGAACCGAAGAATCGGTGACATCGTTCCGACGCGAACATATTGTTCACTACATGGAGCGCCAATATCGCGCCGAAAACGTGTTGTTGTCAGTCGCGGGCAATGTTGATCCCGATGCCGTCAAAGAAGTTGCCGAGTCGGTTCTCGGAAAGTTGCCTTCAGGCTTTGCTGACCAACAACCAAGTCGCCCGGCAGGCATCGCCAGCATCCTCGAAGTCGCAAAGGACACAGAGCAAGTTCATTTCTGCATCGGAACGGACGGTATCTCAGTTTACGACGAAGAGTTGATCCCGGTTATGAGCATCTTTGACGCCGCCCTGGGAGGCAGTATGTCGAGTCGTCTCTTCCAAGAGGTCCGCGAAAAACGCGGCCTGGTCTATTCGATTGGCAGCTATACCCTCACCTACGGAGCCGGTGGCGCGTATACGGTCTACGGTGGAACGAGTAAGAAGAATTGGGAGCAAGTTAAAGAAATCGTACGAGTCGAGTTTGACAAGATCATGGCAAATGGGCTGGAAGATGAAGAACTGGAACGAGTGAAGCGCAGCCTCGCCGGAAACCTTGTTTTGGCTCTCGAAGGTATGAGCAGCCGGATGATGCGAATGAGTCGGAGCGAACTGAATTTTGGCCGAGAGATCACCGTTGAGGAGTCACTCGAAAGATTGAACAAAGTCACAAACGCTCAAATCAAAGAGTTGGCCAACCGAATCCTTTCTAAGGATTTGGTGAGTACGACAGCAATCGGGCCTTTCTAAAGAACCATGAACGAATTTGAGGTGAAACAGCTCTTAGAGATCGTCGCGGGTACGCGTGCCGAAGACGAATTGCTGGACGACCTCGCTGAATTAGCCGCACGAGTGGTCAAGGCCGACTCGTGCGATATTCTCTTTCGCGATGCCCAAGATGGTTTGGTCCTGAGGGCTAGTACGATCGTTCCTGAACTAGTCAACCGACTAAAACTCGGTCGTGGCGTTGGCCTGTCGGGTGAAGCGTTGGTCGCGACCACTGGCCAATATGTTTCGAACAAGGCATACGCACATTCGAGCTATGCCAAGTATCCCGGCCTTTCTGAAAAGGAGTCCTGCGCCGTGGCCGCAATTCCCATGCGACACGTCGATGGTGCAACTTTTGGCGTGATGATCTTCCGGCGGAAGACTCCGTGGCGATTCTCGACGAAAATCAAGGAGAGGCTGGGTGACCTGACCCAAATGATCGCGCTTGGTTACAAGTCTTATCGAGCGGGATTCCAGGTTGGAACTCAATCAAACCGTCTGGGCGCCTTGAGTGAAGTCTCAAAGACAATCTCGAATAGCCCGTATCTCGATGAGGTCCTTCAGCTTCTCGTCAATCTCACCGCGCAACAATTCAACTATCGAGTCTGCACGGTACGGTTGCTGGACGAAGAGCGACAAGAACTGGTGCTCCGCGCCACCCAGGCGACAGTTAAGGCTTATCAGCGAAAGCGGGGGATCAAGCTCGGGGAGTCGATTGCTGGGCGCACCCTCGAAGAGAATCGTCCGGTCATCGTCCGAGACGTTCAAGTGGACTCGGACTACATCGGCCACGACCTCGCGGTGGAACAAGGCCTCCGCAGCATGATCTGTATTCCGTTGACAATTCAAGATAAGCCGGTCGGGGTTCTGTCTTGCTATACCGGCGAGGTGAGGGATTTCAGTTCGGATGAAATCTCTGCGCTCGAAACACTGGCCCAGCAGGCAGCGCTCGCGATTGAACACGCCAAGCTTCAGGTGCGCGATACGCTGATGCAAGAGGTTCACCACCGAGTGAAGAATAACCTTCAACAGGTTGCCGCTCTCCTGCGACTTCAACTCAAGACCGCCAACTATAAAACGCTTGAAGAGGCGCTAAATGACGTTCTGACCCGAATCCTTGCGATTTCTGCGGTTCATGACCTTCTGAGTCGTGACGATCTCGACCATGTCGGGATTCGATCCATCGCCGAAGCTCTCGTTCATCACCATCAAAGCTCGTTGATTTTGCCCAACAAGAGCGTCACGTTCTTGGTTCGGGGCGAGGACATGCGACTTAATATGAATCAAGCAACTCAAGTCGCCTTGCTAATGAATGAATTGATCTCAAACGCAGTCGAACACGGGTTCGACAATGCCAATGAGGGTGAAATCCACATCACGGTTGAAACTCAAGATGAAAACGTTTGCCTTTGGGTTTCAAATAATGGAGACAAACTCCCGGAAGACTTTGATCCGACGAAAACGAACAGCTTGGGACTCCAGATTGTTGAAAACCTCGCTCGGGCGATGAACGGGAAATTCAAGATTAGCGATGTGCTTGGCTGGACGGTCAGCGAAGTCAAGTTTCCCAAACTCAGCGGAGAGTGATCTGTTAACCTCCGTTTGCTATCATTGAATACATCATGTCAATCCTTCTCGCTTGCCTTTTCATTTCCCAATCGCCGGGAATTATGCATTCCCACCTGATTCATTCCCACAATGACTACGCTCAGAAGCGTCCCTTTGACGAGGCATGGGAGAACGGTTTTGACAGCCTTGAGGTGGATGTCTTTCCAGTCAAGGGAAAGCTGTTGGTGGGGCATAACGAGAAAGATCTCAAGCCCGAGCGGAACATTGAGACGATGTACTTGTCAAAGCTCGAAAAGTTTGCAAAAGGGATCAAGCAATGGCCCCAAGGATTTCCGCCCGATGTTCACTTTATTTTGGTAGACGTCAAACGTGACGGTGAAGAGGCTTATCGGCTGCTAAAAGAACTGCTTCCGAAATACAAAAACCTTTGGAAGCAGCGAACCTATTTTCGATTTGTGATCAGTGGAGATCGCGCCATTAAATCCATTGCTGCCGACAACGGAAAGTTTGCGAGCATCGACGGGCGATTTCCTGACGTGGGCAAAGGCTACTCAAAAGCTCAAATGCTTTGGGTGAGTGCCGACTGGTCTGATTATTTTAAGTGGAATGGAACGGGCGAGATGCCGGTCGAAGAGATGGCAAAAATGAAAGAACTGACTGCTCAGGCTCATAAAGATCATCGCCTTGTTCGATTCTGGGGCGCACCCGATAACCAATTGGTCTGGAAAGCACAAGCCGACGCAGGAGTGGATATCATCAACACCGACCACTTGGCTCAATTGGCGAAATGGCGTCACGACACTGAAGATTCTCGCTAATCTGCAGAAATTGGCGACTAGAATTTGGAACTCGCGACGGTCATTTGATTCGTCGCTTCCTAGGCTTGCTTGAATTGAAAGGCTACCAGGCCGGCGAGCCTTGCGCCATCAACATTTTCTCCTCGGTCGTCGATAAAGAGTGTCTTCTCCGGAATGGCGTCCAACACGGAGCAGACCGAAAGGAATGCGAGAGGCTCAGGTTTTTGAATCCGGAACTGAGCCGAGCAAAAGATGTTCTCACCAAAGATGGGTCGAAGCTCGGGAAAGAGAGTGTCAATTTCTTCCTGAAGAAGAAGACCATTGTTTGTAAGGATGCCTAATTTATGGGTTTCCCGCAGGCTCTCCGCAAATTCCAGCATGGGTGTGATTGGTGTCATGCCCGATTTGCGATATTCGCACCACTGAGCGCGCGTGATCGGGTGTCCGATTTGCTTCCCAAATTCCACCAGATATTCTTCCGCCGAAAACTCACCCGCATCCGTTCGATTTTCGAATCCTGAACCCCAAATGGCGTGGGCGATTTCTTCATGGGGCATCCCGCATAAAGCGTGCAGATAGGCAATGCGCTTCTCGTCGTCAAGGCGACACAGCACATCGTCCATGTCGAATATGACGGTGGTTACCGTGCGAACTTTCTCTGCGAGCGCAACGAGTAGGTCGTTCATAGGATGGTTAGAGCTACCTTGGGAGGTGTGGGCTTCCAGCCCACAATTCGGTGGGCAAGATGCCCACCGCACCCAAAATTAATCCACTACTTCGACTTCTACGGCTGGTACCAAACCGATCCGAGCGCCTTCCGCGAGCAGAAGCTTGATCGCTTGAACTCCTTCGTCGCCCATATCCCGAGTTCGCTCGTTCACATACATACCCACAAACTTATCGCTGGTTTCGGTATCCATGCCGCGGGCAAACTGCAAAGCGTAGTCGAGCGCATAGCCCCGGTCACCGAGTCCGGCATCGATCGATTCGCGCATACAGCGACTCACTTCCACGACTGCATCTGGTCCAAGATCCTTGCGGACGACATTGACACCCAACGGCAAGGGTAAGCCAGTTTTCTTCTTCCACCAAACGCCCATGTCAGCGATAAGATAGAGTCCATCGCGTGAGTAAGTGAGCTGTCCTTCGTGGATGATCAGACCGACCTTATACTTCCCTTCCTGAATGGCGGGAATGATTTCGTCAAAAGGAACAACTTCAAACTTGAGATTCGCATTGGTTCCGAACTGTTCTTCAAAGAAAAGGTTCAGCTGAAGAAAAGCCGAGGTCAACTTGCCCGGAACCGCAATGACAATTTCCTGAAGGTCTTCAACCGAAATGGGTTCTGAGGACACGAGCATTGGCCCGTAGCTGTCTCCGAATGAACCGCCATGTCGCAGCAAAGCGTATTTGTCGGCAACATAAGCGAAGGCATGCACCGAAATCGCAGTGGACTCAAGTCGTCCCTCCATCGCCCATTCATTGAGGGTCTGGATATCGCGAAGGATGTGTTCGAACTTGTACTTGCTCTTCACCGCACCTGATGCGAGGCCCCAAAACATAAAGGCGTCGTCTGAATCAGGGGAATGTCCAATGCGGATCGTGTCGGTTGCCGTACTCACGCCTTAAGTTTACGCTTCCAACGGTGCAGAAGTCGGCATTTCTAGACCGATCTTTCAAAAAAGTCTGAAAGTAATACGCTTTGGTTATTGGTGCTCTTTCGCAATAAATTCCTTCCATGCAGTGTCGGGCACCCCAATTTTTCTGACGAAATGAACCGAGGCTCCAGGACGATGGCTCACACTGGTGATCGTCACTTTTTGTCCGTTTTTCTCCCAGTCCGATTCTTCAATCGATGCCTTCTTTCCAAATGCCTTCATTTCTGGATGGCGATTTGGCGAGATACGCTTGTATCCTTCAATCTCGGCAAATTTGTAATTTCCAGGTTCTCTGGCCGTTTCGTTGCCGTCGTGCGAAAAGTAGACATTGGTTTCACCATCCTTTAGCGTCCAACCTTGCCACCGGAAATTAAACTCGTTCTGAAATGCTATCGGACGGGTGCCAAGGCCCGTCATTGGAAACCATAGCTGATGATAAGGCAAGAAGTATTCGCACTTCTCTTCGGGCGGATAGTTTGTCAGCAGTGCGTTCCCTTGAGCGTCTTTGATCGACATCATGATTCGCTTGCTCATCTCTTGGTTGACCTTTACATCCGTGCCAACGAGCCAGACCAAAAAGGACTGCCCATTCTGCTTTGTGTGCACGAGTTCGATCCTTTGGACCGCCCTCGCGCCATCCCGGCGAACTCCCAAGAGTCGCACGACGTACCAATCGGTTGGACCGAATTTCTTGACTGAAATATCGATGATATTTTTAGCGTTCTCAAACACTTTGGGTATCCATCGACCCGAAGGGTCAAAATCCGCCCATTTTTTCTCAGCAGTTGGGCCCATATAGGCTTGGATCGTGCAGTCATCCCCATCACGAAAATAATCGATCCATTCTGGATCTTGGAAATTGGTTTGACCAAAAATATCGGCCGTGATAGAGGCATTGCCGAAAGTCAAAGTTCGATTGGTCCACCCCATGATCTCTTTGAAGACATTCTCGGTAACGGGTCCACCTTCGGTGGTCGTCGAAAATGGAAGGTCCGTTGGCCACGCGGTTCCCTGCTTTCGCACGGAATAGATGGCATGGAGTCTTCCATTTTTGCTCCGAATGTACCAGGCGATCCACTCTTTTGGCTCCGATGATATCCCGCCCGTACCGCGAACGCGCAACACCTTTTGGTCGTCAATCGTAACCACTTCTGACTTGCTGACTTGAGGATTCACCACCCCGCCTTCATACGGAAAGGGCTTATTCGCAAGATCTTTCGCATCCCCCTTAAATTCGTTCCAAAAGCTGATCCAGTACCAATAACTCTTGTCTTCACCCCACTCTTTCACGTCAATTTTGCCAAGGGATGTGTCAGACTTATCGGCATCTTGGGGCATGGGAATCGGAATCTTCTTGTCGCCAAAGTCGCACGTCCAACCGTTAGGGAATCCATTCGCATAGACTCGGACTAAGTCATTCGATCCTGTTCGGATTGAGAAATATTTGAGGATATCCAGGGCATCATTGACACGATCTGCTTTTGCGAGAATGGTGCGCTTGAATACGATTGGCTTTTGGCAGCTTTCCATCAAGCGGAGATTGCCGTAAATGTCGGTTGCGACAGTCAAGTCAATTTGGATTCCAGCTCGTTCCAAAACCATGGTTCGAGCCCCGTTAGTCTTGATAACCTTGAGGCTAGCGGCGATGTCCTTGCGAACTGCATCCGTTCCATCTTTGATTTCGTCGCCATTTTCGTCTTGTCCGGCCGGTAGAGCACATTCAATGTCAACTTCAATCCCGTTATCTGATGAAGTCCACTTTCGCACGAGCGGATCTTTTTCTGGATAGTCGGCGACCGTCGGATTCTTGGCAATTCCGATTTCGATTGCGTCTGCCCGACTTGAAGAAGGAAGTTGAACTGTCGTCCATTCGGTAAAACGGGACGGAAGCAAGGCAATAGAGGCAATCAGCAAGATCACGCGAGAATTTTAGCGCAAAAGTGATCAATCAGGACCTTGTAAACTGTCAGAGTGCCTCCCAAGAAGCCAACTCTCAGTCCGAGCCGAATCACAACCTATTTAGCGTGTCCGATGAAATATCTTTGGACGTATGTCGATGCGCGCGGGAAGTGGTACCTCAAAGCTAAGAGTTACTACAGCTTTGGCACCACCCTTCACAAGGTGCTCGAACGCTTTCACGATTCGGGGGATGTGGGGGTTACGACGGTTGGCGATGCGTTGCGAGTTTATGAAGAATCCTGGATCGATGCGGGCTATGCCAGTCCCGAAGAGATGCAGGAAGCCTATGGCGAGGGGAAAGAGATTGTCGCTTATACCATTGAAGAGGAGTTGAAGCGAGAGCCGGGAGTTCGAACGGTTGCCGTTGAAAAATTCTTGAAGGCCGACCTTGGGCCGTTCGTGCTGATCGGGCGAGTCGACCGACTAGACCAGCATCCCGACGGCACGCTCGAAATCGTGGACTACAAGTCGGGTCGTGGATCGGTAAGCGATGAAGACGTCGTCAATGACTTCGCGATGGCGTGCTATCAGCTTTTGATCCGAAAGAACTTTCCTGGTGTCCAAGTTAAGGCGACGATCCACGCCCTGAAAGCCAAAGCGAAGGCGTCGGCTTCCCTTTCGACCGAAGAACTTGCCCGGTTCGAATCAGACCTTCGAGAACTCGGCCAGCAAATCCTGGCCACGACCATCGACGATCACTCACCTAGCATGAAGTCACTTTGCAAAGAATGCGACTTTCTGGCCCTTTGTGAAAAGGATCCACGCTACAGTTAAAGGACCCTCACATTCGACTCGTCGACGATTTGCAGAAGAAGCTTTTTCAAGTCTTCCAGCTTCGTCGATTTCATCTGCTCAAGAAGGTTTTCACGGTCCCAAATAAACCCAAACTTCAGCGCCCAATAATGCTTGAGGTAAAGCTGGTCGTTGGGGTCGGTTGAGACGGTACTCCCGATTCCAATGATGAGGGGCAGCGTTGGAATTTGGTTCTGCAGATAACCTCGTCCGAGTCCAATCGCATGGTCGAGTTCGGCCTGAGTTAAGGCGTCACATCGAGCCCGAATTTTTTGGCGCAAGGTGGTGATCGTCTCGGGTTTTACGCCTTGTTGGTCGGTGGCAAACGCCATTCGAAAGATCCAGCCGGATTCTGACGGCATCAAAAACGACTCCTGGCGATAGCTCAGATTCATTTCTTCGCGGGCGACCGACCAGAGGATCGAGTCTTTACCAACGCCCAATGCGTTTGCCGCCAAGAAGTAGGAGGCCATGTTCGTTCGCGAAATCGTAATTGGCTTGCTGTCGAAAAGAAGGATTGGAACCGAATTGGGCTTGGTCGCCATCTTTGCGGGAAACTTGAGCGGAAGGCCGTTGTCGGCGAGTGTCGGCCAAAGCGCCTGCATCGAGCGCCATTTTTCGGTAGGGACTCCGGCACGAAAATTACCGCTAACCGCGACCGAGATATTTTTGGGTTTCATGACCGCTTGCCAAAGCTGAACCATTGTGTCGCGATCAAGCGGCGTTTCTTGTTGCTCGTATCCGTTATAGGCGGGTGCCCAAGGGTCAATCCATGCGGAGCGACGCACTTTAATAGTTTCGGCCATAAATGTGGGCTGAGTTAAAACGCTCCGCAGCAGGCTGAGTCCGGTGGTGAGATCGTCATTCTCAACTGAGAGACCAATTCTGAGGTGGTCGGCGGCTTGATAGAGGCGAAATCGAGTGCCTGTGCGTTGGGCTCTCAGCACGTCTCTATTTCCAAACTCGGGTGTCATCTGAACGGCAACGTTCATCGCCTGAGACAGAACGTAACGCTGAGACGGATTCAATTTCGGTAAATCGACAATCGCTTCAATCGCCACATAATCTTGGTCTTGCGCGGGATATTCCGTAATCTCTGGCAGCGTGCTCGCCTGAGATGCCTGGGCAAAAAGAAGCAAAGCTGGAATCATTTAACGACCTCCTTAATCAGATCCCACGAGCGTTGGAATTCAGCAAATGAGGCAAATTGAATGTTCTCGGCAATTTTTGAAGGTCGCAGGGATGGAGAGATGCAAAGCAACGTTCCGTTGAGTTCTGCTGAGCCTTCCGGTGTCGCAAGTCGAGAATCGAGCCACCGCAAGGCATTGGTACGTCCCAGATTAAAAATGACGGCTGGATCTTCGGTATCTGCAATTTTCTTGACCGATTCGAAAGGATCGCTGCTGCCCACGAGCGCAAGGCCCGGACGATCGCTGATCGTATAGGTCACAAAGGGGCGATTGAGCCTTCCAGCAAGCCCAAAGACCGCAACCAAAGCGTTTGCGCTCGCTTTCGTCGTGATCGCCGGAATGGGAACCGCAACGACTGAACTTTCGCCGTAACTTCCACTTACCGAACGAGTCGCAGTCGGGGCAGGTTTTGACATCGGCAATCCAGACAGTAAATCTCGACACGCCAAAGTGAACGACTTTTGGTCTAAAGGGCCGCTGGCGGCAATGACGACGTTTCCTCCCCGAGTCATTTTGTGCCACAAAGCATCAAGGTCTTCGACACGAGCCGCCGAGGTAGATTCAACCGTACCGAGCGGATCGATTCCGTCTGCTCCATATACTTCTTTCCAAGCTGACCGGGAGGTCAATTCGACCGTTGTTGAGAGATCCAACTCATGACCGATGGCAAGGCTTTCGCGTTGAATCGCTTCTTCACTTGCGCCGCTCGATTTGAGAAGCTTGGCGATCCCCTTAAACGCCAAAGGCAGGTTTTCGGGCGTCAATCTCCATTCGAAGCGCATCCAGTCTCGACTCGTTGATGCCAACAAGAACCCACCTGACTTCTCAATCTCGGCGTCGTATCCCGGAATGGATCGTGCCGAAATGTGTTCCAACAAATGACGATAGCCGTAGGTCGTCGGTTGATCAAGAGTATCTCGGTTCGAAAGAATCAGTTCGACAGCCACATAGGAAGAAGGGCGGGTCTCGCAAAAAATCGTCGCGCCATTCGGCAAGAATGTCTTGAGTTGATTGGACTCCCGGTAATGTTGGGTCGTCATCAGCAAGGGAAAAATCAGTCCAAACATCGCAAAGCGCTCGAAATCAAGCACTTCAATTGTACGTTGTCTTCTGTTCTATTTGGGTTTTCGAGGCTTATGAAGTTCGAAAAACTGGGAATTCGGATATCCTAAGAGTCGTTTCATGCGCAAGTTCTATCTTGTCTTCCCCGCTCTCTCGGTTTTGGCGCTTGCCGCTACATCGAATGCTCAAGTCGTTCACTCGAAGCGCGGTTATCTCATCAACATCAAGTACACCAAGGGCCAAGTTATCAAGCAAAACATCTCGATGGTTGCCTCTGGTCGTCAAGGACTGAAGACGAATACCCAAATCGTTACAAAGTGCCTTGATGTGGATAAGAACGGGATTGCCACGCTTGAAGTGACCACGCCCACGGCTCCGGGCAAACCTCCCACAAAACGCAAAAGTCGGGTCGACAAGCATGGTCGCCCTCTCGGGAACGTCGTGGATGGATTCAGCGGCAATTTGATGTGGCCCGATCAGCCTCTCAAAGTGGGAGAGACCTGGAAGGGCGACATCAACATGGCGGATATTGGACAAGGCACCGCCAAGATGAAAGCGACCTATAAATTCGTAGGCCTGAAAAAGGTTGACGGTGTTCAAGTCGCCGTGATTTCTTCATACATGGATTTAACGGGGCAATATGATATCGCTGGCACCGGAACGATCAATGTCCGTGTGTCGGATGGCCAACTTCATAGCGCGACCTTCAATATGGGAATGAGCCAATACAACGAAGGAAATGCCCCCACCGTGCTGAAACTCATCATGACGATAAGGACGGTCCGATGATTCGGGCAGGATCTGCAAATGCCGAAATCCAGTCATTGTTGGTACGGCATCCCGAAGTCGATGCGAGCCTGGAAACAACGTGCGCAGGCGTCGAATTTTTTACCAATCGAACCAGGTTTATTTACGGCGATCCGTCCCAATCCGATCTGGGAGGCGTGATCGAACTCATGGACAACAATCCTTTGGTTTGCGCCGACTCGGCTTGGGTACCAAATCCCGCCGGCACCTTAGCGGTACTGGCTTTGGGACCATTGCTCGAAGCCGGCTTGGTCGTCGAACCTCCGGCCGTTCTCCTTTCGTTTGAGGCTGAGGAAGACGGCGTCAACGAGGCCTTGGCTACGATTGGCTACACCGACGGCGTGACCTTCAATTGTGAGAACCACGATCTCGGAACGGTTCGCGGAGCCTATTGTTTGGCGAAGTTTCAAAATCCTCAAAGTTTCGACGAAATCGACGATATCTATGACGAACGTTATGGGCGATCCTTCTTCGTCCGCCGCGAAGAAAACGAGCCCTGGGCGCGAGAACTGGTCGAGGGAAAGCCGTGGGCGTGCTATCGTCTTGAGCTATCTGAAGGCGAGAGCCAGAGCATCTTAGCGATTCACGTCATGGCAGACATCCATGGCAAAATCGGGGCGGCCCAGTTTGTTCACACCCTCAATGTCATGTGTGGCTTCGAAGAATCACTCGGGCTTGTCTAGGTCAAGCTTCTTGGCTGGCTTCTGTTTCTCAGCTTCGATGGCCGCCATATCTTCTTTTGAGCCGACGAGATAGTCGGCTCCTTCTCCGGCAACTTTTTCCCACACGCCCTTTTCCGAGCGTTTGTAGGTTGTAAAGCCTTTTTGTCCGGCTTGATCCGAGTCCTGGTGCTTTTTGAGATTAAACGACGCCCGACTCACGACCTTTACGATTTCCATGCCGCAAAACGGACAGAGATCAAGGGCTTCCTCGTTGATGCCTTGCATGAGTTGGAGCTTATTTTCGCAAATGAAGCAGTTTCGGTCGCATGGTTCGTACTCATAAATTGGCATTTGGCTTCAGCTATAGTGTATCGGAGTGTCCAGCAAAATCCTCACGATCATCCAAGATATTCCGAAGTGCGAGCGCTGTCCGCGCTTGCGGCAATGGTGTCGAGATGTCGCTGATAACCCGCCGAAGCGGCACGTGGGCGAAATCTACTGGGCGAAGCCGGTTCCTCCGTTTGGAGATCCTGAAGCCGAATTTTTGATTGTTGGACTTGCGCCAGCGGCCAATGGCGCAAATCGAACCGGGAGAATGTTTACCGGTGATCGCTCGGGAGATTGGCTCTATCGCGCCCTCCACAAAGTGGGCGTTGCAAATCAGCCGACTTCCCTTTCGGTGGACGATGGCCTTCAGTTGACAAACGCACTGATTGTGGCGACGTGCCATTGTGCGCCCCCTGACAATAAACCGACGCCTGAGGAAATTCGCAATTGTTCAACATGGCTCGTCGGAGTTGTGAACGCTCGAGCTTGGAAAGGAATTTTGTGCCTCGGAAGTATAGGTTGGGAACAGGCCCATCGCGCATTAGGGGCAAAAGCACCTAAATTTGGGCACGGTGTCGTCTCTCGGGTGGGTACCACGAAACTTGTCGGCAGTTATCACCCGAGTCAGCAAAATACATTCACTGGTCGCTTGACCGAGCCTATGCTGGATCAAGCAGTCGCGACTTGGCTCATGGGTTAGGAATCCATCGAGCGCTTGTATCAAGGTAGACCACTGCTCGTCCACCAGGTCCTACGAAGTAGCCTAATTCGACCTTGCTGGCATTTTCAATTGTGCTGATATCTCCCCCTTTGAACACATAGGTGAAGTCTTTTAGGAGTCCATCTATTTTTAGATACGGCATTATCTTTGAGTCCCAACCTTCCTGACCGGGCATCACGTCATCGTTGTCTGCGCAATAGATCGCAAAAGCAGTTCCAACCATTTTTGCGTTCTTGATGAGTCTCCGCTTTATATTCTCGTAAGCAATTTTCTGGGCCTTTTCGGTGGATATGGGCTTGATCTCTCGCATCAGTAGGCTGCCCGCATCTTGATATAGGACGAAGCTATCGTCTTCGCTAAACCATACTTCGCCGCTAGCTGGACCGAGGAGCGCAGTAGGGGGAATCATCGATCCCTGCTTGGGCTTTTCTTCTGCGTCATTTTGCAACTCTAATTGGATTTCAAAGAAATTTGATTCCCTTGCGTAAGTAAATTTGTCTTGAATTTTCATCCAGGAGGTAAGTCGTTCGAATTCACCATCGGTAAATTTATCGAATCGCCAGAGTCCGGTGCTACGGTTGAGGGTTCCCTTGACGGATTCGGACCTTTTCGAACCCGTATTCGTTTTTGGACGAGCAAGGAAATAAAAATTTTGCGTATCAGACGACAAAATCCCTTCGATATTAACCGATGAATCTACCTTGGCGATTTTGGTAGTTCCGTCAGGCAACACAAAGACCAAATTATTACTTGAATCTGTGCAAATGAGAAATGGAGCAAAGGAAAATAGACCCTTTGAGGACACTTTAAGATCGCGAATATCTACAGGAGTGATACGACCGGACTCGATGTTGTAGAAATTATCAGTAATATCCTTTCCGACACTAGAGAAAAATAGATTTTGGTCATCCCCTAAAATCTCAACGCCATTAATACCTGTCGGCAAATTAAGCGACCGAGTTCTACCGGTCTTTCGGTCATAAAGGAACCATGCACCAGGTTTCGGATCAACCATCTGCATCGCTTCCTCGACCGATTCGACTGGTACCCGATGGTACAAAATGAGACGATTTGAATTCGAAATCTCGACATGATCCACTTGGGCGCTAGCGATAACCTGGGATGGCATCAAAACGTAGGCTTCTTTATCCGATCCAAACAGGGATTGAGCGTATGCATAAATCGAGGATCCGACAAGCGCTAGTGAGATGAGCCATTTTCTCATGGGTTAGGAATCCACTTAACATGCCCATCGGTGTAGGCGACGGCACGTCCGCCTGGACCAAGTACAAAGCCAAGTTCGGTTGTCGCCGGACTCTCGATATCGGCAACGTTCCCGCCTTTGAATGTGTAATTGAAATCCTTCAAAAGATCTTTATTTCTTGCGTAGGGACCAACCTTCGCATCCCAGCCCTCGGCACCCGGCAACACGTCGTCGTTATCGCTTGCATACATGATCATCGCCAGGGCTGCTTGTTTGGCATTTGAGATCGCGCGGGCTTTCTGGGCGTCCAACACCATTTTTCGAACAAGATCGCTGTCGACTGGCTTAATCTCGCGAAGTAACAGTGCTCCCGAATCTTGATAGACGACATAGGATTCGTCGGGGCTGAATATCGGACTGCAGTTTGAAAGTCCCAGGCGACCTTTCGTCGGTAAATCGGTTTTGAGCTCAGGAGAAAGATTTGCAAGTTGAACGAAGGTGGCATCGCCTTCGGTTTCGGTGCGGAAAGGAAATGCTCGAGGGGATTCCTGATTGACGGCGGTCAACCACTCTTCTTTCGAGCAAGCCCGATAAGACACGTCACCGTCCGAGAGTCGGTAGGCAACCTTGCCGTATTCGAGAGGAGCGATTCGCCGATAGGCGGCGAAATACGCATAGTTCGCGTCTGTGTTCAGGGGAGCGCTCAGGAGAACTTTGGTTGGCATTTTGATTTCCAAGGTCCTGCCGTTGGGCCGCACGATACTCGCCACCCCTTCCGATTGAATGATCAAAAATGGGGCAGATGGCCGATTGCCGTAATAGAAGATGTTCTCCACATCGATTTGGGTTTTGACGATCGTTCCGCTCGCCAAATCGACGAATCCTTGATCCTCTTTCGAGGAGTTTGAAAAGAAGAACGCCGAATGGCCGTCTGCCAGAATCGACAAAATCGACGAACGAGTTGGCAAAGCCAGACGTTTCGTCGCATGTGATTGACGGTCATAGCAGAACCACTTGGGTTCTGTTGCGGTTTTCCCAGTCACAATCGCCTCGGGCGTCTTGAGGTCGGAACTCGTGAAAACAACAAATCGGCTGTTGTCCGAAATTTGTACATTATTGACGAAGCCGCTCGACAAGGCTTCAGCCGGCATGAGCATGTACGTATGCTTATCGTCCCCGAACGCGTCCTGAGCCTGAACAAAGGCGGAAGCGAGTCCACACATGGTGAGGAAGCAGATTTTTAAGGATTGGGTATCCATTTTACGTGTCCATCCGCATAGGCTACAGCGCGGCCTCCTGGGCCCATCACGAAGCCAAGTTCTGTGGTGGCTGGGCTATCAACGGAGTTCATATCGCCACCTTTGAATGTGTAATTGAAGCTTTTCAGCATATCTCGGTTGAGGCAATATGGCATGACCTTGTCCTCCCAACCTTCGGCTCCGGGCAAGACGTCATCCATGTCGCTCGCATACATCAGCAATGCCAACGCAGACTGCTTTGCGTTCGACATGGCTCTCGCTTTGGCGGCCTCGTCGAGAGCTTTCTTGGCAACGCTCGGATCAACCGGCTTGATCTCGCGGAGCAAGAGCGCTCCAGCGTCTTGATAGACGACAAAAGATCCATCGCGGCTGAATGAAGGGCGACAATCGGAGAGGCCAAGTTGAGTGCGAATCGGAATCTCACTTTTGCTGTCCTTGGCTTCTTCGGTTAGACGGACATAAGTGACATCGCCGCTGGCTTCGCTCGTAAATTTTCCGAGATCGGTTTCTTGCAGAAAATCCTTTCTCCATTCATCAAGGCTTTGGCTTTTGAAGTCGAGAGAACCATCCGCAAGACTTACAGAAATTCTGCCGTATTGTGTTGGTTGTCCAGCCACGTATCCACTGAAATAGAGATTCCTGGCGTCGGAGCCGAGCGGAGCGGCCAGTCGCATCTTGGGCTTCAACTTAATGGACATCGTCCGTCCATCCGGGCGAATGATCTGTGCGGGTTGATTGTCTTGTTGGACCATCAAGAATGGGGAATCGGCTCGATCGCCGAAGTAAGTGATGGACTCAGTCGGAAGTTGCGTTTGCGAAATCCTTCCGGTGGTTAAATCGAGAAAGCCTTGCGGATCGGTGGCGGTTCTTCCAAGGAAGAAGATCGAATGTCCGTCGCTAAGAAAAATAACGTCCGTACTTTCGGTTGGGATGGCTAATTTCTGGACTTTTTTTGTGGTCCGATCATAAAGGTTCCATACCAAATTGGCTTGATAGCTGCCGGTTAAAATCTGATCAAAGTCTTTGATTGAAGCCTTTCGGTAAAAGATGTATCGGCCGCTGTCAGATATTTGGACTTGATCAACCACCCCACTGGTAATGGCCTCAGCCGGCATCAAGGCGAAGGCCTGTTTTTCGTCGCCAAATAGTCCCTGAGCCTGGGTGAGTGCGGCGATCAAAACCCCCAAGCAGACCGCAATAGTTCTCATTGCAATAAGAGACGCTTGGACCTTAGAAATCCGTCACGGTTTTCCAACTAAATTTGATGGAATATCTATTTTTGCGCCGGGCACGAGTCCGAACCGTTGCGAGAGCCCTTGTTTGACCTCGATTACATAAAAGTAATCGCCGGTCGGCTTGACCGGATCATCGCTAAATGGAACACCTTTTCCGATATTGAGCACTTTCTTATCTTTGGCAATGTAGTCGATGTCTAGGGGCAACACCGTGTTATGCATCCAAAAAGCATAGTTTCCCGATAGCTTTTGGATATCAGGAAAGACAAAAATCATTCCTTCGTTGTCTTTAACTTCCTGGTTTTCTAAAAACATCATCCCTTCTTGACGCTTTGGTTCGGTGTCCATCACCCACAGGCGTAAATCGCCACCATGCGTATGAATGACGATCTTTTCGAGGTCCTTAAGTTGAAAAATTCGACTCGGGTTGTCGCTGCCCGGTGATGTCCCATTCGTAGCATGGGTAGACGAAGAATGGTTGTCCGCCGGATGGTTGGTCGCTTGCGTCGAGGGACCATTGACAGAAGCTACATTTGCACTCCCGTTCGCATCGGGTGTGTGCGAAGACGAGGCGTTGTTGGACTCTGGGCCATTGCAGGCCACCAAAACCAAAGTTGACAGGGCCGACAGAAAAGCGAACTTACGCATGATTTCCTGCGGGCACGTACGCCTTCGATTGAGCTTCATAGCGATCAATATCGTCTGCATATCGCAAAGTCGTTCCGATTAGGTCAAGTCCTTCGAGGAGAGCGAGTTTGGTTGCCTCGTTGATCTCAAAGCCAAGTCGCTGACCACCACACTCCACAATCTGATTCGGCAAATCGACGGTCGCTTCACTGCCCGTCGGGAGCGCGGCGATGATCTGATGATCTTCGGGCGTAAGCTCGATCAAAAGCAGACCGCAATTGGCGGCGTTGCCGCGAAAGATATCGGAGTAGCCGGGCGATGTGTCTTCCTTTCGTGCAATCACGCATTGGAAGCCGCCCTGCTGGATGGCCCATACGGCGTGCTCGCGTGAAGATCCACAACCAAAATTCGTGCCGACAACCAAGATGGATGCTCCTTCTGCTTCGGGGCGATCAAGCACAAATCCCACGTTTCGAACGTCGTGAAAAAGGAGTTCGCCGTAGCCACTCTTTTCAACCTTCGAAAGGAAGCGGGCCGGAATGATTCGATCGGTGTCGACATGATCCTCGTTGAGGACAGCGATTTTGCCGGAATGTGTGGTGAAGCCAGGCACGTTTTCAGTTTGTCACATCTTTTGCAGTTTTCAGTTCATAATTCACTCGGAATGCTGACTCCTACACTGGATGATTATCGGAAAATGGCGGTCGAAGGCAAAGCTATCGCCGTCTATCAGGATATTCGGGCCGACATCGAAACGCCCGTCAGCGCCTATTGGAAATTGGCCCACGATCAAACCTACAGCTTTCTGCTCGAAAGCGTCACCGGAGGCGAGCAACTGGGGCGATATTCGATTTTAGGCGTCACACCCCGCAAGGTGATTCGGTGCAAAAATGGTGCTGGTCGAATCATTTCCGCACACGGTGAGGAGCCATTTACATTAGTCGAAGGACGAGATCCCCTCGATATTTTGCAGCGGGAACTCGAAGAAGTTCAGCCGATCCACTTGCCAGGGCTCAAGCATTTTGTCGGTGGAGCCGTCGGAATGATGGCATACGACATTATTCGCTATTTCGAAAAACTTCCCGACTCATGCGTCGATGACTTGATGGTGGATGACCTCGCGATGATGATCACTGATCATGTTGTGGTGTTCGACCACGTGAAAAATATCATCCGAGTGCTGGTAATGGCCGACGGAACGGATGCGAGCTACGAAGAGGCCCAAACGAAAGTGAAGTGGGTGATCGATCGACTGTCGAAACCATTGCCAGCACTTCCTAAGGGAGCAATTGACCCGCCCGTCTTGTCAGCGAACCAAAGTCAGGAACAGTTCGAAGGAACGGTACGGCGAATGAAAGAGTATCTGCGCCTTGGCGATGGTCAGCAGATGGTTCCTTCCCTTCGATTTCAGGCCGAACCCGCGACGGATCCCCTTTCGATTTATCGTGCCCTGAGAAGTATTAACCCTTCGCCTTACATGTTCTTGCTTCAATTTGGCGACTTCGAGCTGATTGGGGCTTCGCCGGAGATCATGGTTTCGCTCCACGATGGGCAAGCGAGAGTTCGGCCAATCGCGGGAACTCGGTGGCGCGGCCAGTCCGAAGAGGAAGATCAGAAACTTGCCGAGGAATTGCTCGCCGACGAAAAAGAGCGCGCCGAGCACATCATGCTGGTCGATTTAGGGCGAAACGACATTGGGCGAGTCGCAAAGTGGGGATCCGTGAAGGTGAACGACCTCATGGTGATCGAGAAATATAGTCACGTCATGCACATCGTCAGCGATGTTACGGGCGAGTTACGGGACGAACTTGACGCATATGATCTTGTTCGGGCCACCGTTCCGGCCGGAACGGTCAGCGGCTCGCCAAAGGTTCATGCCATGGAGATCATCGATGAGCTTGAACCAACGCGTCGTGGGGCATACGCAGGAACTGTGGGAGTCATCGGATTCGATGGCAATATGGATACATGCATCGCTCTTCGCACCATCTTCAAGCGGGGCAACAAAGCGTATGTCCAGGCTGGGTGTGGTGTCGTATACGACTCCGACCCAACCTATGAATATCATGAAGCCCAAAACAAAGCGAAGGCCTGTTTGAAGGCAATTGAAGTCGCCAACCAAGGTTTATAAGAAGATTAAGAGAGATTGGACTATTGCAAGCCAATCTCTTCTAAGATTCGGTCGAGCGAGTCGTCGTCGTAACGATCCATCTGGCTAGCTCGCGCAACCTCCAACTCCGCTTCCTCTTCTTGCTCATTGGCTCGCAAAAGCTCTTCTAAAAGGCCGTGGTAAAGATTTTTTTCTGGGTTGAGTTCGCTGGCAAGGCGGAGAGCTTTGATCGCTTCTGTGCGCATTCCCAGTTTCCAAAACGGAACCACGCACCGAAGGTAGTAATAATCGTCACCGGGTGAAAGTTCGACTGCGGCCCGAAGCGATTGGAGGGCTTCTTCATGATGTCCGAGGTGGGTTTGCAGGTCGCCCACCCAGAAATGGAAAAAGGCATCGTCGGGCTTACTGACGATCGCTTGAACCGCATATTGAAGCGCCTGTCGAGGGGCTCCCGCCTCACGCAAGGTTTCCGCCATTTTGAAATTTAGATACGCGCTCGTCGGTTCTTTATCGAGTGCAAGCCTCAAGTGCTCCAGCGATTCTCGAAACTTTCCGTGTCGCTTGAGAAGGTCGGATAGGCCGGCATGGGGTTCCACCGAGTTCGTCTGCGCCCTCAACGCCTTTACATATTGGCGGTACGCCTGAGGAAATTGATCGGCGGACTCCAAGGCACCTGCAAGGTCGATCCGCGACGAAACATCCGTAGGATCGCGTTGTTCGACGGCACGACGGAAGTGCTCAATGGCTTCTGAATACTTCCCCGCTTCGAGGCTAAGGCGTCCCAACTGGTCGCTTTCATCGGCGTTCTTGCCTTGCTTTGTTAAGCCGCTACTCGGGGACTCTTCATTTGAAAATGACCCAAAAAGGTCGGCGATGGCTCGGTAACTTTCACTCATTATCGGTTCTTTGACAGATCAATGATATCCGAGGTGGAACCCGATCCGATCAGGCGGACAAAGAGTGTCGCTGGATAACTCGACCCCGACAAAGGCATGGTCAAAATTTTGATCTTCCTGGTTTCGCCAGGTTTGAGTCGGTAACGAGCGATTCTCGCTTCGCCTTTTGGCAGGATCTTAGGGGTAATTACGTACCGATCGTCAATGAAGAAAATTCCGCCTGAGTATCCCGCGCTCGGCTCAAAAACTAATTCGACATCGGTCGCCACGGTTTGCGGATTGCTGATCGTCGCGCCAATGTCATAAATGACGCCAAAATTCCCATCGAGTTTGCCAGAACTATCTTGCCGCTCGATCGAATTTTGACCAAGCCGAATCATCGAATAGCGCCCCCCAACATTGTATTCGGCCGACTCGGTTTGGTACGGCATCGGATAAATATGTTCAGAGACGACATAAGGCGACTCATCCCACTTGCGAATAGCGAGGGCGCCAACTTCGCGCCAAGGAGTTGAACTCGACAGGGTGACTGCCCAACGCGGTTCTAGATCGTCGACCGGGAATGTATCCGTTCTCACCAAAACCTTACTGTTGCCTTTCACGTGACGGATGGCACAGAGTCCGCTGATGACTGATTTTGGCTTCAAACGCCGACAGGAAATTGGTACGCAAGTTTTGGGTGGAAGGGTGATGATCTCGCCGCTGTCATTCACCCAGGCCCTCAAGAAAAGATCACCTGCCCGCAAGCCAGCGCCGACCGGATCAATCGTCGGAGCGGAGTCGCCAGGAGTCACGCAAATCGTGGCTTCTTCGTCCGAATCGTTCATGACCATCGTTCGAACAATCATAGGGCGTCCCGATTCGTTGATGTGATGGTAGAGCATTCTTGCCGACTTGTCAGGTTCGAGCTCGGCCGCAAACAGATTTTGTTTCTTCGTGATCTGCTCAGGATCGTTGCAATACCAGAGCGCATCTTCACTCTTCGGCATTAGGCCAACGTTATAAACTTTCACGGTCACGGTGCCTTCGCGTGGAACCGTACCGGGTGCGGTGATCGAAACCTTAACTGGGATACTGACGGAAATTCCCGAGCCGAGCGAAGGCACGTTGTTAAATTTGATCGCAATTTTGGCCAGCGGAGCAAATTGTATCTGCTGTTTGAGCGCCCCTTCGATCGCACCTTGAACTGTCCCAGGAATAGCCGGGCGACCGCTGACGGATGCTGTCAATTGGTCTGGTAGTTTAGCTGCATAGGGCTTGATCGAAAAATCAATCCGTTGAGGCTTGCCCTTGATACTGAGGGTCACAAATCCCTGACCTGGGCGAAGGGCCTTAGCGGTGAAGCCAGTGTCAGCTTTTCGGACATCGAGAATCAAAGGGTCAGATGACGAAACGCTGACCTTTGACATGTCTTTCGACACCCAGACGTTGCTGGTGTCGCCGACACCGAGCCGGATACCGTTCACCTTTGCGAACGCCAGCGTGTGCATGACGGACATGCCCGTCAAAGTAAGTAATCCAAGAATCCCGCGAAATGACGTCATGGACGCAACCTTAATAAGGTACCCCTCAATTTTCGGGCCAGAGCCCGAAAATGAGGAATTCGTGGTTATTGCCACTTAACGAAGTTAAGTTCGGCTGGGATCGAAAGATCTTCGTGTTTGGGAACAACGCGGATGGTGTAGCCCTGATGTCCAGGATGGGTGCACAGAATATCTCCCTTGAAAATAGCCTTGTTGTCTTCATAAGCTTCAAACTCAAGATCGACGGGTTGAGTATCGATGAGTTCGCGATTCATACCGACCTTACCGGTTACGGCTTGAACGCGCACATCGTCTTTCGAAAGCACACCGAGATTCACCTTTGCGGTGATCGCAAGTGGGCTTCCCAAAAGGTTTGACGAGCTGGCGGTATCCCACACGTCCAAGATTTGGACCTGTGGCCAACCAGCCTGAACGCGAGTGCGCCACTCGAGTCCAGCCTTTGCCCGTTCAGAGCCGTTCGCGCTCATTTCGAGATATTTGTCCGAAGCCGGAATATAGAACTTCGTTGTGTATTCCTGCACCATGCGATCGGTCGAGAAGAACGGGCCGAGTTGCTTGAGGCTATGGCGGATCATCGAAATCCATCCGATCGGCATTCCCTGCTCGACGCGGTGGTAGAAAATTGGGGAAAGTTGATTTTCGAGGACGTCATAGAGAGACCGAGAATCGAGCCAGTCTTGGTGACCCGAGTCTTGGCCTTCCGATTTGTCGCCGATCACAAATCCCAGTGAAGGGTGATAGCCTTCATCCCACCAGCCATCGAGAATGGAGCAGTTTAATCCTCCGTTCGGAACGACTTTCATGCCGCTCGTGCCCGAAGCTTCGAATGGGCGGCGCGGATTATTGAGCCAAACATCGACGCCCTGAACGAGCATTCTAGCCACGCCCATATCGTAATCTTCCAGGAAGACCATTCGGGTCCGGGCTCCGCCTTCATTGATGAAGCGATAAAGGTCTTGAATCAGCTTTTTGCCGGCGTCGTCTCGTGGGTGTGATTTGCCCGAAATCACAATCTGAATCGGCCGTTCGGCGTGATAGAGAATCGATTTCAAGCGATCAGGATCGGAGATCATCAGCGAACCGCGTTTATAAGTCGCAAATCGGCGAGCAAAGCCAATTGTCAATACGCGCGGATCGAGAATATTGCTGATGAAGCCATGGTCGATCCGGCTGCTCATATGACGCCGTGCCAAATCCTTCTCCATTCGCCGTCGAACATAGCGGACCAGTGCGCCGCGCTGATCTTCTCGCACTTGCCAAAGCTCCTGGTCGGGAATCTTGTCAACACCCTTCCAATTTGCCGGATCGCTCGGATTGCGTCGCCAGCCGTCACCACAATATTCGTCCAACAAGTGGGCCATTTTTCGACCAATCCAAGTCATGGTGTGGATGCCGTTGGTCACGTGGTCAATCGGAACTTCGTTCTCTGGATACTCTTCCCATCGTTGAGCAAACATATGACGCGAGACCTCGCCGTGAAGCCGTGCAACGCCATTGACCCGGTTTGCCGTCTCCATCGCGAGAATGGCCATATTGAACGACTCGGAGGAATTCTCTGGTTCAAATCGGCCGAGCTTTAAGAATTCGTCAAAAGAAATCTTTGCCTTTGCCACCTTATTCGACATGTATTTTTCGAGCAGTTGTGGCGGGAAGAGGTCAAAACCGGCAGGAACCGGTGTATGGGTCGTAAAGACGTTGCCATGAACCGTGGCCGCGCGAGCCGATCGGAAGTCACATCCTTGTTCTTCAATATATTGTCGAATCCGCTCGATGGCGAGAAACGCCGCGTGGCCCTCGTTCATGTGGCAAACCGAAGGACGAATGCCGAGCGCGGTCAGCGCTTTCATCCCTCCAATCCCGAGAATCATTTCTTGACGAATCCGCATCTCTTCGTCACCCGAATAGAGCGAGTCGGTGATCCCTTGATCGTTCGGAGCATTTTCCAAGACGTTACTGTCGAGCAGATAAAGCGGAATTCGGCCTACGTCAGCACGCCAAATCTGAAGCGTCACCACACGATCAGGAAACTCGATCGGCACCCGTATCGGGTCGCCATTCGCATCTCGCATCAACTGAAGCGGCATTTGGTAAAAGTCGTATTGCGGATAGATTTCTTGCTGCCATCCGTCATGGGTGAGTTGCTGGCGGAAGTAGCCGCGGTTATAAAGCAATCCCAATCCTACCAACGGCAGGCCGAGGTCCGAAGCCGTCTTGAGGTGATCGCCCGCAAGGACGCCAAGACCGCCGCTGTAAATGGGTAATCCTTCAGTAATTCCAAATTCAAAACAGAAATAGGCGATTTGGGCCTTTCCTTTCTGTTCTGGATACTCGCGCTCGAACCACGTTTCACTCGACAAATAATCATCGAGAATGTGATCGCAGGCATTGAGGCGACCCAAAAAGAGTGCATCCTTCGCGAGTTGCTTCCAACGCTCTTTCGGTACCTGATTGAGAAAGAGAATCGTATTGTGTTCGCATTCGTCCCAGACGTCTTTGTCTATGCTGCGGAATAGATCGCGAATTTCGTGGTTCCATGACCACAGGAAATTCCTGGCGAGTCGCTTGAGTGGTTTAAGAGGCTCAGGAAGCTCAGAAACGACTTCAAACGCCCGGGAGAACTTGGGATTCTTCATTACCTAGTAAATATTCTAGGGTATTTGATCGACACAATTCAGCCCTATGGATGCGTTTTTGAGGTAGAACCGATTGGTTCTTACATGTTAGAGATCAAAGGTATCAACGTTTTTTACGGCGCGATCCAAGCCTTGGAAGATGTGTCCATCAAAGTCAACCCAGGTGAA
Source organism: Armatimonadota bacterium (assembly GCA_048498855.1). GTDB lineage: Bacteria > Armatimonadota > Fimbriimonadia > Fimbriimonadales > Fimbriimonadaceae > Fimbriimonas. The sequence continues at coordinate 95,526 of JBEHXE010000002.1, read as the reverse complement.
ATCGTCGCAATCATTGGCTCTAACGGCGCAGGTAAATCGACGCTCCTCCGAACGATCAGCGGCCTCATTCGGGCTCGGTCAGGTTCAATCAGCTACAACGGAGTTGACATTACGAATGCGCAACCCCATGAAATTGTGAAGATGGGCCTAGGTCATGCTCCCGAGGGCCGACGCATTTTCACAAACATGTCGGTCCAAGAAAACCTTCAGCTTGGTGCCTACCTTCGAAAAGATCATGCACAGATCGCTCGGGACATGGAAGCGGTTTTGACGCGGTTTCCGCGCCTGCGTGAAAGATTTAAGCAAAGCTCGGGAACCTTAAGCGGCGGCGAACAGCAAATGCTTGCGATTTCGCGAGCACTGATGTCAAACCCAGAAATTCTGTTGCTCGACGAGCCGTCTCTTGGCCTGGCACCGTTCCTGATCACCGAAATTTTTAATATCGTGAAAGATTTGAACCGGGACGGAAAAACGGTCCTGATCGTAGAACAAAATGCAAATCGCGCTTTGGAGATTGCCCACCGGGCTTACGTATTGGAAACGGGCGTGATGGTGCTGGAAGGTGCCGGAAAAGATCTGTTGGTCGATCCGAAGGTGAAAGAAGCATATTTGGGGGGCTAATGCTCGCGACACTTCGTTTCGTCCCGCTAGAAAAATCACACATTCCGAACATCCTCGAAATCGAGCAGGTGACTCACAGTGCGCCATGGTCGCAAAAAAGCTTCGAGAATGAATTGGAGCATAAGTACGGCGTTTTTCTCGTTGGCTTTATGGATGGCGAGATTTGCAGCTATGGCGGGGTGTGGATTCTTGTCGATGAAGCCCACGTCACCAACGTGGTGGTCCGAGAATCTTTGAGAGGACAAGGCATTGGCAGAAAGCTGATGATCGAACTCTTGGAGAGAGCCCGCGAGAAAGGGGCCGTGTGTGCAACCTTAGAAGTGCGTGCGTCGAATGCCGGAGCGATCCACCTCTACGAAACTTTGGGCTTTGTTCAATCGACGATTCGCAAGAATTACTATCCTGACAATCGTGAGGATGCCGTCGTGATGATGCTCAACGATTTGCTTGACTGGAAGCCCGCCCGTTAATGAAGTTTTTCGACGGTCCGATCCTCGCGATCGAAACGAGTTGCGACGAAACATCCGCTTCGGTCGTCGTCGGAAATCGCGTTCTCAGCAACATCATCAGCTCACAAATCGCGATGCACGAGAAATGGGGTGGAATTGTGCCCGAGGCGGCGGCTAGAGCCCACATTGAATCTATTCTGCCCGTTATTCAATCTGCTTTGCAGGAATCTCAAATTGCTTCGACTACGATTCGGGCCATTGCGGTAACCAATCGTCCGGGCCTCGTCGGAGCTCTTTCGGTTGGAGTCACGGCGGCCAAGTCGCTAGCATATGCTTGGAAGGTGCCGATCCTCGGCGTCGACCACCTCGAAGGACACTTACTTGCGTTTCTAGCCAATCAAGAGCCTGTGCAATTTCCAATGCTCTCCTTATTGGTTTCAGGTGGGCACTCCGAATTAGTCATGATCGAGGCTTTAGGACGTTACCGCCTTATTGGTCAAACCCGCGACGATGCGGCGGGCGAGGCATTTGATAAGGGGGCTCGGTTACTGGGTCTTGGCTATCCCGGCGGACGTAAAGTTTCAGAGCTGGCCGTAGGGGCCAACCCGGCCCGCTATTCCCTACCCCGCGGTTTGGCGAAGGAACGTTACGACTTAAGTTTTAGCGGACTCAAGACGGCGATGCTTCGGCTGGTCGAAGCCGAGGGGCCCCAGATTTCGATTCCCGACGCCTGCGCTTCCTTGCAAGCTGCGGTTTGCGATGCGCTCGTCTCTAAGCTAAGGAATGCCATCGACGATTTTGCTCCGCGGTCGATTGGGCTATGTGGAGGCGTCGCGGCGAATATCGAGCTACGTCAACGCGTCAAATCGCTGGCAGAACGCGACGGCCTCGTGGTCCACATTCCCGCTTTTGACCTCTGCACCGATAACGCCGCCATGATTGGACTTGCAGCCTCCCATCGCTTAGCTCAGGGGCAAAGCGATACTTTTGCGCTCGACGTTCAGCCAAACTCAACGCTGTTTGTTTAAGCTCGAGGGTGAGCACGCTGATAGCGATTCCTCACCTCTTCATTCTGAAGTTCCGTATACACCTGGGTCGTGGCGACCGATTCGTGACCTAAAAGCTCCTGGACGGCTCGAAGATCGGCTCCCCCCTTTAACAAATGCACAGCGTACGTGTGGCGTAGTGTATGCGGGCCGATGTGTCCTCGTATCCCGGCCGACCTCGCGATTTCAGATACGAGCGAATAGACGGCCTGGCGGGAGATGGCCCGCCCACGAGTGGAAAGAAAAACGCTGCCTGTGGGAGCCTTCAAGAACTGAGGACGGACGACTTCGACGTATTGCTTTAGGGCAGCATTGGTCGATTCGGGAAGGGGAATGAGTCGAGTTTTGTTTCGTTTTCCTGTAACGCGAATCGCACTCGAAACGAAATCAATCTGTGACGTAGTAAGCGTAACAAGTTCGGAAACACGCAGTCCCGCTCCGTAAAGCAGTTCAAGGATTGCTAAGTTTCGCAAACAAACCCGATCCTCCTCGGTGACGGAGAACATCTGTGAAACAGTCTGATGGTCGAGAGCTTTTGGGAGCCTCTTGCCAAGTTTGAAGCCTCCCGTCGAGGGAAGATCGACCTGAAACTCAACCCCATTCTTTCGCAAGAATTTCAAAAAGCTCCTGAGGGAGCTTGCCTTGCGTTGGGCCGAACGTCGAGAAGGAACCTTGGTGAGAAAGAGGTCGAACCGTTTCAGATGATCATAGGACAAGTCTTTCCAGTCATCAAGGAACTCGTGCAGGATTTCGACCACTTCGTCGAGATCACGCGAATAAGCCTCAAGCGTGTGGATCGACGCGCTTTTTTCAACCTTGAGATAGTCAAGAAACCACTCTACGGATTCGCGGAGGCTGTCTTTCGCTTCCATATCAACACGTGGGGGTGGACGTATTCCATATCCTCGACCATCGGAACATGGTAAGGGTCATTGTCCAAAACGACCTCGTAATCCTTTGTCAGAGCCGCCATAAACTCGACATAACGTGACGCGTACAGATTTTCAAGATCGCTTTTCGTCGAGAGTTCCGACATTCGCTTAAAAGGCACATATTCGAATGAAGAAAACGAAATATAGTCTGGCTTATCCTCCGTCACAAGTTTGACGTCCCATTCGACCCTTTCATTAGGATTGGGCGGAAGGTGACGAACCACCTTCGGCTTGGTCCAACCAGTCCACATTTCAATCAGGTTCTTAGGTCCGATCATTCGCGTAATGTCCGTGTCAGGGTTCACGGTGGGGCTCCAAAACCAAGGATCGTCGACGAGGCCAACCGTAACGTCGCCTTTCTCGATCAAATATTTCCCAGCGACGTCGCGCCCGTCAGGAAGCATCATTTGTGCCGTCAACGCGCCACCCTGGACGAGTCCTCCTCGATCAATGCCGCCAATAACCAAGAGCCCAATCGCAACGCCTGCTTTCTCCTTTCCCGCTTCTTGGATCTTCTGGATCATGTAGCCAACCCCAACCGCAAGAATCGGAATCAGCGGCAGAACGTACCGCATGAACTTAATTTGCCCACCACTGACCGCAAAATAGTAAGTCACAAAGAAGATAGCAAGGAGGATGCCCCAAGTCTGCTTCTTGACGGTTAACCATCCGATTCCTGCCAGCCCAAGCACTAAAGTGAGAATACTTGCGCCCGCACTCAGGTTGCCGATGTGATAGAAGAAGGCGGGCGAAGTGGCCATGAACACAACTCCGTGACCAGCTTTCGAATGGTTGAGTTCGAACATGAAGTCACGAATGAAGGCATCTCGTTCAAGGATGCAGCCAGGCGTAGAGATAATGAATGCGAGGATTGCGGCGACGACTCCGACAACCGCTGCCTTGGGATTTTTTGCAATGATGGATGCGGCGATCACGGCGAGAATCGCAACAAAACCGACGTACTTAGTTCCGGCGCTGAGGCCCGTAAAGATGCCACCTAAAATGGCCCACTTGATGGCGGGAGCTTCCGGTTCGATCATTCGAACACAAGCATAGACCGCCGCAACAGCGAGGAGGGTCGCAAGCATATCAACGGTTTGAAAGCGTGAATGGACGAGGAGCGCGGGGGCGACGACGACGATTCCCGCCGCGATGTACGATCCCACTTGGCTAATGTTTCTTCGCGCCAGCGCAAATGTCAGCGAAGCGAGGCCGGCTCCAAAGAGACAATTCACAAGCCGTCCTGCAAGGTGTATCTGCGCCATTGCCGATGGCGAAATGTTTCCCGCCTGATCCAAGCCACCGCCATACGTTAAAACGATGTCGGACAGCACTCTGAGGATCGTTAAATAGAGAGTGCCGTAGTTATAGAATCCAGGCGTAAAGTGCAATTGCGTAGGGATGATCTGTCGCGCGTAGATCAGATTAACCTGCTCATCTGGATGCAGACTGAAGTTGCGCATTTCGTTAGGTAATCCCCATCGAACACCCACGACTCGAATGAGTAGGGCCACGACAAAAATCCAGAACACTGGAAGCTTATAGAATTTTTCTTTCACCGAACGGAAACAAGCTCCTTCAACGACTCAACGACTTGAGGGTCATATTGCATTCCCGATTGGCGCTCAATAACGACCAGTGCCCTCGATGAACCATAAACGCGTTTGTACCGCACATAATCGGCAGTGACGCTAATAATTCGCGACGCGATTGGTGTTTTGGGCTCAACCTCAAATTTCGTGTGGTGATGTTGCACGATCGTGGAATATTTTCGCAGGATTGCCGACTGTTTCACAATCTGGGCTCCGATTTCAGTGTGGCGATCAAAAACAGCTTGCTCTTCCGGGGTCCACTCATCGGTCTTCTGTAAAATCGTGCTTGGAACGCTGCAAAGACCAATGTCGCAGAGAAGCGACGCGACTTTCGTATTTTGCCGATCCTGTTTGCTGATTCCCATATTTTCACCAACTTGGTCCGATAGGTCACTGATTTCATCGAACATACCTTCTAAAAAGGGACTGCGACATTCGACGGCCGAGGCGATTGCCCGGCCCAACTGGGTCATTCGCGAAATTCGAATCGTCGGTAGGTGAAGAGTTGCCAAGGCAACGCAAATCACGCAAAAAATCAAGCTGATAACCAAAGCGATCATAGGACCTTCTCCTTTCGTTCGTCGATGACTCGAATAAAGTGCTTGACGATCTTGGGGTTGAACTGGGTTCCACTACAGCGCCTAAGTTCATTAAGGGCTTCTTCAGAAGTTATGGGCTCCCGATAAAGACGCCGGTGCCCATCGGCGCTCATGCCGGTCATCGCGTCGTATGCATCGATCACGCAAATGACCTGGCTCTCCAAGGGGATTTTTCTTCGGTCCAGCCGATCGGGATAGCCATTGCCATCAAATCTTTCGTGATGGAATCGAATCCAATCGCCAATGATTTTGAGATCCGAAAGATTCGTGACGATTCGTTGACCAGTCACCGGATGCTTCTTAATTTCAACGAATTCTTCATCCGTCAGGCGACCGGGTTTTTCAAGAATCTTTTCACTTACGGCGATCTTTCCAATATCGTGGAGCAAAGCCGCATGAACGAGATAATCCAGTTTCCACTCGGGAATCTTTAGCCTTCGGCCTGTCTCTCGGGCTAAGTAGGCGACTCGTCGCGAATGGCTCCCTGTGTAGGTGTGAGAATAGCTAAGGAGATTGCTGAGGGCCACAATGCCCCTTCCAAAATCTTCGTTGGCCTTTTGATACAAATAAAGGGTGAAGGTCCAAAAAACGGAGATCAGGCCAAAAGTCAGCCATAGAGGTGATGTCACCTCCGTCCCTTCAAAGTAAAAAATCGCTACTGCCGTCGAGACAAATGCTTGGGTCGAAATAAATGCCCATGTTCCCGATATTGCCCCGAAATCAAGCGGTAGCCCGGTTTTTCCGGCGATCAGCATTGAGAACAATGAGCGAACGCTGAGATAGGCCAACCCGGAAAAGAGCCATAGTTCGGGCGGAACATACTGCAGCAAGAGTGAAAATAATCCGTAGGTCAGGATTTCGGACGATAGAATGACGGCCATTCGCCGTAAGTTGATCTGGGCCGACAGTAAAGTGAGGGCTGCATACGCGCCAAAGAAGACTAGACCGAGCCCGGGCTCCTTGATCGCGCAAACGATTAAGAACGGCGTGTGAACGACAAACGATCGAGTAAGAATTCGCCCTTGTAGAAAGCAAAGTCCGCAAAATGTGATCGAAAAGCCAACCCAGGCCAGGGTTCCGGTCACGAATCTTGCTGCGGTTACCAAGATCAGCGAAATAGAAATCGCCAAAACGATTTCAAGGGTCCTTTCGGAGACCCCTTGATGATGTCTGATGTTGTTCGCCTGTGGACGCAATCCCACTTAACTTAGGACGGAAAAGCCCCAAGATTCGATTCTCGGGGCGAACTTGAAAGGCGAATTAGTTGCCTTTCCCTTTCTTGGATCCAGTAGTTTTAGCTGGAGTCGTAGCGGTCGTCATCACGCGACCTTCGAGCTTGACGCTTGTTCGACCCCTAAATCGATCTTCGACGACTGGTTGATCCGCGCCTTTCGGCGAGATCGCAAAACTGCCTTTCGATTCGGCAGATGCCTTCAACATATGAAAATTCGTCGGATCGAGATCAAAGTCGATCGTGCCCTCGAACATCAACGGTACGGATTTAAGGAACGAAGAAGACGCGGAGCCCCCGACCAACTGTCGAGCGTAATCAACGAGATCGGTGTCGAGTTTTACCTTCGCCTGAATTCGCTGGATATCCTTCCCTTCCTTACTCTTCATCAGGCCCTGATAGGTGTAGGTGTAGTCAAGCCGTTGAACTGCTTGCTTGTCGCCCTGCCCCTTCAGTTTTTGGGGTGAATAGCCGACCGTGCTCTTCCAGGTGTCGCCCACCTTCACTTCGTCAAAAGGAAACTTTGGAGCAATGTCAAGTCCTGAGTCAAGCGGACCGACAAAGAAAGCTAAACGTTGGACTTCCCCAACGTAGCTTAAGAGCAATCCAATGGCGACTTGATCAGCCTGCGAACCTTGGCGCATCACTTTTTGGATAATTGGTCGCGCCAAAAGATCGCCTCCTTTGTCTTTATCCTTGTCCTTCTTGGGATTCAGATCCTTCTGGGCGACGATTTCGTTGATCGGGCTGACATCCAGGAGAAATTTGATGTCGAGCTTCTCCGTCATCTTTTTGGCCCCCGATTCTGCAGTATCCCCTTCGATAATATCAATCGTCGGTCGTTGATAGAGAATCTCGGCAATTCCGTCGGCTTTGACTTTTTGTACCGTCATTGAATAGCGATAACTAATCTCTTCATCTTGAGGCATGAACGTCTGCAAGCTTCCGGATCGTTGCTCGTCCGTGAATTGAGCGCGAGCGAAATAGTTAAGCTTTTCGCCCGCGGTAAATTTTCTAGATAATTCAACTGGCTTCGCCTGCACGGCAGACCCATGCATTAAAACGGCCAGAGCCAAAATGGATGACATAGATTTATTATTACTTGAGAACTTGCTTTGCGATGACGAGTCTTTGAATTTCTGAGCAACCTTCGCCAATTTCAGTCAGTTTTGCGTCACGCCAAAGCTTTTCAACGAGGAATTCGTGCGTCATTCCTCGGCCACCATGGATTTGGATGGCTCGATTGGTAACTCGGTTTGCGGTTTCGCTGGCGTAAAGTTTTGCAAACGAACTCTCGACGATCGCGGGTTTTCCTGCATCGAAAGCGGCCGCGCCATTTTGAAGCAATAGGTTTGATGCTTCGATTTCCATCGCGCTGTCGGCAATCATATTCTGAACCGATTGCATATCGGCCAGCCGACGATTGAACTGCTCTCGTTGCTTGCTGTATTCGACAGTGAGTTCAAATGCTTTCTCGGCAATGCCGACGGCCATGGCGGCGATTGCCAATCGACCCCGATAGAGGAGTCCGATCGCCTGCTCGAATGTGCATGGCGTATGCCAGCCAATCGCATCGGTAAGGGCGAATTGCACAGTGTTTGAAGCTGAAACGCCAACCGTATGAATTCGCTTTTCGAGCTTAAATCCAGGCTGGTCGGTTTCCATCAAAAATGCCGAAAGTTCCGTGTCCGAAGTTCGGGCGATCAAGACGATCAGATTTGCTTTCCCGCCGTTCGTAATGAACATTTTACGCCCATTGATCTTATAATAGCCTTCCCTGTCGCTTGGCTCGGCTTTGGTTTTCACTCGGCGGGCGTCTGATCCTGCGTCTGGTTCGGTAAGACCCCAGGCCAGTTTAATTTCGCCTTTAAGGATTCCGGCCAGATACTTATCGCATTGCTCTGGAGTGGCAAAGCGGTCGAAATGCGCGGTGCAAAGCGCATTGATCGCGGCCACGTTCATCGCGAGGGCGGGATCGCCTTTTGCCATTTGTTTGCAGACTTCGACAAACGCTTGGCATGAAAGGCCGGTACCACCTTTTTCCTTGGGCAGCGTCATCCCCAAAAGGCCGAGTGCCCCGAGTTTTGGCCAGATTTCGTCGGGGAAGGCGGTGTTCTTTTCCCACTCGCGGGTATTGGGGAGAATCTCCTTCGCGACGAAGTCTTTGACGGTTTCGATGTAAGCGGTCTCTTCGGAGCCAAGCTGAAAGAGCATATCTGTATCTAATCCTCGGTGATCAAACGGTTCTACGCGACGTTGAGCGGAACCGAAGCATTGTTTTTGACAGATTTATGGACGCAGGATTCTGGTAGCGAAGGATTATTAACCCAAGGGATAGTCAATGAGTTGTTTGTCGTCGTCCTTCGTGGTTCCTCGAATCCAGTCGTACGTTGCTGAGCAACCTTCATTTGGACCACCGACAATCAGCCGAATTCGAAACGAATAAGTGCCCGGAAACACGTGCTCGCCCAACTTTACGGAACAAGTGCCAGGGGATTGCAAAGTGTTGGAACGTAATTGGATCAGTGTCTTCCCCTTATCGTCGAGAACGTCAATATCGAGGTGTGCGTATCCTTTGAGTTCACTAACATGAGCGGAAAGAATAGGATTTTCAACAACATTGATCTCGACTGTCTTGGTCACACCCGACCATTGATATTGGTATGGCCATCCTCGGGGAACATGATGAAGCGTTAACCCTAAGAAGCCCGGTTTGGACCAATCTAAATCCGGTTTGTTGCTTGATGACAAATGCGTCCATTCATATTGCCGGTTCATTTCATCATGCCAGCCAATTGGGCCTGACTGAGTCGTCTCAACCGGGTGACGGTTGATCGAAACGGAGCAGAAAAGAAGTGGCAGGAACATCGTTGATTCTTACATTAACCGAGAAAGAGGATTCTTAGATGAAAAAAAGGCGCATTCCGTGTGGAATCCGCCTTTTCTTATTGTAATTGAAAAGTCCTTAGAGGCCTTTCTTGGCTTGCTCGACAACCGCTTTGAACGCGTTAATGTCGGCAATCGCGAGTTCGCTGAGCATTTTTCGGTTGATTTGGATACCCTGCGAGTTCAGTCCGTGGATCAATTGGCTGTACTTGATGCCGCTTTCGCTGCAGGCAGCCGTGATACGAGCGATCCAAAGGCGGCGGAAATCTCGCTTCTTAGCGCGTCGGTCTCGGAAGGCATACTGCCCCGATTTCATGACCTGTTCGTGAGCTCTCTTAAAGACGTTCTTCTTACGTCCGAAATAGCCCTTAGCTTTTCCGATGATCTTCTTGTGGCGCTTGTGGCGCATAAGGCCACGTTTAATTCTTGCCATGTGTTTTCCTTGTTCTTAGTAATCCACCGGTTCCCTGCCTCTTGAGGCGGTAGCGGTAAAGGGTCGGGGCAACTCCGCCGAGCGGAGTCGCAATGCTTACAGAACGAGAAGTCGCTTTACGCGCTTCTTTTCGCCGCTGAACAGTACTGGCTCAGCTTCCAGAGCACGTCGGGTGCTCTTTCGCTTGTGCAAGAACTGGTGGCTGTTATGCGAACGTCGTCGGGTGATCTTACCGGTACCGGTAATCTTAAACCTCTTCGCCGCCGTCTTGTTCGTTTTGATTTTTGGCATCTTTCTTCTTTGCTCCCGGCTTGGGGTTCAGAATCATGATCATCTGTCTCCCATCCAGTTGCGGTTGTCTTTCGACAATTGCGCAATCCTCTAGTCCCTCGGCAAACGCATCGAGTCTCTTCTTCCCATTTTCTGGGTGAGTCAACTCGCGCTGCCGAAACATGCACGTCACTTTGACCTTGTCTCCGTGTTCCAAGAACTTTCGCGCATTACGCGCCAAAAATTCCATATCGTGCTCTGCGATACGCGGACTTATCTTTATACCCTTTGTTTCCTGTCCTTTGGGCTTTTTGTCGCGACCTTGTTTGCCTTCTAAGTATTTATGCTTGCCATAGTCGGCAATTTTTGCAACGGGCGGGCTGGCGTGACCAGCCACGAGGATGAGATCGAGATCAAGCTCTCGGGCTTGGTTCAGTGCGTCTCGAGACGAAATGACTCCCAATTGCTGACCGTCTGCACCGATCACACGCAATTCAGGGAATCGCAAAAGTCTTCCGTTGATTTCAGGACTCGGCTCTTGGCGAACCGGTCTGCGGCCTCTAAAGCCAGCTATGGACTGTTACCTCACTCATGTTTCTTTTCTATTGTAGCGAATGCTATCTTATTTTTCGGTATTTATACCTAGCAATTCAGGGTTGATTTACCATAGGTATTCTTTTTGGAGTCTTATAATGAGTGAAATGTCTTTGGCATCGAGGCTAAAAAGCGGCAATAAAGTTTGCGTGATTGGGGCCGGAACAATGGGCAGCGGAATTGCCGCTCACCTCGCAAATATTGGTTTTCAGGTCACTTTACTTGATGTCACCGACGAATCCGTCCGTACTGCCTTTGATCGGGCAAAAGCGGTTCGCCCACCCCATTTCTTTATCAAGCAGACCGCCGATCTTATCCGCTTGGGTTCAATCGACCAGAATCTTGATTGGATCGGAGAGGCAGATTGGGTTTGCGAAGCGATCGTCGAAAAACTTGATCTGAAACGGTCACTTTTTGAAAAAATCGACTCTGTTGTCGCACCCGATGCCCTAATTTCGACCAATACGAGTGGCCTTGAGTTGGCGCTCTTGCTCGAAGGGCGTTCGGATTCTTTCAAACAGCGATTTTTTGGCACACACTTTTTCAACCCGCCTCGCTACCTTAAGCTGCTTGAGTTGATCGATACCCCGTTTACCGATCCTTCGCTCCTTCCCTTGGTCACTGAGTTTCTCGAAAAAAGAGTTTGCAAGCGCGTGGTGAGGGCAAAGGACACGCCGGGATTCATTGCAAATCGGTTTGGGATGTGGAGCATGTTTCAAGCGATTCATGTTGCCGAAAAGCTCCAACTTTCGATTGAACTCGTCGACGAAATAACCGGTCCATTCTTGGGAAGACCCAAATCAGCTTCCTTCCGTCTCAACGACATCGTCGGACTCGACATCATGGAAGACATTGCGGCAAATCAGCTTTCTCGCTGCCCAGATGATCCCTATATCGGCACGCTGACAACGCCAAAGTCCATCCAATATCTCAGAAGTGAAGGGCACTTCGGCAATAAGGTGGGTAAGGGATACTACGAGCGAGTCGGGAACGAATTTCTCGTGTTCAGTCTCCAAACCAACGCTTATCATCCCGCATTCAAAGTTGAGCACAAGACGATATCTGAAAATGCCGCAAAACCGATCGGCGAACGAATCCGAACCGCTTTGCAGGCAAAAGACGAGGTTGGCGAATTTCTCAGACTCTATTTACTGCCAGCCCTTCGTTATGCCGACTATCTGAAACAAGAAATCTCGTATTCAGTGGTTGACTTTGACAACGTCATGAAATGGGGTTTTGGGTGGCAGGTCGGGCCCTTCGAACTCATCGATGCGATTGGGTCGGATGTGATCTTTGGAAGTGAGAAACAATTCTACAAGGATGGCGAGCAACTCGCGGTTAACGAAGCAGGTTTTCAATTCATCCCTTCTTACCCCGAATATCGCAATCTGAGCGACTATCCGGTCACCGAATCGTTTGGTTCGCTTCAGCTACGTGACCTTGGCGATGGTGTCCAATCCATCGAATTTACTTCGAAAATGGGTACCGTGACTCCTCAGGGTGTCACGGATTTGCACCGGCTCCTCGACGAGGGACGTGACGGAGCCTTTGTTCTGGCCAATTCAGGTCGAGCCTTTTCGGTAGGATTTGACCTTAAGTTCTTTCTGGGAGCCATCGAAAATAGCGATTGGATCGGAATTGAAAATGCGCTTCGGGGACTTCAAACTCTCGGCGATAAACTGGCGAAGACCAAGATTGTTGCGGCCGTTCATGGCTACGCGTTGGGAGGAGGCTTTGAATTGGCAATGAATTGCCAACGAATCGTCGCGGCCAGTGACGCGATGATCGGACTTCCCGAAGCGAAAGTCGGGCTCTTGCCGGGAGGCAAAGGAGTCTCCCTCATGCGTCTCCGCACTCAGCATCAAGCGAATGTCGTCCGCGATGCTGTTTTGCATCTGACCGAAGGCGTGACATTCTCAAATGCCGTCGAAGCAAAAGTGAACTCATATCTTACGGACGAGGACGTGGTGTGCTTCCATCACGATCTGCTCATTACGACCGCTAAGGAAGTTGCGTTGAATGCGACGCCTCGCCGTCAGATCGACTTCAAGCCTTTGGCCCCTCATGTAAACGGCATGATTGAAGATGAAGTGTCGAATCGAGTGAAGAATGGGCAATTGACGACTTACGATGAGTATGTCAGTAGTCAACTTCGATTTATTTTTGCGAAGAGTCAATCTGCGGACGATCTGCCGCGACTCGAAGTTGAGCGCTTCATTCAACTTTGCCAGCGCCCAGAAACCAAAGCGAGAATTGCTCACATGCTCGAAACAGGCAAGCCTTTGCGAAACTAATTGTTTTGAAGGGCTTGCCATCGAAGTGGCGTCATACCGAACACTAGAGTATCAGCAAGAGTTCCGTCTGGGCGACGGTTGTTATTTTTGAGCGTGCCTTCAAATTCAAATCCGAGTCTGTGAGGGATTCCTGCACTTTTTAAGTTATCTGCATCACATTGAATGCAGACACGGTTTGCATGCATGGTTGTAAACGCAAGATCGCATAGCAAGCGAGCACTCTCGGTGACAAAACCATGACCCACCGCCGATGTTCTCAACCAATAACCAATTTCAAATCGTCTAGTATTCCAATCTAGGTTGTAGAGGCCAATATCACCTAACAATTGTTCAGAATCTTTGCTCCAGATGCCATAACCAAGCTCGGTCCGAAGGATTCGATAAGCACTGGCCCGGGTTAGGTTGATCATCCTTTGCTCGATTGAAGGAGGATTTTTAGCCCAAGCGAAAAATTTTGACAGCTCTTCGGCTGATTCGACGATGGCTTCATGAATGGCCGCAGCGTCTGAAGCTTTGTAGGCTCTTAGGGTAATTCTCGAAGTTGAAATTTCGAGGGGGATATCAAGCAAAAGTGGGTCTAACAAGGTGGATTTTAAGGATTGTCATAAGAATTTCTTGCAACAATCCCGAGTCAATTAAAGGCTATGAATGATCTCAAGAGCCTTATCGCAGATGGCCTTCTCCGCAGCATCAAGCTCGACAAGCGGAAGGCGAATGTCGAGGCAATCGAAGCCCATTTTCGTAAGCATGTATTTAACTGGAACTGGATTAGGAGCGCAGAAACACGCTTTGACCACTGGCATCAATTTGTGGTGAATCTCGGCCGATTTTGCGGGATTCGAAGCAAAGGACTGAACCATTTCTTGGATGTGCTTACCGATGACGTGACCAGCAACGCTCACGATTCCGTAACCACCGACGCTTAAAATCGGCAAGGTCAGGCCATCATCGCCACTATAGACGCGAAAGCCCGCCGGTGCAAACTCACAAACGTCAGAAATCTGGGCGATATTACCGCTGGCTTCTTTCACCCCTACGATGTTCGGAATCTTGGCAAGCTCCAACAGGGTTGGCGTGTCGAGATTGATCGAACTTCGAGGAATGATGTTGTAAAGCAGCACTGGCAACTCAGTTGCTTCGGCGCAGGCTTTGAAGTGAGCATAGAGACCGCGTTGGCCGGGCTTGTTGTAGTAGGGATTCACGATCATGATTCCGTGAACGCCTCGCGCCGTCGCCTCTTTGGTCATATGGACAGACTCCGCCGTGTTGTATGTACCACAACCCGCAACGATGGCGGCACGATCACCGACTTCGTCCAGGAGTTCCTCGATCAATTGAAGTTTCTCTGCCTCGGTCGTCGTCGGACTCTCGCCGGTCGTCCCGTTCACAACGATGCCGTTGTTTTTCTGCTCATCCACCAAGAATGCGGCGATTCGCCGCGCCTCTTTGAAGTTCACGGCTCCATCTGAATTGAAGGGCGTGATCATCGCGGTGAGCAGGGTTCCCCAGTCTCGGGGGGCAAAATAACTTCCCATTTTTTGTAATCTCTGGCTTGCCCTTTTCGTTCGGGCAGCCCCTAAAGATTACCCCTTCAATTTTTCGGTGAGCAGCCTCGCGATGATATCTGCGACATCCTCAGGCGAATGTTCGGCGGACTCGACAACTTCCGCATCGGACGCCACGGTGAGAGGGCTGTCCTCTCGGCTGATGTCGCGATGGTCGCGATTCAAAATTTGGGTCCGGACTTCTTGAAACTTCGTGTCCATTCCCTTCTTGGTAAATTCTTTTTGACGCCGTTTTGCCCTTTCTTCGAGGCTGGCGGTCAGATAAACCTTCAGTGTTGCGGAAGGAGCTACCACCGTTGTCACATCTCGACCTTCAAGGATGACACCCCCAGCCGCAACAAGCTCCTGTTGACGAGCGACCATGCGTTGACGAACCGGCGTATGCTGACTAATCGCACTTGCGGCTTCCCCAATTTCTGGAGTGCGGATTTCGCTCGTAACCTCGGCTCCATCCACAAAAACGGGCTGAGGCTCGCCAATTCCGAAATCGATCGTCGTTTCGTCAAGCAACGAGGCTGCTTCGTCACCCTGGGCGGTGGTCAACCCATTTCGAAGGGCTTTCCAGGCCAAAGCACGATACATCGCTCCGGTGTCGAGATAGCGAATGCCGAGCTTTTGCGACAAGATTTTGCTGACGGTCGATTTCCCGGCCCCCGCCGGACCATCGATGGCGATAACGACTTTGCTGGTATCCATTATTGAACTGCTAACCTCGCGAGGACTTCTTCAAAGTTCGGAAAACTGGTTCGGATGCTTTCGGCACCGCTAATTTCGGTCACGCCGTCGGCGATACACCCGGCAATCGCAAAAGACATCGCGATTCGGTGGTCGAGTTTCGAATCCACTTGAATGCCTTTGAGCGGAGTTGGGCCCGTGATCGCCATGCCATCTTCAAAGACTTCGATCTTTGCCCCCATTCGGGTCAAATTGGTTGCCATGACCTCGATTCGATCACTTTCTTTGATGCGCATTTCTTTGGCGTCTCGAATGATCGAGGTTCCCTCACATTGAGTCGCCAGGACGGCAAGAACCGGAATCTCGTCAATCAGTCGTGGCACCAAATCGCCCTCGATCGTGAACGGACGAAGAACAGGAGCCGTTCCGATGATCACATCCGCGACCGGTTCGCCTAGCGCTTCTCTTTCGTTGACTAACTCAAAAGGAACCCCAACTTGTCGAAAGACATCGAGAGGACCCGTACGCGAAGGATTGACGCCGAGATTTTGAACCGTGATTTGGCTCCCATTTGCCAAAGCTGCCAACACCATAAAGAAGGTCGCACTGCTGATGTCGCCCGGAACATCGAATTCAAACCCAGACCCTGTTTGACCACCCGCAACCGAAACCTTGAGCCCATCGCGAACAACTTCGATCCCCATTCCCGTCAACATTCGCTCGGTGTGGTCTCGACTCAAGCTTGGTTCGGTGACGCTCGTCGTTCCCTCAGCCAGCAAACCCGCTAAAAGGGCGCAGCTTTTAACTTGTGCGCTGGCCACTGGGGAGACATAATCGATCCCTTTGAGATTTCCTCCCTTGATCATAATCGGTGGCGTATCGCCCTCAAATTCTGCACCCATCAGTCGCAAAGGCTCCGCGATTCGCTTCATTGGACGGCGGCTGAGGCTCTCATCGCCAACCATCCGAACTGTGATGGGACGCGATGCCACCAGCCCTGACAGGAGCCGCATCGTCGTCCCGCTATTTCCGCAGTCGAGATCGGTTTGAGGTTGAGTCCACTCCTTGGCGGGAATCAGTCGAAATTCAGTAGGGCTCAATTGCTCATGCCGTAAGCCAAGCTGAATCATGCAGTTTCGAGTGTTTTCGCAGTCCTCGCCTCTCAAGGGATTTCGTACCAACGAGGGAGAGTCCGCAAATGCCGCAAACATGTAGGAGCGGTGGGTCAGCGATTTATCGCTGGGCGGACGAAATTCTCCCTGAAGTGCGGCAATACGCGTGAAACTAAGATTCATTTTGCTTTTCCTTCGATGCAACGATGTGCTCTAGCCAAGACCGCAAACCCTGTCGGTCGTTTTCTGCGATAAGCATTCGCACGCGATGAAAATGGTCCTCGTACTCCTCCAACACATTGGAGAGTTCTTGTCGATTGGACATCAAAATGTCGGTCCACAATCCAGGGTCAACACCGGCGACGCGTGTTAGATCCTTCCATGAACCACCGCTCACCTTCTCAAGAGGCAAGGAATTGCGAGATTCGATGAGCAACGCGGCGACGATATGGGGAAGATGGCTCAGGACGCCGACCTGTCGATCGTGGGTATCAGGACGAATACTGACCGGCGAAGCATCCATTTTCCGAATCAGGTCTTCAATGACCGAAACTGCATGTTTGTCAGTCTTCTCTCCTGGAGTCAGAATCCACTTTGCGCCTCGAAAAAGCCAATTTGTGGCGTACGATGGGCCGCTTTTTTCGTGTCCCGCCATCGGATGCCCCGGAACGAACATGGGCTTATCGGCAGCCCACGTCGCAACTTCAGATTTGGTCGAACCACAGTCCGTGAAAATGGTCAGTTCGCCTTTTTTCGCGTAGGCCTCTTCGGCAACAGGTACCAAAAGGCTCGGCGAGATGCACATGAAGACCACATCAAGTTGAGCAATCTCATCAAGACTCGCGGCTCGATCGATGGCATTCCGGCGAATGGCGGTATTCAAATGTTCGGAATTGGTATCAAGCCCCCAGACGGAATAGCCTTGAGACTTTAAAGACATTCCGATTGAGGCTCCGATCAGTCCGGTGCCGACAATGCCTATCTGCATAAGGTTGCACCTACCGAATCGCTCATTGGGAACCTAAAGTATTGCACGAAAATAGGACCAGCGACCTGACGTCAACCGAATGGCTGCAACGTCCGTATATGGACAAAGAGGCAAATTAAATGTCGGAAGGAACCAAAAACGTCCTAAAATTGATCGGTGTCATCCTCGCGGTGATTGTTGCTTACAAGCTCCTCATGTTCGTCGTCGGCAAGATTCTCGCAATTGCGATTCCTGTCGCTATCCTTGGTGGAGTGGTTTACGTCATCTATCGTGCCAGCGGTGGCAAACCCTTGATGGGCGGTCGCCGAACACTGCCTTAATTTGATCGAATTAGTTCCCTTCCTCCCGTCGGGAGGAAGGAGAGTCCGCGATAAAGGGCACTATCAAGGTGCGCTTTTCGCGGATAGGATGGAGGGGCAGAAAATTACATGCAAGTGTTCTTAACCCCCACCGGTTCGTAAACTCACCGACACCCCCAGGGGTGTAGCTGTTCGCTTCTTGTTTCCAGAGGCCATTCAAGTGATAGGAATTCGCCCTCAATGGCTCGTTAGCGCATCACCCCTGGGGGTGTCAGCGAGTTCTGCTCTCTCAAGACGTTCGCCTTCAACAGACTTAGCGAACCGGTGGGGCTAGCACTTTGGTCTCCTCGTTACGTAGCTTCCTCGCTCTCCCAAGCCAACGGCCCGAATTGTGCGGTACCTTTTAATTGGTCTCGCATATGGATTTTAAGAACGTTTTAGTCGTTGGCGGAGCAGGATATATTGGAAGTCACACCTGCAAGGAACTTAAACTCTCAGGATTTAACCCGGTTGTTCTCGATAACCTCTCCGAGGGTCACGACTGGGCGGTCAAGTTCGGACCCATCGAACAAGGCGACGCCGGCGATTATGATTTTGTTAAATCGGTGCTCGCCCAACACCAGATCGGTGGAGTCCTTCACTTTGCTGCAAACGCCTATGTGGGCGAGTCGGTAAGCAATCCGCGCAAGTACATCAAAAACAACGTCACGGCCATGGACCAGCTCCTTGGCGCATGCATTGACTCGGGTGTGAAGAATGTCATCTTCTCGAGCAGTTGCGCAACTTACGGAGTTCCGCAATATGTACCCCTCAACGAAGAGCATCCGCAGAACCCAATTTCTCCTTATGGAGACACAAAGTTTATGGGCGAGCGAATCCTCCACTGGTATTCGGGAGCATACGATCTGAACTACGTCGCGCTTCGATACTTCAACGCCAGCGGAGCCGACCCCGACGGCGAAATTGGCGAAGTCCACGATCCCGAAACCCACCTCATTCCGTTAATCCTCCAAGCGATTCTCGGAAAACGACCTCACATCGGCGTCTTTGGGACCGACTATGATACGCCGGATGGCACGGCCATTCGTGACTACATTCACGTGAAGGATCTTGCCAGTGGCCACGTTAAAGCACTGGAATACTTGATTGGCGGCGGCGAATCGACGAAGGTTAATCTTGGGTCAGGCAAAGGCTATTCGGTCAAAGAAGTGATCGATACTGCTGCCCGAGTGACGGGACGCGAAGTACCCGTTCAATACCAAGAAAGACGAGCCGGCGATCCCCCCGCTCTCTACGCCAACCCCGATAAGGCAAAGTCGCTTTTGAACTGGACCCCACAGTACAGCGATCTTGAGACCATTCTCAAGACAGCTTGGGCCTGGGAAAATAAGCGAGCCGAATTGGGAGTCTGAATTTGAGAATCATTATTGCCAACGACAACGCGGTGGTCAGCGGAGGCGCGACCAAGTGTGCCCTGCTTGCCGCCGAAGGGCTCGCCAAGCTCGGTCATGAAGTCCACTTTTTGGCGGGATTCAAGGACGTTGACCCTTATTTTGCCAGCGTTGAAGGAATTCACTTTCACACCGTTGGCGAAACCAAGACGAAGATGGATATCCCTCGTTTGATCGAGATGTCCTATTCGAAGGCCGCTTACGATAAGTTGTCCGAAATCATTCGAAAGGGTGACCCCAAGAATACGATCGTTCACACCCATCTCTGGAAGACGGGAATCTCGCCAAGCGTGGTGAATGCCGCGCTCGACAATGGCGCAAAGCTGATCTCGTCTTTTCACGACTACCATGTCGCTTGTCCGCAGGGCCAGTTCTTCAACAAGCAGACCAATCAAATCTGTACACTCACGCCGGGCAGCGCCAAGTGTGTGTGTACCCACTGTACGGACACTCGAACGATTCTGCCCAAGTGGGCCGAAGTCTATCGGTGGATGGTGCAACGTGGAAAGGCGGGAATGCCGGGCAAGGTTCATCATTTCGGCGTCTTTAGCCAGAAGAGCGTCGATGCGTTTGGTCAATATCTGCCGAAGGACGCCCGTTTGCACTTGATGCGATATCCGATCCAGGCGGTTCATGAACCGCGAGTCGATGTCACGAAGAACCGAGCCATCGTGTTTTCGGGGCGTCTATCGATTGAAAAAGATCCTAAAATTCTCGTCGAAGCAGCAAAGAAAATCGGAGCCGAGGTTCGAGTGTTGGGTGACGGGCCCCTCATGCAAGCCGTCAAAGACATTGGATACGAGAAGGCCACCTTCGCGGGTTGGTTGAACGGCGATCAAGTCCTTGAGGAGATGAAAAATGCTCGAGCGATGGCGATCACGTCGATTTGGTACGAAGTGAACCCTCTGGCGCCCATCGAAGCATTGGGCCGTGGTATTCCGGTCATCGCGTCGGATTGCACGTCAACCAAATATGAAATCGTGGAGGGTGAAACAGGCTTCGCATATCAAGCCCATAACGTAGACGACTTGGCTGAAAAAATGAGGCGCCTTCTCGATGACGAGACAGCGGATCGAATGAGCAAAGCCGCATATGATCGTTTCTGGGCCGACCCTCCAACACCGGAAAGCCACGTGAATCGATTGCTTGAGATTTACGACGAGATGTTAGCGGAATAATATTCCCTTCCTCCCAAGGGAGGAAGGGACAGGGATGGAGGGGTCAGTAAATAGAAATTTCCCCTCTACCCCTAACCCCTTCTCCCCGAGGAGAAGGGAATCTCGCCCATGGGTTAAAATACCAGCATGGTCGCATCCATCGTCGCTTGCTTCGCTCTGTGGCAGAGTCCGCTCACCCGAGATAAGTTTGGGGTTCCCATCATCCACGGGAAGACCGTCGAAGAAGCGATGATGTGGGCTGGATATGCCACTGCGCAGGACCGTATGTGGCAGATGGAAATGAGCCGACGAGGAGCCCGGAGCCGACTGAGCGAAGCGTTCGGAAAGAAGTACCTTGAGGCCGACCGACAGCAGTTTCAGCAGTTTTACACCCCCGAAGAACTCCAGACTCAATTCAACCACCTTCCGCCCAAGATGAAAGGATGGTTCACCGCCTACACAAAAGGTGTCAACAAGTTCCTTGACGAAGGCAACCTTCCACCCGAGTATCAACAGAACGACCTTAAGCCCACGCCCTGGACGGTCCTGGATTCGGCGGCGATCACCATCAATCTGGTTCAGCTTTTTGGGCGCGGGGGAGCGGGTGAACTTCGCAATTACGCAATGTTCAAATATCTCGAAGCACAGTCGAAAATTGGCAAGAAAGCCCTTGACGTCTTTGATGACTTTGCTTGGCAAAATGACCCGAAAGCGATTCCGACCTGTTACGCCGAAGATGACCCCGTCAAAAAGCCGCCGACCTTTCCAAATCCAACCCCGGTCGAGCAGATGAAACATCTTTCGATGCTGCCCGATCTTGGCGTATTCGAACTCTTGCCGGGAGTTCGGGTGGTCACTCTCGAAGAAAATCGCCGCCTTTCTGAGCGGCTCTCGACTCCATTTAAAACCGGGAGCTACTGTGTCGCCGTCAATAAATCCCAATCGACAACCGGACATGCGATGCTGTTGAGCGGGCCGCAAATGGGCTTTACCATTCCGAGCGTCATCCATGAAACCTCGATCCACGCCCCTGGACTCGATGTGGCGGGAATGGACGTGCCAGGAGTGCCCGGAGTCATGATCGGCGCGACACCGGACGCCGCTTGGGGATTAACAACCGGAGTCGCCGACACCGAAGACATCTACGTCCTCCGAACGATCGACGGCGGATACAAAGTCGATGATACAAATAAAAAGATCAAAAACACCACCTACGAGATTCCCGTCAAAGGCGAACCCGCGAGTAAGGTCGTTCGCCAAGACACCGAATATGGTCCGATTGTTTTCGAAGTGAAGCCAAAGTTTGTGGCTTTTGCCCGCAAACGGGTATATCAAGGCAAAGAACTGCAGTCGTTCGAGGCGGTTGCGAATCTTTGGAACACCAAAACGAAATCAGATTTTGATAAGGCAACCCAGCGCGCCACGATGAATTTCAATTGCTTCATTGCGCTGAAATCGGGCGATATTGGATGGCGATATCTGGGACAGATGCCCATACGAGCCGAGGGTTTCGATCCCCGCTTCCCTCTCCCCGCGACCAAATCTGCGGATTGGAAAGGCACGATTCCATTTGACAAGATGCCTCACGTTTGGAACCCCAAACGGGGCTGGGTATGTAACTGGAACAACAAGCCCGTCGCGTGGTGGCCCAATATGGACACTCCCGCCTGGGGAGAGTCTTTTCGGAACAATGTCTTGGTGGACTATCTTTCCTTGCCGGCCAAGAAGTCGGTCAAGGACCTTGAGCAAGTCGTCGTTCGCCTTGCAACCCAGAGCAGCACGTGGAATACGTTCTCCGAATTTTTACGAGGACAAGATGCTTTGAGCGCTTTCCACGGAGCCATGTTGGCGGGCTCTCCCGACGCCTATCTTTACAATCGATTTGTGTCTGACTTGCGAAACGAGATCTTTCTCAAATGGACGGGCAACTTCGCCGGAGCTGATAACTTTGCCCTGGTTGCCCAGCCCGACGTCATGGCGCGGGCGTTGAGAAAAGAAACGAAGTTTGACTACCTAGGCGATCGGAGCCCGCAGGACATCGTTGCCGCAGCGCTCAAAAAGGCACAAGAAGCCTCAAGCGGAAAGTCGTTTGTTGCCTCAACGATTCCTGTTCCGGCCGGACTCAATCTTGATCCAGTTCCTTACCGCGACCGAGGAACCTACATTCAAGTGATTGATCTGGGTACAAGCCCTACCGGTGAGAATGTCGTGACCCCTGGGGTTGCGGCGAATGGCGCTCATTCGTGGGATCAAGTCGAACTTGCTCGTAATTTTGGATTCAAACCAATGCATATTGCGCCTTAAAATGAATACGGTGAAAAGGCTTACATTCGGTTGGATTTGCGCTCTCTTGCTGGTCGGATGCGGCGGCGGCTCCAACACGCTGGCGGTCGGCATGGGAACCTACTCAGGAACCGTCGCCGATACGAGCACATCGACGGTCATCGTTGAAATGACCATCGCGGCGAATGGAAGCATTACCGGAACCTGCGCCCTGACGAAAGTCGGCTCGGCTGCGATCATCGGACGGTGTGATTTGACCGGCTCGATCAATGTGACCGAAGGCACATTTGCCGCTAACGGAATGTACTACCTCACCGTTCCTCCTCCTCCTGGTTGGTCGTCCTACGGTCCGATTGCGATTTCAGGCATCATTCCTCGAACAAGCATTGTCAACAACCCGGTTCAGGTTACAAAAGACATTCATACGGTTGACGGCCTCTTGAATCCTCTTTAAGTATAGTAGAATAATGTCTACTAAATGATGATATCGCTTTTTGAAGAAACAAATGTCCGGCCCGAAGGCTTGGTTTATAAAACCGACTTTCTCAGCTCCTATGAGGAAGCGGAAATGGTCGATTGGATTGACGCTCAGTCCTGGGATCACGGCTACGCGCGTCGCCGCCAATTCTACGGACATTCCTATCGTGATCCCGCTGAGTACACGCCGGTTCCTTCCCTTCTCCAGGTCTTCGCAAAGAGGCTGTTTGACGAAGGGCTTACGTTGGTCGAAGCGGATCATGTACTCATCAACGAGTACTTGCCTGGGCAAGGTATTGCCGCCCATGTGGATGAAATGCCTCATGCAGACAGTCAGGTAGTCACGATCTCGCTTCTTGATACCTATCCGATGGAATTTGCCCACATCGAGTCGGGCGAGAAATTCGAGCAATGGCTGGAACGACGAAGCGTCGCCGTGATGAGTGGTCCGAGCCGAACCGAATGGACCCATGAAATTGTCAAGCGAAAAGCAGATGTAGTTACGGGTGGCGGGAAGCGCACGCGTAAACGAAGAATTTCGATTACCTATCGTACGAAGCTCTAAGTATCTGTGGTGACTTCGTCCCATTCTTGAGGATCTTCGATAAAGTAAAGCATCCAGTTGATTGCGTGGTGCCATTCCATGATTTTGTCGAGGTTCCAGTCCTCTGGCACGGCAGGACCGCCGCGTTCGGCTCTTCGCATTTTTCCGTGAGCATCGTAAAGTCGCTCTGACCACTCGATTAGTTCGTCTTTGCCCCGGATTTTGAGAGCCCGTTTTAACTTACCGGGATCGTCATAATCTTCGGGGAACAATTCAATGAACGGGCTAGGGTCGGTGGAGTCTCCTCCGATTTTGAGGTCATGGATGATTCCGCCGCACCAGCAGAGAAATGCGATAGCTTCCGCCCGCCACGAAAAAGAAATTTCTTGTTGCGCCGTCGGCTTTTTTGCGGTCAAGAATTCCCTTTCCAAGGGACTTAACCAGTCGAGGATATGATTCTCGACAACATATTCCAGAAAGAAATCTTCTTCAGGAAATTTTGCTTTGGCCGTGACGGCCCACAAGGCAATGAGCCTTCGGTAAAGCTCTTCTTCGGTTCTCACTGCGACGTCATTGGGATCCATCATGGCAAAGGTGGCTAGGTCTATATTCTGCACTGAATTCGTTTAGAAATTGCATTGGTCCAGGTGACCCAACTCACTCAATTTGGTAAGAATCTGTCGTTTCGCTGCCCGAGGGAGATTGTCGGTTCCCGACGTCAAACGGTTCAAGATATCGCTCAAGAAAGCACAGTTGTTCAAGGTCGGGTATCCTATTCACTCCTGTGCTCCGGTCGTCTAGCGGTTCAGGACATCGCCCTCTCACGGCGAAGATCGCGGGTTCGAATCCCGTTCGGAGTACCAAAACAAAAATGGGCATCCCTTGGGGTGTCCGTTTTTGTTTTTGCATAGCGACTGGGTGAGAACTTGCCAAATGCGTTAGCATTTTGGGTTTGTCAGCGCAGCTGAATCTGGAGCGCAGCGACATCCCGCCGAGCTTGCGAGGGAAATGAACGGAGTGAATCGGGACCGTTCGGAGTACCAAAACAAAAATGGGCATCCCTTGGGGTGTCCGTTTTTGTTTTTGCATAGCGACTGGGTGAGAATTTGCCAAATGCGCTAGCATTTGAGGTTCGTTAGCGCAGGACACCGGAGGGAGACAGCTTTACAATCTTTGATCGCACAAAGTACCCCTCGTTCCTACTTCAGTAAGGTTTCTTCAAACCATTTCACTGCCTTCTCAACGCCTGGTACAAAGGTCTTTTCATCGTGACCACCCCCGGCGATAACATCCAATTTATGCTCGATGCCAGCCTTGGAAAGAGCCGAATCCATTGCCTGAGCCTGCTGGAGCGGGACCACCTGATCGGCATCGCCATGAACAATCAGCGTGGGTGGGAATTTCGCATTGACCAGCGAGATGGGCGAAACCTTTTGCAAAAGCACTTTTGTGTCATCCTTGGCTGCATTCCCATCGATCCCAAGAGTCGGAATGAAGATGGACATACCGGGAGCCTCGGTGAGAAGTGCATCAGGTTTGCCCCAATTGTTGAGATCGACTGGAGGCGCGATCGCCGCGACCGCATTGACGGGGGAATCTGCCGAACCGGCAATCATCAACGCAAGGTGCCCGCCCGAACTGATGCCGGACACACCAACTCGGTTAGCATCCACCCCATAAGTCGAGGCATGGGCATGAACGAATCGCACTGCCGTACGCACTTGCTCCACAATCTCCACCACCTTGTATCGCGGTTGTGCGCCATGAACGACCTCAAACACCGTAAATCCTTTCGCAATAAAGGCCTTCTCGATGTCGGGCATGAAACTTTGGATCATAGAGTGGTCCGAGAACCATCCGCCGCTCACCATAAAGACGACGGCTGCCTTGTTCGGCTTTTCGGGCCGAACGACATCCATCGTAAAAACCGCGCCACCCGACTTCATATAAATGACATCCGTCGTTCGGGCCTGAGCAGAACTCAGGGCAGATAGAAGAAGAACGAAAGAAACAAAAATAAGCCTTGGCCGAATATTGAAAAGATTTGTCATAAATTTCACGCTTCGTAACAGGGGCGGAATGTCTTGACGACGACGCCAGTATCAAACTGTTTAAGGTCTTCCAGTTTCAAGTGAATTGGCTTTTCTAGTCCTGCGAAGATCGAAAGGCCGCTGCCGAGTACTTCGGGGTGAACGACGAGATGGAATACATCTACCAACTGTGCGGCGATCAGACTAGACGCAAACGATGCGCCGCCAAGCGCATTGATGGGACCACCATCTTCGGCTTTGAGCCGCTGAATGTCGCCGACCAAATCCTTTCCGAGGACGATCGGGTTAAGCCAACTCTCCAAGACCTTCGGGTCCACCGTCCCGGCTTCCACCGCCGCTCGGGTCTTCTCCATACTCGGAGCCGAAAACTCTCCGCTTCGCGAAAAAACGGCTTTCGGAATCTCATTCATCGGACGGGCGAAAGGGCTTGCTGCCGTGGGCCAAAAATCAGCCATGGCATAAGAGACACGTCCCATGACGTGAAGCCCCATGGTTAGGAGTCGATCGGCCGCCCATTGCCGTGACTCTTCGCTGCTGTTTCGGAAGACCCAGTCAAATTCGCCGTTGGGTCCTGCGACGAATCCGTCGGTTGTAATCGACATATTTAAGATCAGTTCTCTGCTCATGACAACCTACCGTCGAATGGACCAAATGAAAATCGACAAATTCAGAAAGAAATTAGTGAATGACCTGATCGTTCCAACAAGTCTGAAGGTAGTCCAACTGGGAGGCGTGCATCGCCGTATGTGAACACGGCAGATTCATAAGAACCGTCATTGGCACGGTCCATCCCAGCGAAGAATCGAGTTCGATGGAGAAATCGTCGGGCGTCAGCGAATCGAGAGCCAACAAGACGTCTTGGGTATTTTTTCGCAGCAACGCTTCGATTTCCGACATGCTTTTCAGAGATTCTTCCTCAGCTTTGGTCGCGTTCACGAAGACCGGGATCGCATCACCAACCGGCAATTTTCGATTGCGGATGAACCTCGCGAAGTTGCCATTGGTAACGGCCGTGTGAGCGGCAATTTGGAAGGCGGTCTTGGCTGTCGGCGAAGGTGACCAATGCAGTTTGTCCTCCGGCACAAAAGAAAGCACGTTGAGAAAAACCTCCATGCCCCACACGGTGTTCTTTTTGGTCGATTCGATCAAGGCGTCCATCCAGACATCCTACCAAACATGGGTTCGGGTGTAAATTACGAAGATGAGTATATTTTTGCTTCTTGCTACTGGGGGAGCCTTCCACCTCATGAACCATCAAGCAAATACGACCATCCTTGGCCCAAACGTTTATGTGTTCGATCCGACGATGACGGATTCCGTCATCCAGCAAACCACGGATGACATTTTTCGGAAGATGGAGGCCAATCAATTTGGACCGGAGCGATATGCGCTGCTGTTTAAGCCCGGCAACTACAAAATCGCGTTTAACGTGGGTTTCTATACTCAAGTGGCCGGATTAGGTCAGAACCCCGATGACGTTCATATCGATGGATTTACTAACGTCCCGGCCAACTGGATGCGAAATGCAAACGCAACGTGCAATTTTTGGCGATCCTTCGAAAACTACTCGATTACTCCATCCGCGAACAAAGGAATCCTGCAAATCGCCGTCTCCCAAGCGGCTCCACTTCGTCGCCTTCATGTGAAGGGCGATCTTCAGCTATTCGCCTGGTCGGATAAGCATACGGCTGGCTGGGCCAGCGGTGGTTTCTTGGCGGATTCGATCATCGACGGCAAAACCAATTCGGGCTCTCAACAACAGTGGCTGTCTCGCAACAGTCGTTGGGCAAAATGGACCGGGTCCAATTGGAATATGGTCTTTGTCGGCTGCCAAAATCCGCCGATTGGCGAGTTTCCCGAGCATCCTTACACCGTCGTCGAAAAGACTCCTGTGGTCCGCGAGAAGCCGTATTTGTACATCGACAAAAAGGGCGCTTTTCGAGTCTTCGTGCCATCGCTTCGTAGAGATTCACAAAATGTGAGTTGGGCCGATGGGCCAACGCCCGGAGCTTCCCTTTCCCTAGACCGCTTTTACATTGCCCATCCTGAGTCTGCCACCGCCAAAGAAATCAACAAAGCCTTGGGCGAAGGAATGAACGTTCTATTCACGCCCGGCATCTATCGCCTGGATGAATCGTTGAGAGTAACTCGCGCCAACACAATCGTCATGGGGTTGGGTTATGCAACTCTTATTCCTACCAAGGGACAAAACACTTTGTCGCTTGATGATGTTGACGGCGTGAAAGTGGCGAGCTTGATCCTTGACGCGGGACCGCTCAAATCTTCTGCCCTTCTTGAGGTTGGTCACGAAAAAACAACAACTCGCCATCCCAACAACCCGACCTGTTTGTACGACATGACGATTCGAACCGGTGGCGCAACGGTAGGGCTCAACGATGACAGCGTTCGCATCCACAGCAACGATGTGGTTGTCGACCATATTTGGATATGGCGAGCCGACCACGGAACGGATGTTCATTGGGACACGAATCCTAGTAAGCGTGGCCTGGTCGTAAATGGAGATCATGTCGTGGTCTACGGTCTGTTCAACGAGCATCACGAAGAATATCAAACGCTGTGGAACGGAGAGGACGGGCGGGTCTATATGTATCAGTCCGAAATGCCCTACGATGTGCCTAGCCAGGCGACTTGGGGCAACGGATTCGCCTCTTATAAGGTGAGTGAGCATGTTAAGCGTCATGAGGCGTGGGGTTTGGGCGTCTACAGTTTCTTCCGTGATGCCGACGTGAAGGCAAATTGTGCTTTTGAAGCTCCCAATGTTCCAGGAGTCCGATTCCACAATTTGACGACAATCTGGTTGACGGGGCATCAAGCGAGCGAAATCAGCCACATTGTTAACCAGACGGGATCGGCAGCAACCATCAGCGCTCGGCGACAAACATTACGCGAATTTCCACTTCATTAAAATAACCTCTCAAAATGTCGATCTATAAATTTCCCGTCCGACAAACCAATGCTCGTTAGGCAAACGCCAAGCGATGCAAGACAACGAATATGAAATACCTTTGCCTTGGATATCTCGACATGGAAACCTTTGACAATGCTCCTGAGCAAGTGAAAAGCGACATCCTCAAAGCCTGCTTTGCGCAATGTGTGCCGTTTCGGGCGACGGGAAAAGTGATTGAAGAAGAGGCATTGCATCATACGAGCAAAGCGAAAACGATCCGACCTAAAAACGGAAAATCGCTCGTCACAGATGGCCCTTTCATCGAAACCAAAGAACAGCTCGGCAGTTTCTTTATCGTGGAGGCTGACAATATTGACGAAGCAGTCAAAATTGCCTCGCTTCATCCCGCGGCAATATTTGGTGAAGAATACGGATTTGGCATCGAAGTAAGGCCCATTCAATAGACCTTGAGGCATTTATTGATCCTCCCTGATGGTTCGGGGAGGACAACCGGCTCAATCCACTTTAACATGACTTCCCCTTCCATCGCTTTAGCCTGTACAATGCCGCCATGAGCACAGAAATGGCTATGAAAACCGCCGTCAATTGGTATGAGGTTTATACTCCCAACGTTGAATCCGCCCTAAACTTCTACGAATCCGTCTTCGGGTGGAAGAAAGAAGCCTGGCCGATGGGTGATGTCACTTACAACATGTTCAGCAGTGGCGAAACGACCTTTGCTGGGGTCATGGATTTATCGGATCCCCAAATGAGCCACGTTCCGCCTCACTGGGGGTTGTATTTCCACACTGACAACTGTCAGGCGACGATCGACAAAGCCAAAGAACTTGGCGCGGAATTGGTGTACGGACCAATGGACATTCCGGAGATCGGAACGGTTGCCGGACTTCGGGACTGTTGCGGTGCCCACTTTAACATTCATCAACCGGCAAATAATCGTCCCGACCTTTCTCGAAGTGCCGTTAACTGGGTTGAACATATGGGCGCCGATCGAGCCGCTGCTGTTAGCTTCTATACTTCCCTTTTCGGTTGGGGATCAAACGACATAGATATGGGCGAGCCGGTTGGTGTCTATTCGATGTTCCTACTCGAAGGGACTCCGATTGCCGGCTGTATGCAAGTTCCCAGCGACCAAGTTCCGCCCAACTGGACGATTTACCTTCACACGGACAGTCTGGAGTCCAGTTGTGAGAAGGTGACTGATAGCGGAGGCTCAGTCATGCAACCGCCTATGGATATTGGCCAATTTGGTCGGATTGCGATTGCTGCGGACTGTTGTGGCGCCGTTTTCGGACTTCATCAGCCTCCAGCAATGTAGTCGAAA
The DNA here is from genome assembly GCA_048498855.1 of Armatimonadota bacterium. Lineage (GTDB taxonomy): Bacteria > Armatimonadota > Fimbriimonadia > Fimbriimonadales > Fimbriimonadaceae > Fimbriimonas. The sequence goes on along the minus strand of JBEHXE010000002.1, from coordinate 65,724 downwards.
TCAAGCACTTTAAAAGATTCTCAACCAGTGTTATCTGGATATGATCCAGATAACACTGGTATTATTGGCAGGTGCGTAGTGAGGTTGAATGCCTTCTCAGAGCCGCCAATTTGCGTTTGACCGCGCCTCGATTGGCTGTGCTTGAAGTGCTGGAAGGTGAAGGCAAACATCAAGATGCCGAGTTCATCTTCGAGGCGGCACGAAAGAGGGTGGGTTCGCTTTCCCGACAAGCTGTTTACGATAACCTCAACGCCCTTGTTGCGTCGGGAATCATCCGCCGGATCGAACCGGCAGGCCGTCCCGCCCTTTACGAAACCCGCGTGGGTGACAATCATCACCACCTTATTTGCCGACAATGTCACGCAACCGTAGATATCGATTGTGCGACCGGTGCGGCTCCTTGTCTCCAACCTTCCAGTGACCACGGCTTTGTGATTGACGAAGCCGAAGTCGTCTATTGGGGTTTATGCCCTACATGTCAGCAGAATAACAAAGAACAAAACCATGTCTAGTGAATCCAAATGCCCCTTCTCCGCCTCAAGCGGAACTCAGAATCGCGACTGGTGGCCGAATCAGCTACGAGTCGACCTTCTCAATCAGCATTCGGCTAAATCCGATCCGCTGGATGAATCATTTAACTATGCCGAGGAGTTCGCTAAGCTAGACTACGAAGCTCTGAAGAACGATCTGCGAAAGCTGATGACCGATTCGCAAGATTGGTGGCCCGCCGACTTTGGTCACTATGGACCTCAGTTCATTCGAATGGCATGGCACAGTGCAGGCACTTATCGAATTGGAGACGGGCGCGGCGGAGCCGGACGAGGCCAACAGCGATTTGCTCCCCTCAATAGTTGGCCAGATAACGTGAATATCGATAAATCTCGCCGCCTGCTTTGGCCGATCAAGCAGAAGTACGGTCAAAAAATCTCTTGGGCTGACCTCCTTGTCTTGACCGGCAACGTGGCTCTCGAAACGATGGGCTTCCGAACGTTTGGATTCGCGGGTGGTCGAGAAGACACTTGGGAACCGGATCAGGACGTTTATTGGGGTCGCGAAACAACATGGCTTGGCGGTGACATCCGATACGCGCACGGTGATCCGGGAGTGATCAAGCCGGATGACGAAGCTGTACTCGTTACCGATGACAAAGCCGACGGTGATATTCACACGCGAAACCTTGAAAACCCGTTAGCTGCGGTCCAGATGGGGTTGATCTATGTGAACCCCGAAGGGCCAGATGGTAATCCTGACCCAGTCGCGGCAGCGAAAGATATTCGCGAGACTTTTGCGCGGATGGCGATGAACGACGAAGAAACGGTCGCTCTGATCGCAGGTGGTCATACATTCGGAAAGACTCACGGAGCGGGTACGGTCGATCACGTCGGATCCGATCCCGAAGGTTCGGATCTCGAAGAACAAGGGCTTGGATGGATTAGCTCGTTTGGCAGCGGCAGTGCCGGCGATGCCATCACGAGCGGACTTGAGGTCACGTGGACCACAACCCCAACGCGCTGGAGCAACGACTTTTTTGAACTCCTCTTCAAATACGAGTGGGAGCTGACGAAGAGTCCGGCGGGGGCTCAACAGTGGGTCGCAAAAGGAGCCGAGGCGATCATTCCTGACGCTCACGATCCTTCGAAGAAGCGTCTGCCAACCATGTTGACGACTGACCTTTCGCTTCGCTTCGATCCTATTTACGAGAAAATCTCTCGCCGATTCCTCGAAAATCCGCAGGCTTACGCCGACGCATTTGCACGAGCCTGGTTTAAACTCACTCACCGTGACTTGGGTCCGCGCTCCCGCTATCTCGGCCCCGAGGTACCAAAGGAAGAACTCATTTGGCAGGATCCGATTCCGGCGGCCGCTCATCCTTTGATTGATTCGACCGATATTGCTGAACTTAAAGCAAAGGTTCTCCAATCCGGTCTTTCGGTTTCCGAACTCGTGGGCACGGCCTGGGCTTCGGCCTCGACCTTCCGCGGATCGGACAAGCGCGGCGGAGCCAATGGTGCCCGTATCCGGCTGGCCCCGCAGAAGGATTGGGAAGTCAATCAGCCGGCTCAACTGGCCAAGGTACTTTCCGCTCTCGAAGGAATTCAAAACGAATTCAATTCGAAAGGCGCCAAGCAGGTCTCGTTAGCCGATTTGATCGTTCTTGCCGGAAATGCTGGCGTCGAAAAAGCCGCCCAGGAAGCAGGTGTCGAAGTCTCGGTTCCGTTTACGCCGGGCCGGACCGATGCCACGCAAGAGCAAACCGACATCGAGTCCTTCGCGGTGTTGGAACCCAAATTCGACGGATTCCGAAATTATCAAAAGGCACCTTACGCGGTTCCGGCTGAGGCGATGCTGATTGACAAGGCTCAACTCCTGACATTGACAGCCCCCGAACTCACGGTTTTGATTGGCGGATTGCGGGCAATCAACATTAACGTTGGTGATTCGAAGCATGGAGTTTTCACCAATCGCCCGGGCGCATTGACCAATGACTTCTTTGTGAATCTGTTGGATATGGGCACCAAGTGGACACCGACATCGGAAACTAAGGAAGCCTTTGAAGGACGCGATCGGAAAACTGGCGAACTGAAATGGACCGGCACACGAGTTGATCTCGTCTTTGGCTCCAACTCGGTGCTTCGAGCCCTGACTGAAGTCTATGCCAGCGAGGACGCGAAGCAAAAGTTCGTGAGTGACTTCGTGGCCGCTTGGACCAAGGTCACCAACCTCGATCGATTCGACATTCGCAGTTAAGTTGCCCTAACAAAGCGCCTCGCACCATGCGGGGCGCTATGTTGTCAAAACGTCAATAATTGGGCCTTAACTTCCCTTTCTCAAAATGTTGGGGATGACCAGACGCGACTTATTGGCTGCCGGTATCTCAGCCGGTGTAGGATTAGCCATGCCGAACCTCTCTTTCGGACAAAAACGCTCCCAAGCGACCTCCGTTCGATTATCGGAAGATCGGTTCGAACTGATTCTCCCGAAGCAAAAGCGACTTCGTATTCTTCAACTTACAGACACCCACTTTGGCGCTCCAACGGTGTTCGAAAGAGTGAAGGACGAGAAGTCCAAGTCACTGATCCGCGCTCTGGTTGAGGAACACAAGCCAGACCTCATTTTTCATACTGGAGACTTCATCAACAACGATAAAGTTAAACCTGAGTTCAACGCGATCGACTTCATGAACGAGCTTGATGTCCCCTGGTCGGTTGTCTTTGGCAATCACGATCATCCAACGGGAGAACTTGGACAAAAATCTCTGGACCAATACGTTGACACCTTAGGTCGAGCGATGGTCGGCTTCTCGAAGCAAGGGGACACTCGTGATTATTGCTTCCGGATTGATCTGAGAATGGAGGGTGAGAAGCACCCATTCTCAACGTTGATGGCATTCAATACCGGAGGACCCAAAACCGGAATGAAAGTGAATTCAACGGAGTCGCAATGGTTTCTCTCGCAACTCGAAGCAGACCGATCCGCAGGCAATCATGCGCCCATCTTGGTGATGCAACACATCCCCATGATCGAATACCGAGACGTTTATGACAAGAATCTAGCCATCGGACGCCGAGGTGAAACGGTCTGCTTTGAGCAGGACAAGGGTGAGATTTTTGCCGAATATGCCAAGAGCAAGCGGGTTCGAGCCGTGTTCTGTGGGCACGACCACGTAAACGACTATGTTGGTGACCTCCAAGGCGTCAAGTTGGTGTACGGACGCTGCTCGGGGTATAGCGGCTACGGTGACTGGGAGCGCGGTGCGCGATTGATCGATATCGAGGCAGAAACGGGAAGGGGCTCGACGCGCGTCGTGCTTGGCAAAGCCGCAAATGAAAAGGCCGAGTGGAGCAAGACCCTGAAGGAAATCGAACTAGGCTGAACCGATCTCGATTCTTAGCGCCACATGGTCGCCGACCTGGACGCCTTCGGCCTTCTGGACGGCGACCTTAACGGGTACAAGATAGACCCCATCTTTGGGAAAAAGCGAGGTTGTATATTCGGTTTCGCCGATAACCGCTCGAACAGGAATACAGCCCCATCCATACGTGACCTGCGAAGAAATCGCCTTGATTTCGGCCGAAAGGCGAGCCGGTATTGGTACGAAGACGAACGGGGCGGGTCCCCTCCACCAAATCGCTTCTCCACCGAATTCAAGGGTCATGTCGAGATTATAGCCATAACCCACTCTCGTCCATTCGTGCAGAACACGGGCGAAATGTAAGGTTTTCCACAAGGCTTTACATGTAGACATAAATATACTAAAATAAACTTTATGACCAATCTCGATTTGATCATTGATATGTGGGACGAAGGCCATCGGGAATTCATGATTGCTCTCGAAGGAGTCCCGGATTTGGATGTCTGGAAGCGCCATTGCCCCCAACTTTTAAGCATTGGCGAACTCGCCGGGCATGTCACCTATTACGAGGCGGCGATGACCGTGGGGAGGAAAAGCGAGGACATTCTCGGTGTGTTGATCGACGACCGTTTCAATTACTACACCGACAACCTCGTTGAGCCAGTCGTACTCAATCTTTCCGCCGATCAGCTACGTGCCGAGGTTCGAAGAATTCACGAAGAGGCGAAAGCAGCGATCATCGCTCGGAATCCAGGATTTGATGAACCAATTTCATGGAGACCCGATGCGCGGTGGGGGCAGTGCCTCCAATATCTCGTCTTTCACGTTGCCTATCATGCCGGTCAGGTGTACTCGGTTCGCCACCTTTTAGGGCACGAGACGGAAGATAACTAACCGTGCTATGCTTCCAAATATGAAACGCACTTCTCTGGTCTTCTTTCTAGCCGTCCTTTCGAGTTCGAGCTTCGCTCAAGAACATTTGACCGATCAGATTTACATGAAGAGCGGAGGAACTGCGTTCACGATGGATGTTTTCAAGGTCGCCCAACCCAAAGCGCCCTGCGTAATCTGGTTGGTAAGCGGCGGATGGGTTTCAGACCATAAAGACATCAATCCAATTTTGGCAAAAGCGTTTAACGATCAAGGCATCGCCGTGGTCGAAGTGGTTCATGGCGCCCAGCCGCGATATACATTGGGTGATATCGTTCCCCAAATCAAACGAGCCGTGCGATATGTTCATGCGAATGCTGAGCGGTTTGGTATTGATCCGAATCACATCGGTATCTCCGGTGCGAGTGCGGGTGGTCACCTTTCTCTGATGATTGGTGGGATTGGTGATGCGGGAGATCCAAATGCGAAAGATCCCGTCGATAAGGAGCCATGTACGGTAAATGCGGTTGGCGTTTTTATGCCTCCGACTGACTTTTTGAATTGGGGCAAGGAAAATTACTCTCCTTTCGAGGAGAAGAAAATGGAGATATTTATGCCCGCCTTTGGCGTTACGAAGGATACGCCGCGAGAAAAGGCAATCGAGGTCGGTAAATTCATGTCTCCAATCCAATATGTCACCGCCAAGTTTCCTCCGACGATGATCATTCACGGCGACAAAGACGATCTTGTGCCGATTCAACAAGCCGAGACCATGGATGCCGCACTCGGTAAGCAAGGTGTTGATCATACGTTTTTGACCATTTCCGGTGGGGGGCATGATGCCAAGACTTTGCTTTCTGGGTTTCCGAAGCTTGTAGCCTGGTTTAAAGAGAAGTTGAAGTAACCTTTAGCAACTTTGTACGCCGAACTTTGGAATCGATTCTCGGGCGATTATCATGAGAACTGTTTGGCTTGGACCCATGCCGCCAAGCCAATTCTGCCTGCGAGTGGCGATTCGTGGCAGTCAATTTGGACCGCAAATCCTGACTTCTTGTATTTTCAAGATCGCTTGCTCCTCTATTATCGCGGGCATGGACCGATGCCGGGCCGAGATGGAAATCACGACCGAATCGCAGTAGCGGAGGTTCATCGATTTGATCGCCACGGCCTTGATCTCTCGCTTCTGAATCAAGGTAATCCGATTGTCGATGTTGGGAGCGACGACGAATTTGACGGCATTGATGCCCTTGATCCGGCGAGCGTCGTGTTCAAAGGCAGAGTATTTCTCTACTATTCGGCGATTGGCCCAGGAGAGGACAGTATTGGGCTCGCGATCAGCGATGATGGAGAGCATTTTGCGAAAGTCGGAAAGGTGATGACCGGGCGGGCCCCCGACGTGGTTGAGTACGAAGGTAGGCTTCGCATGGTTTACCAACGTGCCGATGCAGATGGGAATTACAAGGTCTATCTCGCCGAAAGTGAAGATGGGTACACCTACAGAGACATTCTTGATCGACCCGTATTTACGCCGACACCGAATAGCTGGGACTGTCTCTCGATAGCGACCGTTCGCCTTGGAGTCGAAGGCGATTACATTTATGCCATTTACGGCGGCAGTTCTTATCTAGCCGATGAACCCGATTACTTTGGATTGGCGCGCTCTCACGACATGATCGACTGGGAGTTCCACCCTGGGAATCCCATCTTTGGATGTGGAGCAAAGGGCTCGCCCGATGGTGGCGCAATGTGGTTCCCGGCGATCCATCAATCAGGAGGAGATTGGGTCATGCTCTACGAGGGAAGCCCCGGTAAATATGCTTGGGACTTGAACTCGGCGATTTGCATGGCGTGGCTACCGGCTTAGGCAGGCCACTGCAGGCAAATATTGTAACCATCAGGGTCGAGGAAATAGCATTGCTTCATTCCGTAAGGTGCTGTAGTCGGCGGATTCGCCTCGACTCCGCTGGATTTTAGGTGTTCATAAGCTGCGTCAACATCGGGGCATCCGACATAAAAGCAGGTGTCTCGATGGTGTCGAACTCTCACCGGATCAGATGAAGATGGTGCCTCGCCAGGGTTATACATCGAATTCAGCATCAAGTCGAGATCACCACACTTAAGCCAGGCCCAACCCAAACCATGCTCGTTTCCGGCAGACTGATGAACCTCAAACCCAAGCGCGTCGCGATAGAAAGCGATCGAACGCTCAATGTCGAAGACCTCGATGAGTGGCGTCATTCCCTGAATTTCGATTGGCATTGCTCATCATCCTATCAAAGAAATCCCTGATCTGTCCAGAAGTCTCTACTGGTAGGTCACAGCAATCGTCTGAGGTCGAGGCAAGTTTTCAAATTTAATCCAAAGAAGTCGCGATTTCGCATCGTATTGAAATGTATCGACGGATTTGCCACCCCCGGTGACGCTCAAAGGCTTTTTGGGTAGCCGCAAGACCATGATCGCCGGAGTGTCGGATATCCCTTCCAGTGAACCGAGCCAACCTTTTGAATCTGATTTCGCTTCGACGACCATTCCCGAGGAGGCGACAACCGTCTTACGATATTTCGAGAGATCAATCAAAAAATGACGCGAGGAAGGTTCGAGAAAGACATCATGCTGAACGCGAAGCTCAGGATCAAACAAATCGATGAAATCGCCTTTCAAGGTTTGGCTCGGTGACTTTGTTTCATCCATACCGGCGGCTACGACATAAGGACCCCTTCTCAACACCAGCGCTGAGGATTCCTTCCAGGGGAAGTTGGGTGTATTTTCTTGAACCTCCTTCGCGAGCCAATCCGAGCCAGATTCTTGCCGAGAAATGTCTCGATTGGGACTTTTCTTTAAGTAAATCAGTCTTCCCTTTCCAACCAAGCTCACTTTCTCGCGCGGATCGGGGCTCACACCCAGTTTCTCAAAAAGATGTTGGCGGGGCGTCTGGTAATGCATCCCGTCCGAGTTCCACCATTCCCGAACTTTGATAAAGGGATCCTTGTCGTCGTCGACGAAAACAAGCGAACCACCATCTCGAACCCACTTAGCAATGGCGTCGTGGACGTCTGGCGAAAGGGGCTTCATTCCTTCATAGGTCATGAGAATGACCTTCATGCCGTTCAAATACTTTGGCAAGGTCACGTTTTCAAGCTGAATCGGCTGGATCGGCATTCCTCGCTTTAAGAATGGCAACGCCAAACCGTAGAGATGACCCATCTCGCCATCGCTGGCCGACGGACCACCACGCTGGAACATCAGCGAGTCGCTAAGCATGATCCCGATTCCGTGCGAACCGGAATCCCATTTCACGGCCTTCTGATTCATGTCCTTAAGGGCATTAATCACGACTTGGAGCTCGGACGCATAAGAACCGGGAATCGGAATGCGGTTCGAATGGTCCTCAGTCGATGGATATTTGCCGTTAAAGATTCGCTCTGGCCAAGGCATTACCTCGTATTGCGCAACGTCAGGCTGTAGCAATGACGCAACCAAAGTTGAATGGTAATTGTCTCGGTAATCCTTCCAATCATGGTTGGCGTTATCTTCAATTGGGTCCGCTAAATACCAAACTCCTCGTCCGGTCGAACGAACCAGGTTTTGCATAGAACCATATTCAAGGAAAGCGGTTTCAAAGGTTCGCTCCTTTTTGACGCCCTGGTAAAAATTGGGCTCACGCGCGGTGCCTGTCCAAACTTGGGCAATGTACCCATCGCATCCGTTGAGTCGGGCGAGGCTCGACTCGGGGCTCACAATTCCCCAGCTTGCATAGTTGACCAGACTGTGGGTAGGTACATAGCAGCGCACATGAGTTCCCTTTTGCTTGTTGTATTCCTGAATCGAGTCAAAAACCTGTTGCAGGGCACGGCGGTACAGATAATACATAAGCTTGGCCGCCCGCCATCGAGCATCGGGTGAACTTGACGGATCTTGCCATTCTTCGTGGTAGTAGTCCTTCCATTCTCGCTTGAAGCCTTCTCCATAGCCGCCAAAACTCCAAAATTCAGGTTCTTCGAGATGGACTGCTTCGACGCCGACTTCAAGCGCTCGACGAACTCCCTCGGCAAGGTACTTGCCATAGTTCTTGCCCGGGGACATGTAGTACACGTCCTTTCCGTGGCCGACTTTTTCGCCATTCGATCGGGTTTGGGCCTCGTCTTCGTGGTTGATTCCATCCCATCTGCCAAAGTAATAGTCTTGATACTCGCCCCACGCGACGCCCGTCATCAAGTGGACCTTATAGCCTCGGTTTCGCCAAGAACGGACGCGATCCGGCATCTTAGGATCAAATCCGTATACAATCGCGACATCTGCCCTGAGATTGATGCGATCCGAGTAGGGGCTGCCCGTCTGAAAGACAGTTCGTTCTTGTTGCACAGGATTGAGTAAAGTGGCGGCGATAAAGGAAGTTAAGAAAGGCATGGGCGTCCGTTGAGTTCGGTTTTACCTTCTGATATACAGTATCAAACGACCATCTGGGCCTTAGGATATGTCCAAAAAATATGTTCGCTCACCATTTGAAGACGAAAGGGGTACTTGAGTCACAAAATGGCCCGATATGCAATGATCTTCGTATGGCGACGTTGCATTTGGGCCTGTCCGGTTATGATTACAAAGAGTGGCAAGGTGAGGGGCTCTTTTACTCCCCCGAAGTCAAGAAGACCCAATTTTTGAACGCCTATGCCCAGAAATGTAACTCTCTGGAGGCAAATGGCACTTTTCAACGAATGCCTACTGAAGCGACGATCACGAAGTGGATTGACTCGACCCCCGAAAGTTTTACGATTTCCCCCAAGATGGTGCAAAACGTCACGCACTTCAAGCGTTTGGGACCCGAATCCATCGAAATCGCCAAAGAATTTGTAGAGGTACTCGAACCGTTAAAGAAAGCTGGGAAACTTGGCCCAATCTTGCTCCAGCTTCCGCCGAACCTAAAAAGAGACGATGACCGACTGAATACTTTCTTGTCCGAGTTTCCTGCAGTAAGGTGGGCGGTCGAGTTTCGAAACGTATCTTGGAATTGCCAGGATGTCGCTGATCTTCTTGCGCGGTTTGGTGCTGGCTTTGTGGCTGCCGAGACCGATGACGAAGAGCCTCCATTCTTCGATACTGCTGACTTCTTCTTTGCTCGGTTGCGTCGCCTTACGTATTCTCAAGAACAGCTTGCCGAGTGGGCGAAGCGCCTCAAAGGTTATCTCGCTGATGGCAAAGACTGTTTCGTCTACTGTCGCCACAAAGATACAGAAATGCCCTGGAAGTGGGTCGAGACGTTGAAGCAATTGGTCTAGAAATTCTCGGCCAAGTTTTCTGTTACCCGAGCCTTCAATATTTCACGAACGAGTTCCTCGGGCATATGATGGTCGTGCGCGAATTGTATCGTGCCCTTGGATGTCTTGTAGCCCTTCAGATCTTCGCCGAAATCGCGTACGGTATGCCCCGGAAAGAACGAACAGTGCTTCTTGAAAGCGGCAATACTGGCGATGTGGCCGTGGAAGCGATACGTGGGGATCCCATAACTGATCTTCTCTTCAGCCTGAGGCACTTCGTCGAGAATAATCTTCCGCAAACGTGTGAGGGTTTCGCGGGCCGATATGGATTCAATTTGGGCAAGATATTCGTCAACCGTCTTGGTCGGACTCATACGCCAAATCATACTGCCGAATCCGAGATTTCAGAAACCTAAACGGTTTGAACCCAGTAAGATAGTAACAAAAGTCATGAATGTTCAGGTCACTCAAGAGTTCCCAATTCGGGTTTTGATGATGCGTCATCGCGGCTCCTACGAAGGGATTGGTCCCGTATTTGACCGCCTATGGTCGTTTATCGAATCCAATCATATTGAGACACAGCGAACCATCGGCATCTATTACGATAATCCAGACTTCACGCCTGAGGCTCAACTGCGGTCGGCGGCTTGTTTTGAAGTTCGCGGTGGCTATCAATTGACGAGCAATGGTGGGTTGCCCATCACAGTCGAAGAGATTCCTGGCGGAACCTATGCAACGACCCGCTTTGTTGGTCCTTACGAAGGCCTCGGAAAGGTTTGGACCGATTTTACGAACTACATTGAAAATACGTTGCGTCGTCAGATAAGCGACAATCCGGCGTTTGAAGTTTATGTCAACGATGCCAGCGAAACCCCGTCAAGTCAGTTGATCACCGATCTTTACATGCCTCTGGTTTAATGCGCACCTCGACGCCTTGGATCTACTCCCCCAAATTTGACCTGGCGGCCATTATCGGCCCCCCGGTAGCGATTACATTGATCGTCCTCGTTTGGGGTCAAAAAATTGCTGCGATCCAAAATACGCCCCCGTGGCTTTGGGTGCTCTTGGTGCTCGGGATAGATGTCGCGCATGTCTACAGTTCCCTCTTTCGGACCTATCTCGACAAGGATGAATTCCAGCGTCGTCGAACGCTCTATTTGGTCGTTCCTGCGGCATGTTGGCTCATTGGTATTGGTCTTTACGCTTTTGTAGGTGCAGGATTTTTCTGGGCTTGCATTGCTTACTTTGCGATCTACCACTTTATTCGTCAACAATATGGATTCTTGATGCTCTATCGTCGCGGCGAACCCGTTGGGGGTTGGGAGTATCGTGTGGATCAAGTCGCAATCTATATTGCGACGATCTATCCAATGATCTATTGGCACACCTATGGTCGCAATTTTCAATGGTTTTCCGACTTCGAAGTTGTCCGAATTCCTTGGGTTTGGCCCGAATACTTCGCGCGTACGATCTATATCGTTGCCATAGCCGCGTTCCTGGCCAAGGAGTTTTGGCGTTGGCGAAAAAACGGTTCGTTAAATTCAGGGAAGGTACTTTTACTCGTTGCAACGGCGGCCGCCTGGGGAACTGGCATCATTCTCTTCAATGGGGATTTGACGTTCACGCTCATTAACGTCATTTCGCATGGCATCCCTTACATGGCGCTGATCTGGATCTACCAATATCGGAAGCGCGCCAATAAAGCCAATGACGGAAACCGATTTCTTCGCTTCTTTCAACTCAAATATGTCCCAATTTACATTTTGGCGTTGATGGCTTTGGCCTACTTTGAAGAAGGGATTTGGGATTGGTTTGTTTGGCAAGAACATGCGAATCTGTTCGGAACGTTTCACCTGTCGGCTTCAGCAACTGCGCTGGCGATTCTTGTGCCTTTGCTGACGATGCCGCAAGCCACCCATTATGTTCTGGATGCCTACATTTGGCGGGTTAACAAGAAGGGAAAGGAAGAAGTTCGCGCCGTCATCGGTTAGGGATTTTGGCCTATGAATTAAGTTAAAGTCCTCGACTTAGGTACCCAACTTTTGGTCGTCAACGGGCAAATAAAAATGATTCTCGGAAAATCCCTTTCATTCCCAATTCGAATCCGCTAAGATTTGGCCAACTTGCCAAACAGGGCTGGCGGTTTTCTTAGGGTTCAAAATGAAGGGCATTTTTAACGCGAGAAGCTTGAGCATTCTCGCCTTGGGTTTCGTCATTTCGGGTTTAGCCTCCGCACAACATCCTGTAGCTCCATCGCTAAACAGCAATCCGGGAGCACTGTATTCCATTTACCTTGACTTCTCCGGCTTCAACTACAGCGGGACTTGGGCAGGAGGGACGCCGGGAAATGTACCGGCCTACACCATGGATTCTGACGCTTCGACATTCAACTCGGATGAGATCAACGGAATCAAAGAAATTTGGGCAAGGACAGCGCAGGCGTATGTCGGCTTTAACATTAACGTCACTACCGTCGATCCGGCTTCGCCAGGCATGAACGACACCCAGCGAAAAAACTACTATGACCAGACCCAGTATCTAACTCATACGATCATTGGCGGAAGCTATAACTGGTTTGGTGCGGCGGGCGGAGTTTCCTATGTGGGCGTTGCGCAGCAAGCGACGACTTCGAACGGAATGCGAACGAACTGGGTGTTCTCAGCCGACGGAACTTCACCCTATCCCAAATACGTGGCTGCGGCTGCAATCCACGAAGACGGGCATCATCTTTCCCTCGGTCACCAACATGACGAGGCTACCGGCGGAGAATACAGCATCAACAATGGCGCCAGCGGAGATGGGAGCTACGCCCCAATTATGGGAGCCAGCTACTATTCCCAGCGAGGCACATGGCGAATCGGTAAGCCAGGCACCAACGACAACGATGTCGCGGTTCTGCAAAGCAATCTCAACATGGGATCGCTCCTTGATAGCGGTATTGGGCACACGATTGGGTCAGCGACCCCATTAAGCATCAACGCGGACGGCACCATCAATTCGAGCATCGCCCAAAGTTGGATCATGCCAAAGGCTTCAACCGGCTACGCAGCAGCGGGCGAAGATAGCTATACCAAGGACTTCTTCAGTTTCCAAACGCTTGGCGGGGCGGTTTCACTCACGGCAAATGATGGAACTCAATTCTTGCAGGCGGGAGTTGCAGATCCTGGCGCGACCATGAGATGCGTTTTGCGCGTCGTCGACGCCGCCGGAAATGTCATCGGAACCTCGATAGAAGATTCAACGACCCTGAAGCATACGTGGTCAGGAAACCTTGCTCCGGGAACCTATTATGCTCAGGTTGTTAGCTATGGAGCGTACGTTTCAAGCTATGAACCCAACTCGCAATACTTCAACATGGGCGCTTATTTCCTTTCTGGCAGCGGTTTCTCGCCGGTTCCAGAGCCAGGAAGCATGATTGCGCTTACCGGCGGTATTGGCCTGCTGATCGCTCGACGAAAACGAAAGAAGTCTTCGTAGCCGGTTCGTTTTGAGGGGCTGGTCTCTCGGCCCCTCAAAAACCCTTAAGGCGTGAATCCTTCAATCCCCTTTGTGAAACATCCCGAAGTAAAATCTGCCCTAAACAATTTCGGTGTCTGAGTAAAAAAGTCTCATTTTGTTTCACGCGGATTTAAGCAAGACGTACAATATCCCCATGGCGACTGCCCTTCCCGAAAAAATGTCGCAACCCGCACTTCGGGCTCTGGAAAGCATTCAAGTGAAGCACCTTGAAGACCTTTCGACCTGTACGGAAAAGCAGCTTCTCGGGCTCCACGGCTTTGGGCCAAGTGGAATGAGAGTGTTAAAGGCAGCGATGGCCGAAAAAGGAATCCAATTCAAAAAGTCATGACCAATCTAGACCAAGAATCCAAGCTCGACGAAGCATTGCGGGAAAGCTTTCCGGCGAGCGATGCTCCCGCTTCCCTTTCCGAGTTCGAACCAGAAGATGTCGTCAAGCGGAAGGTTGCCGTGATCATTGGAAGCCTTCGAAGAGGGGCATACAGTCGCATGATGGCGAATGCACTGATCAGCCTCGCGCCAGAGTCCCTCTCGATCGAAATTGTTGAGATCGGTGACCTAACCTTCTTTAATCAGGATATCGAAGACAATCCGCCTGCTTCGTGGATCGAGTTTCGCGACAAAATCCGTCCTGTCGATGCCGTGATTTTTGTCACGCCCGAATACAATCGATCGGTGCCTGCACCGATCAAAAACGCAGTCGATATTGGTTCTCGTCCGCCTAAGGCCAGTGTTTGGGACGGCAAAGTTGGTACGGTGGTGAGTACCTCTCCAGGCCCCCTTGGAGGCGTTTCGGCCAATCATGTTCTTAGGCAATCTCTTGTGAATGTAAATCTTTTGGCGATGCCCCAACCCAACGTAAGCGTCGGCAATGTTCATAAGCTCTTTGATGAAAGTGGAACCCTTATCGATGAAGGTACGAAAAAGTATTTGACGTCGTTCATGGCGACCTTTGCCGACTGGATCAATCATCAGTTACGATAAATCGGTCTCGTCAGGCGGGTTAGAAGGCAGTTCCTTCCGATTGGAGCTTCTTGCGATGGACCTCGATCCCTCCTGGGAGCAATCGACTGAGTTTTCCATCCTTAAGCACTCGCCACCAAGGGAGGGGTTCGCCGCCTTCGTGTTCGGCGGCGAAAGCAAGCCACTTCCAATATCCAATCGTCTTTGCCGGACAAGCCGTATCCGCATTTCCTTTCGCAGCCAAAATTCGCCGCAGTTCGACGATGGTTTTTGTCTCCCCGAAAGGAATAGCACATATAACTTCGCGAACGTCCTCAACCGAGGGAATATAGAGCGTCTTCGCGTTCATCCGCTTCGCTTTCTCTGCGTCGAGAACGTGAAACGAAGCTGGAGCGGCAATTAGAATCTTTTGGGTGTACTTCACTTTGGCCCGTAGACTTCAAATTCGTAAAGGGAGACGCCAAATTCAGTAGCTCGTTTTGTCGCAAAGAGGCGCACCCATCGAGTCGTCACTGGTGAAAAGCGAAGCGTTTCTTCTCCTCCAAGGCTGGAGGGTTGACTCGCAACCTCTTTCCAATTCGTTCCGTCATCGCTCGTTTGAATCTCGTAGGCTGTCGCAAAAGCAGCTTCCCACTTGAGAACAACCCGATCGATAAGTGTGGGCTTTCCAAGATCGACAGCCAGCCATTGAGGATCGGAAAAACTGGAGCTCCATCGAGTTTGGTCGTCACCATCGACCGCAAAATCTGCCGAAACATCGGCGCGCTGCTCTGTTGTCGAAGCCCGGACCATTTTGCCAAGGGCAAGGTTGTCTGCGTTCGAACTCTTGATCCCTGCGGCTTGGGCCATAAAAGGAATCGGTTCGGTTAGGGATCGCTCAAGGTTGGTGGAGATCGTCTGGCGAATGTCTCGCGAAGAAGAGCCAATTTCAATCTGATAGGTTCCTTGATCGGCTCTCCATTGCTGGCCCGGAACGTCGCAATAGGCGAATGCACGCATGTCTAGGTCGATGGAAATCGTTTTTGTTTCGCCGGGTTTTAGGAACACCTTATCAAAACCCTTAAGTTCTTGGATTGGGCGATCGATTGTCGGAGAAACGGGTTTCACGTACACCTCGACTACTTCGGCGCCAGCTCGCTTTCCGGTATTGGTGACACTGAATGTGACTCTCCGAAGCGCTTTTCCAGTGCCAGATGTCATCGTAGGTTTTCCATACTCGAACGTCGTGTAGCTGAGCCCAAATCCGAACGGGAAGTATGGTTTGATGTTCTCCTTATCAAAATGGCGATAACCCACGTAGATTCCTTCGGCGTAAGTCACCTTTCCTTTCGTACCCGGGAAATTTCCATAATCTGAATAGTCTTCACGCCGAACTCCAAACGTTGTCGGTAGCTTTCCTGACGGATTGGTATCGCCAAAAAGAACCGATGCCAACGCACGTCCGCCCTCTTGTCCCGGGAACCACGATTGCAATAAACCTGGGACTTTGTCCAACCATCGACTCATCTCAACCGGAGTTCCGCTATTGAGGACCACAATCGTATTTTTGTTGGCGGCAGCCACCGCTTCGATAAGGCTGTCTTGATCCCCAGGTAATTCCATTGAGGGGCGGTCATTGCCTTCCCCTTCTTGTCCCATTGTGCCCGCAAAGACGATGGCGACTTCAGAATTCTTAGCCGCCTCGACAGCCTCGGCAAAGCGATTTTGGCCGGGCGTGCTCCATCCCAACCGGACCGTCGCGGCTCCCTTTGCCTGATAATATTCGAGCTTAATATCGTAGTTACGTCCACCTTCAAGGCGAACGCGGCCCGAAACCGGAACCTCGGCACCGTCCATCCAATGGTCGATGACAAGTTTGTTATCGACATAAAGTCGACAACCGTCGTCCACGTTTACGGTAAACACGTATTCGCCTGCGGCTTGCGTCAGGACTTTGCCCGACCAGCGCACGCTAAAGTCGTCATGCCCGATGCCCGAGATCGGCGTGCCTTTCCAATCGAATTGGATTGCTGAATCCACTCGCGTTGCGACGGGTGAGGCCGATAGGTTCCGATTATTGAAGTATTCGCCTTTTAATCCGTGCCCTTGTCCGTCTGGAGTCATCAACTGGGAACTAGGAATGGGGTTTGCCGATCCGGCCGCTTCGACGTACTTGACGCGGACATGATCACCGACTGTTTTTCGAATACCCTCCAAAGGTTGGATTTTGTAGAACGGGGTTACCGTGGGACTGCCGTTGGCCCCGATTTGCATATCGTTGCCAGCTTTTCCAATTACGGCGATTGAGCGAATTTTTGAACGATTCAGCGGGAGGATGTTTGCATTATTTTTGAGTAAGACGATGCCTTCGGTGGCTGCCTGGAACGCGAGGGATCGGTGTTGAGGTGAGTCCACTTTGCCTGCGTCAGGTTTGACGGGATGCTCGATGATGCCCGAACGGACGACCGTACGCAGAATTCTTCGAACGTTGTCATCGATCTGATCTTGGGTAATTTGGCCATTCTTCAGAGCTTGGGCGACTTTGTCACGCTTTAAGAATCCCGGTCCAGGCATTTCCAGGTCATTTCCTGCTGCGATAACCCGAGCCGTTTCATGAACGGCGCCCCAATCCGACATCACCATGCCGTCAAAGCCCCATCCCTTCTTCAGGACATCGGTTAAGAGGTATTTGTTTGCGGTCGCGTGATAATTATTGATTTTGTTATAAGCGGACATGATCGTCCAGACATGGCCGTCCTTTACCGAGGCTTCGAACGCGGGCAAGTAAATCTCCCTTAGAGTGCGTTCGTCCACGACAGTATTGACGTAGTCTCGATCGACTTCCTCATTATTGGCGGCATAATGTTTCGCACACGCCACGCATCCAGTCCCCTGCATTCCGACGATATAACTCACACCAAGTTGACCAGAAAGATAGGGGTCTTCGCTGAAATACTCTCCATTTCGTCCGCCCAGTGGCGAACGCTGGATATTGACGGCGGGCCCGAGAAGAATTTGGGCTCCGGTCCCTTTATTGAGCGCTTCTTCGCCAATCGCCTTTCCTACCTCCTGCACTAAATCGCGATTCCATGATGCCGACATGGCAACTCCACACGGGAACGCGGTCGCTGGACCCTGGGTTTCCTTGGTTCCTCCTCGGACGCCTTGTCCTGCATCGACCATTGAGAGCGCGGGAATGCCCAGCCGAGGGATCGGACGCGTCGTAAAATCCGTGCCGGTTAAGATGTCCATCTTCTCCTCCTGAGTCAATTTATGAAAAAGAGCCTCGACTCGCTGTTCAGTCGGGGTACTTGCTTGGCTAAGTGAAACGAGGTAAAGGAGGGTTCCAAACATGTCAAACGTTATTTCACCCTACTTCCTTGACAGGGTGTTCTGATTGACATGGCAATCATCCATGCGAAATTCTGATATAAGCGCCATTTGTGCCCTGGCATCGACATTACGTCTTACGAAAAAATACGAATATGCTTCCTCGTATTTTTTCTAGTATTTAAACATAATCGTGATACGAAAATTGATTAACTTAACAAAGTACTTCAAGTTTCGTGTACCTTTACACCTGTTCTTGTTGCTTGGGGTTCAATGGAGAGCTGTTATCACAAGAATGCATTTCACAGGCATAGTCGAGAGTCTTAAAAATTGCTATGTCTGATTTAGGGCTATATGAAAAAATACATAATCGGCGCTTTGGCCTGCCTTACTGCGGGAGCAAACGCGCAATCTATCTATTCGACAAACTTCGATTCTTGGTCAGCTGGTACTAACGGTACCTCTGTAACGGCTTCCGCCAACGCTGGCCAGGGGTGGGATCCAACTAGCACGGGTGCGACGATCGTGGCAAACGGCCAAACCAATGCAGGTGGCGTAACCGCCCTTTCAGGCAATCAAATGCTTCGAATGACGGTCGGTAATGGTTCGACTGCGTCTAACTTCGCATGGAAAGACATTTCCGGTGATTGGGCCTCGCGAACGAGCGGCAACAACGTTGTCCACTCTTCGGTGTCGTTCTTCATCCCGGGTGGCAACAATCGATCGACCTATTACGGACTTGCCGCATATTCGACCAACGTCGATCTGCTTGCCGAATTGGTATTCCAGCCAAACTACGATGCGAGCAACTCTTCCCTCTTCTTCGACAACGGAGTAGATGGAGTGGGTTGGACGATTCCAAAGACTTCCATGCGAGGCGCTTGGAATAAATTGGACATGTACCTCGACTTTGACAACCTCATCGGCGAAGCTCTTCTCACTGTTGGTACCACCACTCTCGACTTGGGAGGTTTTGCCCTCGATCCGACCGCGGCGGCGAACCCATTGGGAGACATTGACTTCTTTGCGGGCAACGCAACGAGTCAGACGGGGACTTCCGCTGCTGCAACGAGCGTTTATTTCGACAACTTCTCGATCGAAGCAACGAACCACGTCGTTCCTGAACCTGCATCGATGGCCGCTCTCGGCTTGGGTGCATTCGGAATGATTGCTCGTCGACGACGAAAGAAGTAAATCCAAACGCAGGTTACAAATCTAAAAATAGGGAGCCAACAAAGCTCCCTATTTTTATAAATCGAAGTTGGAAAGAAATCCGAGGGGCGAATCCCCGTCTCGGTCCCCATGACAAGCCATGTCGATCACGACGGTCGATGCAAGAATCAGAACGTCATCTTGCCCCGGGGCGATCTCGACACCATAGCTGTCCGTCCAACTAAACCATTGCTTTGAAACGTAAGCGAGAATATTAGGTTCTTGAATAATCCGATACTCGTGATCGCTAAAATCGCCTTCTGCCCGAAGATCATAGGGCCCTGGGATATCGATGTCGAAGGTGCAATTAAAAAACGTGAACAGTTTTTTCTTCACCGTGGCATAGAGTTGCCCGTTTCGATAAATCTCGTAGGTTGGCCCCCAGTTGAAGACCTGTTGGCGGATGAACGCCAACTCCCGCCGGTCCATCGTTTGAAAGGAAAGCTGATTTCCAAAGCCGAAAGCCCGTCCATCGACGAAAAAAGCATCACGACCGTATTCGTCCTGAATGACAAAATCGTCGCCCCAAGAGAATAGCTTTTGGCGCATCTGATATCGCATGGTTCCAATCAAACTATGGAATTTCGGACCAAAGGGTTGCGAGATTCTTCTTTACCTTCTGACTCGCTTCTGGTAAACATAACCCTAACATGCTCTTTTTGCCGCTTCTTGCGACTTTCACCGGAACACAACAGTCCGGTTTCAACCCGGGGCCAAACCCATATTTGATGCAGCATCCGACGATGAACGCAACCACCATCGTCTTCAGTTTTGCGGGCGATCTTTGGTCAGTACCGCGCACTGGGGGTGACGCCCAACGCCTGACGTCCTCACCTGGCGTTGAATCAGATCCTCATTTCTCACCCGATGGCTCCACGATTGCTTTTAGTGGGCAGTATCACGGCAATCGCGATGTCTTCACGGTTCCTGTTGAAGGAGGAGTGCCAAAGCGACTCACCTATCACCCCGCAGGGAAAACTGTCGAAGGGTGGACACCGGACGGAAAGTCGATCATCTTTGCTTCAACGATGCTTTCAAACACTGATGCGCCACGACTCTTTACGGTTGGCCTAGATGGTGGTATTCCAAAGGCGCTGCCTTTCCCAATGGGAACCATGGGTTCTTTCTCGGCGGATGGCAAACAGTTTGCCTACGTTCCTGGCTTCAAATGGCAGGATGCCTGGAAGCGATACCGTGGAGGACAAGCGTATTCGATTTGGATCGGGCAAATGTCTGATTCCAAAGTGGTCGAGATTCCTCGGAAAGATTGGAATGACAGCCAACCCATGTGGGTCGGCAATAAAATCTACTTCCTTTCCGATCCCAAAGGGCCGGTTGGCCTAAGCAGCTACAACCTCGATACCAAACGAGTCACTGAGGAGGTCGCCGGAAATGGATTTGATATCAAGTCGGCATCGGCCGGGCCCGGCGGAATCGTGTATGAGAAGCTGGGATCGATTAACATTTACGATCCCGGAACCAAACAATCGTCAAGGGTCGCAATCAATATCCGGGCCGACCTGCCCGAAGTACGAACCACCTTTAAGGATTTGCGCCCCTACGTCACGGGAGCGACTCTTTCGCCAAGCGGTCAACGTGCGGTCATAGCCGCCCGGGGATGGGTGATGACCGCGCCAGCATCAAAGGGCGATATTCACCAAATTACGACGCAGCAAGGCGTTCATCGACGTGATCCAGCTTGGTCTCCGGATGGAAAAACCATATCTTTCATTTCGGACGAAAGCGGTCATCAGCAGTTGGCGCTTTTCGATACCGCCACCGCTAAGACTCGTCTGATTGAACTTGGCGATTCGCCCGCATACTATTACGGTTCCGGCGCATCTTACTGGTCTCCAGACTCTTCCAAGATCGCTTACTACGATAATCGCAATAAGTTGTGGATCCTTGATGTCGCGTCAGGGGCCAGCACTCAAGTGGATCAGTCGCTCTACACCGACCCAAATGTCGAGCTAATTGCCCGCTGGTCGCCAGATTCCAAATGGATTACCTGGGCTCGAGATACCGAAAGTCACTCACAAGCGATATTTGTGTACAACCTCGAAACCAAGAAAAAGACCCAGATTACGGATGGACTCTCGTTCGCAAAGAGTCCGATCTTTGATCGAAACGGCAAATACCTTTACTTCACAGCGAGTACAACGGCGGGAGCTTCGCTGAGTTGGCTCGATATGTCGAGCTATACGAACCCGGTCGTGACGAGCAGTATTTACTGCGTCGTATTGAGAAAGGATCTTCCCAATCCCCTTCAACCTGAAAGCGATGAGGAGGTCGTCAAGTCAGCCGCACCGGCCGATGCGGGCAAGAAACCCGAGGAGCCGAAATTCGACATTGACCTAGAGGATATCGAGCATCGAATCATCTCTTTGCCAATGGCGACCGCCGAATATCGAAGTCTTGAACCGGGCCCGTCAGGAAGTTTCTTCGCTTTGATCGTGGCTCCGCGATCGAATCTTCTCGCGCCAAGTCCAGTTTATGCCGTTTCGAAATTCTCGTTTGCGGATCGGAAAGCGACGCCATTTGGCATGGCGATGAGCTTGTCCACGACCCCAGATGGCTCGAAGGCGCTGGTTCAGTTCCCAGGCACCGTGGCCATCGCCAGTACGATGGCTCCATTCTCTCCTGGCGCGGGCGCTCTCGACCTGTCGGGACTGAAAGCCAAAATCGATCCGAAGGCAGAATGGAGATCGATCTTCAACGAGATCTGGACGAATGAGCCGATTCTTTTCTATGCCGCAAATCTCCACGGTATCGATGCCGAGGCCATGCGCCGCCGGTATGAACCATTCCTCGATAATATTGCCTCGCGAGAAGACCTTAACTACCTCTTTACCGACATGCTGGGCGAAATCTCGATTGGTCACATGTGGGCGGCTGGCGGCGACATTCCTGAAGTGGACGGCACACCCGGCGGCTTGCTTGGGGCAGACTACGTCTTCGAAGACGGGAAATATCGCATTCAACGCGTGTTCGACGGTGAGCGTTGGAACCCAGGTCTAATGGCGCCACTCGCTCAACCCGGCGTCAATGCCAAAGCGGGCGAGTACATTCTTGAGATCGACGGCACCCCTCTTCAAGACTCCAACGACATCTACGAGCTACTAGAAGGCAAAGCCGGACGACAGGTGAAAGTAAAACTTGGTCCAAATCCGAATGGCGACGGATCGAGAGAGGTCACCGTTGTCCCCGTTGCTAACGAATTTGCCCTCCGTCAGCGAGCCTGGGAAGAAGATAATCGCCGCTACGTCGAAAAGATGACCAATGGCCGAGCGGGGTATGTGCATGTACCTGACACTGGCGGAGGTGGCTGGACCGCCTTTAATCGTTACTACTATTCCCAATCGAATAAGGATGGAATCATCGTCGACGAACGGTTCAATCATGGCGGTCTCATCGCTGACTATCCAATCTATGAAATGAGTAAAGTGCTCGACGGAGCATTTACGCCTCGCGATGGTCGAGATTGGCCGACGCCGGGTTCGACCATATACGGCCCTAAGGTGATGCTTGCGAATCAATTCTCGGGTTCGGGAGGAGACATGTTCCCATGGCTCTTCAAGCATAAGAAAATTGGGCCGCTGGTTGGAAAACGAACCTGGGGTGGCTTGGTTGCCGCTTTCGGATTCCCAACGGTTGACGGTGGCAATATCAACTCTCCCAACTGTGCGTTCTACAACGTGGCTGATGGCAAATGGGATGTCGAAGGCCACGGCGTTGATCCTGACTTTGAAGTCGAACTCGATCCTTATCTGTGGAGACAAGGAAAGGATGCCCAACTAGAAAAAGCCATCGAGGAAATCAACAAGCGATTGGCAAATTACAAGGCTCCGGTGCTCAAGCGCCCAGCCAACCCAGATAAGAGTAAGATCGGCAACTAGATCAAACAGCCTGACCGGGAAAAATTAACCGGTCAGGCTTTCCCATAGTCAATATTGATCGTGGTGGCGCACCCAATCCATCGGACCTTGTTCTTCTCTTCCTTTTGGCAAAAGGTCGAGAAAATTGTAGGTTCCGATGAGAAGGTCGAGCCCTCGCTCATAAGTTGAGTACGTGTGGTAGATGTTTCCTTCTGCATCCTTGTAGAACACGCTCAGGCCAGGTTGCTCATCGTTTCGAATCGGCTGGACTTTGAAGTTGTACATGACCGGACCCCGGTCAAGGTCTTCTTGACGGAATGACACGCCGAAGTCGTAATTAAAGTCGGAGTCTGCCGACGAAATCCAAGGAAAGTTCCAGCCCATCCGATCCTTAAATCCCTGAAATTCAGCGAATGGTGCCCGAGAAACGGCGACAAAAGCGACGTTCTTTGCCTTCAGATGTTGAAGCATTCCGTCGAAATGATCGCTTACAAACGAACAGCCGGTACATCCGTCGGTCCAGCCTGGACCAAACATAAAGTGGTAAACAATCAATTGGCTGCGGTCGCCAAAGAGTTCAGATAAGCTCACTCGGCCCTCTGATCCCTCGAACGAATAGTCATTTTCAACCCGAACCCAAGGGAGTTCGCGTCGTTGACGACTGAGGTCGTCGCGGAGCTTTGTAAACTCCTTTTCTTTGGCCAGGAATTCGCTGCTCGCGCGAATCCATTCTTCTTGTGAGACCACTTTGTGGTCTGAAAGGCTGTCTGTTTCTGTCTTCATTTATTTCCTCCAAGATTAAGATTCAAAGTCTTCTTCGACAAATTTCGTGAGGGCTTCGAGCCGCTTCGTCCAGAATGTCGCGGTATCGGTAAGCCACTGCTGGGCAATCGTCAATCCATTGGTATCGATTCGGCAGTATCGAATCCGGCCCCGCTTTTCCGTCCTGACCAAACCGCACTTTTCAAGGACCGCAATGTGCTTTATGACGGCCGCCATGGTCATATCGTAAGGCGCTGCCAATTCACTGACTGATCGCTCCCCACTGGCAAGCGTTCTTACGACCGAGCGGCGGACGGGTTCTCCCAGCGCACCGAAGAGTTCATCGAGTCGATCATCCGAACACTTTACCATTTAGTAAAGTATATACATGATCTACAGGAAAAGCAACCAATTGGTTGCTTTTTAACGCCTTATTACTCTTTAGTCGGTCCCGAAGGAGGATTCGGTGGCGCGTTTTTGCGGAAATGAATGAGTAGCCCGAGGATGAGAATCAAAACGGCTGCGGCCAGAGCCCAGGGCAGGTAGTTTTGAACCCGAACGAAGGCTTCCCCACCCGCCCAAAAGATGATCACCGCGAGGGTTAGCCATATACCGCTCATCGCAATTCGATTGAGAGGGCGTCGTTCCTTCGGTTGTGACATTAGGCGACAATACCTTCGATAACTTGTCCATAGACATCGGTAAGTCGAAAGTCTCGACCAGCGTGTCGGTAAGTCAGTTTCGTATGATCAAATCCGAGAAGATGGAGGATGGTTGCGTGGAGATCGTGGACATGGACCGGATTTTCTTCCGCTTTGAATCCAAAATCATCCGTCGAACCGTATATCGTTCCCTTCTTGACCCCGCCTCCGGCCATCCAATAAGTAAAGCCATAGTGATTATGGTCCCGTCCATTAACTTTTCCGGCGTTGGAACCGGGTGTTGGCAATTCTACGGTCGGGGTTCGGCCAAATTCGCCACCCCAAATGACCAACGTATCGTCTAGCATTCCCCGCTGCTTTAAGTCGGTCAAGAGCGCGCCTATGGCTTGATCAGCTTCTTTGGCAAGGCGTCGGTGGTTGGCTTCGAGATCGTCGTGGCTATCCCAAGGCTGACCAGCGCCATGATAGAGTTGGATGAACCGCACGCCGCGTTCGGCAAGGCGTCGCGCCAACAAGCATTGACGGGCGAAGTGTCCTTCGCCGTACATGTCCCGAATAGCCTGTGGTTCACTGCTAGTATCAAAAACGTCAGTTGCCTCGCTTTGCATTCGGTAGGCGAGTTCAAAAGACTGAATTCGGGCTTCAAGAGCAGAATCACGCTCCCGCCGGGCCAAGTGCTCCCGGTTTAGCTTCTGAACCAGGTCAAGTTGGGCTCGCTGGTCACTTGGCAAGGTGTAATGGTTTCGGATGTTCTCGACGATCTTATCGATGTCCGTCTGATTGGGATCGATATACGTTCCTGCCAGGACTCCCGGTAAGAATCCAGCCTGCCAATTTTGAGTTTCTTGGATGGGGAGGCCACCCGGGCACATCGAGATAAAGCCAGGTAAGTTCTGATTTTCGGTACCAAGACCATATAGCACCCACGAACCAAGGGACGGTCGAATCTGTCGAGCATCGCCGCAATTCATCAACATCAACGATGGCTCATGATTAGGTACGTCAGCGTGCATCGAGCGAATCACGCACATGTCGTCGACATGCTCGGCCACATGCGGGAAGATTTCGCTCACTTCGATACCAGATTGGCCGTATTTTTTGAAGCTGTAAGGAGAGGCAAAGGCGGCGCCGGTCTTGCGTTCGGTGGAGAGTTGCAGCGGAATGTTCTGACCCGAATACTTGGTCAGCATGGGTTTAGGGTCGAACGTATCAACCTGTGACGGGCCACCATTCATAAATAGAAAAATGACTCGTTTAGCCTTGGCTTTGAGCGGAGGATTGCGCGGGACCAAGGGATTTTTGTCCCTCGCAAGTTGCAAATCTTCTTGACTGGGTCCCCCGCTGGCGAACGCCGACTCGCCCAGGAGAGCCATTAAGCCAAGCGCGGCAAAGCCGTTGCCCATCCGTCCGATCAACTCTCTCCGAGTGAGAAAGTGGTCGTGAACGTGGTTGTTGTGATCGTAAAGGGACATGATTCTCTCCTAGTCAACAAACATAAATTCGTTGGTCATCATTAAGGCTTGGACATATAAGGTTAGCCGATCCAAGGGTTCGGGCGGGGGCGGCCCGAAGTCAGTACGTGAGGGCCATTTTCCAGATTCACCCTCGATCGATGGGGACCATTCAAATGAATCAAAACTATCCGTCACGATCGGATCAATCATAAAGTCGATCGTATCGCCCTTTTGAACAGTGAACGGACCGACGTCGGTACTCACGACTTGATTGTGACAAGTCCACTCGCCAAGCAACCCTTCTCGACTAGAGATCATTCGCCCTCGGACGCCGTCGCCCTCAGCTTGGCGGTGAGTCAAGCTTCCCTTGATATGGACCGTCATGTTAGCGGGTGCGGTCCATCGGCGAATTACGGCATGATCCATGTCGCGACCGGGATGGCCGCCAAAGGCGTTCAAAATGGCGTATCCGAATGACGGGTCGGGAAACTGGATGCCGATGTGATAACCCTTGTCGTCAAAATTCTTGAGTAAGGCAAATGCCCCGGTCCGATGTTTCACCGCATCATAGCTTCCAAATCCATAGCTCCAGGGGCCAGCCAGCGCTCCAACCGGAGAAACTGGTTCCTTCAGGTAAGCGAGAGCGAGTGCTTGCTCATCCGCATCGGGAAGGCGATTAAAGAGAATTTGATAGAGCCGCCGAACTCGCTGCCCTTCGTCCTTGGCGCTCATGATTTCTGGTCGACTTGTCACCGCTTTCGCCTGTTCGATGCTAAACGGAGAATTCATGAAAAAGAGCGCTTGTTGGGGAACCGTGGTTTGGAATCGGCGGGCGCTAGTACTGTCGGGTGAGGCAAAATCGAAGGTTCGAAAAATGCTGGGCAGATTCTGTCTTTCGATGTAGCCATAAACCGCGCGTCGGCTCGTAAATGGCCGCGACCATAAGTCGACCGATTTTCCCCCTACATCCTTGAGGTCAAGTTGTCCAGATGCCATCAGAAAGGTGTCGCGCATCTGCTCTATATCGAGTCGATGGCGGTTCATTCTTCCAAAGTTTCGATTGTCGGGATCGGACTCATATTGAGCCTTGGTCACTTCGGATATCTGTCGGTAGGTGGCCGAGGTCACCATCAACCGCTGAATCTTCTTAATCGACCACCCTTCCTTCATAAAGGTTGATGCTAAATAATCCAGCAATTCAGGATGTGTGGGTTTATCTCCTTGGTTTCCAAAGTCGGAAGGCGTCCGCACGATTCCATTGCCAAAGTGATTCAGCCAAAGCCGATTGACAAAAACCCTTGCGGTAAGTGGATTCTCTTTGGATGCAATGGCTTGAGCTAATTCGAGTCGTCCGC
Organism: Armatimonadota bacterium; assembly: GCA_048498855.1. Classification (GTDB taxonomy): domain Bacteria; phylum Armatimonadota; class Fimbriimonadia; order Fimbriimonadales; family Fimbriimonadaceae; genus Fimbriimonas. The sequence continues at coordinate 38,641 of JBEHXE010000002.1, read as the reverse complement.
TTCCATTTTGCCAATGAGGACGTTCAACTCCTTCCGGACTCAAGGCTTTAAGAAATCGTCTTGGCGCCGGTTCGCCACGATTGGCCGGATTGCCTCGCTTAAAAACATAGCCGTCTCCCGCCGACGGACGATCGACAAGCGCCATCGCCATCTCCGGCTTTTGCGGAGCAAATTTATTAAGTTTCTCGACTTCGTCTTCGTAGCTTTTAAGCTTATCGAGTGCGTCGGGGTCAAATCCTTTCTTGAGTTTGGCGAGCTTTTCACCACCTGGAATGTCGCTGACTTTGATCGACTGAAGCGTGTCTTTAATTTCCTGAGAGAAGGTCGATGTCGGCGAGGCAACGCGAACCCTGAGCTTGATTACTTGCGTCGCGACTAGGTTTTTGACCAGTCGGTCAAGTTCAGCAATTCGCTGGTTATATTGAATCCAAGGATCGCGAATAGGCTTATCCGAGATTGGCAAATCTTCTTCCTGTGAAGATGAAAAGACGGCGTAAAGCGAATAGTAGTCCTGGGTCGGGATCGGGTCGAATTTGTGATCATGACACCGAGCGCACTGCACCGTAAAGCCTTCGAGACCGCGCATGGTGACATCGATCCGATCATCGGCAATATCGTTTTGATTGTTCAGAAAACGACGCCCAACCGTCAAGAATCCCAAAGCGGCAAGGGGGCGTTTGTTATCGCCATTGATCACCTCAGGCATTTTGTCGGCGGCAATCTGCTGGGTGATGAACTGGTCGTAAGGGAGGTCTTCGTTAAAAGCACGGATCACCCAGTCGCGGTAGGTGTACGCGTTGTGGAAATTACGATCCACCTCAAACATATAGCCCATCGTGTCCGCATAACGGGCGACGTCAAGCCAGAGCCGAGCCGAACGCTCTCCGTAATGAGGGGATGACAGGAGCCGGTCCACAACTTTCTCGTAGGCATCGGGCGATTTATCGGTAAGGAAGGCATCGACTTCTGATTGGGTGGGGGGCAACCCAATCAAGTCATAGGTCACCCGTCGAATGAGGGTTCGCCGGTCAGCTTCGGGAGCAAGAGATTGCCCGCCTGACTCCAACTTCGCCAAAATGAACGCATCAATTGGATTTCGGATCAGCTTTGAATTCTGGACCTTTGGAATATCGGGCTGTCGGACGGGTTGCAACGACCAAAGGGGCTTCTTTTCGGTCGGTTTGGGACCGTTCGTGGGCCAAGGGGCGCCCATTTTGACCCAAGTTTCAAGGTTCTGCACTTCGGTCGGTTTGAGGCGGCCTCCGGCTGGCATTTTCAAGGGCCCGCTTTGCCGTACCGATTTGATCAGCAAGCTATGGTCTGGATCACCTGACACCAATGCGGTTCCCGACTGACCTCCTTGCACGATCGCGCTTCGCGAATCCAGGCGAAGCTTGCCTGACTGTGAGTCGGGGCCGTGGCAGGAGTAGCAATTTTCAACCAGGATCGGCCGAATTTTCGTCTCGAAAAAGACGATTTGATCCGGGGTTGGTTCTGGTTCTTGGAGCGTCGCAACGGCAGGCATCGACCACGCCGAAAACCACAGGATTGAGCCGGAAAGCGTGAGCATCGACCAGCGGATTGCCTGAATTCGGTTCGGTTTTCGGAAGACCTTCATCACGGGAAGCAGTTACTCTAGAATAACACAGTCTTTTAAGCCAAAAAGCGTTCTCAGGTGGAAACGATCACACTCTTCAAAAGGTCGTGTCACCACTAGTACCAAAATAACAGTAAATTTGCTAGAATTGCGAGAAGTATGACAAAAAGATTTCATGTTGCTCTCGCCCTAACTGCGCTCTCCGCGCTTACCTTTGCCGGACCGGTGCCGAAGGCAATCAAAGCTAGGTACTCATCGCTCGAAACGGCGATGCGACAAGTTGACTTTAAAACGTTCTCGAGTTTCTTTTCCAGCGACTTTACGACCGTCGATCCTCAAGGAAAGTCTTCGACGAGAGAAGAATTCTTAAGCCAAGTCAAAGGGATGTTCGACAATGCAAAGTCTGGCACGGCCAAAGAGAAGTTCACCGACTGCAAAATATCAACCAGTGGCGTTGACGTTTCCTTTGACTTCACGCTGAAACTAAGCGGAAAGGCCGCCAAATCAGGAAAGACGATCATACATGAGGTTGGCGTCGATACCTGGAAACAAATCGATGGACAGTGGGTGATCGTTAAAACCGTCGACAGCAAGTTTGACGTAACAACCGGCAAAAAGTCCAAAGGCTAAGGCCAACAGAAGTGCTTTCCCCGAAAACAGATTGGGGAAAGCATTGGTTTTTGGCTACGAAGCGAGAGTTGCTTCGACTGAGATGTTTGCTTTGAGAACCTGACTGACCGGGCAGTTCAATTCGGCATCCTTAACGCTCGTATCAAAAACTTCCTGACTAATGCCTGGAACCTTTGCCGTGAGCACGAGATGCGACTCGGTAATTTGGCCATTTTCAAAGGTAATGTACGAGGTCGTTTCGAGCGTTTCTGGGGTAAATCCTGCTTCGCCCAGCACAAAGCTGAGTTTCATCGTAAAGCATCCTGCATGAGCGGCTGCGATCAATTCCTCAGGATTCGTACCGACGCCGTCGGCAAAGCGAGAGTTAAAGGAATATTGTGTTTGATTGAGGGTGGTGCTCTGAGTCGTCAGGTGGCCATTGCCTTCTTTTCCAGAGCCGTTCCACACGGCGGTCGCATGTCGTTTCATTATTGAATTCCTAAACCGAAATTACTCGGCAATAGGAGTCTACGACGATTGCAGTACTGGAATCGCGGATTTGGAAAAGAGGCTCCTATTCTTTACGGAAGGAGCCTCTTTGTCACGTTAGCCGCCCATCTTGGATGGATCAAAAGGCTTGCCATCCATTGTCATCTTGCTTTCTTTCCAATCCATGATGGACATCTTCCATTCTTTGCCGACTTTCTTGTAAGAGTCGACGCTGACCCCGGTCATTGTGAATTTGTGGGTCTTGTTGTCCTGCATTTTCATCGTTCCGACCATGGTGTGTCGGACCTTTGCCGTTGCGGTCTTTCCAGACTCCTTTACCGAGAGAATTTTTGTCTCAGCTGTTGTCACTTTGTCCATCGTGGTGAAACTGGCCTTCATCATCTGAAACATCTGGTCGAAGGTCATGGTCTGGCCATTCTCAATGTATTTGAAATCCGAGGTGATCCCTGCTTTCACGATCTTCTCGAAGGCCTTCATATCCTTCTTTTTCATCGCATTGCCAATCTTGACGCTTGAAGTGTTGATCTGTTCCTTCAGTGAGTCGGCGGAGGCAAACGCCACCAACCCCACCAAAGTCAAGCTCACTGTAATTGCTTTCATCGCTGGAGATTCTACTTCCCCATAAGAAAGTTGTAAAGGTCAGTAAATTCGGGCCATAGTTTAGGAATTTCAAATATGGGACTTTAGTATTTATATGAAGATCTGACAAAACTACTGGATACTCGTTTCGTACTATCCGGTGAGGAAGCGATGAGATTTAGCAAGCTTATTTCGGCAGTGATTTTGGTCCCTACATTTGTGGTTTCGGTTCAAGCTCAAAATCGAGGGCGCGACGACCACCGAGATCGGGACTATCGTTCCGACCGGGATCGGGACCACCACGACAGTCGAGTCCAACCCAACGACTACCGAGACAATCATAATTCATTTCGACGCGACGCCCCGCCACCTGAATTCCAATCGATTCCACGTCATTGGGATGAACCGCGAGCGGGAGCATCGGTTCATATTGCTTACCGATCAGGCTACTACGGCTACGGCCTCAACTGGGCAGATCGAGCCTTTCGATTCCGATTTTATGTCTTCGATTATCCGAAGGCGAATCCCGCCTTTTCTCCGTGGTACTACTATCCTCAATTGCCCGCATATGTCGACTCGCGTAAGGTGAGTTTTAACATTCCGAATCTTCGTATTGACGTCGGCCAACGAGAATCCTATGACCGTCGCAACGATCGCCTCGATCGCGACTTATCGAACGCCGTCCTAGACCTGACCGACGCGGTCGAAAAGGGCGATACTCACTTGATCGGACAATTGGTACCTCAAGGTTATTCGGTGGTTGTCGATCCCCCGGTTGGACGTTCTTATCAAATGAACAGCGATGACTTTTATTCCCTGTTCTCAGATATGGCCACCATAACACGGACGCAAAACTTTGATGTCACTGAGGTTCAAGAAGGGCGCGATTGGGCTCAAGTTTATGCTCGACAAGACTTTGACGACCCTTGGGGACGTCGCACGACGGAGTTCTTCCGAATCACGCTCGAATACGCGAAGAACGGTTTTAGGATCGCTGAAGTTTCTACCTCGCAACGCAGTCTTTAACCCGCAACCTTCCTCTGATCCGATCGGCAGGTCCTGATTTCCTTCATCAGGCCTGCCGCCTTTTTTGATGGGCCACGATATACTTTGCCCTATGAGTCTCGAACCTAAGGTCAGCCGATGAAGATTGTCGAAGTCCTCAGGGGCGACGCAGAATACGCGTTTCGTGAAGTCGAAAAATCGCTCGAAGGCGTGACTCAAGCTGAAGCGTGGGCAGTGTTACCAAATCATGGCTCGGACTACCTTCACACAGACGGGACGATTCATGGATTGGTTCATCACTTAGCCGGCATGAAGAAAATGCACGCAAGCACGTGCTTTCGCAATGCCGAATATCGATGGCGTGATCTCTACAAATTCACACAAACCATTGAACCGGATTGGGATAAAGCGCTTCAGTTTCTACATGAAGCACATCGTTACTGGATGGAAAGCTGGGCGCACTTGAAGGACGAAGACCTTCTTGCCCTTCGCCCAACCAATTGGTCCAGCGACCGTTCAGCTCTCGACATCATCCGTATCGCAAATCAGCACGACTCGTATCATGCAGGCCAGATCGCAGTTCTCCGTTATGGTGTCTCCGAATCAAGCCGAGTTCCGCCGTCGGTCTCGGAAGACATTTTGAAGTACTGTCGCGAGTTGAAGTACTGGTAAGCGTTAGCCGTGAACGTTTCCGCTTACGAGGCTTCCCAAGAGAAGCAAGAGCACAAGAATGGTAATGACGACGTAGGTTCGATCCTTCTCTTTGATGAAACCTATCAAAGAGACAAACACGCGAGTGACCGGTGTGAGAATGAGTAAAAGGATCCCCACCAACATAATCGAGCGGATATCCAGTTGGCTTGCGGAGTGAAGGATCGGCCCGGCCAATCGATATTTTTCGGGTTCGACCTTAAAAGTTTGATAAGCAACCTTGTCGCCAGCGTGGGCGCTCAAATAGAAAATCCATCCCGCGACTCCAACCACGGCCGAGGCAATCACACCGGCGCGAAGTACGAAACTCACCCAGTGTTGCAACAGGCCTTCGCTATCGCGCTCCATGGAACCCCTTCCAAATCATTTGGACCGCGATAATGACGACGAGTACGGCAAAGATTGCGCGAAGGGTCTTAACCGGCATTTTCGGCAAAAGTTTTGCCCCGGTCATCGATCCACCGAGGACGCCGAGCATAACCGGAATGACGATCTCGGGTTGGACATAGCCACGACTGAGATAGATTCCCGCGCTTGCGGCGGCGGTAACGCCAATCATAAAGTTGCTGGTTGCGGTCGAAACCTTGAACGGCAGCCGCATGAAGTTGTCCATTGCGATCACCTTTAGGACACCTGAGCCAATGCCGAGAAGACCCGACAGCGTCCCCGCCGCAACCATCATCGCAAAGCTTTTTTTCACTCCATAGACCTTATAACTGACAATCCCGGTGGGCGATTTATAGGTTCCGTCGAGGGCTAGCCGTTCGCTCAATGGATCAGCGGGAATATCGTCCGTTCGTTCGCTTTTAGGTCGACTCGATTGCCAGGCGGCATGGAGAAGAATGAGGCCAAAAATAATGCTGATTGCCGAGGTTGGAAGAATCCCTCCGAGATACGCTCCGACAAGGGCTCCAGCCGTGGTTGCAACCTCCAGAAACATTCCAACTCGGATATTCGAGAAACCATCGCGGACGTAGGCGGCTGCGGCCCCAGACGACGTGGCAATAACGGAGACCAAACTTGCACCAATCGCATATCGTAGATCGACTCCCAAAAAGAGAGTCAAAACCGGCGTGATGATGATGCCACCACCCAGACCCGTGAGCGAGCCGATGAAACCGGCGAAAACCGCAACAAGGAAGATAATGAGGGCAAAGGTAATGACCGTCAATTCGAGTACGGCAACCTCTGGCCGAGTCGAGTTTCAGTAGACGAGCATGTCGGCTTTCCCAACATTAGTACCAGTGTACCGAACCTCGGCGATCAGACGCCGAGGCCGAGATGCATGAAGTTCTAAGAATCGAGAAAGGCGTCATGGGCGAGAAAGGTAGCGTACCCGCGGACATCTTCAGGCCAACTTTCAATTTGGGCTTTGAAGGAGGCAGGATCTTTGCGCGTGAGAGCCCGACTTGCTTCTTCAAAATTCGGTAGATTCCCTGCGACCGACGATAAGAACCGAAAGCAGGAATCCTGAGCTTGTCGAATCCGCTCGCGGGTCGGGTTTTCCTTCATTGCGCCCTCAACTAGTTCTCGAAGGCGCGCGGACGCGCCGCCACGTTGAGTGTCGAGCCAATCCCAGTGCCGTGGCAAAAGGGTAACTTCCCTTGCCTTTACACCAAGTTTCGGCCGACCGGGCCCAGTATAGATAGGTTCTTCAACAAATGGCTGACTTAAGTCAAAGTCGATTTCCTTTCCTGTCCAGTCTTCAAAGATCAAGGCTCGGTGTTCATTCGATTCGCGCAGGAATTTGTGAACGCTTTGTCGTGTGCCTTCCGCGACGATTTGAGTTCCGACGAATGCAGTGTAACGATTCGTCTTGGGATCGAAGGATTGAGTCATAGATGAATATTACCCGGATAATATATAGAACCGACGATCTTGCTCAAAAAAAGGGGAACGAGCTTTCGTTCCCCACTAAGCGCTTCCAGAAACGGCTGTTATTTTCGCTTCGAACCGATCGTTTTCTCAAACAGGTCAAAGATGCGATTATATTCGTCGGTCCAACTTTCTGGCCTTACGAAAGCGTGGTCCTCGACCGGGTAAGGGGCAACCCACCAATTCTTCTTGCCAAGTTCGATGAGCTTTTCAACCACTCGAACGGAGTCTTGGAACTGGACGTTGGTATCAACCATTCCATGACAGATCAGAAGGTTTCCTTTCAGCCCGTCCACAAAATTAATTGGCGAACTCACCTTATATGCCTCGGGGTCTTCTTCAGGGGTATTTAAAATCGGAGACGTATATCCGTGATGGTAGTTCGCCCAGTCGCCGACCGGCCGCAACGCCGCACCCGACTTGAAAACGTCGGGTGCCGTGAACATCGCCATGAAGGTGAGAAAGCCTCCGTAGCTTCCACCATAGACACCGAGCCGGTCCTTTGAAGCGCCGAGTTCCTTCACGAGATATTGGGCGCCGTCCACCACATCGTCGAGGTCTTTGCCACCCATGTGGCGATAGATTGCGGTGCGCCAGGCTTTGCCGTATCCCGATGACGCGCGGTAATCGACATCAAGCACCGCGTACCCTTTCGACATCAGATAGTGGTGGAACATGTATTCGCGGAAATAGTAGCTCCACCCATGGAAAACGTTTTGTAGATAACCAGCGCCGTGGACAAAAACAACTGCCGGGCCGCCGCGACGCCAATTTTTGGGCTTATACAGCTTCGCGGGAATTTGGAGGCCATCCCGCGAGGGATAGGTGATGATCGGTGCATCGATCCAAGGACCGGATAGCCACTCTTTCGTCGGGGTCTCGGTAACTTGAATATTGTTCACGAAGAGTTCCGGCGGGCGGTTTGTTGACGATCTTACGACTGCGACCTTTGTTCCATCGGGCGAAATCTCGAATTGAGCGTCGTCGTCCGCCGAAAGGTCGGCGAGCTTCCTTCTCACACCACCTTTAAATGAAACCGCATCGACATGGCGATCATAAGGGCTACCTTCCGTCGAAACATACACGAACCGCTGGCGATCTTCGTCCATCCGAACGTCGCTGACTTCGAAGCTCCCGGGCGTCAGATTTTCAGGTTGTCCCTTCGTCGGGTCGATCGTCATCAGATTGGCAAATCCTGCATTTTCGGACAAGAAATACAGCTTTGAACTGTCAGGCAACCAACCCAACATGGGAGACCAGGCGCCGCCGACCCATCCCGCATCGTGCTCGTCATAGGCCATCGCGACCATTTCGTTCTCCGTATTGAACTCGTAGAGCCAAGCGTCTTTATGGTCTTCGCTCAACCCCCAGAAAAAGCCAAACTTGCCATTTGGTGACCATTCGACTCGGGTTACTTGGCCAGGTCGAGGAAGCTCGATAAGCTTGCTGATTCCGGTTGTGAGATTATAGAAGGCAACCTGACTGTGGCTCTGAGGGGCGCCGACGCGAGGATAAGTTTGGGTGAGTTCGACATATGAACTGCTGGTGATGAACCGTGCCACTTCGGCATTTTTTGCCTTCCCAGACGGTGGTTGAAAGAATTGAACGGCGGCATGGGTGCCCGAAGGAGAAACCTGAAATCCGTTTGCGGAAAAACCCTTTGGAGGTTGAATGTTTGCGGCAATTCCCTCTTTAGGTGGATTCGAGCCAGAATGCTGGGTGAGTTGAGTCTCTTTTCGGTCACTAAGGGTGAGCCGGTAGAGTTCTCCTCCCTTCGTGTAGACCACCGAACGTCCATTGCGCGAATAAATCGGACGCGATTCGCTTTCTGTCGTTTGCGTCAACTGCTCGCGCGTTTTGGTCGTGGAATTATAGCGAAAAATGTCGCCGTTCGAGGCGTACACATATTCGTCGTTAAGCTTGCTGCCGCCCTCCCACTCCTCACGTTTCGGTTCGGAGATCGTTCCCTCTTTCAGGTTCTTTCCGTCGGCATCAACCACATACGATTTGGAAGGAGGATTTTGCGTTCCGTCGGCCTTGGCCCACGTAAACGTCAGTTGCGATCCGTCCTCAGACCATCTCAAGTTTCTTGGCGCGTGGCCCACGAGCGCGTACCCCCTCATGATGGATTCAATCGTGAGAGGAAACTTTTCGGCGGTGATGATCAACGTCGCCAACGGGAGAATCATGAAGAAGACTTTATCTCATTCTCGCATCGGTTCTTTGTATTTTTTGGCTCTTTCGTTTCATGACCGCCTGGCAAGAAGCCTGACGGAGGCAAGAGTAACCTTGGGAGCTGGTCCTCCCCTGGTTGACAGAGAACAAAAGCAAATACTACAGTGTCAGTCACTTTATAGAGAACCAAGTCAAGAACACATGGTCAAATGGCATTGTTCGGTAGCCTTACAAAAAGCGGTCATTTGCGAAAATGGTTCCTAACGATCGAGGGACAAGACTCTTGGACAAGGTTTTGGCTTTGGTAACCATTTGTACAGTATACCTGTGTCTACATGTCTGATTTGAGGTGTGAGACTTGAGTTTGCATGAACTCTACGCCTCTTCCCTCCCTGTTTTTACTACAAGTGCTTGTAGCATCAAATTGTTCCCTGCATTACTTCTTCACGTTGCTCAGTTCAACTAATGGAAGCCTCTTCGAGGATCATCCCTTTCCATGCTCAAACCCCAGCTACGTCCCGATTCAGCTCTGCCTCTCGGGACCTAACGACAGATGGGCGTGAGCATGCCACACAAAGTCTGCTCAGACCACGTAGTGGCAGGCAACGTTAGTGGCTCGCCCGTCCCGTAATCTTATTTGTCCTTGAATAAAATTCCACTTACCCCTTCCACGTGTTCGCCGATCCATGAATACGCCGGTGAAAAAGCTACTGTATATGTTGGTAAAGTAACCTTTTGCCCATCTTTAAGTAGAAGCGCATAACTATAGATGGCAGGTGAATTAACTACTCTCTGCACATCCTTCAATTGAACAATATATTCACGTTTAGTTGTACGAATATACATAGTGTCGCCCTGTATACCGATGTACTTTCCCTCCGAAAGGTCTCCGGTGATTATTCGATAACCGAAATAGATAAAATTAAAGACACTTGCAACTAAGCATGCGATAATGGGATTGTAATTCCATAGCAGCCCTAATATGCAAATGCTAACCCATCCTGAAACTAACAGAGATATTGGCCATAGACTGGATTGGCAATATATTTGGAATTTCTTATTATCCATTGTACGTTAATTACCTAATGGCAATCCACGAGCCCACCACCGGCGAGCCACTTTGTGGATGGAGCAAGAGCTTAATCATGGCGTGTTGAGGCGACCTCTGCGAAGCAGAGAGGCTAACCATGGAATCGAGTGCATTCATCTGCGTTCAACCTCTACCCCTACTACAGTTCATTGTAATACTCAAATCGAACCGAGCCGACTTCCAAAATGACAACAGAAAACATCAAACGGCGGGCCACTGCGTGGGCTGGGCAACCAAACTTTGACGAGGGGTGGCCTGTTTAACCGACCCCTGTCGAAGATCCTGCCGAAGGGAAATGAGCGAAGCGAATCGGGACGAAGCTGAGAGGTTATGCAGGTACAGATACGCGACCATTGCCAAACTCATTCTATCACTCAAAGGGCTTAGATCTGGGCGTGTTTCGTGCTTTGCGCTTCACCTTGCCATTTGGCTTCATGGTAAGTACGAATCTTACCAAAGACCTGCATAACCTCTCAGGGACAAGCCCAGTGGTCGGTTATACAGGCCACCCCTGAGCGTTATTGGTTACCCAGCCTCCCGATTCGCTTCGCTCATTTCCCTTCGGCGGGATCTACGACACGAAGTGGCTGGCCGCTTGGCTCCGCCCCTCGGGATCTAACGACAGATGGGATTGAGTATGCTGCACAAAGTCTGCTCCACCCACGTAGTGGCTGGCCTGTCTATTTCAAACTCAAAGGAGGCTGAACATTTGCGAACCTTCCTTCAGACACTTCGCAAATGCATAAGAGATCCTTCACCTTCGGCTTGTTCGATGCCGTAAAGAAAAAAATTCTTGAAACGTGGCCCAACATTTCTTTGTCAACTGGAACACAAATCCTCCTCGCAGACCAGATCACAGCAAGTTTGTCCGGCCAATTGAACCGCTTACTTATAGAGGACCAACCCTCATTCATTGGGTAAAGGCGCTTAGGTTTTATTAGCCCAATACCAGAAAGATGCACTTCACGGTTGCTTGATATCGCGTAGCTAAATCGACCAGATTTTTCAAACCTAACTAAGATAACATTTGGACTTACACCAATATCTTTTTCGAAATTCCAATTGATATCTATCGCCAATTCATTATTCAAATATGCTAATTTTGTAATACGGAAAAAATTAAAAACATTCAAATCTTCAGTGCTTCGAATTTGTCCATTAAAGAAACTTCTTTTAAAGTTTCTAAAATTTAAAATCGAATCATCATCTTGACATGCCAAATGAACTAATATTCCCAACACTAACATGACTTCCTGTTATTCATAAACTCTTTGTTGCCCAATAGCGAGCCACTTTGTGGATGGAGCAAGAGCCTAAGCATGGAATCGAGTGCATTCATCTGCATTCATCTTCTACCCCTGCCACAGTTCATTGTAACACCAAAATCGAAGCGAGCCAACTTCCGCAAGATCGCAGAAAACTTCAACCGGCTCCTCTATCACGGACCAGCTGCAATACGACCATCGGTACGTCCAAGGATTCTCGATCACAAAGAGATTTAACTTTCAGGAGTCCGACCTTTCCATGCTCAACCCCCAGCAACGTCCTGATTCGGCTCCGCTCCTCGGGATCTAACGACAGATGGGATTGAGTATGCCGCATAAAGTCTGCCCTGCCAACGTTAGCGGCTGGCCACCCATGTTCTAAATATGGATACCCGGTCCACTCAGTGGCCGGCCGCCGAAATAACGACGCTACTTCAGAGACTTTATTAATTCGAAAAATTTGCCCTGCGAGACGCCCATTCTGGGCTCAAACGAATAGTACATATAGTCCGGTCCCGGCCCTGAATCATTTTCTGATTTCTGCCTTAGTTCCTCTGATATTGCCGTTATTGGCGTTACAATATCAAAATTTGAACCTGCCTTGGAATTATAGAGGAGTCTTAACCAAGAATCGGTAAAGAAAATAGGCTTTCTATGGTCGATCAACAGCAGTAGGTCAATCTTTGAAAAATCACCTTTGCTAATCTTATTTAAGAAACCATAGTCGCGACCGAGACCAACAGTTTCATTGGAAAAAGCCCTAGTCAGCTCATGATTTTTAGGCAACGCTGCATTGTACCAACGCAAGATGCAACTCACCTTCCCGCTATTCTCCAAGCTACCATATGAGTCACAGATAGTTCGAGACTTCTCTAAGAGGTTTTGGTACATCTCCTTATCGCCACGCCATACTGCATCGTAGACTTCCGCCGGGGAAGGTAAATCTCTTAGATCAAGATTTCCCTTAATACTATGTATTGATTGTAGTGCTATTATCGTAATAATCATTGTTGATACCTTGATTCATGAACTGACATACAGTGTTGGTCATACAAAGTCTGCCCCGCCCACAAAATAAATCACCCACTATTTTCTCTTCAATGGGTTTAGCTTATTGCTTGTAACAGAACCCTTCCAGTAAGGAATAGTTTTTACTAAGTGGCCTCCACTAACTTTAATCGGAATGCTTTGTTCAGGCACTGTAATTATTGCCCATATTTTCGACAAGCTTTTTAGAGGCGTTGAGGTTATCTCACTCCACTTATAAGTAATTTTTATTCTCTCCCTCGGCTTCAGTAAATTATACGATAAGAAATAAGGGGGTGGAGGCTCACCTATCACATTACTTGAAGTGCTGTATCTTACCTTGCCATTATGACCTTGCTCTTTGAAATCCAAAATTCTGTGCATGGTAATGTCTTTTGGAAAGTAGATTGCGTGATCGGAATTGTTTTTAACGACTAGTAGTATCGTTGGGCAAGTGACTTTCGGCGATATTTGAATCCAAAGTTTCACTCCTTTAGAAACTGGATACTGGAAAGTCTTGAGTAACGTCAATTGCAGTATTATTTGAAGCATTTGGGATTACCTGTTACACATGTGCTGCATCATTAAATCTAAGCGTGCCACTTTGGGGCGACGATCCCGCCGTAGGGGTGTGAACGAGGTGAATCGGGGGAGGGGGTAGGCGTGCAAGCAGCCAATAAGTCGATTCAGTTGGCCCGGAATTGCGTGCCAACGACTGGCCAAGACTCACATACTGAGCCTTGCCAAGACCGTCCCAAAGCAGCAGGGATACCACTCTGACTGATTGGATGTTCATGACCTGAGGAAGTGAAACTTCCCTTTTGGCTGCGTCTACAAGGCGGCTATTTTTCGCTTCTCTCAAGATTCCCCAGGTGTATTGACGCGAAATAGCATCCGTCAAATTCGCGTACGAGCTTTGTCCTTGATACTTTGAAGAACAGATTAAGAGGCTGCCAATACCAACAACGGTCAACATCTGTCGTCCCTCCAATAGACATTTTAACCTTCAAATTCGTTTTGCAAAATGAACTTATCTGCTTTGCGGCAAACCTTAGATGATTTCAAGATAGTCTTTGTCTGGCAAGGCGGGGAAAGGTGCGCTGGGAAGGGTTTGATACCAAAACGCCACGCTGGCGATGTCGTCTTGAAGGGGCAGATATCGATGTCCGCTTCGCCACCCAAGAGCCTGGATCGTTACTTTGAGGTCTTCTTCAAATCGAATAGGATCCATGATATGCCAGCGGTAAAGGCCAAACCGCGTGTTGGCCTGATAGAGTCCGTCCGGACGCAAGACTTGAGGCATTCCGGCATAAGGGGTTGTGAATTCTCGATATCCGCCGTTTTCTTTTCCGACATCAAAGTTATAGGAACCGCAGAAGTAATCCTCCGTCCCCGTTCCACAGATGGTTGGAAACTCGACATCGCCATCCATATAAAACTTGATTTCACCTTCGCCCCACCACGCGTTGTTGTTCACTCCCCACGCCATGTAAGTACCGACGTAATGACCCTTCCCTTGCACGCCGTCGAGAATCGTATAAACCTCCTTGTAGGGCAGAGGATTGGTACGGCGAAATTGCGCATGAAAATAGGCGCAATCTTCGGGGACCTCGGTCAGCGTATAGTTGACTTGGTAATACAGCACCATTTCTTGTTCGGCAATGTTCGTGACGGTGATGCGACAGCGCTTCCGGAAGGGCATCTCCCAATAGCAATTGAAGGCACTGCCAGGATTGACGCAAATCGCCAGCGATGAAACTTGGGCATACTTTCCCCAACCACATGCGAAGAAGTCGCCGATCGGGCACTCGACTGACGGGTGCTCTTGATCGTCCCACCAGATGCGCAGGATCGAAAATCGCCAATTACCCGTGGGGGTCAACCAAATTTGCTGGATCGCGCCCGGTCCTTCGATATCGGCGACCACATGTTCTTGTCCCGCACCAATCTTTACGAGCGGTGAAAGCTTCCATCCCGGACCGAGATCCCGGGCGCATTCTTTTGCCGGACCATCGGTTGACATTCCGCCTCTTCCCTTTTCACCCGTGAAGTTCTCAGGGCTGATCGAGCGGGTTTTGGCGTCCGATAGGCGCGAAAGGTTGCCGAGGTGAAGTCCTAGTCCGTTAAAGGAAGACATTCGCTAAATCTATCACATCCTGCCTTTGGCGAGGGGGTTAAAATGGGAGCGACATGGTTTATAAGGGAGCAAAGCTGCTTCAGATTTCGATGCCTATGGGTGGCATTGGTGCGGGTTGTATTTGCCTTAACGGCTACGGCGGACTTCAAGATTTTTCTATTTACAATAAACCCGCCCTTAGTGCGCAGGCGGACGGACACCACTTCCAAGATGCTGCTTTTGCGTTATTGCATATCAAAGGCAAGACACCTGTCACACGGTTAGTTGAAGGGCCCATTCCGCCCGAGAAGATATATAACCAAGGACTCCAAGGGCAGGGCTATCGAGGTGGCGGACACGAAGGAATTCCACGCTTTGAATCCTGTGAATTTGAAAATCGATATCCCTTTGGCGTCGTCCGGCTCAAAGATCGGAAGTTGCCCGTTAAGGTCGAAATTGAGGGTTGGAGTCCCTTTGTCCCGAGTGACGACAAAGTTTCCGGCGTTCCCTCCGCGATTCTGACTTACACAATCGAAAATACTTCCGATCAGACTTTGAGCTTAGAGTTTTCATACCATCTTGCGCACATGGCGCAAGGAAAATCGGGCGACACGGGCACTCGAAATCGGCTCCTTCCGAGTCAACAAGGTGTTGAGTTTTATAACACTGACGATCCGAGATCTGAATCCTTTGGGAGTGCGGCCGTGGCCCTTGGTGTTTCGAATCCCAAGATCAAAGGAATGTGGTTTCGAGGTGGTTGGTTCGACTCCATCTCTGCCCTCTATCGAGAGGTTTCGACCGGTTCGTTCACCGAAAACGATGGATCGAGGAGCGAACTGGGCCAGACGGGGCGCAATGGCGGATCGGCGATGGTTTCAATTCGGCTCAAACCCGGAGCCAAGCGGACGATTCCTGTGGTCATCGCGTGGCACTTCCCTAATGTTGACTACAGTGTCGGCATCGAGAATAACGTTAAATTGACGTGGAATCCTTGGTACTCGACTCAATGGAAGAGCGCGGGTGACGTGGCGAGTTATGTTTTAGAGCGCTACGAATCGCTTCTGAAACGCACGCGGGCATTTGCCGACGCACTTCACAATTCGACGCTGCCGCCCGTTGTTATCGATGCAATTGCAAGCAATTTGGCAATCCTCAAGTCCCCGACGATCCTTCGACAAGCGAGCGGAAACCTATGGGCTTGGGAGGGCTGCTTTGCCAATAGCGGCTGCTGTCACGGCAGTTGCACGCACGTATGGAACTATGCCCAGGCGATTCCCCACCTCTTTCCTGACCTAGAACGAACCTTGCGCGAACAAGAGTACATGCGGTCGATGGACCCGACTGGGCACATCAACTTCCGAAGCGCACTGCCCGATAATCCGACGACGCATACCTTCCACGCCGCCGCAGATGGTCAGTTGGGCGGCATCATGAAATTATGGCGTGACTATCATATTTGCGACGATATAGAATGGCTGAAGCGAGTCTATCCCCTCGCGAAAAAGGCACTCGACTACTGCATTCAAACATGGGACCCAGATCGGATGGGTGTTCTCATCGAGCCACACCACAATACGTACGATATCGAGTTTTGGGGAGCGGATGGTATGTGTTCGA
The DNA here is from genome assembly GCA_048498855.1 of Armatimonadota bacterium. Taxonomy (GTDB): domain Bacteria; phylum Armatimonadota; class Fimbriimonadia; order Fimbriimonadales; family Fimbriimonadaceae; genus Fimbriimonas. The sequence goes on along the minus strand of JBEHXE010000002.1, from coordinate 22,466 downwards.
GCATCTATATTGGGGCACTGTGTGCCCTTGCTGACCTCGCAAAAGAAGTAGGGGATAATCGTTCGGGAGACGAATATCGTGACCTGGCCAAACGCGGAGGCAAATACATGGACTCTAAGCTCTTCAATGGCGAATACTACGTTCAAAAGGTTCAATGGGAAGGGCTAAAAGATTGCTCGTTTACCGAACGACTTTCGAAAATCGATCCCGACACGCAAGACGATGTTGATCGATTGCTCAAAGCCGAGGGGCCGAAGTACCAATACGGATCGGGATGCATCTCAGATGGTGTGATCGGTGCTTGGATGGCCAAGTTGTACGGCATCGAAATACCGCTTAAGCAGGAGAATGTTCGTTCCCATCTCAAAAGCATCTTTCGATACAATTTCCGTGAGGATCTTTCAGATCATGCCTGTCTTCAAAGGCCGGGCTATGCGATCGGCCACGAAAAGGGATTGCTGCTTTGCACTTGGCCCAAGGGCAAAAAGCCGACGTTGCCTTTTGTGTATTCCGACGAAGTGTGGACAGGGATCGAATACCAAGTCGCTTCGCATTGCCTTGAGGAGAAATTGGAATACGAAGGCATGAAGATTATCGAAGGCGCTCGAAGTCGATACAACGGACACGTGCGCAACCCGTTTAACGAATATGAGTGCGGCAACTACTACGCACGGGCATTGGCGAGCTATGCCTTGCTGCAAAGCACAACCGGGTTTTGGTACTCCAGTGTGACAAACGAGCTGAGGATGAACCCACAGCCCGATGGCTTTAGAACTCTATTCTGCATCGATGGAGGCTTTGGCATCATTGAATTTGAAGGGAAATTCTTAAAGATTGAAATGATCGAAGGTGACATCAGGGTCGAGCGGATTAAGGTTGGTGACGTTTCGATTAGGTGCTCCTTTGGTGTGAGTCAAGCAGGGTGCCAACGAATCGACATTAAGTCTCCCGTCTACTAAGGAAACCCTTTGGCTATCGAAGGCAGTAAAGAAAGGAAATGAACTTATCTGAGCGTCGAGCAATTGAATATTCCCCATCACAACTTGCTGACTTCGTTACCCAATGTTTCGAGGGCTACATCATGCCATTTAGCCTGGACGCCGGAACCTTCGAACGTCGTTTTCGACCCGAGGGGCTTGACACTCAGGCGAGCCTCCTTTTGATGTTGGATGACAAGCCAGCCGGTATCTGTCTTATCGCGCGACAAGGCTGGACTTCTCGGGTTGCGGCTATGGCCATTGCTTCTGATTTTCGCGGGAAAGGCCTTGGAAAGAAGATGATGATTCAGGTTATTGAAGAGGCTCGCGAGCGAGGCGACCGGCGAATGGTACTCGAAGTCATTGAGCAAAATCCGCCCGCTATCGGACTCTATGAACGCGTCGGATTTTCAAAGGTGCAACGGTTGATTGGATATCGAAAGGTTGCCTCCGGCGGAACCGAACAGAAGCTTGAGCGAATCGATCCATCCGGTGTCATCCGTCGCCAGGTCTCCGAAGGCGAACCTAACCTTCCCTGGGATTATAAACCAGAAACTCTATCGCTCAAGGTTAATACCGTTGGGTGGTCGCTAGAAGACCAAGCATATGCTTTGGTGAGCGAAGCTCCCGGAGATCGCGTGGTCTTATGGTCGCTCTTCACCAATCGAAACTCTCGCGGATTAGGGTTCGCAACCAAACTGCTCGACGGGCTTGGGCATCAATATGCTGGCAAAACGATCGTCATGCCGATTGCGTCGCCCGAGGGATTAGCGAAGGATTTTATGCTCAAGAACGGGTTTGAGATTCCTGAGATCACTCAATTCGAGATGGCGATTAATCTGTAATGGGGCATGGTGTAAAGTCACGTCGTGACTGATTGGATAACTCCCCTTCTCGACTCTTGGGATCGACAAAGTCGAATTGTCGATCATGTTGCCGCGCTCATCGATGACAGTTGCTTTGACGATCGAATCGGTCCTGGTGAGGAGTCGGTTGGATTCCATCTCTGCCACATTCATGAAGTTCGCTACTATTGGCTTTCCAAAGTTTCGCCGTCTCATGCCGCAAACTTAGGAGACGGCTTTTATCAGGAAGGCGAAAAATGGCTGCCGATACGAGATATCCCTCAGATAAGGACTCTCCTCGAAGATAGCGCCAAACAAATTCGATTGGCATTAGAATGGCAACTCAGCAAGGGTCCATCCGAAGGAAGTCCCTACCAGCATCCAATTCTCTTGATGCAGCACATGATCTGGCACGAAGGTTGGCATATTGGAGCAATTTTCGCGGCACTGAGACAAAACGATCATGAACCCAACGATCGCTGGGAAGAAGAAAATGTTTGGTCCATGTGGCGAAACGTATAAAAGAGCCGACAGCAGTCGAGAAGCTGTCGGCTAAGAGCGAGAAAACTACGGCGTTCCCTTCGGATTTGCTGCGAGATCGTAGACTTCGCAGTTGACGCTGCCTCTCGTTTGTAAGTGGAATTCCTTAATGTCGCGCTCCGGATATGCAAAGTAATATCGTCCCCGGAACCCTGTGACGGCACCACCTTTCGGGTTTTGAATGTAACCACCGAATGAGCCATATTCGTTAGCTTCGGAGTGCTTCCGCGAAGGATCATGAAAAATTGGCATGATTCGCATGTCTTGCAGGGCTCCCGTTTTGTCATTTGGCACCACAAATTCCAGACGAGTGTAGGGAGCCGGGTGAACAGACCACCATTTTTCACCTTCGAGATCGCCTTTATCGGGCTTTGATACTTCCGAAATATTCGTATCACTGAAGAATGGATTTGCCTTCGAAATAACACCTTCGTCGTTCCAAGTTGCGTCACACACGGAGAATCCTACGGCGAACTTCGCCGCATCTTCCTTTGGTAAGCCGATGTAACTCACCACGGTGTAGAACCCGTCTTTATGAGACAATATTCCGCCACCGCAAAATGACATTTCTTGGGGTTCTCCAGCGAATCGACCACCGCTTCCGCAACCCGCGTTTGGCTCTGCGGACTTGCCTGCTTTTTCTGGGAAGCGAAAGAGGACATAGCGGACGTGGGTGTCGAGCTGGTCAAGCGAATGAAAACGGACCGGAATCTGATCTTTAGAGGAAACGGGTGTGCCGTCGGGCTTCCACACTTGGGCTTTGCCGTTCGGTAATTGACGACTGATTTGAATGACTTCTACTTCACGACCGTCGGCCATGCGTCCGACAAAGTTGTTTGAAGCCCGCGCGGCAACCGTTTTGCCTTCACGTACATCTTGGTAGATGGAATTCGGATTGGCGTCACTTTGGCGAACGTACGCCGAAGTCAGATAGGCCGCCAGCGAAAGGCCGACGACAGATGCGATTTTAGAGGTTTTTTTCATTGGATTTCGATGAATTTGAGGACTCAAAATAGCCTTGATTCGACCTTTAACCCCATTCTTTCGGGCAAAGGTCGTCCAGGCTGGGGATTGACGAGTCTTCCCAACCCTCGATGCAAAGGAAATCAGATTGCTCGCGTAGCTGCTTGGCAGAATGCCGGCTCGAATCACTGCGTCATCGGCGGCTCGCTCAGCCGACGAACGCATCGCTGAGCGAACAAACCATACGAGCGGATTGAACCAATTGAGCAAGCAGGCAAGCTCGGCAAGGATTTGCCAATTCGGGTCTCCGTTGTCGAGGTGGGCCTCTTCGTGGATCAGAATCGCGCGTAACTGATCCTCGGGCCATTGGGATGCCTCGGCCGGAAGCAAGATCAATGGCTTAAACCCGCCAAGAGCGACGGGTGACGAAAGGCCCTCAACGACTCGAACGTCTCGATTCGTTAAGGAACGAATCGAAGGACAAGCCTCGACAGATCGCTTGCGCAAGCGGTTCGCCGAAAGCAGACTTCCGATCAAACGAAGGGCAAGCAAAGACGAAATGATCGCCAAAACAAGCGCCAGCATCGATGGAATATCGAGTCGAAAATGAGAAGGATAGGCGGGGTTCGAAACCGGCAGAATGGGTGCATACACGGTTTCGAACGGGGTTGGATGAAAGGTGATCGAAGGCTGAAAAAATGAAGGAACGTTGGGTCGGAGCCGTAAGGGAATCGCTGGAACCAGCCCAATCATAAGCGCAGAAATTAAGGTCGACGCCGCAATAAATTGCCGGATTGCAGCCGACATGTTGCGAGTGATCAAAATGAGGAGCGAGCCGACCATTAAAGCAACAAAAATCGGCATCGACACGCCGAGGTAGTAATTCCACAGGTTCATCGGCCCTCTTCCCTTGCTTTTGCGATGAGGGATTCCAATTCAGAAAGCTCGTCATCCGTAAGCTTCGTTTCGTTTTGACTGATCAACGAAGCGACGGTTTGGGTGATCGAACCTTGGAAGAAGGTCTTGACGACCGAGTCCAAGGCATTCCCAGCCGCATCTTCGCGATCATCAGCGGGCCTAAACACAAAAGTTCCATCCGCAACGGTATGGGTCACGACTCCTTTCTGCTCAAGAACTCTTAACTGGGTCCGGACGGATGAATTGCTCGGATTTCCGGTTAGTTTCTCCATCAGGTCGTTGGCGGTTTGCTCACCACAACGGAACAAAATTTCCATGATCTCCTGCTCCCGTTTTGACAGATACTTTTGCGATCCTCTCATGTGATGTTAATTTTATAACACATCAATACCGACGAAACAAGTGGTATGTGTTATTTTTTTAACAAAATCTAAGAACTGATTCGGAAGCGCATGGACGCCTTGCCAAAAGCGACCACGTCACCGGATTGAATTCGGGTGGGTTGATCAATGAGATTGCCATTGACCCGGGTGCCATTCGCGCTTCCCAGGTCTCGGACCGTGATCTCATTCTGCTCAAGAAGGATTTCGGCATGACTTCGAGAAACCGTCGATTCATGGGCGAGACAAATTTGGTTCCCAACTTCCCTTCCAACGGTCGTCGTACCCGGGTTGAGAACGAATTCGCGTCCGAAATCATCGCTCAAAAAGTAAAGACTCGGAGGCGCTATCGATTCAACGGGAAGAGGTGAAGCCGGCGCAGGTTGGGGAGTGGGCGGAAAGGGCGCCATCGGAGCCATCATCGGCTGAATCGGTTGGCGTGATGAAGCTCCATGGGTTTGGAAAACCAGAGTCGCCTCACCAATCTGAATCGTGTCGCCATGACTGAGGGCCGCTTGCTGTACTGGATACCCATTGATGGCTGCCGGCGCGTACTGGCTATCAAAGATGAACTGATTGCCTTGCCGAAAGATGCAGGAATGGACAGGTTCAACGCCCTTGAATCCGCGAACTGGAATCTCTACTTCGCCGGATCCGATGCGATTTGCCATGTGATCCAAGCTCCAATCTTTATACTCTTTTCGGCCATAGACGAGCCGGAGGGTCCCCTTTCGTGAAACCTGGTCGGCAATCATCATCGTGAGCCCAAGGGCGATGCCTACTGCAACCGCTTCGGCCATCCAGGCTGGGATTGAGGCCTCCATGAGAGCACCACGATCCGTGGCAAGCTTCATGATGTCCTGGCGAGTGAAGAGGATCGCCGCGCCGATCATATCCCCAACAATGCGGCCGATGAATGTAAAGACGGCCGCGACCACGGTGGCAAAGATCGCTCGGATCACCCGTTGCTTGGTCGGTCCGACGGCAATGGTGATTGTAAACGACAGAGCGGCGGGGACAAGAATAAACCACGCGAGAGCACCTGCCCCTTGACCACTAGCGCCAACTTTTCGCATGGCGTTAATGCCAATGAGGTCCGCGCCCGAGTCGGCAAAGCCATTGGCAATGGCCCCGACGATCGCACCAATGATGGTCGATAAAAGAATCCTTCGTGGCGTCCGGCGACCATATTCGAGAATAAAGCAAAAGGAGCCACAGAGCAACGCGCCAAAGGCACAGTGTTGAACATTCGTCCAAGTGGTACCAAAGGTGAAATGTGATACCGGGTCATCGTCTCTTAGCCAGGGACGATGGAGCGATTTGACATAGGGTGCGGCAATGAAAAACGATAGGAATGCGGATACCGCCCCAGCAATGGGGAGCAAGAAATACTTGAGGCGGTACGACATAGCTTTCTAAGATTCTCGGAAAGAACCTGGATATTTTACTGGGGTTTAGCTGCCACATCCTCCGCAACCACCACCGCCGCAGCCTCCTCCTCCGCCACCGCCGCACCCGCTTCCACAACTGCTTCCACCGCTACTGCAACTTGAAGAGTTGCTTGTATAGGTTCCACCGCCACAGGAAGACGTTCCCGCGGGAGGATTGAGATGTCGGACCTGAGTTTCCAGCGAACTACCGTAGAGGGCGCCCGCGCCAAAGATAGCCATTCCCAAGGCGATGTCGTTGGGGTCCCACTGATCAAGCCGCCGATTGATCCGACTGAGCCGATTTTGTTGATTGCGGATCGAGGCCAGGAATCGATCTCCATACCAGCTTCGGAATGGTCGGATGAGCAAGAAAAAGCTAATGATTACCGACACCACGCAAAGGAACTCGAGATTAGATACGGGTCGGCCCCGACTGATACCTACTTCAATTTTCATCAATCCATAAGCGGGAGCCAGCATCGCAATCACAAATCCCGACAAACGAGCAATCCATCCTTGCGTTTCATTGACGAGAAGTCGCCGATCTGTAAGGTCTTGGTGCATGTGTTCGAGAATCGAAACGCAGTTTCTCCGCAACATCGAAATTTGAATTCCACCCGCTCGGGAGGCGCTGCGAATGATCGTCGCTTCCAATTCATCAAAAGCCTGATAACCGGGCTGGATAACTTTGAGAGAGCGGCGCCTTATGTCTAACTCAATAACCTTTCGATGGAGAAGGCTTGTAATGGCGGTATTGACGGCAAGAATTCCTTTTCCATTCAAGTAAGCGATTGAATAGGGGCCAGGATAAGAATTTTCATCAAGACTTCCGCTCCAAGGAAGACGAAACATCGATCGCGCGATTAGGCCCAAAGTTAAAGTCGCGGCGAAAAGAAAGACATAGAACTGAAGAAATTCTGGCCCTCGGTAGTCAAGTGGATTTCCAATTGCCGAAGCGCACCCAACGACCAAGAGGAGAGTAACTCCGATCCCGACGAGTCTTCCCCAATGGCGAAGGAAATGCTTGGGAATGACCCAGTGATTTGCGATATCGACCAGTTCCGTCGTCGGTGCAACCGGTTTTGATGGGGCGTCGAGCCAGATATCCTTCGGCGGGTCTTCGCCAAAAGCTTCGCGGTAGCTTTTTAAAGTCTTCGCAAACCAGTCTTCGAACTTATCTTTCTCGACCCTGCCACCCGTCGAAGGGTAGTGATGGAATTCTCGTTGAAGAACCTGAGGGCAGAACACTTTCCAATACTCGTGAGAGTAAATGAGGTGCATATGCCAAACCTCGTCGATGACCTCGGAAGGAGAAACGGGGTGTCCAGCAGTCATCGCGAGGTAGCAGAACCGCTTGTATTCCTCGATGGCGCGCTGGGTAAATGAGGGTGTCCATCCGGTCTCTTTAGCAAGTTTTGCCGAGAACGGAAATGTTGAATTGGGGTTGTCGAGATCGTAATCTTCCAACCGCTTTAGGAGAGCGTCATGGCCTTCCATATTCAATATGAGTTACTTTAACAGATTTGATTGCGTTGGAGAAACTAACACTTTCTTAACAATTCAGAAAGTCGCGGCGAATTGAAGAATGAAGCCGAGTGAAAAGCACACGATTCCCCACGATAGCAATCGTCGTCGAAATGCTTCGTCGTCTTCGATTTCGTCGAGAATGGTTTTCAAACGTTCAGATCGATAGAAACGGAGCAGGGCGAAGAGCACAATCAAGACCGAAGAACTCAGCCCAAGCGCCCGGTGCCAATTATGAAGCTTCTCGGCAAGCTCACGAAACATTAGCGTCCAAACAATAAGAACGAAGCCGATCCCTACGGGCAGCAAGAGTGCGAAGCGGATAAAGGTGGTGAGGACCGAACGGAGCCGATGGACGCCGCTTCGCCCCAATATCTCGGGAGCCACGAACCAAAAGGCGCAAAATTGAAGAAATAACCCGGTTCGATCCAGCCATACCATCGTCTATTCTTGGGCTTGCTCCTGACTTGCGACCGCCAGCTTTGATTCTAATTTCTCGATCTTTTGAACCATGTAATCCATGATGCGATCTTGATGCTTGAGGTGTTCCATGAGTAAACGAATTTCTTCCTCGGCAGTTTGGTTGCATTGAAAGTCGCTTTGGGCCATCAAACGATCCTTTTCGGACTGGCGATTCTGACTCATCATCACAATTGGCCCGGTATAGGCGGCCTGAAAACTGAGCGCGAGATTCAACAGGATGAAGGGATACGGATCAAACGCCTTCATCACTTGGGGATGAAAAGCCAAATAGATGTTGACGACAATCCAAAGCGCTAAAAAGCCTGATTGGATGATGATGAATGGCCAACTGCCAATCGTTGCGGCAACGCGATCCGCGATTCGTTGGCCGACGGTTAAGTTGGAGTCGTGAAGCTCGTTGATGTTCGCGACCTTGGGATGGTCGTGATTGTAAGTATAGAGGGGACTTTCACCAGTATAGTCGCACTCAGGCATGTGCAAAGTTTGCCTGAGTTTCCGTGAGAATGCCAAGGCAGTCTCACGGAAATAGGGACCTTACCGCGAAATGACGGTGTCTTCTTCTTCGAATTTTGGCGGAAGTTCGGCCGTGAGAAACGGACTTTGATGCGGAATCAACGAGCCCCGCACACCTTGTTCGGACCTCGTTTCTGCGCGAAGACGCATGACGTCACGAGCAGACTTTAAGTGCCAGAGCGCAACCGAGTTTTCCTTACAAGCGAGTCCGCGACGCTGGAATTCATCAAGTTTCTCGATCATCGTGTCGATGACGTCTTCAACGGTACAACCATTGATTCCGACTTCGTCAGGATTGCCGTGTTGAAACTTGATGTTGATGTGCGGACGATCGACGACCGGACTCGATCCGTCGATATGCCTCAGTTCGCTCACAGGAGCATTCCGCTCCTATCGTCTTTAAGGCATGTTTGGAGTAGGCGACAATCGGCCGCGAGATTTTCTAGGTGTTGAATCGATCGGAGCATAAATCCTCGTTCCCATTTGCTATCTACGCCAATTGTATTCAGACGATCCCTACACCGAGCAACATAAGCCGAAATACTGAGCTGAAGGCTTAACAATCGCTCCGCTTTCGCCGAAGGTTCGAGGTTGCTCTTCCAAGTTTCTGCGAGTCGTTTTTCGAGTGTGATGATTTGGTTCATAGGATCTCCTTTTTGTTCATGGTCAGACGCAACGCTGCGCACTGACAAATGGTTGAAGCGATCGAAAACGAATCCGTTCGCACGAAAAGAAGATGCCCATATGGGGCTTTGCAGTCATCAAACCGATGTTGTGACGACGTCCGAAAACGTCCTAACAAGTTCCGCAAATGACACCTCCTTTGAGGAACGGCCGTGAGAAATCGAGATGATTTCTACCCTTCGATAAGTCGACGAGGTTAGCTGCCGGGTTAGAGCCGAAAGTTACTCTTCCTTTTCAGGATTCACCCCAAAGTCTGGGTCCCCCGTTCTGATCTGTTCGATCAGATTTGACGAGGTCCTTAGTATACCCCTAAGCAGTGTTAGGGCGGGACGCTGCGTCTGGCCCTAACGACACTGTCTCCCTTAGGATGCGATCTCGCGAGGTCGATAGAAGAAATGAACGTAGGCCGCAAAGGCCAGCGTGACAAGGATGGCAAGTCCAACCCACAATGGCCCAATATATCCGTACAGGAGGTAAACGTTGAGTCCACCGATCAAGAAACAGATGAGGTAGCCGAGAATTTGAACCCAAAGGCGGTTTGCATATTCGCCCATCCGGCGTTTGTCGCTCGTAACAATCATCAGCGGGAAAATCGCAAATGGCAACTGCATCGACAGCACAATCTGTGAGATCACCAGCAGGTCAACCGTGTTTCGCCCACCGCTCAGATGGATGATGACGATGGCCGGAATGATGGCCAAGAGTCGTGTGATGAGACGCCGAATCCAAGGCGTCACCTTCCATCTCATGAAGCCTTCCATGACGACCTGCCCCGCCAGGGTTCCGGTAATCGTAGAAGACTGCCCAGAAGCAAGAAGCGCTACCGCGAAAATGGTCGCCGACACGGCCCCGAGACTGCCAGTCAACAGTTTATGTCCGTCTTGAAGTTCCTCGACGACGACGCCCGCCTTTCCGAAAACAGCAGCCGCAAGGATTAGAATCGCGGCATTCACGAAGAAAGCGAGACTTAACGCAAAGACGGTGTCGATGGTGTTGAATCGGACGGCTTCTTTCAAACCCTCCTGAGTTCCTGATCGCTTTCGGGTTTGAACGATGCTTGAGTGAAGATAGAGATTGTGAGGCATCACCGTGGCGCCGAGAATGCCGAGCGAAATGACAAGCGCTTCTTTATCGGGTAACGAAGGAACGAAAGTTCCCTTTAACGCCACGGGCCAATCGGGCCTCGCTACCACGACCTCATAGAGGAAACAAAGAAAGACCGTCCCGACGAGTGTAAGAATAATTGCCTCGACTTTGCGGAAGCCAAACTTCATGAAGCCCAAGAGTAAGAGAACGTCAAAGCCAGTAATAATAACGCCGAGTTCAAGCGGGATTTTGAACAGCAGATTGAGGGCAACCGCCGACCCCACAACCTCAGCTAGATCGCATGCTACGATGGCAATTTCGCAAAGAATCCACATTGCAATGGCGGCGGGCTTCTTGTAGTAATCCCGGCAGGCCATTGCCAAATCCTTGCCGGTAACCAATCCGAGGCGAGCGCACAAAATTTGGAGGAATTGCGCCATCAGATTTGACAGGAAGATCACCCACAGCAATGCATAGCCGTACTTGGAACCTCCGGCAAGATCAGTCCCCCAGTTTCCGGGATCCATGTAACCGACGCTGACCAAAAAGCCTGGACCGGCAAACGCCAAAAATCGCCGCCAAAACGATCCGCTGGTCGGAACCGAGACGCTTTGATTCACATCGGCAAGCGATGTGCCCTCAGTTGACGGTTGAGGCAGACTCATTTCAGGCATAGCTAAATGTAGCCTTGGCTACATTTCTATTATATTGTTAGCCATCTCTAAATTGTCAAGCCTATGCTACAATTTCTTTGGGAATACGCAATGACGCTCGAATTTAACCCATCCGAACTTGCCAAATCGTTCGCTCAGACGCGCGAGGCGCATCGAACCGAGTTGGCCGAAGATTACGTCGAAGTCATTCTCGAATTAAGCGAGGAACTCGGTGAAGCGAGGCTCGTTGACATCGCCAAGCGTTTGGGCGTTGCCCACCCCACGGTTTCAAAGGCCCTCAAAAAACTCGAACAGGAAGGATTGGTCGTTCTCAAACCCTATCGGGGTCTCAAACTGACGAGCGAAGGCGAGGAACTGGCCCGACGTTGCCGAGAGCGTCACCAAAAGGTTGTCGCATTCTTGCGTGCATTGGGAGTGGACCCCATTACAGCCGAAATCGAGGCTGAGGGTATTGAGCACCACGTGGGTGAGCGAACACTCGAACTCATGGCAGAGTTTTCGCGCAATATTTCTAAAGCGAATTGTCCAGGCCAAAACCTTTAGGGCTTTGTTTGCGATTAAAGTTTTCCTATTAGGAGACGGTTAAACGTTTCTTTTGTCCTTTCATGGCCACGAACGAAAGTAAGGTCAGTAAAATGACGGCAGGAAGATACAAAGATGCTTACAGCTCTCATTTTTTGTTCAAGCATGATCGGCGCGACTGGTCAAAAAGGCGGTTTGCAGATCGAGCCGCAGGGGGCCGTTACGGCCAGACTCGGTTATTACCCGGTCAGAATCGCGCTGACCGGGACTAAGCCAACCCAAATCAAAAAGGAGCCTGCCTATCGAGCGACTCCCCAATACGGCATCATCAAACTCGGCAACGGCCCCAAAAGCGAATTTGTGGTTGCGCTCGATGAGCCAGCGCAAGGCGATTACAAAATCTACATCGACAAGAATCGCAACGGAAATTTGACCGATGACGGAGATGGCGCTTGGACCAAAAAGCGGGAAGGCGACCATCCGATGTACGGTGTCATGGATGTGACGCTCCGCGCATCCTACGGAACGGCGAAGAAGGAAACTTCATCCGCGCCGTATACGATTGGACTCTATCGATTCGTCCGGACGGGCGAAAATCCGCTTTTGTGCTATCGCCAATCGGCTCGCGTCGGTTCAGTGGCGATCGATGGCAAGGCTCACAAGGTGCGATTAGTTGAAAATGATGCCGACGGCATTTTCAATAAGCCGGTCGAAAAAGTTGAGGATGCCGGAAAGACCAAACCGGTTTGGCTTCAAATCGATCTTAATGACGACGACAAATATTCGAGCGGAATTCTGGATATTCGAGCTCCATTCAAACTAGGCGACAAGACATATGAAGCAACCATCTCGGATGATGGAAATAAGCTTGCGATTAAGCCCACGAGCAAAGTGGCCTTGGAACTTTCGCCTAAGCAAGCCGAAGCAAAGCCCTTGCTGAAAGAAGGAACCCAGGCTCCGGATTTCAGTTGCGAGAAGTGGGGCGGTGGTGACCTAAAGCTCTCCGACTACAAAGGCAAGATCGTTGTCCTCGATTTCTGGGCTACCTGGTGCGGTCCGTGCCAAGAATCGATGCCGCACATTGAGTCGGTTTTCCAAGCCACCAAGGGTCAAGACGTGGTCGTGTTGGGTGTCTGCGTTTGGGACGAAAAAGCTGCCTACGAAAAGTGGGTGCCTGCCAATCAAAGCAAATATTCGTTCCAATTTGCGTTCGACCCAGCTGGGCGAGAAGGTGCAAACAGTATCGCAACAAAGTTCTTTAACGTTTCGGGAATCCCTACCACCTATGTGATTGATCGAGAGGGCAAAGTCGCTTCGTCGATCGTGGGCTATGAAAAAGGCGACAAGCGCGTTGAGGAAGCACTGAAGAAACTCGGCGTTAAAGCCAACTAGTGGCTCACGTTAAGGGCAGGTAAAAATACTTGCCGAAAGGCCCAATTCCCTTTTGAGGTTCATCGCGAATCTCAAAAGGGACCTTACAATAACCATGCGTTTTGGGGTTTTCCGCACGATGAAAAAGGAACCACAGAACCATGCTGTCAGCATTGAACCTTCTGCTTGTTATTGGCTTGCAGAACCCACAAAACTCGTCGATTTCTTCCCTCTTACAAGGGCAAGAACGAGATCAAAATCAGACTAAGATGCTCTTGGCCCCGGGCACGACTGCGCCCGATTTCACCGTTGAGAAATGGGGCGGGGGCGACCTCAAACTCTCTAACTCGAAAGGCAAGGTCGTCGTCCTCGACTTTTGGTCTACCCCAACGACGGCCAGTCAGACCTCGCTGCCTCACAATGAGAAACTTTATAAGGCCGCCAAAGACCAAGGACTCGAAATATATGAGATTGCGGTATGGGATGATCGAGATGCTTATGAAACATGGATGAAAGCCAATTCGCCCATGTACACCCTGTCTTTCGGTTTTGATCCGACTCCGAAGAGTGAAGATAACATCGCAAAGAGGCTTTACAAGGTGACCGATCTTCCCACGACTTACATCATCGACAAAGATGGCAAAGTCGCCGATGCATTCGTTGGCTATACCGAAGGAGATACTCGCCTCGAGGATGCCCTGAAAAAGCTTGGTCTGACAATAGACTGAGATCTCTCTCCCCTGGTCCGCTAAGTCAAACTTGGCGGACCACCAACTGTCAGATGAAATTTTAGTGAACTCTCGTCAACGAGAGGGGTTATGCCTGGTTAGGCGGAGAATGCCGTAACATTTCTGGTTCGCATTCTCGTAGAATGTTGCAATGTGGCGGCATTGGCTACGCCACGGCTCCAAAAGGAACATGATGCGTCGGATTGCAAATTCTTCTCTCGTTGGCTTAGCCCTGCTCGTTTTAGTGGCAGGATGTGGCGGTTCCGGTTCGTCCGACAATTCGATCATTGATCCGGCTCCCGATCCTACTTGCTCAACTAAGGATATTTTTGTTCCTTCCAGTCAAACCGATAATCTCACCGCGCTTCAGGGGCCAAACATCATGGTTCCCGAAAGCACGATCTCGCGGGCAAGTGACGTGGGAGTTCGTGCGCACACCAACCATCTTATCTACACGGGCGCTGCATCGAGCCGCCTATCCGGTCCACAGGGTCTCACCCCCCAACAGCTTCGTACCGCTTATAGCATTCCTGACGGGCTAGGGTCGGGTGCGATCGCTATCGTTGACGCCTATCACTATCCGACGGCTCTCAATGACTTTAATGTTTTCTCGACTCAATTCGGACTCCCGACCGAAACATCGACTGACGCAACCTCGTCATCAAATACTGTTTTCCAAGTCGTCTACGCGTCGGGCTCCCAGCCGACAGTCGACGGAAGCTGGGCACAAGAGAGCGCAATTGATACGCAATGGGCTCACGCGATGGCTCCGGGAGCCAAGATTTATCTTGTCGAAGCGGCATCGGATACGGTTGCTGATTTGATGGCGGCGGTCAATATCGCCAAAAATCTGCCCGGTGTCAAGCAAGTCTCGATGAGCTTCGGAGCGACTGAGACGGCGTGCCTCTTCGTCCACTATGACCCGAATATGGTCAAGACAGGTGTGACCTTCTTCGCGGCCGGTGGCGACACCAGCGATGAAAAGAACTTCCCCGCCCTCTCAAAGAATGCGATCGCCGTAGGTGGGACCTCGCTCATCCTCGATGCTCTGGATAATCGCCTGAGTGAGAACAGTTGGTCGAAAACTGGTTCGGGGATCAGCGCCTATGAGCCGCGTCCAACGTTCCAAAATACAGTTGTGGCTTCTGTGCAACGATATCGCGGTTCATGCGATGTGGCGGCAGTCGGTGATCCGGCAACCGGAGTCTCGGTATACGACAGCACTCCATATGCCGGGATGAGCGGATGGCTCATTTTTGGTGGTACCAGCGTTGCGTGCCCCATCGTTGCGGCAATTTCTAATTCAGCGGGTAATACCTATGCGAGCAGTCAGGCATTTAATGTGAACCTGTATGCTCAAATTGGAACAACCAATCTCTTTGATGTCAAGCATGGCACTTCGGGCAGCCATTCGGCAGGAACGGGATGGGATTTCCTTTCTGGTGTTGGCGCTCCGAATGGTTTGACAGGCTTCTAAGCAGTTGGTCGCGGTAACCATGAAAACTATGTTTGACATATTGGCGGCCGGTCTGGTTGGCAGCATGTGTTCGCTGCTTTTGTGCCAAATTGTGCTTACGCTTTTCCTCACGACAAATGATCGAATCTCGGTTGTTGATACTCCCATTGGGCTAACTTACTCCGTGTTATCGATCCCGATTGGTTTTGTGTTAGGGATCATCCTGAGATATATAGTGAAGAAACGCTCATTGAAGAGCTCGCAAAAAACTATATCCTGAAGCATTGTTGATGCATTGCCAAGTAACACCGAGTGACATGGAGTGACGTCCACAGGTTCAAACCCCACTGCTTAGAGGCTTGAAAAACATCTTCTAATCAATCGTGGCCAAATGCTCAATTCCGCGTCTTCGGGCGCGGAGTTGAGTTAATCGAGCATAGGGCAAGCCCAGCCAAAAAAGAATGGAATTGGGAGACGCAATACTTTCTACGAGGAGCTCCAATTCATCCTCCTCGCGAGTGAGCGTTGCCGTCCAGATACCCCGTCCATGGTGCTTCGTCGTGGTCACATAGCCGATCTGACATCGTTCATCGGTTCTTTCGGCCACATAAATTTCGACCATCGACCAAACATTGAGTCCTAAGAAGAGCGGTGCCCGCTGTAATACCCGATCGCCTGCCTTCATCGAACGATGCTCGTCTTGGAAGCGACCATAGAAAACCACAGCATCGTCAGGATAGTATCGGCCGGACATCATCTCTTCGGCGATGCGCTCAAATCGGCCGCCTTCATCCGGTCCGATTCCGGCAGTAAGTGAATCGTTGAAGCAAATGAAAGCCTTCTTTCCCCCTTTTTCGGGATCCCAGGCAAGAGGCGCCGACTCGTACTCTCTAAACCGACGTTCAATATCCGCTTCCATATCGATCTCTACGTTATACTATTAACGGAGATTTCAGAATTTTGTGAAAATAATTATTCCTGGCGGTTCTGGACATGTCGGTGCCGTCTTGATTCGACACTTTTTGAATCAAGGTCATGAGCTATCCGTGATCTCCCGCCGTGATTTTTCCTATCCAGGAGTCAAGACTTTGTTTTGGGATGGCGAGAGTGTGGGCGATTGGGCAGCCGAGATTGATGGGGCTGATGTGGTCATTAATCTCGCAGGACTTTCCGTCAATTGTCGATATAACTCATCGAACCTGAATCAAATGATGGAAAGCCGCATTCGATCGGTGCGAGCCGTTGGCGAAGCCATTCGTCAAGCGGTTAACCCGCCAAAGGTTTGGCTACAGTCGAGCACGGCGACGATTTATGCCCACCGCTACGATGCACCTAATGATGAGACGACCGGCATCTTGGGAGGCGACGAGAAAGGCGCGCCTCGCACCTGGAACGAGAGCATTAAGATCGCCAAAGCCTGGGAAGCCGAAACGCTTAAAATCGAAACCCCAAAGACTCGCAAGGTGCTGATGAGAAGTGCGATGACCATGTCTGCGGATGAGGGAAGTGTTTTCGACGTCTTCTCCTCCCTAGCCCGGCGCGGTTTGGGCGGGCGCTTGGGTGATGGCCGACAATTCGTCTCTTGGATTCATGAACAAGATTTTGCCCGCGCGATATCCTTTCTCATCGAGCACGATGAGATGGATGGGGCGGTGAATGTTTGTTCGCCAAACCCGTTGCCCCAATCTGAATTCGCCAAGGACTTAGGGGAAGCATGGGGCGTCAAATTCGGTTTGCCCGCATCTAAGTGGATGGTGGAAATTGGAACTTGGGCGATGCGGACCGAAAGTGAACTGGTGCTCAAGAGTCGACGAGTCGTTCCTACCCGGCTGGTGGAAGCCGGGTTTAAGTTTGACTATCCCGAATGGAAGAATGCTGCTCGGGACCTTGTCAAGCGATCACCTAGTTAGAGGGTCGCTTTGTAGGCAAAGCAAAATAGATGAGCCAGATAAGCGATAATTCTAAAGCGAGGATTGGTACGCTGATTCTTGCTGCTTCATGCTCAGTCCATATAACGCCCCAACAATACTTGACGTTAATTAGTCCAACTTGTTGTTCCATAGGCGCAAAGATAAGCGCCAATATGCCAAGTAAAATCGGAAGCCAAACCCCTCGTTTCATAGCAGCATATTAACCTAATTTGGTCAAGATTATGTCTGTCCGACCCAATCCGGCTTTGCAACTTCTCGCCAACGGTTTCGAATCCATTGAACCGCCATCTCATCTAAGCCACCTTTTGCGGCGATGCGGGAGTTCTCGGGCCACCGTTCCGGTTTCGATGCTCCGACGATCGCAACATGAATATCCTGTGCCAACGTAAATCGCAAAGCAGTGTCGAACATGTCCTGATAGACATACTTCAGCTCTTGAAGGCGACGCCAGTATTCGGCGCCATAACCCGCAACTGCCTCAGACTCGTGTCGCCAGGCGACGTTTGCAACCGGACGCTTGGCGATGACTCCCAGTCCTTGGGCTTTTGCGAGAGGCAATGTTAGATCAATGCACTCCTGATCGGCAAAATTACAGCTTGTTTGAATCACGTCGAAGACGCCGAGCTCGATGGCATGCTTAAGAGTCTGTCCGTCCCCGCTGTAACCGATATATCGCGCCTTCCCTGCTGCCTTAGCTTCTTGGATCACTTGAATCGCTTCGCCTCGATCAAGTGTCTCAATATCGCAGGTGTGAAGTTGGATGAGGTCGAGATGGGCGGTTTGGAGGCGTTGGAGGCTTCGGTCGATCGACTGACGAAGCATATTGGGCTCCCAATCTTCACCTGGAAGACCCGAAGTATGGCCGCACTTGGTGAAGAGCCAATAGTCGTCCCGTCGGTGGCCAACTGCCTTGCCGATCTTCTCTTCGCTGTTTGCATAGCATTCGCCTGTGTCGATGACGTTCATGCCTTCATCGAGAGCAGTATTCAGCATCACTTCTACCTCGCTCTGGGGCACGTCGCCAAATCCGATTTCGGCGCCGCCGAAGCCGAGGACACTCACTTGCATGTCAGTTTTGCCGAATTGACGCTTCTCCATATAGGTATTGACGTTACCTGAGCGGGCGTTGCAACTCAAAGACTTCGAGTTCGACGCCATAGTACTGGGTAGAACGCCCAATCGGTTTCATGCCAATCCGCTTGGCGACATTTTGTGACGCAACATTTTTAGGGTAGACAACCGCAAGCAAGCGCGGGCAATTTGGCAAATGAGTAAATCCAAATTCTGCAACCGCTATACCGGCTTCCGTTGCATAGCCATGGCCCCAATATTCTTCTCCTAGGTGCCAACCAATTTCGACTTCCCCACTCGGGTTCCCTTCTCCATCCGGCAAATCCTTACAGAGGATGGTTCCCAGGACTCGTTCGTCTTCCTTTCGCATGAGAGCAAAGGCGCCTTTGCCAACTTCCCAAGTCTTCTGAAGTTCGAGTCGTTTGTGCAGAATAGTCTGCATTTCTTCGGGAGAAGAAACCACCTTTGGTTCTCTGCCGAGAAAGCGCTGCACGGCAGGGTTGCCGTAGATTCGAAACATGTCGTCAAGGTCATCTTCACGCCAAAGTCGAGCAATCAGACGTTCTGTTTCGAAAACTATGAGAACCTCAACGACGCAATAAATCCTTCTGCTTCAGGACCAAATTCGACCAGGCGTCGATAGAGGGTCAACTGCACCATCGCCCGAGTCTTGTTCAAATCGTCAGGGTCATCATCGCCGAGTTTAAAGTAAGTATCGCCCTTGAGGTAGTCCGTCAAGAATCGAAGCCCGAGTTCGAGGGCAATTGCCTGAACGGCTGGTACCATCATCGAGACTTCCTGATCCGTAATCTCGTTGGCGGCGGTCAAGAATCCCTTTGCCACGGCCTTATAAACATCTCGGTCAACCTGAACCTTGCCGAGGTCGGTTTCTTTTTCGCCTGCGACGTTGACGAGTGATCGGAGCATGTCGCCCCAATCGGCCAGCCATGTAAACGGCATGATCGTGTCGAGATCGACAAGTGCTTTCACGTTACCCGTCTCGGAATCGAAGAGGAAATTCTCGATCTTCGTATCGCCATGAATGAGCGTATGCCGAATCCGACCTTGGGCAACGGCGGTCCAGAGTGCCATTGCGAAAGGTTCTTGTTCTTGAACCAACGCAATGTAGGGTGCCAACTCGGGATCGTTTAGCCGGGCCTGATACTCTTCATCGGGCAACGCAACCAAGAAATGAGGTCCGGTTGAAGTGCGGAGGATCGGATCGTCGGGCAGCAGCGCGGCCGCGTCGCCTAATGAGCGATTTCCGGCCACGACAGAGTGGAATTGACGGTAATAAAGGCCGGTATCCCGATAACCTGGCAGTGAGCCTTCAATAGCGTTTGGTTTGATACACGAAGTTAAGTCGGAATAGATCGCGAGTCCGCGGCCAACCTCGGCGGCCATCCGAAGCTGCTCGTCGCGGCAACCGATCTCGCTGAGGCTTTTATAAGAGCACGAATTGGGGATGCGATCCATCAATCGCCAAACCGACCAGCCGTGTTCATCGGTCAAATCAAGAAAAGTGCGGTTTTGGTGGGTCTCGACCAGATCAATCGGAACCCAACCATCGACGGAAGATTGAGAAAGGCTGTCTCGCTGGGCTTTGATGCTGGCCGACATTCCGTCCATGACGCGGTAGGGCAATGCAAAAACGTCGGTATTGACCTTCTGGAGGAGGTATTCCTTGCCGCCGGCCATGACTTCGTAGGTGTGGAGGTTGATGTTTCCACGTCCGGGAAAGGGTGCGACTTGAATATCGCCTTGAACTCGAAACTGTTGGACAACCCAAATGATGTCGGCAGTGGTGTAGTCCTCGTATGCGCCGGTGAAATGCGACGGTCTTCCTTGAATGACGGCCCTGTCAGAAGTGAGTTGCTTATTCACGAATCCTTAACCTGGTGAAGTTAGAACATAGTACCACGATTGGCTTCAGGACATCAGGCCTCAGGATTCAGTGTGGCGAAGTGTGGCTACTAATGTAGAATTGCGTTGGATGCGCCGTTCAGATTTCCGTGATCTTCAGGTTTGGCAGAAGGCTCGAATTCTTTGTGTCGCCCTCTATCGAGCCACGTGCGGATTTCCAAGCGAAGAGAAATTTGGCGTCGTTCTACAAATCCGACGTGCCGCAATTTCCGTACCGTCAAACATCGCCGAAGGCCACGGCCGCAGTTCGAAAGAGGATTTCAGAAGATTTTTGTTCATGAGCTTGGGTTCCCTTAGGGAACTAGAATCCTTAATTGAAATTTCTTCTGACCTCGACTATCTTGAAGACGGAACAGGCCTTATTCTGCAAATTCAAGAAGTTGCAAAAATGCTTACAGCTTTAATTGCCTCGACGCAGTCCTAACTGAAGCCCGATGCCTGATGCCTGAAGCCATTAATCTATGCGGCGCAACCCGCGAATTTAGTACACTATGTCTAATGCGCGTTGCCGAATGGGCTCGCCGTCTTACAGACCTACTCCCGGAACCGTTCGAGAATCAGTCAGGAGCCGCTTGTTGGACAAGCCTCCCACCCGAAGCCCGAGCGGTGTTTGTCGCGTCTGGCTATCTCAAGTCGAAGCGCAAGCTCCTTGTCGTAACCGGAAGTTATGACCGGGCGTTGGCTTGGCAAGCCAAACTGGAACTCTGTGGAGTGCCGCATGGTGAAATCTTCCAGTTACCAAGCGGTTCATCGGCGCTTTTCGAAGACGCCACGCCAGAGCACACCGCCCTTTCGGATCGACTCGGCGCTCTCCGGGCTCTCGCTGAAGCGGGACCCAAAATCGTTATCGCCTCACCTCAGTCCGCACTTGAACGCACCCTGCCGCGAGATCTCCTGCTCGAATCGTTTGTGACCCTCAAAGCCGGTGAGATCATCGATCCACTCAAAGTGACGGAAACTCTCAAGAAATTAGGTTACGAAGAGCAAGAACCTGTCCGACAGCCGGGTGGGTTTAGTCAGAGGGGCGGCATCGTTGACGTTTGGCCAAGTGGCTATGAGCAGCCGATCCGTATCGAATGGTTTGATACCGAGATCGAATCCTTACGCACCTTTGATAGCAACACGCAACGTTCGACCGGCAATATCCCAGCTTTATCCCTCGCGCCGAGCCGAGAAGTGCTTTTTACTGGTCACGAAGTTGAGCTTCAAGAGATGATTCTGCAAACGCTCGAACGGGAAGAAGGGCAATATGAAGATGCTGTCGCCGAAAACCTCAGAGAACTGATCGAAGGCGATGCGAAAGCACTCGTTCATCGACAATATTTCGACCGTCTCGAACTTTATCGTCCGCTTCTCTTTCCCGATTCTGAGTGTGCGGTTGATTTTCTCGGTGACGAAGGTTTGCTCGTCCTCGACGAACCGCTTGAGTTGGAGGCGATTGGGAACCGAGCAGAAACCGAACTGAGTCAGGCGCTCGAAGCGCGGGTTAAACGTGGAGAAATCCTCCATAGCACCGCCAACGACTTCTTCCTTCCGGTCGAGCACCTTGACTCGACGGCGAACAAACTATCGCTTACCGCGATGAATGACTTGCCGCGTTGGTTGACGGCCCAAGTCACGACGGACATCGGAGGAGCTTCGCTTGAACCTTATCGAGGTCGAGCCGACGCCTTTACTCAAACACTCAAAACCTGGCGCGAACAAAACTTTACGTTAGTCTTTTCGACCGACCAACCCAACCGTGCGAAAACAGTCCTTAGTCAGATCGATATCCATCCGGTCGTCGAAGGTGAAGGTAATGACTTTATTGCCGCCGGAAATCTCGGCGGCGGCTTCGTCCTACCGCTTCAGAAACTTGCCATCATCTCGGATGCTGAACTCTTTGGTGTTGCTCGTCTCAAGCTTCCTCAAAGGAGGTTCCAAGAAGGGGCTCCGGTCGCGACGGTTCTTGACCTTAAGCCGGGCGACTACGTCGTTCATATCAACTTCGGAATCGGCATCTTCCGCGGACTCATCAAGAAGGAAGTAGAAGGAGTCGAAAAAGAGTTTCTTTACATCGAGTATCAAGCTCCGGACAAACTATTTGTTCCGGCCGATCAACTCGATCGAATCCAAAAACACTTAAATCCTGGCGATGTTCCGCCAAAACTCAACCGGTTGACAGGAGGTGAATGGCAGCGGACCTTGGGAAAAGCCAAGGAAGAGGCTCGACTCTTCGCTCGGGACCTCGTGAAGCTCTACGCAGTCCGGAAGAAGGTGGAGCGGACCCCCTACGGTCCGGACACTCCGTTCCAATCGGAGATGGAACTAACGACGGAAGCCGCTTGCCGTTGCGGGATACTTCATGACGGCATCTGGAATGGCGAGCTTCGCGTTCGCGACGCACGCGTGGCACGTTCTCGTCGGCCGAGCGTTCGGATGGATCGGACGCGGCGCCCGAACGCCGG
>JBEHXE010000001.1:0-388640 GCA_048498855.1 Armatimonadota bacterium | reverse complement strand
GGATCATGACCCTGACCGCCGCAGGCCGCGACCCAGGCAAGACTGCCCCCTATAACCCGTTGAAAGTGTCGGACAAAGAGGAGCCAATTTCGACGGTCTTCCCACGCGATATGAAAACGCGTTGGCTCGTATGTTCGAATACGTGGAGCGAAGTGACGCAGGACGAGTTAAAGAAAGACCCGCACGTCAAAATCCGATATCAGGACAATGAAGCACGGGTGTATGAGTTCGTTCCGTAATGATTTAAACGTTGTGGATTGGGAACCGGCCAGTTAGATTGGTTACCTTTTCCTTGATCTTATGAAGCTCTTCGATCGAGCCGTGATTTCGTAAGGACTCGGCGATAAAGCCCGCAATCTCTCGCATTTCAGCTTCTTTCATCCCTCTTGTCGTGACTGCAGGAGTTCCCAACCGGATTCCGCTTGTCACAAAAGGCTTTTCAGGATCGTTTGGAATCGAATTCTTGTTGGTTGTGATCCCAGCTTCATCGAGAGCAATTTGGGCAATCTTGCCCGTAACGCCATACGAACGGAGATCAACGAGCATCAGGTGGGAGTCGGTGCCTCCACTGACAATTCGGAATCCATGTTCGATCAGTGCGTCCGCGAGAGCTGAGGCATTCAAGCGAATCTGTCGCTGGTAAGTCTTGAATTCAGGTCGTAATGCCTCGCCAAAGGCCACGGCTTTGCCCGCAATCACATGCATCAGCGGTCCCCCTTGGATTCCCGGAAAAACCGACTTATCGATTTCCTTCGCATATTGCTCCTTGCAAAGGATAATGCCTCCTCGCGGACCGCGAATCGACTTGTGAGTGGTGGACGTCACGAAGTCCGCATAAGGAACCGGAGATGGATATTCACCCGCCGCGATAAGGCCTGAGTAGTGAGCCATGTCGCACATGTGCAGCGCGCCGACTTCATCGGCAATTTCTCGAATGCGCTTGAAATCGAATTGTCGCGAATAAGCTGAAGCGCCGCTGACAATCATCTTCGGTTTGTGCTCAAGCGCCGACTTTCGAAACTCGTCGTAATCAATCAATTCTGTTTCGGCGGAAACGCCATAAGAAACGATGTTGTAATATTGGCCGCTAAAGGTCACGGGCGATCCGTGCGTAAGATGTCCTCCGTGGGCAAGGTTCATGCCCATGAGCGTGTCGCCGGGCTTCAGCATCGCCATGTAAACAGCCATGTTGGCCGTCGCGCCGGAGTGTGGCTGAACATTAGCGTGCTCCGCTCCAAAGAGTTCTTTGACTCGGTCGATTGCGAGTTGCTCGACTTGATCGACAATTTCGCAGCCGCCGTAATAGCGCTTTCCCGGAAGTCCCTCGGCGTATTTGTCCGTCAGGACGCTCGCCATGGCTTGCCGAACGGCAAGAGAGGCGATGTTCTCGGAGGCAATGAGTTCAAGGTTATGCTCTTGCCGCTCCTCTTCAAGTTTAATCAGATTGTAAATCGTTGGGTCGCTGTCTTGGAGAGGAATCCGATGCGGATGCGCCGAGGCCATACCTAATTATGACGCGAGACAACTTTCACTGAAGCATGAGCCGGAGGATTTGGATCAATCTTCAGTTCTTGAGGCAACTCTGCCATCATGTCCTTGCACGATTTGAAGACGTAACCCTTGGCTCGAACCGTGTCGATCACTCGGGGTAATGCTTCGGCCGTTACCGGATTGTCGTGCAACAAGATAATTGCGCCCGGTCGAAGCTGCTTGTCAACATATTCGACGATCTTGTCCGGAGTGATCGCCTGCATCGCTTTTTGCTCGGTATTCAACTCCTCGGCCGGAACCGTGCCGACAAAATCCTTAGCTCCAATCACCCAGTGGACCATGATGTCGCCCTTCTGGCGAACAACCGATAGAACGGTGTCGCTGTATCGCATTCCTGGCGGGCGAAAGAGGGTCATCTTTAGGCCGGTGGCATTCTCAACCGCTCGATCACATTCATTGATTTGATCGTAGACCTGTTCTCGGCTCAACTTATCCAGTCGAACGTGATCATAGGTATGGTTACCGATTTCGTGGCCATCCTCGATAATCATTTTTGCGAGGTCAGGGTTGCCATCAACTTGCTTTCCTACCACGAAGAACGTTGCCGTAACGCCCTTCTCTTTAAGGGTTTTCAGAATCGACTTGCAAGACAAAGGGTGTGGACCGTCATCGAAGGTAATACACACCTCGTTTCGGTTGTGAACACCCTTATACCAAATCCTTTTATCGGGATCAAACAAATCTCTTCCCGTTGCGCGGTCAATCCAATAGGCTGGAGAAATCGATTTTGATAAACCGCCTGCCTCCCCCCTCACTCGGAAAGCCTCAAATCCATAGACGAGAAGCCCAGCGCACACCAGCGCAAGAGAGATGCCAACGGTTTTATTAAGACGCATGGGAATAAGCCGGCATTAACCGGCCACGACGTTACCAATTATCGGAAAACGCTTAAGACTTATTACCCGTTTGCTGGCCATATCGTCGCATAAACTTTTCCACACGACCAGCGGTGTCTACCAGTTTCTTCTGACCAGTATAAAAAGGATGGCTGAAAGCGCTAATTTCGAGGTTAACGACGTAGTGATCAACGCCGTTGACTGACCTCGTTTGGTTCGATTTCATCGTCGAAACACCAGTCCATTCGTGTTCTCCGTCAACGTACAAAATCGGATAAAGAGTCGGGTGAATGCCTTCTTTCATATTTACTCCAGCGACCCAAGAGTATACCCAATGTTAAATGCCCTTTAGATTCACCGTCAAAAGCCCGAAAACATTAACAGGAATTCCAGGATCCGTCAAACATGACCACCGCCAACGTTGCACCGCTTCCACCTACTGCTGCAACCCTGCTTGTCCAAAGCAGTCAGCAGGATCCGCGTGCGACTCTTACGGTCTTGGCGTCAGATCTGCTCGTCACACGAACCGTGAGCATGGTCTGCGAAATGATTGGCTTTGAGGGACAACTCGTCCATATTATTCAGCAGTGTGGCTATCGCCCTTTAACCCAATTGGCGATTGCGTGCGATCTATGGATTTCCGGTTCTCGAATCTCGTCGAAGACGATCTCGGGAAGCCATATGTCGCTGGGGGGCATGGTCATCGCCGTGTTGACACCGACTGCGATTGAACAAGATTTTACAGATGTTAACTCATCGATCCAAGTTCGCTCAGCGGCGTTTGCCCTATTCTCGAATCTCGCCTACAGCTTGGTGGCTCGACAATATCCGGAAGAATTTGAAAGCGCGGCATCGATTGCTCAATTTCGACAGATTCCGATATCGGATGCTTATCGAAACATCGTGGGGCGATCGATTCGGGAGGACGCAGGTGGTCTCGCAAGAGCTTGGGGATTGACCCGCGAGCTAACGATCGCGCTACAGGGGCCCAAGGACTTCGATCTCACGAAAGAAGAAAAACTCATTATTGGCGCCACCGAGGTCGCGACGATGGCGGCCCAAAGCGCTGCCGTCAGCATTGAGCCGTGGCCTTATATGGTCAAAACCGATAAGATTGAACAGATCGCTTTGATTCAGGCAATGGGAATGCGAGCCAAGCGGGTCGCCGCTCTGCTCGACGAAGCAATCGCAAATCTCAAGAACGCAGCCTAACGGGCTGCGTCTTTCAACGATTTCACAAATTCAGAAATCAAGTGTCGCTCCGACGGCTGATTCCAATGCTGATGCAACTTGGTAACAATTGCTGAACCAACCACAGCCCCGTCCGCTTCTTCGCAGACTAAACGAACATGGTCCTGCGTCGAAATTCCAAAGCCAACGCAAGCCGGTTTGTCGGTTTGCTCTTTCACCTTGCGCACAAGCGAACTAATTTCAATCGGAACGGCCGATTCTGCGCCGGTAACGCCGGTTCGGGAAACGATGTAGACGAACCCGGTCGACTGCGAGGTGACCTGCCGAATTCTTTCTTCGGTGGACGTCGGCGCAACCAAGTAGATCGTTTCGAGTCCAGCTTCCTGGCAGGCTTCATCCCACGCAGATGCCTCGTCTGGGACGAGATCGGAAACGATTGTTCCCGTACATCCTACTTCAAGGGATTTTTGTGCAAAAGCTTTCAGTCCATAGCGCAAGATCGGGTTGTAGTATCCCATTGTCACTAGCGGAATATTGGTCTTACATGACCCTATCGCATCCATGATCGTCGACAAGTTTGCACCATTGTCGAGCGCCCGCTGGCTTGACGCTTGGATCGTTGGACCTTCTCCGAAGGGATCACTGAAAGGGATTCCAATCTCAATGAGATCGGCCCCGCTCGCCTCAAGCAACTCGACGATATTCGGCAGGTCGCTTAAAGGCTGATCACCTGCGGTGAAAAAGCATACGAGCGCCTTCTCACCCTTTCCTTTTAAATCGAGAAACTTCTGCTGGATGGTCATCGTCGGGTCTTAACCCTTTTTCCCAGCAGGTTTCTTGCCATTCGTGCTGCCCGCTTTCGTCGCACCTTTTTGCGGAGCCGCTCCTGGACGTATGAATGGCTTGCCCATCAAGGCTTTGAGCTTATCGAGATATGGCTTTTTGACGATTGCGGCCGTCTTCTTTTCTGAGGCCGCGATGATCGCCTTCATCTCCGCGTCATGTTTCTTCATTTCTGCGTTGATGTCCTGGTTCAGCTTGGCCTGAAGTTCTTGCGCTTCCTTTTGGGTTTTCGGCTGCTTGACATTGGCATATTTAGGCCGAATCTTATCGGAAACTTGTTTCTTAATTTTTGCGATCTTCTGATCACCCTCGGTAATCGCCGCGCGAAGCTTCTGAAGTTCAGCATCTGACATGCCGACTTTTTTTGCTACCGGCTTAAAGACCAACGCCCGAGGTCCCAACGCTTGAAGCGTCAACTCTCGAAGTCGTTTTACTTGATCGGCAGTCAAGGTGTTGAGTACATTGGTGCGAATTTCTTCCTGTTGCTTCATCATAAAGCTCTGGAAGGCCCCATCAACCGGCTTCTTCGCCTTTTGATATTCGCTGATCTTGTCGTTGTTCTTTTTGTTGAACGCATCAGCCAACGCCGTCATCTTGCTATGCTGGCTGGTTGTAATTTTCACTTCAGCTTGAACCGCCTTGTCTTGAAGGAGCGCAATATTCGCGACCTCCAGATCAAAGCTGTCAGCCGCGTGACTCATGACCGCAAGACAGAGCATGGGGACGATGGTAATTATTCGCATTAATGTTCCTAAGATACTCGAAACGCTAAAAAGCGTTGGGAAATTCCTGGTGAGGGATAATTTGGAATGCCCCGTTCCCAAAGAGCCTATTGATTTCCCGTTCCAAAATCTCGCTGGTTTTGGCCAGCATTTGAATGGGCATGGGGGGATATTCGGTCCGGGGTTCGATTTGGATGTAGACCTCGTGGTCGCCCGGGTGATCTCGGAGCAGCGACATGAGTTTCTGCAGTTCGGTCTGGGTCGATTTCACAATCTTGACGATGATCGAGCCTCCCTGGGGAGAATCGTCTGCCGTTAAGTCGAGAGCGCCATCCAGTTCACTAGCTTCGAAAACCCGAATTTCCGTTGTTTTTTCGCCTCGCCGTTCGTTCACCATCGTCTCGCCCCGAATGACGACGACTTTGTCTTTTGACAGGACCTCGCGATATTTTTCGTATGAGGACGCAAAGGCAATGCAGGACGCAATTCCCGTAAAGTCTTCCAACGTGAACGACAGCATCCGATTGCCGGACTTCGTTAAGATCGAACGAGTCGAAGCGATGACACCCGCGAGCTTCACCGACTGACTTTCATCCATCTCAGCCAGGTCGCCACAACTGTGCGAGGACTGTTTGCTGAGGGTTCTCTCCAGTCCCCGTAGTGGGTGATCCGAAACGTAGATTCCCAGGACTTCCCTTTCGAGGGCGAGCTTATCGGAGCGGCCCAACGCCTGAGCA
Source organism: Armatimonadota bacterium (assembly GCA_048498855.1). GTDB lineage: Bacteria > Armatimonadota > Fimbriimonadia > Fimbriimonadales > Fimbriimonadaceae > Fimbriimonas. Next base: position 382,760 of record JBEHXE010000001.1, on the reverse strand, counting down.
GGAGGAAGAGATGGGTAAGAAACCGCAACCGACTGATCGTCGTCACCGCCAAACAACGAATCCTGTCCCATAGCTTTGTCGCGTGTCATGTCGCTGGCAAAAAGCAGGGCGGCTTCCATGAATTCAAGACTCGTCGCCCGGTTATCGTCGATGCAATCGAGGGCTCCCGACTTGATCAAAGCTTCGGTGGCGGTCTTATTGAGCCCATGCGGGCGAATGCGCTCGCAGAATTCATAGAGATGGGTAAACGGCCCGTTTTCTTGCCGTTCGTTCATAATTGCCTCGACAATGCCATCGCCGACGCCCTTGATGGCTCCCAGGCCGAATCGAATGGCCATCGTTCCTTTCGCGTTCTTCTCAATGCTAAAGTCGCTTTCTGACTTGTTGACATCCGGTGGAAGGACCGGGATCTTCATACGACGACACTCTTCGATGAAGGCGGTGACGCGGTCTTCTTTGGTGCGGTAGACAGCGAGCAATGCCGCCATATATTCGACCGGATAATTTGCCTTCAGCCAAGCGGTTTGATGGCTGAGAATCGCATAGCAGATTGCGTGAGCCTTGTTAAAGGCATAGCCCGCGAACGGGAGAAGGAGTTCCCAGATCTTTTCAGCGGAGGATTCCGGAATGTTGTTGGCATTCGTTCCCGAGATGAACTCCACCTTCATATCCGCCATCGCCTTGGCGTCCTTCTTACCCATGGCGCGGCGAAGGATGTCGGCTTTGCCAAGCGTAAAGCCTGCCAATGCTTGCACGAGTTTCAAAACTTGGTCTTGATAGACGATAACTCCATAGGTTTCCTCAAGGATTGGCACCATCCGCTCATCAAGGTAAACCGGCTGCTTCCGACCAAATTTATAGTCGATAAAGCCAGGAATCTCACCCATCGGGCCCGGGCGATAGAGCGCGATCATCGCCGCAAGCTCTCTCACGTTCTGTGGTTTAAGCTGGACGAGCCAGCGAGTCATTCCGCCACCTTCGACTTGGAAGACACCCGTGGTTTCGCCGCGAGCCAACATATCCCATGTCTTCTGATCGTCTTCGGGAGCTTGGCGCGGATCAATGGCCTGCCCTGTCGTTCGTTTGATGTTTTGAACCGCTTTCGCCAATACGGTTAGGTTCGAGAGACCAAGAAAGTCCATCTTGAGAAGGCCGATCTTTTCAAGAATGCCCATTTCGTATGCCGTGATCGCCTGTCCATCGTTTCCTCGATAAAGCGGCACATAATCGACGAGCGGATCCTTTGAGATAACGATCCCCGCAGCGTGTACGCCACAGTTTCGGGCCATACCTTCGACCGATTTGGCCTGATCATACAAATCGCGAATGCGTGGATCGCCGTCGATCATCTGTTTGAATTCAGTGACCTCTTTGTAGGCTTTGTCGAGGGTCATTCCCGGCACGCCAGGGATTGCCTTCGTAATTTTATCGGTCTCTTGTGGCGAGTAGCCGAGGACCCGACCGCAGTCCTTGATTGCGGCTTTGGCGCCCAAGGTTCCAAATGTGACAATCTGAGCTACGTGGTCTTCGCCGAAGCGCTCGGTCACCCATTGGATGATCTCGTCCCGACGGGCATCTTCGAAGTCCATGTCGATATCGGGCATGGAGATTCGCTCCGGGTTCAAGAATCGCTCGAACGTCAAGTCGTAATCGACGGGATCTACGTCAGTAATGCCAACGGTGTATGAAACCAACGAGCCAGCCGCCGAGCCGCGGACGCCGAAGTAAATGTCCCGACTCCGAGTTTCGGCGGCAAATTCGCGAACGAGCAAAAAGTAGTCGGCAAATCCGGTTTGCTCGATGACACCAAGCTCATATTCCAATCTCTGGATCTTCTGCTCGGCGTCTTTCGAGCGGGTGCGAAGTCCGTCAAACGCTAACTCTCGCAGGTATTCAAAACTTGTTTTTCCGCCTGGCACATCAGGCAAAGGCATCGGCGCCCGCGACTTGTCCAGTTCGACGTTGCACATGTCCGCGACCTTTAATGTGTTCTCAATCGCGTCCATGTTGTCGGGAAAGAGCGCAGCCATTTCTTCGGCGGACTTCACATAAAACTCCTCCGTTTCGAATTTCATGCGTTTGGTATTTGCGACCATTTCACCTGTTTGGATGCACAACAAAACGTCGTGTGGTCTTGAGTCGCCTTTGCAAAGATAGTGCGCGTCGTTCGTCGCGATGGTATCAAGACCGACTTCCTTTGCAATTCTCAGCAAAGGCTCATAGATTTCGCGCTGTTCTCGAAGACCGTGATCTTGCAATTCGATGAAGTAATTCTCTTTTCCAAACATCTCGGCGTACATGCCCGCGATGTACTGCGCCTGATCGTAATTGCCCTTCATCAATTCTTGGCAAACTTCCGAGCCGAGGCATGCCGAAGTCGCGATGACGCCTTTACTATGTTTTCTGAGCAGATCGTGATCGACCCGTGGCTTTCCGTAAAATCCTTTAAGCGCCGCTACGGACGAGAGCTTACAAAGGTTACGATAGCCTTCGATGTCCTTGGCCAACAAGAGGAGGTGGAAATTCTCGCGGCTGGCGCGACCATCCCTCGCATCAATTCCCCTGGGAGTTACATACGCTTCGACACCCAGGAGCGGCTTGATTCCCGCCTTCTTGGCCTCCATGTAAAATTCCATGACGCCGAACATGACGCCATGATCGGAAATCGCCATCGCTGGCATGTCCAACTCCTTGGCTCGCTTAATTAGATCGGGGATGCGATTCGCCCCGTCGAGCAACGAGTACTCGGTGTGGTTATGCAGATGAACGAATTTCTGACTCATAAGACTGGGGCAAGAAAATAGACGAACGAGTCGTCCACTTTGTCGCCAAAGCTACGCTAATTCGTGTTTCAAAACCCAAAGCAACTCGGCCACCGACCACGCTTGCCAGGGGCAACCGCCGGGTGAGTGAGGGGCATCTCCATCATAGCATTCGGCAATGCCACCGATGCCATATTCGGTGAGCATTGTGGATACATTCGCTAACCGCTTCCTGGCTGCCGCTGCACTGCCGCCATGTTTGAGCAGAGCGCGAATGTACGGACCGAATAGCCATGGCCACACCGTTCCTTGATGGTAGGCCTCATCAAGTTTGGTGACGGGTCCCTTGAAGATTCCATGATAACTCGGGTCCTCTGGTGAAAGTGTTCTCAATCCAACGGGCGTCAGCAGGTGCTTTTCGACAGCTTTCAGAGCCAGTTTGGCGTGAGCCGTGTCGCATGGAGTGAACGGCAGGCTCATCGCGATCACCTGATTGGGTCGAAGCGACGCGTCATCGGGATCGACGGTGTCGAGATAGTACTTCACCCCGTCATGCCAGAATTTCTCTTCAAAACTATGCTGCGCGAGCTTTGCCAGGGTCAAGAATTGACTGGTATCGTCGTCGAGTCGTTCGGCGATCCAGGCCGCGACATGCAACATGTTGATCCAAAGACCGTTAATCTCGACGGGTTTGCCGTGTCGAGGAGTCACGACCCAATCGCCAATCTTTGCATCCATCCACGTCAGCTGAACTCCGGGCTCTCCTTGAGTGAGCAACCCATCGGCCGGGTCGACGGCGATGCCAAAGAGCGTTCCATGCCGATGGTATCGAATCGACTCTTTGATCTTCTCGTACATTTCGGTGGCAAAATCGGCATCCCATTCTTTTTCAAGCGTGAGATATACGCAGTTTGCAAACCAGAGAGTCGCATCAACCGTGTTGTAGTCAGCCTTTTCACCGCGTTCGACAAATCGATTTGGGATTAATCCGTGTTCCATTTGCGAGGCATAGTCGCGGAGGATTTGTCGAGCGATGACAATTTTTCCCGTCGCTAAACAGACACCTGGCAGTGAAATCATCGTGTCGCGCCCCCAATCGCTGAACCAAGGATAGCCAGCCAAAATTGACGAACGAGTCTCGGTTTGAACCAAGAACTTTTCGGCGGCTTCTTCGAATTTCTCTATCAGCGACGAAGATATTCCGTCGACATTCGTTTGGGTTTGGGTTCCGGCATCGCCGATCGACACGACGAGGCAACATTTCTCGCCGGGTTTCAGGGGGAATTCAAGGTCACATGGACAATACAGATCGTCCCTCGGATCGAGGCCCCGTTCGGTTTCACGTTCATGTTCGAACCGGTAGTACCATCCGTGAACAGGTCGCCGCAGCGCTCCAGCGTGACCAAGCAAAATCATGTGATCGCCCTCCCCGATTGCGGTTTGATCGGCGTAGTATTCAATCTTTGAAGGAAAGTCTTCCCTTTCCGTAAAATTCGAGTGAAAATCGCGGAAGCAGACGAGCGGTTGAAGCTGAATGAGGATCGCTTTCTTCCCAAGATTTACAAAGTCCAAGGTGATGGCATTCTTTCCTTTGTGGATCGAAATGGTCTTTTGAACCTCCATTCCTTCTCCCGCAAACGTCCACGAAACCGTTCCGCCCACATGAGCCGATTTGGTGTGAAGGAATCCCTCTGGATAGACTGCACCCGGATATTGGTTGGCGCTGAGCGGCAATTTCTTTTTGCCCAAGACAGCAAAGGCATCGCATGCTCCAAAAACCAAAGTTCGCTCGGTGGGTGGCGTCAGCGAAGCCGTCAAGAGACCGTGATAGCGGCGAGTATTGACACCCGCGACGGTTCCCATCGCGAATCCACCGATACCATTCGCGAGCAGCCATTCCTGGCGGCTGGAATGAGAGAAATCGCGACAGTTTTTTTCGGAGAAGCTATAGCTCAATTCGATCCCTCGGCTTGGTTATTGCCATTGGACTTATCTTCAGACGTTTTCGTTGTATCACGTTTGGGCTTCCTTCGCTGCAGAAGTTTGACAATATCCTGAGTTCTAAAGCGAATACCGAGTTGGTAATGACGGGGAGACTCGCGATAGATAATGACAGGCTCGATCGAACCCATCACCTGGGAGATTCGATATTCGCGATCGAACCAGCCTTGAGTCGGATCATAGCGGTACATCAACGAAATATTGGTGGCGGCGCCAAACCAATCGCCACGAACGACGAATCCTTGATTCGTTGAGAAGTTATCGCCGGCAAAGAGTGGAGTACCAAAATTGTAATACCCGTAGGCACCGCCACTGAACCTTAAGTTATCGAGAGCTGAATACGTCAAGCCTCCTTCGGCACCAAAATATCCAGATGGGCTGCTGTCGAGGCGATACACACCATCAATGCGTGTTCCGGCCGTAACTCGCCCATATTTGGCAAGAGGTGTAAAAACGTTGGCTTGCAACGCCAGACGATTTGTCGAACCGCCACCTTGGCTTTCCGAAATTCGTGAGGCTTTGGCTTGAACAAGGTATCCCCACGTTCCCATGGGGCCACCGCGCTCATAGCCAATTTCGAGCGGACGCGAATAGTTGGTTTTTCGATCGGTTATTCGCGACGAAGTCTCGAAGTTGAAGGAGCTTCCTACCGAAAAGAGATTCTTTGGAATTCGGATCCGGTCGTAAGCGTCTTCCATTTTTTGGGTGTAGATGTTGCCGAAAAAGGAAAAAATCGAACGCTCGCCAAACTGATCAGAAATTGCAAACTGGTTCAATCCCGCCTGTTCGACCGGAACAGCCGAACGCCCGTAGGCAACCGAGTAAGTTGGCAGAACTTTAGGGTAGGCATTTACGGCCGCCGAAATATCGGTCGAATCATTGACAAGATAGTCACCGCCCCACGACATACCGATACCGGCGCCTTGCCGAAAACCGATTCGTGGAATTTGAACTCCGCTCGCACGCGGGTCGAGCGAAAAGTAAAACTGTGGGATCGGGGGAAGCTTGACCCCCAATACAGAAAGTTCAACTGACTTAGCCGTAGCCTGTTTTCCGGGGACAACAAAAATCGAACTGGCATTGAATTTATAAAGCGGATGGTTCCAGCCGCCCGTCGAGATTGCGACTTGACGTAGGTCAATGCCCGCCTTTGATTGCGTCATTTTATCCGCTTTGATCCAGACAGTTGCGACGTGGACTTCAACATCGTCGGCGGTTCCCACGACCTCCTGATCTTTGTCTCTCCGATCTTTGTCCCATGTAAACCAAAGATTGCTGGCCGAAATCGTTCCGTCCGGATCGACAATCGTGACTTTTCCGATCGCGTAAGCCTCGAAAGGCTTCAAACTTAGCGTTTTTCCTTCGATTTCAACGTTGGTTGCCGGATCACCGACGTTCCCTTTGCGGACGACCAGCGTGTCGGTTGAGAGCTTTGTGACGCCGTAAGTTGCCTTGACGCCACCCCGATAAATGACATATCCATTTTGCAGGTCTGCTTCTGAATCCGCGTAGAGAATTTCCAATTTCTCGGCGGTCGTGCCCTGGTGGAGAAGAGACGAACGATCTATTTCGTGGGTTGGAATGGATGAAAATGGCATGGATTCTTTCAGTTCTAATCGCGAAACTCTGTTATTTGCGTATCTTATGGCGTATAACGAAGATAAATGTCAGTGGTTACGTCTTCGATAGAACTGCGAGTCAGTGAGAGTGCGCTTGTTGAACGCGTACGACAAGGTGATGTCGAAGCCCTTTCCCGTCTTGTCGAAATGCATCGAGCCGGCATCATATCCGTGGCGACAACCATCCTTCGGGATAGTAATGAAGCGGAAGACGTCGTTCAGGATTCATTTTTGCGAGCTTATCAGAGGATACAACACATTCGAACGGATTGTTCCTTCAAGAACTACTTGTATCGAATTGCCACGCGACAATGTTTGGATCGGTTGCGAAAGCGCCGAGCTTACATCGTCGCAGAAATTCCTGAGGAAACCCACACTGATCCGGACGTCGATTCGAAGGTATGCGTTGAAAACGCTCTGAGTTTGCTCTCTCCTGAGATGAGAACCATTCTCCTCCTTCGTGAGATACACAATTTTGACTACAACGAGATCGCAGATATGTTGAAAATTCCAGTTGGTACAGTACGATCAAGACTGCACTTTGCCCGGGAGAAATTCCGCAAGATTTGGATGCAGGAGGTTGGACTTTAAATGCTGAGACTGCGATGTTATGTTTTTGGAAATCTCGTCCGTGAAAAACGAGACCGCACTTTAACCGGTGAAGAAACCGAGTTTTTGGAGCGACACCGAACCGAATGCGAAGACTGTCGGGTTCGAGAAATGACGACGAACTGCAGTCTTGATGCTCTCAAGTCGAATGAGGTCGTTGAGGAAACTTCTGACCAACTCACGACTCGAACAATTCTGGACAACTTGGGATTTAACATCTAGTCTCATTCAGATAAACTAGCTGAATGCGTTCTTACGACGAAGTTTCCGCCCTTTACCAAAAATTGAGGGCGCTTCGTTCGTCGATCAGTTTGCTGAGTTGGGATCAACAAGTTTTGATGCCCTCTGGAGGAGTCAAGGCGCGGAGCCAGCATCTTTTGAGATTGACCCGCCTTGAGCATCAACTTCTCACTTCAGATGAGCTTTCACGAAAGGTCGAATCTGCCTTACAAGATGCGACTGATTTCGAAGAACTTCAACTTCGCGTTCTCAAGAATGACATTGCCAAAGCCAAAAAGCTTCCGACTTCGTTGGTAGAACGTAAGGCATCGGTTTCGAGTGCAAGCTATCAGCAATGGAGGAAAAGTCGAGCCGAAAACGATTTTGCTTCGATGATCCCCCACTATCGCGAACTCTTCGATATCGCCCGCGAAACGGCAACTCTTTTAGGTCCAAGAAAGCATCTTTACGATGCGCTGATAGACCTTTATGAGGAAGGTTCGACGTTTGCCGAAGCCACGGCGACCTTGGGATCACTTAAAGAGCCGACGATTCGGTTGATCCAGCGCATTAAGGAAGAAGGAACTCCGATTGACGACCAATTTTTGATCCGCGAATGGGATCAGCCAAAGCTGAAGATTGCCATGGAGCGCATCATCAATCAGATTGGCTTTAGCTTGGATTCTGGACGACTCGACATTGCAACGAATGCATTTTGCACCACGCTTTCGCCATGCGACGTCCGAATGACGACTCGCCCCAGCGACCACTTTCGGGGCATCGTCTCTTCAACTCTCCACGAAATGGGCCATGGGCTCTATGAACAAAATCAGCGGATTGACTGGCAGTTCACCCCGCTTTGTGGTGGGGCAAGTTTGGCGGTTCATGAATCGCAAAGCCGCACGTGGGAAAATGTCATCGGACGAAGTCGCGCTTTCTGGAATTTCTTTTGGATCTGGTTTCGCGAGCAGTTTCCGTTCCTCAAGGGAATCGAGAACGACCAGTTTTGGCGGGCTTATAACAAGGTGGAACCGGGGTTGATTCGGGTTGGATCAGACGAGCTTCACTACAATTTGCACATCCTGATCCGTTTTGAAATCGAATCATCGATTGTCACCAACCAACTTGCTATCGAAGACATGCCGGAGGCTTGGAACGAAAAGTATGAAAAATATCTTGGCGTTCGTCCAGAAAATGACTCCGTTGGATGTCTCCAGGACGTTCATTGGAGTCGGGGTTCTATTGGCTATTTCCCAACCTACTCCTACGGCAATTTGATCGGTGTCCAGATTTGGAATAAGTTGCAGGAGGATATTCCCGAAGTTGAGGATTGCATTGAATCAGGATCCTACCGGCCGATCCTTGATTGGTTGGTCGAACGGGTTTATGGCTACGGTCGAATGATGCGGCCAAAGGACCTTGTCGAGCATGTTGTCGGCGAACCGATGTCGGCCCAACCTTGGCTGGACTATGCGACCGCCAAATTCAGTGATATTTATAACCTGAAATGATCGAGAATCCAAAGCTCAATCCGCCTGTCCTCGTTGGCCACCGAATTCGTCTTCGCCCTGTAGTCGAGTCGGATGCCCGCGTGTTTGCCGAAACAACGCCAATCGAGACCTTTCGATACTATGTCAGTTCGATCCCGACGGATCAATCGGAGGCAGGTTTCGTTCCCTACGTCCAGTACATTTTGGAGACGCCGAGCGTGCTTGGTTTTGCGTGTGAAAAACTGGATGACGACGTCGTGGTCGGGGCATCATCCTATCTCGACATCCGTCCGGAAGACAATCATGTCGAAATCGGCATGACGTGGTATGCGCCCGAGTGGCGAGGCACGTTCGTCAATCCTGAATCCAAGCTGCTTCTCCTTGCGTATGCGTTTGACACTTTGGGATGTGCGAAGGTCACGCTGAAATGCGACGACCGAAATGAACATTCTAAGAACGCGATCACAAAGCTCGGAGCAAAATATGAAGGCACTTTGCGAAGACATCGAATGACCCAGTTTGGTGAAATGCGCGATACCGCCTACTTTGGGATTTTGCGCGAAGAATGGCCATCAGTCAAAGCGGCACTATTGGAACGTTTGAAAGCCTATGAGTAAGTTGGAGATCAAAGCGCCAACGCGAGATGATCTACCCATCATTGTCGGCTTTATTCGTGAGCTTGCCGAATACGAACGCCTTTCACACGAATGCGTGATCACTGAAGAATTGCTGGAAAGTGCTCTCTTTGGTGAGCAAAAAGCGGCCGAGACCCGGATCGCCTACTTTGAAGGTGTTCCCGTGGGGTTTTGCCTCTTCTTTCACAATTTTTCGACTTTTCTCGGCAAGCCTGGGCTCTATCTCGAAGACCTCTATATCAAACCCGAATATAGAAATCAGGGCTTCGGCAAGATCATTCTCTCCTACTTGTCCAATTTGGCCCTTGAGCGGGGATGCGGAAGGTTTGAATGGTCCGTCCTCGATTGGAACGAACCATCCATAGCTTTCTACCGAAAGATTGGCGCAGTAGCGATGGACGAGTGGACCGTCCAACGATTAACCGGCGATGCGCTTGTGAATCTGGCTAAAAGCTATTTCTAGCTGCCTCGTCCATTTCTTCTTGTGAGGGATTTGATGTTTGCTGACCAATGGACCAACTGTGTCCGAATGGATCCTTGAACTGACCGTATCGCATACCCCAGAACATGTTATCGAGCGGCATCACGACTTCGGCACCCGCGGCAACCAAGCGCTCCCAATCGGCATCGATATCGTCTGATTCAATGTGCATGGTTACGGTACTGCCATCCTTCTTCTTGGGACTTACCGCACCGTATTCGGGGAACTCGTCGTTGAGCATGAATAGACTCCCGCCCAACATCAATTGAGCGTTCATTACCTTTTCGGTGTCGGGAACATAAGAAACATTCACCGTCGTCGCACCAAGAGCTTTTTCATACCAGGCGACCGCAGCCTTGGCATCATCAACAACGAAATATGCCGCAATGGATTTTCCAGCCATAAGAACCATCGTAACACATTTCTTGCAATCAAACTCGACACTAGGACCGTCAAAACCTTTGTGACGGACGAACAGGAGCAAACGTTAATTGAGTCGATCGACACCCTTAACAAGAGGATCGATCGGCAGAACGAATTGCTCGCGGCTTACCTAAAGAATCAAAGCTCGATTCGGAGCCGCATGGTCGCCGGTCTGTGGACAGGCCTCGGAACCGTCCTTGGCGCAACCGTTCTTGTTTCAATTTTGGTTTTAATGCTGAAACCGCTGGCAAAAATTGACTGGATCAGTCCGATAGTCGATCGCGTCATCGATGCCTTAGAAAGCAGGAACTTGAGCCCACGGCATCACCTTGACCGTTAATGCCCAAGGAATTGCCGTAAGAGCGATGCTTGTCGATCGCCGTCAAGCAAGAATGCGTCATGTCCATAAGGTAGATCGATCTCTTCGTAAAGAGCCTGCTTCCCGGCTCGAGTTGTCATATCGAAGAGCTCGGCCGATTGTGCCGACGTATAAAGCCAATCAGACGTGTACGAAACAAAAAGAAACTCTGCTTTGGCTTGATCGACCCCTTTCCAATCATAGTAATCGATTGCCCGCGTCAAATGCAGCAAGGAATTGGGATCAAACCGCTTGGTAAACTTGTCACCCTGATAGCTCAGGTAGCTCTCGACCTCGAATTCCACGCCAAAATCCATCGAGAATTCGGTCTTGTTTTGAAGCCGTCGCGAGAACTTGGATTCAAATGCGTCACCACTTAAAAATGAAATGTGACCGATCATTCGAGCGATACTCAAACCATTGCTCGGCGCTTCGCCGTCGTAGTAATCGCCACCGCGAAAATTGGGATCACGCAGAATGGCTTGGCGTCCGACTTCGTTAATGGCGATCTGCATAGGCGAATGACGGGCGCATGACGCCGTCACAAATGCTTTTCGAACGCGATCTGGATATCGAACGGTCCATTCAAGGGCCTGCATTCCACCCATGGAACCTCCGGCGACGCAGAGGAGTTTATCGATGCCTAAGTGATCCAGAAGTTTGGCCTGAGCATCAACCATGTCTCGGACGGTAATCATGGGAAAATGAGAGCCATAGGGTTTGCCATCTGGTCCTGGCGAACCGGGGCCGGTCGTTCCTTGGCAACCGCCCAAGGCGTTGCTCCCGATTACAAAATAGCGGTCTGTATCGATGGCCTTGCCGGGGCCGATCAATCGATCCCACCAACCGATCGCGTGTGAATCACCACTAAGCGCGTGGCAAACGAGGATGGCATTGCTCCGATCCGAATTGAGAGTTCCCCACGTTTCGTAGGCGACGGTGACCGATTCTAGACGCTTTCCGCATTCACAATCGATTGGCCCAATCTCCACGAACTGACGCTCATCCGTCGAGGGAGCCGTCCGTTCGTTTTCTTGAAAGAGGGCAGGATCAATCACTTCGATTGATATCCGGGGCGAAACTGAGCGCCGCGTACACCTGGTGCATTGGTCGGCGGTTTCGGTTGTGCCGATGGATCGGGCGTCGAGGCGGTCGCTCCACCCACTGGTTTCGCAAGGTTGATCAGTCGCTCGAATTCGCCTGGATCTTTCGCCCGCGCCTTTGCTTCCTCGTGGGCGACAATTCCCATTTCGACAAGGCGGGCCATATTCTGATCAAGCGATTGCATTTTCGCCCGTCCACCGGTCTGGATCAACGAACTGATTTGAAAAGTCTTATTTTCGCGAATCAGATTTCTCACCGCACCGGTAGCGACAAGAGTCTCAAAGGCTGCGACACGTCCACGACCATCCGAACGGCGCAAAAGAGTTTGCGAAATCACACCAACTAAGTTGACTGACAACTGCATTCGTACTTGCTGTTGTTGGTGAGTGGGAAAGACGTCGACGATTCGGTCCACTGTCTGGACGGCATCGACAGTATGTAGGGTTCCGAAGACGAGGTGGCCCGTTTCGGCAGCCGTAATCGCCAGATGAATCGTTTCGAGATCGCGCATTTCGCCAACGAGAATGACGTCTGGGTCTTGTCGAAGGACGTACTTCAGGGCATTGGCAAATGAATTTGTGTCGTTACCCAGTTCCCGCTGATTTACCAATGCCATGTGGTCCATGTGGACGAATTCGATGGGGTCTTCGACGGTGACGATGTGAACTGGCTGAGTACGATTGATCTTGTCGATCATCGCCGCAAGCGATGTCGATTTTCCGGACCCTGCCGGGCCCGTCACCAAGACCAAGCCACGGGGACGTTCAATAAAGTCATAGGCTGCGGGTGGAAGATGGAGATCTTCCATATTTTGGATTTCGTAGGGAATGACGCGGAAAGCGGCCTGCGTATAGCCTCTCTGCTGATAGACGTTCCCACGGAACCTTGAAATCCCCTCAACCTCGATTGCGAAGTCAAGCTCTAATTCATTCTCGTAAAGCTCCTTTTGTTCAGGGCGCAACAACTTGAATAGCTCGGTTCGAAATTCTCGGTTGTGAAACGGATCGGCTTCGACAAGTTGCAGATCTCCGTTGACCCGAATGTAAACGTGACCCGAGTCGGTCTTGAAGTGGACGTCCGATCCTCCGACTTCGACGCAACGGCGCAGATAGAACTCAACGGACTGCACTGGGTCCACCTCCAAGAAGACCATGCTGCTGAGCACGGTGCTGGAATTCGAAAACATTCGAGGACTTTGCCAAAGCGTCCTCAAATTCGATTTCGCCCTGTTCGACGAGCTTCAAAAGGTGTCCGTCAAGAGATTGCATACCGTATTGCGCGCCAGTTTGAATGTCGGTTGGCAACTGGTGGGTCTTACCATCTCGAATCATGTTCCGAATCGATGGGGTCGCAACCATGACTTCAAAGGCGGCTATTCTTCCCTTTCCACTTTTTTGTGGAATCAAGGTCTGTGAAATTACCGCTTGTAACGTAACCGAAAGTTGAGTCCGCACTTGGGCCTGTTGATCCGGCTCAAAAACGTCCACGATTCGATCGATCGTTTGCGCGGCATCGACGGTGTGGAGAGTGGAAAAGACCAAGTGTCCGGTTTCAGCGGCCGTAATCGCAAGCTGAATCGTCTCAAGATCGCGCATTTCGCCGACCAGAATGATGTCTGGATTCTGACGCAGCACGTGCTTCAGGGCGTGGGCAAAGGAATGTGTGTCGGTCGAAAGCTCCCGTTGGTTGATAATCGAAATATTGTCCTTGTGAACGTATTCGATGGGGTCTTCGATCGTCATGATATGACACCGCTTGGTGTGGTTCACATGATTGATCATCGCGGCCAGCGAAGTCGATTTTCCTGAGCCTGTAGGCCCCGTCACCAGCACAAGGCCGCGTGACAAAAGCGAAATTTGTTTACAAACCTGAGGGAGGCCAAGTTCATCGATCGTTCGGATATTAAAAGGAATGACCCGAAAAACTGCTCCGATATTCCCCCGTTGCCAAAACATATTGACTCGGAACCGGGCTAAGCCAGGCACATTGTAACTCAGATCGACTTCTTTAATTGTTTCAAGCCGATGTCGTCTCTCTTCGTTAAGAATGCTGTAAAGGCGATTATTGTGTTCCTCGGCGCTGATGGGAGGGACGTCCAGCCGAACAAGATCGCCTCGGATGCGCATACACGGCGGTTGTCCCGCCTTCAAATGCAAATCCGAAGCGTCTTTCTCTACTAGCTCACGCAGCAGATCATCGATTGGTAATGCCAATAATATCTCCTCTCAAGGCCGGTGAAATGAAGCATAACACCATAGCCAAACTGATACTAGTTATCTTCGAAGCATTTGCTTCAATTCAGAGGCCACACCTGCGTTGTGGATCGCAATCTCTTCGGTGATGATGCCAGCCCGGACATATTTCAGAAGGCTCTGGTTCATCGTTTGCATGCCCCAATAGGTTCCTTCGTTCATGTGCTGGTAGAGATCCGAGAAGTGACCGTCTTCAATCGCCTTCGTAACCGTCGGCGTACAAATCAAAATTTCGGCGGCGCAGACACGTCCCTTACCATCGGCGGTAGGAACGAGCTTTTGCGCAATGATTGCGCGGAGCGAGTTCGCCATTCGTTGGCAGAGGTGCTGCTTTTCGTGAGGCGGGAACATGTTGATAATTCGGTCCATGGTTTCATACGCGCTCGAAGTGTGAACGGTCGAGAAGACCAAGTGGCCGGTTTCACCAGCTTGAAGCGAAGCGCTCATCGTGGTGGTGTCGCGCATTTCGCCGACGAGAATGACGTCGGGTGCTTCACGGAGAGCGGCACGAAGTGCAGGTTGGAAGTCGAGGGTGTCGATACCGACTTCACGTTGGCTGATGTAGGCCGCCTTGTCGAAGTGGACGTATTCAAGTGGGTCTTCGATCGTGACCAAGTGACAGGCGCGCTCTCGGTTGACGATGTCAAGCATCGCGGCGAGCGTCGTCGTCTTACCGGAACCCGTAGGTCCGGTAACGAGAATCAATCCCATCTTATGCTTGGTGAGTTCTCCAAGCACGCTCGGCATACCCAGTTCTTCAAGGGTTCGAATCTTAAACGGAATCGTTCGCATGACGACAGCTGGACAACCCTTGGCCATGTAAATGTTGCAGCGAACGCGGCACTTGCCTGGCACTTCGAATGCAAGGTCCATTTCGAAGCATTCTTCGAAGATCTTCTTTTGACGATCGTTCATGACCTCATAGATCATTCGCGTTGCGTTCTTTTCGTCAATATCCGGCAATTCAGGGTGTAGTTCGTAAACCGAGCTGTGGAGCTTCATGGCCGGCTTACGTCCTCCCTTGACCATGACGTCCGACGAGCCTTTTTCAAAGCCCAATTCGCAGAGTTGGACGAGTGTTAGTGAATTAACGTCAAACATTTACTGAACCTTTCCTCGAAATCTAGCCAAAACTTACTTCCCGCTGGGTCGCGGTCGTAATAGGGCGGAGTATACCAACAGCCCGATTGCGAACGCACCCAAAATAATGCCACCAAAAATCAATAATTTTGATCCACCGCCAGAATTAGCATTTTCAATCTTTGGCGGCTTCTGGTCTTTTCCGGGCATCATGACCTGATTTGGATCATTCGTGATGACCTTGACCCGGTATTCGATGCCGCGGGGACTTTTCATTCCAATTCCTTCCATGAGCCAAACATTTTCAGCAAAGTATCGAGAAGGAATCGAACTGTCGGGATTAAGACCATCGAAGAAGACGCTAAAGGATCGCAATGGACGATCACCAAATGCCAAAGCCCGCGCGATGGCGGCAATATTGACTTTGGGCGACTCAGCGGTGATCAAATTGTTCACAGCAAAGGTGCATTTCACGAACCCACCTTCAATCGCCGAGATTTGGACGCCTCGCGGTTCGTCCCCCAGCTCCTTTCCCAAGGTAGCGACCTTTTCTTCCAACACGCGCTCTGGGTAGTCCGCGCCGAGAATTGTGATCTCGACGAGGTCAGAACCCATCGAATGCTGTTTAATAACGACCGTGGCTTCAATCTTCAAAGTTGTGAAGAAATTGGACTGACCGTATCCAAGACAGGCAAAAAGACCCAATATTAAAACAAGCGTCTTTTTAAGATAAGGGAGCCATTTCATAGCAACTTCACGTAAAGAGTCCTGTCATGATGACACCACTTTCAGAAAAACATGGAATTTTCCTGAAGTTTTGAACGTCTGATACAAAGAATTCGTATAGACGATAACGAGGTTTAGGCTATACTCTCGGGCCTCGAAGCGCGGAAACATAACATATGAGTGAAGCAGAGCTGATCATCGACCAAGGTTCGACCATCCTTTTGACAAAGGAGGGGCACGCGGATTTACGCGCCGAACTAGCTCGCCTAACCGGTGAAACTCGTGCGGAAATCGCAGAAAGAATCCGCGAAAGCCAACAGCACGGTGAATTCAGCGAAGACAATTCGGAACTGGATCAAGTGAAGACGGAGCAAGCATTCGTTGAAAATCGAATTGCCGAGCTTCGCTCAATCTTGAGCCATGCCGCCGAGTTGGAGCCTGAAAATATTCCCACGGACAATGTTGGCCTTGGATCGCTTGTGAAAGTTGAGGATCTCGAATATGGAGATACCTTCGAAGTGCGCGTCGTTTCGTCGATCGAAGCTGACCCGAACAAAGACTATTTGAGCTCCGAGTCACCAATGGGAACCGCACTCTTCGGCCATGCTCCCGGCGAAGTCATCAGCTTCGATGCTCCGGATGGCATCAAGAAGATTAAAATCCACGCGATATCTCGCTGATCTTTGGCGTCGGAAATAGGTATCCTATTAACTCCCCCAATCAATAGAGGCGGGCAAAACTGTATATGTCAGAAACTACACCAAGGTCATCGTTACCTCTTCCGAAATCAAAGCGAGGCCCAAAATCCTTTTTTGAAGGAGTGAAGCGAGAGCTTCGAAAGGTAACTTGGCCAACTTATAAAGATACGAACCGTCTTTTTGGCGTGGTCGTTGTGGTTTGCCTTCTTCTCACGGTGGTCATGGCCGGTCTCGGGTTCGTTTTTGACTCGCTGATCGGAATCATTACAAAGACGGGAACAAAGTAACAATGCCTAAATCTTGGTACGCAGTTCACACCATTGCTGGTCACGAAAATAAAGTCCGTGACGTTCTAACTCGAAGAGCTCAAGTTGAAGGTCTTTGGGATTACGACATCTTTGAAATTCTCATCCCAACCGAAAAAGAACTTCATACTCGAAACGGCAAGCGTGTCGAAAAGGATCGCAAAGTTTTTCCGGGCTATATTCTTGTCAATATGATGATGTCGGATGACGCCTTTAAGCTTGTCAAATCGACGAGCGGCGTCACTGGTTTCGTTCAGTCGGGCAATAAGCCGATTCCGCTTGAGAATTACGAAGTCATGCGGATCATGAGTAACCTCGCCGAGAGCCAAGAGGCTCCGAAGGTCGCATGGAACAAGGGCGAAAATATTCGTGTCGTCGAAGGCCCATTCAGCGATTTCAGCGGCAAGATCGAAGAAGTCATGACCGACAAAGAGAAACTCAAAGTTCTCATCAACATTTTTGGTCGCGATACCCCCGTCGAACTCGACTTCAACCAAGTCGAAAAACTTTAAGAATTTCCTCTCGCCATCTTTGGCGAGAGGATCATTTTATTTATGCATATCTCCTCAACTGGCAAAAGGTGGATTCTTCCTGAGGTCGACTCTGCCGCAGTTGAGAGACTTGTCAAGGAACTTGGTATTCACCGCTTAACGGCCAAGGTTCTCGTTCAACGAGGCATGACCAGTCCGGCTCAAGCGGAAAAATTCCTAAACCCCTCATTGGATGACCTTGGCGACCCTGAACTGCTGCCCGATTATGCCAGCGCCAGAAACGAGATTTTGCGGGCCAAAGACTCAGGCGAACTGATCTTTGTTCATGGCGATTACGACGTCGACGGGGTCACGTCAGCCGCCATCCTTGACCGATTCCTCAAGAAGATCGGCTGCAACGTCCATACGCATGTCCCGCATCGTACCAAGGAAGGCTACGGGATCAATATGGCCCTTGTTCACGAGGCCAAGGAAAAGGGCGCTAAGCTCTTTTTAACCTGCGACTGTGGCATTGGGGCACACGATCAAGTCGAGGCGGCTCGCGCTCACGGAATGCGAGTTGTCGTCACTGATCACCACGAGCTTAAGGAAACGTTGCCCAACGCACAGGCAGTCGTTAATCCGCATCGATCTGACTCAAAATATCCTTTTTCGGCGCTCAGTGGCGCAGGCGTCGTATTTCGCCTCTGTGAGGGCATTGCCCGCGAATTCGATTCCAATTCTGTTTCCAGCTATCGCCGAAACTACCTCGATCTAGCCGCACTTGGCACCATCGCCGACGTCATGCCGCTGGTTGACGATAATCGCATCATCGCCAAGTTTGGCCTCGAAAGGCTTTCAGAAACAAAGAAGAAAGGCATTGTCGCTCTGAAGGAGATTTCGGAAATCAAGGGCCGAGTGGCCTCCTATGACGTAGGATTCAAATTAGGTCCGCGCCTCAATGCCGCCGGACGTATCGATGACGCGGCTTTGGCCCTTCAGTTATTGCTTTCCGAGGAGCCTACGGACGCCATGCGGCTCGCCATGGAGCTCGACCGTCACAATACAGACCGGCGAATGGTTCAAGATCAGATGATCGATGAGGCCGTCGCATTGGTCGAGTCGATGACTTCCCTTCCCAACGCCATTTTAATCTTTAAGGAAGACTGGCATCCGGGCGTGGTAGGAATTGTTGCGGGCAAGCTCAAAGAGAAATTTAACCGACCTGCGTTCGTCGGTTGCATCGATCCCGAATCGGGCAAAGGTAAAGCATCGGGGCGATCCATCCCAGGCTTGAATCTTGCCACCATGATTCAAAACTACCCTTCGATTGTTTCGGGTGGAGGACATGCGATGGCTGCGGGCATCGCCTTTGAGCTTGAAAAGGTCGATACGATCCACATGGCCTTCAACCAATATGTGGCTCAACTTCTCAAGCCCGAAGACTTTATTCCGGCGATTGAACTCACGGCCGTCGTTGAAGAGGATGAAGTCGACTATGCGGTACTCGAAGAGCTTGAGAAGCTTCAGCCTTTCGGCATGGCAAATCCGCGACCCGTTTTCTACTCTTCCGGAATCACGATTTCGTCATGCCGATCGATGGGCAGCGACGGTACTCACGCCAATCTTTCGCTCGCCACGCCAGGAAAGAAGAATTTCAGAGGCGTGGCATTTGGAATGTACGAGACCTTTTCGCGATTCGATCAGGGGTCACAGGTCGAGTTTGTTTTTGAACCCCAAATTAACGATTTTCAAGGGAATCGGTCGATACAGTGGCGGATTGCTGATGTCCGTCAACTTCAGCAAGCTGAGATCCTATTGTGACCTGTGCGGTGGCGTTCGTTCCATTCCGTTGATAGGACACTGTCACAATGCTGCCCGGAATGAGCCGATACGTCGCCCGTGAGAAATCGACCTGTGTTCGAATGGCAAGCCCGTTGATGCCGATAATGATGTCACCGGCTTGTAATCCAGCTGATTCGGCCCCGGTTCCCTTCTGAATCTCAGTAATTTCAACACCACTGACTTTGTTATCCTTCACAAAGACGCCAAGCAAGCCATATTGGGGGCGCTTTTCTGGGCTTAGGAATCCTGTTACCGCTTTGCTCGTCACTTCCCAAGTAGGTGTGTAGCCAACGACAAGACCTTGTGGACCGAGGTTTCGACTATTCGCCTGGTTATAGCTGAGAATTTTAAGTTGATTCGCTTCTTGCGACTGATTGCCAGTTGAGAGCGTTTGCTGCTGACTATTAAGATTTTGCTGAGGCAGCGACGCAAAAAACGCCCCGATCAAACGACCGTTCCGGCTAAAAAGGAGGGCTCCGCCCATCTGTGAAACAGGCTGCTCAACTCGAATCTCTTGAATTGGAAACGTCCGACGAGTTTTCTGGTCAATACCAATTTTCATCCCGTTACCGAGTTCGGCTCTGAGAACGCCATTCGTAAGAACAGCGAGAATCGGCCCGGACTGTCCGTCGGAAGCATCGGCCACCTGAGCCGCTACGACACCAATCGGCGGTGCCGAAGTTTTGAGCAAGCTCAGTTGCGAAGCCACGTCGGTGGACTCCACCTGAAATTTGTAGGCAATTCCCGCAGACGTGACGATCTCTGTCGCTCCACGTTGAACCAGCATACTATTCGCGATCGCGTAGCCATCATTGGAGATGAACGCCACGGGTCCCATTGCCAAGCCCTTATTGGATAGCGTGCCGACAGAAGGTCGTAATTTGCTCCATGTCTGGGATTCAGCCTGCGAAAGCTGCCCCGTCGTCGCGAGGGTCCACGCAATATTAGCCGCCAATAACAACATTAGCCGTATTATTTACCTCGGTTGCGACCGCTGCTCCAACCCCTGAGTCGCTGTCATTGTCGATTTCGATCATCTTCGAGTCGGATGTCGTCGTTGTTGCAAAAGTATTTCCGAACGCGACCTTCATCGCATCTGAATTTGCCGAATTATCGAAGGCGGCATCCCGCGCCCCTGCCGAAACTCCCGCATCCGCTTTGGCAGATTCATGCGAGTCGGATGCAAGAGCGGCAACCGGACGCTTCGCGGAATCCGAAATATCGTTAGAAGCCACCATGACCATGCCTGAATTGGCTGTCGACGTATTATCGCTTGTGATTGCCTTATGTCTTCGGGCGTGGTGAACCACTTCGCTCTTGACAGGGCGACTCAAGGTGTGAGCGCTATCCTTCGAATTCGTCGCGACTGGCGTCGAATGAATCACCGGTTGAGACGAATCTCCCGACATGATCGGTGCACCAATCTTTGATGGCTCAGACTTCAGCGCAAAACTGTTCGGCCCAGGGATGAACTGCGTGTCTTTGTGAGAAACACCATTCATCAGCACAAAGCCAAGAGCGATCACACAAGCCGCGGCGGTGGGCGCCAATATCCAGTTGAGCCATTGGGTCATTGGCCGCTTTGGCTTGAGACCTTGCTCAAGAATCGCCGCACGCAATCGCTCCTTCGAGAACTGCATTTCAGGGATATCGCGAAACGATGCGAGATCATCTTTCATCGTCCGCAAAAAGTCGACTTCGGCAAGCGATTCTTTGTCGTTCAATAAACTGGCCTCAAATATCTGCGCTTCGTGCGCATCCAATTCGCCAAACGCGTAATCGAATAATTGATCTTCCTTCTTCTCAAACATTTGAATCTTCTCCCAACAATGGAGCAATTCGATCGCGAAGAGCACGTCTTGCTCGGAGGACGCGAAGCTTTGCGCCGCCAACGGTACAACCGAGTACGTCAGCGATATCGCTATATTCTCGTTCTTCGATGTCTCTCATCACGATCATTTGCCGATGATGTTCAGGCAGAGCGGCAATTGCCTTGCGAAGTGCGAATCGTCGCCGATCCTCTTCTAGATTATCGATCGGATTTTCGAAATTCCCAATGGTCATCCAATCGAGAGCGCCTACTGCTTCTTTTTGTTCCAGGTTTGACCGTCGTTGGGTCATTCGAGCTTGATCGGTACACAGGTTCGACACGATGCGGAGAAGCCAAGTCGTAAACTTTGCCTCGTCTCGGTAGCGGTGCAGGTTCTGGTAAGCACGAACGAAGGCTTCTTGAACCATGTCCTCAGCATCGTCGCGACGCTGCACCATTTGATAAGCAAAGCGGTAAACCAGTAAGCGATGCCGATCGAAAAGAGTTTCGAACGCATCGAAGTCCCCTTCTCGGGCACGGCGCACCAGGGACTCGTCGGAATCTAAGTCCAGTCTGGCTGTAGCCGTTGCTTTCAAACTCATCGTTAAACCACGTACCATCCTCGTTTTGTCCTATTCAGTTGACTCTGAGGATAGGACGAACCGAGTGCAGGCTCGTTACTCCATAATCACGAACTTTTTGGAGCATCGACATCAAGCACCAGTGTTACCGGTCCGTCGTTCACTAAAGATACTTGCATATCCGCCCCAAATTCTCCCGTTTGAACCTCAATTTCCAAGGCTCTTAATTCATTGACGAATTTAGAGAAGAGATTATTTCCAAGTTCAAACCCGGCGGACTCCATAAAACTGGGGCGTCGCTGCTTGCGAGCGTCGCCGTAGACGGTGAAATTCGACACCGCAAGCACTTGGAGATGTGGCTGAAAGTCTTTTAGGCTGAGATTGATCTTCCCTTCTTCATCGTTAAAGACTCGTAGACCTGCAATCTTTTCGGCTAACTTCTTGGCTTCGGCAGGTGTGTCATCACGATGAACGCCAACGAGCAGCAAAAAGCCTTGCTCGCAACGCCCGACGACATTTCCGTCAATTTGGACGGAGGCATTCAATACGCGCTGGACAATCGCTCGCATAATCTTTTGATGATTATGGTTGACTTGAATACATTTTCTCTTCGGCCCAAGGCGATTGGAAATCCCGCCCGATCAGGTCGAAATTAATGTAGTGAGGGATGCCACTCGGGTCTATGTATCCGCTCTGGATACCGCTGTTGCCATGCATTGGATAAATATGTACAAAAGACCGTACGGCTACGAGATCCTGATACGCGTTGATTGGAATGTCAGGAAGGACCTTTTCATGCCGAGACGTGGTGCGAACATCATTGGCGTTGCCGAGGTAGCGAAACAAAGTGCCCACCAACTTTGAGCGTTCCTCCTTTGAGATTGGGCCAAGGCTCACGGACCAAGTCGGCTTCGCGTTCCCGGCGTCAAATCGATAGATTTTGAACGGTGCATGTTGACCGCCTCCGATGTAAAACAAGGTCTTATATTCGCCAAATGGAAAAAGGATCGTATTATCATCGAGTCCGACCCCCTCGAGCGTAAATCCCTCATCCTTTGCATAATTTTCGAGCCAGGAAACAAATTCTTTTCGTTTTGCTGCTAACTCCCTGCCTTGTGGCGTGCTGGGATAGATCGTAAAGGTGGCCAATGGCGATTGATTAGGCTTGAAATAACACATCTCCCACTCGCCACGATCGAAATAGATTAGATTCGTGGCCAGCGTGGAGTGATCGTCTATCTTCCATCCTTGGTCTGATAATTCGGCTTTTGCCTGGATCAAGAATCGACCATAAGGCCAATTGACCGTGTAATACTGGACGCTTCGAAAGTTCTTTTCCGAAAGTCGCTTTGATTCTGCTTCTTCGAAGCTCACGTTTGGAGCCACAAGAAAATCAAATCCCAAAGTCGCAAATAACCCAATCGTTACCAATATCATCGGCGCTTCCCCAAAACCTTTCTTGGCGTCGCACTCTCCCCAGAGTGTTCTGACAATCCTTAGGACGTGTCGTGTTGTCAATCATTACCAACTCCACGCTGCAATGTCTCAACAAAAAAGCCTTCTGCTTTTTCGAGCAGAAGGCTATTACTTGGCTGACGAGCGAAACTTAGTCTCTCGCCCAGAACATTTCGCCAGCGGACTCTTGGATGACGCTCTGCTTAAGAACATCCAGAGCCTTTCGCAAACCTTCCATCGGATTCATGAGGCCATCTTCGTGTTCGATACTCAAGACGTAGTCATATCCGACCGTTCGAAGGGTCGAACAGAAGTCTTTCCACCACTCGACGCCGTGTCCGTAGCCAACTGAGCGGAACACCCACGACCGACCACCGATGTCGCCGTAAGACTTGGTATCCAAGTTACCGTTAAGGCTCGAAGTGTAAGGATTGATCTTCGTGTCTTTGGCGTGGACATGGTAGAGTGCGCCCTGCTGACCGAGTTCTCGAACTGCGGCGATTGGGTCAATGCCCTGCCACCACAGGTGTGAAGGGTCGAAGTTTGCGCCAATGGCGTCTCCGTCAGCGCCGATTCCGTCGCGGAGCTTCAGCAACGTATCATTCGAGTAGCAGACAAAACCAGGGTGCATTTCGATGGCGAACTTCACGTTGTGAGCTTTGAGGAATGCAGCCTGCTCTTTCCAATAAGGAATGACCGAGCTATTCCACTGCCAATCGAGGATGTCGCGAAATTCATCAGGCCATGCACAGGTCACCCAGTTTGGATTTTTCGCGTCGGGACCATCGCCCGGGCATCCGCTGAATCCGTTGACGACCGGGATTCCGAGTGCAGAAGCAAGGCGAACACCGTTGACAAAAGCGTTGTGATGATCCGCTGCAATCGATTTGACCGGGTGAATCGGGTTGCCATGGCAACTCAGCGCCGAAAGGGTGAGCCCACGACTTTCGATCTTATTGAGCAATTCGTCGCGTTTGGCTTTCGACTCCAACAGCGCGGGGATGTCGAGATGTGCTGCGCCGGGATAAGCGCCACAGCCTATTTCAACCGCCTGAATGCCCTCCGCAACACAGGTATCGAGCGCATCGTCAAGCGACTTGTCTCCAAAGAGAGCGATGAACAAACCAATCTTCATTCCGGCTTGAGTTTATTCACTACGTTAGCGTGATTGAATACGGAAGCCGAAGAATGTGGAGAATCTTGCATTAACAGTTGATGCAATGGAAGATGGGCTACTCCCCTCATGGGGAGTCGGCGACCGAGGAACGAGGAAACCGGAGGGGTAAATACTTCTGATGTGAACACCCCTCCGGTTCGCGGATCACCATTTGCCTAAATTGCGACGATTTGCTCACCGGCTCCCCATGAGGGGCGCAGCTTAGTGCTCGTAATTAGCTCGCCGCTGCGACTGCTGCTCTCAGGCTGTCAAAGTCGATCATGTCCAGCGTACTCTTTGTTACTTCGACGTAACTGACCTTTCCTTCGCGGTCGATTCTCAGGCTGTCAAAGTCGATCATGTCCAGCGTACTCTTTGTTACTTCGACGTAACTGACCTTTCCTTCGCGGTCGATCACGTACGAAGCTCGCAGCGACGCGGGACCCATTCCGCTCAGACTCTCTAGAACCACATCGTAGTCCCGTGTCACCTTGTGTGTGAAATCGCTGATCATCGGAATAGAGATTCCATCGGCCTTCGCCCAAGCTTCCTGGCAGTATGCCGAATCAACCGAAATGCCATAGACGACGGCACCTGGAATCTCCTGCGTGCCATTACTGAGCTGACAAAACTCGTCCGTACATACGTGGGTAAACGCTCCCGGAACGAAGAGAAGCACCACCACATCTTTACCTCGGTGATCGGACAACGTGACGTCGGACATCCCCTCGGCGGTTTTGCGTCGAAGAGTGAAATCGGGAGCTATGGTACCTACAGCTAGAGCCATGACTTAAGTATGACTTCATCGAATGTCGGAATCCAATTGGTCCTGATCGTTGCGCAGTAGTGGGTTTTTAAGCGGGATCAACGTTTCTTAACAATATGCCGTACTATGAGACAGGGTTCTCATGAAATCTGGCGAGCCATTCTCGATGCAGCCTAAGCAATATCTGAAAATGATCTTGAAATATGGGTGGCTTAAAATGACAGGTAAGATGCCTAAGCATTCACGTCCGGTGGATACGAAGACCTTTACTGCCGATCCGCATGCAACAGAGACTTTAGGGTTACTTCGGTATAAAGTCATAGACTGCTTCGAAGGTTCTGAATCCGAAATCAAAGAATCGGCGCCAAAGTTGTGTCAAACCTACGTGCTTTGGATCATTGCTGAGGACGACTCAATCAATCAGGCTTGTAACGTTGCCCTTGACTCTGAGTGGGACCTCGAACTTGCATATCGCTTGAGCCGATTCAGAAATGGCTTCGCCGTCAATGCCAAACGGCGAGGGATGCAGGATTTCACCTGGGAATGGTTTTGCGTCCAACCCGATGACATTGCGATCAAACTTCAGGAAAACGGGAAACTGCATGTAAAGGCTTTTCCGAATGGCGATGGCGAGGATGTTGTCGAAATCGAATTTCTAACCGATGTGTCGATCCGAACGAGTTCTTTTCTGCACTTGAGTCTGAATCCGGAAAATACTCAACGGCCAGAGCGCCGAGTGGTCATTTTGCAAGGATCGAGAATTCGATTTCCTTTGGTGATTGACGAGAAGGTGCAACTGGTATCGCAGAGTTAGCTCAGCAAGATGAAAGGGTTCCGTTTGATATGCCCGCGACGCCGAGGCTTACTTTTAAACAGCTGAGGTAGAGTCCAGCCGACTTTTCCCTCCTCCTGGTACCAACCCTGGCTATGCAGAATCAGGACCAACGGGACGACAAACAGGGCAACGATGATGCCGATCCAACCGCAGCTGAGGCACTGGGAAAAAGTAAGGCGAATCAATTTGAGCTTTTCCTTCTTTGCCATACCAAGGAGAACAACTCGCTTGGGTTTTGGGTTGCAGCAATTCTAAATTTGCTTGACCCAAGATGATGAGTTCACGAATAACCCAAAGTTCAGCGAGACAGGTCTCGGCCCCGATGAAGCTTCGCTTCCTTCCCTCGCTTTGCTCGCGGGGTCTAGCGACAGGATAAAGCGCGGATAAATCCGCACACTCCACATGAGCAACAGCCTCTCTAGAGAATCTACACCAGAGTGAAATATTCGTCCAACCGCTTACAATCACTCTGCGATGGATCCGAATAAATCTCTAATGCACGTACCAGCGCCGACGCCGTATCGATCGCGGTCACGCAAGGAACACCAGTCTCGATACAAGCCCGCCGAATGCGCGCGGCCTCGCTTTCGCTTGTCTCGGTTAGGCTAGCCGTGTTGATCATCATGCTCAGACCGCCCTCCATGATCAAATCCAGGAGGTTTGGGGACCCTTCTTGAATCTTATTGACTCGCTCGCATTCGATACCTTGTGACTGAAGATAGGCTGCGGTGCCGGGGGTTGCTACGACTTTTCGGCCATTTGCGTTCAGGCGACGAGCGATGTCGACCGCCTGCTCTTTGTCCTGGTCCCTCACGGTCACACAGACAGCGCCGGAGCCCTTAAAGTTAATTCCCGCCGCCAAAAGAGCCTTGTAGATCGCCGCTTCGTAGGTCGAATCAATGCCCATGATCTCGCCCGTCGACTTCATTTCTGGCCCCAAAGACGGCTCGACTTTGCGAAGCTTTTGGAAGGAGAAGACGGGCGCCTTGACCGCATAAACACTCGACTTCGTCTGAGTCACCGCTTCGTCAAAAACGTTTAAGATTCTTCCTTTGTAAATGGGAGAGTGTTTGGTACCTTTCTCGCCGGAATATTCTGCGCCTTTGGTCGTGTCCAGCGTCCACAAGCCGGTTCCATAGCCCAAGTCTTTCAGCTTCTCGCCCATCATACAGCGAGTGGCGAGATCGACCATCGGAATACCTGTGACTTTACTCAAGAATGGAACGGTACGGCTGGCTCGCGGGTTCACTTCCAGAATATAAGCGACTCCGTCAACGATAACAAACTGAATATTGACCAGCCCTTTTGCTTTGAGGGCTCGTCCAATCTCAATGCCCATGCGGCACATCTGAGTAACTTCGTCGTCGCTGAGCGCTACCGGCGGATAGATCGCCATCGAATCGCCCGAGTGGACCCCTGCTCGCTCGATATGCTCCATGATCCCGGGAATCAGTACATCGTCTCCGTCGGAGATCAGGTCAACCTCGGCTTCTTTACCTAAAAGATACTTGTCAACGAGGACTGGCTGCCCTGGGTTGGCCGACTCGGCTTCGCCATAGAAAGAACGGAGGTGCTCTTCGTTAAAGACGATTTCCATCGCGCGTCCGCCAAGAACGAAGCTTGGGCGAACGAGAACCGGATACCCAACTTCTTCGGCGACCTTCACTGCGTCTTCGAGCGATCGAACCGCTCTTCCCTTCGGACGTTGGAAGCCAAGTTTTTCGAGGAGAGCGTCAAATTGCTCACGGTCTTCTGCTTCGGCGATAGCTTCGGGAGTCGTACCGAGAACTTGGATACCCCGCGATTGGAGCCCCGCCGCAAGGTTAATCGCCGTCTGGCCGCCAAACTGGCAAACCACACCCATCGGCTCTTCGTGGCTGATAACGTCCATGACGTCTTCGAGGGTTACGGGCTCAAAATATAAGCCATTCGAAGTGTCGAAGTCGGTCGAAACGGTCTCTGGGTTGTTGTTGACAAGGATCGCTCGATAGCCCATATCTCGCAAAGACCAGACGCAATGAACACAAGAATAGTCGAATTCAATGCCTTGGCCGATGCGAATCGGTCCGGAGCCGAGAACGAGAACCGTTTCACTCATTAAAGGTCAAGTTTACCCTCTGAACTGCCTCCACTGAGGATTTCACGATTCAAGCGGAGCAATAACTATGGTGCTTGTATTTCTTCGATTAAGTTTTGTATATTGTATAAATGCAATGTTTAAGGCATTGCGTTCACTCCTGCGGCGACAGGAGTTTTGGAGGGCTATATGACTCAACTATCATTTCGAACACTTGCTTCTTTGGGCATTGTCGGAGCCGCGATCGTGGCACACGCCGACGTTATCCTTGACACCTATGGGGTCACACCGCCTGGTTATCAAACTGGCGGATGGTCAATCTCGGCCGCGCAATATCTTTCTCGCCCGTTCACCGTCACGGGAACCTACAATCTGACCAGCATCGAACTGCCTCTCGGGAATTTCAATTCAAATACCGGCAACTACGATATCTCCATTTGTGGAGACAACGGTGGTGTTCCTGGGACTGCGTTGGAATCATTCTCCGTGAATGTCTCCACACCATCTAACGTTGTGAGTAGCTACGTGTTGACCTCGGCGCTCAACCCACTCTTGACAACTGGTACCTATTATCTTGTCGCTTCGACAACAGATGCGAATTTGTCTGGAGGATGGGCTTGGAACAGCGACAGTCTCAACGCCGACCAGCAATACAGCACCGATGGCGGCGGAACTTGGAACAACTTTAACAGCGTCGATGTCGCCGTAAAAATTCAGGGCTCGTCCCCGGTACCCGAGCCGGCATCGCTGACCGCCGTTGCCGCCGGTACCTTCGCGCTGATTCGCCGACGGCGATCCCGATTCTAAAGAACGTTCATCTCCCCAAAACCTTCGAGTTTTGGGGAGAAATTCACACCACGCGAATCTCGATTTCCTTGAGCCGTCCGGCCTCGACCGTCGTCTCCAGGTTCAAAATCCCCTCTTCGAAACGGCTTTCGGCGTCGGTCACCACAAACTTGGTACCCCAAAGCCCCTCAACCGCGATTTTCGTCTTTCGCTTCATTGCTTCGGTCGGGTTGTCCAGTGTGATCTTCGCCCAGCGGAGATTGACATCAAACTCGACAACGTCGATCTTGGCACCGTCGACTTCGATGGTTAGATTAAGGTGCCGCACCACGATGCGGCGACCGACTCCGTCCCAAGGTTCAAGCCGTATGACCGTCATCCCATCGCGGGGATAGGATTCGAAATGAACGCCCAATGGCACGAAACCACGATCAAAACTGGACAAGAGATAGCCAGTTGAGTACCGCAGGTAGTCGGCAAGGGCAAAGCCCGCGTCGCCCGAAAAACTGACGATGCCTCGCTGAGACGAGCCCAGGTCGGGGCAGAACCCCATGGTCAGAGCGCCATCCTCGCGGACAAGGCTCCAGGGTGCCAACATGCCCCCGCTCGCCAGCCTCAATCCGGCTTCGTCGAGGCGTGTGTAGTCGCGTTTGAGCCAAGTCGTCATTGCTTGCGAAAGCGCAACCGACGTGTAGGACGGATAGACTTCAGCATAGTCAGGCAGATAACCATGTCCCTCATAATCGGTTGTCGGCCGCGGCTCGGCCCCAAAGGACCACCAGTTGGGCGAGGCTGACTTGTGAGCCAGGCAAAGCTGTTCGACAGACCCCGTGGCACTCATCGAGTCCGTCAATTCGGCCATCACGCTGACTTCACCAAGCGTTGCGAGCGAGAAATATCGTCCGCTCCAAAAAGGCAGACGAGACCGATCGAGGAAGTGATCGCGTAAGTCTTCCCATTCATCGAAGCGATACAGTTCGTTGGCGCCATAAAGCGTTTGGGCGACAAACCCTTCGCGGTCGGCAAACTTCAACATGCCCCGGACCAGTTCATGGGCCAAATCAACATATTCCTCAGACGATCTCGTCAATTTCGCCGAAGTCGCGAGATCGCTGCACGAGAGATAGAATTTGGCAGCCAGAACGTAGAGTTGGGCCCGGCTTGCATCCATTGCGATCGAATCCTTCCACGGAGGGCAGATCGCGCCAAAGGCGCCCTGGCCCGGCTTGTGAAAGCGCATGAGCAAGAATTTTTCGACGTAGTCGTCGATGACTTTCACTTGATCGGGATCAAAGTAAATTCTGTTCTTTTCTGCGAGAAAGATGGCGTCGGCCAAGCTCGACGTAATCGCCCAACTGGTATCGAATTCGGATAGCTGCTTGGGTTCCTCAGTGAGATCGACCGGCACGATCGCATACTGGAACGGACCTTCGGTGGCAACTTGATGCTTGCAAATCCACTTCGCCCGGGATTCGACCAACTCTCGAATCGGTTTGACGACATAGATATGTGCCCATGCCTCGCGGTCGTCCATATCTTTAACCAGAATTCGGCTCTGCCCCGTCTTGCGCGATTTAACACTGACGGTGCCGCCAAACTCGTCTGACTCAGAATCCAGTTCGGCTTCAGGATCATCCGATGAAAATTCGGCAGGACGAGTTCCAGAAACTTCCACGATCAACGGCACGTCTTGTGGCACCACCGCTCCCGGAACGGGGCGAAAGGTTGGAACTCCATACTCAGATAATGCGAGGGGCACGTCATATCCATGACGCGCGAGGATCGGCGCGAAACAGATCTGATAGGTTCGCTCTTCTTTTGGCTCCATGACGATCGACGTGTGGTCAAAGAACCACTCGCCCCAGTCTTCGCGCTCAATCGTCGCCCGAGAGTGAATGTAAAGGATTGGAATTCCCTGCCATCCCGGCGACAGCCGCAGGGATAAGGGCGAACTATGATAGAACTCAAAGGACGTATCCTTGCCAGGGAAAATAAGCAGCCCAGGCGGATCGCCACAAACTTTCTTGGCGGCCAGATAGCTCCCCGCCCCACCGATATGCTTTTGAAGAATCAAGCGTTCGGTGAGGAGAGAATTCATGCCCTCATCCGAAATCGGAAATCCTTCGAGGGATGTTTGTAGGGCGAGGGGAAATCCAAACTCGCCAATTTCGACGCTTTGCCGACTTTTGTTCTTAATCGTAATTTCCCAAACAACGACACCTGGTTGTTCAACGCTTTCGTAGAACTTGCCTTTGACCGTCAAGTCACTCAAGAGGGAAAAGTCGTAATCGATATCGACGATGTTTTCACTATTTTGGACATCCCCTCCCGTGTTTCGGCTCACGATCCACGGTTCTTCGATGTCGGTCCGTGTTCCGAGCAAAATCGTTCCAGGAACGTATTCATCAGACGTTTCGTCACCGATGACGATAGGACCCGACACGAACTGCTGATCTCCACCAAAGGCCCCATTGGCCTCACTGATCCACAAACTCGTTATTTTTCCAGCCGCTCCGAAGCTAAAATTCATCACGGACGTACTCAGTTCGGCGGGTTCTATTCCGAATTCAAAGTCATCCATCAGCTAACATTATCGTTGATAGAGGAAACTAAACGCACGGGTGTTTGAAAGACTTGCAGTAATTGGCTTTGGAGACTTCATGTCGGCAACCTATGTGGCGGCCTCCATTGCAAATTTTTACGGAGAGCGCGAGATCGAAATTTATGCCTGGGATGAGAACCGGGAGCGGTGCGACGCGATGTGCAGAGTCCTCCGAATATTCCTTCGGATCAACCGGGTGAAGCACTACGTTTACAACCGGGAATCAAAGGAAGCAGCCATCACTGGCGCCCAAGGTCTAATCATCTGCAACGACTCCTCTCTTGGGGCTACCCTACCGTCCGTACCCGTGTTTAGTGTGAAGAACCAACAATGGTGGGAAGATACGCCCGATGAACCGAGAACCCTTGAGGGCCAAAAATTTCAAATCCTCAGGTGGATCAATAAGGAAGAGTACCCCTCGATTTTCCTTCACGAAAATCGAGATACGCCGCTCGTAAAATGGCTCAACGAACTCTAAGAGGCTCGTCGAGTCTGCATCGCAAAGACGGTGGCCTGAACCTTCCGAACGGCATTTGATTGTGAAACCTTACGAAACGCCGTGCCTTCTTGGTGACGAATCTTTTGACGAAGGCGTGAAAGCGTCGATCGATTCGCAATGGTCACATCGACAATCCGATTGGTCGCTTGGGCAGCCCAGCGTCGTTGCCAATCTGCATTACCTCTCAACAAGTTGATTGTGCGATAACCTTGTTCGATCGCCGCGCGGAAGACCTCGGATTGAAGCACAAAAAGTGGGCTGAATTTGGACCAGGCCGGATCAAAGCCGCTGTAGTGAGCGAGGAGCGTATGCTCGTTTTGCAAAAAGACTTGAGCCGCGATGATCTCATCATTAACCCGAAGCACAACTAAGCGGGCTGCCCCACGTTGGACCATTTCATCGACTGCCTCAAAGGCCAGCTTCCGACTCGAAGGATGAGCGAAGTAATCAAAGTGCTCCTGACTCACATCCGAATAGGTTCTTAATTTATGAAGCCCAATCAGCCGTTTGAGCCCTTCTGCCACTTCTTCTGGAGCGAGATTTTCAACTCGGAAGTCGAAACCAGCCTTATGAAACTTTTTGCGATAGTACGGAATATTCTCGCGCATGGATTTTGAAACCATCTTGAGATAGTCCTCCCAAGTGGTAGGAAGTTGGATATATTCGCATCCCCGACAATATTTGCGCACATCGATGGTGCCTGCTTCCGAATCTAGAACGGAACATTGCTCTGGTCCATTTCCAAAACGTCGATATCCAACCGCATCCCAGTCTCCTCTTAGGACAAGCTCCCGAAGCTGCGCATGCACCGCGGGCCAGATCATTTCATGATTTGCAGCATGGCTGTCTATTGCGAAGATCGGTTCTTCCGTCAGCCCGTTCGTTCGAATTCCAGAATGGAAGCCGAGCATCCATAGCTTGCGAAGCTCGAGCGGGCTGGTTCGTTTTTGCCATGTGAAAGGCACGATCGCCACGATCTGCCCGTTGCTTCGACAAACCAAAGTCATAAACTCTCGCCCTTTCCGAAAGGCTCGAATCCAACCTAGGACCCAAGACCAACTGCAATAAGGCGATGCGGTGATATGCGTGCTGATTAAGCGCGACCATTCGTTCTCAAGGGCAAGCAACCGATCAAGACCAATTTCCACTTCGACTGTCAGTTTGTCGAAGCTGAAACGTTCGCGAATGATTGCATCGCGTGGCTTGGTTACGAAAGAGCCCTTTTCGAATAGCACAGACTTGTTAAAGCATGCGCTGTTCCATACGGGTCGAATCCTTCAGGTTCTTACAGTTTTTTAACCACTAATCGTCCGAATCGAGGCCTGTTGAGCAACAGCGCCCGCCAGACGACGGAAAGCTTGAGCTTGCGCCGTGTCAGGGTGTCCCACAACCGAGGGCATTCCTTCGTCTCCCGATTGTGAAACGAGCGGATCGAACGGAACGGAGCCAAGGTATGGAACGGCCAAGTGCTCGGCCAGATCATGACCGGACATGCCAGAAAACATTTGGCGAGTCTCACCCGTCGTGGCGTCCGTGTAAGGCCCCATATTCTCGATCACTCCCAGGATTGGCGAATTAAGTCTTTTGAAGAGTTGCACGGCCTTGCCGGCGATGTTTGCCGTGACGTTGTGCGGAGTTGAAACCACGACCACGCCCGTAAGCGGCACCAATTGCGCCAACGACATCGGCGCATCACCCGTTCCCGGGGGAAGGTCAACGAGAAGATAATCAAGATCTCCCCATTCGACGTCGGCCAAAAGTTGGCGAACGGTCCCCGCCACCATCGGTCCGCGCCAAAGCACAGCGCTGTCGTCTTCAAGTAAGTAGCCCAGAGACATCGTCTGAACGCCATATTTCAGTACCGGTAGAATTTTTTGCGCTTCGGTGAACGGCTTTTCGTTTTGGGCCCCCAGCATGAGCGGAATCGAAGGGCCGTACACGTCGGCATCGAGTATGCCCACCTTGGCGCCGGTCTCGGCCAGGGCCAAAGCAAGATTCACGGTCACGGTCGATTTACCCACGCCACCTTTTCCACTCGCCACCGCGATCACATGCTTGACTCCCGTGATCAAGTCTTCCGGCTTTTGATTTCTTTGTCGAACCGTGGCGGTCATCTCGATCTCTACTTCGCCAACGCCGGGCAAGGCGGAGACGGCGTCCTCGGCTTGCTGCTTGAGTTGTTCTTTGACCGGACAAGCCGGCGTCGTCAGATCGATTTGGAAAGAAACCTTTGGAAGCTCAATCTTGACATTCTTGACAAACCCAAGGGTTACGATGTCGCGATGAAGGTCGGGGTCCATGACGACTCGGAGGGCATCCAGAACGTCACTTTCGCTAATGGGCATTGATGCCTAATAGGGTACCTGTCAGGACGACTTTGAGATCATGTAGGAATCTAAAATCGGATAAAGCAGAGCGAACGTAAAGATCAGGATAGGAATCACGAGCGATACGCCCACGGCACTCAGAATGAGTCCAAGGAGACCGCCGAATATCCATAGCTTGCTGGCTCGATCATGCGTCTTTCGCCAAGTTGTGGGCGAATTCATCGTCCAAGGAACTCGAATCCCGACAAATGGATTCGGTTCGACGCCCTTGATCGCAAAACCAAGCACCATCAATAAGCCCGTCAAAAATGCTGGCATCATCGCCGGAATGCCTTGAGGATTTCCGGAAAGGATCAACGAATGGATCGCGACCATGAACGCGACCAAAGCCGCCGAAACGATATTCAAAGCGCGAACGGTATTTGGTCGCAAGCGCTTACCGGCGACAACGCCGATCAAAGCAAAGACCGTCGCAAGCACCAACATAAAAATTGGTACGAACAGAAGACCTTCCCACTTGCTGCCATAACGATCAACTTGTCCAGCCAAATTCCAGTGGACCGGTACTCGTTCGGGAATACCTCCCGCCTTCGCCAGGCTGATGAACCCAGCAATGAGAGATCCTAAGAAGATGATTGGGCCGGCTAAATATTTCACGATTTAATGCTTTATACAAGGACTTATGTCATTGGGTTTCAAGCTATTTATGATGAAAGACGCGAAGATCGCTCGGCATGATTCCCAGGACTTCCTTAAAAGCATCTCGGAGAGCTTGGGGAGCCCCGAAACCCGTCTTTGTCGCGATGGTATCTACTGACAGCTTGGTGGTAATCAGCAGATCAACGGCGTACGACGTTCGGCACCGCTCGACAAACGATTGGAATTTCATGCCGGAATATTGCTTAAAAACGCGTGAGAAGTGATGGCCAGAATATCCAACGATATTCGCCGCCTCAGGCACCGGCCAATGGCGGGCAGGGTCCTTTCGAACCATGTCTAACAACGGCATCATTGATTCGGGAAAAGCATGGTCGATCGAGGAGAGATTGATTTCGTCTTTGCCAGAAACCATTAACCCGATCGTCGTGTACAGAATGCCGATCATCATCAGCTCAAAGTTCTTGTTTGGATCGGATACCATTCGGTGCATGAGGTCCATCGTATGGTTGTGATTCGGGAAAATACTCTGGACTGCGAGGTAGCGTTTTGACTTGTCGAAACTCGAAGCGAGTTTAGGCAAAGATGATGCTTTCCAAAGAATAACCGTCGAAGAGTGACTTCCTTTGGTCACCCGCATATCGAGGTTGCGAGCTCGGCTCATCAGAACGGTACCGGCCGGCACAAGGATGGGATATTGGTGCTCATTGGCCTTAAAAATGGTCGTGCCTTGTCGCTTGATCAGGATCGCCCAAGTATCTGCGCCAAAATCACAACGCCCGTCAATGGTTTCTTGGACATCCTGCTCAAAATTAAGAACCTTGAAGCACCCTTGGGGGCCGGGATACGATATTTCCCGAAAAAGCTGTTTCGTTGGCTCCAAAGGGAGGTCTACAACGAAGTCTTTCTTACTCCAAACGCCACGATTCACGATGATTGCACAGGTTGATAAGATTCCTGAATGCAAGAGGTTTTACCACGATTTGAGGTAGAACACTAGAAGTGTCTCAAACCTATAGCGTCGCAATTGTTGGTGCGACCGGCGCCGTTGGTGGCGAATTCCTTCGATTGTTCGAGCAACGCTCTTTTCCCGTTGGCAACTTAAAACTCCTGGCCAGCGAACGTTCGGTTGGAAAAACCCTCGAATTCAAAGGCGAATCGGTCGCCATCGAAGAAGCGAAACCTGGCGCGTTTGAAGGTATTGACGTCGCATTTTTCTCAGCCGGAGCTTCGCGTTCCAAGGCATTAGTCCCCGATGCTCTCAGTGCTGGCGCTCTCGTGGTTGATAATTCCAGTGCCTTTCGCATGGACCCGTCGGTACCTCTGATCGTTCCCGAGGTCAATCCGAAGACCTACACACCGGAAAACCGCCTCTTCAGCGTTGGCAACTGCACGGCCATTTTGCTTTGCACGGCCATCAATCCCATTCTCAAACTTGGCAGGCTTGAGCGTTTGATCGTCAGCACTTATCAGAGTGCAAGCGGCGGCGGAGCGGGAATGATGCGACAGCTTGAATCCGAAACCAAAGCCGTGCTGTTGGGTGAGGAACTCCCCGCGACGACCCTCAACCAAACGTACGCGTTTAATCTTTTCAGCCACAACACGGCTGTCGGTGACACAGGCTACAACGAAGAAGAAATGAAGGTCATCGAAGAGACTCGAAAGATTCTCAACATGCCTGACTTAAAGATTAACGTAACATGCGTTCGAGTGCCGATCTTGCGGGCGCACACAGAAACAGTAACGATGGAGTTTGATGGACCGGCCCCTTCAGTCGAGGCGGTTCGAGAAGCGCTTTCGAACGCTCCGGGTGTCGTCCTCGTGGACGATCGCGAAGCGAATCACTTCCCCACTCCTCTTGCCGCCAGCGGCCGCGATGAGGTTCTGGTGGGTAGGATTCGACAAGATATTTCCAATCCGAACGCCATTTCGCTCATGCTCTCAGGCGATCAACTCCTCAAGGGCGCCGCTCTTAATGCCGTTCAAATCGCCGAACTCGTACTAGGAATCCATTAGTCATGGCAAAACCCACCAAGGACGCTTCTCGACTTCTGCTTAAGGCGGCGCATGAGCTGTTCCCCGATGAAGATGAGCGAGAAGAGTTCTTGGAGTCCATGCTCGCCGGAGAAGCTCGCGAGCAAGCAATGATCGTGATGCAGGGGCGTAATGAAATTAAGGCTTTCCCCCGTGAGCGACACCTGAAATGGCAACCAGATTTTGTTGAGCGCATCAGTGATTCGAGCTTCAAGCCCGCCAAGCATCCGCTGTATGAGAAGGGCGCATATTACACCCTTGACTTCTCATCCATTTTTTCAGCGTCGACCATGACCGTGATCGAGACTCCGCCCAAGCGAATTCTCGATCTTTGCGCCTCTCCAGGAGGGAAAGCGATCTTCTCGTGGCGGTTGTTCCATCCTGAGTTGCTTTTGTGCAACGAGACGGTGCGCAAGCGTGCTGGAACTCTTATTGGGAACCTCAATCGCTGTAAATGTGAAGGCAGCGTCGTTTGGTCCGCCGATCCATCAGTCTACGCCCGACGCTATCGTGAGGCTTTCGATCTGGTCATTTGCGACGCCCCATGTTCCGGTCAGTCTCTCATTGCCAAAGGTGACGAGGCGCTCGGCTGTTGGTCGCCAAACATGATCGACATGAATGTTGGACGTCAACGGCGAATTCTTGGCAATGCCTACCACTGCCTTCGAACGGGTGCTCATCTGTTGTATGCGACCTGCACTTTCACTCCCAAAGAAAACGAGAAGGTCGTCGAATGGTTTCTCAAAACCCATGAGGACATGGAGGCCGTCGAGGTTCCGCAACTGGACGAATTTCGAACGAAGTTTGCCGACTTTCCGGCTTATCGCCTCTTCCCTCACCAAGGTCTCGGCGCAGGTGCTTTTGCTTGCTTGCTGCGCAGAAAAGGCGAACTTCCCGAGCACTATGAACCATTAGGGGATATGCCCGCGATTTGGCGATACGGCGACGAGGTTTTCCGAAAGCGAACTCCCGAAGAGTATCACGCCGAAATGGCGGCGCTGGCTGAGGCGGAGAATCCGAAACCTGCCCAACCAGTTTCGATTCGGAACATCGTGAAGAGTATGAACAAGGATAAGCCGCGCAAGCCGCTGGTCAAGAAGCCGCGCAAGCGTCGAAAGAAGTAGGGGAATAAGCCCGTAATATCTTTTCTCGTATAGTTTGTTTTTGAGGGACGGAGAGCCATCATCGACAAACTACGATCATGGGCGTGGCTCCACAAGTAGCGACGAGAAGGGTGCCTCCTAATTGAGGCGGCGTATTCTGCCAGGCCGGTCACTTCGTGGACGGGGCAGACTTGTTGCGCTGTCGCGAACAGTTCGCTTCGCTCACAGATCACCCCCACCGGTTCGCTCCGCGTACCGACTCCCCTTCTGGGGGAGTTTTGGTTCGTGGAAGTTTCGGTATTGATAACTTCTTTCCACGGCTTCGCTGGGTTGAGATGCCCATTCGGGACTCTCCTTCTGGGGGGAGTTTTGGTTCGTGGACATTTCGGCATTGACAACTCCTTTCCAGGTCTTCGCTGGGTTGAGATGCCCTTTCGGGACTCCCCTTCTGGGGGAGTTTTGGTTCGTGGAAGTTTCGGTATTCACAACTTCTTTCCACGGCTTCACTGGGTTGAAGTGCCCTTTCGGGACTCTCCTTCTGGGGGGAGTTTTGGGTCGTGGACGTTTCGGTATTCACAACTTCTTTCCAGGGCTTCGCTGGGTCGAGGTGCCCTTTTCCGGCTCTTTCAATAGCGACGAGGGGGCTGCTTCTCGCGCACCTAATAACGAAGCATTTACTGCTCCACAATCATCGTGCCGGAGCCTTCGTTGGTGAAAATCTCCTGAAGGATGGCATCCTGCTTGGTTCCGCTAATGATATGCACTTGCTGAACTCCGCCTTTGATCGCGCCAACCGCATTTTTCAACTTCGGAATCATGCCGCCGGATACCGAAGGATCGCTCATCATCTTCTCGGCCTCGGCAGTCGTCAAGACGCTGATCAAAGAACTCGGATCATTAAGATCACTCATGACACCGTCGACTCCCGTCAGTTGAATGAGCTTACTCGCGCCCATCGCCACTGCGAGTTCAGAAGCCAAAGTGTCGGCATTGATGTTTAAAATGGTTCCATCTTCATCCGCGACAAGCGAAGCCACAATCGGCACAGCATCCAGAGAAAGAAGATTCTCAAGCGCTTCTTTATTGACGGAATCGACATCGGCTACGAAACCAAAGTCGACTTCCCTTTCTTCGCCCACACGATCGTCATGAATTTGCACCGGAGGACGGCGATGTGCTTGAACCAATCCAAAATCGACTCCAGAAATTCCAAAAGCTGAAATTCCAAGCGTGTTGAGGCATGCGACCAAGTCAGAGTTCAGCACCCCACCAAAACTCATCTTCGCGACCTCGATCATTTCTTCGGATGTCACTCGGCGTCCCGACACAAAGGCGCTTCGATAGCCAAGTCTCTCACCCAATTCCGTGGCGTGCTTTCCGCCGCCATGCACGATCAGAACTTTGATTCCAAACATGCTCAAAAGAGCGATCTGCTCCATGATTTGCGTCAAAACTGCCCGGCTCTCGCAAAGTTCGCCTCCCAGCTTGAACACAAACCGCTTGCCACGGAAAGTCTTGATATACGGAAAGGCGCTTCGAATGCTCGAAAAGTCGACGACAGAAGAAATGTGAGGGGAGTTCATGAGAATTAGTGAGATGCAAAAACGTAGTCAAGAAGAGCGGCCTGAGCCCAAAGTCGATTTTCTGCTTCGTCGTAAATCGCACTCTGCCGACTATCAAGGGCGCTATCCGCGACTTCGAGGTTTCGGCGAACCGGAAGGCAGTGTAACAAGGTCTGCGCCGCCGCAATCTTGTCGCCCGTCACCAACCAGTCTTTGTGAGCATCCAACATCGACGCCAGTTTGGCCGGATCACCATAAGCTGCCGTCGGAGCCCAGTTTTTGGCATAGACCACTGTGGCATCCATCAAGGCATCGGATTGGGAATGAGTCACTGTCAGCGAACCGCCAAATTGATTAGCCACATTTCGCGAATAATCAACGTACTTGGGAGCAAGGTCGAAACCTTCGGGGTGCGCAATCGTGATGTCGAGCCCCAAATGGGCGGCAGCCAAAATAGCGGAATGCGGGACGGCCATCGGCAAAGCTTTTATGTGAGGCGCCCAGCTCAAGACAAATTTCACACGTTCGTTGCCGTGCCGTTCGCGGATCGTCATCATGTCCGCGAGGGACTGCGCCGGATGTTCGCAAGCCGACTCCATGCTCACGACAGGTACCTCGGCGAACTCGCCAAAACTTCTCAAAACCTTTTCTTTCAAATCCTCGGCTGGATCCTTAAGATCGGCAAAGCTTCGGATGGCGAGGCCATCGACATAGCGACTTAGCACTTTCGCCGCGTCCTTCACGTGTTCGACCGTGGTGCCATCCATGATTGCTCCTTCACCGAACTCAAGATTCCAGACATCGCCGCTTGCCGAGAGCGAGAGGGCATTTCCCCCAAATCGCTTCATCGCGAGTTCGAATGAAACCCGTGTACGAAGAGAGGGATTGAAAAACATCATGCCGAGCGTCTTGCCCGCAACATGCTTGGGAATCTTTTCTCCACGCTTGATAGCCAGACCAACCTCGACGATCTGTCGAATGTCCTCGGGATTCTGATCGAGAAAGGAAATAAAGTTTTTCATGACAAGCAGTTTTGAAGCGCAACGCGGAAGTCATGGATGTGGCCCACTTCCAAGACAATAGGTGGCAAGAGCCGAAGGACATTCGGATCTCGACTCGTTCCAGTAATGATTCGATGTTCAAGCAAACGATCGCGGAGTTGTTTGGCTGGCATTACGGTTCGGAGACCAATGAGGCATCCTTTACCTCTCACTTCTTCGATGCCGTCAATTTCGATGAGTTTGTCGAATTCGGCCGCAAGTTCTCGAACACGCAGAAGCATTTGACCATCTCGAAGAGCCTCGGCGGTGGCTTTTACAATTGCCATCGCCACCGGACCACCACCGTAGGTCGATCCCAGATCGCCCATCTTGATCTTTCCTACAATCGTTTGATGAACTGCCAACAAGCCGATGGGATAACCACTGCCGATCCCTTTTGCGCTCGTCATCATGTCTGGCTCGACGCCACCAAATCCGGAATAGAAGAAATTGCCTGTCCGTCCAAAGCCGGTTTGCACTTCATCGAAAATCAAAAGAATGCCTTTCTCGTCGCATTTTGCCCGAAGCGCCTTTAGGTATTCGGTTTCAAATTCGACCATGCCCGCCATGCTTTGAATGGGCTCAAGAATGACAGCCGCGAATTGCTCGTCAAGCAAGTCAAGCTGATCGACGTCGTTCGGTTGGAGAAAATCGACACGGTCACCGACCCAATCCCCAAGCTCGTAGTTTGTCTTCGGATTATCGGACACGGCAGTGCAAAGGAGCGTACGCCCATGGAATGACCCATGATAGGCGGCAAGTTTCGATCGGCTCGTGAGGCGAATCGCCAGCTTTAAAGCGTTTTCGTTGGCTTCCGCCCCCGAGTTGCAGAAAAAGAAATTTCTCAGTGACGGATGGACGATCTCGGCCAAGGCATCGGCTGCTTCATTGCGGATCGAACAATCCGCAATGTTTGAATAAAAGAACAGCTTATTCGCTTGTTCGATCATCGGCTCGAGGATGACTTCGGGGCAATGGCCCAGTAGCGAGACCGCGTGGCCTCCATAAAGGTCGAGGTATCGATGTCCCTTGTCATCGTAAACGTAGACATTGTCGCCTTGCTCAATTGCAAAAGGCAGCTTTTCAAAAGTATTGATTAAGTGAACGCTCATATTGGTCTCCATGCGCCAAACCAAAGGCCGGTTATTTCGGGTAGTCCGAACATCACATTAAGATTGTGAATCGCTTGACCTGCCATTCCTTTCACTAAATTGTCGATGGCAGTGTGAATCACTACATGACCATTCTTAGCGGTAACGGATAGATCGCAGAAATTCGAGCCAACGACGTTTTCGATTTCAGCGGGAGAAGCGCCTTTGAAGCGCACAAAAGGCTTATTCGCATAGTAATCAGCGATGAGACTTTCGATTTCAATCTGATTCAATGGTTCGTTAAGCTCGAGAAACGTTGAGCAGAGGATGCCACGGCTAATCGGCAAGCTGTGGGCAACGAACGGTAGATCGTCGATAAGAACTTCTTGGCCGTTCAAGCACTGGATCACTTCGGGGACGTGCTGATGTTCCAGAGGCTTATAGGCTAAAAAGTTTGCGTGTCGGATGGGGTGATGAGTCGTAGGCTTTGGCTCTTTTCCGGCTCCCGACGACCCGGTTGCAAGGTGCTGATGAACCGACTTGATGGCTCGGTTCTTAAATGGTAAGAGCGATAGGACCGATGCCGTGGCCAAGCACCCGGGATTCGAAACAACTTTTGCCTTGGCAATTAAGTCGGCCGCAACTTCGGTGAGACCGTAGACCGCAGCTTCCCGCAAGACCTCAGCGTCCTCAGAATGTGCATAAAACGCCCTGTGCTGACTTAGATTTTTCAGACGAAGATCGCCACTCAAGTCAATGATCCGCGTATTTGGATAGCGCTCAGCGATTTCCTGAATTGCCTTGGCACTTTCGCCATGCGGCAACGCGGAAATCACGCAAGAGTTCTCGAAAGTCCCGAATCCAGCTTCTTCAAGCGAACTGACAAAGGTTGCCTCATACACTTTGGCAAGATGAGGGTGAACCGAGGAATAAGAGGCCCCGGCTTTCGAAGACGAGGTCACCGCGACAACGTCGACTTCGGGGTGATAGCTCAATAATCTGAGGAGTTCACCAGCGCCAAACCCTGTTCCGCCTAAAATGGCAACAGAAATCTTGCTCATAAGCCGACCTTCTTCTGAAGGAATTCAGCAAGTTCTTTCCCATGAGACCGAGCATTGAGTCCGGGCACACCGACCTTTTCGGCGACAAACCTTGAACCTGCATCATGGTCCGTGACCGGACCCGAAACCACATCGGCTTCAATGCCAAATTGCTCTTTCATGAAGATCTGTCCGCCCCAAGCGCCGACCGGATCATTAGCGCAAAGGACAATTGCCTTGGTTCGAGCCTGAATCGCCTTGTCAGCCAGGATGTCTTGAACTCCGTAGGTCCCCATCACGCCATCGCCAAGCTCAGCCACGATCACGTCGGCGTCGGTATCCAGCAAGTGCTGGAGAATCTTTCGAGCGCCCGCGTTTGAGTTTTCGGCCGACGTCGTCACGATTCCCGCATCGTTAAACGACGCCGTGTAGTTCGCGCCATGATCATGCATATTGAGCGTATCGCGCTGTAGGGATACGCCGCTGAGTTTGCAGCCCGCTACGCTTAAGCCTTTGGTATGAAAGTGGCGAATAATTTCACATGCGGCAAAGGTCTTCCCCGAATTCATACACGTTCCTGCGATGATTACAATCGGCGTCTTACCCGCATCTTCAAGTTCGCCACCTGGGCTAATCGAATTCATTCCAATGTGAGCCGGGATGCCTTTTCGTTGAGCCAACTCTGGGAAGACAAGCACCGAGCCAAGGATTTCGAGTTCAAAGGGGGCTCCGATCTCCGGATTCGCCGAGGTGCACTTACCGACCACACCGCCGAGATTGAGAATATTCAGGCGATCACCGACATGAATCGAGTCGGGCACAACGCCCGAATATCCGTGGAGAGCGTTTCGATGCCCCAGGACACCGATAATAATGTCGCCGTCATGAAGCGCGATCATTCGTCCGTCACAGCCCTCAAGCGTGTTGTATTTCGTTTTCTGGCCAATGACCCGCCCACAGACTAAATAACCTTCTTTGGCAACGATCTCGCTCGAAACGCGGACTTCATTTCGCAGCGGAACATTCTTCGACGCCGAACCGATTTTATCAACGAGAATACGTTTCACAGTGTGGCGAGAAACTCCTTGATTTTAGGGTGTGCGGAGCCATCCTTGGTCGCAATGAAGATCGTGTTTTCCCCAGCAATGGTGCCAACCACGCCAGAAATTTCCGCATGGTCCATCGCTTCGGAAATGGCTGAGGTCCACCCACTCGCAGTCTTCACGACAAAAAGGTTGTCTCCGGCGGAATCGCTGGCAAGGACGAATCGACCCAACTGCATCATGAGCCCCGAAGGCGGAACCACATAGCGACCGCCTACTTTCGCCACACCAAGTTCCTTGAAATCGCGAGAAATGGATGACTGGGTGACCTGAAAACCATCGGCCAACATCCGCTCGACAACCTCTTCTTGTCCTAGAATCTGATTTTCAGCCAGGATTCGGCGGAGGCTTTGGTGTCGAAGCGTCTTACCGTTCTTGGCGACGTCAGTGCTCATGATATGCAATTATTGCATATTTCACGACTTTTGTGCATATTTATGCAGAAATTCTCAAAATGGCTTTGAGGCTGCTATTTGCTTTCGCAATCGGCGATCTGCGACCATTCTCAGCGAATGTAATGGATTTTCGGATCGCTCATATTGTCAAGCAGCATGACCGCCGTAACCGGCATCGGTCGATCTTTGGCCACTTCGCGGGCTTCGTCAAAGGTGAGTTGAACGATCTTCAGACCGTCGAGATCAATAAACTGGCCAAACTTGGCCGCACCCGACTCCGTGCTGAAGCACGCCAGGCCGTGTACATTCTGGTGACAATAGCATCCGTAGCGCTTGCTCGTCACGTGGTGCAGGACGTAAACGCTATCCGGAAATTCATTGTCCAGTCCTAAAATTGGATTCAATAGCGTTTGCATTTCCGTAATTCCTTTACATGAATGGATATCGGAAATCTAGCCAGGTTCTTTAGTGGTTGTTATAAATCTCTGGTATTCCAGCGAGTGGGTTGGGTATAGTTTCTATCTCACCCGGACGTAGCTCAACGGATAGAGCATCAGTCTTCGGAACTGAGGGTTGGGGGTTCGAATCCCTTCGTCCGGGCCAAAATTTCCTGAGCTATTCGCTCTTCTGCTCGTAGTTATCAAATGTACAGCCGCTCGTGTGCTTGTCGGGTGCGTATTCCGGATCGAACGGCGCTGGCTTTTCGTGCAGCAGCTTTGCCATCTCTTCGTTCATTTCCTTCAGATAGTCTTTCGAGTACCCGGCCCAACGTTTCACGATGAGACCATTCTGGTCAAGGAGCGTACTGTAGGTCGATGCCGGTGCTTGGTAGGCC
Organism: Armatimonadota bacterium; assembly: GCA_048498855.1. Taxonomy (GTDB): domain Bacteria; phylum Armatimonadota; class Fimbriimonadia; order Fimbriimonadales; family Fimbriimonadaceae; genus Fimbriimonas. Next base: position 337,929 of record JBEHXE010000001.1, on the reverse strand, counting down.
TTCATGACTTCGATCGTTGAATTTGAGACGACAGGATAAGGAACGCTCAGATCTTTTGCCCATTGCTTGGCATCGGCCAAGTCGGCATCCGTGACTTCGACGAAGTCAACTTTATTCGCCATGTGAGCATAGAGCTTCTGCATGATCGGCTCGGCGTCATAGCTGCACGGGCAGCCTTTCTTTACAAAATAGAGGAATTGAGGTTTTGGGCCTTGCCCGCCAATCAGCGTAGGCTTACCCGTCGTATCTGGCAGTTTGAAAAACTTGCCGACTTTCATGTCGAGCTTCTTCACCCGCTCGGCCATTTCCGCTGTCACAGGGTGCCTTGGTTGCGATAAATCCACCCCAGGGACATAAGTTCCCTTGACTGACGCCATGTAGACCATGGCGAGCCCACACAACGCAAGCGCAGAAGTGGAGCATAGGACGAGAATTCGAAAACCTTTCACGTCGTATTCCAGTGTATCTCTTGTCAAAGCGAGTTTGAGTCCTTAGAATGAAGGACTTTTAGGAATCGCTATGTGGAAACACCACCAAGGGCTCGACTTCGTCCGGTTTGTGCTCAAAGAAGTCTGCACTGCATATGAAATTCAAGGCGAAAACGGAAATTTGAACCTGGTTCTTCGGTTTAGCAAGTAAAATTACTAGGTAAGAGTCCCGCTAATTTTGGCGACTTTCGGAAAATTCTGAAACCATAGGTATGCATATCGCCACAGGATTCGACCATAATTACCCTTTGGAAGCCACAACCATTTCGGGCCCAACGGCGTAAAAATGAATGGCAGTCAACAAATGTGCGGAAACCACACGGAGGATATTTGAGCTCCAAAATTCTCGTCGTTGACGACGAAGCTTGTATTTTGAAGATGATGGAACTGGTACTTGCAAATGCAGGCTACTCAGTCGTTACCGCAGAAAATCCGCGGAAAGCTCTCGATATTTACGGAAACGGGGCGAACTTCGATCTCATCATCACCGATTTCAAAATGCCGGAAATGAACGGTATCGAACTTGAAGCCGAAATGCTTCGACGCGATCCATCAGCCAAGGTCTTGCTCGTTTCGGGTTATGGCGGTATCGACACCGCTTTAGAGGCCCTCAATAAGGGCGCGATGGACTTCCTGCGCAAGCCGTTTACACCCGATGCTCTTCGCGATGCGGTGCGTTCGGCACTCGAACGAGATCGCAAGCAGTCTCCCGTCACCGCAGTTTGTCGCGAGTTCAGTCGTCAAAGCTTGAACGGCACGTCGTTTGAACTGAAAGAAAAGGAGTACGACGAGCAATTCGGTGACCTCACCTGTCGATTTGAAGTTTCGACGCCCGAAGGAATTCGCAACCTCACGGTGGTGATGCCCGCCTACATCCAGGAACTCATTCGCGCCTATATCGACAGCGAAGATGTTCCCTGCGGCAACCGATTTTTTGAAGCAATCTGCGAAGAAACGGTCGCCAACGATTTAAAGTCCAACGGCGGAATCCCAAAGACTTCCCGCATCGTCATCGAAAATCTCACCAAGGAAATCCAGAAATGGATTGATTCGATGGTAAGCGTGGCGGTCGCCCATTAATATGCCTGGCAAACTCAAAATCTTCCTTGGATATGCCCCTGGTGTGGGTAAAGCCAAAGTCATGGTTGAAGAGGCTCGACGGCGAAAGGCTCGCGGCGAGGACTGTGTCATGGCGATTCTATCCGAAGACGATCGGTTGATCGTCAATGCTGACCTCAGCACAGGCTTGGACGTCGTGGCTCCGATTGAATTCGAGTACGGCGGCAAGACAGGACGCGAGATCAATATTCCTGCAATCATCGAACGCCACCCACACACGGTCCTGATCGATAGTCTTGGCCACGTCAACGTTCCTGGGTCTGCGCACGCCTTTCGGTGGCAAGATGCCGAAGAGTTGCTCAACAATGGAATCAACGTGATTGCGACCATGAACGTTGGCACTCTCGAAAGCCTCAAAGACGACATTTTTGAGATCACGGGCAAAGCCGTAAGCGATACCGTTCCCGATCGAATTTTCCATCAAGCTGAAGAAGTCGAACTCGTTGACCTTACGCCTCAAGCGCTTCGCAATCGCGTTAAACGAGGCGAGATCGTGCCCAACGACAAGATCGATGAAGCCCTCGATGGGATTTTCAGCGAAGCAGTACTGAACGCCTTACGCGAAATCGCTATGCGAGAAGTCGCCCACCGTGTCGATGAGGATTTGATTGCGTGGCGACGTCAACAACGCATCGCCCGCCCTTGGCAGACGAATGACCGAATCTTAATTTGTATTTCACCTACCCGGTCTTCCCTTCGCTTGATCCGCCGTGGATGGCGTATCGCACAGAAGATGCAAGGCGACGTCAAAGCCGTTTACGTTGAAGAACCCAAATTGCCGGACACGTCAAAAAAGATCCTCGAAGACGATTTTAAGCTTTGCGAAAGACTCGGAATTCCTACGATCACCCTTCAAGGTGAGCCGTCCGAATCGATCATCAAATATGTTCAGGAAAATAACGTGACCCAGATCATTCTCGGTCATAGCGATCGAACGAAGATCCAAGAATTCCTGAAGGGATCGTTGATGCTCGAACTTGCGAAGGCGCTTAAAACCGTCGATATTTTGGTCGTAGCGACCGAATCGTCCAAGAGCTAACGCTGCCAGCCCGGGAGAGGTGCGAAGTTCTCAAGGTGTTGATGTGGGAAGATATCAATGCCAAAAGCGGATTTGACGTTATACGCCCACAGGCCCACCACCACCGTCGCAAAACATGCGAAGGCGATGGCGAGTCCTCGCTCACGCGCCGAATGCGTGCGAACGTTCAGATTGAACGCAACCACCGATAACCGCTCTGCCAGCGAGTATGGCCGAACCGTTGTCAAAGGTGCGGCAACCGCCGGAGGCACGACAAGATAAATAACCTCTGGCTCAGACTCCTGAATTGGCAGATGCTGATTCGGTAATGCGCTCATCCTACTTCCTCAATTCCCCATTTCCGCGTGCTTTGGACCAAGCAAAAATTGCTAATTTGAATTCTTTTCCAAGATTCGTCAAATTTGTCGAAACATGGTATAAAATGACTGAATCATGCGCGCTCATGTCAAAGGATTGATCCTCGTTACTGCTGCAACGGCTGCTCTTTTCCTGTCTAATGTCCAAGTCGAAGCGAAGCCGGCTTTTGCTAAGAAAGAAAAGAAGACTTGCAACTACTGCCACTCAGTTGATAAGGGCGGTGGACCCCGAGGATTCCGAGGTACCTACTACGGAGCGCACAAGCTTTCGTTCAAGGGCTTTGACGAAAAGAAAGAAGCCAAGAAGGCTGGCGTCAAGCCAAATGCCATGGGTGCCGCTTCGAAAGCAACGAAGCCTTACACCGGTAAGTAAGATTTTCATCCGCGAGGATGAGGGGACCCCGCTCAAAAAGGGCGGGGTCTTTTATTTTTAGACTCGCTTGAGAAGCGTAACGCGACCCTGAGGCACCCATTCCACCACCAGAATGTCACGCTGGTTAATCCAGGCCGCGCCGTGCGGGTGGACAAAGTGTCCGGGCACAAATTTCTCGCGAGGAGCGCCTCGCAGTTCACCGTCGCCTTGACCGTCGCCAAGTTGAGCAACAGCTTCATTTTTTTCGTTTAGAATCGTCACGCGACTGGCCAAATCAGGCACCAGCATCAGGCCATGATTGAAGTGAATGTGGCACGGCTGTCGCACGGGATCTTTCACAAAACTGACGTGCGTCCCCTCAAGGGTGAAATATTGGAGTCGGTTATTGCTTCGGTCGGCCACGACCAACATCTTATTGTTCTTGTCCCGGTCATCGACCCATAGACCGTGGGGACATGAGACTTTGCCAGCTTCGGAACCAGGACCAATAACGGTGCGCAAAAACTTTCCGTCGCTGTTGTAACGATGGATATAGCTTGATCCATAGCCGTCGCCGACAAAGAAATCGCCGTTGGGAGCAAAAGCAACATTCGTGGGATTCCAGGCCTCACCTTTGCTGTACTTGCCAGACTCTTCAGGCGCGCCAAATTCCCAAAGGATTCGGCCGTTGAGGTCTGATTTGGCAACGACGTGACGGTACGTGTCGCAAATGTAAAGAAATTCTTCCGACCCTTCCTTGCGAAGATCGAGCCCATGCGCTCCACCGGCAAATTCAGAACCGAAAGACTTGATGAACTTCCCTTTTTGATCATAGACGCAGATCGTGTCTCGACTGACGCTGTCTTTTCCAACGGTGTGAGCAATGTAGATGTGGCCGTGCGCATCGGTGGTGACGCCATGGGTGTCTCCCCACTTGAGGTTCATCGGCGGCTCAACCCAGTCGTGATACACCTCATAGGTGTGCTCGCCAGAGCCCACAATTGGCCGCTTCTTAGGGTTATTTTGACCCATCACCATTCCGGAAAGGGCCAAGGAAGAGGCACCGACCAGAACTTCTCGTCGTGAGAGATTCATGACCAAAGTATCCCCCCTTCCCGGCAAAATTACAAGCCGAAGGACACATTTAGCGAGCAGTAATCACGTGTTCAATGGATTTGCCTTTGCACTTTACGCGCAAGGTGATCTTGCCCGGGCCAGTTGACTGGACGATGGCTTGGGCGCATCCGTTGAAAAGGCTGCGGCTCCAATTTCCTGGTCGCGTCAAACACAACAAAGCCGCCCCGTGGCTCACGCCGCCTTCGCCCGCGTTGTTGTGACACACGATGCCAAGAATATTTGTCCCTTTCCTCAGAAGGTTTGCTACTGGGAGTTGGTGTGTCTCATTCCAAACATTCGTCGATCGCAACAGTTTTCCGTTCAGGTAAATAAATCCTTCGTCGTCAATGGCTCCGAGTTCAAGCGACTTCCATATCGCGGGATCGTCAACTTGGAAGTGTTTGACCAACACCAGAGTCGAGTCTGGCTTCATTCCTTGATTTTCGATGACATCGGCCTTCTCCATATCCTCCGTAGTTGATCCTTTCCTCGCGATCTCCTTCGCTTCTTCAATCGAGAGATTTCTCTTCATTCGCCATCCGGTGGATAGGTCTTGTCCAAGATTTTCAGGCAGGTAGGTGTCGGGCTCAAGACACGTCGGATCTCCATTTCCGACTCCGATCAGCTTTCCTGGACCTTCGATTTCGAATTCCAGCTTATCGTCCGCCGTTGGAACGGCATGGCCTTCGCCGTCCAGCGCGTAGAAGTTGACAACGGACACATCCTTGCCGTCCCCGTCGATCACATCTCGGTCTGGATCAATCTTGATGGAAGCAGTCTCACCGGTTGTCGCGACAACTTCCTTCGCGAATTCTTTTCCGCCCTTCCATCCTATGGCCTCAAGCTTGCCCGGCTGATAGACGACCTTCCATTCCAGGTGCCCGGTGTAAGGCATCTTCTGCTTGCCAAGGCTCTTGCCATTCAACAGTAATTCGACTTCGTCTGCATTCGAATAGACCCAAACGTTCTTCTCCTTACCTTCATCACCCGGCCAGTTCCAATGCGGAAGAATATGGAGCACGGGTTGATTACTCCACCAAGCTTGATAGTAGTAATAGATGTCCTTGGGAAATCCGCAGGTATCCATGATCCCAAAATGGCTGTTGATCGTTGGCCAACCCGTCGGAGTTGGCTCGCCTCGATAGTCAAAACCCGTCCAAACAAAGCCACCAGCAAACCATTCGCGCTTCGCGGCCCATGACCACCACTCTTCGGCACCTGAACCCCAGCCAACCTTACGACCATCATAAGCGTTCACTCGACCGTTCTTGAAGTCATCAACGTACGTGCCACGCGTGGTTGTTGTACTTGCCGTTTCGCTTCCATGAACGGGCTGCTCAGGATGCCCCTTATGATAGCGATCGGCTTGCGGCAATCCATAGTTGAAGCCACGGATGTCAACACTTGCGTTGATACCGTGATATTCGGCACCATTATTTCCAGCATAGGTTGTCAATCGAGTTGGGTCAAGCCGGTGAGCCAAATCAGTGGCTGCTTTGCCCATCCTTTGCCCCTCATCCGTGCCATTGAGCGCAAATTCTTCGTTTCCGATCGACCAAAAGATAACCGAAGCGTGGTTGCGATCTCGCTTGATCAGCCGTGTTAGCTGGCTTTGGGCTTCTTCGGAATCGCCAAAGGCACGAGTCTCGTCCAGGACGATCATACCGAGCTTGTCACAGGCATCAAGCAGCTCGGGTGTCGGTGGATTATGACTGGTTCGATACGCGTTGCATCCCATCTTCTTGAGCTGCTCGATCCGCCAGTAGTTCAGCCGATCGGGCAGCGCAACCCCGACACCAGCCGCGTCTTGGTGATTACAGGTGCCTTGAATCTTCGTGTACTTTCCGTTGATGGTAAGGCCCTTGTTCGCATCCCAAACTACCGTTCGAAAGCCAACATTTGTTTTGTATTCGTCGATTTTCGTCTGACCATCAAAGAGTTCGACCTTGCCGATATATAAATTTGGAGCATCAACGGACCAAAGTTTTGGATCGTTGACCGTAAGGCGAGGTGAAACAATCTTCTTTTCTTGAGGCTTTAGATCAGCGGTTGCCCCCATCGTCGAAATTTTCTTTCCGCTTTGATCTTCAAGGGTAAGAAGAACCCTTAGTTTCCGATCTCGATCACTTAGATTCTGGACTTCAAGATTAGAATCGACATTGCCATACTTGCCCGACACCTTTGGCATCAGGAACTGTCCATCTTTAACGAGGCTCGCCGTATCGTTAATATTTAGGTATGTGTGGCGATAAATCCCAGCGCCTTCGTAAAACCAGCCTTCGAACTCACTCGCATCAACCCGCACAACCACCACGTTTTTGGCTCCGTAGCGAAGGAGATTCGTCAGGTCGGCATCAAAGCCGATATAGCCAGACTCATTTCTTTTCAGGAATGTGCCATTGCACCAAACCGAGGTATTTCGATAGATGCCATCAAAGTGAATCGAAATCCGCTTTCCAACAAGACTCTTGTCGACATCAAATGACTTTCGATACCATCCGATCGAGTTTTGCGGATAATCCCGTCCAATCGCTTTATAGCCATGTCCCCCTTCTGCTTTTTCATCAAAAGGAAGCTCAACGGCCCAATCATGTGGCAACGTGACGGTTCGCCATCGTCCATCGCTAAAGCCAGGATTGACCGGCCCTTCGCCAGTCCCCGCCTTCGCAAGATAGCCCATGCCTGTCCGACCAAAGCCAAAGTCCTTTGAAGGATCGCTGGTATGTCCTAAGGCGAAACGCCACCCTTCATCAAAATTGAGAGTTTGGAATGCCGGACTGGCTTGCTCAGATAGCGCACAAGCGAAAACGAATAGCGAGAGAGCCACCCGCCAAGCATATCAAAAAAATAGCCGGCATAAACCGGCTATCCTTATAATGTTTCAAGAATATTTATTCTTTGGGCTTATCGCCGATTTTTCCGTCTCGGTTGATGTCGATTCCGGTGATCTCTTCGGCTTTGTCTTTCAACTTGTCGAGGAAGCTTCCTTCCTTCGTCGCTTCCTGTGCGACATCCTTGACCTTATCCGCAACGTTCTCGCTGACGTCCTTCACCTTTTCAATTGCATCGTGACCGAGATCCTTTGCCTTGTCGGCCGCATTTTCAGCCATATCTTTGCCCTTCTCAAGGGCTTCTTTTGCTTTATCCGAAATATCCATCGTGTTTGATCCTTTTAGAGACGATCAGTCTATCCTAGCTTTACGTCGTTAAGCGCGGGCTCGCTTCGATCTTAACAGCGTATCGGCCAAAACGCCTATGAAAATGACGACACCCATGACCGCAAACTCAAGTGAAGAAGGAATCCCCAGCATGTTCACCAAATTGCGGAGAACTTGCAAAAGCACTGTTCCGAGGAGGACGCCGAGAATAGAGCCTTCCCCGCCTCGAAGCGAACATCCGCCCAAAACCGCTGCAGCGATCGCGTAAAGCTCATAGAAATTGCCGTGGCTGGCCGGTGAGATCGAATTCGTATAGAACGCAAAGAGAACCGCGGCGAGTCCTGTCGTCAAACCACAAATTAGGTAGGCGATGGTAATTACGCTCTTCGACTTAATACCCGCATAGCGTGCCGATTCCTCGTTGTAGCCCGCAGCAAAAAGATACCGGCCGTAAACGCTCTTGTGCAGTAGAAAGAACATCAAGATGCAGATCACGATCAGAAGGAGGAACGGATAAGGAACACCCATAAAGTTGCCATTCGCCACCTCTTTGAGCCACTGATAGTTTGGCGATGCGGGAAAGTTCTTTGTTTGGTCTGTTGTAATGAATCGGGCGAGTCCCCGGTAAAAAAGCAATCCGCAAAGCGTGACCACGAACGGCTGCATTTTGATTTTGGTAACCGTAATTCCGTTGAGATACCCTAGAAAGCCTCCGCCCCCTATGACGATCAACAGCGTCAAAATCGGGCTTACTTGCTTATCGACGAGCAAGATCGCCAGCAAAACGCCCAACAAGGAAATGGCGGATCCGATCGAAAGGTCGATGCCACCCGTGATGATGACAAACGCCATGCCCACGCCCATAATGCCGTAGATGCCTACTTGGCGCCCCGTATTCTGTAAGTTGTTGAGGGCGAGAACGTTGTGGTTATAAAGGTAGCTACCGCCTAAAAGAACTATGATCAGGACAAAGAGGCCTAACTCCTTCCCCCCTTTACTAAGAAACTTGTTCATGATTCGTTGCCACCTCCAGTTGCCAGCTTCATAATGGCTTCCTCGGAAACTTCCTCATGGCTTAAGATTCCCGAAAGCTTTCCTTCGTGCATAACCGCGACGCGGTCGCTTACGTTAATAACTTCCTCCATATCGCTTGAAATCATCCATATCGCCGTTCCAGAAGCGGCAATGGCCCGCAGTTCGGCATAGATTTCTGCTTTGGATCCAACATCGATCCCACGAGTCGGTTCGTCCACGATGAGAACCTTTGGCTGCAGCGCCAACCATCGACCCAAAACTACCTTTTGCTGATTTCCACCTGAAAGGGTCGCAATCTGCGTATGAAGGCTGGCCGTTTTGACATTCATTTTGCTGACTGATTCCGCCGCATAGGCTTCTTCGAGACGGCGATTGATCAGCCCAAAATTGGCCAACTTCGGCAATTTAGGCATTGTCGTATTGTCTTTAACCGACATTTGGACGGTGAGACCACAGCCTCGTCGGTCTTCGGGGGCAAGAAAAAGGCCGTGTCGGATCGCATCGCGAGGCGATTTGATTCGTACCAATTTGCCATCGACTAGGATTTGCCCACGATAGGGATCAATTCCGAATATCGCTCTGACAAGTTCGGAGCGACCGGCGCCCACCAGTCCCGCCATGCCCAGGATTTCACCCGCTCGAATTTCAAGGTTAATCTCTTGGTTCGGATAGCGCTGACTTCGAAAACCGATGAGTTGCATCACGGTTTCACCGACTCCCGATGGTTTGTAATTGGACTTGAGAATTTCGCGGCCGACCATCATTTTGATCATGGCGTCTTTCGTAATTGACTCTCGTGGCAGTCCTCCCGCATTGCGTCCATCACGAAGACCGACGATCCGATCGGCTATTTCCAACACCTCGTCCAAACGGTGGGTGATGTAAAGAATCGCAACTCCCTGACTCTTTAGCTCTTTCACCAACGTCAGAAGCTTCTGGGTTTCTTCGAGGGTCAAGCTGCTAGTCGGTTCATCGAGGATGAGAACTTTGACCTTCAACGAGAGCGCGCGAGCAATTTCAACAAGCTGCTTTTCCGCAATCGAGAGGCGACTAAGCGAGGTACTCGGCGAGACATCAAGCCCAACCCTTTTGAGAATCGCGACACTCTCTTCTTCGAGTCGCTTTTGATCGACAAACGGTCCCTTGCGAAATTCACGTCCAAGGAAAATATTGGAAGCGACGTCGAGATTGTCGAGGCCGCTCAGTTCTTGGTAAATGATGCGGATTCCCACATCGAGTGCATCACTTGGAGACTTCAATACGAGCGGTTTTCCTTCGAACTCAATGGTTCCGGCATCCGCTTGATAGACTCCGCTCAGAATCTTCATCAGCGTGGATTTACCCGCGCCATTTTCGCCGATGATGGCGACGACCTCGCCAGGGGCGAGGTCGAGATTCACATTTTCCAGTGCGATCACACCAGGAAAACGCTTCGTGATGCCACTAAGCCGGAGCAAGTTACTTGCCCTTGAGTTCCTTCAACTTGGTCGAAAACTCATCGACGGAATCCTTGTGGATTGCCTTTGTGTCGATGATGATTTTCTTACTTTCAGGAATCGCAGTCTTGTCGCCTTCAACGACCTTTGCAATCATCTTCATGCTTTGGTAACCGAACTCGAACGGCTGTTGAACGATAGTGGCGTAGATGCTGCCATCCTTAACACCCGCAAGCGTATCATCTTCTTCGTCAAAGCACACGATTTGAACTTTGCCATCTCTCTTGGCTTCTTTGACCGCACCGACGATCGCAGGTCCGTTATAGCTCCAGAGGCCAACGCAGCCCGCAAGGTCAGGATACTTAACGAGTGCATCGGCAACGTTTTGCTTAGCACGTGCACGATCCGTATCATCCGTTCGAAGGTCTAGAATCTGAATGTTGCTTCCTTCGAGGGCTTTCTTTAAACCGTCGTAGCGATCCTTTGCGTTCTGAGCATCGGCCTTACCGACGAAAACCATGATCTTTCCGCCATTCGGAAGCGCTTTCTTGAGTTCTTCGCCGGCCATTTGTCCGGCAGCAACGTTGTCGGTACCCAAATAACAAGCTCGCTTGCTGTTTGGTGCGTCGCTGTCTTGGCAGAAAAGAACGGTCTTGGCGGCAAGCGCATCAAGATCTGCCGTTTGTCCTGCTGGGTCGACGGGGCTTACCGCAATGCCAGCCACGCCGTTTGCGACGAGGTCGTCAAGAATCTGCTTTTGAGTTGCAGCCGAGCCTTCCTGAGGCATTTTGAACTCAATCTTATAGTTCGGCAACTCCGCCGCAGCTTTTTCGGTTCCCTTCTTGGCAATCGTCCAGAAGTCGCTTGTGTTATTGGTGACAAATGCAATCGTCTTGGTAGAAGCAGTAGAACCTGAAGTCGTTGAAGACGAACCTTCCGTGCCACCTGAATTACAGCCTGCGATGGCTACTGATGCTAACAATGCTAAGAACAGACCTTTGTTCATGGGACTACCGTACCTGTTTTCAATTTTAAATTCAACCTTGAATGATTATTATTCCCAACTCGGAATAACCTTCAAACTATAGCATAAAGGAGAACTTCCTTAAAAAGTTCTCCTTTGAACGATGATTTGACTTAGAATTTGCCCCAGAGATACTGGTTGGTGACTTCGTGGTGATAGATGATTTCACCCGTCTTCACTCGTGTCCCTAGTTCCTTCGGACTACGCTCGGCGGCAGCCAACTTTCGGTCGATGTACTTTTCTTTGTTCTCTTCGCCCAACAATTTAGCGGCAAAATCACTTTGCTTCATCAAGCGAATGGCGTCGTAAATGTTGTCCGGCAGGAATCGAGTTCGCGTTCGTCGAGTTTCGCTCGTGATCTTTTCGGTCATCGGTCCTTCGAGCCCCGTACGCAGCAACGTGAAGAACGTAAGATAAGGATTCGCGTCGGGAGCTACCGTTCGGCATTCCACGCGAGCCGACTTTTCGTTTCCAAGCGGGATTCGAATCATCGACGTTCGGTCTACGGCCGAGGACTTGATTTGGTTAGGAGCTTCGTAATGAGGATCCAGGCGTCGATATGAGTTCACACTCGGATTCAAGATCAAGCAAATGTCGTTTGCACTATTAAGGATTCTGTCGATGTAGTCAACCGCCATTTGGCTAATGCCATCTTCACCCGTCTTGTCGTAGAACAAGTTCTTGCCCGACTTATCCGAGATCGACATATTGCAGTGCATACCGCTTCCGTTAATACCAACCATCGGCTTGGGCAGGAAGCTAGCCGTGCATCCCATATTCGCGGCGATTTGTCGTGCCGTCAGTTTATAAAGCTGAATTTGGTCGGCAGCGATCACGGCGTCGCTATATTTATAGTTCAGCTCAAATTGGCTAGGAGCAACTTCAGGGTGATCCTTCTCGTTCTCGAACCCAAGAGCTCGCTGAGCCTCGGCGAGTCGGTCAATGAAGAGTCGAAGAGGATCGTTGGGCAGGGAGTGGTAGTAACCGCCGGAGGAAACGATCTTGAATCCATCGCTCGACGTGAAGTTCTGTTCGGCATTTCGTCCTTCGAACAAGAAGCCCTCGACCTCAACCGCCAGATTGAACAAGTAGCCGTTCTTCTTAAACTGTTCGTCAGAATATTCCTTGAGCAAGCCTCGAAAATCCGTTTGGTATGGCTTGCCGTCTCGATCCTGAATGAGTCCGAAAACAACAACTTTTCCAGGCCCAAAGACGTCGCTTGGGAGCCAGCGGAAAGATCCCCAATCGATCGCAAGTCGTAAGTCAGATTCGCTGACCATGCTGAAACCACGAATGCTTGAGCCATCAAAGGTGAGGTTGTCATGGCTCTTCAACAAGAACTTCTTGTCGTAGTCGAGCATATGGAATCGCCCTTCAAGGTCACTGAAGCAGACGGTAACCGCCTTGATAGCTTTTTCTTTCTCCAAATACTCAAGGTAATAGCTTTCCAACTCAGATGCCGAGACTCGATCAAGCTGCTTTTTCTTAGCTTCTAGGTTTCGCGTCTCTAACTCGTCGTAAGGGATCTCAAGAAATGTTCGCAACTCGGACATTAGAGCCAGATTTTAGCATAAGCAAGCATCTGAGAAAGATTGATTTAATGCCAGTAACAGTAAATTCTCTACAAATAAGTACCGAAATCTCAAGTCAATCGTTGTGTTCATTCGACGAACATAAATGCCGGGACCAAATGACCAAAGCATCCGAACCCCGTACTGGCCCCTTCTCCTGAAAGCGTCCTTAAGGATGTAGAGTGCTTGCAGTCGCGAGCGCGAACGAGATAGGAGAGAATCATGACAACCACCCTCTACGCGTCGTTTGCCGATATCCATGATGCCGAAAAAGCGATCGGTGCGCTTCTCGATCATGGGATTCGACCCGAAGATATCAGCATGCTTGCCAACGAAAGCCACTCAGGAAGGTTGGCAACCTATTCTGCTGGCGAAAAACTAAACCTTAAAGATCTCGAAGTCAACGCGAAGAGTGGCATCACCACCACAACTCGAGCTGACGCCGAACAAGGGGCCATGTCGGGCGTTGGCGTCGGGCTCGGAGTGGGCATTATCGCGGCAATTGCTTCGGTCTTCCTACCGGGAATTGGTATCGTCCTCGGCGGTGGAGCAATGGCCATTGCTCTTGCCGGGCTTGCGGGCACTGCAGGAGCAGGCGCCATTGCTGGCGGAACCTTGGGATTCCTGAAGGATCAGGGTGTTTCTGAACACCACGCCCACGAATATCACGGGGTGATCGAAGGCGGTGGCGCACTCTTGGCGGTTGGTCCCCAAGGAATGGTGCCGCGTTTTGAGCTTGAGCGTATTCTGCAGAAATACAATGCAGAAAACATGGGCGAATACAGCCCAATGTAAGGTTCTGATCCCCATACTGCCAATCCAATGCCCCTCTTGGTTTTCCAACGAGGGGCATCATTCTTGATACTTTCTTGACATTCAAAGTCCAGCCTTGACACAACCGTGCTTGGGTTCAAACCTATGCTTTAACCATGAGCGATATCTACGCGCTTCTTGGTCTGGTCGCCTTGACGTTGGCATCCTTAGGATTGCTTAAAGTCTGCGATCGCCTTGGCAAAGGTCAATCATGAGTCTTTATGTCATTGCCGGCATCGTCTGCCTCCTTCTGCTGATCTACCTCTTCTTCGCAATGTTGAAACCGGAGGTCTTTTAACGTGGTTGGCTGGCTTCAAATTGCCTTATACATTCTCGTCCTGCTTGTCTGCGCAAAGCCGCTTGGACTCTTCATGGCCAAAGTGCTCGATGGCAAGAGCCATTTCCTCTCGAAGCCACTTGGTTGGCTGGAGAAGATCACCTATCGACTCGCAGGAGTCGATTCGAACCAGGAACAAGGGTGGAAAACCTACGCCCTCGCCGTATTGGCGTTTAACGTCATCGGCGCACTCATCGTTTACGGTCTTCAACGCTTTCAGGCTTCCCTGCCGATGAACCCAGCTCAGATGGGCCCCGTGACCCCTGACTCTTCGTTCAATACTGCGATCAGTTTTGCCACCAACACGAACTGGCAAGGTTATGGTGGCGAATCGACGATGAGTTATCTCACCCAGATGGTTGCGCTCGGGGTGCAAAATTTCGTCAGTGCAGCAACCGGCATTGCCGTGCTCGCTGCGCTCATCCGCGGCATTCGATCTCGAGAGACATCCAAACTTGGAAACTTTTGGGTCGATATGACTCGCTCGACGGTTTACATCCTCTTACCTCTGTCACTCGTCATGGGCGTCTTTTTGGTTAGCCAAGGCACGGTCCAAACCTTTAACCAGTACGAAAAGGTCACCTTATCCAAGCCGCTTATGGGATCCGACAACAAGCCCGTCACGGAACAAACCATCTCTGTCGGCCCTGCTGCCTCTCAAATCGCCATCAAACAACTCGGAACCAACGGCGGAGGCTTTTTTAATGTCAACTCGGCGCATCCGTTCGAGAATCCTACGCCGCTCACGAACTTCGTCGAATGTCTGGCCATCCTTCTGATTCCCGCTGCCCTATGTGTCACCTTCGGCGAAATGGTCAAAGATCGACGACAGGGTTGGGCGATTCTCGCGGCGATGACCCTGCTCCTCGGAATGTTTTTGGTCCCGTGCGTGATTGCCGAAAAGAGTGGGAATCCTATGTTCCATGACATTGGATTAACGACCAACGCCAATTGGGAAGGCAAGGAAAGCCGATTTGGAATTGAAAACTCGTCCCTATGGGCTGTCACGACAACGGCGGCCAGTAATGGTTCCGTGAACTCAATGCACGACTCCTACACTCCGCTTGGAGGCATGATGCCCATGGCGATGATGCAATTGAGTGAAGTGGTGTTCGGCGGCGTCGGTTCTGGCCTGTACGGAATGATTATTTACGCAGTCATCGCCGTGTTCATTGCTGGACTCATGGTCGGCCGCACCCCAGAATACATTGGCAAAAAGATTGAACCCTACGAAATGAAAATGGCCTCGCTGGTTATTCTCATTCCCTGCTGCTTGGTTTTGATTGCGACCGCGCTTCCGCTTCTCAACGGAACGGCGCAATCCAGCATGAGTAATCCGAGCGCCCACGGCTTTAGTCAACTGCTGTATGCCTACTCAAGCATGGGAAATAACAATGGTTCCGCTTTTGCCGGATTTGGCGCAAACGTGCCCTTCCACAATTTCCTCGGTGGGGTCATTATGTGGATGAGTCGCTATTGGCTAATCATTCCCGTTTTGGCCATTGCAGGATCCCTCGGCAAGAAGAAGATTGTGCCAACCGGTCCTGGAACGCTCGCTACCGATACACCTCTCTTCGTTGTCCTTCTCATCGGAACCGTTATCCTGGTGGGGGCATTAACTTTCGTTCCTGCCCTCGCTCTCGGTCCCATCGTCGAACACCTCCAAATGGCAGGAGTCCGCTAAATGTCCAATCAACCTCAAGCAATGTTTGAGCCGGCCCTCGTAAAACGAGCGATCGTTGACTCATTTCGTAAACTTAATCCTCGACTTCAAGTCAAGAATCCCGTCATGTTCGTTGTGTTCATCGGCTCGATCTTGACGACGGCCCTGTGGATTCAATCTTTGATCGGAAAAGGGGAAGCATCTCCAATCTTCATCCTTTCAATCGCTCTGTGGCTTTGGTTCACCGTTCTTTTTGCAAATTTCGCCGAGGCAATGGCCGAAGGACGTGGAAAAGCACAGGCCGACGCCCTAAAAAGCGCCAAAAAGGATGTGCCCGCCAAGAAGCTGGATCACCCATCAGATCGATCCAAGTTCACATCCGTTTCGGCTAGTGACCTTCGAAAAGAGGACTTCGTTCTCGTCGAGGCCGGGGACTTCATTCCTGGTGATGGTGATGTTGTCGAAGGTGTGGCAACGGTTGACGAAAGCGCCATCACCGGCGAATCAGCGCCCGTCATTCGAGAATCTGGCGGAGACCGAAGCGCGGTCACCGGCGGTACCCGGGTCCTCAGTGACTGGATCGTCGTGCGGATCTCGGCAAATCCGGGAGAAAGCTTCCTGGATCGAATGATATCGATGGTCGAAGGTGCGAAACGACAAAAGACGCCAAACGAAATCGCTCTTAGCATTTTGCTTTCTGCGCTGACGATCGTCTTTCTTCTCGCCTGTGCGACACTCATCCCCTTCTCCACTTATGCAGTTCAAGCCGCCAAGCAAGGTCAGCCCGCCAGTGTAACGGTCATCGTCGCGCTTTTGGTTTGCTTGATCCCAACCACCATCGGAGGACTCTTAAGCGCAATCGGAATCGCCGGAATGGATCGCCTTCTCCGAAAAAATGTGATCGCAACAAGCGGAAGGGCCGTCGAAGCAGCCGGGGATGTCGATGTCCTCCTCCTCGACAAAACGGGCACGATTACCCTTGGAAATCGACAGGCCTCTGAGTTCATTCCTGCGCCGGGCGTTTCCGAACAGGAATTTGCCGAAAAGGCTCAGCTATCCAGCCTGGCCGACGAAACACCTGAGGGTCGAAGCATCGTCGTCCTTGCAAAAGAGAAATATGGCATTCGTGGACGCGAAGTTCAGGGCGAAGAGTTCGTTCCCTTCACCGCCCAAACTCGAATGTCGGGCGTGAATTACGATGGAATTCAACTCCGCAAAGGTGCTCAGGACGCCGTGCGAAAGTGGGTCGAAGCCAGTGGAAGCACCTTCCCAGCCGAAATCCAATCAAAAGTCGAAGAAATCTCTAAGGCGGGCGGAACGCCGTTGGTCGTTGCCGAGAATGGCAAAGTCCTTGGAGTGATCTACCTCAAGGACATCGTCAAAGGCGGCATCAAGGAGCGGTTTGCCGAACTCCGCCAAATGGGAATCAAGACGGTTATGATCACCGGCGACAATCCAATGACGGCAGCCGCCATCGCTGCCGAATCCGGCGTCGACGACTTTCTTGCCGAAGCGACTCCCGAGGCAAAGCTAAAACTTATCCGCGAATACCAAGAGGGTGGGCGGCTCGTTGCCATGACCGGAGACGGAACCAACGATGCCCCCGCCCTTGCACAAGCCGACGTCGCCGTCGCCATGAATACGGGAACTCAGGCAGCAAAAGAAGCGGGCAACATGGTCGATCTCGACAGCAATCCCACAAAGTTGATCGAAATCGTCGAAACCGGCAAACAATTGCTCATGACTCGGGGATCACTAACCACGTTTAGCATTGCCAACGATATCGCGAAATATTTCGCGATCATTCCGGCGGCATTTGCCACAACTTACCCCCAACTCAGGGCCCTCAACGTAATGGGGCTCAAATCGCCCGAGAGCGCGATTTTGAGCGCGGTGATCTTTAACGCTCTCGTTATTATCTGCCTCGTGCCTCTCGCCCTCAAGGGTGTGAAATATAAGCCAGCAGGAGCCGACAAGGTTCTGAAAGAGAACCTGCTCGTCTACGGGCTCGGCGGCATCATCGTTCCCTTTATCGGCATCAAACTGATCGACCTCGTTGTGGGACTCATCTTCAAATGAAAATCGTTCTTATCGCACTTCGTCTCTTTCTCGTGTTGACACTCATTACCGGGGTCCTCTACCCTTTGGCCGTAACCGCGATCGCCCAAACGGTGTTCAAGAACCAAGCCAATGGCTCATTGATCGTAAAGGATGGCAAAGTCGTCGGCTCAAAGCTCATCGGCCAGCAGTTCGATGAACCCAAATACTTGTGGGGGCGACCTTCGTCAACGTCGCCTGTTCCCTACAATGCCGCGTCGTCAAGCGGCAGCAATCTTGGGCCTACCAACCCAGCGCTGAAGGAAAATCTGCAAAAGATGGTCAAGCAATATCACGACGCCGATCCTACCAACAGCGAAAAGGTTCCGACCGAACTCGTTACGGCGAGCGCCAGCGGCCTTGATCCGCACATCTCGATTGCGTCGGCGGAGTATCAATTACCCCGTATTGCCAGTCAAAGACATATTCCTTTGCCAGAGATCAAGCGACTGCTGCGTGAACATACGGCGGGAAGATCGCTCGGAATTCTTGGTGAACCCGTGGTGAATGTGCTTGAATTTAATCTAGCGTTAGACGATCTTTCAAAAGGCTGACCCCATGCCTGAGTTTTCACCCTCCGATCCCCTTGATGTTGTCTCCGAACTTCGCTCGCGAAGTCGGGGACAATTAAAATTGTTTCTGGGCATGGCTGCCGGAGTCGGAAAGACCTACAGCATGCTTTCGGATGGACTCGAAGCGAAGCAGCGTGGCCAAGAAATTGTGATCGGATACCTTGAAATCCATGGTCGCAAAGAAACCGAAGCACTCGCCGAAGGAATTGAAGCGATCCCCCCAAAAGTCATCGAGCATCGTGGCGTTGAGATTAAAGAGTTCGACATTGATGCTGCGCTCCGACGCCATCCCGATACACTCCTGGTGGATGAGCTCGCCCACACGAATGCTCCCGATAGCCGTCACCTGAAGCGCTACCAAGACATCGAGGAACTCCTCGATGCGGGAATCAATGTCTGGACCACGGTAAATATCCAACACATTGAAAGCCTACGAGATGTGGTTGCCCAAGTAACGGGCGTCTTCGTCCAAGAAACGGTTCCCGATTCCTTCGTCGAAAGGGCGGATCAAATCGAACTCATCGATATTCCGCCCGAACAGCTTCAACAGCGCCTTCAGGATGGAAAGATTTATGTTCCTGAAAAGATCGACCAGGCGCTCCAGGGCTTTTTTAAGAAAGGAAACCTGTTGGCCCTTCGCGAACTTGCCCTCCGGCAAACCGCCGAACGAGTCGACCAGGATCTGCGTAAAGCACGCACACTCTCCCAAACGACCGAGCCCTGGCATGCCACCGAACGGATCCTCGTATGCGTTGCGCCAAGCCGAATGGCTCCCAAGGTCGTCCGTGCCGCCCGCCGACTTGCCAATAGCCTTCACGCCGATCTGCTCGCCGTGACCGTTGCATCTTCGCGACAGGCGGGCCTCGGCGCCCAAGCCCAGGCCGAAATGGATGCCGCAATGCGCCTCGCTGAAGAATTAGGGGCGAGAACAGCCTCGCTCGCGGGAGACGACATTGTCGCCGAACTTGTATCCTACGCCCGCCAAGAGAACGTAACCACTATTGTGATGGGCAAACCGGTTCGCCAACGATGGAAAGAGATCGTGTTCGGTTCGGTCGTCGATCATACCATCCGTGCCAGTGGCGATATAGACGTCCTTATCATCACCGGAGATGAAGCTCAAGGTACGTCGCTTCGCCGAAAGCGACAAGACGTGAACTGGAGTTTGAGAGGCATCGCCGAAACTCTCATTCTTGTCTCGTTAGCGACCGCCATCGGACACTTCATCGATAATGAGGTGCGCCATGCCAACATCATCATGCTCTACCTACTCGGAGTGTCGATGGTGTCGATCCGCCATGGGCGGCGCGAGGCGCTTCTTTCTGCCTTCCTGTCGGTTCTCGCGTTCAACTTCTTCTTTGTGCCGCCGGTCCACACCTTCGCGATTAGCGATATCCAAAATGTCTTTACATTTGTGGTGATGCTCGGAGTCGCGTTGCTGCTAAGTTCTCTGACATCACGCCTCAAAGAGCATTCACGATCAGCCTCTGAGCGAGAAAGGAATACGGCGGCCTTGTACGAATTGAGCAAGCGTCTGGCGGGCACTCGCAGCAAAACTGAAATGGGCGAATTCGCAGTCGAAAAACTCAAGGCGTTGATTGAGACGGATTCTTGCGTCTTTCGAATTTCCAGCGAGGGAGAATTTACGATCTTAGCAGCCTCGGAAAGCGGATTTGAGCGCAGCGACAAGGAGCAAGCCGTCGCCCGCTGGGTTGTGGATCACAGTAAGCCCGCCGGGGCATCGACCGACACTCTTTCGGGAGCGGCCGCGTATTACGTTCCTTTGTCGGGCTCCGAAGCGACATTCGGAGCCTTGGGAATTCTCCTGAATGGTCAAGAGCTGGACACAGCAAAACGGCACCTGATCGAAGGAATCTCCAGCCTTCTTTCTACCGCCCTCGAACGAGCACGATTTGCCAAGAGTTCTCACGTCGCGGCCTTGCGCGCCGAAACCGAGCGTATGCGAGGCGACCTTCTGAGTTCGGTTTCCCATGACTTACGGACGCCTTTGGCATCCATCGTGGGCGCGGCATCCGTCCTAAAAGACAGTGTAAATCTGACTAACCAAGAACGTGATTTGGCATCAATGGTCGTCGAGGAGTCGGATCGAATGTCGAGACTCGTCCGCAATCTGCTCGATATGACTCGTATCCAAGGCAAGCTTGATCTCACCTACGACTGGTACGATTTAGAGGAACTTGTGAGTGCCGCAATCGTGAGGACCGAACACCTTTTCGACTACCCTGTGCGGATTTCGGCGAAGGGAGAACAACTTCTCATCAAAGCCGACGGAATTCTTTTGGAACAAGTCTTTGTCAATTTGCTCGAAAACGCGAGTCGTCACGCGGGTCGTTCTGCGCATGTCGAGGTCCTGCTTGGTCGCTCTCGCCAGGTGGCGATCATCGACGTCATCGACGACGGTCCCGGTGTGCCCGAGCATGAAGCCGGAAAGATTTTCGAGCGCTTCAAAGGCGAAGAAACCGGCGGCATTGGCCTTGGGCTGGCGATTTGTAAGGCCGCCGTAGAAGCACATAGCGGAAGCATTTATCTGGCACCGACAGCCAAGGGTGCCGACTTCCGAATCGAACTCCCTCTGAACCAGGAGACCACGGATGCCTGATCCTATCCGATTTGTCGTGATCGAAGACGAGCCTCCGATTCGAAAGTTTTTGCGGGCGAGTCTGCCGGAATCCGAAGCTCACTGGTATGAGGCTGCGACTGGCGAAGACGGCATTCGTCTCGTGGCCAACAAGAATCCGGACATCGTGCTTCTGGACCTCGGCCTACCTGACATCGACGGACTCGATGTTCTCGCTCGCCTTCGAGAGTGGACCACGGTACCGATCATTGTTCTTTCGGCCCGCGGCAAAGAAAAAGACAAAGTTCAGGCCCTTGATCAAGGAGCCGACGACTATCTGACCAAGCCCTTTTCGGTTGGCGAGTTGATGGCTCGCGTTCGAGTTGCCCTGCGACATTCCGCAAAGAAATCAATCCCCGAAGAACCAATCTTTTCGGTCGGCGACCTGACGATCGACTTTGCCAGTCGGACTGTTAAACTCAAAGGGGTCGAAGTTCGCCTAACTCAGATTGAATACAAACTCCTGGCCATTCTCTGTGTCCATGCGGGAAAGGTCGTTACTCAGAAGCAACTCCTGACAGAAGTTTGGGGTCCTGCATTCGAGGATTCCACCCATACCTTGCGGGTTCACATGGCAAACCTAAGACAAAAAATCGAACCTGATCCCGTTCCTGCCCACTTGATCCGAACAGAGACGGGAGTTGGTTATCGGTTGCTTCTTGATGATTAGCAACCCAATCGCAGGGGTAACCGACTCCGTTTCCGAAGCCGGTCCCTGCTTGCTTCAATAGCCCCAGCCACGGGAAAAAATCGAATTCGCTATTTGCTAAGACTTACTTGCCAAGGGTAACCGCTTCCGGCAACGATATTCATCGACGCGGGTTTCGCATTCGCGCTGATTTGAAAAACAAGCCGAAAATTGATTTCCTCACCTGGATCAAAACGGCGGTCGCTGGTTTGCAGCTCGTCGCCGGAACTCGCCTTAATGATTCCAAATAGACTTGCCTTGTCGCCATCTTCATCTTTCAGCGTAGTCGCTTCTTTGTCGAGGCAATAAAACATTCCCATATCCTTCTTCCCGATCATCTTCATGGATACGGAAACAATGACGAATTGCTTCCCTTCTTCGGGCGAAACACCCGATCGAAGGGGCTCAGTGGTCGTCGTAACGCCCGTAACCTTGAAGGAAGAAAAATAGGTTGTAAAGCTGTCACCGATGGCGACTTTCCCCATTGGCATCGCCTTGGCCCCACTTTCGTCGGACGGGTCGGCAACCGTCTTGGGCAGGGGGGCAATCACATTGGCCGCATCAGCTTCTTTGTCACTGCCAGCCATCAAGTAACGAAGCACTTCTTCGTTCTTGTTCAGGCGAGGTTGACCAATCATAATCTTCGTGATCTTTGCGTCAAGAGGGACCAAAAATCCAACCTGAAGCGGGTCATGCAAGTCAGGTTGGCCGTACCCTTGCCCAGGCTTCAAATTTAGGTAGAAACTCGCAATTCCCTTGCTGCTAAGGGTGAGCATGCCACTACCCATTTCATATTTCTCGCCGTTCGAATCAATCAGAGTGATCGGCGGAAAATGATCATTGTTCGACGGCGTCGCATTTTTAACCGCGAGGTCGAGGATCACGAATTTTTTGTCGGCATGCGCTGTCTCGTTTTCGTAACTGTAGAACGGCTCCACTGAGTACCGGGCTGTGAGGATTTCAAAATTCAGCCCACCCTTCAGACTGTAGACTTCACCAAATTTCACAAGACCGCCCGAAAGCTGTCCTTGTCCCTTTGTCTCGTTCTTTTGCGTTTGCTTGACTACCGTTTTTTTCTTCTTTTGAGCGGCTTGTGTTTGCGGCGTCAAGACAGCCAATCCAACAATCCCGATCGCAACCACCGCAGCGATTCCAGTCAATTTGAACATCGTTTGACTAGTATAACGCCAAAATATAGAAATATATATTGTGATATATAGAAAACTTAATTAAGGTTCTTTCGACGCGATCAACCCACTCGATCTTCGAAAGTGATTCCCTACTTGATACCAGTGATTGAGATGCCCTTGATGAACTGCTTCTGGCAAAAGAAGAAGACGACGAGTACGGGCAAAATGACGATGCTCGTAGCCGCCATCAACAGATTCCAGACCGTACCACCCGCCTTGCTGTGATAAGCCTCAAGTCCAAGTGAAAGGGTAAAGGTTTCTTGCCTTAACAAATAGATCAGCGGACCAAGGAAGTCGTTCCAGGTACCCATGAATGCAAAAAGTGCAACCACCGAGAGCGCGGGCTTGCTCAAAGGGAGAATGACTCGGCGAAAAATCGTCCACTCCCCTGCCCCGTCGATCCTGGCCGCCTCAGAAAGTTCAAATGGAATGGTCTTGAAGAACTGACGCAAAAGAAAAATCGAGAATGCGCTGCCAAACCAAGCCGGAACCCAGAGTGGACGATAGGTTCCGATCCAATCCAAATGCTTAAAAATCGTGAATGTTGGCACCATGAGCACCGGAAACGGAACCATCATCGTCGCCAATGTTAACCCAAACACAAAATCGCGACCGGGCCAGCGGAGTCTCGCAAAAGAGTAAGCGACGATAGAATTCGAAAGAATCGTCCCTACGACCACGAGGATACAAAGCAGCAAAGTGTTTTGCGCGTAGACCACGAACGGGACATAGCCGAGCTTATCGGAACCATAGGAAATCGCGTCCCAAAAGTTGTGAAATTCGAACTTCTCGGGAATCCAAACCGGCGGTTGCTTCATCGTTTCGTTGATCGGTTTGATCGCCGTGTCGAGCATCCACAAAAACGGGAAGAGAAAGACAAACGACAAGGTGACCAACACAACGTGGATCAGAATCGTTGTCAATCGGTTGCGTTTTGACATCTAGACTCCTCCGTAGTGGACATGCCGATTGCTGATCTTCAAAGCGACCAGCGTTAAGATAAGAATCACGACAAACAAAATCCATCCCATCGCGCTGGCATAGCCCATACGGCTGTAATTGAACGCATTGTCGTAAAGATAGGTCGCGTAGAAGTAGGTTGATCTCGCGGGAGTGCCTCCGGGAAACATCACGTAAGGGACGGCAAAAACCTGAAGCGAGCCAATGATGCCCATGATCATGTTGAACTGGATCACTGGCGAGATCATGGGAATCGTGACGTTTCGCGTCTTCTGCCAAGCGCTCGCGCCATCGAGTTCGGCTGCCTCAAGCAGACTCGCTGGAACGTCTTGTAGACTCGCCAAATAGATCAAAACGGCGTTTCCAACACCCCAAAGGCTTAACAGAATGAGAGACGGTTTCGTCCAAGCCACGTCGCTGAGCCAGTTTGGACCCTTGATTCCAACCACTCCCAAGGCGTTATTGATGATTCCGTAGTCGCCATTGAGAATCCACAACCAGAGCATCGCCAGTGAAACCATCGGCACCAGGGAGGGAATGAAGAAAATAGTTCGGTAAACGGTCATCCCCTTTACGTTGGTATTCAGCAGCATCGCCAATCCGATCGCAAAAACCATTCCGAGCGGTAGCGAGAAGCACGCGTAATAAATGGTGTTCTTGACCGATGTCCAAAAGATCTCGTCTTGAAAAAGCTCGGTGTAGTTATCTGCCCCGATCCACACGGGAGGTTTTAGGATCGAGTAGTCGCAGAACGAATAGTAAAAGGACATCAAGAGCGGATAGAACATGAACGCGAAGATGCCAAAAATCCAAGGGGAGGCGAAGAGAATCCCCGCCACGCCTTCTTTGCGGCGCATCATTTCCCTGCCTTCCTCCTTGCTTCGAGTCGACTCAAATACCGATCCAATTTAGGCTGCATCCTTTCCTGAATCGTTTGCAATGCTTCTTCGGGCGTCTTGGTGAGCTGATTCACTTCGTCGATTGCATTCGAGATTTCAGCTTGATATTGGGGCCATATCGCGATTTTTGGCGTGCTGAAAGCGTTCGGACTGTAGGCCATTTCGTCGAAGAGGTGAATGTAGGGATTCTCGTGCTTTGCCCAAAAGGCGTCCGATTTCACTCTCAGTGGCGACGACTTCTTCTGGCCAAGACAAAGCTTTTCCATTGGTGCTTGACTCTGAACGTATGCCAGAAACTGAAGTGCCTCTTCTTTGTGTTTGCAACCCTTCAAGAGCACAAAAATATCTTGGTCCACGATCGTGTGCCCTTTGAGATCGGGGCGATCCTGAGGATACGGAAAAGGAACGGCTCCCCACTTCAAATCTGGGTTGTATTTTTGGATGAAGTTATTCATCCAAACACCCTGAACTTCCATCGCGACCTTATTCGCCATGAAGGCATTCTGGGGAGATTCGAAGGTTCCAAAGCCACTCTTGTACGACTGAATTTGACCCGGCCCAAATCGTTTACTAAACGATTGCACCCATTGCATCGCCCGTAGATTTTCTGGTGAATTGGCCGTAATTTTCGACGTACCATCCCATAGCTGTCCACCAAAATATGGCCCCCAAGCCCAGCTCCACCAGCCGGGTTCACCAGGAAGAAAGCCAGCGACAACCATTTTGCCATCTTTGACTTGGGAAATCTTATCGACCATCTGATCGAGTTCTTCGATGGTTTCCGGCGGTTTCGAATAGCCGGCTTTTTCGAGAAGGTCCTTGTTGTAATGCAGCGCAACGGTTGCGGGAGTCGCGGGCAAAGCCATCACGTGCCCCTGATACTGAATCACATTCCAGTAGCCCGGCACATACTTTTCTTGATTCCAACCGAATCTTTGGCAAGGCTCATCAAGAACCTCGATGGCCCCCGCATCAGAAAATTGAGGAATCTCAGATGCGCTCAAAAGCGATATTTCGGGTGGAATTCCCGCCGATGTGCTGACCAAGGTCTTCAGGGCATTGCCTGAGATCGAAAGCAGATCGACCTGAATCTTGTTTTGAGAACGATTGAAGTCGTTGACCACCGCTTGAAAAGAGTCGAACTCGAAGCTTGTCCATCCTACCCAAACCGTCACGTGGGTACGAGTGGGGTCCTCTTTGGGATGGCTTCGAATCTCGGTCGCAACAAATGCACAAATCGAGAGCGAAAGGAGGCCGGGCAGCAGAAGATCGCTCAATCGTGACATCGTTGTTGGGACCGTGGGGACATCATAACAAACATTTGACGCTAAACGCAACGCTGAAATTTCATTCCTATCGTCAGGTTTGAGGTGCGATAATACGCCATATGGCAACGAAGCTACGAAAAAAGGCCGTCTTGGGTGCGCAGATTGGCCTGATTCTATGCTTCCCTGTTGGCCTTATGGCTCGGTCTGAACCGAAGGCGCCTGATTTTCAAAATGATGTTTTGCCGATCTTGCGAGCGCATTGCATGAAGTGCCATTCAGGCGATTCGCCGGACGGCGGTCTCTCGCTTGAAACGTCGGCAGCAATTTTGAAGGGCGGAGATAGTGGCAAATCAGCCATCGTGGGTCATGCGGCGACGAGTATTTTGATTGAACGAATCGAAGGTCGCGGAGGAAAGCCTCGAATGCCAATGGGATTTGCTCCGCTTTCGCAAGCGCAGGTCAAAACCGTGAAAGACTGGATCGATGCGGGTTGCCTCGAAGGTGCCGTGCGAAAACCGCACTGGGCCTACGTTCCGCCGGTAAAACCAGTTGTTCCTTCTTTGAAGAGCCAGTGGGTTCAGAACGAGATCGACTCCTTTGTTTTACAAACGCTGACCAAAAATCAACTCGCGACCTCACCTGAGGCCGATCGAACAACCCTAATTCGCCGACTTACCATCGACCTAACTGGCCTCCCACCCGCGCCCTCTGAAGTCGATGCCTTCAATGCTGACCGCTCCAAGAATGCCTATGAAAAGGTCGTCGACAGGCTCCTCGCCAGTCCTCACTTTGGCGAAAAGATGGCGTTGCCTTGGCTCGATGCCGCTCGGTATGCCGACAGCAATGGCTTCCAGATGGATGGCGACACTTACCAATATGTTTGGCGGGACTGGGTGATCCGATCCTTTAACGCCAACATGCCCTTTGATCAATTCACGATCAAGCAACTCGCAGGGGATCTTTTACCGAATCCTTCTCAGGATGATATCGTCGCGACGGCCTTCAATCGAAATCATATGCTCAACGGCGAAGGGGGTGCGATTCCCGAAGAGCAGCGAAATGTTGGACTATTTGACCGTGTTGATACCACATCGACGACCTGGCTTGGTCTTACGATGACTTGTGATCGCTGCCACGACCACAAATACGATCCGTTCAAACAATCGGACTACTTCAGCCTGATGGCCTTTTTCAATCAAGTCCCGGAGACCGGAGTCCCGACCGACAATGATGGAAAGCACTACATCGCCCGTCCATGGATCTACGCCGGATCGAACAAGGAAATGGCGAAGATGAAGTCCCTGACGGAGCAACTAGAAAACGCCAAAAAAGCCGCCAAACCCTACGAAGAAAATCCTGAATCACAATCGAAGTGGGAAAAATCCTCACCGAAAACCGGCAACAAAGAAATCGACGAAATTTTGACGATTGGCGCTGAAAAGCGAACTACAGATCAGGCGTCAAAACTGACGGCCTATTTTCTTGACAATGCCCTCACTGAACCTGGAAAAGGCTTGCGGAGCACCTGGAAAGGACTTGAGAAGCAGTTAAGCGACCTTAAGGCGGTCATGCCTAGAGTGATGGTCATGTCCGACGCGCAGCCCCGAAAAACCTATGTTTACTCGCGTGGCGACTACACTTCACCGCTTAATGAAGTCCAACCAAATACACCCGAATCGCTCCCGAAACTCAATCGTCCCCTGAGGAACCGTTTGGACCTCGCTGAGTGGGTTGTGAGCCCTCAAAATCCGCTCACTGCGCGAGTCGCGGTCAATCGATTCTGGCAAATATTCTTCGGCAAGGGCCTCGTCAGAACTCCCGAGAACTTTGGTGTGCAAGGCGAACCGCCAACCCATCCGGCTCTACTCGATTGGTTAGCCGTCGATTTTCGCGAACATGGTTGGAACATGAAACGTCTCGTTCGGCAAATTGTGATGAGCGCGACTTATTGCCAGTCATCTCGCGTTTCACGCGAGCTTTACTCAAAAGACCCTGACAATCGCCTCCTTGCTCGTGGGCCCCGTTTCCGAATGTCGTCCCTGCTCATTCGCGACGAGGCTCTCGCCGCGAGTGGTCTGCTTAACCCTGCAATGTTTGGCAAGCCGGTTTATCCTTACCAGCCTCAAGGGATTTGGGATGGGCTGAACATCACCGACGAAAGAGATTTCAGCTATCCGCAATCGAAGGGTTCTGACCTCTATCGTCGAAGCATTTACACCTTTTGGAGGCGAACCGTCGCCCCAGGAGACATGTTCGATACTTCCAGCCGCCAAATCTGCACGGTTCGGTCATCTCAGACCTCGACGCCGCTTCATGCCCTCACCACACTCAACGCAATCACATGGGTTGAAGCCAGCCGAGTTCTCGCCGAAAAAATGCTGAAGGAGATCCCAACTCCCGAAGGTCGACTTCGTGAGGCTTTTCGACGCGTCTGTGCTCGACGTCCAAGTCAAGATGAACTAGCCATCCTCCTCCGGTCCCTCGAACGATCTCGAAAAGCGTTTACTCAAGATCCCAAACAAGCTCAAGCATTCCTCAACCAAGGTGATTCGCCCCGCGATACTTCAATCCATCCAATCGAACATGCAGCTTACGCAAGCGCCTGTCTCGCTATTTTCAACCTCGATGAGGCGCTTTCAAAGGAATAGTCATGAATCCCATCTTTGAACGTGATTTACGCATTTCGCGGCGACAACTCTTCGGAAAAGCGGCGACTGGAGTTGGCGCTTGGGCTCTTAACTCGTTGTTGGCTCAAGATGCCTTTGGCATTCTTGGTCAGACGAAAACTCAAAGTGGCCTTCACTTTCCCGCGAAAGCCAAGCGGGTCATTGTTCTTTGGCAGGGCGGCGCACCGTCACAAGTTGATCTCTTTGACTACAAGCCAAATCTGTTCGATCAGCGCCTCCAAGAACTCCCCGAGTCGGTGCGGCAAGGCAAACGGCTTTCAACGATGACCAGCGGACAGGCTCACTTCCCTATTCTCCCCGCGATTAAGCCCTTTAAGCAGTACGGACACTCGGGCATGTGGCTCAGCGAAATGCTGCCCCATATTGGCGGCATCGCCGATGACATCACACTTATTAAGTCGATGAACACGGAGGCCGTCAACCACGCGCCGGGCGTCACCTTCTTTCTAACCGGAAGCCAAATTCCTGGGCGGCCGAGCATGGGTGCATGGTGCGCTTATGGCTTGGGCAGCATGACCGACGATCTGCCGACGTTTGTGGTGATGACCTCGGCGGACGAAAAAAAGACTTGTGGACAGCTTTTTTATGACTATTATTGGGGTTCAGGATTTCTGCCCTCGAAGTATCAGGGTGTTCGATTCCGCAGTGAAGGCGACCCGGTCCTCTATCTAACGAACCCGCCCGGAATTTCATCTGACCTTCGCAAAGGGGTCCTCTCGGATATCGAAGAACTCGACAAGAAACGCCTCAACGATTACGGCGATCCTGAGATTGAAACCCGCATTGCACAATACGAACTCGCGTTTAAGATGCAAACCAGCGTCCCCGAACTGACAGACATCTCGAAGGAGCCGAAGCATATTCTCGAAATGTACGGGCCTGACGTTGAAAAGAAGGGGACGTATGCCCACAACTGCCTTTTGGCGCGGAGGCTCATCGAACGTGGTGTCCGGTTCATTCAACTGATGCATTCTGGCTGGGATCAACACTCAAACCTCTCCTATCAGTTGGCAAATCAGTGTCGCGATACCGATCAACCATCCGCCGCTTTGGTCAAAGACCTGGCCCAGCGCGGATTATTAGAAGATACGATTGTGCTGTGGTGTGGCGAGTTTGGACGGACTGTCTTTGTTCAAGGTGACATTAACAATCCCAACGGTCATGGACGTGATCATCTTGGATCGTGCTACAGTCTTTGGCTCGCGGGAGGAGGATTTAAGCCTGGTTTCGTCCATGGCGAAACCGACGACTATAGCTACAGCGTGGTCAAGGATCCCGTCGATGGCCATGATCTTTGCGCAACGATCCTTCACCAGCTTGGGATCGACCACGAAAAGCTAACTTATCGTTACCAGGGCCGTGACTTCCGCCTCACTGATGTGAGCGGTCAGGTTGTCAAAAATATCTTGTCTTAAATTCTTCTTGTCACGGTGCTAAGATATTCCTGAGTTCGTAACTGGGGAACAATGAATACAAAACTTACTCTTTTAGCAATGACGGCCTTGGTGGCATCTTTTGCGAGCGCGCAACGCGCTCCGACCGTGAGCTACACCGTAACCGGATCGGCCGGTGCTTGGGATCTCAACTTCTCGATCACTAATAACTTCAACGCAGGTGAGGGTTTGCTCTATTTCTTTGGTGTCGATGCACCTACTGGACGGAATATCCAGGCATCTCCCAACAATTGGGACTCGGAATTCTGGACAGATTGGGACAATTCGACATATGGAGGTTCTTCGATCCACTACAACAACAATTGGATTGTCCAAAATTCAGCGAATGACCTACCCGAAGGGTCCTCCGCCTCTGGGTTCGTTGTGCGGACGACGGACGCCACCGCTCCTTCTTTCATGGCATATTTCGTCTATGCCGAGTCAGGATCGTATCAAGGCACTGATCACTTTAACTCTGCTTCGAATCCTGGATTCGAGGGTATCGCGTTTGCCAACACCGTTCCCGAACCGACTTCAATCGTCGTCCTCAGTCTTGGAGCCCTTGCTTTAATCCGACGTCGAAAAATTCGCTAATTGAACTTACAAAAAAAGTCTCCCCGGATTACCGAGGAGACTTTTTTGTTTGTCAGCTTAACTTAAGCTTTCTTCGATCGTCGTCGAAGAAGAGCAAGACCGCCGAGAGCGAGAGCCGTCATCGAAGCTGGTTCTGGAACGGTGCTAGCTGCAGCGCCCGTGTAAGCGTGATCAAGCTGGGACCAGTCAAGGGTCGTACCGCTATCTTGCGCAACGATACTTGCACCCGTAACCGGGCCAGTGCCTACCCAACCGAGGAACGAACCATCGTTAACCGTCATCGTGTCGCCGTTGCTCATGGTCAACGTCACGGTTCCGCCTTGTGCATCACCGTTAAAGTCGGTGTTGTTGAGGAGGCCACCGAAAGCGCTTACCGGTGCGCCCGTGAAAGCGATATCAAGCGATTCGTTTGCAACATTGGTCGACATGGAGCTAGTGTTCGACCAAACACCAGTTGCGGCGCTGGCAGTCCAGCCATAGCCGTTTCCACCCGGAGCGGCCCACGATGCGTCACCAGCAATGTCACCGTAGTTCAGATTGCTGAAATCTTCAAGGTAATACGTCGCATTAATGGCAGCCAAGAAAGACGATTCCGAAGTGTAGAAGGTTGCGTGAGCAGCAACCGAGAGCCCTAAAACGCCGGCAAGTGCGGCAAATTTCCAAGTTTTCATAGTAAGTAAGTCCCCTTCAACCCCGGATTGCCCTCCGAGTGAAGAATTGCACGCCTATAGGTTAAGTGAATCTCACAAAATGGTCAAGGTTTTTAAGGACAAAACCTTAAGTAATTCGAAATATCAGGTAAATGTGCCTGTCCAAATTGAGACGTCATTGTCCTTTGTTGAACGTGAGAACAATCTCACTGAAAATTTGGCCTTCTAAACCGCGACGCCATGATAACATGGAAAAACGAATACTTCGCGACGCGACCTCCTCAAATTGACGGCCTCGGCCATTGTCACCCGGCTCACTTTGCCGGTGGTTGAATCTTTCCCTCTACCCCGTGCTTTCCGCGTTGCCGTCATTACTGATCTGCATCATGGACTTGCTCCTGACGCGCTCCAACGGCTTGATGCTTTCGTCGCCGAAGTCCATCGTCGAAAAGACATCGATCTCATCCTTCAACTCGGCGATCTTTGCTACTCAGATGAACTGTCAAAACCTTGCCTCGAAAGAATCCAAAAGTTGACGATTCCCAAGATTCAGGTGTTGGGAAATCACGACATGGACAAGTGCGACAAAGAATCAGCCATGCGAGCGTGGGGGATGAAAAATCGTTATGGATCCGAGATTCATCAAGGGTTCACCTTCGTTTACCTTGACCTCAACCATTTCAAAAAGGATGGAGTCTTAATCCCTTATGCAAAGGGAAACTACTTTACGGACCATGCAACTTACAATTGGGCCGATCCTGATCAACTTAAATGGTTAAAAAGTACTCTACTAGAATCAAAGTACCCCGTTATTCTTCTTTCGCACCAACCATTAGGCTTTGCAGAACCTGGCCAAAAAATGCCACCCGAACAGCAAGAGATTTTGGACATCATTATTGCTGCTAAACAAAAGAATCCCGCCGGAGCCGTCTGCCTTTCACTCTTTGGCCATTTGCATGTCGATCGTCTCGAACATGTGGAGGGGATTCCGTTTTTGTGCATGAATTCGGCCAGTTACTTTTGGTCGTCAGGAATGTGGCCCTATTCGAAACCCCTCTTTGCCTTCTTAGAGTTTGGGCCCAAAGGCTCGCTCACGATCGAAGGGGTCCAGGGAGAATTTGAGAAGGCTCCACCTGCTTCGTCAGAAAATGTGATCGGCAGATCCGCATCGATCATGAACCGTAAAGAGTCACTGAAAACGGATTAGCCCATGGACCGAAGTTGATCAACCATCTGAGCCCGATACTCGGCAGCCTCATCGGGAACCATGTGAACTCCGTCTTTCGAATGGTAGGTCTTCCCTTCTGGGTTCCTTAACCACCAATCAAATCCATGCTTCGAAAGCGTCGCCCGAGC
The DNA here is from genome assembly GCA_048498855.1 of Armatimonadota bacterium. Taxonomy (GTDB): domain Bacteria; phylum Armatimonadota; class Fimbriimonadia; order Fimbriimonadales; family Fimbriimonadaceae; genus Fimbriimonas. Next base: position 305,390 of record JBEHXE010000001.1, on the reverse strand, counting down.
TTTCTGCATGAAGGCTTCGTTGAACGGAGCATGATCGACCGCGTCCTCGCCAGGAATCTCGACGAGAACAAATGAAATTCCCTTCGCCTTCAGATCTTCCAGCTGCGTGACCAACAAATTGATTCGATCATCGACTCCTTGTGTGATTGGCTTCGAAGCTTCGTCCACCAACTCGTGAATCCGGTCTTGTCTCACCGTTTCATTGATTTTCGAGTCTTCGGCTTTGCTGGTTTTCCGTTTGAGAATCGAAAGGAAAACATTCGACGGACTGTAGCTTTGCAACATCGAATGAAACACCTTCGTAAGTTTCGATGGAGTACCGGTCAATTGGTCGATCATAGCTGAATCGAGACCGCGATCCAGGGTGGGCGTCACTTCAACGACGACCAGTTTAGGTTTTGTCGCAAGGTGTCTCAGCAGTTCTAACCCGGTGAGAGAGCAACCACCGCCCTGCGCCAAATTAATCACGTTATCGACCTTCTGATCTCGTTGCAGATTCACCATCAAGGAACTGCCAACCAAAACGATGTCCTGAGATGGATCGCCAATCAATTGATATTGCTCCAACCGAACCTGGTTCGCCATCTGTTGCGACGTTCCCTCGCCCGCCGGAACCATGTGCGCCCGAACAAGCGCTTCGTAGGCGACAAGCAGCACCAAACCCCAAACAAGAATGTTGCGAGTGAGGCGACCCTTAGAATTGGAAGTAGATGAATTGATTGGCATTTCCTCGATTAACCAAGATAAGGAACAACATCGCACCTAGGACGATTGCTTTTACCATTGACCTGCGTTTTGGATGCGGCTCAAAGGCACGATCGATTTTTGCGCGGATCGGCCCAATTTTCGAAAGGTGATACAGCACAGTTGGGGCCGCAAAAAATAAGATTGGAACGATACGCTTGATCTCGGGAGCCCCTTTCCATTGACTGAAAGCGGACTTAGCGAAGTCAAGGGCCTGATGAAAATCGGGCAACTTGAACAAGGTCCACCCAATCGTCACAAAAATGAATACCCAAATCATGGCGAACCAATCCTTGAGAGTCCAATGGTCCTTGTCAAGCTCAGCAGGCTCGCCTTTTGTAAGAAGCCTCTCAACCGCAAGTCCAACCCCATGAAAAATTCCCCATACCATGTATCCCCACGCCGCTCCATGCCACAGCCCACCAAGAGCCATGACGATCATGAGATTGAGGTAGGTTCGTCCGGATCCCTTACGATTTCCTCCCAATGGGATATAGAGATAGTCTCTCAACCAGGTCGAGAGCGAAATATGCCATCGTCGCCAGAATTCGGAAAGCGACCGCGAAATGTAAGGAAAATTGAAGTTCGCTGGCAGGTCATAACCGAACAGATATCCAAGTCCAATCGCAATCAAAGAGTATCCGGCAAAATCCGAGAAAATCTGGATGGAATATCCAAAGAGCATCACGACCGAGGTCGACAATGAGAAAAGCTTATAGAAAGGATAGGAAATATAAAAGGTCTGGTCAAAGAGATTGTCGGCGACGACTGTCTTCAAAAAGTATCCAATGACAAGGTGAGTCACCGCCTTATCCCAATCAATATTCGAGAACTTCTTTTGTCCAATCTGAGGAAAGAAGTGGCTGGCCTTGAGGATCGGTCCCGCGATCAAGTGAGGAAAGAAGGCCGTGAAAAGGGTCGTCCGAGTCAGGTGGGTGGCGTAGTTGGACTTATAAATGTGATCCGCAAGAGCAGGGTTTTTCTGCTTCCGATAAGAATCGACCAATAGGCTAATCCCTTCAAAGGTATAGAACGAAATTCCAATCGGAAGCGGAATGTGGAGGAGAGTCGCACTAAAGCCGTTCGGATCAGAATGACTTACCGACAAGAAGAACTTCGTTAAGAGTCCCGCATATTTAAAGAAGCCGAGGATTCCGAGATTGACGACAACCCCGACCGCTGCCCACTGGCTTCGTCTCTTAGGGTTTTCTTCGTGATTCACGAAGTAAGAAGTGGTCGCATTGATGAGAATGGAGATCGCCAGTAGAATCAAAAGTTCGGGTGCCTTCCAAGCATAGAAGACCGCGCTGGCAATCGTTAAAATCAGGACTTGAAGTCTTCCAAGCCCCGGCAGATAGTAAAGGGCGAAGGTGATCGCGAAAAAGACTAAGAATTCGAAGCTGTTGAAAAGCACCTAGTTTCCCCTACCCCAGCCCGTAATTATACTGTGGCTTTTTCAGTCCAAGAAGAAAGTCCTACGACTTTGGCGTTGAGAAATGAATCGCCGCCGCCACAAAGAGTCCTGCACCGACCAGATTGCCGAGAGTAACCGGTATTTGATTCCAGATCCACCATTCGCCTATCCCGACGTGCGAACCGAGCATCATGCCAGCAGGAATCACAAACATATTCACCACTGAGTGCTCAAATCCAAGGCCAAAAAAGATCGCGATGGGTGGCCAAATCGAGATGACTCGACCGACGGATGACCGAGATGTTAAAGCTAAGATGGAAGCTAACCCCACCAAAAAATTACACAGAACGCCTTTAACGAACGCGATCCACCAACCAATACCACCGAGATCCCTATAAACGAGAGTTTTTTGCTGGCCAACAGAAATAATCTTCGCAATAAGGGGATCTCCCGGCACGCGGGTGAATCCATTTGTAAGAACGAAGGCAAATAAAAATCCACAAAGCAAGCTGCCAAGCAAGTTCCCTAACCCAACCCAAAGCCAGTTTCGCCACAACTGTTGGCTCGACACGCGCTTCCTGAGGAAACCCAAAGTAACAACCGCAAAGTTTCCGGTCACGAGTTCAAACGCCATCAAGGTCACGATCGCAAAACCAAAAGGAAACACGAGTGCGCCAACCCAAGCTGCCAAGTTTGGCGACAGATCAAGCGTGCCCTTCCACGCGAATAAGGTCGCAAACGCGAGCACGGCACCTGACAGAGCGCCCCGAATGAGCATCGCTGGGATGGATAAATTCGCTTTTACCTCGGCAATCAATAGGATCTCGTCCATCTGATCCGGAGGCTGCACGTAATCCATCGCAGACGCAGGATACTCGAAACCGCCTTTTGTCGCAATATCTTGTCACCATGAATCACGGCAAGAAGTTTTCTAAGTAAGATAGACGGACGATGGTTTCCTTTCTGGTCGTCGCATTAGGCACTCAAAAAATCTTCAACGGTAAAAATCTCGATGGCTGGCAAGTCGTCGGTGGTGGAAAGTGGGTCGTTGAGAAAGGAGTATTAAAAGGTTCCTGCGCAAAAGCCGACGATCAAGGCGTCCTTCTCTACGAAAAACCCGTCAAAGACTTCTCCGCCAAGCTCGAATTTCGCATCTCCGGCGGCAACAGTGGTTTCTACTTCCGTTGTGAGAAGCTTGATGCTCAGCCTTTGTTGAAGGGGATGCAGGCGGAGATCGACGCCATCGAAGATGTGGCAGGAATTTGGGAAACCGCGGGTCGCGGTTGGGTTTTTAAGCCTAATGCCGAGATTCACGCAAAGACCAAGTTCAAGCCTGGCGAATGGACGAAAATGGAAGTCAGCGCGATTGGGACCCATTACAAGGTCAAGCTAAATGGATCAACCGTTACCGATATCGACGATCCCGTCGGACGAACCGAGGGTGCGTTAGGTCTGCAACTTCACGGCGGCATGGATATGACCGTCGAATTTCGAAATATCAGCCTGAAGCCGGAATAGCGCTTCCGCTATCCCGACCCACTTTTAAAATTCAAGGTTTTGTCGCCAACTTTTTCTCTTGTTGGTCGATGCCTTCCATCACACGCTTAATTTCGTCTGAGTGCTTGGTCAGTTCGTACTCTTCATTGATGTACTTGTGCGCAAGATCAAACTGACCGGCACAGGCGTACAGCAGTGCTAAGTTCTGTCGTGGCGACGCATAGTCCGGCATCAAGTCGATACAGGTTAGATAGGCTTTCTCTGCCCCAACGTAGTCTTTAAGTTCTTCGAGAACCGATCCGTAAGGAAAGATAATCTGCGGATTGTTCGGCTCCCACGCCATCGCCAATTCAAGACATTTCTTCGCGCGATCCCACATTTTGCGCTTCATAAAGAAGAAGCCTCGCCGTGTGTGGACGTAGCTCATTGCCTCCCGGGCGAGACGGTGCTGCGGACCGTTCGGCTTTTGGAACAGTTGTGGGTGTTGCGAAAGAAATTCGTCATCGGCCTTGATCACTTCCGCATCAGTCGTCTTGCGCTCGAGGAACTGCACCACCCAACCGTGCGGCAGACAATAATCCGCCATCCATTTACAATCTCCCGCCGTAAATTCGGTATAAAGCGGTCGTTCGACGATCTCTTGATCTGAGAGAACTCGTGGCAACGAAAGCGGATTCTGGCTCGGCGTTGTGATACAGACCTTCATGAATTGCTTCTTCATGTCCATCGTCCAGCCGTTCGAGTTCTCGGCAGTCAGGCCATTTTGCGGCATTCCAAACGTAAAGTAGATGCTCGGCGCAAGTCCACGGGCGTAATGCTCATAACCGATAATGTGCGAGGCGTTATCACAGAAAGTCGCCAAGATTGCATTGTCTGGCAAGCCAGTAACGTAGCCGCTTGCATAGTCCTTCGGGATAACGAAGCTGCGCATCGTCTCTTTTGACATCTGAAATGGAAAGAAGCCCGCCAACCCTAACGCGATGGCGGAGAGGGTTCCGACGCGAGCTTTCTCGGTGACCTTGTATCGCATGTCGATAAACCAAACTGCGCCCATTCCACCCAAAATCGAGAAGCCCATGTAAAGCGGAATGTGCCAATCACGCACGCCATAAAAGCGGATGTACATAAGGTCCATACCCTTCTGATGCAGGTGACCAAGAAGCATGATGATCGCGTATGGAATGACCAAGAAGAAGACCCAAGACAAAGGACGCATGGCCCGTCGAAATCCCAACGCAAAGCCCAACACTGCCAATACAGTGCCAATAACGCCCATTTCGCCAAAGAGGTTATAGCTTTCGAACCAGGCCTTAATGAACCCAGTTGGAGCGGCATTAAAGGGTCGAGTATCCCATTGTTCTCGCTTGATATTCCACATGAACTGCTGCAGATTTGAGGCATGACCCCAGTTCATAATCGGATGGGCGCTTGCTCGAATCGGAACGTAAAGAAAGACCAGCAAACCTGCAAGAGTGCCGAGGACGCCAAATAAAACGGATTTCCAGACCGGGACTTCCTTCCGCTTTTGGACGACGACCAATAGCATTAAGAATCCAAGAATGACCTGGCTAGGGTGGTTACCAATATCCAGTCCCCAAAGTAGCCCCATGAGGGCGTACCACTTTGGCTGCGGATTGCTTTCGTTTGTCTGAACAACCAACAAAATCGCCGCCATCGCCGCCGTCATGAGTGTGTACTGTTCAGCAATCAGCGATTGTTCGAGAAAAGCCCCGGTACACAAGATGCTCAATGCAGTAATGATGGACGCAAGCCACCGAACCGCATTCGAACGATCGCTAAAGTGGCGAAAAACGAACGCACTCGCAAACGCAGCGGTCAGAGAACCGCAGAAAGCGCTAAATAGGTTTGCCGAGCGGGCAGCTTCGGCCCCAAAGGTGAAAAACTTGAAAATAAGGTTGAGGATCGCCCATGTCGGCGCACCAGGCGAGTGTGGAATACCCGCGCTGTGGAGAGCCAACGAAAACTCGCCACTGTCGTGGAAGGAGATTCCCGGCGCACAGTTGAAAGCGAGAATCGGAAAGACGACCGCGAACACTGCAATCGTGACATAGGCGGCAGGAATAGCCTCAAAGCGGGGCAACGCTCGAGAACGAACGGCAGACAAACCTCTAACCACATGTCAAGTTTTGGTTGAATCTGACAGAACTGGAGACTTGGAACCGAATCCGGTCTGGGCCGATAGCCCCCACCTGGCAAAAAAACCTGCTTTGCCACAAGGCTAGCCTAACATCTAGCCAAATAAAACCGTTAATATATGTACCGTGGAAATTCCTTCTTGGTGGCTTTGGATCTCAGCAGCGTTCTTCGTAATCAACATGGTCTTCTTTGCCGTGCTGATCTTTGCGCTGATCAAAATGATGCAGGCTGCCCAAGAAATGAAGCCCAAGATTGAGCGAATTTCGGATCGGGTTGACTCGATTTCCGAGCGACTCGACAGCATCGCTGGTGAAGTCCAAGGTCGCGTCAAAGATTTAGGAACGACGTCCACCAAGCTTGCTACCTCGGCCGAGCTTTTCACCACCGCGAGCACTCAACTCGTCGGACGATTTGCACCTTACATCGCCGGATTCGGGCTCGTGCTCAAGGCCTATCAAATGGCAAAAGATCACGGCGTAACATTCCCGAAGCGAAAACCGAAGGCTCTGCCCGCCAAGCTAAAGAAGTAACCGGTTAGAATAGGGCATGGCCCGCGCTTACGATGTTGACGAAGACATCCGAAAAGCATCGACTCTTCCCGCTTCCTACTATCAAGACTCCGAAGCGTTTCATCTTGGCAAGGATCGTTACTTTGCAAATAGTTGGCAATACGTGGCCGACTCCGACGTTGCACGGGTACCAGGACAAGTCTTCCCTTTTGAGTTCATGCCCGGACTCCTGAGCGAACCACTCCTTTTCACGCGCGACACCGACGACACCCTTCACTGCATCACCAACGTCTGCACTCATCGAGGCATGACGGTCTGCGAAGGTGCCGGCAATGAGCGCTTTTTACGATGTCGATATCACGGTCGCCGATTCGGGCTAGACGGCTCATTTAAGTCGATGCCGGAATTCGAAGACGCATGCAACTTTCCCAGTGCCGCGGACAACCTCACAAAGATTCCGTTTCGCCAATGGGGCAAGCTCCTATTTGCATCCCTTCAGCCTGCCGCCGACTTTGAGACAGTCTTCGCGCCGATGCTCGAACGCCTCTCATGGCTGCCACTCGACGAATTTCAACTCGACACGGCGAATTCACGCGACTATCTGGTTCGGTCCCATTGGGCGCTTTACGTGGATAACTACCTCGAAGGCTTCCATATTCCCTTCGTCCATACGGCACTCAACGACCTGCTCGAATATGACAACTACGTGACCGAAACTTACGAATGGGGCAACCTCCAGCTTGGCGAGTCGAAAGGGGCAGAAGGGACCTTTGATTTGCCGACGACTTCGCCTGACTACGGACGGCAGATTGCGGCTTACTACTACTGGTTCTTCCCTAACCTCATGCTGAACTTCTATCCATGGGGATTAAGCATCAATGTCGTCCGCCCAATGGGAATGGATGTCACCAAGGTTTCGTTCATCCGCTATGTCTGGAAGCCAGAACTGGTGGGGGTCGGTGTCGGAGCCGACATCGACCGGGTTGAGCGCGAAGATGAACAAGTCGTCGAACTAGTCCATAAAGGCCTTCGCTCACGCTTCTATCATTCGGGACGGTTCTCACCAAAACGCGAGATCGGAACGCATCACTTCCACCGTTTATTGGCGGAGAGACTCCAATAGAAAATCGGATACCTCGATCAATCCTAAAGCATAACGTCGAGACTAGAGGTCATCTCAAAAACTCACGGAACGATTATAAAGTTACAAAATGTCTTCTGGTAATCATGGTCCTTCCCAAAGATTGGGAAGGTGTCGCACCGCGTTTTAGCCTTGAAGCAAGGAAGGCTCAATGCGGTGCGACGGAAGGGATGATTCAAGTATTAAAGACAGAAATCCAATTTTGAGATGGCCTCTACTGCTCATCCCCAGTTAGCACATTCGGCTTCCTACGCTCCAATGATTCCAAAAACTTTTGTCATCCAATACTGCGGAGTGGAGGATCATGAAATTCTTTTGAGATAGCTCCTAACGCCTCTGCCTTAATGGACAAGCATTAAACCATCGGCAGGCTACGATGTGCTCACAAACAGGTCCAGAAAGAAAAATTAAGGGACCGCTGTTCAGGCGGTCCCGGGAGTGTTTGCTTAGGAGTTCAGCTAATAAGTCGATTAGTTTCCGTCTTCGTCTGCAGTGAAGGTTTTGCCTTGCATGGCTTTCAGCTTCGCTGCTTGATCAGAAGTCAGAATCTTACCAAGCTCACTCTTCATTGTATCGTTGTTCGCCGTCATTTTGGCTCGCATATCTTCTTGAGTGATTTCTTGGTCGCGAACTTTCTGGAAAAGGCCTCGATTAGCTTCATTCATCTTCGTTTGAAGATCTTTGATCTTTTCCGTCTGATCCGACGAAAGTCCTAGTGACTTCTGAACATCGGCTTCGAGAATGGCCAAATTGCCTTGAAGTTGAAGGTGAATTTCGTCAACTCGCTTAAGTTGAGCCTCGCTGACGATTTCCATCAAATCTTTTCGCGTCTTTTCGCGTCGCTCGGCGGCCGCTTTCATCATGGCTGCACGTTGCTCGTCGGTCATCTGACCACGCTGACCACCACCGGCTCCACCGCCGTTGCCGCGCTGACCACCGCCGCCATTACCGCGTTGTCCTCCACCGGCACCACCGGCTCCGCCACCGCGTTGCGGGCGATTCTTTTCGATATAATCGTCAATCTTGGTGACTTGATCGTCCGTCAGACCAAGATCTTTTTGAACGTCTTTTCGGTTCAAAAGGGTCAATTCATAGTTCTGGCCACCACCACGCTGACCGCCAAAACCGCCGCCTCGCCCTTGGCCGCGTCCACCGCCGCCTTGAGCAAATGCAAGGGAAATTCCTAGTGCCGAAACAAAAATGACTGATACAAGTTTCGAAGAGATTTTCATTCGTATACTCCGCTTCTGACGGTGTGACGAAAAACTTATGCTCGTGTTCAGTAATAATTTCAGGAAATGATTCTTTACCGACCAGTAGGTCTGTTCGAACTTAAGAAAATCTCAAATCTGGAATTTAAAGGCTTTCCGCCTCGATTCGAGACCCAGCCGATTTTCTATCCGGTTTTGAACGAAGGTTATGCCATTCAAATCGCAAAGGAATGGAATACGACCGACAAAACTTCAGGCTACGTTGGCTACGTGACTCGCTTCGAAGTTGACGACGCCTACGTGTCGAGATTCGAACGCCAAGTCGTCGGCAATCAATCACATGAGGAGCTTTGGGTTCCCTCGGAAGAGTTAGAAGAGTTCAATTCGCACATTGTCGGCAAAATCGAAGTAACGCAGGCATTCCATTCCCAAGAATTTCTGCAAGGACTTCGTCTAGAAGGCGAACGCTGGAATCAAGAACTCGAACTTGTGCAATCCATTATCTGGCAACCGAAAGTTGATTTCAAGTGTCATGAGCATTGCGACGCATGCCAAAGCAAGCTGTGCTCGGAACATCCGGCTGGGACAGGTGTCGATTGGCAAACTGGGTACTCAGGTAAAAAAGACGGTGTTGAGTACTTCCTTTGCCCGCCATGCTTTGCGCTTTTCCAAGAATTGAGCGAACCAAACCTTCGGCCCTAATGTTAATCTCGAAAACATGATCACGACCTTGCTCTTACTCCAAGCCACAATTCCGCAACGCCTCATCGCCTCGGCGCGTGATCAATTGACTTGGGGCACGGCTTACGATCCCTCTTACACCACCCTAAAGTATCCCGGTGGCGACGTCGCTCGGAACAAAGGGGTCTGTACGGACGTGATTATCCGCTCGTATCGCAGCATCAGCCTCGACCTCCAAAAACTCATTATCGAACATAAGCGAACGCACATGAGCCTTTACCCGAAGGGCAAACTCGACCCGAACATCGACCATCGACGCGTTAAAAATATGGCCGTGTTCTTCAAAGCCAAGAATGCAAACCTTGACGTCAATAAGGATTGGCGACCAGGCGACGTCGTCTACTGGATCCTTGACAGTGGCCTCGACCATGTTGGACTCGTCACCGACCACCGGGGCCCAAGTGGCAAGCTCATGGTCATTCATAACATGAGTACCCCGCTTGAAGAAGACGTCCTCGGCAAATGGAAAGTGGTCGGTCACTATCGGTATCCCAAACAACCTTAGGTACTCGGGCATTGCACGACACGCCACTTTGCCCCAGGTTTATCGTTTTGACTTGAGCACTTGAGAAACTCTCTGGAGAAACCCCAATTTTCTGTGCCCTTCTTCAGCGACAAATGCACCCACCGCCCTCATTTTATTTTCCTGCGCAAGTTCAAATCCACCGTTTGCCCAGTCGTCATCACCAACCTCACATGCAATCCAATGCGCTCGTAACATCATCGCTGGAAGCAGCACGTGAGAAATGAGCCCTGGTTGAAAAAAGTTATTTGTCAAGAAGGTTGTGTAGGACAACATTCCAGGTTGTTCGCCGCACCAAGAACCGAGAAAATGAAACTTTGTATTTTCTTGGCATTCACGCTCATTCAGCTCTAACGCAATCAACACGTTTGAGTCCGTTCGGACCTTTAACTTCAAAACTGCACAGTTGAGGTAAACCGGATGCTCAGCTTCGCCACGAATCGTCAGCAAACTCGTACTACCCATATACGGAAATTCAGCCGTAATGCCCGTTTGGGATCCATTCGTCATCACTGACGGCGGTGTAGGACACTCTTCGCGGCACCGTAACATTTCGTCGCCAAGGTATCGAGACGGCGTGCTTCCGCTCTCGCGAATCTCAAGCAGCAAACCCATCATATCCTCAGGATCATCGAACTGTTCACCCGACGGATGCTTCGTGCAGTCTTGCTCAAGTCCAGCTTTTGCACATAATTCCGCTAAATTGGCCGCGTCAGCCATTTGCGCCATAGACGCCTGAAAGAATATTGCGCTGACGCCTCCAACGTTTTCGTCATGAACATAGACACTTGAGGCAAGCTGAATTCGACTGGGATCCCTTTCGTTTCGTACCAGCCCACTCAATGTGGGAATTTGCATGGCAATCCCGACGGCATCGAGTTGCTCTGTCGAACCATCGAAATTCTTCAACAGATCAGTTCGAACGTTTAGTCGAAAAAGCTCTACTCCTTCATCTTCAAAAGGTCCGTCGTACCAAAGCGTTTGCCTAAAATAGCCGCGCCAAATCGAGTAGCCCCGCTCGACTTCGACTCTCGCCTTCTCGGGTAGCTCGTTAAATTCAAAGTAAGTTTCAAGCGCTTGCTGAGCAATGTTCATAGCACGTCAACGCATTGTATCCTTGTGGCAATAAAAAAGCCCTCTTTCGAGGGCTAATTGAACTTATTTCTAATGGTGGACCGTGTAGGGCTCGAACCTACGACCCGCTGATTAAGAGTCAGTTCACAGCCTTTTCGCCAATGTTTATAACTGTTCATTTGAATCTAAATGTGGTGTAAGATAGTTCATGAATGATCGCAGATATTTGCCAATGTTCATGCTCTTTGGTGTCAGAAGTGGTGTCAATTTTTGAACCTGGTTTAGGTTCAAGACAATCTGTATTTGGAGCTCGAAGTGGCCAGTAAACGACGAGCAGACGGATACAGCGTGTCCCAACGATCGGACGGCCGATGGATGGCTCGAGTCTCGATGGGATATGTGGACGGCAAACTTGCACGAAAGAGCTTCTATGCTAAGACCAGGGCAGAGGCCGTGTCACAAGCCCAAGACTTTCTTCATGCCTTTAGGCAGGGCGGATTCGCACCTGTATCGAAAGATTGCACCGTCGGAGAATGGCTGGACAAGTGGCTCGAGGTCTTTATAACAACTCCTCCACTTGCTCCAAAGACTGTGAAGTCCTATAAAGAGCAAGTCAACAATCACATAAAACCAAGCCTTGGCAGAATCACATTAAGAAAGCTGACGGGCCAAGAGGTTCAGAAGTTTATGACAGCGAAGCTAAACGAGGGTCTTTCAAGCACTTCTGTAAACGGTATTCATCGCGTTTTGCGTGCTTCCCTTTCCCAAGCACAACGAGAACGGTTGGTTGCTGACAATGTCGCCAAGTTTACGAAACCTCCTAGGGTTGAAACCCGATCTGAAACCTTCTTTACTCAACCGGAGCTGCGCAAACTGTTTGCGATCGCCGAGGGTCATCACTTGAGAAACTTGATCCTTTTAGCTCCCTACACCGGAATGCGGATTGGTGAGCTCACCGGACTTCGATGGTCCGACGTTGACTTCAAAGCCAATACGATCACCGTTCGGAATCAGCTGCAGTGGGTCGACGGTAAGCCGATATTGCTTCCTCCAAAGAGCAAGTCTAGTAAACGTGTCTTGCCACTTGATGAAGATGTCATGAAGCTCCTCGCAGATCAAAAAATGATGTTCTCGGTAAACGGATTCGAAAACAAGATGGATCTTGTCTTTGTAAGTTCGAAGGGCAGTCCACTTGATCCAAAGCTTGCAAATAAGCACTTGAAGGATCTTTGCGAGAAGGCAGAGATTCGGCAGTTGAGCTTCCATAGCTTTCGGCACACGGCCGCAACACTCATGCTATCCGCGGGAGAGGAGGCCTCTGAAGTTATGAACTTCTTGGGGCATAGTCAGATCGCCCTTACGGTAAATACCTATGGTGGGGTCATGAGAGAGGCACAAAGGCGCGCATCCAGCCGCCTTAAGAAAGCAATCAATGAAGGAGTTTAGAGAGCTCTTCAGGTTTGTCAGTCAACTTTTGTAAACTTTGCTCGGCCGTAAGCTTTTCAAAGTTTACGTTTGCCTGCTGATCGAGCAATTGCTGCGAGGTATTGGTTGCCGAGTTCTCTCGTGCAGCATTCCCTTCATTGACAATTCGACATAACTCCTCGTTGAGCGAGTACTCGCCAGGATTGGCACGTGCTTTCCTAACCCTGGGCCCGAATTCTTCTGGAGCAATGTACTCCAGCAGCTTTAATGCATCTGAGGTTGACCGAATCTTCCAGCGAGCAATCTTTAGTACATCGACGATCGCTTGAGACTTGGCGCGCTCAATTTCGTGCAGAAAATGCAGAAAAATCCTCTCTTCCCTTGGGACTTGCCTAATGTCGTCGAGAAACTCGACGGAGATCCGCTCGCCTCGCTGACGCCAAGAGTAGGCTGTTCGGCGAGGAATTCCAAGTGATTCGGCAGCAGTCTGAAATCGAATTCCACATTGCACCAATTCAGCGAACTGCTTGACCAGCTCATTAGATAGAGCGCTCGATCCTTTTGGTCTTCCTCTCGACTTACCCACTAGATCTAAGACGTTTTTCAAACCTCAAAAAGCTGTTTTCACATGATTTAGAACAAAAGACTCGGTCCTTTCGGGATAACTCGAAGAAGTCACCACACCATTTACATTTCCGACTTAGCGGTCGAAACCGATACAACTCATCGAACAAAGCCATGTAGGCTCGCCCAAGCAAGCTCCTCGACGAAACTCCAACGATCCCAGTCTGGACATCGATTTGAAGGGTCCCTAGTCGCTCCATTTTGTCCTGAATTGCGCAAGTTATCAGTCTCCTCAAATGGTCTCGACTTGTCCTAACATCATCAGAGATTCTGAGCCTCGGCTTTTTCAGCCATAAACTGTCGACTGCAGAGGTCACTCTCTGAATACATTCTCTTAATTTAGAGCTATCCTCGACGGATGAACTTAGCAGTTCGTCGAGACCATATACAAGGGCGTTGATGAGGTGGGCCTCTCGCATAAAAGTGTGGACAGATTCCCCCCGTCCGAAAAGATAAATACTACGTCCATGTTCAAAGCCCTTCTGGTCTTCCAACACCACCCATTTATGGACTTGAAATGTCTCGACACCAAGAAAGCCAAATCTCTTTACAAACTTTAAAATGACCTCGTCAAAATTCTCATTCGAATGTGCCTCTTCACTTACCTTGGCGAGGTGACGATGAACTGTATGGCTTGACTTTCCTTGAATCTTCACTTCTCGACTTTTTGCAGCGTCAAGTGGTTCTTCAAGTATGATCCTGGCCTCCCCTACCAATATTGCCCCTTGAACAGTAAAGCCTTCTTTTCCGAGCTCGGTAGCGGAAGAAATTGTGTACTTGGGCTCTTCCGAGCTACGCTCGCGTGAATGACTTCGCACTTGTTGGGGTTTTTGATGGGGTTTTATCTGCGACAAATACGATTCTCCATGTTCACCATTGATTACGCACGTCGCTCGGCGAACGTGCGCCACAAAAATGGAAAAACTTCTTTACACAACGGCCGAGGTTTGTGACCTCCTCGGAATTGGAAGAACGACGCTCTACGAGCTCATCAATGCCAACAAGATACAGATCGTGCGGATAGGAAGACGTGGAATACGTGTTTCCAAATTGGAACTCGAACGGTACGTCAAAGACAATCAAACCCAAGGCTAGGTTCCCATGGTTGTCGGAGTGGATACGGTCAGGCTGTCACAACGCCTGACCTCTCCACCGAAAGGACTCTCCACGTGCCTCAAGAAATCGAAACCCAGTCAGCTCAGCTTTGGTCAACGAAACAAAAACCTGGGAATTTTCCTCTCCTACAACAACAATGGTTGGTTCCTGAGCCTCGAAGCATCGTTGCCCAAAATCCTCAACGGCACAAACTACGACTCTTTACATTTTTCTTTGGTTCAGGACGGTATCCAGAGGCTTATTGATCTTGCTCGTGTACATATGCCCATCCTCGAGGAAATTGATTTAACAGAAATCAACATCACACGACTTGATCTTGCCTGGAACTCAGGAGTCGGATATCACAAATCAATTCCTACTGCAATGCTGAACTCTTACGTCGGCACGCGAGGCCTTCCAGGTGTCATTTACCACGGACCAAAGTTTGATACCTTCTACACCAAACAGGTTTTGAGAGGACAACGAATTCGTTACCAAAGCGCGATCGCCTATCCTAAAATTCGTAGTCGATCGGATAATTCTCCTCAAATCCGTTTAGAACTACGTTTGCACAGTGGCTGGATCAATGGTCGCTTAAACCAACCTTTGCTAGCTCATAAGCTCGAAAAGACTGCACCGTTCCTGCTCGATAATTTTCGGAAGTTCTGGATGTCTCGCCTTGAATTCCTAAATCCAGTTACCGATCGATCTCTGGTACTTCAAATGGCTTCTGCTGCAAACATGGACCAAAGCCACGTAGGTGATTTAATTGAATTGCTTCAAACCAATTCTGTGGAGGATGTCATCAAACTTTTGGCCGTGCATAACCTATCACGGAGAGCAATCGTAGAGACTTTCAGACGTTTCCAGTTGGGTCATGGAAATCCCGTTAGACATGAGTTGTTGACGTTCGTAGATGTCTTCAGATCAAACTTTGCAACACGATCGAGCCCTTATTAGAATATAGGAGTCACTCCTCGGTTCTCTCTTTCGGCTCTATTGATGCTAGCAATAGGAAGAAGTCAATGACGTTTTGCTGGTCTGGAGTTAACTTCAGCGGTGAATCTTTTTCTCTTGGCCCATCTTTAGCTTTCTTTGACTTCAAGTCTTCTTGTGCATTTTCGTCCATCCAGACGAACGTACCTGTAAATCTAGCTATCAACCTTGGCCATGCCAATTAAATCGGCTGGCGACATTTGTAGAACTTCGGCGATCCTGATGAGCTCGATCACCGAAATTGCACGCTCCCCTCTCTCGATCTTGCCTACTGTCATAGGATGCAGATCAAGCCTCTCGGATAATTGGCGCTGAGAAATTCGACTGTCCTCGCGGATTTTGGCAATGGCAAGACGGAGGCGATTCTCTTCCTCAGTCAACGGTTGCTTTCGATGCTGTCCGGCCACTGACTACAAGAATGAATATCCATTTGATCACATATAGTGATCATTTTAGATACAATGACTACATGGTTCTCGTTGTTTGCAAAGCTTGCGGCGGTCGACTTTCCAAGGCGGCGCCTACTTGCCCAAAATGTGGTCACCCCAACGAGGCGCAAGCCATGAAAAATCGACTTCGAAGCGGGTTGTCCATGCTTGGAGTCGGTAGTTTTATGTGTGCAATCGGAATATATCTCCTTCTTGAGGATTCTAGATCTCGAGGCATTTCTATCTACGGAGAACGTCTTTTCCCTACTTCGAGCAACTTTGGTCCGATGCCACTTCTATTTACCCTGGGATCATTGCTCGTTCTCTTCGGACTTTCACGTACTATCGTCTCATTTTTCAACAGCCGCTAACTCCATACATACTTGATAAACGACGTATCCAAAACAAGGTCATAGTCCAATTGACGGTGTAGAATGACCTTCTCTGAACAGTATTGAACTGTAACAATGTCATCCGTGAGGTCGAAATCCCTTTGGAGCGTTTTTTAACAATGAAAGTGGAAAATCCAAGGCAAACTGGACCCGAACAAATCGACGTTAAAATTGGAAATGATGACCTAAGGAGCTTTTCCCTATGTTCTCCTGTCGTAGCTCTCGAAGAACTGATTTGGAACGCTTTCGATGCTGATGCAAACAATGTTTGGATTGAAACTGAGTATAGCGACGAAGCAATGCTTAAGCTTTCAAGTATTTCAATCAAGGACGACGGTCGAGGATTCGAGATCCCCGCAAAGGAGGCTTTCGGAGGGTTTGGGGAATCTCAGAAAAAGCAGCGCCGAACGACAGTTGGAGGGCGAATTCAGCATGGTCGACAGGGCAAGGGTAGGTATCGAGCATTAGCTTTGGGTCTCGGCATCGAATGGACAAGTCGCTTTGAAGAAATTGAACACCAAAATCTCGTTTTCAAGCGAGTGTCCGAATCGCTTCATGGTGGAAGTCAGCGAGGAGCCTTTTTCTGGTAAAAGCGGCGTCACGGTTGTTGTGACGGATCCCTCGGATGCCGCAGCAACTCTCTTTGCAACAGACGTAAAGACGGCACTTGGGATACGTTTTGCTCCAAGATTGCTCGCCGATACCGATTTTGCGATTCACATCAATGGGCTCAGACTCGATGTGGATGATTTGATCAAGACAAAGAAGTCTGAAACCGTAACTACTGAATTTGGTGATGCACAATTCATCGCGAACATCGATGTTTGTGTTTGGGAAAAGTGGGATCCATCGAGTGAAGATTACAATCGCATCTTCCTTTGTTCTGAGTCTGGAGTTGCGGTCGATCATGTCAAGAGCCACGTTTTCGACCGTGGGATGACATATTCAGCATTTATTCGTAGCAATTACTTCAATCCTGGAACCTACACTAACTTCGGACCCGGAACTGGAGATCAGCCTGGCCTCGACAACGTTGAAGACTCATTTGCCAAAGAAGCCCGGCAAATGATCAATGACATCAATCGGGTCGAGATTTCAGATATAGCCCGAAAAGCAATTGATACTTTCAAGGAAGAAGGTATCTATCCCTATGAGACTGAGCCAACGAGCCCTCTTGAGGTTGCGGAACGGCAAGTGTTTGATGTTTTAGCTAAGGAGTTTATTGAGCTTCATCCAACGGTTCGAGAAAAGCCAACGGACAAAAAGCGGGCTCTTCTTAAGGCAATCAAAGCTGCGATCGCAACGGGTGACGAGTCGCTTCAACTGATTCTCGAGCAAGTGCTTGATCTTTCTCCAAGCGAACAGATCGAGTTTCGAACCATGCTTGAAAGAGTTCCTCTCCGGAACCTCATTCGCTTTAGTCGAACCGTTACCAATCGCCTCGACTTTATTACTGGGCTTGAACACATTTTGTTTGAGAAGGATATTAAGAAGGTTCTCAAAGAACGAAAAGAACTACATCGAATATTGGCTGGTGAACTTTGGCTATTTGGGGAGACCTATGCCTTGGGAACTGACGATGCTGGTCTCAGGAATGTTCTACGGAGGCATCGCCAAATATTAGGTTATGATGAGCCAACCTTTGATCCGAACACTGATTAGTCTCATTTAGACGACATACCTGATCTCATGCTTTTCAAGCGAATTGCCACGAGGGACGATGAATTTGAGTTCTTGGTTATTGAATTGAAGGCTCCAAAGGATCCACTGCGTGAGAAGGAAGCCTCCCAAATCAAGCGATACGCAAACGCAGTCTCGTCAGACGATCAATTTCCTCCGTCAAAGTGGACATTCCTCCTGGTCAACAACAAGATCGAAGACACCTTGGACAAGGAGAGAAACCAGCAAAACCGGCCGAGTGGCCTTCTTGTCGATTTTCCAGAACATAAAGTGTGGGTCAAAAAGTGGAGCGAGATCATCAGCGATGCAAGGGCCAGACATGAGTGGCTGAGGAAGCAACTAAATCTCCAACTAAGCGATGACGCTGACGGGCTCAAATACCTGGCCGAAAACTACCCTGAAAATTTGCCAGAAAAGCTACGGCCGAGCAAAAAGGATAGGTGAATCACTTCTGTTTTCCAACACTTATGGCAACTAAGAGCTACCAGCCTATTCCTCTTCAAACTCAAAGTTTTCAAAGCTCAAAGTGCGGCAGTTTTCATTTACCGATCGCTGCACATCATCGGAAAAGCCTGCTTCGCTTTCGGCGACAACCTCAACGATGATGCTGACTTTGCTTCCTACAACCTTAGCCAACTGGGCAGCCACTTCTCGAGAAAGATCACCTGCTTTTTCTCGAAAATCGGCCTGACCAAGTACGATGGTGCCATGAAATCGTCGCTTTTGGCCGACCTTGGCATTTTCGATTGATTCACTTTGACCGTCCTTCCAAAAATTGTCAAAGCCTTGGTTACCGGAACCAGACCTATTGACTGGACGAGTAGCAACCTCATCTTCCTCCGAGTCAAGCTTTTTGTCAATAAGCTTTTGGGCGACCTCATATTTAACAACCCAGCCATTCGCTAGTTTGCCTGCCTCAATAATCGCATGATTTCTCAAACGCTCATACTCACCTGTCGAGGAATCAAATGAATCTGCAAAAGCAAATCCATCTTCAGGGTTTAGAGGGTTGGCGCCCTCTTTAATTGCGCCAAAAAGAGCCTCGTCGTCAAGCAGTCGAGGAAGGTACAGATATTTGGCAAAGTCCTCAGAAAGTTGGGAAACGCTAACCCGTTCCCCGGCTCGCCAAAGTGGGACTCGATCCAATTCCTGACGCAAGACCACTCCTCCAAGCTTTCGCACGATATTCTGATCAGTTTCAAGCTTCTTAACAATCCTAACTGGAAGCTGGCTGATATCTCCAGCGACTTTGTAGGAATCCCACTGAACATCTTCCGTTGACTTCGCTTGGTAAGGTGCGATCAGATAGCAAACAACTTCGTTCAGCTTTACTCCCAGATCGGCATTAGATTTGTTCTTTCCAGCTTCAGCTTGTGCCTTGTTTGAGTTATCCAGATCGAGTTTCGAATCAATAACATCATCAACAATGGATTTCCATGCCAAGTATTGTTTGACGGTGGTTTCCAGCTCTGAGTACCGACCGGCATCGAGCGCGACGAAGACGATACGGTTCCGATTTGCTCGAGGGGCAGAACCTCGAAACTCAAGGATTTCCTTTGCTTTCGCGACCGCTTCAGAATCGGCTTTTCCGTGCCGATGCAAAAAACTGGGGCCAATTACGACCAAACGCAAGTTTCGGTCATCGGCAATATCCGAAGATGGTACATCCACGTGAATTCCTACAAACTCTCCGCGTCGAGTGCCCTTAAACGTATCTCGAAGACGTGCACAAATTTCGGTGTGAACTTGCTCAGTCTTAACTCTGTCGGCTCTATCTTGAGCTTCCCGGTTAACTGATGCCTGAGTGTGATACCAATACCGATTACCATCGGCATACAGGTAAGTCGTCTTTTGGCGCAATTTGCTCAAGGCATCACCAAATGTCGCAATTGACTCCTTCGGTTGCACACTTCCAAGCTTTATGCGTCGCTCATCAATTCCTCGGTTCGCCGCATCTTTGGTCGGAGCGCTCCCAATAAAAACGGTCCTAGCAACTCGTCGACATGCAGAATATCGTCCGTACGTTGATGCAAAATCGCCATCCAACTGCATAGGAACCGATCCCGAGCCGTCGACATCCCTATCCAAGATGGCGCTCCAACTTTCTGGCAGATATCGCGTGACTTCTGCCTCAACGTTGGGGTCTGAAAGTGGAATCGAGGCTGGCAGAATCAATGCACTTGCATCATTGTTACTCCACAACGAATGAATGACGCTGGCCATCATCCGAAGAACACCTCGAGTGCGCTGAAACTTTTCAAGTGTCGACCAATCTGAGTAGAGTCGATCGAAGAACTCTGGATGGATTGGGTAGGCAGCTTGCATTCGCTTCTCGTACCCACTCTCGCGACATTCAGAGGGAAAGTCATTCGGGTTTGCTCGATACAGAGCAAGGAATTCGTTAATCGTCGCGTCACGCGAAGCGATCATGTCACCGGCAACTGACTGAAAGAGTCTGCGGCGAACTATTTCAAAGGACTCATCACTCGTGGCTGGTCGCCAAACCATATTCGAGCGGCCAACGGCATCCTGAAGTCGCTCTAAGGCGATCTTCCCGGCTGTGTCTCCGGCTTGAGGACCGTAAAGCATTCCATCTCGTTCTGAAGCAGGAATACTGACGCAAACCAAGACATTTTTCGCTCTGCGTGCAGCTTCGCACAGAGTTTGGGCAAACGTGAACTGTGTATCAAAGTCTCCGGCAGGCAACATGTTATGCCGATCAAAAAGCTGACGAGCGTAAGCCACCCATTCATCGATGAGAATGAGACTCGGCCCAGCCAGGGCAAAAACTTGATCCATCAAGTCTCCGGGGTTTGTTGCGTTCTCGTCAACGTCTTTGACAATCTCGTATCCTTCGCGGCCAGCTAATTGCCAGGCAATTTCACCCCAAAGGGTTCGAACCACTATTCCATCATCGTGGGTGATGGGACTACCAGGTCTCATCGATGTCCCAACAAGAACAGCACGCTTGACGGTCGGAGCTTCGCCAACCTTAACTTGCCGGAGGACCTCATCGATACCTGTTAACTCAGAAGCTTTAGCCTGACCGCCAAAGAGATGATATAAAGCGAGCATCGAGTGAGTCTTTCCGCCACCAAAGTTGATTTTTAGCTCCACCACAGGATCGCCACCTTCTCCTCGCAGGCGTTTCATTGCGTTAACGAGAAGTTCGCGAAGACCTTCGGTCAAATACGTTCGACTAAAGAACGCTTTGGGTTCTCGATATTCATCTAGACCCTGGCCGTTGTAGATTTGCCAGAGGTCGGCGGCAAACTCAGCCTGTTGAAAATCTCCTCGAGCAACATCTTCGTGGGGAACGACGACCTCTCTCCAAGGCTTTAATCCTCCACTTTCAAATCCAAGTGGAGCTTGGGCAGCTTTCTTTTGCTCCTTTTTCGCTCCCGAATCAAAGTGAGCTCGCATGACTTCCATTTTCGAGCGTTCCACTTCCTCGGATACGGGAGATCCAATCATCTCAAGCATCTTTTGGATATCGATCAAAGAACTAACGGTTTCATCCGAAGTGAAAGGCTTTTGATGTGCAAAGTCGTTTCTCCATCCTCGGATTTTATGAGTGAGGTTCTTGCCGTCTTTGCCAATAACGACGTCGAATACGTCCTCCCATTTGTTCAAAATCGTATTGCAAAGGCGTTGGACGTCGAGAACACCCTCACCTGGCGTGACATGCTTTCCCCACTCATCTGCGTAAACATCTCTTAGCTCTTGCTCGACATACTTCCGAAGCTCCGGAAGCAAAGCGTCCAATGCTCGACCAATTCTTTCTTTGTTACTAATTGCCAATTGCCGCCACCTGTTGATTACTGATCAATTCTAGTGATCGAGAAAATTCCTCTATTGCCGCCAACAAAATTGGCTCACGATGTTCTTGCCGTTTCTTCTGCTTTGCCCAAACCTTGCGGTAGTCCTCACCAATCTCTCTTAGCATGATAGATTCTTCACCAAGGAGTATTGCAAGATTTCCATCCTGCTCACGGTCTCCCAATATTCTTAATGCGTGTGCTTCAATCATAATGGATACTTGAATATTGGCTAAGTGAGAAAATTCGCTATCAACTTCTCTTCGATCTTTTTCCATCCAGGATTTAAAGCTAAGAATTCTTTCGTACCAATCTGGGTCGCGGAGCTTTTGAGAATGGTTCGATAGACGCTGTCTAGCCCGGCTCCGGACTTGCTTGGCAATAAAGATCGCTCGGTAAATTTCGTTGCTGTACTTCGAGGCATTTGTGTTATCTACAAATCGAATTGTTTCATAGGCGGCCTCAAGTTCGGCTGATTCGTAAGTATTATGGAGTTCGAGGAGGTCAGAAAGTTTACGATCTAGTTGAGAGACTTGTTTCTTCAAGTCGCGAGCGACTAACTGCCATGCACAACTAACAGCAAAAGTGTAAGATGACAGCCCAATATCCAGAGCTGAAGGTCGAACAATCCGACCGATTTCAACTATCTTGCCATTTGAATCAGTAACGACTGCCAATGAATTACCGCCATGCTCCATTAGTTTCCCACCAGAGTTTAAGGCTGCTTGACCTTTTTCAGTAAATTCAATTCCTAATCTAGTGCTTGCCTCCAAAGCTTGTTTTCCGACAGCAGCCACATCGAACAACCGCTGTAAGTCGGATACCCAAAGATTTTGCATGGCTGGTGACACTTCATCCGGATCTAAGACACCTGCAACAAAGTCCTGAAACGAAACGTCAGCAAGCACGTTTTCGATATAAACGACGGGTAGGTAATCTATATTCGCTTCTTCAGGCTCTTTAGGTGCAACGCTCTGAGGAATCGGGGTGCCCGTACCCTTGGGAGACTGAAGTGTGTTCACTTTGGGGAATAACCAAATTCCTCCTCCGACAAGGAGGGCAATGATGACGAGCAGGAGCGCGGTAACCACGTTTTGTCAATCCTCCTGCCCAAAGAGGCCATCGAGCTTTGCTGCTTTCTCCCATCGGGCTTCGTCGCTCTGAGAAACGGCTTCAATATCACTCCACGAGAGAACGAGAGCGTTGTATCCCCTTGCCTCTTGCGTCCATCGCTTCTGGTCACAGATAGCGTAGAGGCGATACGCTAACTCTCGTGCTCGATCAATATCGATTTCCGGTTTCCATTCTCGGAAACGTCGCATCATTCGCGCAGCGCCGAGTTCGCCATCTTGATCCAGGGACCGGACAAGATACTGAGTGACCTCCCAAATCGTCGTTCGCTTATCTTCGGCCGGGTCATAGTCAGCAGAAAGCTCGTCGCGTGTGAAAAGTTTGACCTTGCCACTGCCTGAGCGAGCTATTCCAGCTTCGACCAATGTACCGATCGGCGACGAATAACGAACAGCAAATCCCTCAGCATCGCCGAAAGGTCCTTCTTGAAAGGCGCGCTGTTTGAACCAAGATACGGCCCAGCGAGTTTGCGAATCGTACCAACCTTCCTGCTCTTCGAGAGTTCGGTCAAGCGCCTCATTGATTAGCACAAGGGCAGATCTCACCTTCATCGGCTTCCCATCTGCCTCAAATACAGATGCATATCGACTAAAGACAGACATCCCGGGTCCGATAACAGCTTGGGCAAGGTCGACCGGAGCGATATTCCCTTGAGTAAGTTTTTCGAGAGCGGGACGCAATTCTTGATTGAGTTGGCTGATGAACTGACGACGATTGATATTTTCCGCTTTATCGTCGCGAGGACGACACACAAGGACGATACAAGATGCAAGCGCGTTTGTTCCCGACGCAATCATCCGATTACTCAGTTCCGTTCTAGTTGGCCACGTTCCGTTGATGACAAAGTCAGCATCCACGAGTCCTTGCAACATCGACTCCCATCCTGTCGATGCGGTTTCTGCTAAACCAATATCGCCATCATCAACGGGCTCTGTCTCAGACTGCTTGAACGCATAATAGATTGTGGTCGGATAATCTGGTATGCATTGCGCTCGTAATCTAGCAAAGACTCGATGCAAGCCATTTTCAAAAAATTCTGTTGCCTTTTCTTTACTTCCATCATGCCGATATGGGCTTGCAATTAATTCGTCCGCTTTAGGAGTTACAACGGTCGAAAATAGTTGCGGATAGACATCTCTCAAGGATCGACGGAGCCACACATAAAAGAAGTCACTGAGATCGGCATACCCGATGTTATCAAAGTATGGTGGATCGGTACTGAACAGATATTGCTTTTGAGAGTGCTTGGACGCATCAACTTGATCCACGAAACCACTCAACGGACTTACGGTCAAATTTAGGAACCTTACAGCTGGCTCGATGGAAACTCCTATGTCACCAGCAGCGCCAGCAAAGGGATTTACTTCAGGAAAATCCCAAGTCATGGGAATCGCTTGCCTTGCAAAAACCGTTACCGTTTGCTGACGATCTGGAGTCCAACGGGCAATGGTGCACAGAGTGTTTGCGCAACGGTCAATTCCAAACGCCAAGTAGGTACTAACTGCGTTTGCAAATACCTCCGCGGTACCGTCATCTAGACCTGCCTCCTTGGCGGACTTAATAACTTTCTGTCTGGCTTCACCAACCAAATCACTGAATGTTGTCAGAGCTACAAGTTGACGATTTGTAAATAGGTCTCCATACGCGGGAAGTCCATAGTTTGGAGGGGAGAACCACCTTGGATTTTCGGGCATCTTTTCCGAAATCGTCCATCGCGGCTTTTGCTCATCTGCCCGTTGCTCATGAAGTGCGCTTGGTGGCAGATAAATTCTGCCTCGCGCGCCCTCGGCCACTATTGCAAAGAGCTTTTGACCTCTATTTCCAGCAGACATCTGGGACCTGAGGTAGTTAGGGCTAAGGGAAGTCCCAGTAAATATGCACGTAGCTCCCTTCCTTGGGACGTACGTTCCTTCAAAATCAACGTTCTTGTTAGAAATTTCGAATGACAAACTCAAACTAGCCTTGTCGATGATTGGCTTGGCCCAAACTTCCCTTCCTTTCTTGCTACTAAGAACAAATGATCGCACCAGTGGTATGTGGGCACCTTTTGCCGCTGGGTCGGGACTAGGGACCGTCCTTGCCCACAGCCAGGCAATGACGGTCAGTTCTTCTTCTACTAATTTCGAAGGGTGAGTAAAGAGTGTTTCCTTCGTTTCAAGCAACCGATTCTCTTCCGCCCACATCACTTCGACTTGATCTTTAGAAAAATACTCACCTGTGTTTGGATCCCGGTATGCCTTTACTTTTGGATAAAGATGCCCAATTCTCTTTTCTGCTTCTTCTCGCATCCATTGACCGTAGTAGCGAACATCATCGGCTAGACCTTGGGCTCCTCTCCACGTCTTGAGATGATTCTCGCGACCTTCTGGATTGACCGGCGGTTGATTGGCAAACTTGGGCGGCAGCTCGATCATCGCCTTTGTGATGAGAACGGCTACCGGATTGAGGTCGCTGCCATGCGCCTCTAACCCAAGACGCTGTGCTTCGAGTGGAATCGATCCACCCCCACAGAATGGATCGAGGACAGGAGGAGGGTTTCCTCCTGTAGCCGCCATGATTAAGTCATTCGCAGTTTTGAGAACATCTTCGTTATTTGAGTTTTCCCACTGAACAAGCTTATCTATAAAGCCGAACAAGCGTTTTCGTCGCTGTTGAGCGACGTCCATTTTCGCCCATTCTTCTTTGGGAAACATGGGCTGTTCGATCGTCTCACTCCGAGTGATCGGCTTTCCATTAGCCAAGGTATCAGAAACCTGGACTTTAACGGTTCTCGTCGGATACGGCAAAGCATCGATCTGATCAAGGAGCTCCTGAGGAACCCCGTCTTCCCCTGGATCATCCACGATTGAGCTGAACAACACGGCACGACAAGTCGCCAACGGTCGGCGCGCCCACCATAAATGAAGCGTACTGGGATGGCCATGCCGAATTGATTTTTCACGTGCCGAAGCCGTGTTGATTTCCTCAAGTGGCAAAGCCACTTCAATCAGTTTCTTTCTATAGTTCATAAATTCAGCTCGACAAACTCAGGATTTTCCAACATGTAACTTGGAATCGCACCAAGAAATGAGCCATCTGGAAAGAGGCTATAGCTCCCACCGTTCGCTCCTGATAAGGAATTTGAATCTGCATTTGTCCTTTCGAGGAGAATAGGTTGAACCTCATCTTGCATAAGAGCAGGAATAGCTCTTAAAACTTCCAACTGAATACCAAATCTATCTAAGACGAATAATCCACCGAGCGCCGACCTTATTCTGTGTTCATCTGAATTATCCAAGGGAAAAGCAATCTTAGTTTTTTCTCGATCATTCGAATCGTAAGAGTAAATAACAAACCGATGCTTTGCGACGTTATTCGTTTCATATGACCTTAAGTTTGCTCCTACACTTGGCAATCCCATGGCAACAAACCACGCAGCGTAGTTTTCTCGCAACAGACGAGATGTAGGAAATTCAATAACCTGATTTTCCCCTTCGCCTTCAGGATCGACAAAGCAAGTGATCGATCCTTCAGAATGAGGGTCATTATTTTCTCGAATATATGAAGCACATGCATACGATTTCGGAATACTCAAAATACTTGGCCAGGTTGAGATTTGCTGCAATCCATTGTTCAAATCTGTGCTGACGTCACCATCAATGTTCGTGTTGGGAAAGCTACCTTTTGATTCAAAAATAGACATATGGAACGCCGTCCCGCAAACAAAGTCGGGTGTTTGAGCTGGAAAGGTAGTCGTGCCGAGCTTCAGCCGATTTCGGTAAGTTACGAAGTGACATTGAAAGGGGTATCCAAGGGAGTGTGCAAGCAGAATTGTCATTCCGTTTCCTACCCTGCCGACAAGCGTCGTATGTACAAAGTCAAAGTGAAGCCCTCTGGCGCCCGGCTTGAGCCTCAGTTCGACAGAATTCCATTCAAAGACTCGATGGTGTTGAATGAGGAAACAGAGTGCCATGAACCACTCAAATCTGTCTCTTTGATAACAGTCGGCTTTAACGATTGCGTGCGCCAGCTGAATGGCTGTGAAGTGCAATTTTGACGGATTTGCTGGCGTCAGTGGCCGAAAAGAGTAGTTACGGCGCTTGTTTCCTGTCTTGACCTGGAAGGCACATGACGGCACTTCAAAAAGGTTGACTTCATGCCGTAAGCCAAAAATGTTGTAATTGTAACTCAGCAAGTTACCACACCCTTATGCACCCTCAATCGGAACTCTTCGCTAGACAAGTTGCCCCTCCAACCACTCATTCATTATGTCGACATCCTTGAGGACTTTGTTTATCGCAACAATATCAGAGACAGAATTCACCAATGGATTTCCGTGAGCAATCTTGTTACGATGATCCTTGATCGCCCTTAGGTCTTCCGCTGATATTGGGCATCCGCCAGACATCGCGACGAGCACTTGATGCTTTTCTGACAAGTAAGCGACTCTCAGTTTTGTGATTTGAAATCCTTGAGAAGATAGTTCCTCAAAATCTCTCTCTATTCGATTAGTACTTGGAACATGGCTGAGCCATGCTTCGGAACCGTTAGCGATCTTTTCTAAGTACATGGTCAAAAGATCCTCATAAGGTGATAGAGCCGAAAACAAGGCAGAGTGAACCTGAATCTTGTTCAGGTCACTTGGAGTAACTATTCCAGCAATATCGCATCGATCGACTACCAGCAAAAAACGCGACTTCACCCAATTAGTATTGAAAAGGCTGAGGATTGGGGTTTCCAATGACACTAACATGTCACCAGCAAGTGCTGTCATTGATTCGCCCAGTGTCTGACTGGGGTCAACCGGCTGTTCGGAAACGCCAATAATGTGGCCGTCACCATCGACGACCGGAATCTGATCCAGGTGTCCATGTATTGGATGATCGCAAAGTTCGCTGAATCGGTCTAATACTATGCCAGTAACCAGAGGCGAAGCCATGATTTCGCCTACCACGCCTCTGGGCCGATTCACTATTGGTACACCTTGTTACGAAGTTCCGAGACCTTATAGGTAATCGCCGTTACGGCAAAGTCAGGCTCTTTGCCAAACGGAGTTTGGATATATGTCGGAATACATTCATCTCCTTCAATCTCGACGATGACAAGGTAAAAGCTTCCAGGAAGGTTCAATGCAGTCAACACCTCATTCTTTGTGACGGTAACGGTTTCGGAACCCTTCACTCGCCCTTTCACCTCGATGAAGCGAAGGGATCCATCTGCCGTCAGGGATTCAATGTCATATCCTTTCTTTTCGGCACTCACGTCACGAGGAGTGTGCCCCTTAGCCTTTTCGGCGTCCATCACCGCTTTCATGGCTAGGAGCTCAATTCGCTTTGTATCCTTTGCCCGATCATTCGAAAGCGGCTCGCCTTTCTTCAGAGCGTCTAATAGGCCAAATGGAATGACAAGTGCCCCGGCAGCTACGCGAGGAACACCGCGTTGTAAGACCCGTTCTAACTTGAGCTCTTCAGTTCGACGCTCTAATCGCTCAGAGAGATCGTCTCGACGCTGCCGTGCTCTTTCAGAATTGAGCTTGGGCTGCTTGCCTGCCTCCTCCTTCATTCTCAGCTCCTCAGCTCGATTGTCCCAATAGTTAATCGCACTCGTCAGACGCTCATGAACGGCCTTGAGAGATTTGTCGACCCACTCTTCTCTTCGCTTTTTCACTTCGGCAAAGTGCTCAGGCACGAGCTTTTGTGCAGCATAGGAGACGGCCGCATCCTCTAGTGTGCCACCCAACCAATCAGCTTGAGAGATTGACTCAACAAGAGGAATCAAGTCATCAGATAGTGGCTTGTAGTCGAGATAAGGTGCAGAGCCAGCATCACTTGCATCTCCTTCCGGTGTCAGCTCGACGAATCCAAACTGCTTCGATACAATTCTATTCGCTCCCTCCTTTTCTTTCGTCCCGCTTGTAATCTCATGTTCGATGGCGACGAGTGCTCGAGGAGTTGTCGAGAAGTCTGTTTCGTCCACAAGAATTGCACCTTGCTTAAGGACATCTCGATATCTTTCAAGAATTAGGCTTAAGACCGATTCCAATAGCGGATGCCCAGGACACACGAATGCTGCATTTGGTTTACCTTGAACATTCACAAGATCACGCTCGAACGTGATTCGCTCGTATTTTGGTTGAACAGCATCGCCTAGTCCATTTTCGCGGTCACGTCTTCGAATTGCAATTGGAACGTGGGTGATCTCATATCGGCGCCTTTCGCGCTCGCGTACAGTGCCACCAAGTGCCCCAAAGGCTCGAAGGAAGAATGATTCGACAAAGTGTGGTTGGAGCCTTCTTGCGTTGGCACGCTCCATATCTTCTCTGACCCTTTGCACCGTAGATGCATCCATTGCCTCGTTCACGAGGGCCTTACTTTCGATGAGTTTTCGAAGTGCGTCTGTATCGAGGGCTCCATCAACTTGCTCAAAAAGCTTGGCGCGGACGGCCGGATCATCTCCGTATCGCACCGCATCGAGAAGCAGCTTCCATAGGGGTTGCTCGCCAAACATCAGCTGACCGAGGACATCGAATACTTGCCCTCCCAGCGCTTTTCGTTCCTCTTCCAACTTGTCGAGAAGTTTCTTGTAGACATCACCTTCGCGAGTCTCGGTAGAAACCAAATTCCAAAGATGGCAGACTTCTGTTTGGCCAATTCGGTGAATACGACCAAATCTCTGTTCAAGTCTATTGGGATTCCAAGGAAGGTCGTAATTGACCATTAGATGAGCTCGTTGAAGATTTATGCCTTCCCCAGCAGCATCGGTAGCGATGAGGATTAGAACCTCTTTGTCTTGAGTGAATTTCTCCTGGATATTTCGCCGTTCTTCACGTCCAATTCCACCATGGATGACGACCACTGCTTCCGGACGCCCGAGGGCATTGCCAATTTTTTCCTGAAGGTAATTGAGGGTGTCTCGATGCTCGGTAAAGATGACTAGCTTTCGCCTTGAGCCTGAAGCATCGAACATCTCTCTCTTGTCTTGTAGAAGGCGCGATAATTCATCCCATTTACGATCTGTGTCACTATTGCGAACTTCTCTTGCCAGAGTCTCGAGACGTTGCAAAATGCCGATTTCGATTCTGAGCTGTCCGATGCTTTGCGATGCAGACGCCTCGTCAATCAACTTCTCTTCAGCTCTCTCTCTTTCGTCTTCCGGCAGGTCTTCGTAACCTTCCGGATCCTCATCGTCAAGAGTAATGCCTGGCAACAATCCCAATTCCAGAGCAGCATGCAACCCCCTCTTATTCAGCTCTTCTTCTTTGAGTCGCCTCTCGAGACGCTCCTTTCTCCTGCGAAGAGACTGGCAAATTGCTTCCGGCGAAGATGCCAACCGCCTCTGCAGCGAAGTCAGTGCAAATCCGACATTATTCTTGCCTTGGCCGTTTAGCTGTTCGGCAAGATTAAATTGGTCCTTTACGTAGTCAGTCACTTCTTTATACAGTTCAGCTTCAGCAGTGGAAAGACTATAGGAGACCGTATAAGCTCGTCTTTCAGGGAAAAGAGGAGTCTTGTCGAACTTCAGCAGATTCTCTTTCACCATTCTTCGCATGAGATCGCTAGGATCGGCTTGATGAACACCGTCCCTAGCGATGAATTCGAATCGATCCCCGTCGAGAAGCGACATGAACAATTGGAAATCTGCTTCCTTGCCATTGTGTGGAGTTGCAGTTAAGAGAAGGAAGTGTCGAGCAATTCCCGACAACACTTGCCCCAGTCGATACCGTTTCGTATATCTAACTTCGCCGCCAAAATACGTTGCGCTCAACTTGTGAGCTTCATCACAGACGATGAGGTCCCAATCGCACGCCCGAATCTTGTCTTGAATTTCCTCGCTTCGACTTAGCTTGTCAAGGCGACAAATAACCAGGTTTTTTTCTGCAAACCAATTTCCTGTTGGTGCCGCTTCCAGTTGGTCATTGGTCAGAATATCGAATCTCAGCTCAAACTTACGCCAAAGCTCATCTTGCCATTGCTCTACGAGAGATCCGGGCGAAACGATCAAGCACCTTTGTAAGTCACCTCGAGCAATGAGCTCTTTGATGAATAGGCCCGTCATGATTGTTTTGCCAGCGCCAGGGTCGTCCGCAAGAAGAAATCTAAGTGGCTGACGAGACAGCATTTCCTCGTAAACAGCAGTTATCTGATGCGGGAGTGGAATGACTTGCGAGGTATGTACAGCCAAGTAAGGATCGAAGTAATGGGCCAATCGAATCCGTGTAGCCTCCATGGCGAGTCGGAATACTCCACCATCACCTGTGAACGACCATCGAGCACTTGGTTCGACAATGTTGATTTCAGGCTCTTGGTCACGATATGCAAGCGAACTGCCGGGCTTGCCATTTGCGTCGGTGTAGAAGACTTCGAGAACATCCGATCCGTGCCACTTAACATCAACGATAGTAATTGTTGCGCCTGTAGCAAGGCCGGTAACTAGAGCGCCTTTCGTGATCTGCTCAAGCGTTGCCATAGTCACCTACAGAAGCAGATGCTTCGCCCAGCGTTGACGCTCCAGCGAACATGACCAACCTTGCCCAGCAAGCCTGATTTGTACGATGATTAAATGATTCACTCTGGTTCATACTTCCAACCTTAACGAGGCACAAAATGCCTTGTCTACGGGAGGTGGCGCTAGTTGAACCAGACTCAAGACAGAATGTCGAGCACCTTCCTTTGCAACTAATGTTATCTTGCCTACCATCAAAGTTGTCAATCCTTTTGGAAAGTCCGCAAAAGTTTGCGAGCTGAGTAATCTTTGATCCTAGGTCTACGAATTTCATCAAATCCTTCTTCCAGCTTTTATTGGTGTCAACAATGGTGTCAAACCAGATGATCAGGCAATAAAAAAGCCCTCTTTCGAAGGCTATTTGAATCTATTTCTAATGGTGGACCGTGTAGGGCTCGAACCTACGACCCGCTGATTAAGAGTCAGCTGCTCTACCAACTGAGCTAACGATCCAGGACTTAAATTATTCCCTACTCGGTGGCGGGAATGCAACACCTAGAGTCAAGCATTTCCAATGAGGAGTCCAACAAAATAGGATTCATGATCCAAATTCGGCATGCGACCGTCGACGACCTCGACGCCATCAATGCGATCTACAATTACTATGTGCTCTGTTCACCCTGCACGTTTCACACTGAGCCGTTGACGCGTGAAGTTCGAGAGGCATGGCTCGAAAACCGAAGTGAGAGGCATCCGGTCATTGTTGCCGAGGAAAACGGCAACGTCTTGGGTTGGGCGAGCTTAAGCGCTTATCGGGAGAGGCCGGCCTACCAAAATACAGCCGAAAGCTCCGTATACATTCATCAAGACCATCATCGACGCGGGCTCGGTCGACTCCTCATGAATGATCTTCTGGGAAGGGCTCGACAAAGCGGATTCCATACGATTCTGGCTGGAGCGACCGCCTGTCAGAGTGCAAGCATCATGCTCCACGAATCACTCGGATTCACTAAGGTCGCTCATTTCAAAGAGGTCGGCAACAAATTTGGTACCTGGCACGACGTCGTGTTTCTCCAACTGATGCTTGAATAGACCTAAAGTCGTCTATTCAATGGTGAGCGAGCGATTTTTACAGGTTATTGGATTTCTCATTCCGCTTCGGAGGAATTCGAAAGTTAGTTGGAATCCTTTGGGGCTGAAGCAGCCTTCCGAGCCACTCAGCACAATGACTCACCCACTTCCAGCCCTCGTCCATGATTAGCTATTTGCCTATTTTTAGTCCGGATTGCAGGGAAATTGTCCCAGATAGTTCAGCGTGTAATCAGGGCCTACGGTCGAGCAAGGCGATTCGAACTGCTGCGCCCAAGACAGAATCACGACATTTGCGCCGGGCATGGCAGAGCCATCAAACGTCGCTTTGACTGGCCCTACGAAGGAGGCTGAGAAAGACATTCCATCCAGCAGTTCCTCAATGTCTTCAGCCTCTTCTTGAAATTTTGCTTCAAGAAAATCGGAATCATAGAATGACTCGCCTTGATCGCTGGCAAATTGAGAGATCGGAAGATCGTCATCTTCTGGTTCACCAGAAATTGTTTCTTCTAGATACGAGTCCAGGGCCTCTTGTGACGGAAATTGCGCGATCCAAACATCGACGGTTTGATATTCCTCGGCCATCCCACAATCTTATCAGTAATCTCGCGCAAGTTGAAGATTTCTGCATCATTCATAATCTATTTGTGACTTCAATCCGCCTTGCATCCCGCGCCGATGAGCCAGCGATTCAACATGTCATTCGCACGGTTTATGAGGAGTACAACTGGCCTTGGTATCCAGGGGATTATCACAAAGACCTGTACAACATTGATGAGGCTTACTTCAGCCACGGCGGAAAGTTTTGGGTCGCGGAGCTAGACGGCAAAGTGGTTGGCACCACGGCTCTCGAAGTCTTTGACGCTTTTCCTGGTGAGGAAGGAATGGTGATGGTCAATGGAGCTTTACGAGGCGCTGGCTGCGACTGCAGCGTCGAACGACTTTATGTTCTTGCCGAAGCTCGCGGACATCGAATCGGGTCGGGACTTTGGCGACAAACCATTCAGGGCGCGAAAGAAGCCGGATGCAAGCGTATGGAAATTTGGAGCGATAAACGATTGATCGAGGCTCACGGCCTTTACGAGCGATATGGTGCGGTCAGAATCGGCGATCGTCTCTGTCATGATCCTGAGCAAAGCCCAGAATGGGGCATGGTTTTGGATCTTTCGCAATAAACACCCACTTAGAAGCCCCAAAAAGTAAAAGGCCCTCGCTTCGTCAGCAAGGGCCTTTCTGTCATGTTCTATGTCGATTGCTTAGGCTTGTGGTGGCTTGTTGCCTTTCTTGCCTGCGCCCTTAGCCGCGCCAGGACCGCCGGCTCGGTTACCGAACTGAGCCTTCATCTTATCACGCATGGCCTTTACTTCCTTTTCGTAGGTTGCAAATTGGTTTGGCGTCAGAATCTTTTTAAGACCAGCCACGTAGCCTTCGTTGATCGCCTTCATTTTCTCGCGAACTTCGGGGGAGATTTGTGGGCGTCCACCAGGACCACCAGCCGGAGGAGCGCCTGCTCCTGCTTTTGCACCACCAGCCTTCGCGCCGCCTTTTCCAGCGCCAAGACTCTTGCGAAGGGCATCAGCTTTCTTTTGAGTATCAGCTTTGAGAGCCTTTACCTTCTTATCTTGATCTGGCGTAAGTTTTAACTTGGCCAAAATTTCGGTGTCCATTTGAAGCATTCCGCGTCGTCCACCGCCAGGGCCTTTGCCTTTACCACCAGCCTGAGGGCCGCCCTTACCGCCAGCCGTAGGGCCAGCGCCTTGAGCAAAAGCTGAAACAG
Organism: Armatimonadota bacterium; assembly: GCA_048498855.1. Lineage (GTDB taxonomy): Bacteria > Armatimonadota > Fimbriimonadia > Fimbriimonadales > Fimbriimonadaceae > Fimbriimonas. Next base: position 271,503 of record JBEHXE010000001.1, on the reverse strand, counting down.
CCAAGACACCCATGACTGCCGTTGCGACGAAAATTTTAAGTACGTTCTTCATTTATCTTCCTGAGTTCCAATAGTCAGTAGGAGTTCTAACGAACCGGATCATACCAAGTTCACTAGAATCTTACCAATGTCTTCGCCTGTGACTTTGTGACTACTTCACGAATTGCAGGATGATCAGATTCGATAAACTCGTCCGGCGTTCCAAGGAAGGCAATTTCGCCTTGATGGAGGAACGCGACTCGATCCGACGTGCGTTGAACGCTGATCAAGTCATGGCTGACTAATATGCTCGTCATTCCCAAGGTTCGCCGCAGCTCAGCCACTAATTCGTCGATCTGATAAGTCGTTATCGGATCGAGACCCGTTGTGGGTTCGTCGTACAAGAGAACTTTAGGATTCAGGGCGATCGCGCGAGCCATTCCGACTCGCTTGCGCATTCCGCCACTCAGTTCCGACGGAAGCAGACCCTCACTTCCGGTTAGTCCGACTCGACTGAGCGTATCTTTCAGCAGCGATTTCTCTTCGGTTCGTGATAGCCTCAAGTGCCTTCGCACACCAAAGAGAACATTCTGCTCGACATCAAGGTAGTCAAAAAGGGCGGCGCCTTGAAAGACCATTCCCATTCGGAGCCGAGCTTCCTCGGGTCGGGCGCGAACATCAATCTCGTCGACGGTGACTTTTCCTTCGGTCGCCGTAATCAACCCCGAAATACAGCGCAACAGGGTCGTTTTTCCGCCTCCGCTGCTTCCCATGACCCCCAATACCTCGCCAGGCGACACAAAGAGATTGATATTCTTGAGAACTTGAGTCTTGCCGAACCAATGCGACAAGCCTTTGACCTCAATCATAGTCCTCTCGCTTTTTTGAATTCAGACGGACTCGTCCCGAATCGCTGAGTGAAAGCGCGACTGAAACTCGCCAAACCCGAAAAACCGACGGCGTTGGCGATTTCCGAAACGCTTCCCTGCCCAGCTTCGAGCATCAGTTTGGCCTTTTCCAACCGGGTCGCAATGAGATATTGGTGAAAAGGCTTGCCTACCGCCTGCTTAAACAAGAATCGGAAGTGAGAAGTGCTCATGCCGACTTGGTTGGCGATATCATCGTCGGAAATGTCGGCGGCGAAATGACGATCTACAACCGAGAGCGCTTTTTCGACGATGCGGGGTTGGACTTCGTCGGTATTCAGCCAATCACCCACCACGCGATGAATCATTTCGGTAGACATATTCTCGATTTCCTCAACCGTTTCGCACTTGTCGAAACTTCGAGCGGCCTCAAGCTGGATTTTATGCAGCGACCGTGATCCACCTGCTTCTAACATTCCGGCCGTCACAATCGCCAAAAAAGTAAGAGCCTCGCTTCTTACCTCATCAAGGTCGGATGACTTCGAGAAAGCGGAGTGAACTTGCGTCATCGCCTTTTGAAAGCGAACTCGGTCTCTAAGACGAACGATGGATCCCAATTCGGAAAGCGGAATCCCCAGACTTGAGGAGTGGAAAGGACATTTGCTCGCTCTTGGGCATTCAAGAACGACGTCAAAGATGACGAACGACGATGAAAGCCCCAAGTCTTTGAAAATGATCGTATCGAATGTCGCGTCGGTAGGAACGTCGATCGACAAGATGTCAAGTCGAACCCGAGTCGAGTCCATAAAGACGCAACCCACTGTTTCGATCGAGCTGCCGTCACCAAAGAAGTTTTCGAGCAATTCTGACTCGTGCGCATCCCGATAGTGGCGATTGCGTACGAGCTCGAGCGAATGAACCACTCGATCATGACTCATGAACTGGATCACTGCCCCGCGGCCGCCTTTCGGGTCGTGATTTGAAAACAGGGCAAAGACGCCAAGGAGATGAACTCGCCCGACAACACGATCTTTGGGCACTGAAATCGCCAAAGAAACGGGAAGAGCCCGACAAGGATGCCGATCCGTTCCTCCGCCTTGGCTCTGCCATCCGGGCTCCTGGCTAAAGGAGAACGGCAGAGGACGGAGATGAATATCTCTCGGTACATTTGACCGAGAGAATTTCGTGAGAACCAAATCGGCTTGACTGTCGGGTTCAACCATCAATTATTCAACGCTCGTCGTTGTATGTGGAAGGTGACCAAAGGCTGATTCGCGGATTCCTTTCACTCGGCTGCTGATCAATTCAGCATCCTTTTGGAAGTAAATCGGCACGAATGGAGCATCTTGAAGGACCATGTCTTCCGCCTTTGCGTAGAGCTCGGCTCGCTTTGCATCGTCGAAGGTCGTATCGGCTTCGCGGCAGAGTGCATCGTAAGCATCGTTCTTGTAATTGAGCTTGTTTTCGTTGCCATAGCTCGCCAGCAAAAGCGACAAGAAGTTCTCAGGATCAAGATAGTCAGCCGACCATCGCATGTGATAGATGGGCAGAGTCTTGCTATCATACTTCGTCAGATAGGCACCCCACTCGATCTTCTTTGGCTTCAAGTTGATGCCAAGATTTTGCTTTAGCTGCTGTTGAATCGCTTGAGCAACGATTTCGACGTCCGGTCGGCCGTCGCGATAACAGAAATCAAGTTCAGGGAATCCTTTTCCGTCTGGGAATCCAGCTTGAGCCAAGAGGGCTTTCGCCTTCGAGATGTCGAATGGAAGCATGTTCGTTTTTTCTCGGAAGTACTTCACGCCGGGAGGAATAATCGAGTCAGCTCGTCGGTTGATGCCACCGAGGATGTCCTTCACGATCTTGTCTCGATCTAGCGCCATGCCAATCGCTTGGCGTACGCGTCGATCTCGTAGAGCGGGAACCGTGCTGCAGTTCATACCCAGGTAGTACATGGCCGGTCGATCAAAGAATTGCAATTCCTTGCTGAGCGCGGCGTCCTTTTGAATTGCCGGAAGATCTTGTCGCTCAAGCGGGCAAAGATCGATTTCGCCGGTCTTGTACTTGTTCAGTCGGCTTTGCGCATCCAAGATGATCGGGCGCTCGATTCGCTCAAGCTTAGGCGCTCCGTCGTGGTAGTCCTTGTTAGCAACGAGAGTCACAATTTGCTCCGGCAGAATCTTTTCAAATTTGAAAGGCCCTGTCCCGACGAGTTGCTCTGGAGTCGACATATCCTTCAGCGGATCAGCCAATGCTTCCTTGGCATAAACGTAGGTGCATGCGTAGGTCAGTTTGTCAAGAAAATAAGGTCTTGGCTTGTCAATCGTGACTTCCAACGTATAGTCGTCTTTCACTTTGACTCCACTCAACTCGGGCGCCTCGCCGTTACCCTTGTAGCTCAATCGCTCGTGGACGCCAACAATATTCGACATATAAGTGTCAGCCGTTGCGCTGGTGAATTTGGGATTCGTCGTCCGTTCCCAGCACCACTTGAAGTCTTCGGCTTTGACTTCCCTACCGTTTGTAAATTTGACACCCTTCTTGAGGTGGAAGGTGTAGGTTCGCTTATCGTCGCTCAGATCGACTTTTTCGGCCAGATTGGGAACGGCTTCATTTTTTTCGTCCCATTTCATCAAGCCTTCGAATACCTGCTGCACGACGTCGATGGTGTCTCCATCTTGTACTTTCGAGGGATCGAGCGACGTCGGGACGGTCGGGATCGGATAACGGAAGACCTGCGCCTTTCCATCGACTTTTCGGTTCGAGAAGCCTCCTCCTCCACCGCCACCCGAGCAACCAGCCAAGGTGAGCATGAGGGCTCCAACAGCTAAGATAGGACCAATACGCATAGTTTCAACCAGATTTTACATTAAGATTCAGGACGCAATGACGAAAGGAGGTGCTGACGTGCCGGTAAGGGGGTTTCACAGATGTATTCCCAAAACGGTTGTAAGGCGATCAGCGCCTCATAACAAAACTTCAAATTCGTAGGGGGTGCGTTGAGAGGAACCAAGGCGGCAAGGCTGTAAAGGGCCTCAGCGCGTACTAAATAACGGTCGGAGTGGTCACCGGCTCGTTCGCGAACGATATATCCGCCACCCGACGGCGAAAAGAAACCCTCAGATTCCAAAATTTTACTTTCCGTCGTCACACACCGGTTAAACGATGGAAGGAAGCCGATTATTTCAAGAAGCTTGATTTCCGACCATGCCAACGCCACCATCGGAAAGGGATGCCGTTCGATTTCTTGAAGGGCTTGAAGGCAGAGTTCGAACGCTTCTTCGAAGGGTTCTTCGTAAGGCAGGACTTGTCCCAGCGTTTCGCCCCAACTCAGGGCCAAGTTGAGTCGATCGAAATCGAGGCGAAGGCCATGAAAACCGGATCGGGGTTGGGCGGATGTGACGAAACGCTGTTTTTTTCCAGCCGCGTAAGAAAAAGTTCCATAGCTGAGGGGCTCCGAAACCCCTCGCAGTCTCGACGTCGCCTTTTTTGCTCCCTTGGCAAGAATATCAATCTTGCCAAGTTCACGCGAAAAAAGCGTCAGACGCCGATCCGACTCTCCCGAATCGCGGCGACGGAGCACGATTCCTTCAACCGTGGTATCCATCGCCGCTCCTCGGCATTATCTGTGCAGGATCGTCTTTTGGAAGAACTCGATCCAAATGAAGTACATGCGGTCGATGACGAGCGTGAAGCGCATCATAACCGTCGTTCCGAAGATCGCGCCAAACCCGATCATGAGCAAGTATCGTCCGATCGTATTGATCTTGAGGATCGCTTTGTTCTTGACGTCGAAGCTAAACAGGAAGTAGCTAAGGACGCTCACCAAGGTGAACATGAAGAGGAAGTTCGAGATCGCCTGAGAAACATAGACGTTCGCTCCAACAATCGCGGGATCGACACCGCTCGACGGGACAATTAACCCACTCGTGGTCGGGAAGATCGGCTTCATTCCGGCGCGAACCTGAGGTCCGTAGGTGTCGAAGTACGATTGGATTTGCTGACCTGACCAGATGCCAAGAATGACACCCAGCGGAATTCGGCTCATCCAGTTATGCTTCTTGCTGAAGACCGTATAGCTCATAAAGCCGATCGGCAGCAGGATGGCATAGATCCAGAGACCAGGGTCCGCAGCTTTTCCAGCTTCATCCACTGTCCCCATCATCTTGTCCCACCAGTTGCTAGCGAGGGTTTCGGTCCAGATTGCAACGAGTGCCCAACCGGCAGCGAGTCCAAGGAACAAGTGCTCGCAGAAGCGATAGAACTTGTTTTCCTTGTAAAGAACGCTGAACAGGCCGACGGTTACGACAACGCCTGCGGCCTTGCCGAGCGTTTCGTACATACCCATTTCCATTAGTTGGCACCTCCGCGTCGAGCTTTAATCATTTCGATATTTCCAATCACAACGAGGACGATCATGAGAAGGAGAGCCGCGTGTAGCGTCGGATAGTATTTCGTTCCATTTCCTTTGTTCTTTCCAGTGTTCTCTGGGTCGGGAAATCCTTCGATCTGGTCCTTGACCTTCTCGGATGGGCAAAGAATCTTTCCGTCCTTATTCGGAACGTTCAAGCCATTGTCCATCATAGCTTCGAGATCGACGACTCCTTTTAATCCACCCAAAAAGCCAAGGATTTGGCCCGAGTTGTAGTAGACCTGGGTTTCGGGAACCATAACTCCCGTCACCGCAAACATGAGCGGAACCTTCTTGCCTGACAAGAACTGAACGTGGAAGTCCGACGTCTTGCTGGCCGTCACATCGATCACCATTTTGAAATCTTCAACTCGATTGATGTTCTGAAGTACCGGTGACTCGAAGACCGGCCGCAGCTTGCCGTCGAGATCGGTATCACGCTTCGATGAGAAGGTCTTTCGAACATCCTGGGCGACGTTATTGATGGCAGCATCCGAGCTCGGATAGAATCCGCACAGCACCCAATCTTGCCATCGCTTGTAGGGAGTCGTCCCTTCGGCCGTCATCATGGCGTTGACTTCGGCGATCGTGTCTTGGGCAACCCGTGGCGCTTGGGGATCGGCAGTGGACCACAATCCGAACTTCACATGCTTTCGCATGAGAATTTTGAGAATCGCGATCACCTGCGCTTTGCTTTCGCCACGTGTTGATCCGGTCCAATCCGAACCAAGAAGAACCGTATCTCCTTCTTTCAAATTCATCAACGCCTTGAAGACGTCCACCGAAGGATCGGAAGGCTTGCCCGCAAAGTTCAAGTTAAAGAAGAGAGGTATCGACGAGCATAGGACCAGTAGGAGGTAAACGATGTATTTTGGAATTCCCTTATTCATTATTTTCCGCTCCTTTCGAGGCCAAGCCAAATTCGAAGCGCCATACTCAACGTCCCGAGACCGATTCCAAATTTAATGCCGGTAATTGCTGGCGTTTGGAAGGTATCGCGTATCCATTTGGCAATGTCGGTAATACGGAAGTTCAAGATGAAGTCTTTTGCGCTGCCTGTCCCGGCCAATAGCGTGATTTTGTCATCCCAAAATGTTGCCACGAGTCCCATCAAACTGATGATCACGAGCAACGCGGTTCCCAGAAGAATCGATGCTTCGATGGATCGCGCTCGGAAGGCCCGATAGGCTGCAGAGAGAATGTAGAAAGCGATGATTGAGAACATCGCCGCGTCCATCTGCTGAAGCAATCGCTCGAACAAGAAGTCGCGGGCCATATTGACTGCGCCCCAATTCGCCGGATTATCAAAGTCCGTCGTTCGAACTGCGGATCGGATATGGAAGTCCCAGAACCCGAAGATCACCATGAGGAACATCGAGGCCAGCAGAACCAAACTGAAAACCCAGTCGCGTTGCTGTTTGGCAATTTTCGTTCCGTGAATCTTCAAGATACTGAAGATGCCCAGGCCAAGCATGAATGCGGCAAGAACTTGGGAGATCGTGCCGAAGGTGTTGGTTGCATCCTTTAGCCATAGGCCAACGGATTCAACCGAACCCGAAGGTAGTTGGGTCTTCTTGTCGAAATTAACCGGTTGGGGCCAATATTGGAAAAGAACGAAGATTGCACCCGAGAAGAAGGTGAGAATCCACGTAATCGGTTTTCGGGCTTGAGTAGGCGCCTTGCTTAGGGCAAAGATAATTGCAAAGCCTGCCAAGATCGTCAATAAGACGAACATCTTGATTTGTCCGCCAGTCGGATCGAGACTCCAAAACGAGAGTTTTTTCGGATCCATTTAGTTACTGCCTCCCTCAGCCGGAGCATTGGTTGCAGGAGCCGGAGCATCTGGATTTGCCGGACGATCAACCTTTAAGTCTTCAGGCACGTCGTCCGGCCTGAAAAGGTGAGAGAAAACGGCTTGGGCTTTTTCGTCTTTTTTCAAATTGGCAATATTCTCTTTCTGCTTGTCGGCGTCTCCGTTGGCTTGAGCGACGGCCGCTTCGACTCCCCGTGCGTGTCCGCATGAGAAGACTGATTGCGAGACAGCGCCAACGAGGATACAGCCAATCGCAAACAACTTCGCCCAGTCCTGCCCGATCAAACTACCCACGAGCACCGGCTCACGAGTGAGGTAAGCGGAAGCTGCGTAGAATTCGTCGCCAATCAGAACATAGTCGCAAGCGGCGATAAAGAATGGCGTTTGCGTGGCTTCGGTCGAAGATGCAACTTGGATTGCACCGATGGAGTTTGCGGTTTCGGCAAAGATGAGCGATTCAGCGTAGAACTCGCCGAGGAAGAACGCAGCGGCGGTTTGTTCGCGGTGGATGATTCCTGAAACACCCGCCGCAAAAGCGAACTGACGGTCGGAGATGAACCGAACGGAGTCGGGATCATATCGCTCCGGCACTCCCTCTTGTTGATAGACGTCACGAATGACTTCTTGAGCCAAGGTGTACATCGACGCCGAGTAGGCGCACATGAGGATCGGGTTCGAAAACTTGGCGGCCGTCTTGGTGACGTAAGCACAAATATTGATCGCTTGAACCGCAATCGCGTTTACCGGATCAGAAAGACCCGGAACCATCAAGATTGGGCGTCCCATCTCGGTCGCGCGTCCGACTGCTTCGTCGATCGCGTTCAAGCCAGGAATCCTTCGAATGAAGAGTTCCTTACTCGATCGAGCACGATTGATATTAAAGAGGATGAACCCCATAAATATCAGCGTGAACAGTAATCCGAACCACCCGGTATCCCAATACTGTGCCCCAAAGGGCGAATGTATGGTCAAGGGAGCATATTTGTCGTCTGGCATTGTTCCTCCTCCTCTACCCGCGTTTCCGTACGCGGTTCTTCAAGCATGCAGATAAGTCGTTCGACATTATCCCGTTTTTGAAGCAAATTGCTATAGTCGTTCATAAAATCAAAGCCGAAAAGCGGCACCAAGAACGGCGAAACCGCAAGTCCGGCGTGGGCCAACACATTCGAAAGGGGTTTGTGCATCTCAAGAAAGAGAATTGCAGGCGCCTCCAATTGACGCCGACGAATCTCGCCCGCACACTTGTCGAGCAACTCTTGGGTGTTGTCTTCCGACAGGTCATTCTCCCAAAAATCGAACATTTTCCCCTACCCTTTCGCGTATGAACGCTAAAACGCTTTCCTTTGAGACGTTCCGAACATCGAGTTTGACCCCACGAAATGCATCGAGCTTTGACTCTTGTTCGAACGGCGAGAGATAGATCTCGTCGTTTCTCACATGTACTGACTTAACAACGGTCCAAAAAATTTCATTTACGCCAGCTCGTGCCATTTTCTCGTTCAAAACGAAAGTACGGCCTCCGATGAATTCGTATGTGGACGCAAAAATGACGACCAGACCAATGACCGGCAGTACAAAATTCCGAGTTGCAAAACCGTAGATCAGGGCGGTCAACACCGCCAATCCATAGATCATTTTTAGCTTATCCAGCTTTTCGGGAGCCGCTGCTGAGCGCTTCAGAGTCCACGTCATCTCAGCATTCTTCTCCTCGGACATCGTTCAATGTGGTTTTGGTTTAGCCCCAAGGACCAAAAAGCTCGCTCACGGATTCATTGTTATGGATTCGCTTGATTGCGTTGGCAATGAGCGGAGCCGCCGACAAAACGGTGAGCTTGGGGAATGTCTTATCCGCCGGAAGATCGACGGTATCGAGGACGACCACTTCGCTGATGCAGCTATTCTGAAGGCGTTCGGTAGCGGGTGCGCTCAAAACCGGGTGCGTACAGCAGGCGATGATCTCTTTTGCGCCACGATCCATCAAAGCTTGTGCGCCACTAGCAATCGAACCGCCGGTGTCGATCATGTCGTCGATCATCACACAGCGTTTGTCGGTAAAGTCGCCCACGATTTCAACGACTTCGACCGTATTCGGAGCGGGTCGTCGCTTGGCAATAACAATAAATGGACATTCGAGCATATCCGCCAATTTCTTGGCACGTCCGACCCCGCCAACATCAGGAGCCACGACGCAAACATCATGCTGTCCTTTTAATCCCTTATCGATGAAGTATTGACCGAGGATCGGCCCTCCATATAGGTGGTCAACTGGAATGTTAAAGAAGCCTTGGATTTGATCGGCGTGGAGATCAAGCGTCACGACTCGATTTGCGCCACACAATTCGATCATGTCGGCCACGAGGCGAGCCGTGATCGGTTCGCGCGGCTTGATCTTCTTGTCTTGTCGCGCATAGCCGTAATAGGGCATGACGACCGTGATGCGCTTGGCTGAAGCCCGTCGGAACGCATCGAGCAGAATGAAAAGCTCCATAAGGTTATCGTTCGCGGGAGCACAGGTTGGTTGAAGGATGAAGACGTCTGCCCCGCGGGCTGATTCTTGAATCTCGATTCGAATTTCGCCATCCGCGAATTTCGACGCCCGTAGGGTTCCCAGGTTGACACCCAGTTCTTTAGCGACCCGAGCAGCGAGGGCTGGGTTTGCGTTACCGGCAAAGAGCTTCATACCGTTGGTCGGCAGGTCATTGGACGACGATGCTAGAGCTTGTTCAACCATTTCTTTTTTTCTCCCGCCACCTTGCGGCCCACCCTTCCTTATTTTCTTGTCGCGCTCGGCCGAACGCGCCACCTTGAGCCGGAACGTCTTGGGTGATCACGCTACCGGCGGCAATAATTGCGCCGTCGCCGATCGAAACCGGAGCGACAAGCGTCGAATTTGAACCAACGAATGCGTCGGACCCTATGGTGGTCCGACTCTTGACGAATCCGTCAAAGTTGCAGGTGATGGTGCCTGCTCCGATATTGGTTTCGGAGCCGACTTCGGAGTCACCGATGTAGGTGAGGTGACTCGCCTTGACCCCCTCATGAAGGGTCGAACGGTTGATTTCGACGAAGTTTCCGATCCGGACTCCGTCGTTAAGAGTGCTCTTGGGGCGGATATTCGCAAACGGACCGATTTTTACGTCGGAGCCGATGATTGCGGAATCCGCATTACTCAAAAAGATTTTGGTGCCATTGCCAACCGTGACATTGACGAGGCGGGTGTTTGGCCCGATGGCGCTTCCCTGCCCAATAACGCAGTTCCCAACCAAGTGGGTTCCCGGTTCAATGATCGTATCCGCACCAATCTCGACTTGTGGGCCGATATAAGTATTGTGGGGATCCACAATCGTCACTCCATTCACCATGTGATGCTCAAGAATGAGTTTTTGGAGAATTGAATTTGCTTGGGCAAGCTGCTTGCGATCATTGACACCCATCAAGATCGCGGGATCGTTGGTCACGAATGCATTGACCGGACGCTCGGTTGAATCGAGATAGCCAATGATGTCAGTGAGATAGTATTCGTTTTGTGCGTTGGTGTTCTTCAACGTGCCCAGAGCTTCGGCCAACTCGTCGGCCTCCACACAATACATTCCTGCGTTCGCGTAGCTGATCTGCTTTTCGGCGTCGCTAGCGTCTTTCTGTTCGACGATTCGTTTCGCTTGACCGTCTTCGACGACCACTCGACCATAACCGTGCGCGTCAGGCAGCTTTGCGACCGAAAGCGAGCATTTTCGTTCGGAGTTGATGTGACCGCAAAGAAATTCGCGGAAGTACTCGGTTGAAATCAGCGGCGTATCACCGCAGACGATCATCACCGTCCCTTCGAGAGGACCCACCTGCTTGATGGCCTCTTGAACGGCGTGCCCAGTTCCGAGTTGTTCTCGCTGCCACGCGTATTGATATTGATCGCCAAGCTCCGCGATCAGTTTTTCTCCCCCGTGTCCCACGACGATGATCACATCATCGGCACCGGCAGCGATCAAAGAATCGGCTACCAGTTTCACCATGGGAACGCCGCAAACTTTGTGCAAACACTTCGGAAGATCCGACTTCATGCGCGTGCCTTTTCCAGCGGCTAGGATCAACCCAGTGACTTTGCGTTTGCTCATTACGTTAAGGGAAATGTCATTTTGAACTCTTTAGGGTGCGTTATACAAGTTGATTCTTGTCTATTCGAAGAAGGACAATAGAAATATGCCCGTTACGGTCGTCGATCACCCTCTCGCCCAGCATTATCTTTCGCAACTGCGAGACAAGGAGACCCAACCCGAACGGTTCCGACGGGTGGCCAATCATCTCACGACGCTTTTGGTGATCGAAGCAACGCGGTGCCTTGCGCGAAAGGAAGTTACCGTCGCCACGCCGATCACTGATTGCCGCGTGAACGTTCTCGCCGAAGGCATTGCGGCGGTGCCGATCTTGCGGGCTGGACTTTCGATGCTTGAGCCGGTGCTTCACTTGTTCCCGGATGTGAAGGTGGGTTACGTTGGCCTTGAACGAGATGAAGAGACGGCAATCGCCCGTTCTTACTATCAGAAATTTCCAAATCTTGAAAATCGTCTGACTCTTTGCCTTGACCCAATGCTTGCTACCGGAGGGTCGGCATCGCAGGCCATCACCGATCTTAAGGCAAAAGGTGCGGGTCAAGTTGCGATGGTGTCAGTCATCGCTGCTCCCGAGGGAGTCGCGTTTTTGCAGGAAGCTCACCCTGATATCGCCATTTACACGGCTTCGATCGATGAACGGCTTAATGAGAAGAAATACATCGTTCCGGGGCTTGGTGATTTTGGCGATCGTCTGTATGGCACGATGTGAGGGCTCGCTTCGCAGGGTAAGCGGCGAACCACGCTCCGAAGACTTCACTCCTGCAGCCTTTAAAGAAGTCCCACGAACAACAAATAAAAGGAGGATATCCTACAACCCTAACCTGGTCAGATATTGGGCATTGTCACGGACAGATGGTAGGTCTTGCAGACCACGGTTAATCAGAATGCCGCCGCGTTCTCTTCGCTCGATGTTGCAACGATATCGGACCACAGTTCTCGGAAGGACCTGTTGAACGGGTGCGCCCGATCCAGTTCGAAATTGAACAAAACTATTCAATCCTCGACCAGATTCCAGCAAACTGAAGGAACATCTATGCCTTCGTCAAACTTTGATTGAGATTGCACCAGGTCACTTGCCTCTCAACATCTCAGCTCCTGCCTCAATGTACTCGTCAATATCCGAAGCGACCTTGCTTGCTGCCATCGCAACTCTCTCCATATCCCGATGCAAGTCAGCAAACTTTACGCATGCCTTCAACTTGCTGCGTTCTTGTTCTAGCCTGCTAATTCTTCTAGCAAAGCTCTGCCTGGGATCAACTTTGATCAGTTCTAGGCCGCTGGCCAGGGCCTTGGAAATCAATTCTTCTCTCGTCTGAATTTTATGTCGAATCCGATCTGCCGATCCAACAGTTGATTCTATTAAGCCAACATTCAAAATATGAGGGACATCGTCTCCGAGAAACTCGGTGTCTAGCACAAATCCAATTGATTCGTCGATATCTTGAAGAAGGGATCGAAGAAACGTAGCGAATAGTAACGCTGGCTTGCTACATGCCTTCCGCTTCTTACCAAAAAAAGTCGGCAGTCGTTGTGTCCAATCCATATGCTCAACCTCTTCAAAAAGGTCGCCGAACTCTCGATCTGCTTTTTTGACTGGTCGCACAACATGGTACATCAGTGGAATACGCGTGATAAGTTCACAGGCAAACTCATGATATACAAGTGCCATGGTTTCCAGAACTTGATGCCACCGCAATCCCTTGTGATACAAATCGTTCCGGTAGCGATGCAGTTCGATTAGGAATTCGCGCTCTAGGTCCGTGAGCACTTTTTCCCGGACCAGAAATCCCATGCGAGTGGCGAAATCCTGGCTATTTCCATCATCCCAGTCCTTCCAGGAATGTTTATTTACTGATTCACGAGGTTTTTCCTTAGACTCGATATGCTCCCATAGCGCATTAATTCTTTCAAGGTACACAAATTGACCGAGACGCTCCTTTGCAATTCGAAACGCTACAAGCTCCACTAGGTTGTCACAAAGGATAATGGAAGCCCGGTTCTTTGATGGCTCACCAGACGAAATCAACTCCGCTGAAACAGCAAGTTGACTGATCAATGGATACATAAAATCGGGAAACATCAGATGCTCTCAGATTTTACGTTTTCCCGTAGGGCGAATTCTCGTAACCTGTACCAAGGGCAACTTATTCATGGGCTTCAACTGCTGAAGTCCTCAATGAATTTGGCCAGCAAGCCACTTCGTATCGAAGTGGCTGATAAGCGAGAACATAGTATATCAGGAGGGCTTCGTGAAGCCCTCAATCGGTCGTGCTTCCGTTCCTTCCAGGTCCAGAACCGTAATTGAGTTCTTCCCTTTCTTGAGCCAAGGGCCAGGGCAGAATAGGCGATATTGCGGACCGACATTCCAATATCGACCCAAGTTGTGGCCATTCACCCAAACGACACCTTTTCCGTATTTCGAGAGATCGAGGTATGTGTCTTCGGTAGAAGTCAAAGAAAACTCGCCCCGGAAAAATACACCTTTTCGGTTCGGGACTCCCCGGAGTCGCCCAAGTCGCGAAACCCAATTGTCTTGCAGCGGGAATTGAGTCATCCTCCAATTTTTGAGCACGATTCCATCGAGTTTAGGCTCAAAAAGTCCTTTCCGGTCACTATCCATCGCCCCTGAATAATTGATTCGTCCCATCCCTTCGACAAGGATTTGGAGACTCCTCTCCCCGAGTCCCTTTCCAGCCGGAAGGTCGATTTCTTTTTGTCCAAGGCGGCGATCCAGGCTTCCAACATATTTACCGTCGAGATAGACCACTCCATAGTCGCTCAATTTATCGAATGATAACTTCCCTTTTGCGTCGTTCGGAAGTTTGGTTTCAAAGATGATCAGCCCTTGATTTTGCCCCAATTCTTCGAACGTTTTAGGCTTCTCAGATTCCGAGATGATCTCGCCAGTGTGCCAAACATCGTTCAACAAATAGAGATTGAAAGCAGGAATCGCTTGAGTTTTGACTGGTGCCGGAACTGAAGGAATCAAACCCTTCGGAACATACTCGCCAATCATGTCTCGATACTTGAAGTACTCCTTGCGCGGATTCCCTTGTTCGTCGATGGGCGCGCCGTAGTCGTAGCTTGTCAGGTCAGGCTCATAACCTTTTCCGCCGTGATTAGCACCCGTGGTGAAGCCAAAATTTGTACCGCCATGGACCAAGTAGAGGCTGAAAGACTTCTTTGCCTCCATGTAAAACTTCAGTTCGCCTGAAATGTCGGTCGGCTCCCAGTCATTCTCTCCCCAATGTCTCAGCCATCCCGGGTAAGTTTCGCCGGAAAAAATCGGAACGCCGGGATTGACCTTACGGGCAACTTCCCAATCTTTCTCACTCGATCCGCTATCAAGGCCAACGGCTACACCCGGCAAAGTCGAATCCTTGAGCATATTGACGCTCGGGCCATCCGATGTTGAGAATTTGCCGTTGAAGCCTTCCTTGACCATCAGGTCGTGAAGCCAAACCACGTAGGAATGATCGTGACGGGGATAGCTACCATATTCGTTTTCGATCTGCGTCATGATGACGTTGCCGCCATTCGTGATCAAATACGGTTTCACGACTTTTGCAAGAGCACGGATATAGCGCGTGACGGCATCGGTGTAGCGCTTGTCATCCATCGACCGAAACTTCGTGTCGGAATACTTCCATAGGTAGGAGGGCAACCCACCGCCATCCCATTCGCCGCAGACGTAGGGTCCTGGGCGAAGCAAAACCCACATCCCCTCCTCTTGGCAAATCTTCAGGAATTTGGCGATGTCGCGCGATCCGCTTTTGAAATCAAACTTCCCTTCCGTCCGCTCATGATCGTTCCAAAAGATGTAGGGTGCGATCGTATTGAGGCCCATGGCTTTGGCCATTCGGATTCGATGACGCCAATATTCGGCAGGTACCCGGCCAGGATCAAGTTCTCCGCCACGCAGTTGAAAGGGCTTCCCGTCGAGCAAAAATTCTTCACCATTCGAACCGCCAAATTCGAACGTATGGCGAGCTTGAGCGAGAACGCTGATGGAGAGACCAAGCGAGGCGATCGCGAGACAAGAAAGACGGTGCCGTTTCATGGTTCCGAAGTGCTGGAAGCCTACCCAAACAAATGATTACACCCCCATGACAATCGTTTGAAATAAGTCGCTAAGCATCGAGCACTTCTAGCAGGAGGAATAGAAGCACGCCCAGTCCTCCCTGAAAGATCGATAGGACGAAAAGGAGGATCGAAGCCCGGTCACGCCTTTCGACCATCAAAAGGAGCGACACCACAGTCAAAACTGCCACAAGGGAAACGAAGCTCACAAACCCAATCGCGGCAATTCCATATTGCTGGGCAAGTCCTCCGCAAAAGGCAATACCAAGCAACACGAAGGAAGTGAACCAGATGCCCCAAAGACCTCGAAGAGACCTGACTCCTCGTTTACCACTTTGCGTCGACGACGTAGACAATCCTCCTCACCTCACCGGCTTTCACCCGGACTTCGGTCGAGACTGTCCGAGCGTCTACTTTGGTGAATGTTAGTCCGGTGGCACTGACCTGCCAGGACTTCAGTTCATCAATGTAACCGTGCTCAACGAACTTTATGGTCTCATCCGTGGCCTTTCGATTGCGAATTTCAACTTCATAGGTCGTCCGCGAAGCGTTCTTGGCAATCCGTTGGAAATTCGTCTTTCGACGAGTGCCTTTGACGCCGAAGGCCTTTCCGACATTCAGAGTGACTTTTTCATCTTTGGGCGTATGCTTGATCTGGTCTTCACCGAGAAACTGGAGGGAGCCATTCCCGTCTCGCTGGTAAAGGCGAATCTTCCCGGCGGGCATCGGCATTCCTAAATGAGAAGCCTTGTCATTCTTAAATTCGACTTTTGCGGCAGCCTCATATTCTTGCTGCTCGCCAACATTATTTTCTGCGGGATGCGACTCGAAAGAATCCATTTGCAAGATTTGTCGATAAGGGATTTTTTCGCCTTCGAGCAATCCAAGCTGTTTTGATTCGTTGTTCCGAATCGTCGCGGGACGCGGCAATGTGTAGAGGTGATATTCAAAGAGGGAACTTTCGCTGAGGAAATTTACCCCTTGCCTTTGCGATCGAAAAGCAGCACCGTATACATATCGTTGCCTCCTCTGCGGATCTCGACTGGGCACGATATTAAGCTCTCCGGCGACCAACCTTAGTTGCGCGTCCTGAAAGCTCTTGCCGCACCGGTTGTCAACCGTTGCCCATCCTTGCAGGTCGCCAAGCTTATTCGCTCCAAGCGTGAACACATAGTCGGAACTCCATCGGATCCCTTTTGTGAGATAGCTCAATTCCACCTGTGCCCGCTGGGTATCCAAACTCTCCACTTCCCATAAAAGCGATGGTTTCGAGATCAATCCCTCGGGCATCTCTTCAACATCGATTTCGCCTTGTGGCGACAGGAGAATCCTCCCGTCGTCGGTCTTGACTACCAACCCGTTATAACTATATTCGCTTCCCTTTCCGGTGTTCACCACCGAAGTCGGTGAACTCATGAGCGTCCCCAGTACGGTTTCCTTCTTGTTTCCCACCCAGCGGGTTAGTCGAATTTTCTTTCCAACCGACTTCTGTAAAATTGCCGCAGGAGAAACCAGATCGTATTGGTAGTTCTGTTCCAAAACGGAGACAGAGCCCGGACGGCTTAGGCATTTAAAGCCAACGCTGGAAGCGTCGATCATCTGGGCGACATCTTCGACTTTGACCGTTTGACGTCCTGCTTTTAGGTCGAACGATTGCACATCCTTGATGAAGCCGACTCCTTGGTTATAGACCGTGACTTCGGTCGTTCCAGATTGAATCGTGGCGGCTACGACGAGAGAACCGATCAATGCTTTACCTCAACCGTATACTTCACCGTCTTGACTTCACCGGCCGCCAATTTCACTTCGAAGACGGCGGTATTCGAGTCGTCTTTAATGTAGTCCTGGGTTTTGTTGGTGATCTTCCAATCGCCTTCTTGATGCTCGTACACGTATACCGTTTGGGATTCCTTCTTCCGGTTGCGGACTTCGACCTCAAAACTCATTCGCGTCAGGTTTTTCGAGACCTTCGTCCAGGCGGTGCGTTTATGCGTCGCCTTGATATCGAAAGCTTTGCCGACCGTCAATTTCAATGTTTCGTCTTTTGGCGTGTGATTGATTTGGTCTTCGCCAAGGAATTGAACCGAACCTTCCTTGTCTCGTTGATAGAGTCGGACCTTTCCGGCGGGCATCGGCATACCGAGGTGCGATTTTTCGTCATTCACGAACTTTATTCGCACGTTTGAGTCGAGTTCTTGCACCTTTTCGCCATCCGAAGAACCATATCCGTCAAATGCGATGATCTTTGAAATGGGAATGTTAAAGCCCTCAAGAAGGCTCAGTTGTTTCGATTCGTTATTTTTGATCGTCGCGGGTCTTTGGAGCGTGTAGAGGTGATATTCAAAAAGTCCAGCTTCCTTAAAAGCAAGGCTCGCCGGCTTTGCAACCCCTACGTCAGACACCACAAGAGAATCCACCTTGGAGTCCGGGCTTCCGCCCATAATGATGTTCAATTCCCCAGCCATGAGCTTCAACTGGGCATCCTTAAACGAAGCACCGCTACGATTGTCAATCGTGGCCCAGCCTTGGAGATCGCCTAAGCCTGTCGAATTGAGCGTCAATACATAGTTCGCGGACCACGACATTCCTTTGGTGAGATAACTCAATTCCATTTTCGCGCTTTGGTCTTCGGAACTTTCCATTTGCCACAGGAGCGAAGGCTTCGAAATCAATCCTTCTGGCATCTCCATCACATCGATCTCGCCTTCTGGCGATAACAGGATGCGCCCGTCATCCGTACGAACGACGAGGCCGTTGTACTGATATTCACTTCCGTTTCCTGTATTCACCACCGCACTGGGCGAACTGAGCAACGTCCCTTCGACGGTCTCTTTTGTATTACCGACCGTTCGGGTGAGGCGAATCTTTTTGCCAACCGACTTTTGCAAGATTGCTTCGGGTGAGATAAGGTCGTACTGGTAGTTTTGCTCCAGGACCGAAACAGAACCCGGATTGTTCAGGCACTTAAAACCAACACTCGATGCATCGATTTGTTGAGCGACATCCTCGATTCGCACGCCCTGGTTGCCTTTCTTGAGCTCCACCAACCGAATGTCTTTGACAAAACCCAGTCCTTGGTTGTAAACCGTCAGTTCGGTCGATCCCTGTTGAAGAATGCCCATCGTGGCGGCGACCAGAGTTGCGATCATTGCTTCACCTCGACGGTGTACTTCACGGTCTTGGTTTCGCCCGCTTTCAATTTCACTTCGAAGACGGCGGTACTCGAGTCGTCTTTCACAAAGTCTTGTGACTTCGAGGTGATCTTCCAGTCACCATCTTGGTGTTCGTAGAGATAGACCGTTTCTCCATCCTGCTTTCGATTCCGAACTTCGATCTCGAAATTCATCCGCGTCAAATTTTTGGAGACCTTGGTCCAACTGGTCCGTTTGTGAGTGGCCTTAACGTCGAAGGCTTTGCCGACCGTGAATTCGAGCTTCTCATCTCGCGGCGTATGGTTAATCTGGTCTTCACCAAGAAACTGAACCGAACCTTGCTGATCCCTTTGATAGAGCCGGATCTTTCCGGCGGGTAACGGCATCCCAAGATGAGACTTCTCGCTGTTGACAAATTTGACTCGAACGTTCGCTTCCAGTTCTTGAGTTTGCGCCCCATCGTCATCGCCGTAAGCATCCGTTCGGATGATCTTGGAGACGGGAATATTAAAGCCTTCCAAAAGACTCAGTTGCTTCGATTCCTTATTTCGAACCGTTGCGGGTCGATCGAGGGTGTAGAGGTGGTATTCGAAGAGGCTGCTTTCATTAAAAGCCGGGGCCTTTTTCACTTTCATGACCTCTAGACTTGACCTTAAGACAAGTCCTCCGTCAGCGTCGGGTCTACCAGTTAGGACATTGACCTCTCCCGCTAAAAGTTTCAGCTTTGCATCTTCAAAACTCAGTCCCGACTGGTTGTTGAGCGTCACCCAACCTTGCAGATCACCCAGACCATTGTTACCGAGGGTCAAAACATAATTCGCTTGCCAACTCATTCCCTGCGTGAGGTAACTGAGTTCCATCTGCGCTTCCTGGTCTTGAGCGCTGTCGACCGACCACAAAAGCGACGGCTTAGAAATCAAACCTTCGGGGATCTCGGTGACTTCGATCTCGCCTTCGGGAGAGAGAATGATTCGCCCGTCGTCGGCCTTGATGACCAGGCCATTATATTGAAATTCACTTCCGTTGCCGGTATTGACAACCGAAGTCGGTGAACTCAGCAGCACACCGTCGAGGGTCTCGCGGCTGTTTCCGACCGTGCGCAAGAACCGAACTCGCTTGCCTACCGATTTTTGCAAGATCGCCTCGGGAGAAATGAGGTCGTATTGATAGTTTTGTTCCAAGACGGAAACCGAACCGGGGTTGTTCAAGCATTTAAAACCGACGCTCGAAGCATCAATCATTTGCGCGACGTCTTCTACGACAACGTTTTGCTGACCGGATTTGAGCTTAACCTTGCGAATGTCTTTGACGAATCCGAGGCCCTGGTTATAAACGGTAATTTCGGTTGTGCCGGACAGGAGCGCAGCCCCGGCGGCGATGAGAGTTGTTACCATAGTTGCTTCTTGGCCTCGGTAAAACCAAGACCCCACCCAATCAGTGTACGAGAGGATGGGGAATGTTCAAAGAGTTTTCAGATCGAGCGCTCCGCGGTGTCGAGACTCGATTTGCTTTTTACCACTTGGTTTCGACGGTGTAGCTCACGGTCTTGACTTCTCCGGCTTTGAGATTCAGTTCAAAAACCATCGTATTTGAATCTTCTTTGGTAAATTCGTCCGACTTCTTGGTGACTTTCCAATCGCCCCAATGGCGCTCGTACAAATAAACCGGAGTTGATTCTTGCTTTCGATTTCGAACTTCGATCTCAAAAGTCTCACGAATACTGTTTGTACCGAGTCGTTCAAAATTCGTGCGCTTGCGGCTTGCCCTCACATCAAACGACCGTCCGACATTGAGGCTAATCTTTTCATCCCTTGGCGTGTGATTGATTTGGTCTTCGCCAAGGAACTGCACCGAACCATTCTTGTCACGCTGATAGAGGCGTACTTTTCCGGCGGGCATCGGCATTCCCAAGTGGGATTTCTCATCGTTCGTGAATTTGACTTTCACGAGGGGACTAAGATCGCCCGTTCCGACTTCACCCTCGCTCGGATAATAGCCATTGAAACCCGCCATTGAATCAAATACGATTTGCTTCTTGATGGGAATATTGCTTCCCTCTAGCAAGCTCAACTGCTTTGACTCTTTGTTTCGAACAGTTGCGGGTCGCTGAAGGGTGTAAAGATGGTATTCGAAAAGACTTTCTTCTTGAAAATCTCGTCTCACCTCCGACTTTGCGGCTCCACCGGCAAAGCCACGTCCGCCTGGCGCAGGTTGTACGACATTTACATCTCCGGCTAGGAGCTTGAGCTTGGCGTCATTAAAGCTCATTCCTGATTGATTATTGAGTGTGACCCAACCCTGGATGTCACCTCGCATGTCGTCGCCGAGCGTCAAGACGTAATTTGCCGACCAACTGAGCCCTTGAGTCAAGTAGCTCAACTCCATCTTCGCGTCCTGTTCTTTGTCACTTTCGAGTTCCCAAAGCAGCGAAGGTTTCGAAATCAGCCCTTCCGGCATTTCGAGGACGTCGATTTCGCCTTGGGGGGAAAGAATGATTCGGCCATCATCAGCTTTGATGACGAGCCCGTTATAGCTATATTGGGCTCCGTTGCCAGTGTTGACAACCGATGTAGGCGAGCTCATCAAGACCCCTTCAAGAGTTTCGCGTGAGTTGCCGACCGTCCGCGTAAACCGAATTCGCTTGCCGACGGATTTTTCGAGAATTGCCTGGGGCGAGACCAAGTCGAATTGGTAATTTTGTTCGAGCACCGAAACCGAACCGGGATTGTTTAAGCACTTGAATCCAACGCTGCTCGCATCGATGAGCTGTGCCACGTCTTCAATGACGACGCTTTGGCTGCCTTTCTTGAGTTTTACTTCACGAATGTCCTTGATGAACCCCAAGCCTTGGTTGTAAACCGTGACTTCGGTCGAGCCGGGAGTGAGCAGCGCCGTAAGCGCAATTAGGGAATTAAACATCATAACCTCTGCCTCTCTAGACGAGACTTCTTCTTATTAGTTACCCTGTCGGCGAAAATGTTCAATGAGTTTGGTCCCCTTAGGCCCATATCCGAATCGGTACACTCTCTAGCAAATCCATGAAAATCCTTGTGCCCATCAAGCGGGTCGTCGATCCCTACGCAAAGGTTCGCCCGCTTGCCGACGGAACCGGAGTCGACACATCCGGCGCTAAATTTGAAATCAATCCATTCGACGAAATTGCGGTCGAAGAGGCCGTTCGCCTCAAGGAAAAAGGCGTTGCCACCGAAATTGTTGTGGTCAGCGTTGGTAAGGCCGAGTGTGAAGATCAGCTTCGCAAGGCCCTCGCCATCGGTGCTGACCGAGCGATCTTAGTCGAAACTGACGCCGTCCTTGATTCGCCCGGCGTCGCGACCATTCTCAAAGAAGTCGTCCAATCCGAGAACCCAAATGTCGTACTTATGGGCAAGCAGGCGACCGACGACGACTGCAACCAAGTCGGACAAATGCTTGCCGCGAAGCTCGACTGGCCACAAGCGACTTTTGCCGCCAAAATCGAAGGTAACGGCGGAAGCCTCAAAGTGACCCGAGAAACCGACTCGGGCGAACAAGAAGTCTCGATTCCGACCCCTTGCATCGTCACCACCGATCTTCGCCTTAACGAACCACGCTACGTGGCTTTACCGGGCATCATTAAGGCTCGCAGCAAGCCACTTGAAAAGCGCTCTGCTTCTTCTATTCCTTCGCCCAAGATCTCCTTCGTTGGAGTCGAATTGCCTCCGGCTCGCCCAGCAGGTCGTAAAGTCGGGTCGGTCCAAGAACTTGCGGCCGCCATCAAAGAACGAGGTGTTCTGTAATGTCAAAACTCTTAATCATTGCCTTTGACGCCATTGATGCGGCTTCCTGCGTCGGCTTCGCAAAGGCGCTTGGGATGCCTTACGACGTCCTCTCTCTCACGGGCGATTTCGTCCCGACGGGAGCTGAGAATTTCCTTCGAGTCAATCTGAGCCAGCTTCCCTCTGCCGACGGAGTGGCCAAGGCCCTGGTCGGACAAGTCTCCGGCTACAGCCACATCGCCGCGCCATCGAGCATGCGCAGCAAGGATGTGTTGGCTTATCTCGCCGGCCTTCTGGACGCGGGAATGGTGACCGATGCAATCGGTGTCGTCTCGGCAACGGAATTCAAGCGACCGATTTATGCGGGAGCCATGACGGCGACCGTTCGCGTGTCGGGTGAACCAATTGTCATCACCTTCCGACCAAGCAACTTTGCCAAAGACGCCGGAACCGCCAACGGATCAGAAACCTCCGTTTCGCTCAATATCGAGACGCCGGTCATTATTTTGAGTGAAGCGAGTCGAGGCAGCGCGCGACCCGATCTCGGTTCGGCCAAGATCGTCGTCTCAGGTGGACGACCGCTGAAGACTGCCGAGCAATTCGAATCCGTGATTGGAGGCTTTGCCGACGCGCTTGGCGCGGCGGTTGGTGCCACACGAGCGGCAGTCGATTCGGGCATCGCCCCTAACGAGCTTCAGGTTGGTCAGACGGGTAAAGTCGTCGCTCCTGATCTCTACATCGCCGCCGGAATTAGCGGCTCAACCCAGCATATGGCGGGTATCAAAGACTCGAAAGTCATCGTTGCCATCAACACCGATGTCAACGCTCCGATCTTCGATGTTGCCGATTTGGGAATCGTTGGAGACCTTTATCAGGTCCTACCGGAACTTCAGAGCCAACTAAAACAATAGAAAATGAGAGACCCGGCAACGGGTCTAAACCGTCAGAGTAGTTTATGAGTATTTTCGCAATCGCCCTGTGCAGTCTTGCCTTTACCGCGCAAGGAAACGATCCCGTTGCCACCATCAACGGGGAGAACATTTCCAGCCAGTATTACTACCGTCGTATGGAATATCTCCCTGGACTTGGCCGCCGGAGCCAAACGGGGCAATTCGTAGAAGTAATGCCCGCGATCGCGACCCTCGACACGCTTGTTACCGAAATGCTCATTCTGCAAATGGCGGCAAAAAAGAACTTGGTGCCTTCGGATGGCGATATTGACAAGGAAATTGCCTATCGGTTGCGAACGAAGCCGAATCTCACAAAGGATTGGCTAGATACTGGGCGAACGATGCCTGAACTCCGCCAGCAAATCAAAGTTGAAGTTGCTCGATTTCGACTCGAAACCGATGGATTTATTGCCACCGACTCGGACATTGAGACGAATTACAATGCGGTTAAATCGACTCGGTACTTGGTTCCATTGAGAGTTCAACTCAAAGTTATCTCAGTTCGGGATGAAGCCAGCAAGACGAAGGTTGATGCCGGACTCGCATCGGGCAAGAAATTTGATGAAATGGCGAAGACATATAGCTCCGATTCGACAGCTTCGCGCGGGGGAGACTTTGGGGTCATTCCGCTTGATCTTCTGAGCGATCAGGTTAAAGATGCGATTAAAGACCTCAAAGAAGGACAACGAACGGCTTGGCTTTCCGTCGATTCGGTATTTGCCAAGTTTGAAGTCGAAAAGGTCATTCCTCAATCCTATATTCCGCTTGACGACACGGTGAAGGAAGAGCTTCGTAGAGAAATCATGCTCCGCAAGGGTGCCCCAAAAAATAGCATTGGAAAAATGATTCGCGAGGCCCGTCAGACGGCGAGTATCAAGATTTCCTCGCCCGTTATCGACAAGGCGTATCGAGAATTCTTAGGGCTTGAAAAGCAAGCGGCTTCTAGTTCCGGCGGACAATGATCGTTCGAGACGTGAGCTTGGAGACCGATTTTGCGGCCTTGCGTCTGGAGTTCGGCTCCCGAACCGTCTACCATGCCAACCCATCGTGCAAAACGTTCGATATGGTGGGCAACGCACTTCCCTATCCAGGGTCAGCTCAAGTCGAACAAGATGCTCTTATCCTGGTGCCAGCGAACGAGCCATACACAAAGCTAGGCGTCATCATGGATTTGCTTTTGGGTCCTCATGGTTGCCCTTGGGATCAAGAACAGACCCACGAATCGCTTAAGAAATATTTGCTCGAGGAAGCGTACGAGACCCTCGACGCCATTGATCGAAATGACTTTGTGAGTCTCGCCGAAGAACTCGGCGATTTGACGCTTCAGCCCGTTTTTCATGCTCGGTTGGCAGACCGAGACGGAGAGTTTCCTTTTCATGAGCCGATTCGGCATATTTGCGACAAGCTGATCCGACGCCATCCTCACGTTTTTGGCGAAACGGTCGTTGAGAACGCTGATGAAGTCCTGAAGAACTGGGACGCCATCAAAAAGCAAGAGAAGGATAAGCCAACCTCCATTCTCGAAGGGGTGCCTAAATCAATGCCAGCGTTGGCGCGAGCGCACGAAATCAGCAAACGAGCCGTTCGAGCCGGTTTTGAATGGCCTGATTTCGGCGGGGTCCTCGATAAAGTTCGCGAGGAGACCTTAGAACTTGAGCAAGCGATTCAGTCAGGCGACCAGGCGCATATCAAAGCCGAACTAGGAGACTTACTTTTTACGATCGTCAATATTGCGCGGTGGCAAAAAATCGATGCCGAAGATTCGCTTCGTATGATGCTTGATCGCTTTCAGTCTCGATTTGCCTTCATGGAATTGCACGCGACGAAGTCCCTTACGGAACTGAGTTTCGAAGAATGGGACGCGTTATGGAATCGGGCAAAATCCGAGGGTCATAATAATTAGACAGTGAGAAAAGCATCGGGTAGGGGCATCGGACAACTGCTTGGGCCAGAGCGAGACGTTATGTCGCGCGAGGTTCCACTAGACGACATCATTCCCAATAAGCGTCAGCCCCGCCGGCATTTCGAAGAAGATGCACTGGAAGAACTCGCGGATTCGATTCGCGTTCATGGAGTTCTCTCACCTATCCTTGTTCGTCCGCTCTCGGGCGGAAAATATGAGATCATCGCAGGAGAACGTCGTTGGCGAGCTTCGCAACTTGCGGGACTTAAAAATGTGCCGGTGACGATCCGATCCGTCGCAGGACAAGAATCACTCGAACTTGCGATCATCGAGAACGTTCAACGCGAGGACATCTCGGCCTACGAAGCCGCTTTGGCTTACAAGCAGCTTATCGATGAGTTTGGATTGACGCAAGAAGACGTCGGTCTTAGGGTGGGCAAAACGCGAACGGCCATCTCTAATCTCATTCGCTTACTTCGCCTTCCAACAAAAATTCTCGACGGTCTTCAAGAAGGACTTATTTCGGAAGGACACGCGAGGGCTTTGTTATCAGTCGATGGTGAGCAAAAGCAGTTGCAAGCCTACGAGTTGATTATTAAAAACGGCCTGTCCGTTCGTGATGTTGAAAAACTTGCCGCGGTTCCGGGAGAAGAAAAACCCAAAAAGGCCGTCACGAGGGTCGAAAAGGACGTTCATACCCGGCAGTTAGAAACTGCGATTAGCGAGCGCCTCGGCCTCCCTTCGAAAATCAACCGAAAAGGTGACTTGGCAACGGTTGAAATATCCGTGTTCTCGGACGACGACCTACAGAAGATTCTCGACATTTTGGGTGTCGAGCTTTGAACGTAGGCGTTATCCCAATGCAACCAAAGCACTTCGAAGGCGTTATTGCCCTTCAACGTCTCGCATTTCCACCTCCATTTGATGAGGAACTTTTGTGGAAGAAGGAGCACTTGGATGCGCAACTTTTCAAATTTGCCGAAGGACAGTTTGTGGCCCTTGTCGATGACCACGTGGTTGGCTCATGCAGCAACACCCTGGTGTCTCAAGCTCGATATGACCGTCACCTTTCATGGGATGAAACGGTAGGCGGGTACTTTCTTGAAACCTTTGACCCGGGAGGCGAAGTCATGTATGGCATCGACATTAGTGTTCATCCCGATTATCGCAATATGGGTATCGGTCGCAAATTTTATGAACAGCGATTTACATTGGCAGCAAAGCGCGGAATTCGGTACGCGACTGCCTGCCGTATTCCGTCATTCTCTTCCAGCGGATTCCAAAATCCTCGCGAATTTTGCAATGAGGTCGTGGCCGGAAATCAAATGGATCGAACCCTAACGCCGCTCCTTCGCTATGGTCTTACTTTAACCGACGTATTGGATGACTATATGGATGATCCTGAATCAGGAAATGCCGCCGCGCTCTTGGAGTGGCGCCCATGACGGTACGCGTCGCTTCGATCAATTGGAAACTTCGGAACATTCGTTCCGATGGCGAATTTTGGAATCACGCCTATGAGTTCATTGAGAAAGCAGACGACCATGGTGCGCAACTTGTCGTTCTTCCGGAGCTTTTTTCCCTTGAGTTGCTGTCGCTTGAACCGCAACTAAGAGAAAAAGACAGTCCCAAATACCTCATTCAATATTGGGAAGATATTGTGAATTGGCTCAGTCGGATTTCGCAAAACAGCGGCATGGCCATCGTCGGCGGATCGCATTTTCTTGAAGTCGAGGACGGAATCAAAAACGTCTCACCAATCGCATTTCCCGATGGAAGCGTTTATTTGCAAGAGAAGAACAAACTCACCGTCTATGAGCGTTCAGACTGGGAGATCCTGCCCGGCTTCGGGGTTCAACCTTTGCCTGGGAGGTTGGGTGTCAGCGTTTGTTACGATTCTGAGTTCCCCGAAGGGGCACGCGTGCTTGCAGAAAATGGAATGCTGATTCATGCCGTTCCGGCGTGGACCGAAACCCGAAGAGGTTTTCAACGTGTCCGCTGGAGTTGCCTTGCCAGGGCTATCGAGAATCAGGTTTTTGTCATTCATTCTTCGCTTGTTGGCGACATCGGAAAAGAGCCGATTCCCGAAAGTTACGGTGCTTCGGCGATCATCGCCCCAAGCATCGCTCCATTCCCAATGGAGGCGATCCTTGCGGAGTCGAAACTGAATGACGACGACGTCATCGTTGCCGGCCTCGATGTCGATGCTCTCTTTGCAAGTCGAAATGAAGGCGAAGTGTCGAATTGGCAAGACCGCGACGCATCGAATTGGGTGTTGGGCGATGAACCTCATGGGCTCGCACCGTGGGCGATCTAAACCGCTTCGGGCTGAGGTCGAGCGGAAACGTAAAGGGCACCCGGCTGAATCGAGATATTGGCGATCTTCGTCCGAAAGGGATCGCCATCCACGACGAACTTCCTCGGCTTTGGCAGAGTCACGACGGCTTTCGTCGTTTCGATACTCCAAACTTCGGGTAACTGAGTTTGCTTACCGACGGCCAATGCCGCGCAATAGCGAATAAGGCTGGCCCGGTTCTTTTCTTCGAGCACATATACCGATAACTTTCCGTCATCGATCGCAGCATGTTCTGATACGGGAAAAGGTCCGCCATGAAGCCTGGTCGAAGCGGCGACAAATTGTAGGGCTTTGCCCACAAAACATTCCGATTCGGTTTCGACTCGAATATGAAACGGCCGGATTTGTGTATAAGCACGAACGACGGAGGGCACATAGACAAGTCGACCAAAGACACCCTTGTTCGATTCCTGGACCTCCTCCATGATTTTGGTCGTGAATCCGAGCGTCGCCACGTTCACGAAGCTGCTTCCGTTAATTGCGCCACAGTCAATTCGTCTCACGACACCTTCATTGAGGTGAAAGTCGATGGCTTCTTCAAGCTTAACCGGAATCTCAAGTTCGCGGGCAAGCGCGTTTCCCGTTCCTAATGGCAAAATCGAAAGGACCGTTTTCGTCCCCGCCAACTCGGCAGCGGCAGCCCGGATCGTCCCGTCACCGCCACCAACCCAGATGTTGCCAATTCCTCTTGCTCGGGCTTCGCGAATGGCCTTACTTTGTTCTTCGGGCCGGGTCGCAAGGACGATCGATTCAGCCTTATCTCCCAAAAGTCGGCAAATTTCATGCGAGACTTTTTGGCCGCTTCGCGAACCACTGCTCAAAACCACAACGAACCGGTTATCGGACATCTCCGAGTCCATACGTGTTATTCCCCTATCCTGTTTCGGATTCCCCTAGAGTTGGACCGCTGAACTGGGACTTTCGGGGAAATGAACTTTCCCACGGAGTGCTCGCCCCAATTCGTCAACCAAACCAACGTAGGCGTTACCGATGTTTGGCCGCATTTTGCACACTCCCAGTCCGATTGCACATTCCTTGCCGCCACCCAAGTCGATAACCGCCACGGCGGCATTATGGCGAAGGTCTATCGTCGTTCCATAAAAAGTCAATTGATCTCCGTTAACGACAAATCCAGCCTTTTTGCACAAAGCTTTCAATTGAGGCATCGAGTCGGGATGGCCAACCAAGAATTTGTTTTCTAGTGAACTCAAGTCAGCTGCCGCTCCCGAAGGTTGAAATTGCTCAAGATACTCGGGATGCTGCTTGTCTCTCACTAACTTAAACTTCCCAACCAATTCGCCAAACGATCCGAATTGAGGTCCGTCACCAGTCCGCAGGGCACGGTGATAGGGATCGAAATAAACCTTTACGGCATTGATCGTGATTCCGCTGAGAACAAACGTTCCGTCGCTTCCCGCATCCTTCGTATCAAGAGTTTTGACTTGTCGATTTCCTTGAGCGTCTTCAAACCAAATTTCAACTGGCATTCTAAACTTGGCGTTTTTCCAAACCAGCTTGCCTTTGAATTGTCCATTTTGGACCGCTGAGGGTACCAATTGGACATCGGCATAGCCTGGTCGTCGAAACCAATCGTTGAAGAAATCTTGCAGCTTGAATTGCGGCAGTTTCTTCAAAACGACCGATTCGAATTGTTCCCATTCGGCCGGTTCGCCTTTGGGATGAGTGGCTATCCATTCCTTCATGCATGCCACTAAATTGTCGGTGCCCACCAATTGCTCAAGCATGGCCAATACCAAAGCACCCTTTCCGTACCCAAGTGAACTTGCCGCCGCTCCGATTGAGGCACCGGATTTCATAAGTGGCGCGGCATTATAGTCTTCCTCGGCCATCGAAACCGTTTTGAACATTTCTCTTCGCTCGGCATTGTTGCCAATTGGGACCTCACGGGCGTAAAAGCCTTGTGACCAGTCGGCGAAGCTCTCATTCCAGAATGACTTGAGGTAGGTATTCGGCATGATTCCACCCCACCAAGTATGGGAAGGTTCGTGGGCGTCTTCGTCGGGCAATCCTCCACCGTAGGTCGCATACGAATAAGCCTCGAGAGCTCCGCCACCGTACGTCGGGCTGTCCAGCGCTCCGTAGGAATCAAACGGGAAGGGCGCAAAATGATCGTTATAAAACTGGATAATCGGTGCATAAAGTTTGGGTTGAAGCTTCATGCGGTCGATGGGGACGCGGGGACTCCACATTTGGAGGGTCCACTTGCCGATTTTCTCCGCCACATGCTTTGTCTTAAGAACGGTTAAGCTCCAATAGACTGCGGGCAATTCCATATCAAATCGCTCTCCCGGCTGCTTGACACCAGTCTCTTTGCCAAGATAGTTCCCTTGCGCGACTACGGTCCATTCCTGCGAAGGCGG
Source organism: Armatimonadota bacterium (assembly GCA_048498855.1). Lineage (GTDB taxonomy): Bacteria > Armatimonadota > Fimbriimonadia > Fimbriimonadales > Fimbriimonadaceae > Fimbriimonas. Next base: position 241,751 of record JBEHXE010000001.1, on the reverse strand, counting down.
CACGACGGCAATTTCGTACGTCGAAGGCATTCGATTGGACATCGGATACCAGTAGTCGTTGGTCAACGTCACCACGTCTGGGGTGATCGAGCCCGCATAATTGGGAAGATTGACGATAGCTGAATATGAAATATAGAGTTTGAGCTTTCCTGGCTTCTGCTTTGGAATCATAACGATTCCGCCGGTTTGCTTAAACGGAACCGCGTTTTGTCCATCGGTAATCGATGCGACTTTGTAACAGGGCGAAAATCTCAAGACGTGGAACTTGTGCGCGTTTGGAGTGATTTCAGCCGAGACTGTGTCAAAAAGTGAGGCACCTTTTTTTTCGACATTAAAGCTGACGTGCAATTTGTGATGCACCAAACGGATACCATCTTTTTCTTGCTCATCAACCAATTTCAGCTTGTTTCCGACTCGTTCGAAGAGAAGTTCGCCGATGTCTTCTGAGGTTAAGGGCGTCGTAAAAACGACAAAATCCCCCGCTCCCTTCATGGTTAATGCTTCGGCTTTCCAACCAAATCGCCCGACATCATAGGCCCCGCCCTTCAGAACTTGAAATTCGCTGCCATCACCGACAGAAAATCGACCCAAGGCACGGACATCTTTTTTCTGAGCAAGATTTGTGAGAGTGGTTAGACTCGGTTGCTGCTGGGTTGCCAGCCAAAAGACCATTTGAAGCATTCGTTATTAGTATCGCCGAAGTTGCACTTCAGATGCCGAAGAAGGTATCTTCTTTTTTACTCGCGTGGCGACGTAGCTCAGTTGGTTAGAGCGAACGGTTCATACCCGTTAGGTCAACAGTTCAAGTCTGTTCGTCGCTACCATCCTTTCTCACCAACATTTTCAAGATCGGTGCGGCTACCACCGAAGTGAGCAAGGACATTCCTACCAGCAACGAGTAAACATCTTTTCCGATGACTTTGAACTGGAATCCGAGCCCGGCCACGATAATTCCCACTTCCCCTCTTGGCACCATTCCGATGGCGACAACTTTTCGGTGTTCTTTGGCGCCGAACCAAGCGCCCACGAATTTCCCAATCACGGCAAGCGCAGTGACTACTAGGAGTTGAGCAAACGAAGGAAGATTGGCAAAGGACGAAACATCGACATTGAGGCCAGCCGAAATAAAGAAGAACGGAACGATGAATTCGTTGAGGTCGATGACCTTCTCGTGAATCCACTCTTTGTAATCCGTTTCGGCAAGGACCATTCCGACCAAGAAAGCTCCAATAATCGCGGCCAGGCCCAACTTATTCGCCAAGACCGCGACCCCAATACAAAGCGCAATCGACAGCGACCAAGGCGACAAGGGGCTGAGGGGCTTGTCAAGGATGCGACTGCCTTTTTGGGCGATTCGACGCCCTAACGTTCCCATCAAGAAGATAAAGGCGAGGGACTGAACCACGACAATCGCAATCGCGCCCGCGTTAACGTCCTTGCCTCGCGACAGGGCCGAAACGATGGTGAGCACCAACATCGCCAAAACGTCATCGATCACAGCCGCGCCAAGGATGACCTGGCTGTACTTCTTATCGATGACCCCAAGCTCCTGAAGAACTTTTGCCGTGATGCCTGCGCTCGTGGCAATAAAGGCGGCAGCGACGAATGCGGCCTCGGTTGTCGGTAGACCCGAAAAATGGGCCCAACCAAAGCCAACGGCAAATGGGACGACCACGCCAAAGAGGGCTACGATGAATGCTTCCTTTCCTACTTGGCCGATTTTTTCAAAAGGCGTTTCGAGTCCCACAGAGAAGAGGAGGAAGGCAGCTCCCAACTCTCCCAAGTCGTAAAGAATCGACGACGTTTCGCCGCCAACATAGCCAAGTACAGACTTTCCGATCACAATTCCGGCGACGATTTGTCCGACCACGGACGGCATTTTGAGCCGCATCGCAATCTCGCCTCCGATGATCGCGGCTACATAAGCGATAAAGATCGTGAGGAGAATGGCGCCGTGATCCATAGGGGAAAGATACGTCCATTGTACATTTTTGGTTCTCTTTGCGTTTTGTGGGTGGCGGAGAGTATTCGCAGGTAAAGGAACTTGGATTGTTAAGTGGAAGTTATCTGAACATTAAGGGCCGATTAATCAAAGGTTAATGGAACGTTAAGTCCTGGGTCTGGATTGCACACTACTTTTAGTCGTGTGGAGCCGTTGAGCTTCCGACATGGTGTACTTATGAAGAAGGCATTCACGCTCATCGAGCTCCTCGTGGTTATCGCAATCATCGCGATTCTTGCCGCTATCCTGTTCCCGGTTTTTGCTCAGGCAAAAGCTGCGGCAAAGAAATCGGCTGACCTCAGCAATCTTAAGCAGATCGGAACCGGTACCATGCTGTACCTTTCCGATTACGACGATATGCTCTATCCTCACCGCTTCAACTGTAAAGATGGAAGCGGCACGTTCGTAACCTGTTCACAATATCTGAACGGTTCGACGCTCACGCAAGAAGCTTCGCACTTCAGCGGCGGTTCCGAGCAACGATACTACTGGATTTTCATGCTTCAGCCGTACATGAAGAACAAGCAACTGTTCCGAAGTCCACTCCAAAGCGACGGTTTCGCTGCTGCCGACGGTCCTACGCTCACTTGTTCCGCAGCTGGCTGTACGGGAACCAACTACGGTGGCCAAAACAGCTATGGCCACAACGATGCTTGGCTCAGCCCTGCAGATCCGTTCGACGCCTCGGGTCAAGGTCTTGGCAAGTCGATCAGCGGCACGGCAATTGGTAACCCGGCTGGCGTGGTCATGATCGCCGATGCTCGCTATTATGGCGCAGTACCGGACATCATGAACGAATCGGGCAAGCTTAACTTGTCGAAGTTCACGGGCACCGAGTTGGCTACCCTTCAGACTTACGTCAACAACCAAGGTTCGCAGTACAAGTACTACTGGAAGAACCTCGGTGGTTCGAACTGGAGCTACACCGGTGGCGAATCCGGCCCTCTCGCTGCAGGTGCAGGAACTGCAAAAGCATACGCTCTTGGTAAGGGCTTCGCTTCAGGCACGCTGAACGCTCAGTTCGCTGACGGTCACGCCAAGGCAATCCAGTACGATCGAATGATCGGCGATGTCTGCCTCTGGGTCGCTGACGGTACGGTTGCTTCCTGCGGAAACTAACCTTTCGCTAAGAAAGCAAAATGGCCATCCCATTCACATTTGGGGTGGCCATTTTATTGACGATATCTGCAACAGTATCTGCCTAAGCAATATCGCGCTTTTCATTGCCGAAGGGGACGATGACGGACGCACCGTGACCTCGGCAAACCTAGATATTCAGGATGTCGATGCGACCTGATAGAGGTTGCCATCCAGATACTTCAGCCCTGAATCGCAAACAACGGTCGCGACTCGATGTCCACGTCCCAGCTCTCGTGCCTTTTGCAAAGCGGCAAAGACATTCGCTCCCGAAGAAGTTCCGCCGAAGATGCCCTCTTTTCGGGCCAGATCACGAGCCGTTTGCATGGCGTCGTGATCAGAAACCGCAATGGTTCCGTCGCAAAGATCGCCCCGAAAAACACCCGGAACGAAGCCTGCCCCCATTCCTTCGAGGCGGTGTCCACCGACAGGCTCTCGGCCCGCGATCACTTGAGAGTTTTCTGGCTCAACGGCAAAGCATTGAATCAAGGGTAGCTGCTCTTTTAGGTATTCGGTATTGCCCGAGAAGCAGCCGCCGGTTCCTACTCCAGCAACAAAGAGGTCAAGTCTGCCCTGGAGCACACCGAGAATTTCCTTCCCCATCGCGAGATATGCCCGCCGGTTGTCGTTATTGTTGAACTGGTCGGTGAAGAAGTACCCAGGTCGGTCGTTGAGTTCGTAAACCCGATCCATGCATTTCGCAATCAGCTCTTTCGTAATCTTGCCACCCTCGCACGGAATCAGCTCCACCTCGGCACCAAAGGCTTGCATCGTTCGAATCTTGCTTTCGGCAAATGCGTCTGAAGAGACGAAATGTGCCTTATAGCCTCGCGCGGCGCAGACCATCGCCAACGAACTTCCAGTGCTTCCTCCTGTGTAATCGACAACGGTTCCTCCGTGTTCCAGCAATCCAAGCGATTCTGCGCCAACGACCATGGCCAACGCCATTCGATCTTTCATGCTCCCAGTCGGATTAGCCCCTTCCCACTTGACCCAAACTTCGGCATCGTTGGGGCCTGGCAAGTGCTTTAATTGGATTAGTGGCGTGTTGCCGATCGCGTGGATCATTCGGCGATATTACCCACGACAATGCATTGCCCGATGTTGCATTTCTTGATTAAGATTTGCGCGGGAAAGTTTGCATTGGTTTAACGTCTAATCAGCCCAATTGTTAAGACAAGTTTAAGGCAAATCTCCACCCGGAAAGCCCACAGGTATCCTCAAAACGTGACCACGTTCCTGGCATTCCTCGCCCTCGGCACATCCCAACAAGCCCAAGGGTCCCGAATTGGAATCAACCCGCCCAAGCTCGTTGTGCTCTTTTCTGTCGATCAGTTCCGAGGGGACTATGTCGAGCGATTCAATCAGTATTTCTTGCCAGCAAAGTCGGGCGGAAAGGTCGGTGGCTTTCGCTACTTGATGGAGACCGGTGCGCATTTTCGAAACGCGATGCACAACCACTTGCCAACAGCGACAGGTCCGGGCCACGCGACCCTGATGACCGGGTCAGAGCCAGCTTACGATGGCATTGTCGGCAACGACTGGTTCGACCGCAAAACTGGAAAATCGACGTATGTGGTTTCCGACCCATCGGTTGAAACTGTCGGCGGCACGAGCGGCCCGATGAGCCCACGCAATCTGACCGCGACAACCGTGGGTGATGAGCTTAAAATGGCCACCAACGGAAAATCGAAAGTCGTCGGCGTTGCCGTAAAGGACCGGGCGGCAATCCTTATGGCCGGACATGCCGCGGATACGGTGATCTGGTGGGATAACGGAACCGGCAACTGGGTGACAAGCACTTGGTACGCGCCAAACAAAAAGCTTCCATCTTGGGTCACTCAATACAACTCCGAACGGCCTTGGGATAAGGTCGCGGGAAAGATCTGGGAACCCTTGCTCGGAAACGACATTTACTCGATCTCGCGGAAGGCTCCCGCCGAAAAGCCAGCCACCAATGGCAAACCCTTCTCGCACACCATGAGTTCGAAAGTCGATAAGTCGCTCTGGGGCGGAATGATCACGAGTCAGTATGGCAACGAACTGACCTTTGATGCGGCCACTCACGCGCTGGACAGCGAGCAGCTCGGGCAACACGATGTTCCCGATGTCTTGGTCGTCAATCTCTCGACGAACGACTACGTCGGACACCAATATGGACCGAACAGCCCTGAGGTCATGGATATTACAATCCGCACCGACCGGCTTCTCAGCGAATTTCTGAATCACGTCAACGCGAAGATTCCCGGCGGACTCGACAACGTCGCCGTCGTCTTGACGGGTGATCATGGAGTTGTGCCCATCGTTGAAGAGTCGAACGGAGCCTTTAAGACAGGTGTCGAACGAGATTTGGGCGATCATATCACGGCGGCGGTCTCGAAGTCGCTTTCAGCGAAATTCGGAGAAGGTAAATGGCTGATGGGTGAGGGACTCTACGAACAGAATCTCTATCTGAATCGAGACCTCGCCGCGCAAAAAGGACTGAAGATGGCGGATGTCGAACAGGCGGCCGCCGATGCTGCGGCCTCAGTTGAAGGCGTTTTTGGAGCGTATACGCGAACCCAAATCATGCATAACCAAGTTCCTCCCGTTCCGTTCCTTTCGCGAATCGTCAACGGCTTCCACACCCAACTCGGAGGGGACGTTTTCGTTCTCGAAGGTCCAGGGATGTATGAGGGTGGCGGCACTGGCACCGGTCATGGAACGGTCTGGGATTACGATGCGCACGTTCCTATTCTCATTCGAGCCCGAGGAATCAAGCCAGGAAACTATCTCAACCGCGTCCACACGTCGGATATCGCTCCCACGCTCTGTCGCCTTCTCGGCATCGAGTCGCCCACCGGCAATGTCGGTGTTCCCCTCGTTGACACCATTACTAAGTAATTGAATGGGCTCCAGCTTCATTCTGTGGCTGGAGCCTTCTTTGCCGAGGACGAAAGACTGTAAACTCGAATCATGCCCAATGTGTTGATCGAGGTTCGTCGCCCTTATCCGCCAGAACAAGAGACGGCGCTGCTGGGTGCGGTTCATGCCGCGTTGCGCGAAGCTTTTCGGATTCCTGGCCATGACCGAACCCTTCGACTTGTCGTTCACGATCCTCACAAATTTGCCGTTTCGCCTGAGTTGTCGAAACCGGAGGCTTACACGCTCGTGACGATCGAAGCCTTCTCGGGTCGTTCGGTTGAGGCCAAGCGGCTCCTTTATCGTGAAATCGTCGGCAATCTCGAAAAATTAGGGATTCCTCGTGATCACATCACCATCGTTTTACACGAGATCCCCCTCGAAAATTGGGGCATTCGCGGTGGACAAGCGGGTTGCGACATCGACCTCGATTTTCAGGTTGAAGTTTGATGGGTGCTCATCCTCTTCTCGACAATATTTTGTGGGAGGCCTTTAGCCATGGACAGCCCCAATTCACGGTTGGCTCGGGCGGTGTTCGCCGGTACGCTCCTGGGTTTTCGGCCATCGTCGCATTTGAAGATCCCTCGGCTCCAGATTTTGATTCTCTCGCACAGTTTTCAGAGATTGGAGACTCGTTTTATTGCGATCAATGGTCAGGAGAAGCTCCGGACGGCTGGAGTATCGAAGCCGAAACTACCATGTTTAAGATGGTTTATGAAGGGGGCTCTCCGCTGAATTTGGAAAACGAAGGCATTGCAGTTCTTCAACCAGCTCATGCTCAACAAGCCCTTGATCTTGCGATACTTACCAATCCAGGCCCCTTCGGGCTAAGAACCCCCGAACTCGGAAACTACTACGGCTTTTTCGAGGGTGATCGGCTTGTGGCGATGGCAGGAGAACGGATGTATGCAAAACCTTTTCGGGAGATCAGCGGAGTCTGCACGCATCCTGATTTTCAAGGTCGAGGATATGCCAAACGCCTTATGATCCGACTCATGCGCGAGGCGATTGAGCGCAATGAAATTCCCTTTCTCCACGTTTTGAGTCGAAATGAACTCGCACGAGGGCTCTACCGTCGCCTAGGCTTTACGGAATATCTTGAAACGACGGTACGCGTGATCAGACGGACCTCATAAGTCAGTTCCAGTGCCAGCCATCGTCACCAACTAAGGTCTGAATATAGTTCAACTGCCCGCTGTGGTAACCCATGTGCCAAGCCATGAATCGGCAACGTTCGTATCGATTGGTTTCTTGTCCATCTGAAGCGATCGGCTCAAGCAATTGCTCCTCGGTAAAGCTCTCAATGGTCTCGACCATCCGCTGCGACGAGGTTTCGAAGGCGTTTAGAACCGCCTCTTTTGTGCGCAAGTCTTCGGGAGCGTAAATCCAACCTTCCGGCCAATCAAACAATTCCTCGCCTCGAATCGTGAGACCGATATGGTCATTAACCAGGTTGACTTCGTGCATGATATCGGCGACCGTTCTGGTTTTGGGCCCGAATTTTTTGTCAAAGGCTTCTTCAGGCAGCGCTTGAAGATCGTCGCGCAGACACTTTTGGACCCACTTAAAGCTATTGAGAACAACGGGTTTTACGCTCATGGAACCCCGATGCTACCCTTTCAAAGCTGAAATTCGACAGTCATGAGCGAATGGTCCGAGAGGCCGTTCATTCGGACATCGTGTCGATAGCTTGCCGCACTCAATTTTGATTTTAGCGCCTCAGAGATAAGACAGTGGTCGAGCCGGAAGCCATTCTTTTTGTGGCTATACCATGTGAATTCCCTGGCTTCAGGGTGTAAAAATCTCCAGGCATCGACCCACCCTTTCGAGAGATAGCCGTTAAAATACGTCGCTTCGTTGATGAAGGCACCCTCGCAATCTTCGTCGCGAGCGGTATTTAGGTCGCCGATGACAAGGGCCGGGCGATTCAGGTTATCTCGGACAAAGTGATCAATGCATTCGAGGAACTCCCGCTTGTTCCACACTTCGCTGACATTGGGAACATGAACGCCCAAAATCGCAAGATCATGTTCCACCGAAAGCACACTGATCCAACGATGAAGGCTTTTGGGAATGTGGGAGCATGGGTGAGGATCAATTGGTCGCTTGGCGAGAATGCAAACGCTGTTATGGGGGCCGTCGGGCTCACCGGCGATCCTATGAAAGTTCTCGCTTGCCAATTGATCTAAAAGAATCTTCCCTGGTTTGGGCCGATATTCGGTCAGGACTAAAATGTCGGGCCGTTCTTCGAGAATAACGTCAACGATCCCGGGAATCCGTTTTCCGCCTCCCGCTCGAATATTCCAGGTAACCAGCCTCACCCTCTCAGTTTGGCACGGTTATGCCGCTGAACCTGGCAGATGCCGGGTACTGTATTTCCGTCTACTGTCGCGTTACAACTTGATTTTGACCGTAGGACTTTCTAGATATGGCTGACCTTTTCGAAGCTGCTGGTTTAGACCAAAGCCCCGACCGACCGTTGGCCGATCGATTGCGTCCGCAAACGCTTGATGAAGTGTTGGGGCAGAACCATTTGCTCGGTCCAAATGGCCCAATTCGAAAGATGGCAAACGCGGGTCGTCTGTCGTCAATGATTCTGTGGGGACCACCCGGCACGGGCAAAACGACCATCGCAAGATTGTTGGCCCACGCTGCTGGTTATGAGTTCGATCAACTCTCGGCTGTGTTCTCGGGTGTCGCGGACCTCAAAAAGGCATTCGAATCCGCCAAACAGCGAAATCGAACGGGAACGAAAACTCTGCTCTTTGTAGACGAGATTCATCGCTTTAATCGTGCCCAACAGGACGGATTCCTACCTTTTGTCGAGCAAGGCACCGTCACGTTGATTGGTGCGACGACTGAGAATCCGTCCTTTGAACTGAATGGGGCATTGCTTTCTCGGTGTCAGGTTTATGTCCTGCGGCGGCTCGATGAGAGCGCACTAGAAAGCTTGTTGGCACGTGCTGAGGAGCACGAAAAGCACTCTTTGCCGTTGAACGCGGAGGCGAGAGAGGCATTGATCGCCATGGCCGATGGGGATGGACGTTACCTCCTTACGTTAGCCGAAACTCTGTTCAATATTGGGGATGCAGACTCGCTCGATACCCAGCAGTTGGCGGACATTCTTCAGAAACGGAGTCCGGCATACGACAAGGATCGTGAGGGGCATTACAATCTCATTTCAGCTCTTCACAAATCCATTCGCGGTTCTGATCCCGACGCAGCCTTGTATTGGTTGGCAAGAATGCTCGACGGTGGCGAAAATCCACTCTTCATTGCTCGTCGGCTGGTGCGGGCTGCCAGTGAAGACATTGGCGCTGCCGATCCGCTTTCGCTCCTTCTGGCTAATGCCGCGAAGGATACTTACGACTTTTTGGGTTCACCTGAAGGTGAACTCGCACTCGCCCAACTGGTGGTGCATCTAGCTTGTGCGCCCAAGTCGAACGCCGTCTATAAGGCCTTTGGCGAGGCCATGAAAGCGGCCAAGCAAACGGGGTCACTCATGCCGCCCGCTCATATCCTCAACGCTCCAACCAAATTGATGAAGAACCTTGGGTATGGCAAAGGGTATCAGTACGATCATGACGCCGAAGGTGGCTTCTCCGGGCAAAATTACTTTCCTGACGACATGGAACGGATTGAATTCTATAAGCCGAAAGACATGGGTGCTGAAGCCAAAGTCAAAGAAAGACTCGAGCGTTGGTCAGAGATTCGACAGAGAAAGGCTGAGTGAGAGCTCAATCGACTCAGCCGATTTGCGGGCTTATCGACTTAGCTGTCCATAGACGTACCGCGATTGACGGACTGGAATCTGAGAGTTTTCAGAGCCTTGGCTCAGCATCGAAAGCCTTTAGCTAATCGCTAAACGCTCAAAGCTGGGGACTAAAAATGGAGTTGGTGCCCAGGAAAGGACTCGAACCTTCACATCATTTCTGACATCTTCGAGTGACTCATTTCAGTCCTTTGGAGTTCATGACTTGTACTGGTTTTCGTGACAACCATGTTCTGGCGCGGAAAACCAAGATAGTATTTAATCTCCTTGCTTCAAACAAGTCAGTATAATTGCCAAGTGGCTGAAAGTCATTTTAAATTCCTCGAAGACTCTGTTCTAAGGGCTAAATTAGTCGAAATCAGAAGTTTATTTGACAGCGTGACACGGCACAATTTGTTACCCCACTTCACCGATCACTCGACCCGCCACACGGACAAAGTTGCAGAATATGTTGCGCAACTCATTGAGCCCATTCAATTAAGCGCAGGGAAGCTAACGCAGGAGGAGCTTTACATCTTGTACTCAGCCTGTTATCTTCATGACGTCGGATTGAGCCACGAGAAACCCTATGTCTTAAGGGGGTTTGAAGAAGTTACTATAGAATTGTGGGAGCAACTGAGTAGCGACGAAAAGCGAGACTATATCCGCAAGAACCATGCTAAGATATCTGCCTCGCTGGTGGGCTATGGTGATCAATTCAAAAGTGTCCCCCATCGCGAGCTAATCGCGGCCCTTTGCGAAGCACACACAGTCTGGCTACCAGAGGAACAGGCTAGATATGACAGCCTTACACCTAATAAACCAGAGCGCTTACATCTGCTAGCTGGGCTACTACGGATCGCCGACCTATTGGACGAGGACTCATCGCGAGCAAACGAAGTTAGCAGTGATTGGCTTGATCTTCCATTGGAGTCACAGGTTCATTGGTGGCGTCATAGATGTGTGCAAAAGATTGTTCTCTCTCCATCAAATAGAACAGGCACAATTTACTACCAGTATTCTCCTGGTCAAGAATCAGCCCACGAAACGATTAAATTGCTTCATTTCGAGGAGTTAATGAAGGAGTATCGTCGACATGAAACGGCATTTGCTCCGCACAATCTCTTGTGGGTCTTTCAAGACGAAATCCTGAAACCACCTTACAGCGATTTTCCTGAAATACCAGTTGAAGTGCTCAGTCGCATGAAAGAGCTTGCTGAGCTTGCGACAGTACAGATTGAGCCAGACACTTCTTGGAAATGGGAACAAGAGGATAATTCGGTTCTTCAAGATCAGTGGCAAAAGGCCAAGTTAGGGACTCCTCATGAACAGGCGATAAAATATCTGAAAATAGCTAACCATTATAGAATGAATCAACAACTGTGGAGAGAGCAGCATGCTTTGGCTATTGCTTCTAATATCCTCGAAGGAAATATAACTCTCGAAGTGATCAGTATCGCAATAGAAGTAACCGCTCGTTCGGCAATAATCTACGGCAGAATCGGCAGTCCAATTTTCGGCCTAAGAAAGATAGCTATTTTCCAAAGCGAGCAACAAGCACTCCTCGACAATTCGAACATTGCTCCTTTGATAGCCGCCGAGATATATGGGTTACTAACGCTTTATGAATTCGATGCAGCTCTGCAAAAGATGTTTACACTTAGTAGCATTGCCCCCTCATCGGCAAAGAGTTCGATGTGGCTCATTGGTTGGGCATCTCTCCTGATGTGCAGACCCGTCAATGGTTTAAGTGGAGATTCGCTAATTGCGGCCATTGTCGACTCGATTTCGACCGGCAATCTGTCCAATGACTTGTCATCTGATGATTGTTGGGATCTTAGCACCTTAGCATATTTTGCTGATCTGTCAAGAGATGAAGAGAGGGCAAAAGCTTTCTTGAATGAAGCTCTGCAAAAAGCTGAAACCGATGAGGATATTGCTGAACTTAAATGGAATTCTTTTCGAATCTCAAGATCACAATTTGGATTGCCAGATTCTAGAGATCATGCGGCACTAAACGACTTAAATGATCTAAGCCCAAGGAGGGGTTATATCGCACGGCGCACATGGCAAGCAGTTCGAGCTGGCGTTAAAGGCGGTGGAGAGGCCGCCCTAAGTCGTTCTTGGCAGTTGGTGTTTGATGCCTGGCAAGGTCTAGATTGGACAACCTTTGAAACGGCGAACGAGATTTTGTCGCGTGAGCTTTGGAAACTAAAAAGGGCTCAATGTGCCTGGCATGCCATTCTCAGTCAAGATAAGGAATGGTGCGACACACTTGCATCAGAAGTTTCTGTTGAAGATTGTTTTGCAGATGCAGATACATTTGCGGAAATGTCAATGCAGAGCAGGCTACCGGGACATTTTCCCTGGGCTGCTAAGCTTCTTGAAGCTATCGCGCCACAGGTAAGTGAAGAAAAAACCGACAATGTCCTTAATTTTGCTCTTCATTTCGTAGGTCATCCGTGTAGTTTATCGAGTGATGACGATAGGAAGAGACCGGCTTGGAAGTTGGTTGGACGCATAGCTCCCTTTGCTTCTACAGACGCCGTAGCGTCGGTAATTCCGTTCATTTCCGAAGAATTAAATGTTGATGGCCAGGAATTGGCGATCAGTGAAGTCTTTAAGGCCGTCCGAAAGTTGGCACGCAAACTTAGTTCTTCTGATGCCCTGAAAGTTATTGATTACATTAACACTTGGATCCAAAAAGCCAAGGCTTTTGGTCAAGACGATGCCTGGGACGCAATTCAAGCGTTGATCAACCAACTTCAAGGTCCTGATCGTAAAGCTGCCGAAGAATTGCTTTTTCCCCCTGGTAAATCTATGAGGCTGCTTGATTCCGTACTCGCATCTCTCACGGCCCTAAATGTATTGCTACCAACTGCATCTATCAACCAAGTTGGTGCTCAGGTCATAAGCCAGCTTCCATTGTGGCTTCAGTCGCTAAGCCCTGGACAGGCGATTGTTGAGCCGGATTATCAGTCCTTCAAAATGGAGCAAGTAGTAGGCGACACTCGGATATTTGACTCGCAACCCGATCCGCACCTTATTTCAGCCGTAGTAACACTTTTTCCGAATTTTGAAGACCATGTCCGTGAATTAGTTGTGAAAGAGGCTGTTCGACAGGCATGTAACCAAACGTGCTCTACCTCACATAGAATCACTATGCTGAGTCTTCTTGCTCAACTGCCAGTTGGAGCAATTGTTGGATCACAAATTGCTTTAGAACCGAGTCTTTGGATTTCCAACGTGAGCGAATCCCAAATCGACCTTTACAATGAGGCCCAAAATCCTTTGAATCCCTTTAAGATTAACATGGGCGATCCCTTCCAAATTTGTCAATGGGCGTTTCGTGCCGTTGTGCATCACTTTGGCGATCAACGTGAAATTCAGACTGCGTTGGAAACAGCATTGGCGTCGCCTGATATTAGACAGCGAGACGCAGCCGTAGCTGGACTTTATGAATCAACCTCGATATCGGAGCAAAGTGCATTAGCCTTGTCTATGTTGATGATGAGTTCCGACAACGAACGATCAATGAAGGCATGTCGCGCGGTTTGGAAGCATGCTGAGCATTTGCCAGCAAATTCAGTCTTGACCATTGCCTCAGCGGTGAGCGAACTGAGTTACGGGCCTCTCGAACACCGAAGACGTGCAGGCGAACTGGCGCAAAAACTGTCAGTAATGCTGGAAGGTGCCGCGCTTGACTTGGTTAAGGCAGTTGTCGTTAGGCTTTCAAATGACGGTGACATTAGGGTCCGTCGGGCAATTAAGGCCTCGAGTAGCTAAAGTTCAACCTGGATGTAAGACAGCACCTGTGTTAAAGCCCCAAAATTGAGTCTTAGAGATGTTGGTGCCCAGGAAAGGACTTCCCGATTCGCAAAGCTCATTGCCCTGCGGCGGGATAAACTTCTCGTCCTTTCGAGGAATAGGAAAACCGAAAGCTAAGAGCTGGTGCCCAGGAAAGGACTCGAACCTTCACCCCTTTGACAGGACTAGTACCTGAAACTAGCGCGTCTACCAATTTCGCCACCTGGGCAGTGGAGTCAAAAATATACCCGGATTTAGTTCAAGAACTTCAAAAAACTGATGTAAATTTCGGCGCGGCCTTCCGATCATTTCACCTAGGGGAAATTGTCCCCTGAGGTTTTAGTCGAGCGTATGGTTTTGACCGGAGAGCATTTTCTTCAAGAAGGGTTGATCACAGTTGATCAGCTCAGTCAGGCCATCAACAAGCAACGAGAACTCGACAACAAGGAATCTCTTGCAAAAATCCTTGTCCAGATGGGATTCATTTCCGAGCGGGATCGCGTGCGATGCCTCGGAAAGGTTTGGGGCGTTCCCTTTGCCGACATAACCGAGATCATTCCCAAGCCTGAAGCTCTTGAACTTTTGAGCGCCAAGAATGCGCGAAAGTTTAAGGCGCTTCCGATCGAGCGTCACGGTAACCGAATTTTGGTTGCCATGGTCAACCCGCTCGATATCTTCGCAATCGACGAGATTCGACTCACCACGGGCCTCGAAGTCGAACCGATGATCGGTATCGAAGACGATATCCACGGCGCGTTGCAACAATATTATCGAAGCGAAGGCGAAGTTATCGCCGGCGTCATTCGCGATTTTGACGGTAGTGAACTCAGCTTTCAGGCGGCACCAGAGGAAGAGGAAGAAGACGAGGCCGACGATGCTCCTATCATTCGACTCGCTAACCTCATTATTAGTCAGGCGGTTATCGACAAAGCTTCGGACATTCACATCGAACCGCAAAAAGAGGGACTACGCGTTCGCTACCGAATTGACGGCGTTCTGAGCGAAGGCATGAACCTCCCTAAGAAGGTCAGCGCCGCCCTCGCGAGTCGATTTAAGATTATCGCCAACATGGATATCGCGGAAAAGCGAGTCCCGCAAGACAACCGAATTTCGATGAGCGTGTCGGGTCGCGAGTTTGACTTTCGTGTGAGCACACTTCCGTGTGTTTTCGGCGAAAAGATCGTCATGCGTGTTCTCGACAAGGGCAGCATTAAGGTTGGTCTCAACCGCCTCGGCTTGCTCGAAAACAACTTGATGCTCTTGGAGGACATGTGCGCCAAGACCTACGGAATCATTCTTGTTACAGGCCCTACCGGTTCTGGTAAATCGACGACGCTCTATTCAGTCCTTAATCACATCAATACGGGCGACAACAACATCATCACCATTGAAGATCCGGTTGAGTACGAACTTTCCGGCATCAATCAATGCGGCGTCAATGCTCGCGCCGGAATGACCTTCTCCGCCGGACTTCGGGCCATGTTGCGGCAGGACCCCGACGTCATCATGGTTGGTGAAATGCGCGACAGCGAAACCGCCACGATCGCGATGGAAGCCGCGCTTACTGGTCACTTGGTCCTTTCGACTCTACACACAAACGACGCGCCTTCGGCTCCGACTCGGTTGATGGACATGGGCGTTGAGCCCTTCTTGATTTCGTCGTCGATCATTGGCATTCTTGCCCAACGATTGATCCGCGTGACCTGTAACAGTTGTAAAGAATCGTATCAAGTGAAGAAGCAAGACATTCTTCGCTTTGGATTCGAATTGCCGGACCATCTGATGAACAACGGCTCCGATTCGGTCACTTTGTACCGCGGAATCGGATGTGACAAGTGTAAGAAATCGGGCTACAAGGGGCGAACGGGTATTCACGAATTGATGATTGTCACCGACGAAATTCGAGATTTGATTCTTAAAGAGGAGCCGGCTCACGTTTTGCGGGGCATTGCTCAAAAGAATGGTATGCAGTCGCTTCAAAACGATGCGCTTGCGAAAGTGTTACTTGGAATCACGACCATCGATGAAGTGGTTCGTGTGATTTATGCATAGGAAAATTCTCATGAAATATGGAATGAACTCAATGAGCGCGCTTTTATGGGCGGTGGGGCTGCGATGAGCGAAGAATTTAATTGGAAACAGTTCCTCAAAACTGAGGCAGATATGACTCCATTAGTCGAGGAAGGGGCAATAGTCGATCCTCGAACCGGTGAAATGGTGAAACAGAACTACGTCGCTTTGGATGAGGGAGACAAAATCAACCCTCATGCCTCGCAGGCCTTGGCCGACGAAGAAGTCGTTCAGACCCAGTTCCAGATTCAATCGGATCGTCCGACGAGTGGATATAAGAAGGAAGAACTCCGGTCGGCAACCGAGCACCATATCGACGATATTTTGCGGATGGCGCTTGAGCGAAAGGCTTCGGATATTCACATCACCGTCGGTTTGCCTCCGATGATTCGTCTCGACGGCGAAATCGTGCCGCTTCCGTTTCATGAATTGACGCCTCGCGATGCCCGTCGTCTGATTTACGATACGCTCACGAACGACCAACTTGAGCGATTTGAAACCAAGCACGAACTGGACTTTGGTTATTCGGTCAAAGACCTTGCCCGATTTCGTTTTAACGTTTATATGCAGCGCGGCTCGGTGGCGGGAGCCCTTCGTGTTATTCCGACGAAGATTCCTCCATTTGAGAGTCTGGGGCTGCCCCAAGTCATTCGCGAAGTGTCCAAACGAACATCAGGTTTGATTCTCGTAACCGGGCCTACGGGTTCCGGTAAGACGACGACCATCGCTTCGATGATCGACGACATCAACGACAACTATGCGAGCCACATCTTAACGATTGAAGACCCAATCGAATACATCCACAAGCATAAGCGATGTATGGTCAACCAACGCGAACTCCATCACGACACTTACACGTTGCACGACGCCCTTCGAGCCGTTCTCCGTGAAGACCCAGATATCATTCTCGTTGGTGAATTGCGCGACCTCGAAACGATCGAGGCTGCCCTAACACTAGCCGAAACGGGTCACCTTGTTTTTGGAACGCTTCACACCCGAAACGCTCCCGCGAGTGTTGACCGTGTCGTTGACGTCTTCCCTTCGGATCAGCAAGATCAGATTCGTGTCCTTCTCGGAAACACCTTAGAAGGAATCGTCGCCCAGCAGCTACTGCCGAAGATCGGCGGCGGACGCGTGGCCGCAATTGAAGTCATGTTGGGAACTCCGGCAATCAAGAACTTGATTCGTGAAGGAAAGACTCACCAAATGTATTCCATCATCGAAATGTCGGGACAAGCCGGCATGCAGACGATGGACCGGTCACTGGCCGACCACTATCGCGCAGGCATTGTCTCGTTTGACGAATGTTTGATGCGCGCCATCGACAAAGATACGTTTGCTCGATTGGCAAAGGGCGTTGCGGCTTAAGTTTTTAGGTTTTAAAGCTTTGACCAAGGGTTGTGAATTGGTACCGATTCACAACCCTTTATCCTTTTATTTGGCCACGCTGGTGCCTGGTTTCACAGCCGGAATGGCCGCCAAAGCCTCCGGCAATTCGTCGGGAGCATAGCTTACGGCCGCGACCGTGTAGGCGCTGAACAACGGTTGAGCATCGATCTCGCCTTGCGCTCGATTCACGAGTACCGCATAGCCGACGACTTCTCCACCCGCACGCGTGATGGCATCTCTGGTTTCAAACAAGCTTTTGCCGGTTGTGAGGACGTCATCGACAATAAGCACCTTGGCTCCGGCGGGCAGGACCTTGCCGCGTCGCAGCGTTTTGACGCCATTCTCGGTTTCGGCGTAAACCGCAGGCTTACCCATTTGGCGGGCGACTTCGAAGGCGATAATGATGCCGCCCGTGGTCGGTCCGGCCACGAAGTCGCAGTCCAAATTGCGATAATGGTCAGCGATCTCGGTACAGAGGGCGCTCAGGACCTCCGGCTGCTCGATCACCCGGAATTTCTCAAAATACACCTCGCTATGGCGTCCGCTAGCGAGTATAAAATGGCCCCTTAGGATCGCTCCTGAGTCTTCGAGTAACCGTCCAAGATCAACTTTAGTCACACTAGCATTTTGACAAAGATTCGGGCACAATAGCGCAAATCAGTTATGAGCCATTCTGAGAGCGCCATTGATAGTAAGCCAAAGAATCCCTATCAACGGATTCCTTTGTATCTGAAGATTCTCATCGCGCTAATTCTCGGCGCTGCCTTTGGCTCACTGGGCAAGGCAGCGGGCCTAGATCCGACAAAGATTAAGTGGATTTCGGATCTTGTTTTGCGGATGCTGCGCCTTTTGGCGACTCCGCTCATTTTTAGCGCGGTCTTGGGCAGCATTGTGACAGCCAACCTTTCGGGCAAGAAAGCTGGGCGACTCATGGCCCTGCTGATGAGCAATTCGATCATTGCGATCCTCATTGGTCTCCTGGTAGCCAACGCGATGCAGCCCGGACAGCACTTTCAGCTCACCCAGGATGCCAAGTTGGATGACAAGCAAGGCTATAACATCTGGACACACCTTTTTGAGAGCATTCCCACGGACTTTGTGACTCCTTTCGTCAAAAACGACGTGATCAGCGTCATCATTCTCGCAATCGCCATCGGAATGGCGATGCGGCTTTTGCTGCATAGCGAAAATGAACAACTCGTGCGGAGTGTCAAAGCTCTCCAAAATGTCCTGAACGCAATTTTCCAACTGATGGTCACGATCCTCAAGTGGGTTTTTGAGTTGGTTCCTCTCGCCGTTTTTGCCGTTGTCTCCGCAATCGTTGCCGAGAAAGGCTTAGGATCGCTCTTGGCGATGGGCTACTGGGTGATCTGCGTTCTCGTCGCGCTCGTGCTTATGATGGGTGTGTATCTCGTCCGACTTTATTTTCAGGCTAAGGTGAGCCCGATAGCCTTTCTTCGCGGTGGAGGAGACGCCTTCATCATGGCATTTTCAACAGCCTCTTCGGCGGCTACACTGCCCGTTACGTATCGTTGCGCAACGGAGAAACTGAAGGTTCACGAGGATAACGCCAACCTGGGCATCATGGTTGGTGGAACGTTTAACCATGATGGCACGGCTCTCTATGAAGCGATGGCCGCTTTATTGGTCGCTCAAGGCATTGGCATGAGTCTGCCAATTGGTCAACAGGTAATCGTCGTGGTGATGGCAATCGTCGCGAGCGTGGGTGCGGCGGGAATACCAGAAGCTGGGCTCGTGACGATGATTGCCGTTTTTAAGGCTGTCAATCTTCCTATTCACTTTATTCCGTTCCTGCTCACGGTCGACTGGTTTCTCGACCGATGTCGAACGACGGTCAATGTGATGGGCGATATGGCGTCGACCTGTATCCTCGATGCCAAAGAGTAAGAGGCTCGGGAGCGATCCCCCCGAAACTCTTACTCAAACCTTAGCTCGCTTTGTTTAGCCTTTTGGATCGTTGATCAAGAGCTTGCGTTCGACTTCGGCGCGATAGAGCTGACCACCGCGAGACATGGCGACTTTGACTACCGAGCCAGGCTTGCCCTCAAGCTTCGTCTTCATTCGATCGAAGCCAATATTGATCGCCTCGTCACCATCGACGCCGAGCAAGAGGTCGCCTTTCTTGATTCCCGCTTTCGACGCTGGCCCGCCGTCCTGAACACGGACAACGACATAGTTCTTTCGGGATGGATCCCAATAGACCGTCATGCCTGTTTCGGCAGGTTCGTCGTCAGTGACTTTATCCGTAAAGTTCTCGAACCATACCCGTCGGCGTTCGTAGTCGATGATGATGTTAAAGTTCTTGAGAAACCCGAATCCGACCGTTCCATCGGAGTTCGATGAACTCGACGGAAGGTCGATAATATCCCAAATCGATGATTCCACCGGAACCCCAAAGATCGATAATTTCGGCATTCGCACGTTCCACGAATCCACGACACCGGAAGCAACTCCCGCGGCCGTCATGAAGTTTGGCTTTCGAGAAATGGGCCAGATTCCGACACGATCGAGCACTTCTTTATGGGTCGTTGCATAGAAGGAGTTACCTGTGTCGAGCGCCAAAACCATCGTCTTCCCTTCTTCGGTCTTCACGGCCATTTGGAGCGCACTGTAACCGGTCGGCAGGAGTTTGGTCAAAAAGGTTTTCTTATTGTCCGGAACGCGTTTTGTGATGTCAAACGACTTGGGATAGAAGATGAACTTCCCTTTCTGAAAATTGATTTCGGTGATCTGATTTTTGATAACCGACAGCCCCATGATTCCATCGCAGTGGGTTCCATAAGCCGCCGTGTAGTTGCCGTTACCCGGACTCACCACCGCGACCGCGTCTCCTTCGAGCTTGATATCCAGGGTTCCAAGCTTGAGTGACTTGATCTTGACCGTATCGGCTTCCATGACGCCGACAAAGTCTTGAAGCTGGATCTTTCCGTCCGGCTTTCCGAGATTGATCGAGTCATCGACATCGACCCAGGCCGCGAATCCGGTGTCGAACATCAGCGAGACGTTTTTGCCATTGACGGTAGCGTCAACGATGAATGCATGATCGGTGATCTTAAATGGACATTCCGCGACAGGCTTTTCGTCTTGAGGAACTGTTGGCGGAATGGATGGCAAAGCAGATCCTCCGGCCAAGAGGAAAGAAAGTGCAGTCAACATAGTTCAATTAACATAACGTAGAAAGACGTTAAAAGGTGCGGTCATTTTCGCCCTAACAGCATGTAAAGTGGCTGAGTTATAAACCCGAGTCCGACACATGAGCAGGGGACGTGGCCGATAAGCCAGTAAAAACTTCCCCTTCGGTTGAGGATGTCAATAACGACCCAAAAGATGGATGCAAAGCGAAACATCATGCCAATCGCTTGGTAGATGACCGGGGACACCGCCCGATTCAAATCCTGAATTCGATGCATATCTTGTTTACCTACAGCATCGTTCAGTTCAGGTAGATGCCGCAACATGCCCGAAAGCTCGTTGGCAAAGAAGAAAATTGAGATGACCGCCAGCACCCATCCGATGATCGACCAATTCTTTCCAAGTTTCTGGACAAAAGCGATGCCCTCGTAGGGAACTTCCATATCCGCGGCGGGCACACGCTGATAGTTCGATTTGGTTTGGGTTGCCTCAGCTTGAGGCTGCATTCTCGCCAGAAGCCCTTCGGCGCCGCTGTGGGTTGAGTCGATCTCTAACGTCCTTTCGGCGTAAGCCTTCGCTCCGTCGAGATTGCCCATGTTGTACTCATGGATTGCGGCGTTGAAGTGAGCTTTTGCGCTCTGCGGGTCGATTTCGGTTGCCCGGGCGAACGCTTCGCTGGCGTCGCTTTGATTTCCAAGCCTCGAGAGCGCGATCGCCTCGATCAACTTTGCGTCCACGTTGGTTGGATCGCCGACAAGGACTGTTCGCGACACCTCCAAAGCTTCGGCCACCTGTCCGGAATTAAGTAATTCCGTAGCCTTTTCGAGTCGCTGCTGTCCTTCTTCTGCCATTTCCCTAACGATTCTACTTCGCAGGCGAGAAAAACCCTGCGAATTTCTGTATACTTTCGGCACTTGTAACAGTCGGCCTCGCGTTGACTCAGAATAAGGGGAAACCAGTGAAACTCGGTATAAGCAATCTTCAATTTATCGCGCTCGGCATTATCGGCGCGGGCCTTATCGTTGGATGCGGAGACAGTGGCGGCGGAAACACCGCGTCTGGTTCAGCAGCTTCGACCGATACCATAAAGATTGGCGTGGTAACCAGTCTCACAGGGGACAACAAGCCTTGGGGTACGGACCAATTCGACGGTTGTCAACTAGCCGTTGATGAAGTCAATGCGGCCGGAGGAATTAACGGTAAGAAAATAGAAATCGTGCAAGGGGATACTGCTTCGAAACCAGAACCTGCCAAACTTGCCGCAGAAAAGGTGCTTTCTGAAGGTGTCGTTGGAATCGTTGGCGAAGTATCCAGTGGCAACACCATCCAGATTGCCAATTCAGCTAAAGCGAAAGGAGTTCCGGTTGTCGCAGTTGGCGCAACAAGAACCGACTTAACAGAAGGAAAGGACAACGTCTTTCGTGTCTGCTACACCGACGCATTTCAGGGCCCTGTCATGGCAACTTTTGCCTACGAGAAACTCCACTTGAAGAAAGTTGCGATCCTGACGGATAACGCTCTGCCATATTCTCAAGGCCTTAGCGATAGCTTCCGGGAAAAGTTCAAAGCTCTTGGTGGTACGATCGTCGCCGACGAAAAGTATGAGTCAGGTGGAAAAGGCGTTCCGGATTATCAGGGCGTTTTGACGAATATCGCTAAAGCAAATCCTGAAGGCGTGTTCATGAGCGGCTATTTCACAGAAGTGGGTCCGATTGCAAAACAAGCGCGAGCGGCTGGCATCACGAAGGCCGTATTCCTCGGAGGCGATGGATGGGATAGCGATACAATTCTCACGAGTGCGGGTGATGCGATCATCGGAGGATATTTCTGCAACCATTATAATAATTTGGACACGAGTCCCGAAGTCCAAGGCTTCCTCAAGAAGTGGGGTGAAAAGCACAATGGTCAACAACCTTCGACGACCATGGGCGCACTCGGCTATGACGCGATGGGAGTCACGATTGACGCACTCAAGCGATGCAATGGCAAATTTGATTCGGCGACCCTTCAGCAAGCAATTGAGAACACAGAAAACTACAAGGGTGTTTCCGGTGTAATTACATTGAAAGGTATGCATGGCAACCCACCAAAGAAGGCAATTGTTGTCGAAGTTACCCAGAAGAACGGCAGCAACTGGCAGAAATTTGCAGTCGCATATACTCCAGATCAGATCAAGTAGTGTCCAAACCTATCGACTTACCATTGGGGCTCCCAGGAGTTGCCAACTTAGCAATGATGCGTAAATGGCTTCCTTTCGGAAGCCATTTACGCGCATGTCCAACTGCAATATTTGAGGTATCTGAATGAAATTTGCCCATCCAATGTTCTTACTCGGATTCTTGCCACTTGGAATCGTAATGTATCTCATTCTGTCGCGTCCAGGAGGACAGAATAACAAACGAGCTCGGTTCGCAGGTTGGGCTGCCAGTGCCATCATTCTCTTTTTTGTTGGCCCTGGCCCACTAAATCCAGTCGATTACACAACACTCCCCCAACAATTAGTCAACGGCTTGTTATTAGGTTCGATCTACGCTCTAGTTGCACTTGGATACACCATGGTCTATGGCGTCCTCAAGTTGATCAACTTTGCTCATGGCGAAGTTTTCATGCTTGGATCTTACGGAGCACTCTTCACCTCGTGGATGCTTGGATTTGGCGTTGGTGGAAACGAATCATTGAAGGGTTCTTGGATTTCTCTCGTGATCATGCTGATTGGAGCCATGGCGGTCAGTGGGACCGCCGGATTCCTTATTGAGCGATTTGCTTATCGCCCGATTAGAAATCACCCAAGAATTGCCTCGCTTATTACTGCCATTGGACTGTCTCTGCTCTTGCAATATGGCGGCCAAGCCTTTCTATTGGAAGGTAAAAAGCAGGCTGTCACCTCGCGGGTAAATCCGTTTGCCGATGACATTCGATTCGATATCGTTAAGCCAAACCCTGAAAAATTGGCTGCAGCGACAGCCCTGCAACCCCAGATCGATGATGCACAAAAGCGTTACGATTTACAGTTCGCCAAAGAGAAAGATAGATTCAACCCTTCACCAGCGGGTGCGGCTATCGATCAAGAGCTTTCAGACCTCAAAGAAAAACAATCCAACTTGACGAACGAAGCAAATGCGAAGGCCGTTCCTGTTCACATTCCCAAAAGCAAGATCATCATGATGGCCACAATTTTGGGCCTGATGGTTGGCCTTTGGTACTTGGTCATGAAGACGAAAATGGGTAGGGCCATGCGTGCCGTCTCGGTTGACTTTAACGCCGCCTCACTGATGGGAATCAACCTCAATACAGTGATTACCTTCACGTTCGTTCTGGGTTCGGTCTTAGCTGGTGCCGGAGCAATGATGTATTCGACTTTCCAATCGGCTCCGATTGATCCGTTTTCGGGTGCCGCACCAGGTGTCAAGGCCTTTGTGGCGGCAGTTTTAGGAGGAATTGGAAATATTCCTGGCGCAGTTGTCGGTGCCCTTCTCATGGGCGTTGCCGAAAACCTTGTGACATGGTTTGGGCTATCGAGTTACCGCGACGCCATTGCCTATGTCATCTTAATTGGTGTGCTACTCGTGCGACCCGGAGGAATTCTTGGCTCAAATAAGGTGGAGAAAGTCTAATGAAATACAATTTTGGAACGTGGACGGTCAGCCGACTGGCCAGCATTGTTCTGGCATTAATCGTGTGCTTCCTCGCACAGTTTTTGCTTCGTGGTGCAACAGACTATTCACGACTTCTTTTTTCCTTGGCTGGCTTGTATGTGACACTTGCGGTAAGCCTAAATCTGATCAATGGAATCACGGGACAATTCTCTATTGGTCATGCAGCTTTCTATCAAATTGGGGCTTATACCGGTGCTGTTCTCGCTAACTCTTACTTTAAGAACATGGCGGACCAAACGAACCCTCTGTGGTTGCCGCTCGCAATGGTATTTGGGGCATTGACTGCTGGTCTTGCAGGATTTATCGTAGGCCTCCCTTCCCTACGGCTTCGAGGCGATTACCTCGCTGTCGTCACGCTAGGCATTGGAGAAATTGTGACGATTATCGCTAAAAACCAGAAAGCTCTCGGAGAGGCCTACGGGCTTTCGGCGTCAAAGTATCCATCCACCGTGTTCTTCGTTGTCTTGCTCGCAATTATCTCCATTGCCGTTTGTAGGAATTTGCTGAAGACTGCACATGGCCTTTCCTATCTTGCGGTTCGAGAGGACGAAATTGCCTCTTCTGCGATGGGCGTGAATATCACTAAAACGAAAGTCACGGCTTTTGTGTTAGGTTCTGCTTTTGCTGGCGCAGCTGGAGCCCTTTATGCGCACACTAAAGGATTTGTTAGTCCCACTGACTTTTCAATGGATGCTTCCTTCCTGATCCTCACCATGGTCGTGCTCGGGGGAACCGGATCCATTACTGGTACCGCAATAGCCGCGATGGTACTTTTCATTGTCCCCGAAAAAATGCGAGATCTGCCTCCAAGCATTGCCGTAGCTACTCCACTTGGAGTAGCGATTGCAATAATTGTGGCCGTTGTGATTCTAAAACGTATTCAAGAGAATTTTCACGGAAAAGCCTTGAAGCGCTTAATGATGAATCTTGGGACTGTCTTAGGAAGCATTGTTCTTGCGATGATCCTGGGTCAAATATTGGTGAAGATTCCAGTATTTCAATCAACCATCAATGGCCAACTTTTCCGAATGCCGGTTTTGGCAATTACACTAGTCGTTCTGATGTTGCTTCGCCCGCAGGGCATCTTCGGACATCACGAATTTAGCTGGAGTTGGGTGCAAAAGATTCTCGGTAAAAAGCCTGTCCAAGAGGTTGAGGTGGCAGCATGAGCCTCTTGAAGCTCGACAAAGCCACGATCAAGTTTGGTGGTCTCGTCGCTGTCAACCAAGTATCTTTTGAGTTGAATAAAGGCGACTTGTTCGGCTTAATCGGTCCCAACGGAGCGGGAAAGACGACGTGTTTTAACTTGATCACTGGTGTCTATGCTCCCACTTCGGGCGTGATCACCTTTAACGGCAAGAACATCACCGGCACTCCTTCGAACAAGATCGCGACGCTTGGCATTTGTCGAACGTTCCAGAATATTCGACTGTTCCAGTCGCTCTCTTCGCTCGAAAACGTGGTCGTTGGGGGATTCCTTCGACACAAATCCGTTCTCGGTTCGGCACTCTGCTACTTGCCCGGTGCGATCAAAGAAACCGAGCAGCTTAAGCATCAAGCGCTTGAGCTCCTTAAACTTGTCGACCTCGATGATGTTGCGAACGTTCGAAGCTGCGACCTTCCCTATGGAAAGCAGAGGCGGCTCGAAATCGCCCGTGCTCTCGCGACCCAGCCTCATCTGCTCCTCCTCGACGAGCCAGCGGCGGGAATGAACCCCCAAGAAAAGATGGAACTCCTGACTATGGTCAAGAAGATTCGCGATGAACTGGGAGTCACGGTATTGCTGATCGAACACGATATGAAATTCGTGATGGGACTCTGCGAGCGAATATTCGTTTTGGATCACGGTGAAGAAATCGCCCAGGGTCCTCCTTCTGAAATCAGGAACGATCCCAAGGTTATCGCGGCCTATTTGGGCGAAGCGGTCTAACCCTCCCAGTCATTCCTACTAGGTTTAACCTGGTAGGAATACCTTAATTGGTCACCTAGTACTATCCCGAGCCAGCAATATTTCTGTAGAGTTATGGTTCAGGCACTATTGCGTGCCGGGTGAAATACTATGTTGAACACGAAAGGGACGATCCTTATCGCTGGTGTGTTGCTTGCAACATCGGCGTTTGCAAACCTTGGCGACTTCGCCGTCGCAACCGACTTCATGAACTACAATGGCACGGTTACAAAGTACGATACTTTGTCGGATGCCCAAAGCAATACGAACGCAGTCGGTACCGGCACGTTTGCCACGCGAGACGGCAGCCTTTATCAAGGTAAGAACAACTCTTATCTGGGCACCGGCTACGAAAACGCCAACGAAATGTTGACGACCTGGTGGTACACGACCGACACGGCTCACGGTCCATACAGCGGATGGGGCAACCCCAACAACCAGAACAACAGCTTCATGCAACTGGTTGACGATCCTGGCGCTTTCACAACCTCGAGCAGCGGCTACTGGTCCGATAGCTTCACCAAGCTGCACGTGTCCATCTCGGGCGCGAATGCCGACTATGACAATGCCTTCTCGCGACTGTGGCCAATCAACGATGCTGGCAGCCAACGAGGTACGTTCCTCTCTTACAACATTGATTACACGGTAAGCGGACTCAATGGTGTGCTTGATCCGAGCACGAATTGGATGGTAGACACCACGAGTCGAGGCAGCATTGCTGGCACTTTCACCGGAATCTTCCAAAACACGTCGACCACGTCACCGGAAAACAACGGCTTCTACGTGTATAGCCTGAACCTCCTGGATACGGGAAGCACTTGGGCTGAGCAAAATGCTGGCAGCCTCAACGGTGCGATGTCCGATCACATTTACGCCGCTCCGGTTCCAGAACCCGCAACCATGTCGGTTCTCGGTCTCGGCGCCCTTGCGATGTTGCGAAAGCGACGAGCGAAGAAGAGCTAAGTTTTTCGCTCTAACCTTCAAAAGAGAGTCACTCAATGTGACTCTCTTTTGCTTTCAGGACCTCAATCTTAGGTGAAGCGCACGTATATTAGAGGCGTGCCAGCGGCTCGGTTGATGCGGTGCTAGTTTAACCGTGTAGACCCCAGTTTCTAACTTAAGCGTTGTCGGCTTGACCGGCTGGAAAACCTCAAAACTTCCCGTTTTGGGCAACAAAAAGGTTCCAGAAATAGGAGTTTGGCTTCCCTGTCGAGTTAACGCGACCTCGAGTTCGCTTCCTTCGTATGGAGTGCCAGCCTCAAAGTCAACATCATACGATCCTGCTTTATCGACTTTGATAAGCCAAGTCACGAAATCCGTTCCCGAATCCCAATAGCCAAAATTTCGCTTTCCATCTTTGGTCTCGGGCTTGACTCCACCTTCAACATCGGCCTTGTCAGGATCGAGTTCGAAGTTCCCTTGCAAATCAGCCAAGATTTTTTCTGGTTCGGGCTTAGGAACGAGATCAGGACGAAAGGCGTCTACGTCACCACAAGTAATCTTGAAAGCGTAGGCGAAACCGCTGCCGATATTTTCGGGAACCTGGATGTGCAACCCGTCTTTGTCGAGCGTGAACGGCAACGATGTTTTGTCTTTTAACAAAACGACCTTTGTAACCTTTGCCTTCATTCCTTCAAAAAGGGCCAGTGATCGAATGGTCATCTCGCCTGGTTTCGGCGCTCCCAGAGTCGTCGCATAGAGCGTCGTCTTCCCTTTGCGGGTAAAGCGGATATCGCTTGCGCCAAAGGCAAAATCTTCGCTGAAGTGACCACCTTTCACTTTAGTCGTTCCCTCGCCATAGGTCAGCCATGGGCGTGTCCCATAGATTGATTCGCCGTTTGTATTGAGCCATGCTCCAACCGTGTGCAAGGTCTCGACAAGATCAGAATCAAGACTTCCGTCGGGTCGCTGAACCACGTTGAGCAAAAGATTTCCATTCTTACTCACGACATCGACGAGCGTATGGATGATCCAGTCTGCTTTTCGGAATGGCCAATTCTTGTTATAAAACCAGTCGCCCACCGAAGTATCGGTTTGCCAAACGACCGGGCTGATGGCGGCCATTGAGCCACGCTCTCGATCCGTCACACACGAACCAGGATGAAATTCTCCTGAGGTCATGTCCTTTGCGAGATAGATATTCTGCGTCTTTCCGTGCCCGTCGAGACCTTGGTTATAGAGGTTGGCAATCACGCTTCGCCCGACTTCGCCAAACGGCACTCCGCCATCCGAATAAAGCAAATCCGGTTTGTAGGATTGCACCAAGTCAGTGATCCGTTCAGACCATTCTCGATGCCATGCCGGGTTTTTCGAGTACCAGTCCTTGTCATCTGCGGCAGGCATCGGATGGTAAAGCTCTTGGTATGCGGGATTGATTCCTTCATAGGGGACTCCCGCCTTATCGCCGGTCTTGTCAGACTCTTTTGAAACGCGCCACCAGGTGTAGCTTGCCCCTAGGTGCTCAGAAACGCCAAATTTCAGACCGTATTTTTTGGCAGCTTTTTGCCATTCGCCGACCACGTCGCGATGAGGGCCATGCAGAGTCGCATTCCACGTGTGATATCTCGAATTCCACAGATCGAAATTATCATGGTGAACACCCATGCTCACAAAATATTTCGCTCCCGTCGCCTTGTAGAGTTGCATGAGCTGATCGGGATTCCATTTTTCCGCTTTCCAAAGTTCGATCAACTCGCGATATCCATGCTCGGACGGATGTCCATACCGCTTCAGATGGTCCTCATATTGAGAACTGCCCTGGATGAACATATTTCGAGCGTACCAATCGCCCGCCATGGGAACTGACTGTGGTCCCCAATGCGCCCAGATCCCAAATTTAGCATTCCGAAACCAGTCTGGACACTGATATTGTTCAAGAGACTTCCAGTCGGAGGTGAATTTCGTTTGTTGCGACATCGTCAAACCCAGCAGCAATGCTAATGGCATGGGAATAAGTATAGCCAGTGAGTCACAAGTCGGGGAAGGGGAAGAAGTCGCAAGTGACAAGCGGCAAAAATTTCATCGGGAACTTCTTTAGGCTCCACATCGCGGCATTGGAGTCTAGAAATCACCTCTATCTATCGATGCGGAGGCAGCGAACAAAGCTTTGTCCTCGGTCACTCTAATATGACAAATAAAAATGGGATCCGGGAGCTTCACGGCTCTCGGATCCCTGCTTTTGATTCTCGGATTAGAATTTGACGATTCGAACGGCTTCGGCAACGATCTTGTCGACCGTGGGAAGAACGTGAAGTTCCAGCGGCTTGACCCACGGAACTGGCGTATCCATTCGTGTTACGCGAGTGGGGGGCGCGTCGAGCAGGTGGAATGCTTTTGAGGTGATTCGTGCAAGAATCTCTCCGGCGAATCCACAAGTCATCGGCGCTTCGTTGACAACGATCACACGGCTCGTTTTTCCAATCGAGTTGAAAATAGTTTCCTCGTCAAGCGGAACCAAAGATCGAATGTCGATCACCTCAGCCGAGATACCGAGCTTTTCAAGTTCGGTAGCCGCATCAAGACAGTGGTAAACATTCTGACCATACGAGACAAGGGTAATGTCCTTCCCTTCTCGTCGGACCGCAGCCTTACCGAGCGGAACGATGTAATCTTCCGTCGGAAGCTCTTCTTCGATTTCGCGCTTTCGATAAAGCTCTTTAATTTCGTAGAAGATAACCGGGTTGCCGTCTCGCAAAGCCGCTTTCAACATTCCCTTAGCGTCGTAGGGTGTTGACGGGCAAACAACCTTCAAGCCAGGCGAGTTGCAGAACCAGGCTTCGTTCATTTGACTGTGGTAGAGAGCGCCACCACCGTAGGCTCCCGAAGGGCCGCGAACGACAACCGGAATATGAACTTCACCCGCCGTTCGGTAGTGATAGGTCGCCATCATGTTGACGATCTGATCAAAGCCGCACGAGATAAAGTCGATGAACTGCATTTCGGCCATGACCGTCATGCCGTTCAGCGCCATACCTACCGCCGAACCGACGATCGCAGCTTCCGAAATTGGCATGTCGACGACGCGATGATCGCCATATTTGGCTTGCAAGCCGTCTGTCACACCGAAAGCTCCACCGAGTCGCCCAATGTCTTCGCCTTGACAGAGCATGAGCGGATTTCTCGCCATCTCTTCGTCGAGGGCCTCCTTGAGCGCAGTTAAATAGTTTTTCTTAACGGCGACTGGGGCTTCACTGGTTAAACTCATGCCTGACCTCCGTTCCAAAAAACCCATTGTTCGGCTTCTTCGGCGGCGGGCATCGGCGATTGAATGGCAAACTCGATTCCTTTGTTCAAATATTCAACAACCTCGGGCGGGAAGTCATCGTTGGTCGCGTCTCCGGCGTTCTTACCTTCGGCCATGTACAGATCCTTATCGGCTCCGGTGAGATAGCCTTTTTCGATGAGAATTTGTCGGCAAACCGCGATAGGATCGCGCTTTCGACCCTGTTCAATCAATTCGGCCGGACGGTATTTCATGGCTCGGTCATCGTCGTGATCACCATGACCGTAGGCACGGAAAGTCTTACATTCGACGATCGCAGGTCCGTTTCCGGCGCGGGCGTGATTCACGGCTTCCATCGTCTTGTCATAAACGTCAAAGACATCTTGTCCGTCGGCTACCAAACCGAGGATTCCGTAACCCTTGGCTCGATCGGCAACATCCTGGGTTGGACATTCCAATTCAACCGGCGTTCCATATGCCCACTGGTTGTTCTCAACGATGGTGATGACGGGAAGTTTATGTACGGCGGCATAGTTGACCGCTTCATGGAAGATGCCTTGAGCCGTCGAACCTTCTCCGTTATAGGTTAAAACCACCGCATCGCCACCCTGCATTCTGTCGGCGTAAGCCACTCCGGCGGCAACAGGAATCGTTCCCGCCAGCATTGAAGTCGAGTGGATGATCTTCTTGGCCTTGCTCCCAATGTGCGACCAGTTGTCGCGTGCTCGTCCGGGTGAGCCTTCTTTGCCCCATACCTGGGCACAAACTTCTTCGATGCTCATACCAAGACGATCCGGATTGTCGACACCGAATCGGAAGTCTTTCATAAAGAAAGCGGGCATGTCCCGGTGAATGGGACTGATCCAGTCAGTCGGCTTAAGACCGAATAGCGATCCAACGAGTACGGCTTCTTGGTTGTGAGAAGAATAAAGGGTTCCGCGAAGGCGACCCCGTTTCTTTTCCTTGATAAGCCGAACGTCGAAGTAACGGGCTAAATACAATTGTTTGAAGATTTCTAAACAATCTTCTTTGGTCAATAACTGACTTGGTTTCATGGCTTGCTCCGCCCTTTCAGCGGTCGCAGTTCCTGATTTGGCGCTCAACAGATTCTCCGTCGTCTGTACAACTAATTATGGAAGGTTACCCGACCTAACTCAGACTAAAAAACCCGAGGGGACGAATTCCCCTCGGGTCATTTCATTTTCTTGGGCTTTAGTTAGCCGAATCGAGAAGCGATTGAATCTTTGGAATGAATTGATCGGCGGGCGTATAGCCAAGCACCGAGCCAACGACCGAACCGTCAGGGCGGATCACGAACATGTTCGGAATCGCCTCGACACCGTATTGCTCGGCCAACGCAGGATTCAGGTCAATGTCAACCTTACAGAAAACCATCTTCTTGCCGAGTTCCTTGAATTCGTCAGTTGTGAAGACAGTCTTGTCCATCATTTTGCAAGGACCGCACCAGGAAGCCATGAAGTCGATGAAAATCTTCTTCTTGGTTCGGGTGGCAACCAGCTTTGCTTCGTCGAGGTCATAGAACCACTTCGATGCGATCAAATCTTGGTAGTTGATTTCTTTGGCGCCGTTTGGAGCGTTGAACGCAAACAAACCGTCGGCCGGCTTACCATCCACGACCACGTCCTTTGCGTTGATAACCGCCGTGTACGTGCCGTCCTGCTTCTTCTTCGCCACGATCGATGATCGCTTGGCGATGTGGTCGCTTCCAACGTAGAAGGATTGGGTCTTGTTGCCAGCTTTATCGTAAAAAGCTTTGACCTCAAGCACTTGGTCTCCACCTAACGTCTTCGTGTCGCCGTCGACCGATTTTACGGCATTCGGCGCGTCGCCAAAGAAGCCCGTGAAGAGCGAGTATTGGTCATCGTCCAGAAGGACTTTCATATCTTCTTTCGTTTGCGGTTGCTTATAGAAGACACCTTCTTTCTTGTCGTAAGTGATGATGCTCGTACCGTCTGCGACCACGAGAGTCGATGCGGTATCCAGTCGAAGAAGATTTGGTTTCTTCAAATCGATGGTGTAAGAAGTCGACGTACCGCCGATTTCCTGCACGGATACTTTCGCGCTGATCGAGTTCTTGCTCTTTAACGTGTCCTGCCACGTTGCAAAACCTTTGCTCGGCGCATCGTACCCACCTAAAAATCCGGAGAAAACGCTTAATGCTAATAATGTCGTCATAGCCAAGACCTAGCCTTAAAAGCTATGATACAACCAGAATGACCGCACTTAGCAAGCTCGCAAAGATTTTATTAGTCGTATTTGCGGGTCTCCACTTGCTTTTTGCCGTTAGTTTCGCGCTCAAAACTCCTTATCGTCAACCGGGAGTGATTTTATCGTTTGGGCGGCCATCGCCGGTCCCAGACGTTGGCGCTCCTGATGAACGACAGCACGCAAACTACATAAGGTTTCTTCTTACCAAGCGTCAATTGCCGGTTCTTGTTCCGGGTGCGCCCGACACTGGAGAAGAATATGAAAGCCATCAGCCGCCTCTTTACTATGGCCTTTCAGCCATCGCGGCAACCGTGACCGGCCAGCATGACGTCGAAACTCAGTCCTTTGGCAACATCGAGCGAATCTTTAACGCCCTCATTGGAGTCGGCGGCATTGTTGGAATCTTCTTCGCTTGTTTTTGGGCAACCAAGCGTGAAGAAATCGCGCTCATCGGAGCGGCTTTTGCGGCGTTGTTACCGTCAAACTGTGCGCTCAGTGGGGCCATCTCGAATGATCCGCTGCTGATCGCAATGATTAGTTGGAGTTTTGCCTTTTGCGCGCGGGCATTTTCACTTGAGGACGACGCCAAAGCAACGGCCAAGTCACTTGCCCTTGGGGCAATCTTCGCGGGCTTGGCGTGCATCACAAAGTCCTCTGGCCTCATTTCCTTGGTCGGATTGGCCGTCACGGGCTGGATGCTTCGCGACAAACTCCCGCTTGCAAAGATCGCCGGATACAGCGGCATCGCCATTGTCATTGCCCTGCCGATCTGGATTCGCAATATTTCTATCTATGGCGACCCATTAGCTCAAAAAGTCTTCAAAGAAGCCTTTACTGGGTCGGCTCAAAAACCTGGCATCATCGCAATTATTGAGACTTCGGGAGCGCCTGGTTCTCCAGAAGTTCAATATTGGCTCAATTGGGTCGGCTACTGGGCGGCTCGGAGCTATATCGGCGTGTTTGGCTATATGGATATCTGGCTGAATGCGTCTGGCAAAGCAATCAGCAGTTCTGATCCCAATTGGCTTTACAAGGCAATCATTGCCTTTATCGCCGTCGGGAAACTCGGATTTCTTGCCTATTTGCGTTCGAAATGGAAAGAAGTTCCGAAAATGGCTCTGGTCGGAATTCTCATTGCATTTCTCACCGTGGTCTTATTCGTCGGATTTAATATGACGTACTTCCAAGCACAAGGGCGATATCTCCTTCCCTGCTTGGCTCCGACCGGTCTGATCCTTGGGCTCGGGTTCCTCCATGCCTTTCGCGGCAAATGGATTCCCATTCTCCTCGTGATTTCACTGGTTTTCGGGGGAACAACGCTTTACGCTTTGAGTCAACTTTCCGCAGAATTTGCTTTGCGAACGACAAGTAACCTGTCACCTTAGTAACCCATTCTGCGTCAGATAGGAGGAAATGGTGTCAATTTACTTTGAAGGAGCCGGGACGTACGACGAAGATGCAATCCTCGTCGAGCGATACCTTGCGGGTGAAATTTCCGCCTTCGAAGACCTTTATGCCAAATATTACGCGAAAGTCTTTTCGCTGGCAAAAGGCGTGATGATCAACGAAGAGGAAGCGGCGGACATCACCCAAGAAGTCTTTACGTTGGTCTATCGAAATCTGCATCGCTTCAATCGGCAGTCTAAATTTTCCACGTGGTTGTTTCGAATCACCATCAATCGAAGCATTCAAGAATCCCGCAAACGCCGATTTAAACACAAGCATGTAACTCTCCTCGAAGCTGAAGACAAAGCCGCTCCAGAACCGACTGAAGAAGCTGATCCACGAATTCAGGCCGCTCTCGAAAAGCTCACCCCTCAAGATCGGGCCATTCTCACCCTATTTTATTGGCAGGAACAAAACCTGCAGGAAATTTCGGAGTCGATGGAAATCAATTTAAACGCGGCCAAAACACGCCTATTCCGAGCTCGCGAACGCTTCAAAATCTTTTTTGAAAAGGAGGAACCTCGTGATTCCTAACGAAATCGACGAACTCATGTGGACGATCGCCGAGAGTGGCGATGGCCACGCCGTCACCGAATTCGGAGAGCGCTATCCGGCCCTTCGCGAAGAACTCTTAAAGCGAATCAGGACTGTTCAGGCCCTCAAGGCCGCCGGACGTTCAATGACTCCCGGCAAGATTCCGACGTTCCGAAATCCTCAAATTCGCCCGGTCAATGCTCGCCCAGTATTCCTCTCGCTCGGTTTGGCCGCTCTTGCCGCGTTTGCATTTGGCGTTTGGCGACTTTCGACTCGCGCCGAAGTGTCCAGTCCTCACGTTCCACCGATCAATGTCGAGGATCCAAAACTTCCCCAGCCAGCTTTCATTCCGAATCGCACCAACCAGCCTGAAATCACGCCACAGCCAAGCCATCGACAGCCGATTGATCCACCGATCAATTCGCCCGTCGTGACGCATCCAAATCCCAATAGTGGCTCGGCAAAAACCGACATCGAACTTGAATCAGCGTCGTTGCATGCGGCAATAACCTTAATTGCGGAGGCGGGCCACTTGAAAGTTACGATTGCCCAAGGTCTGCCCGATCCAACCATTAAAGTCGATATGCATGGCAAGACTCCGGTTGAAATGCTCAAAGAACTTGGAAATACTTATGCCTTCGAAGTCCTCCTCGATGGAGATCATTCGATCATGGTGATTCCTAAGAAGGATGATCTTGACGACCAAGTGACGAACGAAACCCGTTGACGAATTAACCTTTGTCGGCTATAGTTGAAAAAATCATATGCGAATCCAACGGTATTCCGACGTCATCGAGCGAATTAGCGAGAAGGCATTCTACTTCTTCATTGGCGCCGTACCTTGTGGAGTGATCGGTGCGATTCTCTTCAAGTATCGCGGCGACGGAATGTTTCTTGGATTGGCATGGGTTTTGGTCATTGCTGCCGTCCTTTTGGTGCTTTTCGGTTTATTCGTCGTGTCACAGACGAGGAAAGTGACGAGCTTCTCGATTGAGTGTCCGATTTGTACGGAAGTCAACGAACTTACAGAAAAGCCGGAGGATGAAGATGTCACCTGCGTGGCGTGCAACCATCGAATCCCAATTAAAGACGGCAAAGTGCTTCCCGTCATGCAAGTCCGTTGCGGTTTTTGCAATTCGCTCAACTACTACAGCGACAAAACGGACCTGCTCATCTGCGAAACATGCAACCATGAAATCCCCATTCACCAAGAGGAAGGACGCCCCGTCAAACATCTTCCCAAGGGATTCGCGGTCGTTGACGACAACATGCTTTACGAGTTGGTTCTCGTCGATGCCGGTAAAGCGGGTGAAGATTTGGTGAAAGCGCTTCAATCGATGCTGGCCCTCAATCGAAACCAAGTTAAGGATCTTCTCGATGAGACTCCGGTCACACTTTTGCAGGGCATTACCCGAATGAAAGCGGATATGTTGACGGCTCAATTGACGGTTCATGGAGCCACAGCCGAAGCTCGAGTTCTTCAACAATAAAGAATCTTGCCATTTGGCATGATTGATGCTAGGTACAATTAGCGACAAAGTCCGGGTCAGCGGCCAAGTGCTTCATGCACGGAAGCGTTTGATTTCTGGTGGTAAGAAACCATGAAGTCACTTCAGCTCGCAAATGGGCGTGCTAAAAGCACACCAACTACTCGTTTACGCCTATTAGGCATTTTTCTCTTAGGTCTCATTAGCGCTTCAGCCTTTGCTGGCGAAGGCGACAACGTTCATCTCCATTTCGGATCGACGGATAACATCACGCTTATCATCTCGGCGGTCCTGGGACTTGTGGGCATCGCAACTGCCCTGATGATCGGAAAGAACGTCACTTCGAACAGCCGAGGAACCGAAGGCATGATGGAAGTCCAGGACGCGATCGAAGATGGCGCCCGCGCTTACTTAAATAAGCAGATCACGATGATGTTTCCATTCATCTTGATCCTCATGGTGCTTCTGTTCTTCTTGAACTTCGGTTCACTGAAGGTTCAGGCCATTGCCGTCTCTATTGCGTTCCTTCTCGGTGTCGTGTCGAGCTATGCCTCCGGCTTCGTAGGCATGATCACCGCCGTTAAAGGAAACGCCCGAGTCGCGGCGGCCGCGCTCGAAAGCAACAAGAAAGCTCTCGAAATCGCTTTCCGGTCAGGTTCGGTCGCAGGACTGATGACGGTCGGAATCGGTCTCTTCTTCTCGGCGGCAATTTTGGTTGCCTTACCGAAGATTGCGACGATCCTTCTCGTCGGTTACGGATTTGGTGGCTCGCTCGCAGCGCTCTTTATGCGCGTTGGCGGCGGCATTTATACCAAGGCTGCCGATGTAGGCGCCGACCTGGTCGGAAAGGTCGAGCAATCGATGGCGGAAGACTCACCGCGAAACCCAGCTACCATCGCAGACAATGTTGGCGACAATGTTGGAGACTGTGCGGGTATGGCCGCCGACGTTTTCGAGTCGTACGAAGTCATGCTCGTTGCCACGATCGTTCTTGGCGCGGCAACCTCAACTGTTCTCGATGCTTCGGTTTGGCCCAAATTGATCGTTTTTGCCCTCGCCGCCTGTGGCGTCGGCATCGTTGCCTCTATTCTCGGCATCCAGCTTGTGAAAGGCAACGACGATATTGAGAGCGACCCGCTCAAACCCATTCTTACGGGCTTCCGAATTTCGGCTTTGATTGCCGCCATCGGAACAGTGATTCTTGCTGCGGTCCTGTTGAAGGATGTCAAGGTTCAAGAATTTGTCACCCAGAAGACGGCGACCATGCGCCAAACCAAGAAGATTCTCGAAATTCGAGACGACTTGGCGCATACGAAAAAAGTCGAGAAGACGGAGATCAAGACCAAGGACCTTCTTGGAGACTCGCGGGTTAAAGCGCTCGGATTCACAGATAAGGATGAAAATCGCCTTGCGTCGGTCATGTTCACGACTCCGGAGATGCTGAAGGACGATAAGCCGCTCGAAGGCTATCGTGAGGTCACAGCCGACGAAATCGCCAACCAATCGTTTACTGCTCTTAAGTACGCGATGGTCAAGCCGAATCCGAATCCTGAATCGACGACTTCGGATCGTCAATTCGAAACCGTTGCCGACTTCTTCAATCCGAAGAATCCGCCTCTCGTGGCGGTTAAGCTCACGGTTTCGCAGGACGCCCCCTCACAAGGTGGACAACCCGCTCAACACGCCGAACAAGTCGTTTGGGTTGCCGGAACCACCGAAAAGAATCTCAACGACCAGCTTGAAAGGGCGGTTAAGAACGCCCAGGCTCAAGGCGGCAAGCTGTCGATCAACCCTGACAAAGCCCACGTTTTGAAGACCAAGCTGTTCTATAACGAGCGTGAGGATAAATTCGCCCTTATTGCTCCGGCTGGCGTCGACAAGCCAGATAGCTACCAGCCGATGGAGCCGCTTTCGTTCTATCGAAAGTCGGTGACCGACATGGAAGCAGTTGAAAAGAAGCTTAAGGCTGATCCGAATGCTGCGTCGTCTGCACCGGAAGCTGTCAGCTTTGAGAATGCTTCGACAGGCGTGATCGCCCAAGCAGAATGGTGGCGATTTGCCCTCGCAGTCATCTTCGGAATCTTGGTCGCCATGGGAATCGAAGTCCTTACCAACTACTATGTCGGTACCACGAAACGGCCGACCCGAGAAGTTGCGGGCGTCGCAACCGCAGGCCCAGCCCCGATGATCATCCAGGGCTTTGCTTACGGAGCTGAGTCGAGTGTGTTTATGGTCCTCGCGATCGTCGTCGCTCTCATGGTTCCGCTCTTCCTCTTCCCGGCTGCGGTCTTCGGATCGATGACGCTTGGATTCTACGGAATCGCATTGGTTGGCCTGGGCCTCCTTACCACGACGGGATACATTCTCGCCATGGACACGTTCGGCCCAATTTCGGACAACGCCCAAGGTGTTTTCGAAATGAGCGGTTCGGGTCACAACGAGCGAGGCTCGATCTCGCTACAACGTCTCGACGCTGCGGGTAACACGACAAAAGCCTTGACCAAGGGCTTTGCGATCGCAACGGCCGTCGTCGCTGCGGTTGCTCTGTTCCAATCCTTCGTTGGTTCGGGACACCTTGAGGAAACTGGCCTTCGCCTCGATACCCCAGAAATCTTTATGGGGCTCTTGATTGGAGCGGCGGCACCGTTCCTCTTCAGTTCCTTTGCGATCAACGCAGTGGGACGTTCAGCTTTCGAGTTGATCAACGAGGTTCGCCGCCAATTCCGCGAAAATCCGGGAATCTTGACTGGCACAGCCAAGCCGAATTACGGACGCTGTGTTGAGATCGTCACGGCTGCGGCTCAGCGAGAATTGCTTGGCCCAGGAATTCTGGCGATCTGTCTTCCAATTGCGGTTGGGTTCGGCTTTAGCCTCCTCCCTGGTCAATTGGTCACGATCGGCGACCATTCCTACAACCTCAAAGGTGCGCAAGCTCTCGGCGGATTCTTGGCCGGAGCCATCGCTTCCGGTCAATTGATGGCGGTATTGCTGGCGAACTCGGGCGGTATGTGGGACAACGCCAAGAAGCTCATCGAAGATGGATTCCTTGGTGGTAAGGGCACCGACGCTCACAAGGCGGCGGTCGTTTGCGACACCGTTGGCGATCCATTCAAGGACACCGCTGGTCCGGCGCTAAACCCGCTGATCAAGGTCATGAACTTGGTTGCTCTGCTCGTCGTTGGCGTTGTGATCTCGGCTGATCTGCCCATGGTCGCTCGGATAGCCATTACAGTGGTATCCATCGCGCTGCTGGTGTACGCCTTCTGGCGCAGCAAGCAAGGATCGCTGGCCGAACAGATGCAGCATATCAACGACTAAGGCATCGTCCTTGAAAACACAACTGGGATCGGCTTCGCAAGAATCCGATCCCAGTTTCATTTACGGGGGCAAGACCCGACAGGGGTATTCTATGCTACGACATGGCAGAGCTATTGGCCCGCGCCCTCGTGCGAGACGTTCCGGACTTCCCCAAACCAGGCATTCTATTCAAAGACATTACACCCGTCCTCGAAGACCCTGCCGCCTTTCAGGAAGTCATCGACCTCCTTTGCGATGATGTACGTGCCAAAGGCGCCGAAGTCATCGTTGGGATCGAGAGTCGAGGCTTCGTCTTTGGCACTCCAATCGCGCTCCAGTGCAAACTTCCCTTTGCAATGACTCGTAAACTCGGCAAGCTTCCCTACGATCGCATCACCGAAGAATATGCGCTCGAATATGGGACCAACACGGTTGAGATGCATGTTGACGCGATCAAGCCAGGACAAAAGGCTTACATCGTGGACGACCTGCTCGCCACCGGCGGAACGGCCGGTGCGGCAACGCGTCTGGTTGAAAGGCTGAATGGCGAAGTCGTTGGCTTCGGATGTTTGATCGAACTGAGTTTTCTCAATGGTCGGGCTTCTCTCGCCAATCTGCCAATTACTGCTCTCATGGAATTTTGAAAATGAAAAGAATCCTTACTCTTTCGCTGGCGGTCGCGGCCGCTTTGGCCTTTGCGGCGGACACTGTTTCGCCATCCGACGTCGTCAAGTCGGCAGACAAGTTCGACAAGAAAGTCATCACCGTCAAGGGCGTCGTCAAGAAATTCAAAGCACGCACGTCGAAGGCAGGCAATGACTACTTCACATTCGATCTGACCAGCGGCGCAGATAAGATCGCGATTTATAGTCATGGCAAACTCGACAAAGACCTCAAAGACGGAGATAAAGTCGAAGTCAAGGGTAAGTTCACCAAGGAAAAGAAGGTTGGCACGATGACTTTTAAGAACGAGCTCGACTGCTCAGGCAAGAAAGGCGAAAAGCCAAATCTAAAAGTCCTGAAGTAAATCCTTATGTCGGCTCCAACCCTTGTTGCGGTCATGGGGCCGACAGCTTCTGGAAAATCTCAACTTGCCGAAGTTCTCGCCGAAACCCACGACGCCACAATCCTGAATGCGGACGCATTCCAAGTCTATCGAGGCATGGACATCGGAACCGCGAAGCCTGCTCGTCGAGAGCGATATGAGTTACTCGATCTAAAAAATCCTGACGAAGACTATGGCGTCGGAGAGTATGTGATGGCGGCATCAGCCTTGCTTCACCAACTCTATCGCGCAGGTCGAAACGCGGTGATCTGTGGGGGTACCGGTCTATACGTGCGCGCCCTCATCGAAGAATATAAGGATTTAAAACCGGCTCCTCGTGAAGGATTGCGAGAATCCCTCCGAACGTTGC
This sequence comes from Armatimonadota bacterium, assembly GCA_048498855.1. Lineage (GTDB taxonomy): Bacteria > Armatimonadota > Fimbriimonadia > Fimbriimonadales > Fimbriimonadaceae > Fimbriimonas. The sequence continues at coordinate 201,307 of JBEHXE010000001.1, read as the reverse complement.
CACTTGCCGAGGCGGTCGAGAAATTAGGAAAGCTCGCGCCTGAGGAATCTGCCCGAGTCGACCTTAAGAATGAGGTCCGGGTGAAGCGCGCCCTTGAGAAAGCGATGACAAACGACCAACCGCTTTCCTTTTCCGTTCCCCCCTTCGAAATTAAGAAGGTGGCAATCGTCCCACCAACTGAGATTTCTCATCAAAAAATCAAGCAACGGACAAAAGAAATGATTCAAAATGGCTGGGTAGCTGAAGTTCAGTCATTGCTGGATTGTGGCTACGGGCCAGGAAATCCGGGCTTTCGAGCTCTCGGGTACGAAGCGATCGCAAAGTACCTTCGGGAGGGCGGAAATCTGGATGAACTCTGCCAGGAAATTGAGTTAGTTACGGTAAAGTATGCAAAACGTCAAAGAACGTGGTTGCGAGCCGAACCTAATTTGATGGTTTTTAGTGAAATTTCCGAGGCTTTGGACGCTATTGGGCGTCCGTCGAGGAGTAATTAAAAGGATAAGTAAGAAATGGGCAAGGCAATAAACCTTCAAGACATGTTTTTGAACCAGGTCCGCAAGGAAGGAGTTGGTGTTACGATTTATCTGACGAACAGCGTCCAATTACGGGGCCACGTTCGCGGATTCGATGCTTTTACGATTCTCTTGGATAGCTCAGGTAAGCCAACTCAGTTGGTTTACAAACACGCCGTCGCGAGTATCGTTCCAACGAAGACGGTTGGCTCCTACAAGTCGCCAGGCGAGATGGATCCCCACTCCGACGAAGATTGAACCTGAACTTTACCAAAATGCACGGAATCGGAAACGATTTCGTGCTGATTGACACGCTGCGAGACGGCCCGTTGGACGGGGACTTTTCGGTTGTCTCAAAGACCTTGTGTGATCGTCGATTTGGAATTGGTGCCGACGGCATCCTTTTGGTCGAAAAATCAGCAGATCAGTTGGTCATGCGGATGTTCAATCCGGATGGTTCGGAGAGTGAGATGTGCGGCAATGGCCTTCGAGTCTTTGCCAAGTTTTGCTTTGACCGAGGCTACGCAGGATCCACATTTTCGGTTCAAACCGGAGCGGGCTTGCTGTCCGCCGACGTCCATGACGACTCGACGGTTTCGCTTGATATGGGCCTGGCATATCTCTCGCCTCAAGAAGTTGGAATGGCCAATGTTTCAGGAGAAACTTTCATCGCCCAACCGCTTGGCGAAGGTTTGACAGGCACGGCGATTTCGATGGGAAATCCGCACCTCGTTCTTTTTACTGACGACGTGGCTTCAATCGACCTCGAAAGGATTGGCCCAGAGCTTGAACATCACCGTTTCTTTCCGCAACGGACCAACGTTCACTTTGTCCAAGTCGTCTCAAACCACGAGATTATCCAACGAACTTGGGAACGCGGGGCCGGAATAACCCTCGCCTGTGGGACGGGTGCATGCGCTTCAGCTGTTGCCAGCTTCTTAAACAACAAAACCGGACGAAGCGTCAAAGTCAATCTCCCTGGCGGAAGTCTCTTTATCGACTACCGCGAGGATGGATCGGTTTTGATGCGTGGTCCGGCTGAGTATAGCTTCGAAGGATCGTCAGGCAGCCTTCTTTAAAGCGGAATAGAGGCGATCTCGCGAGTCGTCGAAGAAGTCCATAAATTCGATACCATTGCTCTGGTTATCATGATTTTCGTGAACGACGAGACCCAGCGCACGAATATGTTCGCCATCGATTTCGCACTTGAATTCCACGAGCGAGTCTTTTGGCAATGGCGGATTCATCGAGACCCAAGCCCCACCCAGGCTTAAGTCACGGGTTTCACCTTGACTGACGGCAATGACCGTGCTGGTCTGAACCTCAGACACCGAGCGGAGACTCACTGGTACTTTGACGGCATATCGTGGATAGACGCGCCGATCAACTTCCTTCAAGTTTGTTCGACGAATTTCTAAAACGTTTCCTGACTTCCAAGGCATCGTGCCGATCGCTTCGGCCTCGCCTTTAAGAACGTCCACCCCGCGATGCCAAACCAAGACGACCGGCACCGGGTAGGCGATATCCAATACCCGCAAATCTTTCGTAAACAAATACAGTGGAGCTTCGCTCGTGACAAGGCAGCTGACGGCCATCGGACGGCCCTCAATCATAAATGCCGCAACAACTGTGCTATCTAGGGGCAAATATTTCGAGATCTCTTGCTTTGACACACGGTAGAAGTCGGTTGCCAGACTTCTAATCTATAGGGCAAAGCAAGAAGAAAATCAGAAGTTTTTTAGAACTTTTCGGAATGAGCCCTTTCCATTTCTCTCCGCGTATCTTTTTTCGCGATCGATTCACGCTTATCGTACATCGCCTTACCTCTCGCCAGTCCGATTTTGCACTTTGCTTTACCATTTTTAAAGTAAATTTCCAGCGGAACGATCGTAAATCCTTTTTCAAGACTCTTTCGTTCAATGGTAATAATTTCTCGCTTGTGGAGGAGGAGTTTACGTTCTCGTCGCCTTTCAGGCTGAAAATTCGAACTGAATCGATAAGGTTCAACATCTAGTTGGTGCAACCAAATCTCGTCGTTGACGATTCGACAATAGGCGTCGGTAAGGTTGGCGCGTCCATTGAAAATGCTCTTGACTTCGCTTCCAGACAAAACCATGCCCGCCTCGTATTCTTCGAGGATCTGATAGTCGAACCTGGCCTTTCGGTTCTGAATCGTCTTCGGCCCCGAGGGTTCTTGCTTGGTTTTGGACTTTGCCATCCCCTTAAGTTTACTTTGTGGGAGCAAATTGGCACGTTTTTGGGTAATTTCTAGTGATATGACGCGATATGCGTATGCCTTTGTCGTAGCTGCTTTGTTAGCTGGATGCAATGGAGGAAGTTCAACGACTTCGACCAATAGCCCTTCGGCCGCTAATAATCAGCCAACCGCCGCGACCCAAGCCGACCTCACGAAGCTCGAAACGAAAGATACAGTTGAAGGAACCGGAACTCCGGCGAAGAATGGCGACACCTTGATCGTGTTGTACATCGGAAAGTTCCGTTCAAACGGCGAAGTCTTCGATTCCAATATGGACGAAAATCTTAAGCCTCTTGAAGGCAAAGACCCCTTGTCGCTTGTTCTCGGTGCAGGAACGGTTATCCAGGGCTGGGAAGAAGGATTGGTGGGGGTCAAAGAAGGAACTGTCCGCCAAATCGATATTCCTTGGGCAAAAGGCTATGGCAAAGAAGGCGACGGACGCAAGATTCCGCCGATGTCAGACCTAAAGTTCACCGTCAAAGTTCTCAAGATTTATCGAGCCGGCGAGCAGCCCGAAATCGATGCTACCGACATCGTGAAAGGTAACGGTAAGGCCATCACTGAGACGAGTACCATCACGATGATTTATAAAGGTACCACCGCAGCCGGAAAGGTTTTCGATGATGAAACCAAGAAACCTCTTACCGTACCGGTATCAAGGTTGATTCCCGGCTTCAAAGAAGCCGTTCTGGGAATGAAACCCGGCGGAAAGCGAAAAATCTCATGGCCTCCTGGAGCGCCGAATCCCACCGGCTTGATTCCACCTAATCAGCCCGTCGAATACGTCGTGGAAATTCTCGAAGTCAAATAAATTCGAATTACTCAAATCCCCTCGTTCTCAAATTATCGAGGGGATTTTTGTTTTCCCGATACGGCGACGGGTTTAATGGAGCCAGTGAACAAAACAATTTCCCTTCTCACTCTCCTCTCGCTCGCGGCGCCAATGGCGTTAGCGGCTGGTCAGAAAAAGAAAAGTGTGGACTTCAAAAAACTCGAAATTTCGGATGTAAAGAAAGGCAAGGGACGAAAGGCTAAGAATGGCGACGCCCTTACCGTGCTTTACATCGGCAAGTTTAAGGACGGAAAGGTCTTTGATGCCAACATGGATGAAAAATATAAAGCCAAGGGCGACCCATTTACCCTGACTCTTGGCCAACATGGCGTCATTCCGGGTTGGGAAAAAGGGCTTATCGGCGCTCAAGAAGGAATGGTTCGCAAGCTGAATATTCCGTGGTCGCTGGCCTACGGCGAACGCGGCTATCCTGGTGCGATCCCGCCCAAGAGCGACCTCGTCTTTATCGTCAAGATCCTCAAAGTCATGCCGGGCAAATAGCCTTCCTAGTGGAAGTAGCTTGCCCCATTAATGTCAATGACGACGCCGCTGAGATAACTCGCGGCGTCGCTCAACAAGAAGCTGGCCGTTGCTGCACAATCTTCGGGCGATGCCATTCGGCCCATCGGGATGGTCGTCAGAATCTCAGGAAGTCGCTCTTCCATTCCGTCGCGAGCCATCGATGTATCGACCCATCCCGGCGCAATTCCGAAAAGTTCAATACCCGTGTTTGCGTATTCAACGGCGAGGCTCCTCGTCAGGTTAATGAGCGCGGCTTTTGAAGCGGCATAAAAGGCGGCATTCGCCTCGCCACGAAAACCAACTCGACTCGCGACGTTAAGAATCTTCCCTCTTCCCTGCTTTCGAAAATCTTGGATGGCCAAATACATCAGTTCTGAAGGCGCTTCAAAGTTCACCCGCATCATATCGGCCCGAACTTGCATCCAAGTCTCCCGATCAGATTCGAATGGCGATTGCGTGTAAATTCCCGCATTGTTGACCAAAGCGTCGATATTGGCGATCTCACGAGCCTGATTCCAAAGCCTTTCGGTGGCACTAGGGTCTGTCAAATCGGCCTGAACAACTCCAAGGCATGCTTCACCCAGATCGGCGGCCAGTCGATCGGCCTCTTCTCGCTTTGCCGAGCAATGGAGGATGACTTGCCATCCATCTTTAGCGAGCTGTCGAGCGATGGCAGCCCCAATCCCACGAGAGCTTCCGGTGACAAGAACAGTGCGAGAGTTCATTAAGTTCTGAGTCTACAACGAAAACCTAAGGGCCAATTTCGCGTATAACCTTCTTATGCGTGGATCGTTCGTCTTTTTGGCCATACCTGGGTTGGCTATTGTGGGGTTTGGAATGACGGGAATGATGCGTACCACCGTCAAATTGGATGACAAGGCCAAAGTGTCGATCCCAAAGAATGTGAACTATGCGGAGCACGTCGCGCCCATTCTTAACAAGCATTGCACCTCGTGTCATCACGCCGATGCCGTCGCGCCCTTCTCGCTTGTGGGTTATGACAATGCGAAAAAGCAGAGTTCGATGATCGCGAGTTCGACAGATGCCAAGCGCATGCCTCCTTGGAAGGCCGTCCATGGCTACGGCAACTTTCTTGACGAAAATCGCCTGACGGACGAGGAAATAGCGGTGCTCAAGGCTTGGTCAGCATCGGGAGCAAAACAAGGTGATGCGAATAAGCAGCCAAAGCCTCAAGTCTTTAACGCGCAATGGGAACTCGGTGAGCCGAATATCGTCATCAAGCCAAGCAAAGCCTATAAGCTTGCCGCCGAGGGAGAAGACGTCTATCGAAATTTTGTGTTCGACCTGAAGAACTCAGAGCCCATCTATGTCATAGCGATGGACGTCAAGCCCGGCAACAAGCAAATCGTTCACCATGTGATCGGCTTCTTGGATTCTAGAGGTGGTTCTACCAAACTTGCGGCTGAAAATTCGGACGGACAAGAGGGCTACACAACTTCGGGCGGTGGTATCGGGGTAACGCCTTCAGGTGCTTTGGGTGGCTGGGCTCCCGGTGTGTCCGTGCGGCGCACGGCCCCCGGAACCGCATTTGTCATTCAACCCGGCACGAAAGTCGTGATGCAGGTTCATTATCACAAGAACGGAAAGGAAGAACTCGACCAAACCCAACTCGGCCTTTATACGACGAAGGAAAAGCCGGAGAAAGAGGTCGACATCTTTTGGTGTGCGCACCCGTTCTTCAAAATCCCCGTCGGTGAGCCTAACTATAAAGTTCATTGGCGCAACACGGTTCCGGCGGATGCAACCATCTATACCGTCATGCCGCACATGCATTTGCTTGGCAAATCGATGAAGGCCAAGTTGATCAAGGACGATGGATCGGAAGAGCCGCTCGTGTTTGTTGAGAATTGGGACTTCAATTGGCAGTTAGTCTATGCCCTCAAGCAGCCAATCCTAGTCAAAAAAGGATGGAAGATCGACGTCGAGGCCATCTATGACAACTCGGATAACAACCCCTACAAAACCGATCACCCGGTCACTTGGGGTGAACAAACCACCGATGAAATGGCGTTGCTGGTCGTGGGATATGCGGCGGATAAGCCCATCGATATGAAAACACAGATTCGACAAAAGGTCAAAGATCTAACGGGCGGTAACTAACCGCTAAGACATTAAAAAGCCCCGCACTTAATGGTGCGGGGCTTTTTCTTTCTGAGAATTACTTCTCTTCTTTGAACTCGGCGTCGATCACTTCTTCGCCATCCACTTGTCCGGTCGGCTGTTCACCGGCGACTTGGTCTTCACCGCCGCTCTGTGCATACAGTTTCTCTGCGATGGCATGAGAGACTTGCTCGAGGGCAGCATACGTCGTCTGAATTTCCTCTTCGAATCCAGCCGTCACAGCCTTTCGGACCGCTTCGATCTTTTCGGTCGCGTCTTGTCGTGTCGCTTCGTCGATCTTGCTTCCGGCGTCCTTCAGAGTCTTTTCCGTTTGATACGAAAGCTGGTCGGCCTTGTTTTTGAGCTCTGCGAGTTCTTGGAACTTGCGATCGGCTTCCGCATTGGCTTCGGCATCGGCCACCATTCGGTCGATGTCGTCGCGGTTGAGGTTGCCTGAACCCGTGATCGTGATGCTCTGCTTTTGACCCGTTCCCTTCTCTTGTGCGCTGACGTGCAGAATGCCGTTTGCGTCGATGTCGAACGTCACTTCGATCTGCGGAACACGCGCCGGAGCCGGCGGGATTCCTGCGAGGTGGAAACGACCCAGCGACTTGTTGTCTCGAGCCATTGGGCGCTCGCCTTGAAGGATATGAATCTCAACTTCCGGCTGGTTATCCGTCGCAGTCGTGTAGATTCGGCTCTTCTTGGTTGGGATCGTGGTGTTTCGGTCGATCAATTTGTCTGCGATGCCACCCTGGGTTTCAACGCCAAGAGAAAGCGGAGTCACGTCGAGAAGAACGATGTTCTTGACTTCACCACCAAGGACACCCGCTTGAATCGCCGCGCCAATCGCAACAACTTCGTCCGGGTTCACCGATCGGTTTGGCTCTTTTCCGGTCAACTGCTTGACCAAATCTTGAACCTGCGGCATTCGCGTCGAACCACCAACCATGATGACCTCGTGGATTTCGCTGGCCTTCAATTTGGCGTCCTCAAGCGCCTGGAAGAACGGCTTCTTCACGCGATCCATGAGATCAGAGGTCAATTCTTCAAACTTCGCCCGAGTGAGAGTGAGGTCGAGGTGCTTCGGCTCGTTATCGATTGCCGTGATGTACGGAAGGTTGATTTGAGTCGACATCTGGCTCGAAAGCTCGATTTTCGCCTTTTCGGCCGCATCTCGAAGCCGCTGTACAGCCGCCGTATCCTTCAGCAGGTCAACGCCTTGCTCCTTCTTAAATTCGTTGGCCAAGAAGTCGACGATCTTGTTGTCGAAGTCATCGCCGCCAAGGTGACTGTCGCCACTGGTCGAGCGAACTTCGAAAACGCCTTCTCCTACGTCAAGAATCGACACGTCGAACGTACCGCCGCCAAGGTCGAAGACGAGAATGGTTTCGTTGGCCTTCTTGTCGAGACCATAAGCAAGCGACGCTGCCGTCGGCTCGTTAATGATTCGAAGAACCTTCAGACCGGCGATTTCACCCGCGTTCTTAGTGGCCGTTCGCTGGGCATCGTTAAAATAGGCCGGAACCGTGATGACGGCTTGGTCAACGGTTTCTCCAAGATAGGCCTCGGCATCGTTCTTCAGCTTTTGAAGAATCATGGCCGAAACTTCTTCGGGAGTCAAATCTTTATCGAGAGCTGGTACGAAAGCGGCCGCCTGACCATTCTTGCCGGCCTTCAATTTATAGGAGATTCGAGTTTGTTCGCTCGATACTTCACCAAACTGGTGCCCCATAAATCGCTTGATCGAGTGAATCGTATTTTCGGCATTCGTAACGGCCTGACGCTTCGCCGGAGCACCTACCAAACGCTCACCATTCTTTTTATAGGCGACGACGCTAGGACACGTTCGGGCACCTTCTGCCGTACTGATGACGACTGGCTCTCCACCTTCCATCACTGCGACGACCGAGTTGGTCGTCCCTAAGTCAATTCCTACTGTTTTTCCCATTGCTACTTACTATTATGGCATTAAACCACTTGAGTCCTATACACTCAATGCAATCCTACGATTAGAGTACCAGAAGCGTTGCGTTGGGAAATTCAAAGTTAAGAAAGTGTCGATTAATTCTTCCACTTCCCGGCTAGGATGAGGTCGATTGCCTCCATCTTGGGTGATTTTCGGGTGAGGTCGTCGGTCAGCCCCCACGTGCCATAAGGCCCGTCGTAACTTGTCGCCCCGGCCACGAAGTAGTTCATCAGTTCTCCACCCATCCCTCGCCAAGTCCCATAATATTTCAGCATGATGGCTCTCATCCTTGGATCGAACTGTGAGGCTTTCTTCGCCGCAACTGAATTTGGCCCAAAAGTGTCCGGTCCGGCTTCATAGGCGACCATTCTCAATTTGTATTTCGTGAGAGTTTTCGCGTACCAATCGGCCTTCGCCCAAGTTGGCATCGTCTCGATGCTATTTTCGAGCGCACCAAGGATTTCGTCTTTACTCGCGTCTTTCTGATCGTTGACCTTTCCAAGGTTAAAATAGGGAGCCACCGCGATTGCATAGACGTATTGGTTCGGAGCCCCATAATTGTGCTCAATGTAGGCGAGGCCCTGTTCAATCCAGTTCTCCGGCCAAACGATTTGCCCGGCGAATATGGGTCGGACGCGGTCTTTGAAATCGGAACCATAGACCTCTTGGAAGACAGTTCGAATCTGCATCAAGCGTTTGGCAATTCGGCGAGCGGGCCAGGTCCATTCGTTCGCCTTTCCATCCCAACTTAGATCTTTTTCCGTCAGACCTTCTTGCTTCGCTTGCTGAAGGTTGTGCTGGGCCTGCTCAAATCCCCAGTTCCAAACTTCGTTGCTGTTTTCGATATAGAGCTTTAGCTTGGGATTGAGCTTCTCTTTGCAGAGCTTGGCGAGATTCCGTACGTAATCCATGTCGGCATGCTCCGGAACACAGATCCAGGCATCTGATTGCACGGTATTCGCCAAGTCGATCATGGTTTCGTAGGGGACACCTTCTTCACCCGCATAGCTTGGGCTGGTCGGTTGCCGCCGCTGAGCCCATTTCTCTTGCTTATTGCCATTGGTCGAACCCCAATCCATAAATCGCAGGGTTCCAAAACGCTGAATATGATCGATAAACGCTTTTGAATAGGCCCCTACGCTTGGTCCAGGACGAAGGATTTTGAGGTTTCGGACTCCGCCGCTGGTATTGGTGAAGCTCAACATAAGTTGCTCTTGCCCCGACGGGACGACTAAGTCACCGCTCCACTGGCTTCCTTCTCGCCGCAGATTTTGAACTGAAGCGGAAGACGCAACCGCCTGAATGGTCGGCTTCGCATTGCTGTCGAAGGACATCTTGTAAGTTCCGTACGTATTCGCTACGCCCTGCTGAGCCGCCATAAAAATCACACCAAAGTCGGTCGTGGGCCACCCTTGAGGATCGAGAGTCTTCATCGCAACCCATGGCTTGTCCGGTTGGCCAAAAGCTCGTGACTGTTTCATCAGATCTGAAAATGCCATTGACCGACTCCAGTCGGCGATGCCCTCGAGGTTTGCCCCCAACAACATACGGTTAGGGTTATTTACCGCCTGCGGACTTCCGGCAGTCTGGCATCCGACAAGAAGCGTGAAGACCAAGCATCCAAGCATGAATAAACTATACAGAAATCGCACGAGAGAGATGACCTACTTTGAGGACCTCTCTGATCGTATCGACAATTCTGTCATTCGTCAAGCTATCCTTCACGGCAATCCGCACCCAAGAATTCCCCAAGCTTGGTGCGGTTTTGCCTAAATTTCTTACAAAAAGCTTGTGTTGGGCACATTCACGACAAACTGCCTCCGCATCAGGGACTCTTATATTGATCCAATTTGCGGCGCCTTCAAGAACATGGATATTATTCTCGTTTAATTGCCGGCTCACCACGGAGCGTAATTGGTGAGTCTCTCGAACCTTTGCCTCGTAGTATTGGCTATCACTCAAAGCTGCGCATGCGGCGATTTGCGCGGGCATGGAAACAGCCCAGGGCGGTGTCCACGACATTAGTCGAGATCTAAGATGTGGGGCACATCGTAAGGTCGCAACCCTTAGGCCACTCAGAGCAAAGCGTTTCGAAAAAGAGCACATCACACTCACGTTTGGAGGAAGATTCGGCTCAAGGAACAAACTCTCTTCGGGATTCCAAAAGCTCATATAGGCTTCATCAATGAAGATCTGAGTGGTCGCCGGAATTTGATTGAGGGCGGCCATCATGCTTTTTCGGTCAAAAACAGTGCCTGTGGGATTGTTCGGATTTACCAGGACGGCCAAATCGTAATTTCCTTCGCAAATCCGGTGAACCCAGTCTTCAAGTTCAAACACAAAGCCATTCTTGAATGACGTCGAAAAAAGGTCCGTTTTGCAGCGGACGACATGATCACAGACGTGGGCATATTCACCGTAGCTCGGCTCAACAAGAAGCACATTTGAAGTGGAATCAAGCCTTTGCGACGCATAAAGAAACCAGAGGGCGGAGGAGCCTGCACCCACCAGAATTTCTTCTTCAGGCAATGAATAGGTTTCCGCGATGGTCTTGACCAACCCCTCGGCGTAGGTAGGAGGCGAGGTTTGACACAACCAAGGAGAAAATTCTTCAAGCGCGTCTAATACCTTTGGCGAAGGAAGAAACCAAGCATCGAGAACATCGGCATTGATCATTTGTTCGAAACCCTTCGAACTTCGAAACTGTGAATCTAACCCGCTCCAAAAAGCCCCACCATGAAAACAGCTTTCCTCTTGCATCACCTTATTTTTATCGAGAGATGATGAAAATGAAGGACTTCAAGCCGGAAGTCCGACCTGGGTCTGAGGAATTTGAGACCCTAGGCAATTGGAATCGCGGATTCATGCTGAATAACCGCCTTAGAATCGGGCAACTTCGCCGGGACAAGCGTCGAAACGCCGGGCTCTTGCATCGTTACACCCAGCCAATTAGGAGCGATCTCGATCGTGACAGGATTGTGGGTGATGACAATAAACTGAATGGTGTCGGAGAACTCTTGAAGCGCCTGGGCAAAGCGCTCCACATTTCGGCCATCGAGGGGAGCATCGACTTCATCGAGAACGACGAGCGGGGCTGGTTTCACCTTCAGAAGCGCAAATAGGAAAGCCGAAGCGCATAATGACCGCTCGCCACCCGAAAGCAATTGCAGGGGCTGACGTTTCTTGCCTGGAAGCTGAACCTCGATATCCACCCCACTTTCTAAGACCTTGGCCGGGTCCGTTAGCCCTAAATTCGCGGAACCTCCACCGAAGAGGCGAGTGAACATTTGCGAAAATTCGTCCCGTACCGCTTCGAAAGTCGAAACGAAGCGGTCGCGGGTCAGTTTGTCGAGTTCGGAGATCGAGGCTTCTACTTGCTCGATGCCGTGTAGTACGTCGTCCCGCTGGGCGCTTAAAGTTTCGAGCCGCTCCGTAAGTCGTTCGTAGGCTTCGATGGCTCCCGTGTTGACGTCGCCCATCGCCTTTATTTCACGGCGAAGGCGACCGACCACCGTTTGTGCGTCGGCCGGAACCTCATGCATGTCTTCCTGAGCCAAAGCGTCGTCCTCATTGAGCCCATATGCATCCATCAGTCGCTCGGCCAAGGTTGCCCGCTTTGTCTCGGCCCGAGCGCGTGCGAGTTCGTTCTGGTGATTTGACTCGCTGAGCGCCATGACGTTTGCTCGCGCATTCTTAAGGTCTTCCTGAATCTGCTGAGTCCGCTCTGAAAGTTCGCGTCGCTCCTTCATGAGTTCCGTAAGACGAACCATGAGCGACTGTTTCTCGTGAGCATGTTTCTCGACTTCCGACCGAAGCGACTCGACGTGGAGGCGCAGTTTGTCGCGTTCGGGGCCGAGGTGTTCGAGACGGCGTTCACGGTGAGTTTGTGCGTCCTTCGCCGACTCTAGTCGCTTCTCGGTGGAATAAAGCCGAATCTGAGCTTGGCGAACACGTTCCTGTGCTTCGCGCAGTCGAACTTCGGCTTGCTCAACATCGGCGGATTTTGACGCAACAGCCTTCAATCGTTCGTCACGTTCAGCCTCGAATTTCACAATATCGACGTCTTCGATGGTCGCCTGAGCTCCTTTTTCGATGGTGTCGATCTCGTGCTTGGCTTTGCCGAGTTGTCGCTCGGCATCCTTAAGCTCATCTTCGAGGGCTTTCAGCAACTGGTGAGCTTCATCCGCTGGCTCTTTCACGGTCATCCGCTTTTCGCGATGTTCATTGAGCAGGTTTTCCCAATCCTGAATCTGATTGGCTCGTGCTTGCTTTCGTTTGTCGGCCCCGGCGATCAGCTTATCGATTTCCGCAATTTCCCGTTCGATTTCGGCAAGGTCCGCTCGCCTTTGAACAATGCCATATCCTTGACGCTGCGATTGTCCGCCAGTCACCGCTCCGCTGGAATGCACGACTTCCCCTTCCAAGGTCACCATTCGACTCCAACCCGAAGTCTTTGCCAAGCGTAAAGCGTCGTCGATGTGCTCAACAATGACAATTCTTCCCAGCAAGCTCTCAATCACGGGCTCGACTCGGCGATCACATTGAACAAGTTGAGAGGCGCGGCCGACGACACCTCGTTCGTTCAGAATCCGTCGAAGCTCGGGACTGGGGTCCTGGCGGCGCATCAGAGAAATCGGCTGGAAGGTACACCGACCGGCGCGGTTTTCTTTGAGCCACTGAACAGCGTGCTTGGCGTCCGAGTCATTATCCACGACGAGATCGTTCGCCGAGGCGCCCAGCGCCGTTTCGATTGCAAGCGAAAATTCTTTGTCGACGTCGATCGCATCGGCCACGGATTCGTAATGACCTTTCAACAGGCCGCGATCGGCGGCCTCAAGAACTGCCCTTGAACCTTGCGATAAGCCTTCGTGGGCGTCGAGAGTGGCTTCGATCCCTCGCCTTCGACCATCAAGGCTGGCCCTTTCTGCAAGTGAATCTCGCAGCTTTGACGCTTCTCGATCCTCTTCTTTTTTGATCGTTTCGATTTGCGCAGCCAAATTCGCAATCTCGGCATCGTGTTCATCAATCACCCGCTGGTGACTTTCGAAGTCGACTCGGGCCGCCGCAATATCTTTTTCGAGTTGGGGCAGAGATTTTTCGACGCCAGAAATCTCGCGTTGAAGCTGGCGCGCCCGCCCTTCCTGGGCTTCCCTTTCGGCCTCCCATTTCATGCGCTGAGTCTTTTTTTCTCGCGCCAACTGAAGCTGTTTTTCTGCATGATTCAAGGCGTCGGAGAGTTGTTTCGATTCGGCTGAGGCTCCGGTCGATTCAGCCTGAATTTTGGCCAATCCCTCCTGTTCCGAATCCACCTCTGCACGGGCTGATTCGAGATCCTTTATGGCTTCGGAAAGGCGATTCGCAACGGTGGTTTCGTCTTCCTTTAAGTTCCTTTCTTGCGCCACGAGCGACGCAATCTTTTCTTCAGTAATCTTTACATTCGCTTCGGCCCGTTCTTGAAGCGTCATCTGTTCCTGATGTAGGTGTCGGGTTCGGTCTATCTGAGAGTCCAGCCCTTTGATCTTCTCGCCATCGACTTCGAATTCTTGTTCTAGCTTTTGGGATGTTTGACGTTCACGCTCGACGAGTTCGCCCGACTGAGCGATCTTCTCTTCGAGAGACTGTAATTCGTGGACCGAGTTACAGAAGTCGCGAACCAGGAGTCCAATTTCGACTTCACGGAGGGCGGCATCAAGCTGCTTGTAACGCACCGCTGCCTCGGCTTCCTCGCGCAGGGGCTCGCGTTGCGAGTCAAGCTCCCGAACGATATCGTCGATCCGACTCAGATTGTCGCGTGCCGAGTTGAGTCGCCGTAGACTCTCAACCTTGCGGGCTCGGTACCGCTGGACTCCGGCCGCCTCGTCGATCCAGGCGCGTCGGTCTTCGGCCGACGCCGCCAGGGCTTGATCGATCTCCTTTTGACCGACAATCGCGTAACCGGCCCGACCAAGACCAGAGTCGGCGAGGAGTTCGAGAATATCCTTGAGACGGCAAGACTGCCGATTGATCGTGTATTCCGAGTCGCCGCTGCGTGTCAGTCGCCGCGTGACCCAAACCTCGGGCGCATCGATCGGCAAGGTGCCGTCTTCATTGTCAAAACAAAGCGCGACTTCTGCATAGCCTACAGGTTTGCGGTTTTGAGAGCCGCTGAAAATGACGTCTTGCGACGATGACGCGCGAAGGTGTTTGATGCTGCCTTCGCCAAGACCCCACAGAATCGCGTCAACCAGGTTCGATTTGCCACAACCATTTGGCCCGACGACGGCGATGACGCCACCGTCAAGACCGAATTCGGTTTTCTCAGCAAAAGTCTTGAATCCAAAGAGTCGAACACGCGTCAGGCGCATATGAAATGAAGCTGTAAGAATACTATGGCGCGAACTTTGCAGGAAGGATTTGAACCGGAAAGTTATTCACGTCATGAAAGTTACACGCTCTATTTCATTGGTTTTGCTTATCTCAGGCGCCGCAATCGGTCAGGCTCAAAGCGTTCGGGTTCAGATTCAGGCGAAGTACGACAAGATTTCTCGCCTCTCGTCAACTCTCAACAAGAAGGCACTCGAAACTGCGACCCTGCGAAATTCGACGAGCAACTTCACCTTTACCGACTTGATGAAGAACACTTTCGACTTGAGGAACACTGTCGGGCAGAACATATCCCAGTTGGATCAAGTCCGCAAATTCATTTCAAACAGCAACAAAATCGTTGGCATCAAAAAGATCGGACGCGACCTTGTTTGCACGGTTGAAACTTCCTATGACGCAATCATCAAGCAACCCGGAAATCCGAGAGTCTCGGGCGTTTCGGTAAGCGAAGATACGTGGACGCCGACGATTTTAGGTTGGAAAATCGTCAAAAGTAAGACGATCAAAGAAAAGATTTTCCAAAATGGAAAAGCAATCCATCCGAAGTTCTAGGTCTATCCCACCCATTTCGAGGAACTTGCAACCTATCGTCAAGGGGAACCGAATGTGTATAATCGGAAGACGAACTATTTTCCGGAATATTGAATCTAAATGAAGCGCTTTATTAACTGGCTCAAAGGTCTCTTTAACCGCACGATGGATAAGCTTGAGGATCCTGACATGATGCTCGAGCAGGCGAAACGAGACATGCAAGTGGCTCTCCAGCAGAACCAAGAGAAAGCGGTTCAGGCTATTACGCAAAAAAACATGCTCGAAAATATGTTGAACGAGCAAAAGCGAAAAGCCGAATCTCTGGAAAATCAGGCCGCAATGGCGCTCAAGCAGGGTAAGCGCGATATCGCCACGCAACTCATGCGCGAGAAGATGAATGTCGACGCAAATATCGCGAGCATTCAGGGCAGCTACGACCAGGCAGTTCAAACCGTTGAGCAAATCAAGGTTGGAATCAAGCGGCAGCAAGAAGAAGTTCGCAAGAAGACTGCTGAAGCGATGGTCCTCAAGACCCAGTGGAAGCAGGCACAGATTCAGAATTCAATCAGCAAGGCGCTCGAAGGCCTCACGTTCGAAAATCAGTTCGAAGGTTTTGGCGCAGCTCAAGAGCGCATTCGAGAAAAGCAAAGTGAAGCCGCGGCGCGACAAGAACTGCAAAACGAATCGCTCGCGGGCAAGATGATGCAGCTCGAGGACACCTCGCGAGACATGGAAGCAGAATCGGAATTGTCAAAGCTTGAGGAACGACTGGGATTGAAGCCTTCGACAGCGACCGAAACCACGAGCCAAACCGTTAGCGTTTCAGAAGGGTTGGCCAATGCTGGCGGCGGGGCGACGGTCAGCGAAGCTGAGAAAGCGCTCGAAGACCTCGAAAAGCGACTCAATAGCGGAAATTAACCCGTCTTAGTTCGGCGGATAGCAAGTAAGCTATAGCTATGGCATCCGCCGAACTCATGAAGCTTTATCAGCTTCACTTGATCGACATCGGCCTTCTTGAAGTTCGTAAAAAAGCTGCTGCTCTCGAAGCGGGCAAAAAGATTCAAAGCGAACTCGACGCCTTTACCCAACAAGTCAAATCCCTTGAGGCCGCATACCACCGGATTCACGGTGAGCAAAGGGACCTCGAACTCAACAATCAACAAATCGACGACAAAGTGAAGTCGATCGAAACGATGCTCTTTGGCGGAAAAGTTTCCAGCCCCAAAGAAGTCGACGCCTACGAAACTCAGGTCAAATCCCTCAAAAAGCAGAAGGAAACGAACGAAGAGCGCCTTCTCGAAGTTTGGGATGAAGTCGCGAAAGCTGAGCGAGAGTTTAAGGCTGGCCAGAAACAACTCGAAGAGAAAACTTCCAGCTTTGAAGAGTGGAAAAAGAAGGCCGTTACCTTTAAGAGCCAGCTTGAAACCAAGTACAAAGAATTAGCCGCAAAACGTCCGGCTGCCCTTCAGGGAATCAGCCCTACGCTCATGGCCACCTATGAGGCGATCAAGCAACGCCACAATGGAATTGGCCTTTCGCTCGTCACCAAGCAGCAGACCTGTGAGGAATGTGGAACTAAAGTCGCAGACAAATCGATTGAATCCATCAAGGAGGATCGAATTGCCACTTGTGAAGAGTGCCACCGAATTCTCTATTGGACGAGTGGACTCCTATGACAAAATGGTCGCTTTTACTTGCCGGAACAGTGCTTGGATTGGGCGGCTGTGCAAAGTTTCCTGCGAATGTGACGCCGGACGCCACTCGCGTTATTTTCCGAATGACCGTGAGCGGTCAGATTCGCAGCGATTACGTCTACGTAATCCCTATTCGAGTTTCAACGTCGCCAAACCCCACGGACGATGGACCGCTGCCGGTCATCGATTTTCCCAACGCTAATGGATTCGTAGCCGGGCATGTCGATTACTTTGTGGTTTGGACACCCGACACTCAACAATATACGCTTTACCAATTCAACGATAGCAGCCTTACGCTATACACTGCCATCGGTGTACCGATCAATACCCTCAACGTCGATTTGACGAATGGTTCGAAGACCATTGGGTTTGAACTTTCCTTGGCACAAATCGTAGGCTCAGCCGGGACATGGCAACAGATCCAATCCCTCCAAGTCAATTTCTTGACTATGAATTACCGCCTGACTGCGGGCACCAGTTCGGCAAGCCGTCTTATCGATTGTTTGGGCAATACGAAAAATTTTGCCGATCTCAATAACCCTGTAACGATCCCCGTCACGACTTCGGGAACTTTCGACAACACGCGAGCGAATCTGCTTGAGCCAACGGGGGATTGCGACGATCGCGATCTCGATATTTCGGATTGGTCCATCCAGGTTAGCCAGCAATGAAGGTGCTCGTTCTCGGTGCGAGCGGAATGCTCGGACAAGACGTCGTGCGCGAACTCGACACTCGCGGGCACGAAGTCACGCCATTTACGTCCAAGCAGCTCAATCTTGTCGATCAAAAAGCGGTTCGTGACTGCGTGGCATTGGGTAAGAAACGCCACGACTGGGTCATCAACTGCGCCGCCTACACAGCGGTCGATAAAGCCGAAGAAGAACCCGAAAATGCGTGGGATATCAATTCCGAGGCTGTTTTGAATCTCGCCGAGAAACTTGAACGGGGCCCACGTCTGCTCCACCTCTCGACGGATTTCGTCTTCGATGGCGAAAAAGCGACGCCCTATGACGAGGATGATGAACCAAACCCGCTTGGAGTCTACGGTCAAACCAAACTCGATGGTGAACGCTACGTCGAAGCCATGCTTGACGACGCGGTTATCTTTCGTACCTCGTGGCTCTATGGTCCTAACGGAAAAAGCTTCCCCCGCACGATGATCAACGCTCTTGAGGCTGGGAAGCACCCGAGGGTCGTCAACGACCAAGTAGGATGCCCAACTTACACCGCCGACTTGGCCCTTGCCTGCGTTCTTGCCATCGAAAAGGCAATCCCCACCGGCCTCTATCACGCGGCCGGAAAAGATTCGATGACCTGGCATCGCTTTGCTGAATTGACTCTCTCGACATGGAAGGGTGAACCCGTTGTCGTCGATGCAATCTCATCTTCAGAGTATCCCACTCCCGCAAAACGCCCGCCTTACAGCGTGCTCAATACGTCGAAACTCGCCGCAGTAGGAATTTCACCTTGGCAAGACACGCAAGACTGTTTGAAGGATTTTTGTGATCGGATCAGAGCGGTTCAATAGCTTGTCAACCGCAAGATTGCGGGAATATTCCTCAAGCGCAAACTTTGGCCCAAAGTCTGCATTTCAACCCAGTGTGAGGCAGGAAGCCTCCAGGACAAAAGCATATGACACGATGGATCGTTTCACTTTTCGCTCTTACGGCCGTGGCCTCCGCCTTCGCTGGACCTCTGAACAACAGCAGCTTCTGCGACTTCAAAGATACCAACAAGGGTTGGGATAAAGGCTCAAACTCCTGCGACACCACGGGTGGCAACAACTACTGCCCGACTCCTCCAAAGGATTGCAATCCGAAACCGCCGACCAACTGCGTTCCAGAGCCCACATCGATGGCAGCTATGGCAATCGGTGGCATAGCCTTCCTGCGCAAGAAGAAAAAGAAGGCATAAGTAACCTTCACATAAGGATTTCTCTCAACAGAATCGGGGCTCCCAAGGCTTGGGGGTCCCGATTCTGTTTCTCCCGATAAGGTATCCTTTTGGGTTCAAAATGACCTTTAACGCACGAACGCATAACTGTGGAGACATTCGACTTTCGGACAAAGGAACGAAAGTCACTTTGAATGGCTGGATTCACCGTGTGCGTGATCTTGGCGGCCTCTGGTTTGCCGACGTGCGTGATCGAACTGGGCTCGTTCAGATCTTTATCGATCCCGAAACGTTTCCGAATCGAACCGACCTACGCAACGAATGCGTGATCGAGGTGGTCGGTACTGTGGTCGAGCGCGAAGATAAGAATAAGAATCCCGAATCCCCCACGGGCGAAGTCGATATCGTGGTCGAGTCCTTCCAAATTCTTTCGGCTTCGAAGCCGCTTCCCTTCCCGGTGAGCGACGAAGCCCAAATGGCGTCGGTCAGCGAGGATCTGCGCATCAAACATCGATACCTCGATTTACGTCGAGCCACCATGTATCGTCGTTTGGCCGTTCGCGCCGCCGCCCATCGATATATTCGTGAGTATTTGCACGGACAGCGATTCCTCGAAGTCGAAACGCCAATCATTACGAAATCGACCCCCGAGGGTGCCCGCGACTACCTCGTACCTTATCGCCAAACTCCTGGCCTTTGGTATGCGCTTCCTCAATCTCCTCAGCAATACAAGCAGCTTTTGATGGTTGCTGGCGTTGAGCGCTATTTCCAGATCGCCCGGTGCTTCCGCGACGAGTCGAGCCGCGCCGACCGTCAGCCTGAATTTAGCCAGCTTGACCTTGAAATGTCCTTCATCACCCAAGAAGACATTCTTCAACTCAACGAAGGCATGGTCCGCCACGTCGTCAATAACCTCATTACGGAATTCGGCCTTGACAAGGAGCCTGTCGGCGACTTCCCTCGAATGACATTTGATGAGGCAATGGATCGATATGGCTGCGACAAGCCTGACATCCGCTTCGGACTTGAACTTTTCGACGTAAGTAGCGAAGTCGCTGGATGTGAGTTTGGCGTCTTTAACAACGCACTTGAATTTGGCGGTAAGATTCGTGGCGTTCGCTATCCCGGCGGAGCCAAATTAAGCCGCAAAGAAGTTGGCGTGCTTGAAGACTTCTCGAAGGAATTCGGAGCTAAGGGCATGGCATCGATGGCAGTTGAAGCCGAAGGCGAAGGCGTCGACCTCGGAAATGGCCTTAAAGTTCGAAGTTCAATCGCAAAGTTCTTTTCGGTTGAACAACTCAAAGCCATCGTCGCAAAGGCGAAAGCCGAAGCTGGCGATCTCCTTTGCTTCATTGCCGACAGCTACGAAACCGGCAACAACGTTTTATATCGTCTCCGGCTCGAAATTGGTGATCGATGCAATCTTCGCGATCCGCGCAAATTGGCCTACCTCTGGGTCCTTGATTTTCCCCTCGTCGAATGGGACGCCGACGGTCAGCGATGGTCGTCGATGCACCATCCTTTCACCATGCCCAAAGTCGAAGACCTTGAGAATCTCGATGCGGATCCGGGCAAGGTTAAGGCACAGGCTTATGACATGGTCTGCAATGGTAGCGAAACGGGCGGCGGAAGCATTCGAATCAACCGACCAGACGTTCAAGCTCGCATTTTCTCGTTGCTAGGCATCGACGACGCCACTCAACAAGAACGGTTTGGACACTTGCTGGAAGCCTTCTCATTTGGTGCTCCCCCTCATGGCGGCATCGCCTGGGGCATGGATCGCCTGATTATGCTTTTAACGGATACTGAGAACATTCGCGAAGTCATTGCCTTCCCCAAGACGGGACCAGGTCATGACCCGATGATGAATGCTCCAAGCACGGTTGACGCTCAGCAATGGGCCGAACTCGGTCTTCGCTTAGGTTAATTGCACCTACTTAAGTGAAGACTTCTTGGGAGTTCGCGACTGAATCAATCGCTCGCGATAATCGTTGAACATGCAAATTGTTCGAATTCCGAGAATCTGAGAGACGTTCACAGCCGTCTCCCAATTGTGGGGGTTCACTTTTCCGTCCTGACAACGTTTTTTGTCAGCGTCGTAACGATGGCAATCCTTGCAATCCAAAATAGGCCTTCTTAAGTATGTACTCGATTCTTCTCGTTTCTTCACTTTTACAGACGCAGACGCCCAACGTTCCGTCTCTACAAGTTATCGGGAACAAGATTAACGTCACGGTCGCTGGCAAGACTCAAACGATCAATGCCGATGAAGATCCTTCGAAGGAGAAACCAGCCGACCATATTGCCTTTCGGCGGGATGACCGATGGGCAGTATGGGATTCTCGCGGCTTGACCGTTCGCGACGGGAAGAAGGCAATTTCCACCAAACTTGGCGACATCGCGGTCTCACCCCGAGCCTTTCCACGGGAGGAAATCTTGAAGAATCTCGACCTCTTTAAGTCGAAGAAGAGGACCAAGGATTCGGATTCTCTGAGCGGTTCCGTTCGAATCGGCACCAAGTGCTATTTCTTGCCTCGTTGGACGGCGAACGATGGTTCGACTTGGCTCGAAGCGCTTGTCGTCGTGGATTTGAGCGAGTCGAATCCCCGCCCCAAATTCTTGGGAAGATTTAAAGGGTTTAGCTCCGCAAACCTCAATATTGACGACAAACTCTTCTTGGTCAAAGATCAGCTCTCGATCGTCTCTCGCCAAGGCGACACCTGGGGACTGTCCTATTTCGACGATACGCAGAGCAGTTTCGAATTTAATCCCCTTGGCTCAAACTTAGTCGCCTATTATCGAGGGGGGTTCTTCTTGGAGACCACCAGCTACGGCACGAATATCGTGGGGCAGATCGACCTGGCAAGCGGAATCCGAAAGAATCTTTTCGAAACTCGATCGAAGACGGTTGAGCTTGCCGATGGAAGTCCTTTTGCGGTCGTTCGCAACCGCGACAATACGATCATTAAGAATTTGAAGACCGGAGGACAGATCACTCACTCTTCCAAGGCATATATGACGTCAGTCAACAACTTCGTCCTGGTATGGACAAAAGATGCACGAACCACCGCGTGGCTTTATGAACCCACGCGATGGACGGCGGTCGCAACGGCCGCAAACTAGGCGGCTTTTTTGCCTGGAGTCGAGAGATTGTTTTCGGCATGGCGGATCACGTCCTGACTGGACTTGCCATGGTCAGGGCAGATCGCATTGCCGACGAGAATCTGCACTGCTCCTGTCGCTCCGTAGCGACCAGAAACCCAATCTTGAAGACTGTCGAACAGACGGTCTTTGACGATCTGTACGTTCTTGCCTCCACTCGGGAGAATGATTGCAAATCCGTGTTCACCATATCGAGCAACGACGTCGAGTCGGCGCAAGTTTTCACGGAAGAAATCGGAGGCATCGGCCAAGAAATCGAAGATCGATTGTTCGCCATAAAATCGTCGAAGGCCTTCGAGGCCCGTGAACTGAACAAGCACGAGGGCAACCATCGCTTTGTCGAACGATGCCCGATGGAGCTCTTCTTCGAGTCGACTTCGGAAATACGCTTCGGTATAAGCGCCGCTGTTGCTGTCGATAATTTCGTTTTCGTTCTCGAGGTCCGCAACGCGCAGCATTCGATCCTTTCGCTCTTCGGATGTTAGGATCTTGCGAAGTTTCGAAAGACTCTGACGAAGAATGTGAGAAACATAATTGCACGAAATGCTTAATTTGCCCGCGATTTCGGTTTGACTAAGCGCTTCGAAATGAAACATCGAAAGAACTTCTTTTTCGAGGTCGCGAAGCTGAGACATGGCATCCTCAAGAACCACGCGGTCTTCGACAGAAAGCTGTTCGGGCGAGAATTGAGCCGCGTCGATTTTGTCGACTTCGCTTTCGCCGTCTTCTTCCGAATCGTTCATGCTGTCGAGGGAGCCGATGCGCAATAAGTCTTGGGTCACGATGACTTCATGAACCGAGCTTTCGCTTACACCAATGCTGTCGGCAATTTCGCGTTCGGTCGGTATTCGACCCAATTCGGTTTGCAATGCGGCTGCGGCTTTATTGACGCGATGTCGTAATTCTTGGAGCCAAGCTGGTTGACGAATCGTTTGCGACTTATCGCGAAGGTAGTGCTTAATTTCGCCCGCAACCAAGTAGGTCGCGTACGTGTTGAAGCGCACTCCTGCCGTCGCATCATATTTCGCCAAAGCATTCAAGAGGCCGATATAGCCGACCTGAACCAGGTCTTCGAAGGCTTCAATTCCTGCGAATTTTCGGGCCGTCCTCTCCACCAAGCCCGAATAGGTAACCATGATCATGTCCTTGAGTTCCGGACGTGGGTCTTCGAGGTATCGAAGAACCAAGTTCTCTGACTCAAGATTCATATTTTGTTGCGTTTGTAAACTCATTCCCTTGATCCAAATTTCATTGGGGCGCTTCATGCACCCCGTACACACAATCCCATCCGCGATTACTTGATGTTGTTGACGATGCTAAAGATCGGCACCATAATCGAGATGGCAATAAATCCAACGACGCAGCCGAGGAAGATGATCAGCAATGGCTCGATCAATGAGGTCAGCCCTTTGACCGTTTGTTCGACTTCCTGATCGTAAAACTCACCCACTTTGACAAGCATTTCGGGAAGACGACCGGACTCTTCACCGACATCGATCATCGTGGTAACCATGGTCGGGAAGAGCCCCGAAGCCGTAAGCGGCACCGAGAGCTTATTTCCTTCTTTAAGGCTTGCACGAGTTGTGTCGATCGCCTGGCTCAACACCAGGTTGCCGAGCGTTTCTCCAACGATTTCCAAGCTGCGCATCATTGGAACACCTGAGTTGATCAGCGTTCCAAAAGTTCGCGAGAACCGGGCCACACTCATCTTGAGTGCAAGATCACCGATGACCGGAATGCGAAGCTTGATGAAATCCCATCGATAGCGTCCCTGCGGCGTTTTAATCCACTGTTTAAGGCCAATAAATCCGCCAATAAACATGAGAATAATCGCCCACCAGTAAGCCTGCATAAAGTCGCCGATGCCAAATAGGAATTTGGTAACCGTTGGCATTTCGGCGTTCATGCCCGTGAAAATATCTTTGAACTTTGGAAGGACGAACGTGAACAGGGCAAAAAGCATGATCTGAGAGAAGACCAATACCAAAACGGGATAGGTCATTGCGCTCTTGATCTTGCCTTTCACTTCGGCTTCATACTCAAGAAACTGAGCAAGCCGGTCGAGGATCAAATCCAAGATACCGCCGAGTTCAGCAGCTCGGATCATGTTGACATAGAGCCGGTTAAACACGTCGGGATGCTTGGCCATCGCCTCGTTCAGCGTCATACCGCCTTTAACGTCGACGGTAACGGATTCCAAAGTCGTTTTTAGCGCTGGGTCTTTACACTGTCCTTGCAAAATATCAAGGCAGCGAAGAATCGGGATACCCGCGTCGATCATGGTCGCAAACTGACGTGAAAAGACGACCAACGACTTAGGCTTGATTTTCTTCTTACCGCCAGCCTGCTTTGCACCTTTTGCGAGTTTGACCTCAGCCACATGCAGCGCTTGATCGCGCAGCTTAGCCGCGACGCTCTGTTCTGACTCTCCTTCGATCGTCGATTGAACGACCCGTCCCGAAGCCGTATCGATTGCTTTATATGCGTAAAGTGGCATCCAATATATCCCGTCGGCTCACAAAGTCTTTGCAGCCCGATCCTATAGATCAGTTATCGGTAAATTTGGTGGTGGGACACCAGAAAAAACACCAGGTTTTTTCCATGGTTTGGGACTCGACTTGGGGTTACTTTAGGTTCTAAATAGCAAAACCTAACGGAATTCTCAAGGTCTTCATTTTGGAAGGCTCAATTTTCAGGATGTATATTTCTGATTGATGCGTTATTTTGCAATTGTTGTGGGGCTTGTCCCTGCAATTGGATTTGGACAGGCTTCCGCTGAGGTGCAGGCTTGGACAAAAGATCACTTTGGGCTTCAGGTCGAATTTCCGGCCCACTCGACATCTCAAAACTATGCCCGAGTACTCCAATCGGATGGAACCTATTTATATAAGCTCGATGGAGCGACTCGCAGCTATTGGGATAATAGCTGTCAACCATGGCAGGGCGCGTATGCGGTTCTTAATGTCATGCCAAGGGGTTCGTGGGTTCGTGCCTCGGTAAACCTTTGGGAACACTATTTAACGGCCACCGGCGGCCCAACGGATTGGGATCGCTATCAAGCGGCGGTTACTGGAAAAGTTCTCTTCCCAAACATGCCGACGACCACCGACGGCCTCAATCTTCTCTGGGTTTTGTCACCCGGCGTTCCGAATCGATATTCCAACAATGACGGATGGTTCGACAACCCGTTGACTCGGGACTGGTTTAAGCCGGCTGCGGCGAACCGCCCGTACCTTCGAAATCAGGTGCAGAGCTTTGTGACGGCGGTCAACAATTACGCCGTCGATCAGGCCAAACCCGCTTATCCGGGCAAAATTACGTCCAACATCATCAGTCGAATCGGCTTCCAACTTGGCAACGAGATGGGAACCGCTCATCCGGGTTCATCCGTTTTCGGGACTCCAGGAACTTGGACCGGGATGGGTCAGGTTATGGAAGACACTACGAACGGCATCCTTTGGCGACCGGACGATACCTATGCTACTAAACTTTCGGGTGGCGCGACCTGGACCAATCAACTTAACCTTCCCGCCTTTTCATTCTTGACCGAAGCCCGAAATCAGGCATTCGTACAATACGACCTCTATGGTGGTCTCCGCGCCATCAACTGGCCCGGCGCCGTCGTCCCGGGTCTCACCGAGGTCTTTTCTTATTACGATGAAATGTTTGGGCCAAACAACAACTACGGCTGGGCCGCCCAATGCACGAGGCGATCGGTCCACTTCCGCTCGCCGGTCCTTCAATGGGTGCGCGGC
Source organism: Armatimonadota bacterium (assembly GCA_048498855.1). Taxonomy (GTDB): domain Bacteria; phylum Armatimonadota; class Fimbriimonadia; order Fimbriimonadales; family Fimbriimonadaceae; genus Fimbriimonas. The sequence goes on along the minus strand of JBEHXE010000001.1, from coordinate 175,696 downwards.
ACCGATCCTACGATTCGGTTCTATTGGCCGGACGTCAATACCGACCATACGCTTAACGGCCGGTGGGAAACGCCGCAAGAATATGCCAAGCGATGGGTCGATGAGGTTGCGCTTGCGATCAAAGGATACGGTCGCTTGCCCATGCCAAGCGCGGCTCCGATCGTCGATCTCACGGAATGCTATCTGACTTATGGCGAGTTGAATGCGCAGATTCTCAGCCCCAGCAACTATCAATTCTCTGTCAATGGAACGCCCAAGACGACTGATCAGATTCGTTCTGATTCGATTCTGCTTGGTTCGACCCGAGTCGTCGATGGTGTTACCGTTGTCGCTCCAGTCCCTCCATCGCGAGCAAGCCTTTTCGCGGCCATTCGGGACGAGTTGTACAGCCGCTCGGCTCAGGGCAAGCTGCCAAACCTGGGACGAATCTTTTGGGTCAACGGCTACACCGCAGATCCCCGACGCGAAACCGGATTCCCGAGCACAGATCCCATCACAAGCTATAACCCTTGGGATGACTTCCGCCTGACGATCAACGAAATCAAAACACTTTTCGGCTCGATCTAACTCCAAGCGGATGTGAAATAAAAAATGGCCGGGGGAAACTCCTCCGGCCATTTTTTATTCGTAAGGACTTGCTCAGTCTTTCTTTTTCGGCACGAACTTGAGAACCTTGCCGTTCATGCAATAGCGAAGGCCAGAAGGGGCGGGACCATCGTCGAAGACGTGGCCTAAGTGTCCGTCGCATCGAGCACAAAGCACCTCAGTTCGAACCGTTCCGAACGACCGATCCACTTTGAACCAAATATTCTTAGTATCGATAGGCTTAAAGAAGGACGGCCAACCTGTTCCCGAGTTGAATTTCGTGCCGGCTTCGAACAGCGGAAGATTGCAGCCAACGCAGTAGTAGGTTCCGGCTCCTTTTTGATCCAGGTTCACGCCACAGAAGGCTGGCTCGGTTCCCTTTGCGCGGAGGATGTCATATTGCTCTGGGGTCAGGCGCTTCTTCCATTCGGCGTCGGTGAGGACGACTTTATCCGCTCGTTTGGGACTCGTCGTTGCGATCCCATCGGACTTGACGATTTGAGTTGCGAGGATTAAGGTGGCGATCATATTTCTTCTAATGCTCCTTTCTTCCGAAATGTTCCTATTTTTCGTTTTGAGGTTTGCCGTAGTACATCGGAAGCCCTAGGTCCTTCAATTTCTCCCAAGGAAATGCCATCGGATCGTTCTTTCGACCAAACGGCTTCGCGATGAATTCGTGACTGGTGAGTTGCTTAATGGGAAATCGTCTTTTTAGAACAACAATGATTGCGTGAAGGGCGTCGATTTGCGCTTGGGGGTAAGGGTCCTTACCGTCGTTCAAATTTACGAGTTCGATTCCGACGGAAAAATGGTTGACATTGTCGCGGCCAAAGTAGTCTTTGCTCACTCCCGCGTGCCAAGCCCGATCAAATGTGCTGACGTTTTGGACAATCGAACCATCTTTACCAATTGTAAAGTGTGCGCTCACCTGGCTCGACTCCCGTTGAAAAGCTTCAGTGGTCTTTTCGAGGGTCGGGATCACCGTCGAGTGAATGACGACGGTATCGACGTCGTATCCTTCGGGCCGTTTGCCATAGTTCGGCGATTGAATCCAAACCAGTTTCATGTAGCCTGGATCTTTCCAGGGATTTGGCATTGGCGACTTACCATCACCTTGCTGAACGATTAGCCCAATTCCGGCAGCGATGGCAGTTCCGAGCATTATGCCTCCGTCCCCTTATTCTTTTTGGCGGCCATATGCCCTGATCCGAGGAGCAGAACCAATACTAGTGAACTGAAGAACATGACACCTGCGGGATACATCACGCCTTGGAATGTTTTGGGCCCAAAGTTGCCCATCGCCAAAAGCCCCAACACGAGCGACATGATTCGTCCGGCCCGGGGATTCTTTGTCCACAAAAAGTAAGACCCAATCATCAGCAGTCCAAGAATCGTCCCGGCAATGAGCGAAACAATGTGAGGTTGATGTCCTTCTTCTGGGGCGAAGTAGGCCTTGGCTCCGAGGCCAATGCTAAAAATGCCGTACAACCAAATTGCTGCGTTAATGATTTTCGTCACTTAATCGTTTTACCCGTATTCCGGCTTATCGACGTCCACTTGCGAAGACCAGGACGCCCACCCACGCTGCCCCGGCGTCTTTCAAAGCCTTGGCGCATTCCCTCGCCGTCGCACCTGTCGTGAAAACATCATCAACGAGGAGGACTCGTTGACCGACAAGGTCCTTGTCGCATCGAAAAGCTCCAACGAGATTGACGGCCCTTTGTTCGGGAGATAGATTCACTTGCGGCGCTGTTTTGCGGATTCGCACGAGATGCTTGATGCGCTTCTCTTTTGGCAGCTTTTCACAAAGTTTCTCGGCTTGATTAAATCCGCGTTCACCTTCACGACTTCGATGGATGGGAACGGGAACAATGAGATCGACCTCTACATCCCATTCTTCGTACAAGTCGCTTAGTTCCTGGGCCATAAAGCCGATCAATGAAGTCTCGCGATAATACTTCAGGGCTTTTACGAGATCTGAGGCGGCACCTTCATAGGGATAGTACGCTCGAACCTCATCGACACCAGCGACCGGGCTTGTCATCACAAATGAATCGCGCACGAGAAATTGACGACAACGCCCGCAGGGCAAATCTTGAGAAAGCCTTCGGCAGATCGGGCACTTGGGCGGATAGATCCAATCCAGAATTCGATTAAAGAAGCTGTTCAATCAAGATCTGACTTCGCTCGTCGAGGTCGTCGAGATTGAGAATCTCGTACCGGCCACCATCCACACTCGTGATCTGCCAACGTCCCGACGTCAGTTCATGAGCATTATCGCGCCAGTTTCGGACGAAGAAATCGGAATGTCCACGTGTGGTTTCGACGTCAAATTTCCACATGCTAGCGTCGTTTTTGAGCGAGTTGATTTTGGTTATTGCCGGCGTAAAATAACGCCGATCGAGTTCGTCGCTCGCAAATTCACGGCTCACGTCGTCGAGGTCGATGAGGCTCTCGATAATTCCGTACTCTTTGTTGTCCGCATCCCGAATCGAGATCATTTTTGTTGGTTCACTCAGAGGAAAGGCTCGAACCAAATGAATGTTTGGATAGACCTCGCCATCGATCGTGCAATCCAGGAAAAGCGAATCGTCCCGGCGACTGAATTGAACCTGGCTCCCATGCAAGTATTTGAGCGTCGTAGACATTCATCTAGTATGACCAATTTAGAGGGCTCTAAAATAGAAAAAGCCACTCATCATTGAGTGGCCGTCTTTGTGAATTTTAAGCCAGTTTAGCGGACTTAGCCTTCACCACGTACGTGACCGAATGACGGTTCGAACGGGATCAAACCAAGTCGAGTCGCGGCACGAAAAGCCTGAACTCGGTTGCTGACTTGAAGTTTGTCGTAAATGTTTGCAAGATGAAAATCGACTGTTCGCTTCGACACATAAAGAACATCAGCCGCTTCCTTGCTGCTATGTCCCTGTGCGATAAGACTGAGAACTTCGATTTCTCGTTTCGTTAATCGTACTGAACGCTGTGATGCGTCCGCTCTAGTTGCTGTTGTTAATGGCATAACCCACCCCTCACTTTCGTTTCCACCGCCTGTACGAATTTGATTCCATCTTCATGGGCTCGATTGAGATCGAAAACCTGACAATTTTTCTCAGCTAGTAGATCAACGGGTTCATTTCGATCCTAAATAGGTTCATTTTCTTTTTTGACGAGCCTTTAACATTCAAGTTCAAATACTAGGTCCTTTCGCGAAAAACTGGATAGGACATACTGAAGTTAATGGCATCGAACGATTGGAATGCAGAAAGGTATGTAAAGAACGCGGCGTTTGTTTCGGAGTACGGATCGGCCGTCGCGGGTCTCCTTGGGGACATCTCAGGCAAACGTGTTCTCGACCTCGGATGCGGCGATGGGAGACTAACTCTTGAACTCGCCGAAAAAGGAGCTGATGTGGTCGGCATTGATGCATCGGACAGCATGATTGATGCGGCAAAGGCAAAGGGATTGGATGCCCACGTGATGGATGCCCTCGATATGGCATTCACCAATGAATTCGATTCGATCTTCACCAACGCCACACTTCACTGGATTCAGGACCATCCACGGCTTGCGGCTAACGTTTTTCGAGCCTTACGACAGGGAGGCGAATTTATTGGTGAGTTCGGTGGCCATGGCAACGTTGCCGCGATCAATACGGCCGTTCGAGCGACGCTTGCCAAACATGGATTGCCGTGGGCGGGCAAAAAGCCAGTGATCTATCCTAGCGTGCGAAAGTTTCGCTCGGTTCTCGAAGATGCTGGATTTTCGGTCGACTATATGGAACTGATTCCTCGCCCGACTCCTTTGCCAACTGGGATTCGTGGATGGCTCGAAACTTTCGGCAAACCATTCTTGGAGGATGCAGACCCCGCGGCTCAAACCCTCATGATTGATGAAATCGAAGAGTTGTTGGCCCCGGCTTTAAGAGATGAGTTTGGCGATTGGACCGCCGACTATATTCGGCTTCGTTTCAAGGCTCACAAATGATAAAGGCTCAGGGTAACACCCTGAGCCAAATTTTGTGATTGGAAACGCTTAGTAGCGTCCGCGACCACCGCCGCCACGTCGGTCATCTCGACCGCCGCCGCTGCGACCACCGCCACCGCCATAGCCGCCGCCACCGCTGCGACCACCGCCGCCGCCATAGCCACCGCCGCCACCGGGGCGACCACCGCCACCACCGTAGCTACCGCCGCCACCGCCACCACCGCCAAATCGCGGGCGATCTTCTTTCGGTCGGGCTTCGTTCACCTTGAGATTACGGCCATCGACTGCCGCGCCATCCATTTTTTGGATCGCTGCTTCCATCAATTCTTCCGGAACCTCGACAAAGCCAAATCCTCGGTTCGGGATAATCTTTGCGTTTTGTGGCTGGAAGTCAGCGAAGGCCATGAGCAGACCTTCTTCGTTTGTGTTGTAGGACAGGTTTCCTACGTAGAGATTCTTTAATGCCATTTAACTTGCTCGTAGTTTCGTGTCTTTCTGTCCGGACCTGAAACTACTCATTTGCAAATCGTAAGGACTCAATGAAACTATTTCGGGTCACTCGAACCCGACTGCTCCATTATGCTCCAATTTCTTCGAAAATAGCACATAAGGATTTCATTTGAGATTCTTATTCTGACGATTCACCCCCGCGAAGGATAGAATAAGTCTATGCTTGAGTTGCTTGCACTGGGATCGATTCAGAGTCTCGGAAGTCCACTCGATGACCCCAAACTAAAAGGTGCGATGGTTTGTGCGGTCGTGACGGACACGAACGGAAAAGTTCTTTTTGAGCGTAACCCTGATCAACGGGTCATGCCCGCCAGCAACGAAAAGCTGTTTACCTGTGCCTATGCTCTCGCGCAACGTGGACCCACGTATCAATCCTCCACAAAGTTTTGGTTTAGCAAATACGAGGTGAAAATCGAAGCCGACGGCGACCCTACCCTCGCCTCTTCGGCATTGGTCGATTTTCGAACGAAATATCACATCGGATCAGGCCATCGAATCTTTCTTAAGCAGGCTTACCAATGTGAGCGGCCCGATACTTGGCAGCTTGGCGATGCCCCAAATCGATATGCTCCTGCCGTTCACGCCTTTAGCGTGGATCGAGCGGGATTTGAGCTTCAAGCCGGTCCCAAAGGGCTCGTTTTCGAACCTCACACACCGGTCTTGGCAAAAGTGACGCTAATCCCTGGCAATAAGCCGATTCGGATTCAATATGACGTCGATTCGGCCACCCTTCAAGTCACGGGCAAGCTCCCGACGACGACCCAAAAAATCGACACGCTGTCGGATCCGAATCCTAGCCAAACTGCCATTTCTTGTTTAACGGGAACAAAGAACCCAATCCTCAGTGAACTTGAGGACGTTCCTCAGGACAAACCAACCGAGGAAGTTCCGAGTCCCCCGATTTCGACACTGATCCAAAATTGCCTACAGCCAAGCGATAATTGCTTGGCCGAGCATTTGCTGATGATTGGGTCGAAAGCGTCGAATTACAGCGATGCCCGAAAGTCCATTACCGACTGGTTGGTGAATACGGTGGGTCTCGACACGGACTATTTTCGGTGCGAAGACGGAAGCGGCTTGAGTCGAAAAAATCAGACGACGGTACGCAATATCGCCAAACTGCTCTACTGGACAACCCAGCAAAAGACCTCGCAATTGTGGCAAGATTCTCTTGCGCATTCGGGAGTTGGCACTCTTGCCAAACGTCTTAAGAATGTCGAATTTATTGGAAAAACCGGCAGTCTTGACATGGTCAGCGCGCTGAGTGGTTTCGTAAAGTGTAAGAACGGTGACACCCGAATCGTCTCGGTCGTGCTCAACCATTACGGTTGTTCGGAGAGCGAAGCGCGTGACCTCATCGATAGGTTTATAGAAAATGTCAGTAACTGAGATGACATCGGCACGAATCCTGCGATTTCGCAAGGCAATGAGCCTCGCGTTTCCTACCAAAAGCCTTGTCGTGCTGTTGGCGATCGGAGTCATCGACCTGATTTCGACTGCGGTCCTTCATTCGAAGGGCATGATCGTCGAGTTAAATCCTTTAATGCGAGTCTTTATTAACCAAAGCGAATGGCTCTTCGCTTTTGTCAAGGGACTCACCATTGGTGTGGCTTGGGGAACAATGGCTTGGTACGCTCAGCAAAACCGCGAATTTGTTTCTAAGGCATGCATCCTCGGTTCGCTTGCTTACGCTACGATCTGGACGACCTGGTTTTTTGGTGCTCGCTAGAGTTTCGCGAGCGCTTCGTCCAATTCGTACAGCGACATGTGCTCTATTCGGTCGTAGGCTTCTTTTCGCTCCTGATTCAGTCGCTGGCGAGTCTCGCGACGCATGACGCCCTGAAGATAACGAATCTTCTCTTCACGCGACTCACAGATGAGGCGAGGAACTTCTGTCGGCTTTCCATCCTTGAGGGCGACCATGGTCACTCTCGCAGTGTTGGTGTGGCGCTTTCCGCCAAGCTTTAAATTCTCGGCATACACTTCAACGATGACTTCCATCGAACTGCGTCCGACAAAGGCAACCTGCCCATTTAGGGTGACAAGTTCGCCAACCTCGATGGGTTCGTGAAAATCGACCTGGTCAAAGCTCGCCGTGACGCAAACAACTCCCGAGTGCTTGGCCGAGGCCGCATAGGCACACAAGTCAATTTTGGCGAGCAGTTCGCCTCCAAAGAGCTTTCCAATAAAATTTGCTTCGTTAGGCCGAATGACTTCGGCGATGGTCACCCGGGTATCGGCGGCACGCACTCCTTGCATCGAGAGCTGAGTTTACTAGATTGGCAGGTGAGGTGTAATGGAATGGGTGCCACTGGTACCGCGAAGCGAAGGATGGGCGGAGCTTACCAGTGCATTGGTTTGATTTAAGAAAATTCGTCTCGAAAATGACATTCCAGATCACCTTGGGGACCGCCTTCATACCAATTGGCTGACGACCAACGATAATCACGGGGTCTTCAACAAGTTCAGCTTCCACTGGATTAAGGTGGGTGTATCGAATCTTTTCGATTCGCTCGTGAACGGTGAAAATGTTTCGGTCATAGCCTCCTCCCGCTAGCCAAATTGATCCTTCTGCCAGACCGCGCCGATTGACACTCTTGGTCGTTCCGAGTTTGATTGACTTTAGGATGTCTTCCATCTTGTACTCTTCGTTTAACGGATAGATCACCAGGTGAATATGATCTGGCATGAATACATACGCGAGGACCGCAAAGTTATGTTTTTTTGAAGCTCGGTTAATGCTTTGCGCTAAGAGCAAGCAGAATTCATCGTTGGCAAAATATGGCCGTCGACCAATGGTAGTAAAGGTTAAGAAATGAGTGTGTCCAAAATCATTCCAAGATTTTCTTGTTTTGAACTTGGTCGCTTTGGCCACGGTGGATACATTCTAGCCCGAGTTGCTCTCGTAAGCTAGGCCGACTCCCTTTCAGGTCGCATCGGTGGCCTCACACTGATAAGCTACGTTCGTTCCTCACTACGCGGTATCAGTGGCACCCTTCGTTACGCGATTATTCGACACTGCATTCTTCGAGCCGCGTTATCAGAGACAACTTACTGCGCAGCTCGAACGACCTGCGCAAAGTCTTCAGCTTTCAGCGAAGCTCCGCCCACCAATCCACCATCGATGTCGCTTTGCGAAAAGAGTTCGGCGGCGTTGGCAGGATTCACGCTGCCACCGTACTGAATTCTCGTCGAGACTTGAATCGAACTTGGCAGACAGGAACGAATCATTCCGCAGACACGATTCGCTTCGGCGGCGTCGCATACCTTGCCCGTGCCGATGGCCCAAACCGGTTCATACGCAATGACGAGAGGAGCGAGGTCGCTCTCCGCAATTCCGTCCAAAGCGCCCGCGATTTGCTTGGCGATCACCTCATCCGTTTGCCCTGCTTCCCTTTCGTTGAGCGTTTCGCCACAGCAAACGATCGGAACGATGCCTTCGGCCAGGCAGGCTTTTAATTTCAAATTGACGGTTTCGTCAGTTTCAGCGAAGGAGCCAATGGTCGTTTCAGGCACTTCGAGTTTGCCGAATCGCCCACGTCGCTCCGAGTGGCCAATGATCGCGTAGACCGCCCCCACATCCTTGAGCATCTTTGGTGAGGTAAAGCCGGTGAAGGCACCGCTATCCTTCCAAAAAACATCCTGGGCGCCAATGTTGACAGTTCCCTCTCGAACCAAATCGCTGATATAGAGGAACGGAGGGCAAAAGCCGTATTCGACGGAGTCGAGATCGCCCACCGTCGCATAAAACAGCTTGACCGTTTCGAGCGCCTCCGCTCGAGTTTTGTTCATCTTCCAGTTGCCGATAACGATTTTCTTTCTCATGATTTGACTTCCTTGAGGGATTCTTCACCTTCCAGACAGGCCTTGAGTGAAGCAAGGGCGACTTCGATCTGGTCATCGCGGGGCTCTTGAGTCGTGATCAACTGGGTCCAAAGGCCGGGCTTAAAAAGCACCATGATCGCGCTATTGTCGCGAAACTTTCCTGCGAATCGCAGCAGTTCGTAAGCTACGCCGGCAATGATTGGCAGAATTGCGATATGGAGAGCGAAGTTCGAGATTGCTTCAATGAAGAAGTTGCCTTTATTGATTCGAGGCACAAAGGTAAATACGAAAAATTCGAGGATGATGACGATGATCGCAAAGCTGGTCCCGCATCTCGGGTGAAGTCTTGTTTGCGCCTTGCAATTCTCCATTGTCAGTGGTAATTCCGCTTCCCATGTGTTGATTGCCTTATGCTCGGCGCCATGGTATCGAAAAACTTCCTTGACCGTTGGCAACTGACCAATGGCAATCATGTAGCCGATGAAGAAGACCGCGTGAATGGTCTCAATGATCGCGTTAGTCGGAATATCGCCAAAATGCTGTTTTTCTCGGAGGAAGGTTCCCAGCGCTTGCGGAAGGAATTTGAACACCACGAGTCCGAAAACGATGGAAATAAGCATTGTGGTGATGACCACGCCATCCTGAATCTTTTTACCCACGCCCTCCGGCGGCTTGTAGTCGGAACCCACAACTTCGACATCTGCCTCAGCCATATGCGCCTTGGCGATCGCGATCTCTGTATCGGTTCCCTGTGGCTTCTCGCCTTCGGGTTGATATTGGGGCGCAAGTTGCACATCAGAAGCAAATCGCATCGCACGAATCCCGAGCGACATTGCATCGAGCAGAGCCCATGAACCTCTCAGAAACGGCAATTTTAGCCATTTTTGACGGCCAATCCATGTCTTCTCAAGCGGCTCCGCTTGAACGATCAATTCTTTATTGGGAGCGCGACACGCGACCGCAAAATACTTGGGCGAGCGCATCATTACGCCCTCGACGATCGCCTGCCCACCAACGCTCAGGAATTCTTCCTTGGACATCCGCCGTCAGTATACCGACATAGCCTTTTGGGGCCGAAATACCTATCCCTTGTAAGAGTTTTGTTAATAAAAAATGATATTTAACTTCCGGCACCGAACTTGCATAATAATGTTGGTGTCCTAACTTAGGAAGGAAGCGAATATGAACTCTATTCACAGTAGAGGACTTGAGCTTACCGAGGAAGAGGCGTTTGCTTTGTTAAGTCTTTGCATCACCAGCCCTGTGGCGGTGGACGAAGTTTCGAAACGGGCAATTCTAAAACTAGCGGAATATTGTTCGCACCGAAGCGACGATAGCAATCATAAAGAAATTCATATTCAAGCCGCAGTTGTCTAAATTGGTAACTTGAGCAAAAAGGGGGAAGCCGCAAGCTTCCCCTTCCTCATTTTAGAGCCACTCTGCCACAATGATGGAGATGCCGAAGGTCGCCGACGCTCTTTCGTTCTTGGAATCCATCGCTCCGCTTCGATGGGCCTTTGATTTCGATAATGTGGGTTTGTTGGTGGGCAGCCGTGACGCCGAAATTCGTGGAATCGCATTTGCGCTCGACGCTTCGGAGACATTCGTTAATTTCGCGCAGTCCTTTGGCGCAAATTTGCTGATCACGCACCATCCGATTTTCTTCAGGGGAACTAAGAGCATCACCTGTGGTTCGGCCGACGGCCGCATGGCCCTTTCGATCGTGCAATCTGATTGCAATCTCATTGCCGCGCATACCAATTGGGACTGCGCTCCCGGAGGCATCAGCGACACCATGGTAGAGCTTCTCGGTTTGACACCCTTTGCATCCTTTGGTGAAGGGGCATCGGTTCCCTACTCGAAGATCGTCACCTTCGTTCCGGTCGAATATTCGGATTCTATCCTTGATGTCATGGCCGAGAAAGGTGCGGGATTCATTGGCAATTATCGCCGTTGCGGATTCAAGGGTCCGGGCATCGGCACCTTTGAACCCCTTGAGGGTGCCGACCCGTTCGTCGGACGAGTTGGTAAGACCGAGGAGGTCGAAGAGGATCGAATCGAAATGATTTGTCCTTCTCGTCTCGCCGATGACGTCGTCGAGGCAATGATCGATAAGCATCCTTATGAGCAGCCTGCGTTTGACGTGATCCAGCTTCGCCCCCTTATCGAACAGCCGCTTGGGCGGATTGGGACTCTGAACGCACCGATGAAGCTCTCCGCTTTTCAGCGTCACTGCCAGAAGGCCTTTGGCGGCGCAACACTTGCCTGGGGTGATCCCGACAAGACAATCCATAAGGTCGCCGTTGTCGGCGGAGCAGGCGACGACGAGTGGCGTGATGCCCTCCGCTCGGGGGCCGATGCGTTTGTTACCGGTGAGATCCGCCATCATAACGCCAAGGAAGCCTCCGAGTTGGGCTTAGCGGTCTTGGCATGTGGACACTTCGCAACCGAACACCCAGGTATGGAATCCCTGCGAGAAAAATTTGCCCTACAGTTTCCGGATGTTCGCTGCCAGTTGTTTAAGCCCGAAACTGGGCTAAATGCTCGTCCTCTATAGGCACTTTATTCGCCCCTGGTTCGACACTGAGTAAGATGTTCCAAGTGGCGACGCGTGATCCAAATTGGCGACAACAACTCTCCACTCGGATCGCCTTCCTGATTGCCGGAGTCGGGTTTTCGACTCTTGCGCCGCTGGTGCCAGCGATTAAGGCCCGTTTTAATCTCAACGAAGGCAATCTAGGGCTTCTGCTTTTCTGCATTGGCTTTGGGTCGTTGATGGTCATGCCCTTCGGCGGAATTCTGACGTCGCGTTTTGGATGTCGAAAGGTCATTCTTCTGTCCGCACTAGCGTTTCTAGCAAGCTTGCCGGCGTTCATCTTGGCGCCTTCGCCTGTTTGGCTCGCAATATCGTTGCTCGTGATGGGAGCCGGAGGCGGGACTCTGGACGTTGCCATGAACATTCAAGCGGTGATTGTTGAGGAAGAGAGCAAACGACCGATGATGTCGGGATTCCATGGCCTTTTTAGCGTTGGAGGCATCCTGGGAGCAGGAGCATTGACTGGGCTCCTCAGCTTGGGCGTGACGCCTCAAACTTGTCAGGTCTGGATCGCGGCGATTTGCGGCTTAATGATTCTTGCCGTAGCATCCTTTCTCCTTCCAGAGGGCCCGCCGTCCCATCCTGATCATCCGAAAGGCATCCCTTGGCCACGCGGACAGGTTTTGCTCATCGGGACTCTTTGTCTCATTGTGTTTGCCGCCGAGGGTTCGGTGGCCGACTGGGGTGGCGTCCTTTTGACGAAATTTCGCAATGTTGGCACCAATCAGGCAGGAATGGGCTACATCGCCTTCGCCGCAATGATGACGGCAAACCGTTTGGCAGGAGACCGAATCGTCGCTCATCTCGGACCGAGGCCCGTCGTATTCTTTGGCGGATTACTCGCCGCCACCGGCTTTACACTCGCAACCTTCCTGCCCTATTGGTGGACCTCGGTCATCGGCTTTGCCTTCGTCGGCTTGGGTCTCGCAAACGTTGTGCCCATCCTGTTTTCGGCTACCGGCAAACAAGATTCGATGCCCGCAAATGTCGCCCTGTCCTCGGCAAGCACGATGGGCTATGTCGGATTGCTCGTCGGTCCACCGATCTTAGGTTTCATTGCCCGAGCGACCAGTCTTCTCGTTTCCTTAGGATTTCTCGCCATTCTCTGCGTTGGCGTCGCCTTGACCGCAAAACGCGTCACCGAATCTTAAGGCGTCTGAGTGCGTCTGAATATTCAATAAGGCGAAATGGTGGGCTTTACTCTTGCGGCATGTTTATGGTTTGGTCAGATCGGATCACAAAAACGTGATCCGGTCGTGCAAGCAGAGTCAGGATTCATCCGCGCCACGTTCTTTTCTGGAAAAGAGACTCTAACCGTTATCTTGCCTGACCAAATCTGCTCCGAAGACAAAATTTCGGGCACCGTCTTTGCCTCGAACAAAGACTTTAAGATGGAGAGTCTCCAAATTGACATTGGTGAAGCTCATGGCTCCGCGCCCGAATCGTCATCCTCTCGTCGGACATGGTCGGTTCCCAAAACCGGAGAGCCTCGAGTGAGCATTACAGCTTGGACCACAGACGGCGTTTCCTGGGGCACCACCTTCCTTCCGATTTCCTCGACCAAAGAACGCCCGGCCAAGTTCAACATTCCCAACTTCGAGCGTATCGGAGCCCCTTTTGTCATCAAAGGCCCTTTCGATGGCGATCCCGCGACGACATCGGTTAAGAATGGCGATCAAGACCTGCCGATCGTGGCAGAATCGCCCCGTCAAGTCGTGGCGTTAATCCCAACGTTGTCAGTACCAGGAGAAACCACTTTTGACGTTTCAGAAAACGATGGGCACGCAAAGGCAACCACTCGAATTCTCTTAGTTGCTCTCGTGGCCGGGAAAACCAGCCTCAACAAAGGGGATCGCACGACGCTGACGATGACGGTGGAAGGTATTCAAGGGTTGAGTCGGGAGCAATCGCCCATGATCATCGTCGAGAATCGCTCACCAAAAGTCATTGACCTCGGCGGAAAGCCCAAACATTTTGTCGTTGCGCAACCCTCGAAGGAAGGCGATTTTAATCATGAATTTCTGATCACGAGTTTGCTTGGAGGCAGCTTCTCGGTTACGGCGACTGTCGATCCTGGTCCCGGAACAAACGTCGCTCCCGGAAAATTTTAGCGTCCCATTACGGCACCGATCGCGACGCGGGCAACCAAAACAAGAATCAGGACGAACATGAGAATGAGCGTCATGTGGCCAAGAATCTGACCGATGCGTTCGCTTCGATCCATCTTCTCTTCGCGGCGAGGCAAAACGGGCTTTACCTTGTTCTTCTCAACTAATATCTGGACGGACCTCAGCTTAAAAAGCGGATTACCGAGGGGATCAATCGGCGCGTGCCCCGTTCGCTCGACGCGATACAGTGGCTCTTCAAGTTCACGAATCACACCAGCCAATCGTGCTTCACGATGTTCATCGTACATTGCCTCAAGTTCTTGGGCCACAAAGTCTGGATCCAGGTGCAGGGCTTCAGCCACATCTTCAACGGTTACTTTTTCCGATCGAGTAATCGGATTCCCATCATCGATATCGTTTAGCCGCGCCAGAAGACTTTGGAGAGTTTCAGTATCAGGGATCTCTGTTTGCCGCGTGGGCTTGAACTCACTCTCCATCAGAAATATGATACGTGAGCCAAGCCGGTTAGGCTACAGGCTTGAAGCGCGAAATGTATCGCCGTCTTTAATTTGTCCGCTGTCATACCCTTTCATAAACCAACGGACGCGTTGAGCGGACGTTCCATGGGTAAACGAGTCGGGCACCACATAGCCCTGAGATTCCTTTTGGAGCTTGTCGTCGCCGATTTGTGATGCCGCGTTGACCGCATCTTCGACGTCCTTGCGGTCGATATGAAGGTTTTGTGCGTAGTGAGCCCAGACACCGGCAAGAAAATCGGCCTGCAGTTCCATTCGCACCGAAATTTTATTGAACTCCTTTTCCGACAAACGTCGTCGCTGAAGATCGACTTGCTTACTGATGCCGAGCAGATTTTGGACGTGGTGACCAACTTCGTGAGCGATGACATAGGCCCGTGCAAAATCGCCATCGGCGTGGAGCTGAGTTTTCATCAGGTTATAGAAACTTAGGTCGATATAGACCTGCGCGTCGCCCGGGCAATAAAAAGGGCCGACGGCGGCATCGGCCAACCCGCAAGCAGACTCAACTCGATCACTAAACATCACGAGTTTGGGTTCGACATAGCTCTTGCCTGTCTGGTCTGGCAGTTCCTTTTCCCAGACTTGTTCGGTCGACTTTAGGACCTTACTGACAAACTGCTTGCCAGCATCATCGACGCCGCCCTGAGAAGCGCTGCTCGAAGGAGCTTGCGACGTCGATCCGACGACACCTTTCAAATCGTTCGGATTTCCGCCCAAAAGCGTGTAGAGGAGGACAATAACAATGGTTCCTAATCCACCACCAATGGCGAGCTTTCCGGCAGGAGCACCCCTCCGGTCCTCGACATTAGAACTCTCTTCAATCTCATCTAAACGCATGGGGAGTATTGTACGTTATGTTCAAATAGCCTGATAGGACAAGTCCTAAAGAGTCGGCGTTGAGAATACGTTGCTGTCCTTGATTCGACCGCTCTTAAATCCCTTCATAAACCACCGAGTTCTCTGTTCAAGCGTGCCATGGGTAAGCGGATCGGGGATCTGACAATCGGTAGCCTTGTGTTCGACGCGGTCTTTGCAAATGGCTTCCACCGCACGAAGCGCCGCCGCCACCGTCTTTTCGTCGGAATGATTAAAGCTCGAATTTGAAATGTAGACGCCCGCCAAATAATCCGCTTGCAATTCGACTCTTAAAAGATAACGATCCGCGTCTTTCTTTTGAAGCTTAATCTGCTGGATTCTCGTCGCGTTGTACGCGGGAAGTTTTGATTCGACGTCGTGCGCGATTCCGTGGGCCGTTACGTAAGCCATCGCCAGGTTTGCCTCGTCCGGTGCTAACGCCTTTAGTTGCTCAAATAGGGTTTCATCGAAGTGTATTTCTGAGATCCCAGAGCTCTCGCAGAGCACCGTTCCTTGCCATTTGCTCGCTTGGCCACATAAGGTAAGCGTCATATTGGTAAACCCAGTGTGACGGATAGGTTCGTAAGCCATCCCTGTTTGCTCAGGAAGGGCCTTTTTCCAAAAATCCATCACATTTTCCGCTTCGCTCAAATTTTCGGTGGCGAGTTTGACCTGAAATTTTGCGTTTGGATCGGCCACAAAATTTGGACGAGACCGAAATGCTTTATAACTCGCCATGCTGACGGTGGAAATGAAAGCCGCTAGCACGAGCGGAACGACGGCCCACGCCGATCCTTTTGGTCTCTCTATTTTTGACAGGGCCATCAAGCGTATTGTACGTCAAGATAGCCCTATAAACCAACAATTTTGCCAGGGATTAACCGTTTGGCTTGACGTTTAGGGCATCTACCAAAGCATGAATCGCTTCTCGTAATTTCGGCAGGCCAGCCTTATCCTTATAATCGACCGAAAAATTGATTCGATAGCGTTGATGATTCAGCTTGTAATCTTCTCCGCCTTTTCGCGAATTGCGATAACCAATCCAGTTGGTCAGACGAATCGTCGTAAAGTCGTCGTCCTTCTTGGCCTTCGAATTTCTCAGGAGGCTAGGCATATCCGTGGCGGAACGCAGCACCGACATCGTGATCGAACCATCGCTCGAAGTAATTTTCCCTGCGCCATATTTCACGTCCTTAAACCCTGCAGGCAAGACAGTAACCGCATAGTCCACGACGGCTGGATTTTTTTGGTCGGCGTTGTAGATCGGAACTTTAATGGTTTGACCGGCAGGCGCCAGCATCAATGCGAAAGCAAGTGACACGCTCATAATATTTTTCTCGACGTTTTTCGGAGCCCAAAAGCTTCGAATGGGCCGAAGAGTACCCCCTTCGACCCATTGATCAATCTACGATCCCGAGTTCTTGACCCGGTCTTTCGCCGGCGGAACTTGGGGCTGGACGGGCGGATTGCGCTTGATTCGATCCAGAAGATATTCAATTGCCTTGTCGATCTGCGGATCGCGTCCTTTTGCGAATGCGTTGGGATCGCTTTGGACATCGATATCCGGCGAGACGCCTTTTCCTTCGATCGCCCATTGGCCGTTCGGGGTCCACATTCCATAAGCCGGAACGAAGATTTTTCCGCCATCGATGAGCGGCCAACCTGGATCAGAGCCGACCTCTCCACCCATCGTTCGCCGTCCAATGAGCGGACCGCGCTTCAGGTCCTTAAAGCGGTGAGGGAATTCCTCACCGCACGAGATGTCGAATTCGTTGATGAGCAGCGCCATCGGCCCCGTGAAATAATCCTGCTGGCGAGTCCACGAATACGGACTGTTTCTCATATTGAAGAATCCTGTTAACGACTCGTTGAGGATTCGGTTGATGTAGTCCTGCACATAGCCGCCATTGTTGAATCGTCCGTCAATGACGAAGCCCTGTTTGTCGCGTTGATAAAAGTACTGGCGAATAAAATCGTTCATATCTTCATTCCCCATCGCGGCGAGGTGAAGGTATCCCAATTTGCCTCCGCTCATCTTATTGACATACTGGCGATTTGCCTCAACCCAGGTGAGGTATCGCATCCGCATCTCGCTCGCCACCGGCTTGACGAGATAAGTCTTTGCACCTTCCATCGTCGGCTTTTCATTGACGGTGATCGACACGATTTGTCCGGCTCGTCCCGCGAGCTTTTCGTAGGGGTCGGCGTCTGTGCTGAGTTGTTCGCCGCCGATCGCCATCAGGAACATGCCCTCTTTGACATCCTTGCCTGCCCCGAGAAGCGGAGACTGTTCGGAGCCGAGGTAACCGTCACCTTTATAGATCGTCGCGATCCGATAGCAGCCCGAAGGGTCGCCAGCAAGCTCGACGCCAAGATAGGCGCCCGGGATTCTTGGTTTGATATCTTGTCGATCGCCGGGTTGGATATATTCGTGCGAGCTTCCGACTTCCGACTGCATCCAACGCAGCAGCTCGTCGAGATCGTCACGGGAGCGTACAGCTGGCAGGTAGGCCGCGTACTTGTCGCCAATGGCCTTCCAATCAAGGCCATGCATGTTTGGCACATAGAAATAGTCACGCATGTGACGCCAAGCATCCCAGAAGATTTGCCTCCACTCGGCCGTCGGCTCGATATGGAGTTTCAACCCACCATAAGACGCTGTTTTCTTGCCTTCTCCGCCGACTCCGATGACCGTGTTTGGCTTGCCAGGAATGAAGAGGTTCTTATTGTCGCCCGAGACCGTAAACGTCGTGGCTACGGCTAAATCACCCCCGGTCTTCGACGCTACATCGAAGAACTTCACGGCCGAGTCGGTCGCATAAATGACACGCGTCCCGCACATCGCCACCTTGGTGATCGCTGCGGGTTCGATAGGCAATTGAATTCGCCGGGCGAAGAGGCCATCCAGATCGATTTTAAAGTCAGGCTTCTTTTCGTCCTTCTTGTCAGCGTCTTTCTTCGTTTCTTCGTTCGAATCTTTGGGAGCGAGAGGATCGACTCCATCGGCTTGGAGCGGGGCGATACAGATCGTGCCCACCGGATCCAAGTTCAATTGATTAAGAATCGGATCGGCCTTGGTATTCAAATTGCGATTCGATACGAAGACCAGATATTTTCCGTCGTCGGAGAAGGCTGGGGCCAAATCGTTCGCTCGGCCATCGGAAACTCGATAGGTCTTACCGGTTGGAATGTTGTAAAGTTCGATCGCGTTCAAAAGCGTGCCTTCAACGACTTGAGTGTAGGCAATCCAATTTGAATCCGGCGAAAATTCGAAAGGAGCGGCAAACCATGTGAGCGGTACGGTGGCAACCGTCTTGTCTTCACCCGTTTCGCTATTGACGATTCGAATATGCATCTCAGAATCCGTAAAGGCAATCCACTTTCCGTCGGGACTGAAACGAGTTCCCCAGATCTGAGCCTTCGTATCTTTGGTGAGTTGCTTTGGTGAGGCCCCGTCGGATTGAGACACGTAGACTTGCTCTTCGCCGGTCGAGTCATCGACATAAGCAATCTTCTTTGCATCGTTAGACATCGAAGGGTGTCGATACCGAACGCCGGGGGTTGATTTCACTACCCGCGCTTCGCCTTCACCAAAAGGCAAGCTCAGAATTTGACCGCGAGATTCGACCAAGAGTCGCTTTCCGGTTGGCGTGATGGACGCGCTCTGCTCAAAAGCTTCGGCATTGACGAGCGTTGACCGAGTGTGAATCAAATCGCTGTGAAGCGCGACATCGATTTTGGCGGTCTTGCCCGTGTTGGGATCATAGACATCAAGATCATGGCCATTCTCGAAGACGACTTTTTGTCCGTCGGAAGAAAGCTCTCGAATTTCATAGTCCGATTCAAACTCCTTCTTGGGCTTACCGCCTCCAGCCGGAATCGACATGAGCGTAAAGTGGGCCTTGTTCTCGTTGGCAAAATAGATTCGATCGCCACACCAGGTCGGATATTCGTTCGTTCCTTCGATATCCGTGATCTGCTCAAACATCTTGCTCGAACCTGGCTGGTGAATCCAAATTTGATTCTGCATTCCACCGATGTAACGGAACCAGTTGGTGCTCCAACGTGAAAAGCGAGTAAAGACGTAACGGTCGGATGCAGTGTCAAACGAAATGTGGGAAGCAAATTCAAGGGGGAATTTGGTCGGAATACCTCCCGTTGCGGGGACGGTTGCATACGTGTAACTCGTCGGCGTCCCCACGTATCGAATCACGACGTTTTTGCCATCGGGAGTCCAGCCCGTTACCGCCCGAAAACCTTCTACGCTCGTGATTTTCTTTGGCGTTCCGCCGCTTGTCGGCATGACATAAGCTTGTCGCTGGCCGTCATATTCCGCCTCAAAAGCAATCTGAGTTCCGTCAGGCGAAAAGGCAGCATTACGCTCCATTCCCGCATCGGATGTCAGGCGATGAGAGTCGCCGGATTTCAGGTTGGCAATCCAAAGATCGCCTTCGCTTGTAAAGACGATTTGGTCACCATGAATATCTGGAAATCTGAGAAAAGGTACTGCCGCAGTCTGGCGTATCGTGACGGCGACAAAGAGGGGAAAGACCACAGCTAACTATATCATTTCAGGCTGGAACGACTCTCCCCTTTCTGGATTTTTTGTGCTTACTCCGGCGATCCCAGATCGAAATAATCGAACAAAAGCCGAACCGTTCGGTTGGTTTCCGATTCGGGCACGAGAAGGCTTAGCGAATAGTTTCCGTCGCTGGTTTGCAATACCGGGACGCCGGCCGCCGTGAGAACGGAGAGGATATTGAGGAGAACTCCTGGGCGTTCGATATATTCCCTGCCTACCAAAGACACCATCGAGCAACCCTGTGTAACTTCGGCGGCCACGCCGTGGACTTCGGCGAGCGGGACCAACAGTCGGGTTTGGTTGCGAACTTGAGGCGAAGGCTCTGACCCAACTTGAAGCAGATAGGCCGACCGCGCCTTGGAAATCGACGGAACGACCAAGCCATCGCACAAGTGCTCAACGAATGGGAACGACGCCCTCGAAACCGCGAATCCCGTGCTGCTTGGGCTGATGTTGATCATGAACAGGTTGATGCCGTTTTCCGCCATCGTTTCATAAATGCGGGCTTCAAGCATCGATCGGTCCTCGGGAGTCGCGTCCTTGAGATCGAATTGAAGATAAACCAGACGTCCGGTCCGGGTGACTCCCGTGATTCGCCGCTCGGGAGTCTGCTCGCTGGGAACAACCTCCGTCCCTTCATCATCCGAAAAGGTGTTTTTGATGATCAATGGGATGTTGTATCCCATCGCGATTTCCGCCGCTCGGGGATGAACGATCTTCGCCCCTAGGTGGGCCACAGCTGCAATTTCGTCGTAGCTAACTTGCCGCAGCGTTTGAGCTTCGGCAATGATCATTGGGTCGGCTGTTTTGAGGCCATCAACGTCGGTATAAATCTCAACGACCTCAGCGCCAAGAGCCGCCCCAAGTGCCGAAGCGGTCGTGTCAGAGCCGCCCCGCCCCAACGTGGTAACTTCACCTGCAACCTCGCCCGTGTCCTTCCCGGCCACTCCTTGAAACCCGCATACGACGGGAATGTAACCGTCAAGAATGCTTTTTTCGACTCGCGAGGGCTGAATGCCCGTGATTCGAGCCTTGCCGAACGCCCCATCGGTCTGAATCCCTGCTTGTCCTCCCCGGAAGGTTTGGGCGTCGTGACCGAGCGTCTTGAGAGTCTGAGCAAAGATGACGGCGGAAAGAACCTCTCCACAAGAGATCATCAGGTCGAGTTCCCTGGGGTCGGGCGATACGTTGGGATCGATATCAGCGAGGAGATCTAATAGAGTATCCGTGGCGTATGGCGAACCTTGGCGTCCGATGGCGCTCACGACCACGATGGGCGTAAAGCCCATTTCTCTTGCCGAAACGACTTTCATCGCCGAAATCAAACGGCTCTCGGGGGTCGCAATGCTTGTCCCACCAAATTTCATGACGCGAATTCGATGATCGGTCAGCTTGGTCTCATATTCGTCTCGAAAACATGGCGGCAAAACCATCGGTTCAAAATTCTCGAGAAGCTTTTCTGCCGAACCCGACTCGATCACCATCGTGGTCTGATCGTGCATGTCGCCGATGTGGTCAATATGAACGCCTGAAGTGATGGCGTAACCAATGATTCGACTGATCAGTCCGTCTTCTTCACGGATGCTGGGAGCGTGGACCGACATGACACTCCTTCCTTTTCGAACGGAAAAATGAAGCCCGCAAGCATCAAGCGCTTTTTCAACCTGCTCGGCATAGTCCTCAGAAATCGTGAGAGAAATACCCGATGGTGTCAATTTTGGAAACTTTGCGCTCACCCCATTGTCGGCGAGCATTCGCAGGACTCGTAATCTTTCGAGATGAAGCGTTTCGTCCGGTATTCGAGAAACATGCACTTGGGCATACCCTGGTTCGAGGGTAATTCTCGAAATGCCCCGCCTGACCTCAAATTCGGTCTCCTGACCATAAGTGACTGACGCTGTCGATTGATCCACCGAATGATCTTACCGATCATCGTCCATTTGCGCAATGCCAGTTGCAAAAAGAGCTTTTAGTCACTTTTCACAATATTTATTTATTTCTCTTGATCAATTTCAGGATAACTAGGATATTGTAGAAATAAGGAAAAGGCGATTTCTTGCCAACTCGAACTTCACCCGGTGAAGTCGCCTTCTTCCCTTTTGAACAAAAAAGCCCCGTCGGACAAATCCAACGGGGCCTTTTTATTAAGGCTGATTACAACCTTCGATAGTCGGAGAAGATCACTGACATGGTGATTGACTTGCCGTCGTTGTCACCGGTTACCGTTCGGCTCTTAGGCATCCACTCGTCTTGGAAAGGCAAGAAGTCATCCTTATAATGGAGTTTGCTCGTCACTTTTCCGTCCTTCGTCGCTCTTTCCGTCGCGTCGTATTCCTTTGACAGGAAACCTCCCCATGGCGATTGAACCGATGACTTGATGTCAAGAGTTAGAATTTTAGGACCAAATGTCCGTTGAACCATAGCAAATCCAGACTTGTTAAGGCGATAGCAGGAATCCATCTTGTCGTTCACCAACAGCAAACCTTTTGCTTGAGGCGACCAAGTGAGGGGGTACTTCCCTTCGCCCGTCCAGAAGGTTCCACCGAGTCGGTGAGCGAAAAGACTACGGATCTGGCCTTGGACATGCTTGGCGGCATCTCCGTCGAGCTTAGGAGTCTCTATCGAAACTTTCCCATCCTTATCGACCGTTACGGTTCCATCAGCTTTCAGAGTGCCGTTCATTGCGACGAACGAGCAAGAAAAGCCTCGAAGCGCAATGACCTCTCGACTCTGGGTCGCATTTTGAAGTGCAAGGTAAGCCGACTCATCCGCACCCTTTGGCAACCGAGCAACCGCCGGGAGAACCAGCGTAGACCAAGCTTTCTTCGTCGGATACTTTTTGCCTTGAAAATCTCCCGATTCATCGATTGCGAGGTTAGCCCGAATCGGCAGAGCAGACGGATTTTCTGGAATTGGAATGGAAACAATATCTTTTGCCGAGGCTTTTTGTTCGGCATCCCCGGTTCCCCAAACGACCTCAGCTTTTGGACAAGGCTTCCCGTTGTTGTAAACCTTTACATCCCAGTGGTCTGCCCGTTGCTCGGCAACCAATTCAAGTCCCTTGCCCACGACTTGGTTGGCTTGAGACGCACGTGCGACAGCCTTGTACCAGTAAGTCAGCATGTAGGGTCCCTGACCATGGTCCACGACTCCATAGTCGAGAGAGCCCATAAAGACTCCATTGGTCCCTTGCCAAGGAAAGTCGGTTTCGCTAGCTTTACTCGTCACGCCCTTTCCGGCTCCCTTACTCACCGTGACGAGGCGGTCGCCAACCTTGCTCATCAGATCCAACACGGAATCGCCCGGCGCTTCGGCAAATGTCACGGCGACTTGGCGTTTTTCGTTCGCTTGGAACTCAGCCCATACGAAATGAGCCTGGGACGACGCAGCCAGGACGGCAAAAGCTGTCAACGCAAGTGAACGAACAGAGATCATACTTGACTATTTTGTCCAGTTTATTTGGGCCGATGCCAGGAAACTTGACAGAAAAGTGTAGATTGTCCTAAAAATCTTCTTCTCGATCAATCCAGTAGAATCACGCCATGAAGGTCTTGTTCATTGGCGGTACCGGGATCATTAGCTCGGCATGCGCTCCGTTGGCAATCGAGAACGGTGCCGAGCTTTACTTCCTCAATCGCGGACAGTCATCTCGATCCACCCCAGATGGCGTTACTCAACTTGTTGGCGATGTGCGAAATCCTGAGTCAATGCGGAACGCCGTCGAAGGGCATCTATTCGACGTGGTCGTCAATTGGATTGCTTTTACTCCTGACCATATTGAGCAAGACATCGATGTCTTTCAAGGCAATGTTGGACAGTACGTTTTCATCAGTTCGGCAAGTGCTTATCAAACGCCTCCGGCTTCGCTTCCCGTCACCGAATCGACGATTCTCGACAATCCCTATTGGGAGTATTCGCGAAACAAGATCGCCTGCGAAGAAGTCCTGGTTGACGCCTATCGAAAGCATAAGTTCCCCATGACGATCGTTCGGCCTTCGCACACCTACGACCAGAGACTGCTTCCCTTCGATCACGGCTGGACCGTCGTGGACCGCATGAGAAAGGGCGAAAAAGTGGTGGTTCATGGAGACGGGACCTCGCTTTGGGTTTTGACCCACCATAAAGATTTCGCTAAAGGCTTTGTGCCTTTGCTTGGAAATTCACATGCAATTGGCGAGGCGGTACATATCACCAGCGACGAACTGCTGACCTGGAATCAGATTTATGACATCGTTGCCGCTGCCGCCGGTACGACCGCAGAGAAGGTTCATATCGCTTCCGAGACGCTTGCCAAGCATGATCCCAATTGGGGTCCCGGTCTCTTGGGCGACAAGTCGAACAGCATGATCTTCGATAATTCGAAGGCGAAGCGTCTCGCACCTGGCTTCGTGTGTACGCACCCCTTTTCGCGGGGAGCCGAAGAGATCATCGCATGGTATGACGCCGATCCCAGCCGCCAGGTTGTAAACCAAGAAAAGGACGCCCTGCAAGACAAACTCATCGACCTGTATGCCTGAAACACCACCGATTTTCTTCTTAACCGGGCCACCCGCTGCAGGAAAAACGACACTGTCAATCGCCTTGATGAGGAGATATAAATTTGGAATTCACATTCCGGTCGACGATTTGCGAGAATGGGTCGTCTCAGGAATTGCGCATCCGATTGGCTGGTCAGATGAGACAAGTCGCCAATTTAGTTTGGCCGAAGATAGCGCGTGTGATTTGGCGATGCGCTACCAAGACGCAGGCTTCGCGGTGGCAATCGATCATTGTCAGGGTCCTCCAACCCTCGACCAATTGATCGGTGAAAGGCTTGGAGGGCGAAAGGTGATCAAGATTGCCGTCGTATCAACGCTCGAGAAGAATCATCAGCGAAATCGTTCCCGCACAAATAAGACCTTTGATCCTGAGATTCTGACCCCGACCATCGATACTCTCAATCCTCTCTACCAAACTGAGCCAATTCATGAACAGGGATGGATCGTCTTTGACAACACGGATGAAGGGATTGAAACCGCAATCGACCGCTTGTTGGCCGCGATTTAAGTTTGGAGCCAGATCGCTCCATGCGCAAGGCATGGCCTGGTTCTCGCCGACGAGGATACGGAGATCGCTGTATCCCTTCTGAATCAGGCAAAGTCCCAACACACCTGATTTCAGCTTGCCATCGCACATCGCTTGGCAGTCAACGAGAACGCAGACCACTCTGCCTGCATTTCCCCCAATTCTTGCATTATACGATTGATCGATATATCTGTGAAGCCTGGTAGGATTACCAGGTCGAAGTCGGATTATAATGGAAGTCCACCAAATCGGTCCATGAACGGCGACTTCTGTCAAACATTCATCATGTGCGGCCCTGGTGGTCCCTGGTGAGATTCCAGATTAAAGTGGTGGTGCGGAGGATGGCGTGAGCCGCTTCGAGAAAAGGCTTTGCGGGTGAAAACCCCCGCCTCGATCGATTTCTTTCGCACCCAAAGCTTAAGGCTATGATATTTCTGCGTTCCTATACGATCTTTCAGCACGAAAAGGCGCTCTTGTTTCAGAAGGGTGTTATAGATCGTGAGTTGCCGCCAGGCACTTATCGTCTCCGTCGACACCAAAACTACCTTCGCTTCGACATGCGTTCGCAAACGGAAGCGATTGGAAGCCAAGAAGCGTCAACCTCCGACGGAGCCACGATTCGTCTATCTCTTTACGCGACTTATCGGATTGCCGATATTCACAAAGTCTTCCAATCGATCGCGATTGATCCCCGACTTGAAGGGGCCGCTATGGCGTCTATCCGTGTGGCGATTCATCTGCCCATTCAGGTCGCGATTCGCAATTGGCTGTCAAGCCTGACGCTACAACAAGCCATGGAAAAGCGCAAAGAACTAGAGGGAGAAGTTTTTGCCGTGGCTAAGCCGGGATTCAGCGACATCGGGATTGAGCTTGTCGGAGTTCGGCTTCTTGACTTTAATGTAGCTGGCACATTACGATCGGCTCAAGCCGATATTTTGAAGGCCGAGTTGGAGGGACAGGCAGCCATCCAGCGCGCTCGAAACGAAGCTTCCACCATGAGAAGCCTGATCAATACCGCACGCTTGACGCGGGAACATCCCGGACTGCTTGAACTACGCATTCTTGCATCCGGTCAGAAGCCCAGAGTCACTTTTCAGATATCCGCATCCGACTCAAGTTCAATTCGGGACAAAGATCCCCTCCCAGAAGAATCTTCGTAAAGACAATCGCGTAGGCTTCTGAAGTACCATTAGGAACGTGGCCACTTCCCTTCTCTGTGCATTGGTTCTCGCACCCGCGACGACGGACCTAACCTTTGTAAGGCACGGCGAGACCCTGGCCAACGCGACCGGCAAATACAATTCGAAGACCATCGATACTTTTTCGCCGAAAGGTGAACAGCAAGTTAGCGCTTTGACTCAAAAACTGTTGAAACAAAAGCCTTTCGATGTGATCTTAGTATCGCCTTCGCCTCGAGCCTTAAAGACCATTGCCCCTTATCTCAAGGCCACTCATAAGCAAGCGTATATCTGGCCGTTGCTTTATGAATGCTGCACGCAAAAGCGCCCTTCGGATGCCCATGCCACTCGATTTACTTACGGGAGCACGTTTAAGGCACCAAGCGCTATCGCGCCATTCTTTCAAATTGGGCGATATGAAACCAAATTGCCCAGTGCATCCGATTACAATGCGGGACTGGCCCAGGTTGACGAAACGCTCAAGGTCTTTCGACAAAGGTACGCAGGAAAACGAGTTCTCATCGTTGGTCACTCGGGGCATGGCGGGCAATTCTTAAAGGGACTCACTGGAAAGTTCATCCGTTTGGAAAACGCCACCCCAATGCATTTTGCGTTGACCGGCAAGCGTTAAGCTCATCGAGTCTCCACCGTTCTTGTGTGCTACTTGGCGGTTGAAGGTATCTAAAAATTTCGGGGGAGCTGCTTACATGACTCCCCCTGGGTTGGACATGGCACAAGGAGAGGCAATCAAAATGACGGCCTCAGACTTCAACATAATTTATAACGGTATGTTGAGATTATTTCTTTATATAATCACAATAAATATTTATTATGATGACCCAAAGCCCCGGAGAGGATCAGGCGTCAACTCGGACCGACAAGAGCCGAACGGGCAACTGGGTCCCCGACTTGGGAGCATACGAATGGGGTTCCGCGCTCCAAAACGTGATACTTTCTCCCTGAGTGAGTTCAATGGAATCGTTACCTACGAAAACGACGGCATCGCCACTCAGGACAAAGACGTGCTCCTCGCCCGCATGGGTTCGCGTTTCACTTCGTTCATAGACCTCTATCACGGTCGGCTTAATTCTTCCCTGCTCCAGTCGGCTCGACAGAATATTAAGGGGTGAGACATGGCTATCGCGGGCCAACCTTTCGCGTTCAGATGAATCCTCTTGGGTTTCGAGAGGCAGTGGCCCTTGACCAAAATTTGCCAAATCAAACCATTCGTCGTCACTGCGCCGATGGACCGCGTAAGGCTTATCACTGTCCGTTCCCTCGGCCAGCAGATGATCTAAATGGAGCCCAAGCACTTCCGCAATCTTCAGGTAGGTACTCCGCCGCGAGGTACGCCCCGTTTCGACTTGGACGACTGAGGTCTTGCTGATGTTGGCGAGATCGGCCAACTGACGAATCGAAAGCCGCTGCTGCAATCGGGTTCGTTTCATACGAGCGCCCGCAATCGATCGTGTTCGTTCGTCCCAATTTGGCATCTCGCCTAGTATCGTACCGAAGAAATCGAAGTACTCTGGAACCTATGCGTTTATTTGTGGGTGACTTTGAGGAGAGGACTCCGGCTTTCGTTCGGGAAAGCTTTCAGACCCACCAATACCCGAATGGAAAAGAGTGTATCGCTTTGCGCGCTCCGAGCCGCCCGCTCGAAGTTGTGAAGGCGATCCTAAAAACTTATGACGGGCCTCTCAAGTTCTTATATGTGCTTTTGAAATTTTTGGATGAAGACTTTCCAGACGGACGATACCTTTCGCCAGAACTTGATCGAGCTCAAGTGATGGACATTCTTGACCGATTTGGTTCTTTTCTGGTTGACGACGCCCGTCAAGAATTTTGGTTCATCTCGCCAACACCCTTTAAAATCGTGTGCGACATTCACGAACGGATTTGGCTTTACGGCGATATCGCAACCTTTCGCTTGGTCCTCTCAGATCTCGGAATTCCCGAAGCGCCCATCGATCCCATTCCCTGTCCTCACATCCATCAATACGTGAAAGCAGACCACGACCAAGGGATGGACATCTTGTCTTTGTGGGAATGGAACTACTCTCCTCTCCTCGAGCGAGATGGAGAGTAGTTCCGGCTAATGCTTCAGGGTCTCAAGTGTGTTCGCACGTTATCGAGATCCTTCAACGTTGAGTCAAGACTCCACGAGCTGTAACCTTTCGTGGGAGAAAGGCGCTTCAGCCGCAAGACTTCGTCGAGATAAGCCTCAGCAACTGGCCAGTTTTGCATATCAATTTCAAAACGGGCCCGGACGTCGGCTCTGGCAATGGCCGTGTAAACCTCGTTTCCGAAATTCATATAGTTCAGACGATTTGCCCAACTCGGATAAAGATCGCAAGTCGGCGCAGTAATCTCCTTTGACCAGACGGGCAACAGGGTTCCTTTCCCTCCTGAATTTAGAACGAGCTTCTTCTCTTTGCGGCCGTCAGGAAACATTTGTTCAAAATTGACGACTCTTCCCAGTTCTCCACGATCATCCTTGTAGACCGACATCGAGAGTTTTCTCTTCGTGCCGGGATCGATTGGTTTGAGGGGAACAAAAGCTTCCATCTCGATCGTGCCCTGTTTAGGAACCGTATCCACTTCGTACATTGAATTCAAATCTCCAAGTCGAAGGTACGTTGTGCCCAGGTCGTCGCGCATTTGGATGGCATAACCATTCCAGGAGTTCCAAGCTCGATGCCCTGACTGGTAGGCGACGAAGATCGTGCCGTCCTGGGCGACCTCAACTCCACGCAAAATGAAGTTCGATTTCTTTAGAGCCACCTGAGCGAGGGTCTTCTCCGTCATGGCCGTGAAGAATCGACGGAAAGATTCGCTCCGCGTGATCAATGGATGCTTCTTGAGGTCGGACGTGTCGATCGACAGATCATCGCGATAATCGAAAACCAGATTTGAATTGGGTCTCCATTTTCCGCGCTCAAGCGCCTCGACGGTCATGTGAACGGGCAACTGAGTCTCTGGATCAGCGTCGATAATGTATCGCTCGGGAAGGTCGCCATTCTTAATGGTTACCCGAATTACCTGCTTGCCATCGATAGTTGTGTTGACCACCGTCACCTGCTTGTTTACTGAAAATTGACTTGCACTGCCAAGCATGTCGGAAAGGCGCATACGGAGGGGACCACGTCGTGGCATTTGGATATAGGCTCCGAGAAGCGAGTCAAACACGTAGGTTTGATCACCCAATTCATATTGTTTGGTATCTCCGCTCTTACTTGCCGAATAGATATCTCCTCGCGAGATGACCGATTCACTCATGGGTGTCTGATGCCCTTGCTCATCGATGGAGTAAGTAATGACTCTCACGCTTACCTTTCGGTCGAGCGCAGACACGATACCGCCAATGGAGGCTTGGGCTTTGACGGCTGGGAACAGCCATGCGCCAATTGCGACAAGGCTCGTACCCGCGACAGAGAAAGCTAATCGACGGCGGATTTGCCCCTGGCGTTGTCGATGCCCGAGGGCGTTGTCAATCTTGCTATCCAGTGCGGAAGTGGATTCCATTTGCGGAAAAGCCGATTTGAGATGTTTGTCGAAAAGTTGGTCATTCATGCTTTTGGTCCTTGGTTTGCGGTCATTCGTCGGACACGAGTACGGGCTCGGCCAAGAAGGGAGTTGGTCGCTTTTTCGCTTCGGCCAAGAATCACGGCGATCTCGGCGATCGGAAGTTCATCGACGATCTGCATCATGAGAGCATCGCGTTCTTCGGCCGGTAGCTTGGCGACGATCTCGGCGGCGTGGTCGGCTTGGGCCTTTGTGACAAACTCGTCCATTGCATTGGAGGTTGAGTCTTCTTCACGAATGGTCCAGTTGGGTTTCTTCTTTCGAAGCGAGTCGGCAACTTTCCGCCGAGCAATACCCAATAGCCACAACCGGGGGTCACCTTTCTTGCGATGCCAATGTTGAAAGGCATCAACAAAGATGGCCGCGACGATATCCTCCGCCTCTTCAGTCGGACGAATTCGACGAGAAACGAAAACAAAGAGGAGATCCTGATATTGGATTCTCGCCTGAGCGAAAGTCAGGTTTTGAGCCTTGTGCGGAAGTTCGACAGCTTCAAGTTTTGTATTGGTCAAGGGCAACTCCTTACGATTTGCATTCATAAGGAAGTTCGTCTGACCTGGGGAATCCTATCGCAATTATTTGGAAGGTTTAGGCATCATTGTCGCACCGTCCCAGTGCTCGTCCGCCTTGCCATCCTTGATTCGCCACATATCAAACCAGGTCGTCGTGTAGGTCTTACCTGGTTCGTTGGGATTCGGAAGTTCCTGGACCGTCGCAACCACGACTAAGTCGCCTTCGGCCAGAACGGATACAACCTTGGTTTTCCATTCACTTGGCTTTGGGATGGGTTTGCTTGGTACGCCCGCAAAAAACTTCATAACCTCCGCTCGACCATTGGCCACGTTGGGATTGTGTTGGATATAGCGATCTGAAAGGTACTTTGGCGCGTCTTCCCAGTGTCCGGCTTCAAGCAAATCCCGGATGATGTGAAGCACGACCTGCTTATTGGCATGAAGCTTTTTGTTCGGGCTAGTAAACAGCTTTTCCGGATCTTTTGCCGCCGTTACGGGAGTTTGGGCAAACGACACCGCCGACAGCGACAACACAATTGGAGCGAGCGACCAGAGCTTCATTGGCATAATGTACCTTTCGTTTTTTCATTTCTACGCCCGAAAAGCCAGACCAATAGTTAAATGCTCTGCCAACGTCCGATTTTTGCTTCGATCTTTTCTCCGTTTACCTTCACTAAGGGAACGGCTTTGCTCTTTCCCACGATTCGATATCGCGTAATACGGCCATTTTTCCAGTCAAAATCAACTGTCCAACCACCTCTCGCACATAGGCCACGTACCTGACCTGACGGAGCCCACGCTTGAGGCAAGGCAGGTGCCAAATTGAGAAGCCCTTCATGACTTTGCAGAAGCATTTCGGCAATTCCCGAACAGCCCCCAAAGTTCCCGTCGATTTGAAACGGAGGATGATTGTCAAACATATTTGGCAACGTCGATTTTGCAAGCAACGCCATGAGGTTTTCATGCGCGGTCTCGGCTTCGCCAAATCGAGCCCAAAGATTGATGATCCATGCGCGACTCCAGCCGGTATGCCCACCGCCATGACTAAGGCGATATTCGAGAGATTTGCGCGCTGCGCCTGCAAGCGCTGGCGTCTTGGACAAGGAAATCTCGTGCCCAGGATAGAGGCCATACATGTGTGAAACATGTCGATGCCCCGGCTCGGTCTCATCATAGTCTTCAATCCATTCCTGAAGACGTCCGGTTTTGGCACTGATCTGGAGCGGAGCGAGTTTTGCTCTCGCCGAGACGAGTTCTTGGCGAAAAGCATGATCGAAATCCTTGCTTTCTTTCGAAAGTTCGTCGATTGCGTCGATGCAGTTTCCAAACAGGTCATCGGCAATTTCAAGATCCATCGTTGCACCATAGGTGAATTGCGACTGAGTGCCATCCGCCTTCTTGAAGGTGTTTTCAGGAGAGTGAGATGGATTGGTCACCAGCTTTCCGGCGACTGGAGTTCCGGTCGGGGCCTGGACGAGAAAATCGAGCATAAACAGCGCCGCCCCTTTCATCAGAGGATAGGCCTCGTCATGCAAAAACTGTCGATCTTGGGTGTAAAGGAAATGCTCCCACGGATGCCGAGCCAACCAAGCACCGCCCACAGGCCAAATCCCCCAGACGCCATCGGCAGGGACTGAGAATCCCCAAGGGTCGGTCAGGTGGTGAACGACCCAACCGCGTGCGCCGTACATTCGCTTGGCCGTGTCTTGCCCCGATTTCGCCAGGCCGTCCATCAAGTGAAACAGCGGAAGGTGGCATTCTGCCAAATTCGTGACCTCCGCCGGCCAATAATTCATCTGCAAATTGATGTTGGTGTGAAAGTCGGCATTCCAAGGTGCATGAATGTCCTGACACCATAGCCCTTGCAAGTTTGCAGGCATTTGGCCCTTGCGTGAACTGCCGATCAACAGGTACCGACCGAATTGAAAGTAAATCGCCTCGAGAGCGGGATCAGCTTGACCTTTCGCGACATTTGCCAGACGTTCGTTGGTCGGTATGTTGGCGTTTGTGTTGGCTCCCAGTTCTAGGCTCGCCCTTCGAAACAGCCTTCGATAATCTTTGAGATGTTGGGCCATCAGGTCGCTGACGCTTTGGTTTGATGCGCCCGCTAACGTATGCTTGCCTGCCTCGACTCGATCACGACTCAAGGGTTGGCCAGGATTTTCAATGTGATAGTCAGTATGGGAGGTGAGATAGATCGTCGCTGAAGATGCGTCCTGAATGGATAACTCCTTCCCTACCGCAGAAACCGAACCCCCTTCGGTGCGTACCTTGACCAGTGCGTCGTACTTCACACCGTTATTTCCAGCTTGGCCTTTCATTCTCAAGGTGTCATTACTGATGGCAGATGTCTCAAATTGCTCAGGCCGATCCAAAGTGAGTCGAAACGTGATCGAGCCCTTCTTACTCGCCGTCAAATGAACGACAACGACATCGTGAGGGGCCGAGGCAAAGGTTTGGCGCTGATACCGAATACCACTCGACTCAAACGCCGTTGTTACCACGGCGGAATCGAGGTCAAGCGATCGTGTGTAGTTTTGAATCTCGCCGAGATTCGTAAACTCAAGGCGCAGGTCCCCAAGGGTTTCATACGAATCCACTCGAGGTGGAACGCCTAACATCGTTTGATCTGCGAGTTGGGTGGCCTGTTCATTCTTGCCGTTAAAAATCAGTTCACGAATCGTCGGTAGCGCATCTAGCGCTTTGGGATTCACTCGGTCGCTTGGACCTCCGGCCCAAAGCGTGTTGTCATTTAACTGAAGATGTTCGGACTTGGGATCACCAAAAACCATCGCTCCCAAATGGCCGTTTCCTACGGGCAACGCTTCGTTCCAATTTTTCGCTGGTTGTCGATACCAAAGCTGAAGCGACGAACCTTTGGGTTGTGCGGGTGACAATGCTGAAAGGCTCAAAACGGTGGTGGCCATAAAAATGGTCACGAAAGCAAGGTTCATTTAGCGAGTCACCGTTCGATAGCCCTTCCAAACGTATTCAAACGCTTGAGGCAACGTTTGTCGATGGACTCGGCCATCACAATGGCTCGCTCCTTGAGCAAACACGTATTGGTAATGATATTTTTTCGATTTGAGGACGGCCGCCATTCGCTGGTTGGCCATCACCCAGTTATGTAATGTTTCTTCTGGGTCGTGAGCTCGAAGATCATTTTCGCCAACTTCCATCCAGATCCTTATTTGCTTTTGCTTCGATTGGGGAATGAGATGTTCGTGATATTCCCAAGCACCGTGAGGGGTTTCGGGATTCAGCGGTGACTGCTGATTAACGTAGGTTCCCGAATAGCTGATCACTCGATGGTAATAGTCGTTGTGATACCAGGCCATCGAGAATGCACAGGCCGCGCCTGAACTGCAGCCGATGGTCATACGCCCGTTCGGATCGCTGGTGAGCCTGACGTGATAGTCAGCGCTGACTTTAGGCAAGACTTCGGTTTCAATGAAGTCGGCATATCGGCCAGAAAGCGTGTCGTATTCGAGACCCCTCTGACTTCCCTGTGCATCGCCTCCACCTGAATCGATCATGATTCCCACCATCGCTGGCAGTCGTTTATCGGCAATCATATTATCGAGCATGATGGGCAGGTCGTGAGAACCAAGGCTATCCTGAGAAACAAAAAAGGGCAAGGGCTTTCCAGGATTGACATTTGCCGGTACATAGACCGTGACTTTGCGAGTGTAAGGAACGACCTCTCCGGGGGCATTCTTCGCAATTCCAGAATAGATCTTGGAATCGTGAGAATCCATCACAAAGTGATAGACCGTTCCCTTGGCGACATTGTCGCGAGGTGTTAGTTCAGGAGCATTTGCGTACTCGGGACCAATGGTGTAGTCACCATCGCCTGACTTTGCGGTGTAGGGAGCAAACTGTTTGAGATCGAATACGGAATTTTGCGAAGGGGCTTGCGTCGCCGCCAAGAGTCCAAGGAACACGATCATTGTGGCACCGTGTCCCTTGTACCCTACCGATGGATGAGAACGCTATCGTGCGAACATCGCAATCTGCAAGGCGCCCGACGAATTGACCGTTGCCGGTGAAAGCGCCGTCAACGTTCCGTCCGTTCCAATCGAAAATTGCGAGATCGTTCCGTCGTTGCCATTCGCGACAAAGAGAAATTTTCCTTGCGGCTCGATGACCATGTATTGAGGAGCATTTCCAGCCGTGACCGAAGCCGGAGTCAGAGGTGTTAATCCACCCGTCGTGCCAATGCTGTACTGTCCGACCGGACTGTTGGCGACTCCGCCATTGAACGAGCCGAGGTAGCCAAACTTTCCGTCGGGCGAAACCGCAAAAGCGTCGTTTCCGGCGGCAGGACCCGCAACGGTGGCCGGAGCCATTGGAGTCAATGCTCCATCGGTACCCACTGAAAATTGGGCCACGCCGTCGGTTGAGGACGGAACATAAAGGTACTTGCCGTCTGGCGAGAACGTCGGATTATTTGGGCTGTTGACATCGTAAGTTGGCGTTGCCAATGGCGTCAACTGGCCGTCTGAGCCAATCGCATAAGCGCTGACTTTTCCTGAACTATAGCTGGCCGCATAGAGGAAACCACCGTTGGGCGACATCGCAAGCGCAACACCGTCAGCCGCAACCGGCACCGAAGCCGTCGGCAGCGCTGTCAATTGTCCAGTGGTACCGACCCCGTACTGGGTAATCGTGTTACTGACCGAGTTCAGACAGTAGACATATTTACCGTCGTTCGTTTCGGCAATCGCAACCGGGCTTGCGTCGGTCGTGATCGATGCGGTTGTCAGCGCAGTGAGCAAACCGGTTGCTGGAATCGAGTATTGCAAGATCAAGTTATCGGATTTGTTGACGACATAAGCAAAATCGCCCTTCTTACTCAAGGTCAACGCCACCGCGTTCGTCGTCGGAACCGTTGCCGTCGTCAGCGGAATGATCTGACCGTAGATGTTAATGCCGTACTGGGCCACAACCGTGCCGGTAGCGACATAGAAAAATTCGGCTGAGTATGGGCCGCCGATCGACGATCCGCCGCAACTCATCGACGCGCAAAAGCCAGTCAGCAATCCAGCATAGACCAAAGACTTCGGAATACGATTTAGGTTCAATCCTCTCAACATACGGTTACCTGCGTTCGCCCTGCGCAACGGAGCCATTGACGCTAATTGCGAGTATACATTGGACGCGCCGCACCTTCGTTCGATTCGACCAATCGTGTGGGGCTAAGGGATAACTTCTTTTCTTCCCAAGAACTTGGGGTCGACATGCAAGACCTCATCGAGGACCGCGCGGCCACGAGCGAGAACTTCGCGAAATTCTGTCGCGTTCGTCTTTGGGTTCTCGTCTGCTCTGGAGGGGTAACCATCCACTTCGAGGCCCGCATTTTCAGCGTAATAGATTGAACGCGCCATATGAAAGTCGTCGGTGATGATCGTCGCGTCCGCCAAATCGAATATCTTTTTTGCCCGGACCATACTGTCGAGAGTTCGGAAGCCCGCACTGTCTTTGGTGATGTGCTCTTTGGGAACCCCTTTGGCGACCAGTGCCTTCTCCATGGCCGAGGGCTCGTCATAGCCTTTGCTGCCATTGTCGCCGCTCACAAGGAGGCGGTCGACTTTGCCTGCTTTGTAGAGGTCAGCAGCGGCTTGCATCCTTCCTCGAAAAAATGCGAACCGAGGCGAGCATCCCAAAACGATTCCGACGCGATGATGAGGAATCGTTTGCTTGTTTTCGTAGATTTTGCCCCGCCCGGCATTCAGGACCATGGCATTGGCGAAGCCAAAGAAGCCCGGAATCGCCAAAATACAGATTCCAAGCAGGAGCCAAACCCTCTTTTTCCGTTTTGCTCGATCCATCCCCTCACCGTAAGAATACAAGGAATGAATGCCCGAAGTGCCTTCTTTTTGGCGGCTCACGTCAAATGCTTATTGTGTTTTCGGGCGCAAGGCTTCGATCGCCACGGAATTCATCGTTATGGTCACATCGTGGTAATTTTCGATCATCGAAAGGATTGTTTCTCGCGGTCCACTTTGCCATTGATCTGAGGAGTAGAAAGCGTCTTCTTTTGCTTGCCGTTCATCGAATGAATCGAAAGCGCGCATGGCGATAAACGAGTCAGAATCGACTTCGGAGAGCCCGAAGAACACAAGGTCAATCGGCCAGGAGATCAGCATCGGAACGCACTTGTCGATATATTCCTGAAGAAATGCCTCATGACAGTCCGGTTTTAACTTGTAAGTTCGGATCTCCAAAATTCGCTGCTTCATGGTTTCGTCTTTTGCTCGAATAACTTTAAGAATTCGCCCTTGAGGGAAGACTGATTGCCATTGGGCAACTCGGTCTTCCTTTCAAGGAGGTACTCGCTGGCCAGGGTCATCATCGCGAATTGATCCAAGCTCGATCGCATCGTGGCTTCATTGCTTACGTATCCGGCCCAAGTCGTTTGGAGAAAGCCGCAACTGTTTTCCTTGGCCGCCAATGCCTGCCCCCTCACGTTGTTGGGCTTTCGCCAGGCCGAAGCGACCACTTGAAATCCTGCCTTCTGCAACGTCCGAATCGAGTCGCGATAGAAGCGGGGGTCGGGATTGTTTTGGTAGTGCCAGTCACAAACGATACTTCCTTTGGGCAAGACCGATCGGCGAGCCATGGCTTCCTCGATGGTTCCCGCACTGGCAGGTAGCGCTCCTTCGCCGGGAGCAAGGATTTCATCTCCCCAAAGCATCATCTTCACATGGCGCTTTTTGGCAATCTCGACCAAAGCGGGTACCTGAATCCTCCAAAGTTTGGTCACCAACTTTGGATCTTTCGGAAAGCCTCGAAAGTCAACTTCATCCAGGCCAAAGTGGACAGTCTTCGCTTTCGTGACGTCGATAACTTCACTCCAGAGCTTACGAAAAAGGGGCGCGACGCCTGGCTTGCGAGGATCGACTGTGAACGGCACTTTGGGATTCATCATGAGGTCAAGGTATCGATTTCCTCGTGCGAGCCATTGAACGTGACCAAAGCTTTGGACCAAGGGGATCACCTCGACTCCCTTACTGCGATACCAATCGCAAAGCCTTCCCAAGTCGTCGCGTTTCATCGAGATACCACCTTTGAGGTTCGGAAGACATTTCCATTCAGTCTGCTCACATTGCAAAACCACCTTGTTGTAACCCAAGGGGAGGAGCACATTCGTCCAGAGCTTTTTGTGAAATTCAAGCGCGTTCGGACCTACGAAGAGATGCACACCCCGCCACTGCACCTTGGCGATTGCGAGGGTGGCGACAAGCGTAAGACCGACCATCACCCCTCGCTGAGTCCAGGCTGAATCCGCTCAACAGCATCCTGTGAAGTCATAACGGAGTAAATTTCGAATTCCACGAGATCATTCCAGTGAGCAATCCATTCATCGAGAAGATCGCGAGAGGGACATTCCATCAATTGAAAGCACTTTGTAAAGGTCTCGTCAACCCAACTCGAAAGGTAAACAAGTCCGTCGGGAGCCAATCGTCCCTGATCGCGAAAACGTCGATAAACGGGCTTGGCATCGCCGTTGCGAAAGTTTTCGACGATCATGTAGAGCGGCATAGGGGCTAGATTACTTCGTCCGTCCACCTACGACTTTGCGGTCCTTGATATATTCACGCCAATTCCAACTTTCTGCATCGTCACAACATCGAACTGCGACGGGGTTTCGGACCCGGATCGAAATTTCGTGGAGAGACTGCAAGAAAGCGGCAGACTTTCGAAAGTCACCATCTTCGTAATTCCTAACCCGACAGCACGCTTGACAAACCGCTCGCAAATTGATCGGACGATTGCAGGCCGTGCGTGAGTGATCAATCGTCGTCGCGATCCCACCGCAATCTTCGCATTTTCGATTTTCGCGTTCGAGAACTTTTTGAATGGCTTTCTCTGGGACCATCGCCACTCTCCTCGGCAGCCCTCCGCCAAGAAGATACCAAAGCATTTGCCCCATCCCCGCCTGACGTTCCGAATCGTCAGAGAGGTCATTTTCGATTCCGTTTCGGAGCTGACGAATGAAAGCCGAAACCTCTCGACAGTGCTCCGAACAGTAAGGACTTCGAATCGACTCGTTTAGAACTCCACAATTGGGGCACGTTGAAGTGTCAGTTGCGATCGTTAGTTTTGGTGGTGTCCGCACTTCGAACAGCAGCCCCAGAACGGCACGAGTCCGCACCTCGAGGTCAGCGCTAGCGTCATCAAGCAAGGCTCGCTCGGGCAGGACCTTTACCAGTCGATCGATCGCCTCCGGGGTCATCACGATCTCTTCAGGGTACCAAGCCTTTTTTTGAAAAAGCGCTTGACACACTCTCGAAGATCTTGTATTATACCAATCAGTTAATTAACCAGTTAGTTAATTAACCTCACCAATTTCAAACTCCACAACAGGAAGAAGGTCACATATGGGTTCACAACATGTCGTCATAAGGTCTATAAGATGCTGGAAGGGATCAAGTTCCCTTTCTTGCGAGGAACGGTAACCATGTGCCCTGCTTGCTACTCTGCGGCCCTGTTGATGCTCGCCGGGATCGCGACGACCACGGTGAGCGGTACCACGGCATTCGTGGTTGGACGTCAACTCCGTCGCGAAGCCAAGCTCGAAAAATTGAAAGAGGAAGCTAAGAAATGACAAAAGAAAATATCCCTCATCCCCCCATCGTATCACGCGATGAATGGCTCAAGGCTCGCCGCGAGCTACTCGTCAAAGAGAAGGAAGCGACTCGATTTAAGGATCGAAACGCCGCCGAGCTCCGACGTTTACCGATGGTCAAGATCGACAAGAATTACGAATTTGAAGGGCCCAATGGAAAAGTCTCGCTCCTGGATCTTTTCGATGGTAAGCGACAACTCGTCGTCTACCATTTCATGTTTGACCCAAGTTGGGACAAGGGCTGCCCTGGCTGCACGTGGTACGCCAATTCCGTGGGCGACCTGTCATATCTCGACAAATGTGACACTCGCTTTGTGATGATTTCACGGGCCGAGCTTCCTAAATTGGAGGCGTATCGCGATGAAAAAGGCTGGAAATTCCCCTGGTTCTCCTCCTTCGGGTCAGACTTCAACTACGATTTCAACGTCACCCACGACCCTTCGGTCACTCCCCCAGACTACAACTTCATGGGGCACGACGCCTTCGTTGCTAGCCGACCAAAGGACATGCCGTTCGGCGAAGCGCCTGGGCTGAGTGTCTTTTTCAGGATCGGTGACGACGTCTATCACACTTACTCTAGCTTTGCCCGCGGCGTCGAATTCCTCACCAACTCATCAGCAATCCTTGACGTCACGCCCTACGGACGCCAAGAGGATTGGGAAGATTCTCCCGAAGGCTGGCCTCAACACCCAACTTACGGATAACCTTACGAGGCTCAATGACGGACCAACTCAGTCTCACTTTTTCCGCGCTCGCCGACCCAACCCGGCGAGCGATTTTGGCCCAACTCGCGGGGGGCGAAACCTCCGTTTCCGAACTCGCTAAACCCTTTCACATGTCACTTCCCGCCGTATCAAAGCATCTGAAAGTGCTCGAAAAGGCAGGATTGATTGAGCGAGGCAAACATGCCCAATTTCGACCGAGCAAGATCAACGCGGTGCCCCTCCGGGAAGCGACCGAGTGGATGGAACGGTATCGTAAGCTTTGGGACGAGCGCTTCGATCGGCTCGACGCTTATCTTCAGCAGATTCAGGAAACAGGTGAGGCCTAATGTCGGTAACCGTTAAGCACGACGAATTAACCATCGTTCGCGAGTTTCAAGCTCCGCCCGAACTCGTTTTTCGAGCTTGGACCGAATCTGAAATGATCTCGCAATGGCTGAGTCCGGCAGATTTTGTTTCGACTTTCGTCGACTTTGATGTCAGGGTAGGTGGAAGGCTGCGGGCTGGCATCCGGTCATCGGATGGCGACGTGTACATCATGACCGGCAATTTTGTCGAGATTGATCCACCCCATCGTCTCGTCTTTACCCACACTTGGGAAGAGGAGCTTCATGCCGCTCATGATCCCGCGACGATCACGACCATCACGATTACGCTCCGACCCACGGAAAGGGGAACGGAAATGACTTTTGTTCAATCGGGATTTGTTAAGCCGGACAGCAGCCAGAGCCATAGCGAAGGTTGGAGTGAAGCCCTCGACAAAATGGAGCAATTGTTTACCTAACCACAGGACGAATTCAGTCCTCCCAAAGGTAAGGATTGTCGCCTTTGGCCCACAAATATGAGAAAAGCTGCCCGGTGTGATAGGCCTCGTGCCGGGCAACGTAGCGGAAGACTTCCGACGCTGGAACCTCACCAAGACAAAAAACGGCCTTCATGCTCGGCGAAAATTCAATGACTCTTGTCAAATCACCTTCGATGAGCTGCGAAAGGGTTTCTTCGCGAACCTCCTCAAGTTTCTTCGTGAGGCATTCAACTGTCGCCAAGGCTTTCAAAGGGGATTCAATTGCCTCATAGGCGGTTGGCTGTCCACCCCGTACCTTTTCCATCAGCGCAATCTCAGTCGCGATGATTTCGACGAAGATCCCCTGAATAGTTCGCATTCCCGCCGCGGGTGCCCAGGGCAAGTCCTCGTCCTTCAGGTGAAGAAAGGATTCGGCAAGTTCGGCTCGAACCGATTGCAGTTCTGCAGTGATCAGGTGGACTTGAGAAGTGGACATCGATCTTATGGTTCCTACAACGCTTCGGGCGAGGACGAATCTTTTGCGCGAGAGCCTTGTTTTCGCATCGAAATACTGACGAGCACGATCAGAATGATCGCCAATACAGCAGAGGAACCCATGGTCCCAAAGCCGAGCCCTCCTTGCTCCTTTCCTTTCGTCAAGAGATCGCCAAAAGTTGCTCCAAATGGGCGAGTCAAAACAAAGGCAATCCAGAAAAGCGCAACCTTTGGCGCTTTGGGGATCAGGCAACACGCAGCGGTGACTGCAATTAAACTCGAAATAAGAGCGGCTCCACCGAGAAAACCAAGGCCCGAATCGTCCGCCAGATAGTCTCCCAGGGCGGTGCCCAAAGTATTTGAAGCCAAAATCGCACCCCAATAAAAGCATTCGGCCCGCACCGAGCGAATCTTGTCGACAGATAAGGTGCCCTCGACCATTCTCCAGACCACCAGCACGATCACGAGAATGGTTACCAAGATCGCGGAACCTTTGGCGTATCCCAAATGAAGGCTTCTGTCCATATAATCAGACAGGGTCGTCCCGGCTGTGCTCGTCGAAAGGATGACCGCCCAGTAAAGCCAAGGCATGAACTTCTTTGACTTTAATTGTCCAAAGAGACTCACGGCAAAAATCGAAAGAAGGAGAATCGTGCTTGCCGCGTAGCCTAAATTCAGGGTCATTGACAGAAGGTCGCCCGCAGTTTCGCCCAGGGTCGTCGCACAGATTTTCATCACCCAAAACGCCAGGGTGATTTCAGGAACCTTTGACAGTACTTTCTCGGCGCTAGACATCGTGAATGCCCAAATCATACCGATTACCCGGCTTATTCTTCGACGATTTTGAATCCGGTGTCAAAATACAGCTAGATGAATGCCCTCGCGGAACGCTATGTCAGGCTTGCCCTTGCCTTAGGCAAGCACGATGAACTTTATGTCGATGCCTATTACGGTCCTGAGGAATGGCGCGAGGAAACGGCGTTCTCGTTGAGCGATATCGAAAGCCAAGCCGCAAGCCTTCGATCAGAACTCGACGAATCGAGTCCTCGTTCGACCTATCTTGCCAAGCAGGTTGACTCCCTTATCGCACGTTGTCAAATGACGCAGGGTGTCGTCTTCCCTTTTGACGAGGAGTCACAAAAGCATTACGACGTCGTTGCGCCCCACCGCGAAGACTCTTTTTACGCAAGCGTCGGAAAAGAACTTGATCCGATGTTGCCGGGCACTGGCTCCTTAGGGGATCGGTATGAGCAATTCCGAAGCCAGTTTGTGATTCCGGCCGATAAGGTGGACGCCGTTTTTCAGGCCGCCATCGACGAAGCGCGCCAACGGACAAAAGCCCATATCGAACTGCCGCCCAATGAGTCCTTTCGGCTTGAGTATGTGACGGGTGAAGTTTGGAGCGCCTACAACTGGTACCAAGGAAACGCCTCGAGCTTGATTCAGATCAACCTCGATCTTCCCATCACGGTTGATCGCGCTATTGGCCTCGCATGTCATGAGGGCTATCCTGGCCACCATGTTTACAACGCTCTGCTTGAGCGTCATCTGATGCGCGACAACGGGTGGATCGAGTTTTCGGTTTATCCGCTTTACAGCCCCCAGTCCCTGATTGCCGAAGGGACCGCCGAGTATGGCGTGGGGCTCTGCTTTAGCTCTGAAGAAAGGCATGCATTCGAGACTTCCGTGCTCTATCCTCTCGCCGGAATCGATCCAGGACGGGTCGATGAGTTCAGAAGGGTTTTAGACCTTATGGGCAATCTCGGCTATGCGGGAAATGATTGTGCGCGACGCTATCTCGACGGCGAATGGACAAAGCAACAGGCCATCGATTGGCTGGTCGAGTTCACTTTCACCACTCCCGAACGCGCCGCTCAACGCTTGAGATTTATCGAAGCCCATCGGAGCTATGTCGTGACCTATAACGTTGGTGAAGACCTGGTTCGCGACTTTGTTCATCGACATGCCGCCACCGAGGAAGAAAAATGGCGAGTCTTCGCGGAGCTGCTATCCACTCCCCAGGTTCCATCGAATTTGTTGAATTAGCGGCTCTCCCTAAGATTTTTTTGTTCGACGTAACGTCAAGAACTTGATGGTGGGAACAGCGGAAGACAATAAGGTCAAGGTCAAGCCAAGAATGGCTCCATGGTGGTCTCTGGGGTTTCTGCTCATTCTCACAATTCTTTACGGGTTTCGTTGGGACTTGACCACGGCAATCACGGTTTGGCCCGCATCTCTAGGCATGATCGTGGGGCTCATCCTGACATCTTTCGCGAAACAGTGGCGATTCAAGATTGCAGTCGCCTGGATGGCCTTTGGCTATCTTTTCGTGGATGAGGTCCATAGTTTTCCCCGTATGCTTCTCCCTGCGCCCCCGTCCAACCTTAGAGTTGTGACGCTCAATTGCGCTGGCGGAACCCCGTCGGCCGCCCAAGAGACAATCGCTCAAAAACCGGATATTGTGTTGCTCACCGAATCGCCTGGTCCCATCGATCTTGCAAAGCTGGCCAAGGAGCTTTACGGAGCTGACGGACATTTTTTAAAGGGGCCTGACGCATCCATTGTTGCGCGTGGCACCCTCGTCGAACGCCGCCCAAAACAGATCGTCAATAACTTTGTGGCGGCGGTTTGGACGACGCCATCGGGGCGCTCGCTCAACGTCGTGGCGATGAGATTGACACCCCCCATTATGCGGATTGATCTCTTCAATCCTTCGGCATGGTCAGAGTTTGCGGGAAATCGACGAGTTCGGCGACTCGAAGTAGAAAGTATTGCTTCTGACCTTGCGACGATGAATTTTAAACCTGATCTCATTGGCGGGGACTACAATTCACCGCCAGATCGAGGCGTCTTTTCGTCCCTTACCGAGGATCTACACGATTCATTTGCTGTCTCGGGTGTGGGATATGGAGCGACGTGCGTCAATCCCGCTCCTTGTATCGTCCGAATCGATCAAATTTGGTACTCGGCTAACCTCGAATCACGTCGAACTCGTGTCGTCGGTACGGAGAACTCGGACCATCGAATGCTCGTCGCAGACTTCAAGATTTAGCTTCAGCCTTGCTTTCGCGTAATTAAAAACCGAATAACTGAGCTAAGACCTGCGAAGCGAAAGGACGGATCGACGTACTTTTCGATCACGTAAAACATGTAGTAATACCAACGACACGCAGCCCACAAAGCAATAAAGATAAGGAGGCAATTGGTCCACGAAAAAATTTGAATGCGCAA
This sequence comes from Armatimonadota bacterium, assembly GCA_048498855.1. Taxonomy (GTDB): domain Bacteria; phylum Armatimonadota; class Fimbriimonadia; order Fimbriimonadales; family Fimbriimonadaceae; genus Fimbriimonas. The sequence goes on along the minus strand of JBEHXE010000001.1, from coordinate 131,909 downwards.
TCCAAAACTTGCCAGCCCAGCAACTGCGAGAAAGAGCCACCCTTTCACGTGAATCCAAAAAGTATTTTTAAGGTCACCAAATAGCTTCATGTGCTACTGAAAGACGAAAATTGAGGTTAAGAGATCACCAGCCTTGGCATTCACGAAGCTTCACTATTTGGCCGCTATGATATGCCATGTGGCTAAAACGGCAGACGAGGTCGCCAAAGCCGAACGGACTGGCCCGCACTAGATCGAAGGAAACTGTCTCGATCAGGTTGGCAAGGCCCTGAATCGACTTCCACAAACGCGCCTTGGAGACTTCCCAAGTTTCCTCGGTTCGTGCATCAGGTAACGGCGGCCAAGCACCTTCGAGGGGATGCGCACGTTCACCCGTCTCGATTCGTTCAACGATATTTTCGTTCCAAACCGCCATATGCAAAACAATGTCCCAGATTCCCATCGCTTCCCCATTCGGTCGCCAAGCCGCCTGCTCAGGAGTCAGCCCTTCCAAAGCTCGCTCAAGGGGTTCGACCCAATCTTCATGAAGATAGGAATATTCAAAATTGACCTTGAGTAGGTCACGCGCCTCCATTTCACTAAAGCCATTCATGTTCGATCTTTCCTTATTGCTAAGGGACGCATTTGAATACCGGCATAACACAAAACTTGGTGAGGGCAGCAAAAACTGCCCTCAAAATGGGTCGAAGTGTGGACTTATTTGTCTCGTTCGAACATGGTGTAGAGAACGGGCAATACGACAAGCGTCAGGACCGTCGCTGAGGCGATACCGCCGATGACAACTGTTGCCAAAGGCCGCTGGACCTCAGCGCCGATCCCCGTGTTGAGCGCCATCGGGATGAATCCCAATGCGGCGACCAAAGCAGTCATCAACACTGGTCGCAACCGGCCAAAGGCACCCTCACGGACAGCGTCCAAGACTGGATTTCCTTCGTCCCTCAAACGGTTGATCGCCGAAACCATGACGACGCCATTCATAACGGCAACACCCGAGAGGGCGATAAAGCCGATCCCGGCGGTGATGCTAAACGGCAAGCTCCTTGCGGCTAGCGCCAACACGCCTCCGGTAATTGCCAACGGCACTCCTGTAAAGATGAGCAATGCTTGACGGATGGAACCAAAGGTGGTGAACAGGAGAATAAATATGAGGGCCAGAACGACTGGTACCACCAACATCAAGCGTTGGGAGGCTTGCTGCATGTTTTCGAACTGACCACCCCAAGTGAGGTAGTAGCCCTCTTTGAGATGCACCTTTTCCTGAATCGTTTTTTGCACTTGGGCCACAAATGTCCCCAAGTCAGTTCCGCGGACGTTAAGCTGAACAACCACTCGACGTTTACCGCTTTCGCGAGAAATCTGAGCGGGTGCCGAGACCTTTTCGACCGTCGCTAGCGAACTTAAGGGGACGCTTCCGCCGTTCGGAGTCTCGATCATCACATCTCGAATCGCACTCGCATCGTTGCGAATCGCATCCGGCAGTTGCACGGTCATAGCAAATCGCTTGTCGCCCTCGATAATTTGGCCAACCGGCTCTCCTCCCATCGCCACCGAGACGAGTTGTTGAATATCGTCAACATTCACTCCTAGTCTGGCGATCGCCCCTCGGTCGATATCAATTTGCAGAACGGGAACTTCATCGACTTGCTCCACCTCCACGTCTTGAGCCCCAGGAATTTCGCGCACGACCGCCGCGATTTCGTCGGCTTTCCGCTTCAATTCCGGCAAGTCCTCCCCAAATACCTTAATTCCGATATCCGCCTTGACGCCGGATACAAGTTCGGCAAACCGCATTTGGATGGGCTGAGTGAAGCTGTAACCTTGACCAGGAACGTCGTTCACTTTTGCTTCGAGTTCTTCGATCAGCTTTTCTTTGGTCATTCCTTTGCGCCACTGATCGCGAGGCTTCAACATGACAAAGCTGTCACTTAGGCTAAGTGGCATGGGGTCAGTTGCAACTTCGGGGGTTCCGCTTCGCGAAAAAACGGTAAGGACTTCTGGAACTTCCAACGCCTTCTTTTCAAGTGCGGTCACGAGCTTGACCGTTTGCACGGCATCCACGGTTCGAACCCGAACGGGTTGAATCACAAGTGAACCTTCGTCGAGTTGCGGAACGAATTCGGAACCGAGACGGGTGAAGACCAAGCCGGTGATCAAGAGCAAGAGTGCGGTCGAACCCAACACGACCGATTTCCACCGCAAAGCTCCGCCCAGAACTCTGGTATAGAGCTTCGCGAGACCATCCATTAAGGGATTCCGTGCTTCACGCGTATCGCCAGACAACACCAAACTGGCCAGTGCGGGTACAAGCGTCAAAGTCAGCGCAAGAGCGCCAAGCAACGCGAAGACTACCGTGAAGGCCATCGGACGAAACATCTTCCCTTCTGTTCCTTCGAGCGCAAGAATTGGAAGGTAGACGACCGTAATGATGGTCACCGCGAATGCGGTCGGTTTGGCCACCTCACGGGCAGCTTCCCACACCGAATAGCGAACTTCCTCGCGAGTGAGCCTCGATCCCTTGTGTTCTCTCGCTTCGGCAAGTCGGCGGACGGCGTTTTCAATCATGACAACGGCCCCGTCGACAATGAGGCCGAAATCAATCGCGCCCAAGCTCATAAGATTTCCCGAAATGCCAAATCGAGTCATCCCAATGATCGCGCAAAGCATGGCGAGCGGAATCGCAAGCGCAACAACCAGAGCCCCCCGAACATTACCCAGAAGCAGGACGAGAATGACCACGACGAGCGCCGCACCCTCGATCAAACTTTTGGCCACCGTATGCAGCACCTCATCGACCAATTCAGATCGGTCGTACGTTGTCGTCAGCGTCACATCCTTGGGCAATTGGCTTTTGATTTCTTGAATGCGAGCATCGACGGCATTCGCGACTTCGCGTCCGTTGGCTCCTTTCAGCATCATTACGACACCGATGAGAGCCTCCTTTCCATCCTTGGTCGAGAGTCCCGTCAAGGTTGGAACACCAAGCCGGACTTCCGCAACGTCACGAACCAGGATCGGTGAGCCATTGTCGCTTTTCACGACGATCTTTTCGATATCGCCGGTCCTCGTTGCCATTCCAACCGAACGAATGAGGACTCGCTCACCGTTTTGCTCAAGCGCGCCGCCTCCGGCGTTACGGTTGTTTTTTTGCAGAGCGGTCACGACCTCATCGACCGATATTCCTCGTGCCAAAAGGGCTCGAGGGTTGACAACGACCTGATACTGCTTGACACTGCCGTCAGCGGCGTTGACTTCTGCCACTCCAGGAACAGTTCGTAAACGAGGGGCCAAGAACCAATCTTGCAGGCTCCGAAGCTCCATCGGCGGTCGTTCCTTCGATTCAAGCGCATACATGTAGATATCGCCGAGGCCTGTCGAAACGGGTCCCATTTGGGGCGATTCGAGCCCAGTAGGAAGTTCTTCTTTGACCGCGTTTAACCTTTCGCTGACCAATTGCCTCGCGAAATAAATATCCACTTCGTCGCGAAACGTGACGGTTACTTGCGAGAGGCCATATTGACTTAGACTGCGTACTTGGGTCACTCCGGGCACGCCGCCCATGGCCGTTTCGATGGGAAAAGTCACGAGCTTTTCGATTTCTTCGGGTCCCATTCCCCCGGTCTCGGTGTTCACCGTAACCTGATTTGTTGTGATGTCAGGAACCGCATCCAGATTGAGTTGCCGCCATGTTGTCAGCCCAAATCCGACGAGAAGCGTTGCTCCTAAGATGACGAAGAACCTCTGGGCGAGGCTAAACTGCAAGATTCGCTCAAGCATCAGTCTTCGTGCCCCTTCAGTTCGCCCTTTTTGAGTTCACTTTTGAGAATGAAAGCACCCTTAGTAACGACTTCATCACCTTCTTTGAGCCCTGATACCTCGACCCATTGGCCGGATCGCTTGGCGATCACAACTTCGGTTTTGATGTAGCCGTCTTTCCCTTCGAGAAAGACAAATGCGATTCCGTTTTCTTCCTGGATTGCTTCAATTGGAACCACAAGCGACGACTTTCCTTTTTCTCCACCGAGAAATACGTTGGCAAACATGTCCGGCTTGAGAAGCCCATTTGCTCCCGTCACCAAACATTGGACCGGAATCGATCGAGTCTTCGGATCCACACGCCCGCCAATCACTTGGACTATCCCGTTAAATTCCCGATTCTTGAGACTTGTGGTCGTAATGCGAACCGGTGCGCCATTTTGAATTTTGTCCGCATCTTGTTCGGGAACTTGGGCGGTCACCCAAACCGACGAAAGATTTTCGATCTCCATCAGCGCCTGGGTTCGATCCACAGATTGTCCTTTTGTTGCATCGAGGCGATTGATCACGCCTGAGATGGGTGCGACTAACGTGACTCGTCCAACATCTGCCCTGGTGTCTGTCGTGTTTGATCGGTAAATCGTTTGAGCATGTGCGATGGCCCGCTTGGAGTTTGCCAAGGCCGATTGAGCTGCACGCTCACGGATTTTTGCGCGATCAAGTTCTAGCGTGGCCGCGCGTGTTTCGGCTTCCGCAGTTTGTATTTCCTTGGCATTTAGGAGGCCACGATTCGCAATTTCTTTCTCGCGATCATAGGCTTTCTTAGCCGACGAAACTCGAGAGTTCGCACGATCGAGTCTGATTTGGTCCTGCTGAAGTTCGAGTTTTGCGGCCTCAAGGTCTGACTTCGAAACGATTCCGTCACGAAACAGATTCTCGAGTCGTCGGAACGCCTCAGCATGACTTACCTGCTCCTTTTGAACACTCAACAGATCGCTTTGCGCATCGTTGAGTTCGCTTTGCGCCTGCTGAAGCGGAGCCTGACTAAAGGCTCCAGCATTGGCCAACTCTCGTTGCCGCGCCAAACTTGTCTTGGCCGCGGAAAGCTTTGCTTGGGCAAGCTGAACTTCCGACTCTGCCTCCCGCAAAATCGCTGCCGCTGCATCGCGACTTCGTTCTGCTTCGGCGATTCCCGACCACGTTTGCGCCAACTCGGGAGATTCGATCGTCGCGAGAGTCTGACCTTGCTTCACACGATCGCCGAGTGTAACGTTTAGAGAAATGATTCGCCCCCCGGCGGGAGGTGTCACGACTGCCCTTCCGCCCGTCGTCGACACTACGACGCCCGGAACCGAAATTTCGTCGCTAATATTCCGCTGGTGAACTTTTTCTGTCTCGATGCCGGCGATCTTCTTTTGTTCGGCGGTCAGCTTAATTTCGCCTTCGGCATGCTCTTCATGGTGTTCTTCCGCAACCGCTGGCGCTTGATTGGCAGTGCCGCATCCCAATGCAGTCAGCCCAACGAATAGAAGGATGTTCAATCGGAAATTCATCGTGCCACCTCAATCAGACACCCGCCAGCTTCATATTTGGAGGACAACGCCAAATTGACGGCGAGTTGCGCCTCCACCATTTCTTGCTCAATCTCTCGCAGGGATCGAGTTGCCTCAAGCACGTCGAGCAACGTCCCGAAGCCTTCGGAATAGCCTTTTCTCGACTTTTCGACCAAATCGGCAGCCGCGATTCGAATCGCTTGATACGACGACAATCGCTTTTTTGCGGCTTCAATTTCGATATCGATGGCGGCAAGTTCGGCTATTGCCTTCTTCCGCGAATCTGCCAGCGAAGCATTCAAGCCTTCCGCTTTTTGGCTTGCGGCCCGTTGTTCGTTTTTCGCTTTTCCATAGTCGCCAACTCGCCAGGTTAGTTGAAGCCGAATGCCGGTTGCGGTCGGCTGTCCTTGCCAGGGAGAACGAAGCGCGGCGACCTCGAATTCAGGTTTATTGGAGCGCTCAGCAATCAATCCTTCCGATTGTGAAATCAGGATTTGGGACTGAAGACCGGCAAGATCGGGACGTTCGTCAAGGCGGACTTGAGGTTCGGAAAGCTCTGCAAAAGCGATTGAAGCTGGAGGCTCACTTAAGCCCAAGGCACCGGCTAAGCGATTAAGGTTCGCTTCAAATTGTGATTTCCTTAAAGTCGCTGATTGCTTTGCGCGATCGACTTCGATCGAAGACCGAGTCAGCTGTACTTCAGGCACCTTTCCTTCTTCAAATCGCCTTGATGTCGCCTTTTGGAGCGATTCCGCAACGGAAACCAGGTCATCGGCAACGGCACTAAGACGTTGGGCGGCCAAGGTCATAAAGTACGCTTTGAGAACTTCGGTCTGCGTTGCAAGCAAGACTTGGCGATAGTTACTTTCCGCGAGCCGTATGTTTCCCTTTGCGAATTTCCTCGCTGCAGGAACACGACCCCAAAAATCGAGCGATTGACTGACAAAAAGGTCCTGATCTGTAGCTCCCACGTTCGCCGCCGACGACCATCCAATTCCAAATGTTAGGGGTGGATAAGCGCCAGTCGCTTTCGCCTCGGATTGCGCACGCTGAATATCGAGCTTGGCCGCGGTTATGGCAGGACGATGAGTTTGGGCCGTTCTCAGTGCTTCTTCGAGCGTGAGGGATTGGGCCGGGGCGCTCGTCATGAGAACCCCTATCGAGATAGAGATGAAAGATTTCAAGTGTTTCTTACCGAATGCGGTCTGGGTCAGGCGGCGACGCAGCCTGACTTACAACTAAGCGAATCGGAAGAATGGAGGAGCCCGGGAAGCGTGGCGACTCGGTGGACCGGTGGGCGGATGGCCTTCGATCTCTGGAACCACGCCATGGACTTCTTCAAGACGCTCGAACAACGGCAATGGAAGTCGCCCAGGAAGCGCGATATCAAGATGAAATGCGCTGAACAACAGAGCTTCTGAGGAAGCTTTCTTGCGATCACTGCAATCCGTCGCAACACAACAATCGTGACAATCGCCATGCGCGTTCTGGATTGTCTTCCCATGGTTTCCCTCACCGTCTGGCAAGGTTGGACAGACCACGCACTCGCCGCCATCAAAGCGTTGGAATTTTGGAAGGCATTGGTGAAATTGCCCAAACAAGAACAGGAAGGTCAACAGGAGACCTATCCTCTTCATTGTTATTTGGGAAAGTCGTAATACCATTCCTACCTTAGATTATAGCTTCTAGATCTCAATTCCCTAGTCCGCTCTTCGCGAAAGCATCCGAGCGGCCCTATTGTCTCAAGACCCAGCCGTTCGGATCAATGACCGGCGTTGGCCCGGTAAATGGCACCGAACCTTTCCCTCCCGTCATGGGCACTCGGATCGATTTACCGTTGACAACGACATCGATCGGCATCGGAAACGGCATGTTATCGGGGGTGATCCATTCCAACTGAAGAACACTCTCAGCGACTTCGCTCTTGAGGCGAGGCAACTTGGCCTGACGCACGTAGACTTCGAAGAACCACCTTAAATCCTGTTTTGCCTCTCGCGAAGAAATCGTGACATAGTCGTCGGTGGTCACCAACCGCATGGCCCGACCATCGTTCCACTTTTCGGATTCAGGGGTGAGGTACGCCATCCGCCGAATCGAACGCAGAAAAGCGTCATCACCAATCAAATATCGCAAGGCATGAAGGGTCAGCGCACCCTTGTCATAAATATCATTGCCATAAGCTTCGCTTGAGGTTTCTTCGTGAGGAGCAACGGGAGCCACATTTCGAATGTTTCGGTGGCGAGCCTTCATCGCGGCAAAGTAGGCTTCTTTCCCTCTCGTTTGCTCGATGTAAAACGTATCCATAAAGCTTTGGAAGCCTTCATGAATCCACATGTCTCGCCAGTCGGCATCGGAAACGAGGTTTGCCCACCACTCGTGACCAAACTCGTGGAGCAGAAGCCAATCCAATCCGTCGGCAGCGAACCGAAACTTGTTCCCGTAGGCGATAGAGGTCGAGTGCTCCATGCCAAGGTGGGGAGTTTCGACAATCCCCGCCTTGATGCTGCGGAACGGAAATGGTCCGCAGAACTTCTCCATGTACGCCAAATATTTCTTCTGTTCTTCGATCAGACGCGGAGCCTTGTCTTTGTCTTCCGGCAACACATAAAAGTGGATCGGGATGGTCTGCCCCGTGATCGACTTGGTGGAGTCTTTTACCAACATGTAAGGCGCCGCATTAAAGACGAGCGAGTAATTGTTGATCGGTAAAGGCATAAACCATGTAAAGGTCGAGGTCATATCCCGGTTCTTCTCCGTTTTGACCAACTTCCCTGGACCGACGGCGATCAGCGGGTCAGGGACCGTCAAACGCATCGTCGCGTGATTGGGGCGATCTGAGGGATGGTCCTTGCAAGGAAAGAGTAAATCCGCGCCTTCGCCTTGGAGAGCAACCGAAATCCAGTCGGCACCACTGGGGGTCTTGGCCCAAACAAAGCCGCCATCCCAGGGGGCGTTGCGTGCCACCCGCGGTATTCCCGAATAGGTCACATCACACCGGATCGGGTCTCCAGGTTGTTTTGACAATGGGAAAAAGACCCGGATCATTCCCTTCAGTCTGTCGAAGCGCAAAGGGTTCTTGCCGTCCGTGATGGTTGAGACCGTGTAGGGGTCATCGAGGTCGAGCAGGATGCTCCCGGTTGGGATCACCGTTTTTGCTTCCATGATCGTCGCACCAGAAATCGACCGTTTGACCGGGTCTACCTTGATCGAAATGTCGTAGGACTGCACGTCGTATGCCGCCTGCTCAAGCTTGAGAACCCCTCCCGATGAAGTCGTTTGAGCAACCCATGAGGTTGCAAGAAGCGAGAGTGCGGCAATCATGTCAATCGCATTTTACGCGCACGGAGAGGGGTGGCGCTACGCCGGAACGTCGGCGGGATTATCCGCCCAAGTTTCCGGTTTTGGCTTCGCCTACCTTGACGTAATTCGCCATGATGACGCCTTTGGGGGTCACTGTGCTTTCTTGCAACTCAAAAGCCGTCGGTACCGAGCCATCGCCGAACAGCTTCTTTCCTTGTCCGAGGACGACAGGATAAATCTTGAGCCAAAGTTCGTCAACCAAGTCGTTTTCAAGAAGCAGTTGCACCAGTTGCGCACTGCCCCAAACCTGAAGGTCAGCACCTTCTGTTTCTTTGATCTGCCGGATTTCGTCAAGCCCGCCGACGAATGTCGTATTTTGCCAATCGGTCTGGTCACGAGTCGAAGTGAGGACGTACTTCATTCCGTTATTGATGCCTGGCCAAAAATCGCCATGGTGGGGCCAATAAGGCTCCCAAATTTCGAATGTCTTGCGTCCCAAAAGGTAGTCGGACGGCTGTAACTGCTTTTTTAGAACTTCTAAACCAACTGTATCGCCGTACGGAGCACACCAACCTCCATACTCAAATCCATTCGACGTATCTTCTTCGCGACCGCCTGGGGCTTGCATCACACCATCGAGCGAAATCATTTCGGCAACAATTATTTTTCTCATTTTCGATCCATTGTACGGGCCATTTTTGTGCCTCGACATACCCTAGTCGAACGGGACGCCTCAAAATCGACACCTTGTCAAAATATGTCTAACGAGGGACCCAGAATCCTGGGAGAAGACCTGAGGCCTTGCCACTTTTATGACGGAAAGATGATATCGTAATGGGAATGCCTGCGATGAAAAGTATCTTGCTATCGCTTTTATTCTGTTTGCTTGCAGCTTTTTCGAACGCGACCGCGCTTGAAAAGCAGGTTTACGACATTGCGTCCTACGATGCTCCTTCGGGCTGGGATTCCAAAGCCGGCGAAGGCTACATGTCGTACTCGAAGACCGACGGAGACGATTTTGGCCAAATTGCCATTTATAAACATCGCGCCAGCGTAGGGGATATTCAAGCCGATTTTGACAAAGATTGGAAGGAACTCGTCGCCAATCTGAGAACAGTTACCGATCAAGAAAAGGCGAAACCAGAATCTGCAAATGGCTGGACCGTTATGTCTGGCTCCGGATTGTGGAAATACAATGGAGCGAATGTCGCTTCGATTTTGACGGTCTATTCGAATGGAAAAGTCTGCATCTCGGTGCTGTGCAACGCCACGGCACAACCCTATTTGAAGGACTACCAGGCTCTGCTCGTGTCGCTGTCGTTGGATGCGAGCAAGGTAAAAGACAAGCCAGAATCCAACCACTCGATTCCTGGACTTTGGGTTGATTACACCACCGAATCATCTGGCACCTCAAATGGGTTTCCTCAATTAACGGCGGGATATTTCCGTCGCGAATATCTTTTCAAACCAGACGGCACCTACGTTTTTCGCGCCAAGGATTGGAGCGTTTTGGCTGCGGATATCTTATTCATCTATGAGACCGGTACTTGGAAGGTCGAGGGCAACCAAATCACCATAACCGCGAAACATGGCACCGGTGGATGGTGGGGCAAGGCGAAGAGTGGGCGAACAACCGAGTGGGGCAACTTCAAAAAGGGATCCGACTACAAATCGGAGGCGGTGACTTATACTTTTGACTTCCAATACTATTCGGGCATGAAAGAGACTTATCTAATCCTCCAAAATCCGAATCGCACCCAGCGAGATCGAGGCACGAGCGGCGAAGGCAAGGTCAACCGGTGGAGCTACAGCCCAAGGGCTCTAGACAAGTCTCTTATTGATAATCCGCCAGGATTCAAAGCTCCCGCCAACGCAGAGCCCCCGTCCAAAACGGGAGATGGTGTGCTCGCAGGTAAGACTTGGGAAGGCACGACGACAGAGAAATTCACTGGTGGAAAAAGCAACTACAATACAGGCGGATTTTTTACTCGTCAATACAAGTTCTATTCCGACGGGACCTACCGTTTTTTGGCTGTGGATGCGTCGAATTATGTCGATACCAAATCCATCGCTCTTGAAACGGGAACCTACTCAATCAGTGGCAACGGGATCACCATGACACCGTCAAAAGGGACAAAGGATGAATGGACCAAGGTCGGCAAGAATTCGAATGGCAATAGTGACCTCACCAATCGCAAAATTAATGAAAGTTGGGGCAAGAAGGTTCGAAGCCTTGAATGGAAATCCGAAAAAGTCTCCTATACTTTTCGAGTCGAATTCATCAAGGGAAACAACGCAAATGCGCTGATCCTCGAAAGTGATGGACCTACGGAGCGTGAAGGTAAAGGAAATACGACTTACTACTTCGAAACACCCGCAGAAAAAGCTCTGAAACTGCCTGACGGAGTGAAATAAACGCCGCCAGGCTAAATTTAATTTAGCCGCGTACAGCGGCTTCAATCCTCGCAACGTCGATTTTCTTCATGGTCATCATGGCTTCAAAAGCCCGCTTCGACTTCTCGCCTCCCTCGGACATTGCATCCGTGAGGGCACGGGGTGTGATTTGCCACGAAAGCCCCCATCGATCTTTGCACCAACCGCATTCGCTCTCCTGACCTCCATTGTTGACGATCGCGTTCCAGTAGCGATCCGTCTCTTCTTGATCGTCAGTCGCGATCTGGAACGAAAATGCCTCGGACTGTTTGAAATAGGTGCCTCCATTGAGGCCCATGCAGGGGATTCCGCAGACCGTAAATTCTACAGTCAGGACATCGCCAGCTTTTCCACCCGGGAAGTCCGTCGGCGCCTTGAAGACAGCGGTTACTTCGCTATCAGGAAAGGTCTCTGCGTAAAATTGAGCCGCTTCGAGGGCTTCTTTGTCATACCAAAGGCACATCGTGTTTTTTGCTTTCATAGTTTCTCCGATTGGGAATCAGGCATCGCTTCTCTTACATGCCTTCATTAGATTAGTCGTTTGCAAAACTCAACTTTCGACAGGTATTGCGATAATATACGCTAAACGGCCCAATTCACAGAAGGTATAGCCGATGACTAATAACACTCAATCAAGAAGGCGATGGGTTCAACGAGGCAAGATTTTTGCTGTTGTTGGTTTGCCCACGCTCTTGGTTCTGGCGTTTTTTTCTCTGTTCGGATTGGGACCTTTCGTCTATCCGATCACCGACGCTCTGCGCGGGCATCCCCATGGTCGGCACGGCACGCAACCTCTTAAGTTTATTGGCTTATGGGTTCGCGATGAAACCGTGGAGTACGACTCATTTGGCCAAGCATTCTATTTGACATCCGACGGAAGGTTTGCCGGCTCGATGGGAATGACCGAGCGGCGATGGCATTTTGACAAGGGCCACTTCTATGTCGATTCAATATCTCACTGTGGGAACTGCAATCATGGCAACATCACGACTGAGGCATCCGTAACTTTCACTGATGCTGATCACATGACCCTGTCAAGCAAGGACACAGTTGAGGGCAGAGGACTCGTAGGCCATTACCGTCGGGTACAGATCACTCCAGACTATACGGCTTTGGTAGCCAAACAAATGGATTCTGAAGATGATACGACCTCTTTCCGAGCCCGAAGTGTGGAACGTGCGATCCAACACTTCGAGTTTCTTTCTAAAAAGAGCTAATCTACTTGGCCTGAATGGTTTCAGCGGCCTTATCGATTCCCAATGCGCCAGCGTCGAAGGTGTGCTTGCTTCCGTCGCTCAAGCTAACAATTACTTTCTTGCTTAATAATTTCTTCTCTACGGTGACACCGGTAATCATCGATTTAGGAATTTCCAGCATTCCGTAGTCTGAACCCCAGGTAAAGACGAGAGACGCTTTGATCGTGCCGACGAGCGATGCATCGTACTTTGCTTCGTACAAGATCCGCTGATTGGTGACCGTCAACTTTCCATTGAGCTTGTGGCCAGTTTCGGGAACGTAGAACAGGACTTGTTCGTGGAGAATGGATTCGCCTGATTGTAACTCAATCGCTTTAGCCATGTCTGGCCGAATTCTATCAGATAAAGACTTTTTATACTATGCCTTCTTGTTTGCTCCGGGTCGAAAAATGAAGTGTCCTAGTACCATCGCCCCAAGAATCGCAATGAAGTAGGTCAAGGTCATTGCCATGCTGTCGGGCGCATATCCGCCTTCCATTGGTGAGCCCACCCAAAAGATTTTCTTGAAAAGGACACAGAGGGCGATAAGGATAAGCGCCGTGATGGCGAGGACGCTGATTCCGATTCGGCCTGAATCAGGAGTATTGGACCAATCTTCTCCGCCTTCTAACCTATTCGACATGGCTCGTCCTGCCATGTCATAGGCGATGAGACCGCAAAAGACTCCCGCTACGAACCAAATCGTGAAGTAAAGCGCCTTAAACTCGAAGCCGAGAACTTCGACAATGAAACAGACGATGGCTCCGGCGATGTCGAATCCCACCAGACAACCGAGAAATAATAGGATCGCTTTTAATAGCCTCGCCACATTAGGCAGGATAACACACTCAGCGTAACCTGTGTCATAGGAACGATCTGTTACCTATGTGTCCGGTATGGACATTTAAGTTTTTGGTACTCCGGACGGTCCCGATTCACTCCGTTCTTTTCCCTCACAAACTCGGCGGGATGTCGCTACGCTCCAGATACCCTTCGGGCGCTACGCTAACGAACCCCAAATGCTGCGCATTTGGCAAATTCTCACCCAGTCGCTATGCAAAAACAAAAACGGACACCCCAAGGGATGCCCATTTTTGTTTTGGTACTCCGGACGGGATTCGAACCCGCGACCTTCGCCGTGAAAGGGCGATGTCCTAACCGCTAGACGACCGGAGCAGACGAGAAAATATTATGACCGAAACTCAGCAAGAAATGCCAGCTTCGATCTCGAATAGCCATGCTTTCAAGCAAAAAGGACCGGGAAATTCATCCCGATCCTTTCAAAGTTATTGGCTATCTAGAATTAGCCTTTCTGATTTCCTGACAGGTCAACCGTGTTGTCCGTGTCTCGCTGATTCTCCTGTTCGGTCGGCAAAACTCCCTTATCTGGGAGCTCGAGCTTTTTTACCTTTGACTCCGGAAGAATTCGCTTACCAAAGAGGAATCGATTGCTATAGTAGGCTTCGTTCAGCGAGCTTTCCATGACACGTCCGCCACCCGACGAGGCGTGAACAAAGTGTTGGTCGCCGATATAGATGCCAACGTGGCTGATGTAGCCCCTGGTGTTGAAGAAAATGAGATCGCCAGCTTTAAGGTTCCAGCGTCCAACCTTGGTTCCGCGTTGAGCTTGCTCACGTGCGGTTCGGGGAAGTGAAATGCCAGCTTTTTTGAAAACCTGAAGAACGAAGCCGCTACAGTCGGTTGCGCCACGGCTGGCCGCACCGTAAATATATTTTGCACGGCGATTTCGAAAATCTGCCGCTTCTTTCATCACAACGTCCAACTTGTCGTTGCCGGTATCACCCGCGTAGACGGCTGGCTGTTCGGTGACGATGTGACCGGGATAGCTGACAAAATCCTTCTTCACCCAACCAATCGTTCCGTGCTCGAACTTGAGCTGAACGTAGTTGCCGCGTTCGTCGAGCAATTGCGCCTTGCCACCTGGGATTCGGACGATGACAGAATTCGTGTCCGATGCTCCACGTCGAATCGGCACGTTATCACCAATAACGGTTGCAACGACCGGCTCGGCATTGCTTGTTGCCTTGACCTCGGGAGCGATCGTGGTCCGTTCGCCGGTGCTGATAACTTCAACGGTATTTTCTGGGGTCGCACCGCGAGGGGCTTCGATCGGCTTGGTGTTCGTCGCCTTTACTGGCTCCGTCTTAGTTGCCACGACCGGTCGATTCTTATCGTTCTTGAAATCGAAATCGCTGGGGAAAACGAGGAAATCCTTTCGGACCCAGCCAATCGTTCCATGTTGGAACTTGACCTTATACCACTCGTTCCATTTATCAACGACGAGAACCTTACCGCCTTTCACTTTTCCTGCGGAAGAATTTGAGGTCGAAGGGCCACGTCGAATGTTGACTTCTCGATCCACCAGGCTTGCGTAGCGATTACCCGAAGAATCCGGTTTAGTCGTATTTTTGACCACAGTAGCCGTCGGCTTTGAATCTAACTTGATCGGAATCATCTTCGAGCCCGACGACTTACTCGCGACCTTCAGAAAATCTTGTCGCACCCAACCTTCGGTGCCATATTGGAAGCGAAGCTTGTACCAGTCACCCTTTTGAGCAACGATTGCAGCATTGCCGCCCGAAACCTTCGTCACGACAGAAGCGCCGGAATCGGGGGCGGAACGAACATTAATGTTGACCCCTGCGATGGTGGCTCGACCAATTTCTTTCGAATTATTTGAAGCGTGGTGTTTTGCCGGAGTGGCTTTTTGTTCGACGAAGCGTCGACCACGATCAAAGGATTTGCTTCCGCTTCCCTTTCGTGAAGATTCCTTCTTCGATTTGGATTTGGTAGATTTAGAGGTTGATTCTTTTTTAGAATGCGTCCTCGATTGGTGTTTTGGTGATGCAGTCCCTACGGATATTAGCGTCACAGACAACGCGGCAACGAGTACGCTCTTTATCAAAGTCCCTCTTCTCCCCTGTTGGAGTTGCTCGATTTCTCAAGCAATCCTCACTACTATACCCCACTTTTACCTGTTCCGGTTCCCGTCCCCGGTAAAATTGTCAGGATTTGAAGCTCAGCGTCGTTATCGTCAATTGGAATACAGCTTCATTTCTTCGTGATTGTTTGACTTCCTTGGTTGCCAGCGAGGTTCCCGGTGGACTCGAAATTATCGTTGTCGACAACGCATCCAAGGACGAAAGCGTCCAGATGGTCCAATCCGAATTTCCAGGCGTCATCCTTTTGGCGGAAACGAAAAACCATGGTTATGCCGTCGGAAATAATCTCGGCATTGCCCGATCTACGGGCGACTTCGTCCTGACACTCAACTCTGACACCGTGTTGGCACCCGACGTTTTACAACGATCTATCGACAAATTAGAATCGCTGCCCGAATACGGCTGCCTTAGTGTTCAGTTGATCGGCGCGGATGGAAAAACGCAGCGTTCGGTCCGGGGCTTTCCAACAATTGCCGGGATATTTGGCGATCTGACCGGGCTCGGCAAGGTCATCCCCGCGTTTGATTCATACCGCTTGACTCGATTCGATTATCAGATATCGCAGGACGCTCCTCAACCGATGGGAACTTTCCTGCTCTTTCGCAGGTCGGTTTTGAAAGAGATCGACGGCCCATTCGACGAGCAGTTTCCTATCTTCTTTAATGAGGTCGACTTGCTCAAACAAATGCAAAAGAATGGCTGGAGATGCTGGTACGAATCAACGATTTCGATCACGCATTACGGTGGGGAAAGCACAAAGCAAGTCAAGAAGAACATGATTTGGGAGTCGCACCGCAGTTTGATTCGCTACTTTTCAAAGAATCTGAAAGGTTTGGCTCGAATCTCGCTTCCCTTTGTTAACTTGTCCATCTGGCTTGGCGCGCTGGTGCGCGCGAGAGGATTTCATGAAGGATTTCGACCTTAGTATTACGATCTGCAGTTGGAATACGCTGGACGACCTTCGTGCCTGCCTCGCCAGCCTCGAAAAAGTTCGTGACGAAGCAAATTTCGAAGTCATCGTCGTCGATAACAACTCGGAAGACGGGTCTCCTGACATGGCAGAAGCCGAATTCCCATGGGTGCGCCTCGAGCGGATGACCCGCAATTTGGGATTCGTCGGTGGTCAGAACTACGCCGCTGAGAACCGTAAGGGACGTCACGTTTTCCCTCTCAATTCAGATACTATCGTTCACCCTGGTGCGATCAAGGGCTTGCTGGAATATCTGGAATCCCACCCCGAAGCGGGGGTCGTGGCGCCCATGCTCCTCAATCCCGACGGAAGCCTTCAGTTCAGTTGCCGACGATTCCCTAATCCCGTTGCCGCCTTGTTTCGAAATACGCTGCTCGGTCGTCTCTTTCCCAACAATCGTTTTACAAAAGATTATTTAATGCAAGATTGGTCACACGACGCTCCCCGTGAAGTCGATTGGGTTTCGGGGGCTGCTTTTTTGGCCCGTGATACTTTGGTTGAGAAGATTGGCCTCTTCGATCCCAACTTCGTCATGTTCTGCGAAGACGTTGATTTTTGCTTCCAAACATGGCAGGTGGGTAAAAAAGTGATCTATCTGCCAGAATTTCAGATTACGCATGCGATCGGACGCAGTACCGATAAAGCGCCTAACCGAATGATTGGACGATTTCACCGCTCAATGTTCTTGTTTTACAAAAAGAACATCGTGCCAAAGCAGAACCCTCTCGTGAGACCATTTTCTCTCGCGATGGCTGCCTCGGCTCTTTCGATGAGGGCATCGTTGTTCATCGTTCGAAACAAAATCGATATTCTCAAGAGGAAATTTTCGAAATGAAGCGATTTCCACACTGGACGATTCTTTGTGTGATGCTGGGAGCGTTCTTGTTGCCCATCATGGGCGGGCATATCAGCATTGAGGCAGGCAGGATCCACCCGGATGAAAGTCTCCTCGCGGCAATCTTAAAGGGTGACGCGGTTCCGTTCCTGAGTCACTTTCTCGTCTCGCTGCTCTTCTTTATTCCTATGACGGTGACACTGTTCACCCACAAAATTTCGCATGTCGCCAACTTGAGGATAACCTTCTGGCTCGCGCTGTTCGGCGCCTGTGCAGGAGTCTCGATCAGCATCTCCAGCTTCCCGGCCGTCACCATCCTATCTATTCTTGATTGGACGATGATGTCGTTGGCATTTTTTGCTGTGACGCTGTGCTGTGGACGAAAGCAGTCTGCCTATCCAATTTTCGGGTTCATTGCTGGGGCGACAATTGTTGCCTTTCTCGGCATCATTGAATTCCGGGATATGCGAGTGTTTGACCCGGGCTATCGGATCTTTGCTTCACAGGTGAGCCCAAATCAAGCGGGAGCTCTTTTTGCTTCGGGAACAATTTTAACCCTTGTCATGTCGTTGCGATGTGAGAGATTGGCCAAATTGGCATTGATTCTCGCCGCGGTTCTTCAGTCGTTTGCGCTGATATTGACCCAGTCAAAGGGTGCCGTAATTTGTTTACCTATTGGCGTCGCTGTGGTCATTTTGGGCTTGATCGCAACCAAGGCCGTCAAGCCTGGTCAGGCGATCGCCGTGCTGCTCATTCCCATTCTGTTTGCCGGATTTCTTGGCACAACGGCGCAAAAGGCCGCTGCTGCGCAGTCGGGAACAACGGTCGTGTCGCGCCTTACCAATGGTGGAGCGGAGACGGCGCAATCGGCTGGCTTTCGAAAACTTCTCTGGCTGTCTGCGATTGACCTTACAAAGCAACATCCCTACGGTTGGGGTATGGGTAGCTTCTGGTACGAGTCCACCCGCCCAGGACGGGTGACGCAAACCACGCTTACCCACCAAACGTTCCTCCAGGTCACTGCGGAGGCTTCTCCCATCGCCTCTTTCTCGCTTGGTGCCTTTATCATCATGGTTCTTGTTTGGGGACTCCGAGGCATTCGGCAGCTTTCACAAGAATCCAAGGTACTTTTGGTGGGAGTAGCTGGCGCGCTCTCGGTGGCGATCGCCCATAACTTCATCGATTCCGACATGTACATATTCGGACTTGGAGCGCTTGTCTTTCTTCTCTGCGGGGCCTTTACCGCTTCCTCGGCTGACTCTCAGGCTCCAGAATTCATTTTTGCCCTGCCCAAATGGGCTTTTGCGGCCACCGCGATCCTCCTCATTCCCATGTGTCTTTCGGTGGGTCTGGCCGAGGTCTTCCGCGCCCAAGCCCGGGGCTTTATGGATGTCGGAGATCGGCAAGGAATGGCGGCGGCGGCAAATTCGGCGATATCGGTCACCTTCGCTGACGGTCAGGCTTACGCACTGCGAGCCCTCGCTCAACCCAACGAAGATGATTTTCTTGCTGCGGCCCGGTTCCTGCCATCACCAAAATCCTACCGGGCTCTGGCTGACTACTATCTTTCTCAAAACAAGATTCAAGACTGCTTCCGTGCTCTCGAAAAAGCCCTTGAACGAGATCCCAACAACGCCGCCGCGCTGAAAAAATACATGGAAGCCGCCCACCAAGCTGGTGATGACAAAATTGCGAAAGAAAAGGCAGAACAGTTGATCGCAACCGAAAAGACGACGTATTTCACAGTTCGAAGTCAGCCTGAGTTCATTCCGACTCAGACGTACTCGGCTCGCCTCTATTTGGCAAGCGTCACTCCGGACAAAAAGCAAAAGGCCGAGTATCTTGCCGATGCCGTCAAGGGCTTCATCCAGTATCGCGACGTTACTGGTCCCGTCGTCCTCCGCGACTTGGGCGACGGCACGCTCGCGATCGCCGGGGAAGATAAGGGAACGCTTCGCGTCAATTACACGATGGCTCTCGATGCGTGCAAGCAGTTGGCGACACTTCAGCGTGAAGCAGGTCTTTCGTTCGGTTTCGATCCAGCCGCCGAAGCCGATAAGTTTGCCGCGGCTTTGGAATCGCTGAACAAATAGTGTTTCACCACACTCGACGCGATGGGAGCGGCAAAATCGCCACCTTGTCCAACCGCTTCGCCAATCACACAAATGGCAATCTTCGGATTCTTTCGCGGGGCGAAACCAACGAACCATGAGTGTGTGACCCCTTCAAGTTTCTTACCGAATTCGGCGGTCCCAGTCTTGCCTCCCCAGTCGAGACCTTCGATCTTGCCTTTTTGAGCCGTGCCGTTTTCAACGACATTGTGGAGGGCGCCCTGCAACATATCCCAAAACCAGTCGGCGGCTTTGATTGTGTGGACGACTTCAGGCTTGATGTAGGTGGTCTCTTGAGTCAGCGAATCGCGGATAGCGTGGACCAAGTGGGGCCGATATTGAACGCCTCGATTTGCCACCAATGCCACCAAATTCGCCATCTGTATCGGCGTCGCCGTGACGTATCCCTGCCCGATGCCCATTTGAGCGAGATTTCCTTTTCGGAATGGCAGCGGCGGCTTATATTTGTTCCGCCACTCTTCGGTGGGAATCGAGCCTTTAACCTCTCCGGGGACATCCAATCCCGTTCGTGCTCCGAGGCCGCAATCCAGTGCGGTCTGAACCATTTCTTGTTCACCAGATCGAACGGCCATGGTGGCAAAGAACGTGTTGCAAGACTTGGTCAGCGCCATCGTGTAGCCGATCGAACCATGAACGCCTTCGCAACGCATCTTGCTTCGCGCTGAAAAGTGGTAGGCGCCATCACAAAATACGGTCGTGCTTTCGTCCAGAACTCCGGCTCGATATGCCGCGATCGAAGTCAAAATCTTAAAAGTTGAACCGGGCGGATAGGCGCCACCGATGGTGCGAAAGTTCATCGGACGACTTGGATCGTCGCTCAGAGCTTTGTATTCCTTCGAACTAATCCCACCCAAGAAGGGGCTGACATCATACGTCGGACTCGAAACGAGGGCCAGCACTTCGCCCGTCGAGGGGTCGATCGCGGCGATCGCGCCCTTGATTCCCCTTTGCCGCATGATTTCTTGGGCATATTCCTGCAGCGAAGCATCGATTGAAAGGTGAAGCTGTTTGCCGGGAATGGCCGGTTCCTCGGTCTCAAATTTTGCCTTCTTGGTCCCTTCGGTGATGTCCTTACCGGGCGTTCCCATCAGGTCTTTTTCATAAGTCCTCTCGACGCCGATCTTACCGACATAATCGGCCGGATCGATTCCGAGCTCCTTCAATCGCTTTTCGTCGTCGCCGGTTGGGGTCCAGACGTAGCCAAGCAGATGGGTAAAGTCTTTCGAGTTCGGATAATTCCGCATCGGCTTTTCGTCGATCTCAACCCCCTCAAGGTCGGGTGATTCGGCAATCTTCGTTGCGGTTGCCACGCTGACACCAGCCTTGACCGGAGCGGGACGATTTCGCCAGGCTTCCTTCGCAATTCGATCATTGATTTCGTCAACGGGAAGATCCAGTAATTGCGAGAGCTTGGCCACGGTCTCCGGGTGCTTTTTTGCAATGGACGGCTTAATCGTAACGACCAACTGACCATGGACACCGGCGATGATCTTGCCCCGGCGATCATAAATTGTGCCTCTGGGCGCTAATTTCGGAACCACCGACTTCCCTACTTTGGCCGCCTCATCGACCAACTCGGGAGCATCGACGATCTGCAAATACCAAAGCCTTAAACCAAGTCCGCCCATGAGCGGTAGGATCAATAGGGGGAACCAGTAGAGTCGTCGATCGACTTCCGGTTTTCGAGGAGCGTGAAGAACGCTCACTGTCCGCCACCACCTTCGTCGGGTGGCTTGTGGAGAGTGCATCGCTTACGCGGTCGCTTATTTTTCGGGAATGTCTTACTGATCGTTTCGGGACAATATCTCGTTGCCAGCATTCCCGAATCGGCACAGACTTCGACCTCGACCGTCTCGGTGTCATTGGTTTTGCGCCCTTTTCCGTCGGTCTTCGGCGTCTTCGGGGGAACATCGTTTCGGACGGGTGGAACATCGGTACCTGGATCAGAGGCCGGATCGCGTTGAGGAACATCGGTCGCGCCGTCACCCTTCGGACCATTGGTGTCGCCATCTCCGCTTGCCGGAGCGGCTCCTCCATCGGGCGAATTCGTGTCGTCTGGCGCAGGAATCGGCTCCTCATTATTCGCGTCGGGATTCTCTTCGGGCTTCTTT
Source organism: Armatimonadota bacterium (assembly GCA_048498855.1). Classification (GTDB taxonomy): domain Bacteria; phylum Armatimonadota; class Fimbriimonadia; order Fimbriimonadales; family Fimbriimonadaceae; genus Fimbriimonas. Next base: position 110,624 of record JBEHXE010000001.1, on the reverse strand, counting down.
TTGTGCCTCAATTCTGAACTTTCTGGGCGCTTGCTGAAATCGGGTTTGACATCGCTTCCGTACTTTTCAACGGCTACCGACATCCCGGCGGCCCAGATTGGAGCCGCAACGTCACCACCAAATTGTTCCAACGGTCCTAACAGCCATTTCTTGCGCTTTCGGTCGTAGTGTTGATTGGCAGCTACAGCGATTCCGATAATGCCTTTCGAATATCCGCAGAACCAAAGACTCTTTCCGTCGTTCGTCGTGCCAGTCTTACCTCGAGCGTCGGGACACCCTGCCGCCTCATGACCCGTCGCATGGGGAGCGGTCACGACTCCCCGCATCAGCTTATCCATCGTCGCACAGACGCTGGGAGAGATCGGCGTATTGACGTACTGCATTTGGCCCTGATAGACCACTTCTCCACTTGGGTCGCTGACTTCCTTGACGCGATAAGGCTGAACCCGCCGCCCGTCAAGTGCGAACACGGAATAGCCTTCCAGCATTTCGACCGCCTTCACTTCGTTTGAGCCAAGCGCAGCCGACGCCACCGGGCGAATTTGACTATCGAATCCGAAATCTTCTTTGATCGATTTCGCCGCAGCAACCTTGCCCATATTCACAAACGTGTGGATTGCCGGGAGGTTCCAGGACTGGGTGAAGGCAGTATAAAGATCGACCGTCCCACCAACTCCATGCCCACCTTTTGGAATATAGACTTTGGTTCGGCTCTCACGTTCTTTATATTCAGAATTGTCGAGTTCCGAATCCTCGTTGATCATTCCATTTTTGAGAGCTTCGGCGTAAACAAAGGACTTGAAACTCGATCCAGGCTGTAGCGCACTCTGGGTCGTATAGCTAAATTGGTTCTTTGCAAAATCCCGGCCGCCAACATCGGCAAGAATCCGCCCTTCACTATCCATGCAAATGAACGCGCCCACATTTGCTTCGGATCCTCGAATCACACGCTCTGTCTGGTCTTCGGCGGTCTCCTGAATTTTTGAATCCAAGGTTGTGGTGACGGTATAGCCACCTTCCGAAATATTGATTCCTTGGCGTTCGAGATCGCGCTTGACCGCAGCCACGAAATAAGGCGCGGCATACGTTTTCGAGAATTTCTGTTTCGAGAGGCCCCGAACTTTCGGCTTTTCTTCCTTCGCCTTATCGTATTCGCTCTGCGTGATCCAACCTTCCTCAAGCATCGACGCGAGAACAACCTTCTTATTCGTGTCAGCGACTTGGTAGTTCCGCACCGGATTCTGGCTGCTTGGCAGGCGGATACATCGCGCAATCATGGCCGCTTCGGCTACATCGAGGTCCTGCGCTTCCTTGCCAAAATAGATTTCTGCGGCGGCATTGAGACCGTACGCCTGCTCTCCATAGTAAATCTGGTTGATATAGAGTTCAAGAATCTGATCTTTCGTGTAGCGCTTTTCGAGGTTAAATGCGATGGAAATGTCCTGAATCTTTCGTTTCATGGTCATTTCGCTCGCGGAGAATAGCTTCTTAGCAAGCTGCATCGTGATGGTGCTGCCACCGCCGCTCGCCTCGCCGCCTCGTTTGGTAAAGTTAAAAACCGCCCGACCGAGACCCATATAGTCAACGCCGTTATGCTCGTAGAAGCGCTTATCCTCCGCCGCAAGAATTGCGTATTTGACGTGATTCGGCAAGCTCGCGAGTGAAACCGATTCTCGGTAAATCGGTTTGATTTCGTAAAGGAGTTTTCCGTCCGCGCTCAAAATACGCGAAGGCTTTGAGTTGTATTCCTTAATCCTTTCGCCAATGGTATCGACCAGCGGCTCTGCCGCTCGGACGCTGGCGTACATGTATGCAAATCCAGATCCAATTCCGACGAGCCCGACGAGGCTGCCAATCACAAAGGACCATTTAAGGAATTTCACCCAAGGACGGCTTGTGGACCGCTTGGCTTTTGATTTACCTACAGAGCGTCTGACGGTTCCCACGATGTAATTATAGACGGATTAACCCGCCTCTCTAGTTCGGGTTTAGATTTGGACCTGGGTTGCCAAAGTCCGCAAACGATCTTCCGATTGGTCGCCGATGAGTACAAGTGTCACGCCATTCAACGTCCAAACGTGGCTGCTCAGTTCCCCTTTTTCGTACTTTTTGAGGTCATCTGGGTTCAAGGACGACCGAGTCATAAAGAGCGTGATTCGCGAATCTTCTTTACCAAAATTTTGGACGATCACCTTTGAGCCACGGACGTCTCGCATGTAGACGCTTTCCAGCCGATAACCTGAATTGGACCGGAGTGAGTAAGTCGGCATCGACAATTCTTTGCCTAATTTTCGCAGTTCGTCGATCGGTCGAACGATCTTCGCACCCTTGCGATAAATATTAAACGCGTTGGATTGGATCTTGGGATTCAGAGAGATGGTCGTGAATTCGTACGATCCCGCGATGCTTCCCGTATTGTCATAAACAACTCGCTTCGTGATCATGCCTGAGTGGGGTTCGACATAGATCTGAACGATCGGGTTTGAATCCTTGTCGCTCAGTTCATAACGGGTGCAATGCAATCCAGCAATAACACCTCCGTTGGCCGTCTCGACATGAACGGGTCCACCACGCTGACTTCGAAATGTTCCTCTGAAGCCCTCGAATTGTCGCTTACCGAACGACGGATAGACTCGAATTTCATTTCGATCCGGGAAATAATGTCGTCGGGCCTCTTTGGTCTCAACAATGACTTGGCCCGCATAGGGAGACTTTCGATCAAATTCGATGCGGATGTTTGGCCCATCTTTCGTGACATATTCGACGTGGGTCTCAATTCTCCCTGCCCGAACGACGGTCACATTGCGCGTTCCGCTAAACCGTAAATCTTTTGCTTTGTCGAAAGCAGCCTTAAGCTCCGCAGGCATTTCGATCTTTGGACCTCGTTGAGGCCGTTGTGCCGTCACCATGACCGACAAAACGAGTAAACCGATGAGAGCGAAGCCTAGTTTCATAACAGATCGTCTTGCATTCCGTAAGAATCGTCAACGTACATTGTTTCACGCGCCGCCGAACCCGTGCCCGAAACACTCGCAAAAACCATCGATTCTTCGTGGGCTTGGACCAATTCCGAAGCGATGAGAGAAGAATTGTTTGTCTGCGGCGCAACTTTATTCGACTTCGGTGTCAGCAAAATCGTGCCCGCAAAAACTGCTGCCGCAACACCAACCGAGAGCGACGAGCCCCATGCATAGACTCGGAAAGCGGACTTCTTCTTCGCTTTCGTTTGTTGAGCGGCCATCAATTTGGCGTTCAATTCGCTTCGCCAAGCGAGGCTTAATTCATCATCCTTCAAGGACTTGACGAGGGACGCGACTTTGAGTTGGTCTTCCGACTGCAGTTGCGTCTCACTAACCGATTCTTCCCTTCTCAAAAAATTCATGATTGTGACTCCATTAAATCTTTAACAGCTTGTTGCAGTTGCGTACGCGCCAAAAACAGTCGACTCTTCACAGTTCCGATTGGTATTTTCAGGGCATCCGCGATTTCTTCATAGGACATATCTTCCTTGTCGTGAAGAAGCAACACGCTTCTCAACTTTTCGCTCATCCCTTCGATCGCCCGATCCAACCTCTGTCGAAATTCGGCATCCTCCAATAAAGTATCGGGTTGCCAGCGATTATCCGGCACGTCGATTTCTTCTTCGATATCCGGATTGATTTGCAGAGAGACTTGTTGAAGCCCTCGGTTGGACTTTCGGGCTCGATCGACGCAAAGGTTGTAAGCAATGCGGAAAAGCCACGTTCGGACCGATGCGCGAGCATCGTAGCGATCAAAATTCTGGAAGGCTCGGATGAACACCTCTTGTGTAATATCCTCAGCGTCTTCGCCTGTCGGAACCATTCGCCTGACGAAACCAAAGACTCGATTTTGGTAGGTATCTACCAATTTTGCAAACGACTCAGCGCTACCCGGTTTAATAAATTCGTTTTCTTCCGAGCGAGTCTGCATCGTTCGTGTTCCAAATCTCCACGTTCCTACATTCGCGTTCATGGTGCAAATGAACAAAACGAAATTCGGTGACGATTGTTCAGTAATACGCAGAAGGACCCAGCGATTGCTGAGTCCTTCTGACAAACATTTCCTTTTAGAAGCGGATTCCGTAATAGATGCCGACGCTGTTGACTTCGGAAGCTTCGCTGCCAAAGTACTTCAGTTCGACGAAGGAGGAAGTCGCGCCGCTGCTGAGGTTCAGACCGATGCTCGCTTGGTAGGCCAATCGTCCGATGCTTTCGGTACCTGCGCCGCTTGGTCGCTTGATAAAGCCGAAACCACCGCCGACGCTCCAGAAGGAATCGCCTCGCTTCGAGTAGCCGACATAGTTGGCAAGAATCGGAATGTGCCGATAGTCGCCACGGCCATAATAGTCGACCGATAATTCGAGAGCTGTATCGTAGTGTTCGGACGATCCAAGGTCGCTGACCTTGCGTTGAAGGCCGAATCCATAGAACTCTTTCGTATTATTTCGAGTTTTAGCGATAACCGGATAGTCAAAGCCAAGTCTGAACGAGACCGGCGTTGTGCTATCGTCTGCGATCGCCAATGCACCAAGCATCACGATGGTGGAAACTGCTAATTGCTTCTTCATACTTCCCCAGTTTTCACTCCTTTCTAATGAGAGCTTCAAAAGCATAGCACCTTACAGGTCTTTTCGGGTTATTTTTGATGACACTCGCAAAATTTCTAGGCTCAATTCAGCCGTTTTCACGAGGTCAACCCGAGAAATATGCTCGTCATGGGTATGAATTTTTTGCATCCCAGTTGCAACCACAATCGTGGGAACTCCCCTCGTGTTGAATACGTTGGCATCGCTGCCCCCCAAGGTCGTACGCAGCGTCGGTTCCAAACCTAGGTTTCGACTCGCTTCTTGAGCAACTTTCACGACCATGGCATTCGGGTCAATGTCGTAGGATCGGTAATGCCTTAGATACTTAAATTCGACCTCGCCTCCCCACTTCGCGGCAGCGTCGACGAAACGCTGTTTCATGTGGGCGATTTGCGCATCGAGAGTCTCCGGATTTGTTGACCGGGCTTCGGCTTTGATCGTCACGTTGGCGCATACAACGTTGGTCGCGCTGCCGCCTTCGATGGTGCCAAGATTCGCCGTCGTTTCATCATCGATGCGCCCGAGGCGCATGCCCGAAACCGCTTCGGCGACGATTTGAATGGCGTTCACCCCATTTTCAGGATCTTTGCCAGCATGAGCGGGAATACCCTTCACGAGAATATCGAGCTTGTCGTGGTTGGCCGTCCGAGTCACATAAGAGCCGACGGGAGGCCCCGTATCGAGGACGTATCCAAAGTCCAGATTCAGGTCTTCGATCTTGAGGGCGGCCGCGCCTTGGAGTCCAATTTCCTCAGCGACCGTCAGCAACAAATAGATATCGCCGTGCGGCTCGCCCGATTCTCGTAGAGCAAGCACCGCCTCGATCGCAGGAGCCATCCCCCCTTTATCGTCGGCGCCAAGAATCGTGTCACTGGTGGCATGAAACACGCCATCGATCTCCTCGATGACGATTCCTTCTGTGGGCTCGACCGTGTCAAAGTGGGCTGACAAAAAGACACTCGGAGCATCCGGCAGATTGCCCGGCACTTTGACGATCAAGTTATTGGCGTTTCCACCAATCTCCTTTCCGGCTTCATCTTCATAAAACTGAAGCGAATGGCCAGCCAAATATTCCTTGGTCCATGCGATAACATCCCGCTCTTGCAACGCCGGAGCATTGATCTTGCAAAGATTGAGGAAAAGGCCTACCAAACGACTTTCGTTGATCACACCTTCAGTTTAACCGGGAAATTTGGGTGGTACGTGGCGGTAGGATTGTCTGTTAATGGCGAATCATACAGTTACCGTTCGTGGCTACGGCTCATTTGAGGTTGAAGAAGGCACCAAACTCGTCAAGGCAATTGAGAATAATGGCGTCGATATCAGCCACCGTTGCGGAGGAAATGCCCGTTGCACGACATGTCGCGTTCAATTTCACTCCCCTGAGCCCGAAATGGGCACCGCCGAGCATGACTGCCTTGAGGAAGACGGCGTTCTTGGCGAATTCCGACTTTCGTGTCAAATTCGAGTTCAAAGCGACATTGACGTTGACGTGTTGATGCCCGTCAGCAAGGCCGATTGGGACAATCCCGGCGGCGACGTCGAGGACTAAGGCCCTCCGTAATTTAACCGGATTTGGGTTGTTGCTGAGTTTGTTACCAGGGTTTGGCATGCCCCTCTCGCGGAAACAACCCAGTGTCATGGTTGATCAAAACGATTTCCGAGGGCAACGAATTGCTCGAACCGAATTTGCACGTCGTGGCGTGGATATTTCCCGCGCCGACCTTTACGTAATGCACGGCATTATGTACCTTCGAGGCGAGATTAAGCCGATGCCCAACTCGAACATTTCAGACATGAATGTCGAACTTGGGCTGCTGACCCGAATTTTGCGGCAACGACCCGAAATTCGAGATATCGTTGTCGATGTGAAGACGAACGATGCTCAGGTCATTGAGACTGAAGCAGCCGCATAACTTCACCCACTAAGTAAAAACTGCCGCACACGAGGATGTCCTCCGTATCCTCAACCAGACAGGCCGCATTCAGTGCGGCCTTTACGTCGTCAAAACAAGTGGCTTTGAACCCCATCGAACGAAGACTTTCAGTCAGGTCGGCGGGGTTCATCGTCCGATGAAAGTCGATAGGAGTCACATAGAACTCCTCCACCAATCCTTTAAAGCTACCGTAAAAATCTTCTGGCGTGTGCCCGGTAAGCATTCCCGTAACACAGACCTTCGGTTTGACCCTTGCGTCGGCGAGCATCGAAGCGAGAACCCGTGCCGAATCGGCGTTGTGGGCTCCGTCACAAATCATTTCTTTGCCTTGATAAGGAATTCGCTGGAAACGACCAGGAATATAAGCATGACGGAAGCCTTGCTGGATTGCCTCGATATTTTGGATCGCCCCAGCTAACTCCAGCGCGGCATAAGCAACGGCCGCGTTATGCAGTTGGATATGCCCAAAGAGACTCGGCGTGACGGTGATTGAAGACATCGGCGTCGTGATGATTACCGAATTTCCGTGCGGATTCCATTGCACCTCTCTTCCCACTTTCCAAAGTTCGGAGCCGTTAGCTCGCGCGACCCGCTCAATCTCTTCGAAAGCCTCATCCGGCATTTCTCCCACGACGACGGGCTTTCCGGGCTTGATAATTCCCGCTTTCTCGTGAGCAATTTCTTGTAGCGTATTTCCTAAAATCGAGACGTGGTCATAGCTAATACTGACGATAGCCGCAGCAGCTGGTGTGATGATGTTGGTCGCGTCGAGTCTTCCTCCAAGCCCAACCTCAAGTGCGACCCATTCACATTGCTTTTGTTTCCAATATTCAAAACCAAGTGCGGTTTTGAATTCGAATTCGGTGACTCCGCCGAATTCCGTGTCGCTGAGACTCTCGCCAATTGGCATCAGTTGAGTCGCCACTTCTGCAAGTTCGGATTCCGAAATCATTTCCCGTCCAAATTGCACTCGCTCTCGCGGATTGACGACGTAAGGACTAAAAAAGGCTCCGGTGCGAAAGCCCTGTTCGACCAGGCAACTTTGGACCATCGCGGTAACCGATCCCTTGCCGTTCGTACCTGCGATGTGGATAAATTGGGGCGTCTTTCCTTCGCCGAGAGCCCCGGCAAGACCGACGCGATTGGCAAATTCCTGCATTCGATCAAGGCCAAGACGCCAGCCCCGTTGAGCAAGAGACGCGATGTATTCTTGAGCCTCAAAGTAGTTCAATGCCTCTTGATTATCCCGACGAACGACTAGGTTTGGTAATGATGACAAGATATTCGTACGAAATTCCGGGTATCTTTTACGTTCGAATTCGGGGCGTGGCGCAGTTGGTAGCGCGCGTGCTTTGGGAGCATGAGGTCGCAGGTTCGAATCCTGTCGCCCCGACCAATCCAACAACCTATTTTTCTTGCCGAAACTCTTCGGCAAACGCTTTCATTTCAAGCTGATAGTCTTTTGCTTCGTGTTTTTGAAGCGCCTGCCAAATTTGGTCCGCGTTGGCATGAGGTCCCGCAAGTTGCCGTCCTTTATCGACCGCCTTTTTCACGAGTCCCCAATGCTCAAGTTCGAGTCTTCCTCGCTCTCGTTTACCCAACGGATTCGTCTCTAGCCACTGAATCACGCTGCTCGGATCAACTCGCTTCACCGCGTCGATTTTCGTCGCCTCGTAGTCATCGATCTCTTGCCATACATCGTCGTATGCCTGATCCATCATCTCATCAAAGGACGAGTCCTTTTTGGGTTCAACAGCATCCATCATCCGCCGGATCGGCGCATTGATGGCTAATTCGATATTGTGTGCTTCACCCCTGAGCGAGAAAGCCAAGAAACCTCCGCAAATTGCAATCATGGCTAAAAACATGGCCGCAGCAAAGGACACCTTTCGATTCGCTGGAAATCTTCCGCCCGGGCCCCAAGAAAACACTTCGACCGCGCCGTCGATACCTTTGAGTTGAACCTTCCCTTTCCGAATAGGATCAGGCAGGCCCTGAGCTTCGATGAGGTCAACCACAATCCGACTTGCCGTCACGGTGCCTGGCGTCGTGATCGTTTCGAGTCGCGAACAAACATTTACCGCATCTCCGTACGCATCCCCTTCGGTCAGCGAAATTTCGCCCGCATGAACAGCCATCCGATGGCGCAATGGCGATTCAAGGAGGGCATTCTGGGCTTCGATACAGGCTCGCACTGCTTGTGGCGCACTGGAAAAGAGGGCCAAAATTCCATCCCCGGCCACCTTCACGACCTCTCCACCATGATTTGTAAAGTGGTCGCGAATCACGTCGATATCGATCTTCAGCGACGCCAACGCCTGCGGCTGATTGTTCCGCACCGTTTCGGTAAAACCGGCAACATCCGTCATCACGACGGTCTTTAGCATTTGATGGCCCGACACTTTAGACGAATAGCATAACGAAAGCGTCATCCAGTTCGTTCGCCCAAGCCAACGAATATCGGGACGGCGGTAACATTTCTCTTACTTTGGAACAGATTCTTTCGCAGATCAACATCAACGACGATGAACACCGACAAAACCGTGCCGTCATGGATTCGGTTATGGCCGAGTTTCGATCGCGAACCCAAAAGGCGCTTGCCGGTGGGGGCGAAAAAGCGGTCGCCTTACACAAAAGCCGCGGCAAGCTGCTGGCCCGCGAAAGGATCGACGGCATCTTGGATCCCGGCTCGGCGTTTCTCGAATTTTCAACGATGGCCGCAAACGGAATGTATGACGATGAGTCGAATGGTTCGGGCATCGTGACCGGCATGGGACGTATCCATGGTCGCGAATGCATCATCGTGTCGAACGACGCGACCGTTAAAGGTGGGACCTACTATCCGATTACAGTCAAAAAGCACCTTCGCGCTCAGGAGATTGCCCTCGAAAATGGCTTACCCTGCATCTATCTCGTCGACTCGGGAGGCGCAAATCTCCCGAATCAGGCCGACGTCTTCCCCGACCGCGATCACTTCGGAAGAATTTTTTATAACCAGGCCCAACTCAGCGCAAAATGCATTCCTCAAGTTGCGGCCGTCATGGGCTCCTGTACGGCTGGCGGGGCCTACGTGCCAAGCATGTGCGACGAGTCGATCATCGTAAAAGGTAACGGAACGATTTTCCTTGGTGGACCTCCACTCGTCAAAGCCGCCACTGGAGAAGAAGTCAACGCGGAAGATTTGGGAGGTGGTGACGTTCATACTCGCCTGTCGGGCGTCGCCGATCACCTCGCAGAAGACGATCAACATGCGCTTGAACTCGTGCGGAACATCGTCGAGAGTTTTGGACTTCCCAAGAAACGTCCGGCCAACCAAGAAGAGCCCCAAGAACCCGCTTACGATCCGCAAGAGCTCTATTCCCTGGTTCCCAGCGAATCGAAGACGCCGATGAATATGCGCGAAATCCTGGCCCGCGTTCTCGACGGAAGTAAGCTCCATGAATTCAAGGCTCGATACGGAACGACGCTCATCTGCGGGTTTGCACGCATTGAGGGCCACTTGGTAGGCATTATCGCCAATGATGGAATCCTCTTTTCGGAATCGGCGCTAAAGGGCGCACATTTTATCGAACTCTGTTGTCAACGCGAAATCCCGATCGTGTTCTTCCAGAACATCACGGGATTCATGGTGGGCAAAAAATACGAAAACGAAGGCATTGCTAAAAACGGAGCCAAACTTGTGACCGCTGTGAGCACGGCGAATGTTCCTAAGTTCACGGTGATCGTCGGTGGCAGCTACGGTGCCGGAAATTACGGCATGTGTGGACGGGCCTTCAGTCCCCGACAGCTCTGGATGTGGCCAAACGCACGAATCAGCGTCATGGGCGGTGAACAAGCGGCTAATGTCCTGCTGACAGTTCGAATGGATCGCCTCGCAAAAGACGGTCAAACGATGACTGCCGAGGAGCAAGCCCAATTCAAGGCCCCAACCCTTGAAAAATATGCGGAAGAGTCTTCCTGCTACTATTCCACGGCTCGCCTTTGGGACGACGGCGTGATTGACCCGATCGACACCCGCCGAGTGCTGGCTTTGGGTATTGAGGCATCGCTAAACGCCCCAATTATTCCGGCAGGATTTAGCCTTTATCGCATGTAGCGTTGCTTGACTTCAAAATTCTTGCTAAGATACATTCTTTCCCGTGGAAAAAAAGGCGACTGAAAAGTTAGAAGCCGAAATGGAAGCGGTGGAAAGAAAGGCTTCGTCAATGCTCAAGGAATTTAGAGATTTTATAAACCGAGGAAACATGCTCGATCTCGCGATCGGTGTTGTCATCGGCGCTGCATTTACCAAACTTACGGGTGCCTTCATGGATTACTTGGTGAATCCCATCGTGGGCCTCTGTACGGGTGGAGTCGATTTTGGTCAGCAGTTTATTCTGCTGAAAGGAAAAGAGATTCCTGCCGTCGCTTCGGCGAAAACGGTCGAAGAGGTTACCAAGGCTGGAGGTCTCGCGTGGGGTTATGGCGCGTTCATCACGGCTGCCGTCAACTTCTTGGTGGTGATGATGGTGATGTTCTTTGTGGTCAAGGCTTACAACAAGATGAAGGACATGGGCAAGAAGGAAGAAGTACCCGCTGAGGCTCCACCAAAGCCAGAGGATGTCGTCCTTCTCGAAGAGATTCGCGACTTGCTGAAGTCGAAATAGGACGGATGCAATAAACATGCAAGCTCCGACGTAGAGGCTAAGGTAATGGAAGAAAGACCCATCCCAACCACGGAAGAGGAATGGCGGGGAATCCTCACGCCGGAGCAGTATCAAATCCTTCGCAAGAAAGGAACCGAGCGCGCCTTTACGGGCGAGTATTGGGACCACAAGGGTGAAGGCGTCTATCGTTGCGCCGGATGTGGGGCCGAATTATTCTCTTCCGACGCGAAATTCGATTCCGGCTGCGGCTGGCCATCCTTCTATGAGGGACTCGACAAAGACAAGATCGAAGAACACGAAGACAATACGCTGGGAATGAGGCGAATCGAAGTCACCTGCAAGCGATGCGGCGGACACCTCGGCCACGTCTTCCCTGATGGATACGGCACGCCAACCGGCCTACGATACTGTATCAATAGCGCAAGCATTCAGTTCGACGGCAACGAAAAGTAGCCGCCATTCGTACTTACCTAAGCATGGTTCGTACAGAAGGACTCCGCAAAGTGTTTGTCGATGGCAAACGCGGAGAGATCGTGGCGGTCGAAAACGTCACATTTGAGGCCAAGGAGGGACAAATCCTTGGCCTTCTCGGTAAAAATGGAGCGGGAAAATCGACCCTGCTGAGAATGCTTTCGACCGTTTTAACCCCTACCTCGGGACGAGCCTGGGTCAATGGCATCGACACCCAAAACGAACCGGGTCGAGTTCGCCAGAACCTCGGCTTTATGTCGGCATCGACTGCGCTTTATGGTCGCATGAGTCCCCGAGACATCCTTCGTTACTTCGGTGAACTGTATGGTCTCAAGGGCTCGACCCTCGAGAATCGCATCAAAGAGCTGATCGACATGCTTGAAATGGAAAGCTACTGCGACGGACTTTGTGACAAGCTCTCGACCGGACAGAAGCAACGGGTGAATATCGCCAGGACCCTTTTACACGATCCTCAAGTCTTATTTTTTGACGAGCCAACCTCCGGTCTTGATGTCGTCATGAGCCAAGACGTCATGGCATTTGTTGAGAAAGAAAAGTCGCGGGGCAAAACCATCATCTATTGCACGCACATCATGAGTGAAGTCGAACGGCTTTGCGATCAAGTGATCTGCATCCACGACGGCAAATTGATGGGCGAAGGCACCGTTGACGAACTCAAGGAACAAACTGGCCAGAGCACCCTGGAACAAGCATTTCTGTCAATTGTCGGCTACCAAAAGGAGGTGCTGGCATGAATTGGACGATGATCGTCTTCAAAAAAGAATGGCGGGAGATGCTTCGCGACAAGCGAGTTCGAAAGGCGATGATCTTTGGTCCGGTGATCAGCGTGATCGCCATGATGTCGCTCTTCGGTGTGATCTTCTCGAGCGTCGATAAGGCCGCGAAAACCACGGTTCACGTCATTGCTGGACCAAAGGACGCGTCGGTTGAAGCGTTTGAAGCGGCTCTCGATAAGGCAGGCATGAAAATTGAACCTGTCGCCTCGGCCGAGGAAGCCAAGAAGAAAATCGAGAAAGGTGAAATTCGACTCGCGCTCGATTTTGGACAAGGGATGGCGACGACGCTTGCCAAGCCCGAACCGTTCGTCCTCAATGCCTATTTCGATCCTCAAGAACAGAAGGCGCAAATTGCGCTAAGCATCATTGAAAAGGCTTGTTCGGCGACCAGTGAGGAAGTCCTCAAGGGAATTCTGAAATCGAAAGGTATCGACGAAGCTTTCGTCAAACCGGTTAGCGTTAAGCGAAACGAAGTCAAGGTGGGCGAGACCAAATCGAGCGAATTTCTCATCCAACTCCTTCCCTACTTTGTCGTCATTTGGGCATTCTTTGGCGCGATGAGTTCGGCCAGCGATCTCGTCAGCGGTGAAAAGGAACGTCAAACCTTGGAGACGTTGCTCATTTCTCCAGCTCCCCGAAACCAGATCGCCATTGGCAAACTTGCGGCTCTGATTGCGGCGAGTTTGACGGCAACCACAATGGCCCTGTTGTCAATCTTCGTGCTGTATACGATGAAGATTGGCTTTATGCAAAAGGTGTTCGAAGACGGATTGGGACTGACTCCCGCCGGAATCGTTGTCATTGTCATCACGCTCTTGCCAACGTGCGCCCTGTTTGGTTCAGTCTTGTTGGCGGTTTCTTCGTTTGCCAAAAATAGCCGCGAAGCCCAGACCTACCTGTCTCAGGCGTCGATGTTCGTGACCTTGCCCGCGGCGTTTAGCCAGTTCATCGGTCTGACCGACTTTGCTCAGTCGAAGGTTGTGTACGCGATTCCGATCCTGAATACCGCGAACGTCATCCGCAATTCCCTGATGGGCAAATACGATGCGGTGGGAATCGCGATTACCATCGTGAGCGGATTGGTATTGGCCGCGATTGCGATCTGGTACAGCGTCAAACTCTTTAACCGAGAGACGATTTTGAGTCGAATCTGATGGCATCGCGATAATAATCTTTTTGGGAAACAACTACGCTACGCCCCTCAGAGGAGGCTACGAAAATGGAACCCACAAAACAAACGAAACAAGTGGGTGAGTGAAGTGAATTTGAGGGGATAAAGCACCCGATGTAATCATTTCCCTCAGGCAAAACATGCGAGGCCCCAAAATAGAGATATTCACGGCTTTTCCAGTTTCATTAGGTCCTGCTGAAACGCTACACTTATCTTCCTCTCGTGTCCGAAGCTTCTCATCGCCTACCCCTTTACAGCATCGAAGCTGAGATGAGTGTGCTTGGATCGATGATCCTTGCCCAACGAGCTGCGGAAGAGATCGTAACGATCCTTAACGAAGACGACTTCTTTCGTCCGGCCCACCAAATCGTCTTTCGGGCGTTGCGCCAGTTGATCACAAACCACAAAGAGATTGACATCGTCACGCTGAGAACAGAACTTACGGAACGCGCCGTGTTGGCCGACGTCGGCGGCGTCGACTATCTACTTCAACTCGCCGAATACGTCCCGAGTGCGGCAAATGCCAAGTACTACGCCCAGATCGTGCTCGACAAGGCCACGATGCGTCGGTTGGAGCTTGCCGGGCGAAATATCATCGACGTCGTCCATGACCCTGAACTTGAGGGTGCTGACGAGAAGATCGACAAGGCTGAGCAGGAAGTCTTCGAGGTCGGACGTAAGCAGCTCGGAAAATATTTCCAGCATGTCAGCGGATTGGCGAAGGAGTTTTTCGTCGACGTGGACCGAATCGTCGAAACTGGCAAACCACTTTTCGGTTTGCCCACCGGATTCATTGATCTTGACAAAATGACGACGGGTTTCTATCCGGGTGACTTCATCATCATCGGCGCTCGTCCGGCGATGGGCAAAACCTCGTTGGTGCTTGACTTTGCTCTTAACATCGCGCGCGGAATGTCACGCGAGGGCAAGCGTGGAACTGTGGCTCTTTTCTCGCTCGAAATGAGCTCTATCCAGCTTGTTCGACGTATGGTGAGCATGATCAGCGGCATCTCGATGGGCGTCTTGAAGTCAGAAAAAGGGCTTAACGAAAAGCAGTATCTCGCCCTTGCCGATGCTTGTGAGACGCTCTACTCCCTGCCCATCTTCATCGACGACGGCAGCGATATTTCACCTATGGAGATGCGCGGAAAGTGTCGTCGCCTGAAGGCCGAACATGGTCTCGATCTGATCGTCATCGACTACCTTCAGCTCATGCGCGGTTCGAAGCGAACCGAAAACCGAGTTCAGGAAATTTCTGAAATCGCTCGTGCGTGTAAGTCGATGGCAAAAGAACTTGAGATTCCAGTCATCGCGCTGAGTCAGCTCTCGCGTGCGGTAGAGAATCGTGATGACAAGCGGCCTCAACTGTCTGACATCCGTGAGTCAGGCTCGATTGAAGCCGAAGCGGACATGGTCATGCTGCTCTATCGCGACAGCTACTATAAGGCGAAGGAAGAGCACCGCCCTGAGGTCGAATCGTACGACGAAGTGCAAGAGGCGGAAGTCATCATCGCCAAGCACCGAAACGGTCCGGTGGGCAAAGTCATCGTTGGATTCCAACCGGCATTTGCGCGATACCGTAACCTTGATCGCGGTTCGTCGTACGCGTCGCATGACGAGTAGGTTATTCAAAACCATTTCCGACGAGGAAATAGAGTTCGTTATGCCATGTCTCGGGGAACAATTTTCCTCATCATGCAACCACACGCTGCTCCCTACAGGGAGCCGGTGAGCCGTGGCGAACAGGAGGGTGTCACGAACGATTTTTGCAAATGAAGCCCTCGAGCAGAGCTATTGATAAGCCGGAATCGCTGCAAACACGTCTTCGGCCTGAATATGCGGCATTCGCGGAGCAAGACGCAGGCTCAGCTCTTCGAACACACGCCAAGCTGGCTTCGCGTCACCCGGAGCCGGGATCACCGCCCTGAGTCGTTGAACAGTGCCCTCCATATTCGTAAAGCTTCCGTCGGCCTCGGCTTGTAGAGCCATTGGAATCGCCACACTCGCATAGTAGAACGTCTCGGTTCGATTCGAATCTTGAACCACGAGATAATCCACATTCTCCAAAGCTCGCTCCACCAAATTTCGGTCGAGCCCGGTGTCAAATAAATCAACTCCGACGAGCCAAAGTGCCTTCAATTGACCTCCGGCTGCGGCAATCAGCATTTGTTGCGTATCCCAACCATTGGATTGCGGGACCGCATTCATTAATTGCAAACCTCTCTCGTTTGCCCCTCGAGCGTAGCAGTTGAATGAACCGCCGCTCGTCATCGCTATTCGAGCCAGTGATTCGGCGGCTTCGGCTCCGTTCTTCTCATCGTAGATTCCCGAAGAGGTTACGACAGGACAACCTGCAATGAGAGTCAGGGCTTCATCCAAATCTGTTCGCGAAAGGCCACACTTGTCAGCCACGAAGTCGAGATTCGCATAGGCAATGGCTTCTGCAACGTTAGCCGAAACTTGAGCTGTTCCTGAACCCACCAGCGCATTCAACAAGCCATCGGCAAGGACGTTAGATGTTCCCTTCTTATACCGAAGTACGACAGCAGCAAAATCGTCAACTTCGGTCGGACTATCGGTTGCCACCACCACTTTTGCTCCGTTTCTGAACCAAGCCTTTCGAACACGGAGATAGAGCATCGGCAGATCGTCGGCCAGCGATGTTCCGAAAACGAAAATGCTCTTGGCTCCTTCATAAGAGGCGATGCTGCTCTGAACAATAGGCTGCCCCATCTTTTCAGAGATCGAATCCTCTTTCTTAACCAGCGTCTTTTCAAATCGGTGATCGATGTTGTCGGTCTCAACAAAATCGCGGAAGAACTTAACGGCGTTCCAAGCGCCTTCGTTCGAAACGCCATGCCCAAGGATCAGCCCAGCCTCGCTTCCCCGCCCCTTAAACTGTTCAATAATCTCCCGGCTTACTGCGTTCCATTCGCTCTTGGCGAGCTCGTTGCTTTGGCGAGTAAAGACGGAATCAAGCCGCTTGGGATCATTGTAATGGGCGTGGCCAAACTTGCCTCGGTCGCACGTCCATTCTTCATTGATCGCCTCGTTCGTCCGGCCATTAATTCGAGCAAACTTACCGCCCCGATGATCAAACCAGACCGAGCATCCTGCCGAACACTGGGTACAAATCGCCTCGCTGGTCTGCAAATCCCACGGTCGAGCCCGGAACCGATATTTGCGGCTTGTAAGCGCTCCCACTGGGCATATTTCGATCACGTTGCCACTGAACTTCGACGTCAGCTTGGTCTCGCCGAATGTGATCGGCTGAGTGTTTGCACCGCGGAATCGGAACGCGAGTTGACTATCGCCCGAAATCTCTTCGGTAAAGCGGACGCAGCGAGCACATTGGATGCAGCGCTCAAGGTCAAGCGTGACGTAATCGCTGAGAGGAAATGCTTTCGGCGCGTGTCGCTTCATCTCGATAAAGCGGCTCGTGCTTGGGCCATAGAAAAGTGTGTTGTTTTGAAGGGGACATTCGCCGCCACGGTCGCAGATCGGACAGTCGAGCGGGTGGTTTACCAAAAGAAACTCAAGGACGCCCTTTCGGTCGCGCTTCACCGCATCCGACTCGGTGTCGATGACCAGACCTTCGCTCACGGGAAGGGTGCAAGCGGCGGCTGGCTTGGGCATCATGCGAATCGTGCCGTCGGGCTGTTTCATTCCCGTCATAACGAGGCACATTCGGCACATTCCTACCGGCTTGAGGCGAGGGTGATAGCAGAAAATCGGAATATCAAAGCCAACGCGCTTGACGGCTTCGACGACCAATTCACCTTTTGGGACCGCCAGTTCGATTCCGTTTACGATGATGTTGACGGTCTGAATTTCGGTTGCGGCGGCCATGGTTCTTTTGAGTCTACGGAGTCCCTTCCGTATGGTGTGCAGTCTACCTATTTTGAGGTGGCTTAGGGCCGGGAATTCCCGGCACCAAAATTTCAATTCTCTAAAATTATTGACCACCTCATTGCTGCGTGAGACTCAATTGTTCAAAATTGCTTCTCTCTGCCGCAACCCGGCCATATAATCCAGGTCCTTTTAGCCCGTTTCAGATGTGCTTCCCTTGCACGGGAAGCGAGCTTCCTGAGGTTGGGATAGATCCACTCCCACCGGTTCACACCGCTTCGCGAGTTCACGGACTCCCTCGGCCAGCGAGGGAGATTTTGTCACTTTCTCGCCTTCTTTGGTCGCTTTGGTACAGGGTTTTCTACTCTGTACTCTTCGATTTCATTTAATCGAAACCTAAGAGATTCCATGACGCTCGGCAAATCTTCGAAGATGCGTCTTGCAGGAATCCGAATAATGATGAGTCCAAGCGCTTCGAGTTTCGAGTCCCTCAGTTCATCATGCTGGACTTGAAATTCGTGAATCTGGCCGTCGACTTCAATCGCAACGCCAAGTTTTGCAATATAAAAGTCCAAGACATAGCCGGCGAACGGCTGCTGGCGTTTCACCACGTATCCGAGGAGATTGCGGCGAACTCTCAGCCAAAGAAGAACTTCTGGGGGAGACATGTGCTTCCGAAAATCCCTCGCTCTTGCAATTTCCTCTTCATGCCCCACAACCCCAATTATGGACGGCCCCGCTCTCCCTCGCTGGCCGAGGGAGTCCGTGAACTCGCGAAGCGGTGTGAACGGGTAGGAGTGGACTTTCCAATGCCGCTCCCAAAAAAGCAATTCCTATACAGTCGCTAACCGATAAAGAATCGCGGAATAGAGACGTGACTTTTGTTAGGCTTGTCGCTCACGAGCTACCTCTTCGGATGGAGAGGTCGGTGAACGTAAGTGAACCGGGTGAGGCGAAGAATCCATGTTTAAATGGAGAAAACTCCACCAACAGTCGTCCCAGTCGCCTCAATCACGATCATTTCCCTAAGGTATATCGATCCTGACGACCTCACGTAGAAGCGATCAAACCGTCGCTAACCGATAAAGAATTGCCGCATAGATACGCGATGATTTGCGCAGAGTCTCAACCGCAATTCGTTCGTCGGTCTGGTGGGCTTCGCCATCGCCAAGCCAACCGGTACCGATCGAAATCGTGTTGGGCACGGCCCGGGCGTAGGTTCCTCCGCCCATCGTGCCTGGTTCGGTCATGTCGCCCGTCTCTTCGCGATACGCTTCGACGATCATCTTGACCAACGGATGGTCGAGCGGGAAATAGAGCGAAGGCGAATCACGCTCAACCACGAACGACCAAGCCTCGCCCAGCTTCTCCATCTTCGCCTGACAAAGTGCGTGAAGCTCTTCACCCTTCCAGGTCGCTGGATAGCGAACGTTGGCCAGGAGATGAACAGCACCCTCGGAGAAGGAAACCACGCCGACGTTGCAGGTCAAGTCGCCCGTCGCGTCGTCTCGACCATGGATGCCCAAGCCAACTCCGCTGGGGTGGAAGGCCATCAAAAGATCGTCGAAAAACTCTCGATCAGCCAGGGGCGCAATCGCCAACAGCAAGCGAGCGATGCGTTCAGCAGCATTGTCTCCGTAAAAAGGAGTGCTTCCATGAGCAGCCTTGCCGGTCGCTTCAATCGAGAGGGTGTCTCCCGACCAGGAGTAGGTTACGTTCTTATCCCAATTATCGTTCAGTTTCTCTTCGACGTGGGCTTTTGCGGCGGCTCCAACCCGAACCTTGGCCGTTGCCGAGTCAATGACGATATTCGGTCGCTGTCCACCATCGAACGCCAATACTTCAAAATCGCCCTTCGGCACCTTTACCGAAACGAGAAGGTCGCCAATTCCCTTTTCACCGTGATAGCATGGCCAACCCGAATCAGGAGCCACGCCAAAGGTCGGCGCTTCTTCGGTCTTCACATAGCGTTCGACGCAGCCAAAACCGCTCTCTTCGTCACAGCCAAACGCCGCGCGGAAGCGGCAATTAAGATCAGGAAAGCATTCTTGAATTGCTCGAAGGGCGAAAAGCGAGGCAATGGTTGGACCTTTGTCGTCCGTCGCTCCACGAGCATAAATGTACCCATCCACGATGTTTGCGCCAAAAGGATCATGCTTCCAGCCCGGACCGACTGGCACCACGTCAAGGTGTCCGAGCGTCATCACCAAGCGTTCACCTTGGCCAAAATCTGCATAGCCGAGGTGTCCCTCAAGGTCTGTTGTCTTCATGCCGAGCCCCTCACAGTAGTTCAACATGTAATCAAGAGCTTTGCGGTTCCCTTGGCCGTAAGGCGCGTTGGGTTCGGCCGGCCCTTCGACCGTATCAATCCGTAAAACATCTTGGAGAACCTGGACGAGTTCGTCTTGGTGGGCAGCAAGCCAATCGTGGAGCTTTGCAATATCGGACATGGAGTCCGGATTTTACTTGGAAATAGGAGTCGGTGCGAGGCGCAGGCTGATGGAATATCTCGCCCCGGCACCGCTCAGGAGTCTAGATTCCGCGTAAGTTATAAGATTTACCTAGTAACTGTGACAGCCTTCGTATATTTTCCGGGTATCAACTAAGGCCATCATGTCTGCCGAACTCGCGATCGAACTCCACAAAAAGTACTTTGGGACAACTCCTAAGGTCGTTTCCTTTGCCCCAGGCCGCATCAACCTCATCGGCGAGCACACCGATTACAACGGCGGATTCGTAATGCCCGCGGCAATCGACAAAGGAATTTGGGTCACCGGTCGCGTGATCGACGGTGAAACACGCATGATCTCTAGCGTCGCAGGAACGGCCAAAACCTTCTGCGCCAACTCGACCGAGCCTGGAGATGTGTCGGGCTGGGCAAAATATCCCGCCGGAATGGCATGGGTGCTTCGGGAAAAATTTGGCCCGATGCCCAACGTCGAGTGTGCGGTCTACAGCACGCTGCCAACGGGAAGCGGTGTCAGCAGCAGCGCCGCTATCGAGATGGCTTATGGAATGCTCTGGAAAGCTCTCGTCGGATTTGAGGTGACACCCACCGAACTCGCGTTATTGGGTCAGAAATGTGAGAACCAATACGTCGGCGTCAACTGCGGAATCATGGACCAGATGGCTTCAGCGTGCGGCAAAGCCCACCATGCCGTATTCATCGATACGCGTTCGCTTGGTATCGAATATGCTTCGGTTTCCGATCAATATGCCGTGATGCTCTTGGATACCAAAAAGCCTCGTGCTCTGACGTCTTCGGCCTATAACGAGCGGCGTTCGCAGTGCGAGACTGCGGCACAGGAAATGGGTGTCGAGTTACTACGGGATGCGAATCTCTCGATGCTAGAATCTTCTCGATCGAAGCTTGACGACGTGACTTATCGCCGAGCCAAGCACGTGATTACCGAGAATAATCGATGCGAGGAATTCCGAACTGTACTGCGAGAGGATGATCGAAACGGCATCTTCGCTCTCATGAAAGCCTCTCATGATTCGTTGCGAGATGACTATGAAGTTTCTTGCCCTGAACTCGACGCAATGGCCGAAAGTGCTTGGGTTTCACCTGGCGTGGTCGGAGCGCGAATGACCGGCGCGGGGTTTGGAGGAGCCTGTGTGGCACTCGTCGAAAAAGGTTCGGTTTCCGAATTTACAGAATCGTGTTTGAAAAGCTATTCCGACAAGACCAAACTCGAAGGTGAAATCCTGGAGTGCTCCATCGATGATGGCGCACGAATTTTGGTGAGCTAAGCAGAACAAAAGTCTGATTCAGCCGCAATTATCATCCTTCTGAGAAGACTGCGTGAGGGCTCGAATACTGATAATCTAAGCCACGATCACTTGCGGAACGAAACCTCTATTGATTTCGTGCCCTAAGAAGTAGTTCAAGGTCTAAAAGATCCTGTGGTCTGTTTGATGCACGCTTTGTTATGATCAGATCGTCAATTGATATCATTGGTACGACTTGGTCTCCAAGGCGTCCTTCAACCCGCCTCGCATAGGCATCTTCGAAAGAAAGGCCCTTTAGTTCATTCATAAGATCAATCCGGTTCGGCGGATATCCGAAGACAATCATGCGATTTGGAATTCCAAATTGCGACAGGTCAGACTGAGGTATCGGAAATCCAAACTCCTGGAGAGCAATGCCAAGTCTCTCCAAATCAGCTGGGGCCGAAGCAACGGCAATATCCAAGTCCTTGGTGTAACGTGGCCCAACGTAATACATCACCGCATGGCCCCCGGCGACGAAATATCTAACCTTCAATCGGTTGAATGCGGTAAGAAGATCGATCAAGTCGGAGTTCATCGACATTGCCTCCTTTGGTCACGTGAGCGAGCACAACCAAATCCCAAGCAGCCGCCCATTTTTCTTCAAGCGAGCGAGAGGCCCAATATCGAAGATCAAACTCGACCGTACCTTCCTCAATAGAGCAAATCTGATACCACCCTTTGTCAGTTTTGTGGATCATAGCTGATTATAGTCCCTCGTCAATTGGCTTCAGTAACTTGCTACGAAATAAGTTGGGCACGTGCAAGCATGTAATACTTTGTGCCTGCACGTGCCCATTACAGTTACCCTACTGAACCTTCAAGGCTCACGCCCAAAAGCTTTTGAGCTTCGACGGCAAATTCCATCGGCAGTTCACGGAAGACATCTTTGCAGAAACCGCTGACGATCATGTTCACGGCGTCTTCCGTTGGAATTCCACGTTGATTACAATAGAAAATCTGATCCTCGCCGATCTTCGACGTCGAGGCTTCATGTTCCACCGTCGCAGAAGGATTCTTGACTTCGATATACGGGAACGTGTGCGCTCCGCATCGGTCGCCCATCAGCATCGAGTCACATTGCGAATAGTTTCGAGCCCCTTCGGCTCCGGCGTTAATTTTCACCAAGCCACGATAGGTGTTCTGGCCGTTACCCGCCGAAATTCCCTTCGCGACGATGGTCGATTTTGTGCGCTTGCCAATGTGGATCATTTTCGTACCCGTGTCGGCTTGCTGCTTCCCTGCCGTCAATGCAACGCTGTAAAATTCGCCGATCGAATCGTCACCCTTCAAGATCACGCTCGGATACTTCCACGTGATCGCCGAGCCAGTCTCGACTTGGGTCCAAGTCACTTTTGAAGCTCGACCATTGCAGATCGCGCGCTTGGTCACAAAATTAAAGATTCCACCGACGCCGGTCTTCGGGTCACCCGGATACCAGTTCTGAACCGTGCTGTACTTGATTGTCGCATTGTCGCCATTCGCAACAAGCTCAACAACCGCCGCGTGAAGCTGATTTTCGTCCCGCATCGGCGCGGTGCAGCCTTCGAGATACGACACGTAGCCACCTTCTTCACAAACAATCAAGGTTCGTTCGAACTGCCCCGTATTCTCCGCGTTGATTCGGAAGTACGTCGAAAGCTCCATCGGACATCGAACGCCCTTCGGAATATAAACAAACGAGCCATCCGAGAAGACCGCCGAATTCAGCGTCGCATAGTAGTTGTCGCTGTAAGGGACAACCGAACCCAAGTGCTTCTGCACAAGCTCCGGATGCTCGTGAACGGCTTCGCTAATTGATGAGAAGATGATTCCGAGTTCAGCCAGCTTCTCTTTAAAGGTCGTCACAACTGAGACGGAATCGAACACCGCATCAACGGCCACCTTGCCTTCGAGCTCTTCAAAAGTTGTCTTGCTGCGAGCGTCTGCCGCCGATGCTGAGGCACCCTTGACGTTCAGCAAAACCTTCTGTTCCTCAACCGGAATTCCTAGCTTTTGGAAGGTCTTCAGAATTTCGGGGTCGGCTTCTTCTAGGGAGTTCAGGACGGGCTTTTTCTTCGGTGCGGAATAGTAGGAGATCGCCTGCAGATCCGGCTTCGTGTAGTGAACGTTGGGCCACGTCGGCTCCTTCATCGTCAAGAAGTGCTTGTACGCTTTGAGTCGCCATTCGAGCAGCCATGTGGGCTCATTTTTCTTAGCGCTGATGCGTCGTACCGTATCTTCGTTCAGACCGGGTTCGATGGTTTCCGACTCAATCTCGGTCTCCCATCCATGTTCGTAATCGCGATTGGCAAATTGCTCAAGTAGAGCGGTTGATTCGTCAAGAACCTTCTCAGACATATTTCACTTCCGCGTCCGTCCTCCTGGCAGCACCAGCTACACGTCCGCTTTTGTATTTCTACGTGATGAAAGTTTACTTTATTGGCAAGATTCTATCCTTCCTCGGCGGCTCGTATCGCCTTAATCTGCTCAAGAAGGGTGATCCTCTGACGATCTTCTTCGCTCATGGTTGGTTCAACCTGCTTGTTGACATCCGGAATAAGAAAGAAAATGACGAGTAGAATTCCGGTAATGATCCAGAAGCCAAAGTAAACGATGGCGCTAAGCCCAAACTCCAAGTCGGGCACCACGAAAATCAGGTGCGCAATCAAGCCACACAGGCTGAAAAGCGGAGCGCGCCCCTTGGCTTTCAGAATAAACCACATGAAAACTTCAAGCGCGATCAAGGAAAAGATGTTTATCATCCCCATCAGATCGATGGCATCTTTCACATTGCTGAACGACCTGATGGTGCCTGACACTATTTGATTTGTAACAAACCCGGCCACCACACAGAGCGCCGCAATCCGAGCGGTCTTTAACGTCTTTTCCTTGTATTGAAGCCATTGTCTGTAAGCGGCCCGATCTCGATCAAGATTGGGAACGCTCGGCATGGCGTCTATCTCAAGGTCGGAGCGGAAATTCTCGATTCGAGGCAGAATCCAGTTACTAAATTCCTCTGACCAGCCTTCTTGAACCATCCATTCTTTTACTGCGCTTTCACCGCCAGAATGAAGCATCGATAAAGCGCTGGGTACAAGCAATTTCCGCTTATTGCTTGGCTGGTTCCAATATTCGAGCAAAAACTTATCAGGCAGGTTGACCGTCATCAATACTCCTCAACAAAATGACAAGGAGATTATAGCGCACTTGCGTCTACATGTAAAGCATTTTAGCGACCAAATTAAGGGTCAATTTTCGAAAGGATGCTCTTGCTGATCGTGGATCATCGTGTCGAGGGCATGAGTGTTCTCTACCGAATCCTCGACCTTTCCGCCCGCATAGGTCTGGTGGGTGAGATGCGTAAAGTCGAGTCCTTCTTCACGAGTAAATCGCTCCATTAAGAGCCCAACGGCGGCGCGCGGTGCGATTTTCTCTCGGACAACCGAATCGATCGTTTCAAAAACAGGAATCAAAATGCCTTCGTGCCGAGCGACGTTCATAACTGCTTCAGCCGTATTGACACCTTCGGCGACTTGCCCGATATGAGCCAACGCTTCATGAAGATGATGTCCCGTACCAAGCGCATATCCCAACCGATAGTTCCGGCTTAGTTTTGAGGCCGCCGTGGCAAAAAGGTCGCCCACGCCCGCGATTCCGATGAAAGTTTCGAGGCGTCCACCATGAGAAAGCCCATAGGTGATCATTTCTTTGAGACCACGAGCCAAAAGCGCACCTTTGGTATTGTCTCCAAATCCCAGGCCGTCGGATAATCCGCCGCCGATGGCC
This sequence comes from Armatimonadota bacterium, assembly GCA_048498855.1. Classification (GTDB taxonomy): domain Bacteria; phylum Armatimonadota; class Fimbriimonadia; order Fimbriimonadales; family Fimbriimonadaceae; genus Fimbriimonas. The sequence continues at coordinate 85,608 of JBEHXE010000001.1, read as the reverse complement.
AATACATTTTTAAGGGCACCGGCAATCTCGACACCGATCACGTCATCGCTGGCATAAACGCGAAACGATGGGCACATTAAATTGGCACGAATACGATCAGCCACAACCGGGTCTTTACTGGCGCCAATTGCGGCCGTAGGAATGCCTTGAACAATCTCGACGGCAAGATTTGGACCGCTCACCACACCGATCGTTGCTTGCGGATAACACTCCTCAGCGACGGTTGTCATCACCTTACCCGAGCCCGTTTCAAGCCCTTTCGTCGCCAGAATCAGCACGGGCGTTTCGCCTTGAAGTCCGGTAAGAACTTCCCTTACTCCACTGCTCGGCACGGCGATATAGGCAATCGGAGCGCCTTGATAATTCTTGATTTCATCGATGGAGAGCCCTTTCGGAAAAGCAAAGCCGGGCAAATACTTAAGGTTCTCATGGGTGTGACGCATCACGGTCATCTCGTCATGATCACGCCCAAACAGAGTGACCTCTAAGCCATTACGTGCCATCAATATGGCAAGGGCTGTACCCCAACTACCTGCGCCGAGAACCGCGACGTCCATCGTTACCCATTATGATCGGTAAATTTGCTGGGCGTCTTAAGATCAGAACAATTGAGATGAGACCATGACAAACTAGGATTAAAGATGGCGAAGAAAGTCCTGATTGCACCAAATGCCTTTAAAGGAACGATGTCGGCTCGCGACGTCGCGCTCAACCTTGCCAAGGTGTTATACGGAACATTTGAAATCCAAGCCGCTCCCTTATCCGATGGCGGTGACGGGTTCATCGATTGCATCCACTTTCAAATTCAAGAGCTCACGCGGATGCAGTCGGAAGTCTGCGGGCCGGTTTATGGTACGACGGTTCAAGCTCAATGGCTTTGGGACGCCAGCAATAACATCGCCTACATCGAGGCCGCCCAAGCCTGCGGACTCGCACTCCTCCACGGCGGATTTCGACCCATGGAGGCAACAAGTTTTGGACTCGGACAACTGATTCAGGTTGCCATGCTCAAAGGGGCGGAAGATATCTATGTCGGTCTAGGCGGAACGGCCTGTACCGATGGCGGCGTGGGATCCCTTCAAGCGATGGGTTGGCATTTTGTCGATCAAAACGGCCGAGAAATCGGCCCCGGCGGTGGCAATCTCATCCAAATTGATCGCATCGTCCCTGGCCCTAAGCCCACCGCCCATCTGAACCTCATGACCGATGTTGCCAACAAGCTTCTGGGTGATCTGGGTTCGGCAATCGTGTTTGGACCGCAAAAGGGAGCTTCACCCGACCAGGTCAACGACCTCGAAAAAGGGCTTTCGAATCTTTGGCTCCACACTTATCGAAATCTCAAGCTCAACGTCGACTTCCCTGGCGCGGGGGCTGCCGGAGGGATTCCGGCCGGGCTGGCCCTCACCGGAGATGCATCGCTGGGTTCGGGATTCGAACTCATTGCCGACCTCAGCGACTTGGAACTGAAAATGCAGTGGGCTGACATCGTGGTTACGGGGGAAGGGGCATTTGATCGCCAATCTTCGATGGGCAAAGCCCCGGGTCGAATTGTCTCGCTGGCTCGATCCATGGGCAAAAAGGTCGCGATTTTTGCGGGAAGGATTGAGGAACAGGCCGGAGACATCAATATTGATTTCGCGAGCAATGGTGGCGACTTTGGTCGAGCCGCCGAAGCCTTAAAGTCTGCGCTTGGGCAACTCTGAAGTTTCAATACTCACTGAAACTTTAGTTACGAAAGTGAGTAGAATAAGGATATGGCGTTTACCACCGCATCACCGGACAATATCACGATCGAAACCATCGCCGATAAGGTCTACGCCAACGAGCGCATTTCTCCCGCCGAAGCCCGCTTCCTTTTCGACCATCCGAATCCGGTCGAGGTCGCGGCATTAGCAAACTTTCGGCGAGAACAGCGAACCGATCCCGACAAGGTGACCTACATCGTCGGTCGAATTCTCAACTACACCAACGTGTGTTGGGTGCGCTGTAAATTTTGTGCTTTCTACCGCCCTCCGGGAGATCAGGAGGGATACACCCACTCGGACGATGCGATTCTCGACAAAGTTCAAGATACGGTTGACCAAGGTGGCGTCGAAATTCTCTTTCAAGGCGGCCTCAATCCTTCGCTGAAGATCGAGTATTTCGAACGCGTTTTCAGCAAGATCATGGAGCGGTTCCCTAACGTCATCCTCCATGCGCTCTCGCCCGCGGAAATTATTTATGTCGCCCATATTTCGCGACTTTCGCTCCCCGAAACTCTCAAGCGGCTTCACGCAGCGGGACTTCACTCGATTCCGGGCGCAGGCGGCGAAATTCTTGTTGATCGTGTGCGCAACATCATCGCTCCTTACAAGGACAAAACCGAGGATTGGCTGGCCTGTATGCGAACGGCTGCTTCGATGGGATTAAAAGGCACCGCGTCGATGATGTTTGGCCACGTGGAAACCATCGATGACCGAATCGAGCACATGCTCCGCATTCGCGACTTGCAGGACGAATGCCAACCATTTCGGGCGTTCGTCACTTGGAACTTCCAGCCTGAAGACACCAAATTACAGATTCCGCAGAAGGCTTCGGCGGCGGACTACTTGCGAACGCTGGCGGTCTCACGAATCTTCCTCGATAATTTCGACAATATTCAACTCTCGATCCTTACCCAAGGACCGAAGATTGCCCAAATGGGCCTCAAATATGGGGCGAACGACTTCGGTAGCGTGATGATTGAGGAGAACGTCGTTTCGGCGGCAGGAAATAAGTTCATCTTGAATGCCGAAGAGTTTGAACGGCTGATCGTGGATGCTGGGTACACGCCTCATCGTCGGAATACGCGCTACGAACTGATTTAGAGTTAAGACGACGCTATTCAAGGATAAAGGTTCTCAACGATGAGCCCGGAAGACACATTAATCCTAGAGCGCACGCGGACAATCGCGATGGCTCTGCCATGCGCCACCGAAAAAGTCAGCCACGGAGAGCCGACCTGGTTTGTCGATGGCAAAAAGTCGTTTGCGATGTTTTGCAACTACCACCACGGCATGCGACTCGGCATCTGGATGGCGGCACCAAGCGGCGTTCAAGAGATGCTCATTCAAAGTGACGCAGACAAGTTCTATCGACCACCTTACGTCGGCCCGTGAGGCTGGATCGGAGTCAACCTTGACCACGACGTCGACTGGAGCGAACTAGCCGACCTTCTCAAGGAGGCCTATCGAGCAGTTGCGCCAGCCAAATACTTAAAGGCACTTGACGAAGCCTCATAAGGAAGCCTTCTTCTCCCAAGTCCTCGCTTGAGACTGTAAACTATTGGAATGAGCCAAGACCCAGAGAAGCCAGAGTTGCCTTCGGACGAAGAAATCGAGGCTCGATTCCATAAGATCCGAGAAAACCTGAGCACGGATCTCGACGACATAGACCTCAAACTTGAAAAAATTCTCTCCGATACGAACGTTGATGATCAGAAAGTCGCACCGGAAGAGCATGAGCAGTACGATCAACGCATCCGTGACTTAGAGCACAAGGTCAAGACGGCTCAAAATGCCGCCAATACGACGACCTCTTCTTCGGGATCGCTCTCCGGCAGTCTTGATCGAAAGGGCTCCCTCAGCACCGGCTTGGGCCTATCGCTTGCGTATACGATTATTGGCACTCCCTTGCTTGGCTATGCAGTCGGACTCGGGATCAACAAATTGACGGGTACCCAGGGCTGGCAGATTTGGTTGACGCTGATCGGCAGCGTCATCGGCATCGGGTGGACGATGATGGTCGTCAATCGCAACAACGACCGCCTCTAAACTTCATGTCACTGGTTCCCTTTGTCGTTTCAATCGTGTGTACGACCCTGTTCGTGATGGGGACGTGGTTCGTCATCAAAGCGCTTGGGACATCAAAAGGCGTGAATCCCGTCCAGAGTGCTTTTTTTGTCGTTATTGGTCTTGCTCTCAAGTTTCCTGCCGCCCTTTATGTGCTTAAGGTTTTGTTATCTAGAAATGTCGCCGATAGAAACGGCGCAATCGCGGCAGTCATATTGGTATACTTTTCCACCGTTCTACTCATGACATTCAAGAGTCTGAAAGAGAACAAAATAGACTCATGATCGGCGCTCTAGGACTAAGCTCGAACCTTCTCGCGAACACAAATGTATCGTTCGTCGGTTTCGCTTTCTACCTCATTATTGTCTTGGCAATCGTATGGGCATTCGTCTTCATGGCGAAGAGCGGTTACAACGGTCGAGTCTTCAAATCCATGCCTTCTCGGCTCGCCGAACAGCTTTATCTCTTCATCGAGAATATGGCGGTTGGAGCGATCGGTCCGCACGGTCGCAAGTACATCCCGATGCTCATCAGCTTTTGGATGTTAATTTTTGTGAGCAACGTTCTGGCTCTCTTCTCCCCGGCATCGCCGACCACCATTCTTGGGTTTAACCTCGGAATGGCGCTCGTTTCCATCGGCTATGTTCAGTGGGAAGGTATCAAGGCCAATGGCCTCTTCGGTCATGTGAGTCACTTTGCCGGTCCAAAGCTTGGCTTGGCGCTCATCCCGATCACGCTGATGATCTTCTTAATCGAAGTGTTCTCCGAAATCATGAAGAACATTTCGCTTAGCATCCGAATTTTTGCAAACATGAGCGGAGGCCACGCGGCCGTCGAATCGATGAACAAACTCGGCGAACCCGCATTCATCCCGATTGGCGAATTCCTGCTCCCGCTCAAAGTCCTGACCTGCTTGGTCCAAGCCCTGATCTTTACGCTTCTCACCTGCGTTTATCTCGGACTTGTTACCAGCCACGATCACGGCGACGAGGCACACGCACACTAAGAACGATTTCTTGTTCTAAACGAAAAGAAAGGAACAAAGGAGAAACACGAAACAAACATGAATATGGTAGGACTCGGTATCGCGATCCTCGGCGTTGGCCTGGGTCTCGGTCTGATTGGTAATGGCGCTCTTCAGGGCATGTCGCGACAACCGGAAGCAATCGGTAAGCTTCAGGTTCAAATGCTGATTGCTCTCGCATTCGTTGAGCTGATGGGCTTCTTGACCATCTTTGCTACGAGCGGCTTCATCACCCGATAATCTGACAATTTCGTGTTGGCCTCTCTCCGAAGAGGCCAACGCCACGACTAATCAAACATATGGCTCAAGAGCAATCATCTTCTAAAGGACTAGCAATCGTAAACATCGTCATCGGTATCGTACTGATGGTCGGTGGCGTTGCGATTGACAAGAGTCTCCACGCAGTTCACGAGGGCGCTACAGAAGGCGCATCCCATGCTGCGCAATGGAATGTTGAATTCCTCAACAAACTCGATGAGATGGGGCTTCCTATCAACCCGGGTATCACCGTTGCGACGATTGGTGTGCTGTTGATCACGTTCCCGTTGATCAAGTACTTCTACACAGGTCCCCTGAAAGCCGCGCTCGATGAACGCAATAGCAACTTGGAGTCGACCTTCTCAGAAGTCGAATCACTTCGCAATGAAATGACGACTTTGAAGAACGACTACGAAAAGCGACTCGCTGCAACCGAAGCGGAAGCTCGCGAAAAGATCAATGCTCAGATCAAAGAAGCCCAAGCTCTTCGACAAAGCTTGATGGCTGAAGCAACGGATAAATCCGATGCCATGATCAGGCAGGCACAAGAAGAGATTGCGGCCGAAAAGGCGAAAGCGATTACCGAAATTCGCGTCCACGTCACCGACCTTGCTTTGGCTGCGGCCGAAAAGGTTGTTGGCAAGAACATGGACAGCGATACTAACCGCAAGCTTGTCGCCGACTTCATCAGCGATTTAGAGGTCACCAAGTAAATGGCAGAGGATCGCGTTAGTCTTCGATATGCCTCGGCAATTTTTGAGGCAGCCAAACACGCACAGAGCGTTTCGACCGTCGAAGCCGATTTGGCGACTGTCGAAAATCTCCTTGCCAACAATGGAGACTTCCGTGCATTTATCCTCAGCCCAAATCGATCTCGCGAAGAAAAGCTTCAACTCATCGACAAAGTTTTTGGCGATCGAGTGACCGCTCTCACTCTCCGACTTCTCAAGCTCATGCTTGAAAAGCGAAGAGAGGAAGAACTTCCCACGATCAAGCGCGACTTTACCGCTCTCAAACGCGCCGACGAAGGCATCCTTCACGTTCAGGTAATTTCTGCCATTGAACTGAATGACACCGAAAAGAAGGCGATTCTTGAGCGAGCGGGAGCTCGACTCGGCAAGAAACTCGAAGCCGACTTCTCGATCGATCCCTCTTTAATCGGCGGCGTGAAACTCGCCTACAACGATTTTGTAATTGACGGCAGCGTTCGCGGTTCTCTCGACCGCCTTCGCGAAAGTCTCCGACACGATACCCTTAAACAGGCATAACGAAACCAATGGCCATTCGACCCGAAGAGATTACAGACATCCTCCGCCAACAGCTTGAGCAGTTCGATAAGACTGCCAAGACGGAACACGTTGGCACCGTCATCCAAGTCGGTGACGGCATTGCCCGAATTCACGGACTGCCCAACTGCCAAATGGGTGAACTCCTCGAGTTCCCTCACGGCGTTGTTGGTCTTGCACTGAACCTTGAAGAAGAATCGGTTGGCGCGGTCTTGATCGGCGACGACACCAAGATTCGTGAAGGTGACGCCGTTCGAGAAACCGGTCGAATCATTCAGGTTCCCGTTGGAAAGGCCCTGCTGGGACGCGTTGTAAACGCTCTCGGCCAGCCAATCGACAACAAGGGTCCGATTGCTTCCGATACGTTTGCTCTCCTTGAGACAATCGCCCCTGGCGTTGTCGATCGACAGCCAGTTACCGAGCCACTTCAGACCGGTATCAAAGCGATTGACGCAATGATCCCAGTTGGCCGTGGACAACGAGAACTCGTTATCGGCGACCGACAAACCGGAAAGACTGCGATTTGTATCGATACCATCATCAACCAGAAGAAGACGCACGAGCCAGGCGGCAGCCCGGTTTACTGCATCTATGTTGCTTGTGGTCAAAAGGCGTCCAACATCGCTCGAGTTGTAAAGACTCTCGAAGAGAATGGCGCTCTTGAATACACGACCATCGTTTTGGCTTCTGCGGCCGACTCGAACGCTGAGCAATACCTCGCTCCGTTCGCCGGTGCTGCCATCGGTGAGTACTACCGAGACAACGGCATGCACGCGCTGGTCATCTACGATGACTTGACCAAGCAAGCCCAAGCCTACCGAGCCGTTTCGCTCCTTCTGCGACGACCGCCCGGACGAGAAGCTTATCCTGGTGACGTTTTCTACCTCCACTCCCGCCTTCTGGAGCGAGCCGCTAAGGTCTCCGATGCTCGCGGTGGTGGATCGCTGACAGCGCTGCCGATCATCGAAACCCAATCGGGCGACGTCTCGGCATACATTCCGACGAACGTTATCTCGATTACCGACGGTCAGATTTACCTCGAGCCCGACCTCTTCTTTGCTGGCGTCCGCCCTGCAATTAACGTTGGTATCTCGGTTAGCCGTGTCGGTGGAAACGCTCAGATCAAGGCTATGAAGCAGGTCGCCGGTAAGCTGAAGCTCGAAATGGCGCAGTTCCGCGACGTTGCTGCTTTCGCGCAGTTTGCTTCGGACCTTGATAAGTCGACTCAGATGCAGCTCATCCGCGGTCAGCGACTGACCGAGCTCCTCAAGCAGGACCTCGTGAGCCCGCTCGACGTCGTAGACCAGATCGTTGCGATCTACGCCGGTTCGCTTGGCGTTCTCGACAACTTGTCGAATGAGCAAGTGAAGCCATTCGAAACCGGACTTCTCAGTCACCTCAAGTCGAAGTACAGCGACGTGATTGAGACCATTCGCACCACCAAGGCGCTCTCGAAGGAAACGGAAGAGCAACTTAAGAAAGGCATCGAGGAATTCGCAGCATCCTTCAAGTAAGACATGGCAACGCTTAAGCAAATTCGACAACGCATTCGTGCGGCTAAGAATATCCAGCAGATCACCAAGGCGATGAAGCTGGTTGCGGCGGCGCGTCTGAAGAAAGCAACCGATCGTGTTCTTGAAGCTCGTCCCTACGCGGACAAGCTCAAGGACATCATGAGCAGCATGTCGGCTTCGGGCAGCTTGCCTGCCCATCCGTTGCTCACCAAGCGCGAAGTCAATAACGTCCTCGTGATCGTTCTCACTTCGGATCGTGGTCTTGCGGGTGCTTTCAACACGTCGATTCTTCGAAAAGCGACGGACTTCTTCAAGTCGATTGAAAAGCCGCTGCATTTGATCTCCTACGGAAAGAAGGCCAACCAGTTCTTCGGGAAGCGAGGTTATTCGATCGTTGACGGCTACTCGGCTCCTTCGGGTGGCGCTCAGCTTTCCGATGCCGTCGCGATCACGCGGCGAGCACGAGAGATGTTTGAGAGTGGCGAAGTCGACGCAGTTTATGTCGTCTACTCCAAGTTCATGTCGGCCATCCGCCAGATCCCTCAGGTCGTTCAGTTGCTTCCGATCGAAGCCCCTGAGACAGAAGGCTCAACTGGTGGCGAAGTCGAATTCGAACCAAGTGCCGATGTTGTTTTGAGCACACTCCTTCCCCGCTATTTCCAAACTCTCGTTTGGCAAGCGATGTTGGAATCGACAGCTTCTGAATTCGGTGCTCGAATGAGCGCGATGACGGCAGCAACCGACAACGCCGGCAAGATGATCCATACGCTGACCCTGAAAGCCAACCGCGAACGCCAAGCCGCGATCACCAAGGAAATCTTGGAAGTCGTCGGTGGCGCCGAAGCTCTTAACGGCTAATATTATCCGCACAAAAGAAAAACCCCTTCAGCAGCTGAAGGGGTTTTTCTTTTGTGTCAAATCGGGGTTCTTCAACTTATTTACGTCGACGGCGAATTAGTCCGACCGCGCCGAGTCCTAAGACAGCCATCGTAGCTGGCTCAGGGACTGTATTCACTTTTGAGAGCGAGTAGTACTGGTGACCGTCGCCACTGTTGGTATACCCAACCACATAAGTATCGTTCCCACGGAAGAAACTGTCGGGCACATACGATCCGGGGGCAAAGAAGCTGCTATCGACGGCCACGCCTTCAGGATGCGTCGCCGAGTAAATCTTATTTTGCGTCAGACTGGAATTATTGCTATATCCAATCGCCGTTCCATCCCCAAGGATCGAAGTCGTCCAGTCACCCGAAGCACCACCATAGAACGAAGAATCATTCGTCAGTTGGTAATGGGTGCTGTTGTTTCCATAGATATCGATGGTGTTGGAGGTGGTCTCCGAGCCCGCACCCGTGGATTGGAAGAATTGTCCATAGACAATCGACGAACCATCTGGTCGGAAAACGAAATCTTGGGTTTGGCGGAAAGAACCCATCGGCCCCGACGCATTGTAAGTCAGGATCGCGCGAGAATCCACCGTAACCGATCCATCGGCGTTCAGCTTTGAAAAGAGGCTTCCTGGGGCGCCGACCTGCGAGTACCCGCCCGGAATATTCCCGTAGACGCTGCCGTCAAAGCTCACCGTGGTCGGCGTAAAGTTAGGATTCGTCGATTGGATTTGGTGGAGTCCACTGCCGGCCTGATAAGTATAAAACTTCGTCCCTGAAGTGCTTGTTCCTCTTAGTAGCAAAATGTCATTGTCGCTCGAAGAGATCAACGAAAAAGTCGTGCCAGCCTGGTTGACGACTTGACTGCGGCCCGTCGCCGAATTCCACCCGATAACCGAACCATTGGAGATACCGTAAACGGTTCCCGAATCGCTCAACTTCATTTGATAGCTATCGCCCGATTGCTGCGTGATGTTCTGCAAACCTTGCGATGCGGTCCATACGGAAATAGCCGAGGAAGTGCCGTTGTCGTAAGTACCCAACATCGCACCCGAGCGATTAACCTGTTGGGCGTAGAAATTATCGATTTGGTAGGACGTGAAATTAAACTGGACATTTTGTCCATAGCCCAATGAGGCCAGGGCCAATAGCCCAAGTGAGAGTCCGGTTGACATTCGAGACATACTATCCCCTTAAGCAGAATACATGCCAATGAAGCCAGTACCTGGTCAAAATACCTAGGTACCAGCAAATTTCTTACACTAAAGCCAGCCTTTTCTACGGAAGAGCCATAGGACGCCCAGGCTCGACAAAACCATGAGACCCAAGGAATAGAAATATCCGTGCTTCCATTCCAGCTCGGGAATATCATGAAAATTCATGCCGTAGATCCCCGCAATCAATGCCGAGGTCATAAGGACGGTCGAAATAACCGTCATTTTCTTCATCACCTCATTGAGGTTATTAGAAACCGTCGAGAGATGGATATCCAAGAGACCGGTGAGCGCATCGCGGTTCGTGTCGACCAATTCGGTGAGCCTCAAGGTGTTGTCGAAAAGATCGTGGAAGTAAGGGGCAAGAGGATCGCTCACGAAATCTAATTCTCGCCGCAACAAGGAATTCATCACGTCTCGGAAAGGCCCCAAGCGGCGGCGCATATGCAGCATTCGCCGTTTGATCGTGAGCAGGTCTCGCATCTTGTGCGTATCGCCCTGATAGATCATGTCGGAGATGTCATCAACGCGATCTTCGATGGCGTCGAGAACGGGAAAATAGTCATCGAGAATGCTGTCGAGCAGCGCAAACACGATATATCCCACTTCGGGCTTCGAAAGACTCGTGCGAGTCTTCCAACGTTCCATCATTCCCAAGAGGCAAGGAATCTTATTGTGGGAAATGGTGACGAGGGTCTGCCCTTTGACGAAGAAATTCACTTCGTCATAAATCTCTTCGTCTTTCTCGTGGCCGATAATTGCCGGGGCCACGAGAAAAACATGATCATCGAATTCCTTTAATTCCGGGCGTTCATCGCGACCGACCGCGTCTGCGACGGCAACGGGATGAAAGTGAAAGTCATCGGATAAAAGCCTTGCGCATTCAACCGGATCTTCATCGAAGAGGTGAATCCAAGTCACTTCGGTTCCGGTCTTGAATCGTTCAAGCGCGGCGTCATACCCGATCTCGAGGATCGAACGATCGGGATTGACAGCCAGCGCTTTAACGTGAACCATTACAGGCGTCGGATACGAATATTTCGGAATGCGACCGTGTTGCCGTGGTCTTGAAGGGCGATATGTCCGGTCGCATACTTTGCGAATTCCGGCCAATCCTTGAACTTGCTCTTCGCAAGCCGTTCCTTAAAGTCGGGCGAATCCTTCTCGTATTCCACAACCTTTACGCCGTTCAACCAGTGCTCAACATGGTTACCCTTCGAAATAATCCGAATTCGGTTCCAGTGGTTCGCCGGAAGCTCGACGTTTGCGGTCGGAGCATAAAGGCCGTAGGCCGAACCAGCCGACGTGAGCGGATTCTTTCCATCTCCATGTCGCAAGTTATCGAGAACCTGCATCTCGATTCCGGTGTCGTAGCTCGCGTCCTGAGTCTCCTGAACGTGATACATCACGCCCGAGTTGCCACCTTCCGAGATTTTCCAATCCATGCGAAGTTCGAAGTCGCCGTACTCTTCTTTCGTGACGATGTCGCCACCTTCGACGCCTGGAACGTAGGCAAGCATGCCGTCAGCGATGACCCAGCCCTTGGGAAGGTCTTTTCGCTTGTATCCGCGGAAGGCGTCCATGTTCGTTCCATTGAAAAGGAACTGAAATCCTTCGGCTTTTTCTTCTGGGCTCAACACTTCGCGAGAAGCGTTCATCTTGGCGGGTTCAACTTTGCCGACCCGATTCGGAACCGCGTTGACGGTGCTCCAAGCTTCGGTTGACCACATCAGTTCCCCACTGGCAGATTGAAGCTCGGCCGGAAGTTTGAAGTAAACGACGCGATTCGGCGCTTCCCCGTCAAACTCAAGGAAGATCTTCTTGCGATCCTTCGAGATCGTCACTGACTTAACCGGAAGCTGCTTTTCGTCAACCTTCGGCCCGCCATACGTGTTCTCGGGAACATACGTCCAACTCGAAACGAAGAAGTCGGAAAGGTAGAACGTTTGTCCGTTGTCTTTGATTGGCTCGGTGAGTTCAATCTCCGCGCCATTCTTGGCCGGGCGAACGGCAAGCATTTCAAAAGTCGTCTTGTTGTTATAGGCCAGTCGTTGGAGACCGAATCGCTCCTTCCCTTCTTGGCCCCAGTTACCCGTCGAACCAATGCCGCCCACATAGATTGCCTTATCTGGGCCAATCATGACGCGGTTAATACCTGCTTCCAAGCCTTGGGTCATTCGGAAGGCCGTACCCTGGAGACGTCCGTTGACGCGCTCCATATAGACTCGCTTAAGACCACCGTGGGTAACGTCGCCAACGATCATTTGGCCCTTATAGGGTCCAAAATCAAAGGCAGCTGGCTGGCTTGTCGAGTTTCCGATTTCGCCCTGAGGGAACCAGCAAATCGGAAGAACATCCTTCGTACCCTTGGTTCCTTCGGGATCGACTGAGCGGTTACCGTAAAACGAACCGGGCGTGAATTCGATGAGTTTGCACGAAGGCAGCCAGTCACCCTGGTTGTCGGTCAAGAATATCTGCCCCTTGGAATTCATCATGATTCCGTTTGGCGTTCGAAGACCGGACGCGACATACTCAAAGTCGCCGGTCTTTGCATTAACCTTGATGACGCGACCACGATCAATATTCTGCTTCGCCGTGCTGCGTCCACTCGGGTCGATTCCGATGGCAAGCGTTCCGTAAAGGTAACCCTTATCGTAGATCAGTCCAAACGAAAATTCGTGGAAGTTCTCGGTGACACCGTACTTGTTAGTGAGCGTGTAATACTCGTCAATAATGCCATCGCCATCAAGGTCGCGCAGTCGAGTCATTTCCTGCTTTTGGAAAACGAAGATGTCTTTACCAACGATCTTGATGCCAAGAGGTTCTGCCAAGCCTTGAGCAATTCGCTTAATCTTGACCTTATTAGGGTCGCCAGTCTCAGTCCCGCTGATCTCATACACGGCGCCATCAGGATCCCAAGTGCAGAGGAGCATTCGTCCATCGGGATAGAAGTCGATGCCTCCAACGCGGGGATCGAAATCTTTCGGACGAGGGGTCGTCAAATCGAACGAAGGGTGAACGCTGATTTCCGGAATTCCGTCGCCGGGACGCTGTGGGAAAAGCGAGTCGATGACCTTCTTAATGCCCGGGCTCACAACGCGAACCTCGTCGGCAACGGTCTCGAATGCCTCAGGTGGAATGACTTCCCAGTTTGTTTCGCCAGGCCGCTTCCATTCTAACTGCAGAAATTCATCTGGCGTGTTATTGAAGTATTCGACCATGATGGTCTGCGAACCCGCTTCGAGTTCTCGCGATCCTTCTTGCGATGTGGCTTCGTGAACTCCATCGTTGTCAATGACCTTTTCTCCACGCAAGAACATTCTTGCCCCGTCATCGGAACCAAGGCGGAATTGATACAGTCCACCTTTCGGAATCTTCAGCCATCCTGAGATATTGCAATAGAACTTGTCTTTGACTCCAAAATCATCTTCACCGAGAAAGGCGATTTGGTCGATCTTGCGAGCAAAGTTCGGTGTCTGATTCGGCACGAGTCTCGGGATGTAAAGCAGCGGGCGGTCCAGTTGGTAAGCCCGGAAAGCGAGCCCTTGTTCTCGAACGTCGCTCTTGTCCTGCTTCGAGCCAGGATTATCACCTTGTTGGTTGATCGAAGCAAAAATTTGGCTTGCATCCCAATCCGTCTGAGCTACCGTTTGGGGAGCATCGAAAAAGGCGTCAACGGTCGTCGTTCCGTTCGAAATTTTGAGAAGGTTCTTACCACCTTCAACCGAATAAGCTCCGCCGTCGGCCTTGAAATTCTTAAAGATTCCGTTCGCCTTACCCAACGCGACCGTGAAGCTCAGGTTGCCCAGGGGAGTGGGGACGAATCCATCCTTCGTATATTCGCCGACTTCAAATTTGCGTCGAAGTCCCACTGGGTTTGCCCCATCCCAAAGCACTTGAGGCGTCTCGTTGACTCTGACGAGCTTTCCGTTGACCTTGAATTCGTATTGGAAGTGAACAATCGACCGATCTTTGAGATCGATGAGGTGGCCTCTAAACTGCGGCTTGATCTTTTGGGGCTGCCCATCAATAAAAACCGTCCAAACGTCGTCTTCGGTGGATCCTTCTTCCAACGCAGCGCCGTTGCTTGTTGGCTGAGGACCATGGACGGTCGTATAAACGGCTCCATCGAACTTGACGTCCCCTTTCCAAAACTTATACAGGCCGCAATTGGTGCCATCATAGCTGAGCCAATAGCCTGGAGCGATAGCAAGCGTCGCAATGCGAGCGTGCAGATCGAGAACGGATCGGAAAACCCAGACATCGCGGGCCGGTTGGTTTTTGGCTACGACATCGGCGTGTCGTTTTGCATTGAGGTTGGAGAGTGCAAGAAGCGCAATGCAAGGCGTGAGCAACGGCATTCACCTAGTTTCTCACAATCGAGACGCCAGTGTCACCGAATATTAAAGTACTTTGCCTCTGGGTGGTGAACAATAATGGCACTCGTGCTCTGCTCTGGGTTCAGCATGAACTCTTCGGTCAGCTCGATTCCAATGTCTTGCGGTTGAAGCAGTTCGAAGAGTTTGGCCTGGTCTTCGAGGTTCGGGCACGCAGGGTATCCGAATGAATAACGGGCTCCATGGTATTTGGCGCTGAAGAGCAGCCGCATGTCTTCGGGCTCTTGGTCATCGATCCCCATTTCCTGCCGAATGACCTTGTGCCAATATTCGGCGAGTGCTTCGGCGGTCTCCACTCCCATTCCATGGGTGAACAAATAATCCTGGAAGTCGCCCTTCTCGAAGAGGCTCCTTTCTTGCTTACTGACCTCAGCTCCCACGGTCACAATATGGAAGCCCACGGTATCGGGTCGCTCGCCCACTGGGCGGAAGAAATCGGCCAGACACAAGTTTCGCCCTTCGCGCTGACGAGGAAACGAGAATCGCAGCCTTTCCGTCTTGGCATCATCCTGATAGACGATCAGATCGTTACCTTCGCTATTACAGGGGAAGTAACCCCATTTGACGCGAGGTTGAAGCACATTCGCAAGCTCGCGGCACATCCGCTCGAAGATCGGCTGAACATTTTCTTGGAGCCAGGCATTGAACTCAAGATTGCCCATTCCCTCTTGGCGTTTGAACTGCCACTGCCCCCGAAACAAAGCAATTGGGTTCACATATTTGTAGATTTCGAAAATATCGAACTTCGTCTGCTTTCGAGCACCATAAAACGGGAGTTCTGGGCCCTCTGCAACCGGAGCGATGTCGGATCGAACTCCATTAAATCGATAAAGCGACTCATCGAGTACGTCGAGACGGTGAGAAGACACGCGAGGAGTGAATTCCTCTTCTTCATTAGCGGCAGTGGTCGCGCTTCCATCCCCAATCGCCTCCATCAGTCGCAGCCCTTCGAAGGCATCTTGAGCATAAAAAACGTCGCCCTTATAGAGGGAGCGAAGGTCTTCTTCGACGTAAGCCCGCGTGAGTGCCGCTCCGCCGAGAATGACAGGATACTTTGCAAGCCCACGGTCATTGAGTTCGAGCAGATTATCCCGCATGATCAGAGTGCTCTTTACGAGCAGTCCGCTCAGTCCGATGACCTGACAGTTGCTCTTTTCTGCACCTTCAATGATCGCCGAAATCGGTTGCTTAATGCCGATATTGACGACTCGGTAGCCGTTATTCGATAAGATAATTTCGACAAGGTTCTTACCGATGTCGTGAACGTCGCCCGCCACCGTCGCCAACAGAATCGATCCCTTTTCCGATCCTTCCTGTTTTTCCATCTTGGGTTCTAGGTAGCGAACGGACGTCTTCATGACCTCGGCGCTTTGAAGGACGAACGGCAACTGCATCTTGCCCGAGCCGAAGAGCTCGCCAACCGTCTTCATACCGTCAAGAAGAATGTCGTTGATAATCGAAAGCGGCGAATGGCTTTCAAGGGCATCGTCGAGGTGGCTTTCGAGATTCTTTTTGATCCCGTCGACGATGTGTTTTTTGAGGCGATCCTCAACGGATAAACCTTCAAAGGCGTCTGTACCCGTATCGCTGACCCTCACATTTTCGAATCGCTTCATCAATTCGATCAGCGGATCATAAGTACAAACTCGCTCTTCGGACATTACTTCCCCATAGAGTACCAGAGGCGATTGAACTCAAATAGCTTGCACGATCAGTCTGAAATCACGTAAAATGTCGGCATCCGTAACGGAGTATGGATCGTCCGTTTCGTAAGGGAGATATGAAAGTCCTTAAATACGCAATCGTAATTGGAGCGGCCTTCGGTGCCGTATCGGCATATGCCCAGTTGGGCGCTGTTTCGAAATCGGATCTCGAAGTCAGCAGCTCAAAGCAGGGTCTTTACCTGAACTACAGCCCATTCGCTCGTTACAGCGCCAACGGCGGTGGATCGACCAACGGCTACGTTGTCAGCATTGAAAAAGCGATCAATGAAGGCAAGAATGGCCCGGGAATCCTCGGCGGCTTCTTCTCACGCGCTGGTGGTTCGAACCTCTATGACATCACCTACCGACAGTACATTTCCGAAGATGCTTCGGTCGGTCTCGGTATCCTCGGTGGCGACAACTTCAACGGTAAGAACGACTTCACGCTTCTTTACTTCAAAGATATGCCCGCTCTCGAAGGCAATCCGCTTCGATGGCAGCTTCAGGGTGGTTTGTATTACGATTCGAGCAACAGCTCGGCCAACCTTTCGGCTGGTGTGAAGGCTTCTTACCCGATCCAGAACGGCTTCAGCATCGACGCCGGTTTCTGGTATCTTCGCCGAGGCGGCGACAGCGGCAACTTGCTCACCCTTGGCGTCGGCTACCGAAACTAGTCGATACGAGGATAAACAAAAAAGACGGGGTCCAACTGGACCCCGCCTTTTTTTGTTTGCTTTAGCTCAGCTTTTCGCGCACTCGCTTAAAGGCTTCCAGCGCGAATTCAAGGTCTTCCAACGTATGGGCCGCACTTGGCATAGTGCGAAGCCGTGCCTTGCCGCGTCCAACCGTTGGGAAGACGATTGCCAAAGCGTAGACGCCTTCTTCAAATAGCATCTTCTCCATCAATTGTGCCTTTCCTTCGTCACCCACATAAACTGGCGTGATCGGAGTCTCGCTGCCCATCGTATCAAAGCCTGCCTCAGCCAGATTCTTCTTCCACCAGTTCGTGTTCTCCCAGAGCTTTCGCATGGGTTCCGGGTCAGTTTGCATGATGTCGAGCGCCGCAATGAGGGCGGCCGCGACCATCGGCGGGTGCCCAGTACTAAAGAGATACGGGCGGCCACGATTAATGAGATAATCCTTTAGATTCTGCGATCCGGCGATGTAACCACCCATCACACCAAGGGCTTTCGAAAGCGTTCCCAGTTGGATGTCTACCTTGCCATACAGATCGAAATGCGAAACCGTGCCGGCGCCATTTTTGCCCAACACGCCGCTCCCGTGAGCGTCGTCGATCATCACGCAAGCATCGTACTGTTGAGCCAGATTCACAATGTCGGGCATCGGTGCGATGTCGCCGTCCATAGAGAAGACTCCATCCGTGATGATGAGTTTCTTTTGAAATCCTCTCTCGTTTGCGCGCTTGAGGCACTCCTCAAGCTGATTCATATCTTTGTGGGCATAAACCCAACCGGCAGACTTTTTGTACTCAGCCGCGCTGAGCCGCACGCCATCGATGATCGAAGCGTGATTCAATTCATCGCTAATCACGACGTCCTTGTCGGTGAGGACGGCAGGAATACATCCTGAATTCGCAGTAAAGCCGCCGGTAAAAACGAGGACCGCATCCGTATGCTTAAACGCGGCGAGCTTCTCTTCCAATTCCTGGTGGACGGACATCGTGCCGCCGATCCAGCGGACCGCGCCTGCGCCGACGCCCCACTTTTCGATTGCATCCAGAGCCGCCTGACGGACCTTCGGGTGATTTGCAAGTCCGAGATAGTTGTTGCTCGAAAGGTTGACCACCTCTTTACCATTCATCTTGACGCGACCACCCGCGGGCGATTCGAGAATTTTCGGCACCTTATACAGGTTTTGGTCGCGAAGGAGTTGAAGTTGATCGGCAAGCCAGGTTTCGAACCCAGAATTCATCGTTCAATTGTACTCTGTGGGTCCTATGTCTCGGTTTTTGTTAAGATGCCTTGCAAAGGTGCCAGGTTTAGGGTTTTGAACTCGAAAACCTCACAAATTGCTCTATACTTCCTATTGAATTACTTTGCTTATGTTCGAATTTGAACTGACTGTCATTGTTCCGGCTCTCAACGAAGAGAATACGATAGGAGAGGTCATCGACCGACTTCTCACTCTTCCTTTTCGCACCCAAATCATCGTGGTAAACGACGGGAGCACGGACCGCACAGCCGAGATTCTTTCGAGCTATGGCAACCAAATTGAGGTTATTACTAATGAAAATCCTTCGGGCAAAGGCAACGCGATTCGCAAAGCTCTACCGAGCATTAAAGGGCTCGCGACGATTATTCAAGACGCAGATCTAGAGTACGACAGCGCCGAAATTCCCGGCCTCATCACTCTGATCGTTGAAGGCAAAGAGAAGGTTGTCTTCGGTACTCGATTCGCAAATGGCTATCCAAATGGGATGGCCCTTCCTAACAAAATCGTAAACATCCTCCTCGCATGGAATGTTCGGGTTCTGTACGGCGTCAAACTGACCGACGAGGCAACCTGTTACAAGGCCCTGCGCTCCGATGTTCTTAAGGCAATGGAACTCGAATGCCAGCGATTTGAATTCTGCCCCGAGGTGACATCAAAAGCGATTCGCCTTGGCTGTCACATTGCCGAAGCTCCGATTTCATATAAGCCGCGAAGCAAGAATCAGGGTAAGAAAATTCGCTGGACCGACGCGCCAGAGGCATTTTCAACCCTATTCCGCTATCGTTTTTGGCGATCTTCCCAAGAATTGCTCGATGACAAAGTTGTAAGTCAAGCAAGAACCGCTTTTCTAAGCTGACAAATCCATGAGCAAACACTGGAAAATCTTTCTGGCCTGGATGGTCGGTACCTGCTTTTTAGCAATTTGGTACCCCTACTTCTCAACGAATATTCGACCTCATAACGATTCCTGGTCGGACGCGCTCGTAACGAATGCGTTGCTGCATGCCGATGGAAAAGGCTCGCTGACGGACACCTATATGGGCGTATCGCTCCCTTTTAAAACGGGCGAAACCAACGAACTCCTCGACAATTCTCCAAACGAGAGCTACAAGTCGGCCTTTGGTCTCCAAGGCTATATCGCCGTGTGGACCTGGAAGCTCATGGGTTCTCCCGACCTTCTCCGCACGACCCGTGTGCTAAGAATCCTTTACTCAGGCCTATTGGGCGGAATGCTTATTGCCCTTGCTTGGGATATTCGCAAGAAGTACGGCAATCTGGCCGCGGTTCTCGTTGGCGTTACCATCGCTTCGTCTCCCTTTATCGCTTTCTTTGGCCGAAGTCTTCACTGGCAGGGCTGGCTGATCTTTTTACCCTTCGTGTTTAGCTGGATTTACTATCCCAGGTTTGCTGCCGACGGGCGAACCAAACAGTTCTGGTCGATCTTTGCCCTCATGATTCTCGTGAGGAGTCTGGTCGGATATGAGTTTCTTTCCAACCTCTGTGTCGCCGCCTGTATTCGGCCATTCCTCTATCACCTCGAGGAATCGAACCTAAAGATTGCCTGGAAGAAAATTGTTTTGTCCAGCTTCGTCGCAACCTCAATCGGGTTTGCCGGTGCCGCCACGATCCACGTTGCCGCCCTTTCACACGAAGTTGGAGGACCGATCGAAGCCATCAAGCACATCAAGTCTCGGGCCGAAGATCGTATGTCGAATCACCTCAGTGCAGAAGATTCTGCACTCATGAAAGACAAACCTCGTCCGGTCAAGGCCATCGTGAAGGACTATCTGACGGACTACGGCATGTTCATGATTCCCCAGGGGGTTTGCATACTAGGCTCGTTCATCCTGCTTGGAATAGCTTATCGGGATCGAAAGAAAGATGCGAGCGATCTGATCATGCTTGGTTTGGGAGCGATGGGTTCCTTTTCCTGGGCGGTTCTCATGCCCAACCACATGTATATCGGGCCTGTGCATAACAAGATCATCTTCTTCTTGCCGATGTACTTGATGGCGGGCATTGTCTTGGCTCGAAGGATTGAATTGATGCCTTCTCCCTCAACGGTTCTTGTCGAACAGCGCGAAGAAGTCGCCAATTCGCGGTTGTTGATTTAGTTTTACAGTGGGGAGGGTGGTTCCTCGACTTCCATGATCAAGCGATTGGGCGGATAAGGATGCACGTCGAATTCGATAACTTCCCCGCCCGAAACATCCGTCGAGAATTCTAAACCTCGGTCGTGAAATGGGAGATCGATTGGGGTTACCGTTCGGAGCGAGAGCGGCATCTCACTTGGCTTTTGCAACTTGCAGCGGTGGAATCCATCTACCAAATGAGCCTCAAAAGTTAGTGAACCCCACGGCGTATAGCTTCGGATCGAAAAGGATTCGAGGTCGCCCAATTGAGGGCGAATGAACCATTTGCCATCTCGATCTTGGCCAATGCCAAGAATCGCTTGATGCATCATGATCGTCGGCGCAACCGCACAATGACTCATCACATCTTTTCCGCCGGGCTTCGTGTTCCACATTTCTTGAATGGTGGTATTGTTGCGTACCGAGTACATGGTCGCCCAGTCATCGCGAAACTCGCGGAGTATCAAGTCGACCCGTCCGATTCTCGCCCAAGCCCAATGCCGCCAAACCGAATTTGCCGGATAGCTCCTCCCGAGCGATTTCGGCTGATTGACGATAAGATCAATAGCCTTGGTCAGGTCGGGAACGACTTCGTAACCGTGGGCATGCAGCCAAAGCAGATGAGAAATCGACCGGTCACAATAGCGGGCGGACCGGGTGGCCACATCACGCCGATTATTGATCAGGGCACCGAGCTTTCCATGCCAAAATTCTTTGCGAATCGCCTCTATCGGATAGCTTAGATCCGTTTGCGCTCCCTTCATCCAATCGAGCATCGCCACCATTTGGAGTCCATACAGATTCAAAGCTAACTTTTTGTGCGCTTGCTCATGATAAGCGTCGTGATCAATCCAAATGGCTTCAGGCCCAATGTCATCCACCTTGAGCAAACCGTCAAGCCCCGTGATCGTCGGCAGGTAGTCAAGAAATCTCTGAATTGCCGGAGTGTTTTTTTCTAGCGGCTCTCGGTCGCCGGTTTGGAGCCAATGGTGAACATGCTCGATCACAAATCCGATCGAATGATCGACCAGCGAACCCCATCCCGTCGCTCCAATTTGACGCTGAGCAAGACGGGCATAACGATCATAGGCAGGCCAAGAGTCAAACCAAACCCCATTCAACATTTGCCCGTAACCAAACTGCTCAAGAAATCGACGTGAAAGATTCATTTCGCCAAACGCTTGACGAACCGCATGGAGCTGATGCGCGCCGTCGCCAGCATATTGCTGACGTTCTCGCGACATCCCATCGACGACGATATCCTGGGCGGAATTTTGTAAGGTGATGGAGGAGGCAAGAAGGAGACGGTTGAGGCTTGAATCCTCCGTAGTGACGTGTTCAAGATGCGAATTCAGGAGTGTGCGGCGGCGAAACTTGACCTCCGGTGGCTTCATTGTTTCCGAATCGGGTACGTAGAAATGCAACTGGATATAGCGACATCCTTCGTAATCAAAGCATTCATATCGCTTTTGGAAGCTATTGAGTTCAAATTGAGTCCAACTAAAGAACTGAGTATCTAGGAAAGGCTGTTCGGGATGACAACTATCTTGAACGATGAGTTCCATCATCCCTCGATTTGGTGGGGAGGTTTGGAATTCAACAATCGGCCAACCTACCATTCCGAATGGCAGACGGTATGTAAGGAGCCAAGATCCTTCGTCGAGAAACTCTTTGTGGTCACAGGGTTCGGTGCGATAAATTCCCGGTACTCGAAAGTCGAACCAATCCTGAATATTGCTCCTCCAATGGATTCGGTGGGTATCAATCAGTTCGGCCCCGCAAATTTCTTCGGTCATCATCGGGATTGAACGCCCCTTCATTGTTGAGCGATTGGTGCCGATGGCGGAAATGTCTTCGTTGTAAGCGGCGTGGGGACCCACAAACGCAGACGATGCACTCGACATCTTAAGTTCGACCGCTTTATACCAATTATTAGCCGGAACAAATCCGACTTGATTCCAACCAAAAGTGTGAATGCTCCCGGCGTACTTCTCCTGCAACGCTCTCAAATACCATCGCTTTGCCCCACCAGGAGGGTGGCTTCGATCGACGGCGCAGAGCCAAGTATTATCGCTCGCGATCACCTCTTTGCCGACGTTCACACGAAACAGCAAGCCCGGCTTGCCCGTCGGCCATGTCCCATCCCCTTGTCCGTAAAACAGAACATGAACACCGATGACATTTTTTCCTGGTTTCAAATAGCGAGCGATGTCGACCGGATCCGCCTCGGCATGACGCGGGTCATGGGGTGCCGGACCGAATTGAACCCGATTTCCATTGACATACAGGACGTATCGGCTATCGGCGGCAATCCACCCACGGGCCATCTTTGGAACCTTTTCGAGCTCAAACTCCTTTCGGAAAAACACAAAAGTGCAAGGCAGGGTTCGCTCGCCGGGCAACCAAATCCATTTTGCGGGAGCGATTTTGAACTCACTTTCTTTTTGCTCAGGGTCGTACCCCTCAAGCAGAGGCTCTGTTTCCCAAGTAGTGAGTTCGAACAATGACATGATTCGATGACATTTATAACGTATGGGGCGACTTTTAGGTTGAACTTTATGAAAATTAGTCTCGTCACGCAGTCGTCACGGCCCTATGATACAGTTCAAATGGGCATGGTCTGATCTCTTAAAACCGACCAGAAACAACACCTCGCTCTATCCTTTGCGAGGAAATCAAATCGCGATCGCGGTTCGAGCATTGGCCAAGGCTCCTTTTGGGGCCTGGCCATTTTTTAGTTTTGCAGGTAGAGTTCGACCAGCTTTGACCACTCATTGAAAAGGATTTCGCGGAGTTCGGGCGAGACTCGCGGACTCGCTTCGACCTCACGAGTCAGCGATTCAGAATCAACTCCAATGAGACGACCAACCGATGCCGCACGGCGAAACCAATAGTTTGCATTCCAAAAATCGCCTTCGCGGCGATGGATCATGCCGTGCAGGTAATCCGCCAGAGGTTGCCCTCCCATCGGCTGAAGGCGATCATGGGCCCTATTGAGGTCACCAAAGTACACACGAATGGCCGCATCGAGGAAGGTGTCGTCGATGAGCAAAGGGACTCTTGCCTCAGCCATGCCGGCAACGTAGGGGTGAAACGGTTTAAAACCTGGAGCACTGGCCCTAAGATCACCAAGCAACGACTCAATCGTCATTTTAAGAATACGGGTTGCCCGGTTTTGGCGCTCTGAAGACACGCCTCCGCAACTCGGAGCGCAGCAAACGCGTCGTGAACCGACACTGGAGCCGGCTTCCCTGCTTTTGCACAGTCAATAAAGACACGTAGCTGCTGGAAAAACGGATCGTCGTCCGGCATGAAATTCTGGTCGAGCTTGCCGCCGGCACGGATGGTGGGAGTGGTTCGCGAGTCGAACTCGATCATGCCGCCCGAACCACAAACTTCAAACGCGTTTCGTGGTTCGTTCGGGTCCATCCAGGTTGACTCAACGTGGGCAACACATCCATTTTCAAAGGTCAATGTCGCCAATCCGTAGTCCGGACCACTCCCCTGCTTTGCCCCAACCGACTTCGCAAAAACTTCCGTCACGGGGCCAATCGTCCAGAGCAGCCAATCGAAATCGTGAACCGCTAAATCGGTAAAGACTCCGCCGGAACGGCTATGATCACCGAACCAGCCACCGTCACCCCCAGGCATTCCTCCGCCTCTCGTCATCCGGGCGGCGGCCGGCTTCCCAATTCCTCCCGATGTCACGATCTCGTGGGCTCGGCGATACATAGCAAAGTACCGGACAACTTGACCGACCGTGATCGTGGCCGATGATTGATCGGCCGCATCAAGGATTTTTTGCGCAGCAAGTGTCGAGACTTCGAGTGGCTTCTCGATAAAGACATGCTTTCCGGCCTCGATTGCGGTCACGGCGATTTCGGCGTGGGTATCGTTCGGCGTGATAATATCAATCGCGTCGGAGATGTCGAGCAGCTCCGTCATCGAATCAGCCACAGTCCCACCGCATTCCGCAGCCAGTTCAGCCGCACGCCCTGGATGGCGATCATAAATCGCGAAAGAAATCTCTGGAAGTCGAGAAAGATGTCGAACGTGAACGTGAGAAAGGCGTCCCGCGCCTACAATCCCGACTCTCAACATAGATTCATTATGAAGAATAGACGGCATTAATCAATGGCGTTGTCTAAGTCAAATTGCTTTTTGAAGCCATCGATAAGCTTGTGAGTACAACGCTTAATCACCTCGCCTGGATCTTCACCGTCTTTAATCTCTTCATCTACATAGTCAATATAGACATCAGCAGCAAAGAACTCGAGCGAACTCAGCAACGCTCCCCTTTGTAACGACAAGCTGATAGAAGCAACTTTCTTGCCACCTTCATCGCTAACATGCCAGATGAGTTGAAGTTGAGAGCGCAAGGCATCTTGTATTAAAAAGTCTTCCTCGTCGGTATCCCCTTTGGCTTTCAATAGAGAATCCGTGTCTTCTTTGCTCAAGACATGTATCTTCAAGTCTTTACACATCTTCTCAATGGGTTCACGCATATGACTATCTTTCAGCTTGAATTCAGGACTATCGTCAATTGACAAGATCTCGACGCTCATGGCAAGAATATGCCGGAGCTTTCGCACATAGCCGGGATCACTCGCGACAGCTTGCTGAAGCATTGACTTTCGATCCGATTGAGCATCCGACGCGATGAAGGAAAGTGGAATTCCCGTGACCATCTTGAGGTCTTTGCTGCTAATCGCAAACCCGACTCCACTACCAGTGGTTAATTCTTTACCAACCATGCCGATGATCGTTCCCGATTCACCAAAAACTGGACTCCCGCTACTTCCAGCGGAAATCGGTGCGGAAAGTTGAATATAGTCAACTCCATCGATCTGTCGTTTAGAAGAAACTAGCCCTTCGGTAATCGAACCATCGAGACCTTTTGGACTGCCAAGAACCACCAGCTTCTCACCGGTTTCAACCCCAGCAAAATCGCCCAGTTCAGGTGGGGTTTCGTCTTTCTTGCCAGAGGGAAAGAAGTATGCGGTCCCGGCGCGATCCGAAATGTCGAGCGCATCTAACAGGACAATATCTTTTGACTTATCGAGAGCGGTGACGTTCGCCGTATTGATCTCGCGTCCGTCGTAGAAGCGAATCTTGATGGATTTTGCCCCTTCGATCACGTGGTAACACGTATAAACCCGTCCATATTTATCGATGAAGCCTGTACCGGTTTCGTCGCCAGCGATCACCGTCACCACGTACTTCGAAAACCTTTGATAGATCTGTTGGGCGGTTAATTTCTTGCCTTGGCCACCGTCTCCCGCCATAGCGTTTAACGCTAAAACGATGAATCCGACCCCTAAAGCAAATCGCATTTTACGCAACATTCGTCTACTATAACATGAATATCAACAAAATCTCAACGACTTGTCTAGGGTTCTATTTTTGCCCCACAAGCGTTAGGCAAGCAACATCTGGCAACGCAAAGAGTCGCATGTGGTTAAGCCGAGCAATTCCTTTCGAGACGAACTTCACGTGTAATGTTTGGAAACGTTGTCGAATATCGAGAGTTCAGACATTAAGCCATTCGGGTTAAGGTGATACAGGTCACATCGGGTGGAGCAAAGAACCTGACTCCGTGAGGACGCCCAACCCCCTTCGACACATAAACCAAATGACGTTTGCCTTGAACGAGGCCGCGATTAAATTTGCTGCCAAAGTGACTCACACGAGAAGTTGCGTCGTAGATGCCGGGGATCACGAATTGACCACCGTGGGTATGCCCGCTGATCTGAAGATCGACCCGAGTCTCCTTGTCGTCTTGAACGTATTCGGCGACATCGGGGTTGTGAGAGAGAAGGATTCGGGGAGTCTCAGGGGGAACATCGTGAAAGGCCTTCCGCAAATCGACCTCGTCCTCCCAAAGGTCTCCGACTCCGCCTAACGCCAGCAAGCCATCCTTTCCTTCAAGCATGACTCCTTTGTTGTCGATCAGTTGGACTCTTGTGTGAGTATGGATTTGATCGCGCGCATAATCGCGTCCGATCCAATGATCGTGGTTTCCCAACACGCCCAAGACCCCGTGGGGTGAATCAAGCGATTCGATGACGCCTTCTAAGCGAGCTTTCTCACCCGTACGACGATCGACGCCATGTAAAAAGTCACCAGGAACAACGACCAAATCAGGCTTGAAGGCAAGAAGCGAGTCACATGTCTTCTTCATGTAAATGGAGTCAATCGCGTGACCCCAATGAATGTCGCTGAGAATGCCAATCTTGAACCCCTCGAACGAGGCGGGGAGATCTTTAATCGGTACTTTGACCGACAGTTCCTGGAGCCGATTGGGCTCAAGTAAGCCTTCACCGACGCACGCGCCTACAACCGCAAGCGAACCCCATTTAAGGATTTTTCGTCGGGAAACAGTCTTTGAATACACGACTTTTGCAACAACTGCCTCAGTATTAAAGTTGCAAGTCCTGGTAAAAAGGCGGGTGCGAGCCCTCCACTTCTCGCACCCCTACGTCATTCCCCATTTCTGGGTTCGATGTATGACCTTCTCTTTCCCCTTAAGCTGCTTCGTCGTCCCGGACTTGGACGTCCGTGGCGGTCTCAGTACTCGACATGTCCCAGTTATCACAGTCCAACCGACGGCAGTAGATCATTCTCTGCTTTCCCCCGCTGGCGGTCTCCACATCCGCGATTTGCGCAAAACGACAGTTTAAACACATCTCCGGTTCGAGGAGCCGCACCACCTTCATGTGACGCTTTGACATTCCTTGTACCCTCAACCAATCCCCTATCCCTGGTGGATCGACTAGCTTACAGAGGTGATTCCCTTCCTAGTAATTTTTCAGCCCACTACAAATACCGGTATTCCAGTAATCTTATGGGCGGGATGCGATTGAACTACAAGCAGCGGATGCGACGAATGCAGGAGGTTTCCGATTCGGCGTGGCTCGAGGTCGAGCATGCCGCAGGGACATTGCGTGGCCAAATCAAAGAAGTGCCCCGACTGCCAGTCGAAATCATCGCTTGCCCTTTAGGAAAAGATGTCAACCATGGCGGAATCCTGCGCCTGGCTGAAGCGTTTCGCGTCGAAAGGGTGAGCTTTTCGATGGAGCCGGACCAAGCCACCGATTTCAGTGGAAATCGCGGCGCGGCACGGTGGCAACCCTATCGGTGGCTCGACGTTCATCAGGCTCTCGATGAACTCGATGGCTATCAAAAAGTCGCGTTGACATTGTCGGAAGACGCCCATGACTTCCAACAATTCGACTATCAGTTCCCTTTGGCTTTTGTGGTTGGCTCCGAGATGTTCGGCATTCCCAAAGATGTAGCTGAACGATGCGACGGCTGCGTTGCGATTCCAATGTATGGGCTGATGGGTTCTCTCAATGTCGCAACCGCTACCGCGATCGTGATTCAACACATCGCGCGGCGCTACGCAGAAACACATTCCTTTGAACCCGTTCGCGAAGAGTCGAAACGACTGCTTAGTGGCGGTCGATAATCGAAGTGAGTTCGTCGCTGGGCGTTACTCGCATGTGAGCAACCGCGTTCTTGAGCGTTCCCCGCAGTTCTTCGGAAAGCGGCGTCGGATTAAAGGTCGGAACCCCGACAATCTTCTGTGCCGTTTCAACCATCATCACGCGGATCTTTTGTTCATCCTCGATGAATTGCTCCATCTGGTTTCGAACTCGCCACAAAAGAGCGACCGAAAGAACACACAATCCAACCGAAACGTACTGCCAAATCTGGAGGGATCGCTTCACATTTTCGGGTGTAAACGGCGCAATGAAGGTAAACGCTAGCGCACAGATGCCCGTTACAAAGATCAGGTTTCGGAAAATCCCCAGTTTTCCACGGCGCTCAATTTGTTCTGCGCCAATTCGTAACACTGCCGAGAGCGCCATCATATTGTTGTCGCGAGACAGACGGTCATAGGCCGACTGAATTTCGCTGAGAGACATAAGCTTCGATGCCATGGATTTCTACCTACTTTTATAACACTTTTCTTACAGTTATTCAAGCCGACCACGGTGTTTCTACCGTGAGCGCCCCCTTTAACAGACGCATGTACTCTTCATCCGGTATCTCGTATGCACCAAGAGATAACAAATGAGGATTCATGATCTGTGCATCGAAGAGTACGAATCCTTTTTCCCGGCAAGTTTCGACCAGGGCCCAAAGGGCGACTTTCGACGCATCGGTCTCCCGATGAAACATCGACTCCGCAAAAAAGACGCCACCAATCGCTAACCCATAAACTCCCCCTACCAGGTTTTCGTCAATCCAGCATTCTGAACAGTGGCCCCAGCCTTGCTTATAAATTTGCGTGTAAGCCCGAATGAAGTCCTCGTTGATCCAGTTGCCTTCGGGACGGCGACAAGAACGCATTACGTTTTCAAAATCCGTATCGAACCGAATTTCAAATTTTTGCTGACGGATGGTCTTTTGCAGAGACTTTGAGACTCGAATTCCCTCAATCGGAAAAAGGCACCGCTGTTTGGGCCGTAACCAATGCGTTTCGTCCGTTTCCTCATCGACGACCATCGGAAACCACCCCTCGAAGTAACCCTGAAAAATGATTTCAGGAGTGAGTTCCGAACTATGCACGATTCATTCTATACTTTCGCCATGACCGCAAAAGAATTTGCCGAGAACCTTCTCAACGAAAGCCTCTTTCAGTTGAATGCCTGCATCAATGGCGTGACTGAAGAACAATTCTTGAGCCAACCACTCTCACCAATGATGTCGATGCGAGACTGCTTAGAGCACCTCACCGAATGTTGCGTTTATGTTCAAAAAAACTCAAAAGGAGAAGAACACGAATGGGGAACCTACGCCTTTCCGTCCGCTTCGGCTGAAGAACTTCTGCACCTTTTTAAGTCTGAGCGTGCGAAAGCCCTAGAAATCGCATTGTCCAATTTTGACGACAATCCCGATTACGCCAAGGACTTCCTCATCGCTCACGAGTTTTACCATGTAGGGCAAATGGCGATTGCTCGTCACGCCATGGACCCTGAATGGAGCGTCTACAGCATCTATCCTTCACTCGGCTAAGGTCTACCGGTTGGGCGGAAAGACCTTCACGATATCCCGAGTAAAGCCAAGCCGCCACATGTTTGATTCGTGCCCACTGACGTACGAGTCAAACGTACACTGGGCGGCTTTTTCTTTCAGAATCTTCACAGCATTCTGCGTATTGTTCATAAAGACTTCGAGTTTTCCGGCCACAAAATAGAACCGCGTGTTCTTGCCTTTATCCGCAACTTCTGCGAGCGCTTTGGGATCGAATGCCGCCACCGAACTGGGCATCGATGTTCCAAAGACTTCGGGAGCATCGAGCGCAGCAGACATCGCAAAAGCACCTCCATTTGAAAAGCCAAACACGGCTGTGTCTTCTCTGCGGGAGGACAAATGAAATTTCTCCCGTGCCCAGGGCAGCACTTCATCACAGACAAACTTAAGATGCAGCCCAAATCGCTCAGGATCCATGACCTTCAAATACTCACGTGCGCGAAAATCCTTCTCGAATTCGTATTTGTCGGATGCCCCCTTATACTCGCCGTGATGCACACCAACGATCGCAAATGGAGCGACTTTTTTACTGAGAATGAGTGGCTCTGAAACCTTCGCAAAACTTTCGGTAGAGTCACCGTCGGCCATCACCACAACCGGAATTGTCGCCTCAGTATGGGGTGGAACATAGACCTCAACTTCTCGGTCCTCGCCAAGATTTGAACTCGACAATGTGTAGATTTTGTAAGATCCTCTCAACTTGTCGGCTGATTTGGGCAGCGTAGGAGCCTTAGGACCCCGAAACTGCCGCTTTACCCATGTATTGCCCTCTTGGACACTGTAGCCAAAAAATGCCTGATTCCAATCCTTCATTTGGGCTTGGCCGATCCATGCATTTGTTGGCTCGTCGCGTTTCATCGGAATCGAGAGCCAATCGGCGACTTTTAGTGAATTCAAACTTCCCTTTCCAACGAGAGTCAGCAGGTCGCCTTCCAACACGATGCCGCCTTCAGTCTTCTTAAGTTTATTGAGGCATCGAGCAATGTTTCGCGGCGGATCGATGACCGAATAGGGCGGTGACCACTTCGATTGAGCGAGTGCAAGCGTCGCAAAGAACAGCATATCTGGTACTGTACCACACAAATATACTCGCTTGTCACGGCTTTGTCACGCTCGCCTTGTAAGATCAGAGAAGCTTCGGATTCCAATTGGAAGCGAAGGAGTTTTCGCATGAAGGCATTCAAAATCACTTTAGCGGGCATTTGTTTGGGCGTAGCCAGCCATGCTTTTTCATCTCCATTTGAGATTATCGCCACGGAATCTTTTTCGGGCAGTAATTCTAATTCCTCCCTTTGGCAGGGAATTCAGCGCTATGGATTTTCGGGCAATGGTGCGGCGGCGGTCTCTTTGTCGGGCATCGCGGCCAGCGATCTCTCAGACCCGGTCGGACTCTTCTACCAAAACGGTGAACTCTTCGTCGGAAATCGTCACGGAAATTCATTTGCCAGCAGTATTTCGCGGTTTACGTTCGATGGTGGAACCGATAGTTTCACCGCGAACGGAACGATCACTGGAAACGGCCTCTTTGGAGTTCACGGTGTTTGGATGCGGCCAGGAACCAACGACCTCTATGCCGCCAACGTCAATACCGGTCTCTCGATCTTTTCCGTCACGGGTTCGAGTGCGACTCCAAATGGAACCATGTTCTCCGGTCCTTTTCGCGATGTGATGTTCTCGGCCGACGGAAACAATCTGTATGCAACCAGCGGTGTGAACGGAAATATCAAGCACTATGACTTTACGACGGGAACAACCACCGATTACACCATCGCCGGCGCATCCGGCTTACACTTCGGCGCATGGCGTGGCGATCACCTGTATGTCAGCGATTTCTCGGGGAGCCAGGTTTTTGATCTCAGTTTCGATGCAGCTGGCGCGCTGACCAGTTCAGCCGTGGCCGTCAATGTGAACGCCGCAATCGGTGTCGCCTTTAGCCCCGATCAGCAAGAAATGTTCGTATCCAGCCATACCGGCAACAAGATTGACCGCTTTCTCTTCGACACTGGAACCTCATCGTGGAATTTTGAAAGTTCTATCGCAACGGGCACCAATATGGGAGACATTCAAGTCATTCCTGTTCCCGAGCCTGCTTCAATGGTGGCGTTGGGAATTGGGGCGCTCGCCCTCTTGAAGCGACGAAAGAAATAGTCATCATTTTTGTGCATTCCACCTTCATTTGGCCCTCTCGATCCAGGAGGGCCTTTTTTTGTTTTGTGTTAGATCGATCGCGTCAAAAGAGTTTTACTTAACGAGTTTCGGGCGTCACTCCCCGGGGAAAAGCTGATGGACATCAAAGCACAAATCGTTAAACTCGACAATGTCGGCCTTCAAGACGATGAGATCGTCTTCTACTGCAACGACTTCTACGAACTGCAAAATTTGATCGAAAATCCGATCACGTACATGAAGGAGAAAGGAAAGCTCTGGGAAGACGAAGATTGGACCCTTTTGTCACCGGTCACCGCGATTATCAATCCGACGCCCAAATTGAACGAAGGAACACGATTTTTTGCGTTCAGCCCGATTCCTCTCTGGCAGAGCTTTGCCTCGCTTGGCGTCTTTGGTCTCGACGAGAATGATCGGAGCGAGAGTACGAAAGGAGGATTCATCGCCCAATTCGCCAAGAATACGCACACACTTCTGATCACCTACGTTCGTCCTTCGACCGATAATATCCGCCCATTCAGTCCGAAGCTTAAGTTCACCGTCCCCAACACGGTGAAGATCAACGACGATTATGCGACCGTACACTTTGACTTCGAGGCTGCGGACAAAAGCGCCATGACGGTGGATCAAATGCGAGCCCAATACGTGGTCGATCATCTCGCTGATCCTGATGCTCACACCTGGGGGCGTCTCGATCCTCACCCTCTCGTCTCACAGGCGTCGGAAGTTCTTGAACCCCATCAGCGATTCGACGTGAGAAAGGGTGAACCGTCTCGCACCGACATCAAATTCCGTCAAATCAAGAGTGCCGACGTCAGCATGATCGTGGAAGGGCTGTGCGTCGCTGAGCGAGTCGTTGTGTGTACGCTATCCGGCGCAGTTTGGGACGGCGAATGTTGGCGTTTGAACGGAGACGTCGTCAAAAATTACGTTTCACCCTAGCCTTGCACTTCTTCGGTGCCCTTCTTAACGACAGGCGTCTCGATACTCGGGACGCCTGTCTTCCAACGTTATTCGCCATCCCTCAGTCGCTGTCGAACAGAAATTTCGTGATATTCTGGAACTATAATCCGGCTTCATTCATTGTGTAGCTATGATCACTTCCCTTCTCACTCTGGCCCTGATCGGGCATCAGCAATCGCTGAACGAAAAAACGGCGCCGGAATTCATGGGTTCTGAGTGGCTGAATACCGAAAAACCCATCACTATGGCCTCGCGCAAAGGCAAGGTCACCGTCGTCCACTTTTGGACGTTTGCCTGCATCAACTGCAAGCATAACTTACCGGCCATCCAGCATATCTACGACAAATTCAAAGATCGCGGCGTCGAAGTCATCAGCATCCACACTCCGGAGTTGGCCGAAGAAAAAGACCTCGCCAACGTTAAAAAGGCAGTCGAGAAGTACGGAATCAAGTATCCCGTGCTCATCGACGGGAAGTATGAAAACTGGAAAGCATGGAAGACGGAGTACTGGCCAACGCTGTACATCATCGATCAGCAAAACAAAGTGAAGGGCTATTGGGCGGGTGAACTGAACTACAACGGCCAACACGGCGAAGACAAAGCTATCGCCTACATTGAGCAATTGCTAAAGCGGTAGTGAAAATTTTGGGCAAGGAATGAGTCAGGTCCTAGGTTAATCTAAGGTTGACCATACTTCTCAACCACTTCTTTGGCGTCTTTGGAACTCAGTTTTTTCAGTCGACTGAGTGCGTCGGCATACTTCGTTTTCTTTTCTTGATAGCCGTAAATCTCGGCCAAATTCCTGAGGGTGTTTGCCTGTTCGCCACCACGGCTCATGGACCTTTCAAAGTAATCCGCTGCTTCGTCGTAGCGTTGCTGAATCATTGCCGTAGCTCCCTTTTGATAGAGCCACGAGGGCAGAAAAGGATTCCAGAAAATAGTTGTAACGGCTCCAGAAAAGAGCAGCATTAGCCCAACACCCGCAAAGACGTTCCTTCTATTCTCGACGAAGGCGAAAAGGACTCCGAAACCCAGCCCGACAATGTGAGCAACATTCCCAATGTTCATGAGCCCTACCGCATTGGCAACAATACATATCAGGCCCCAGCCGCCAAATAGCATCAGCACCCGATCGCTAAAGTATTGTGCCAGCTCCGGGTCGGTTTTCCTTGCAATCCAACCATAGCCGACCATCGCATAACCAACACCGGAAAATCCGATCCCCATTTCTCCAGTTGCAAACTGCCAACCAGAACTGACAAAAGCCGCAGCTACTACAAAGATTGCGTACCCGGGAAATCGAAGCTTCTTTTCAAGTACTGGTCCAAGAATCCAGAGCCAGTACATGTTGAAGAAGAGATGGGTAGCGTCAATATGCACGAAGGCAGATGTAATAAAGGCGTACCATCGACCCGAAAAGACTGAGGACTCTGGGAAGTATCCAAAGGGCGCAAAGTTTGCCCAAGTAGGTTTGACGCTATGGAGGGCCAGGAATACGACGACGCACCACGAGATCATGGCCAGCGTGATAATCGGGTAAGGCCTTTCGAGTTTGATGGGTTTGATCAGCGAAGTTTACTTGAGGGCCAATTCGTATTCAGCACGGATGATTAAGTGCAGTCAATTTTGGAGTGATCATGCCTGCATGAGCTTTGAAATAGCGAGACCTGTCTCGCGTGTAATTGCAGGGAAGCAAGTTGGTTCATCTCCCTCACTGGTCGATGGAGATTTCCCGCTGTAACCTATTCACTGGCCACAGTCATTTCGGCCCTAAGTAAACTCAGGTAAATGACTTCAGACTTGATTACCGCCGCAGAAGTGGGCGATTTGGCTAAGTTGACTTCCCTGGTCAGATCTGGTGTTGATCTCAACGTGGCAGATTCGCGAGGACGGACCGCCGTTATGGCCGCAACCCATGCCAATCAAGTCGAGTCGGTCCGCATTTTGATCGAAGCCGGAGCGGACATCGATCTTCAAGATTCGATGAAGAATAATCCCTTTCTCTATGCGGGAGCCGAGGGACTGCTGGAGATATTGAGGCTTTGCATCGCGGCCGGACCAGACTATTCGAGAGTGAATCGATATGGCGGTTCGCCCCTAATCCCTGCATGCCACCATGGGCACCCAGAATGCGTGCATGAACTCTTGATGAGTTCTAAAGTTAACATCGACCATGTCAACAATCTCGGCTGGACAGCTCTACTCGAGACGGTCATTTTGTCGGATGGCGGCCCGGTGCATCAGCAGATTCTGCAGATGCTGGTCGATCATGGAGCAGATTTGTCGCTCGGCGATAACGACGGAGTCACCGCCCTGGAGCATGCGAAAAAGCGTGGCTATCGGGAAATGGTCGAGATCCTGGGAGGTTAAGGTTAATGGATGCGGGCCTCAAACAGTTACTGAACTTAATTCCTGATCCAGATTCATATGAAGGAGGGTGCCCACGCGCTCTAGAAATCAGACAAACAATAGACTGCGTAGACATAACTCTCGAAGTAACCTTCGACGAAGGCAAAATTGAAACTTGGCTGGTTCAATGCAACTGTCCAGTTACTAAGGAGAGGCTTACCATCGATCAGTTTTGCTATGGTTTGGAGTGGTTTGAAGATCACCCGATCTTATCGTTACACGGCATCAAACGCGGTTCGATATCATTTTACGACAAGGTCGCTCGACCTTACGAACTGTACGTCGCGTTACTTGAATCGGGACGGGAAGTATTCGACCCCTTGATAGACATCCGCGAATACATTACGATGCCTTCACCAAGCCTTGCGATTCGACAATTTCAACAAGGATTCGGCAATATTGCTTCGGGTCCAAGGATCATCATCGATGAGTTTGCAAAGACATTGGACCGGTTTGATATCGACTACCATTTGCTTTACAGTGAGAATGACCCTCGGCGACTTCCACCAAAAATAGAACTTCTTGTGGCTGGTTCCTGCTATTTAGTGGCTGAATCAATTACCGCTAAAAAGCTTGAATAACATAGTCGAGCCCCAATCTCCCTCGCTGGCAATATATCTCCCTCGCTGGTCGAGGGAGTCCGTGAGACGGACCGTAGGTCGAACGGGTGGGAGTGGAGTAGATTTAGGTCCGTGGATCACGAAGAAACAATTGAGCGGGCGAGGGAGATGAGAAGTTCTATGTCTCCACCAGAGGTAACTCTGTGGAGTCTGATTCGCCGAAACCGCCTCGGTTACCGAGTTCGGCGACAACAGCCGTTTGAGGGATATTTTCTTGACTTCTATATTCGAGAGCTTATGGTTGCTTTAGAAGTCGACGGACGAATCCACGAATTTCAAT
Organism: Armatimonadota bacterium; assembly: GCA_048498855.1. Lineage (GTDB taxonomy): Bacteria > Armatimonadota > Fimbriimonadia > Fimbriimonadales > Fimbriimonadaceae > Fimbriimonas. The sequence continues at coordinate 49,954 of JBEHXE010000001.1, read as the reverse complement.
ATGATTACGACTTAGCTAGGGATAAAGTTTTAGAATCTAAGGGATTAATCGTGATTCGGATTCCTGCTCGTCGCTTGTTCGAGGATGCACCCTCGGTTGTCGAGTACTTAGTCAATCGAATTGAAGGGATTGCTGAAGAAAGGAAGAAGAATCCACTGCCGAATACACGGAGATGATAGGCATTTCACCACTCCCACCCGTTCGCAGAAAGAGAAGCTTCTCCATTTACACATCAGTTGACTGCTCACGGACCTCATGAAAGCTTGCCCTCGTGGCAACCTTTCACAAGGACTCTTCTCGACCAGCGAGGGAGATTACTCGCCCTTCGCCCTTCGCCCAGATCCCTGATTCAAGGTATACTTTTGCCCGATCACACATGGATCCGTGGCGCGGCCAGGTTCTGAGACTCCTTGCGAGCATCAAAGTTCACCGCGCATAAAACCCACGCGATCCAGAGGATACAACCTGGAGAAAAACAAATGGTTCAATTGAGCATGAAAGAGCTCTTGGAATCTGGCGTGCATTTTGGTCACCAAACGCGACGCTGGAACCCCAAGATGAAGCGATACATCTACGGCGCCCGCAACGGCATTTATATTCTTGACCTCCACCAAACGATCAAGATGTTCGAAGACGCGCTGAACTACGTCAAGAAGATCGTGGAAGACGGCGGAACCGTCCTCTTCGTCGGCACCAAGAAGCAAGCTCAGGCTGCCGTTAAGGAAGCCGCCGAGCGAAGCGGACAGTTCTTCGTTTCCGAGCGATGGCTCGGTGGAACGCTCACCAACTGGAAGACAATCAGCCTCCGAATTCAGCGGTTGAAAGAACTCGACCGAATGGAAGCCGATGGCTATTTCGAGCGATTGCCGAAGAAAGAAGCTCTTGATCGACGAATCGAGCGAGACGAACTGCAGCGATTCCTTGGCGGAATTCGAAACATGAACTCGATGCCAGCCGTCATGTTCGTGGTCGACCTCAATAAGGAAGCCATCGCCGTCGCCGAAGCTAAGAAGCTGAACATTCCCATCGTCGCAATCGTGGATACGAACTGCGATCCCGACATGGCCGACGTTATCATCCCCGGCAACGACGACGCGATCCGAGCGATCCGACTCGTTACCCAAAAGATGAGCGAAGCCATCCTCGAAGCCCGACCGCTCAGCGATGCCCTCACCGAAGGCGTGATTTCTGAGAATGCCGATCTGGCCGAACTGGACGAAGAAGCGCCAATCCATGTCGACGACGAACTCCTTAAGGCGTTTGGAGCGGATAAGGAAGGCGCCTGAGGCGTAGGAAAAGGCTTATGAGTTACACAGCAGCAGATGTAAAGAAATTGCGAGACGAGACCGATGCCCCAATGATGGAGTGTAAGGCTGCTCTCGAAGAAGCCGGTGGCGACTTCGAGCGAGCCAAAGAAATCCTTCGCGAAAAGGGTAAGGCAAGCGCCGGCAAGAAGGCTGGTCGTGCAACCAACGCGGGCCGTGTCGCAATCGCATTGAGCGAAGATGGCAAGACCGCGGGTATCGCAGTCGTTGAGAGCGAAACCGACTTCGTGTCAAACAACGAAGGCTTTGTCGCGCTGACCAACGAAATCGCAAAGTATGCCTTGGATAATGGCACGCTAAGCGAAGAGAAGGCAAAAGAGTACGGCGAAGAGTTGATCGCAAAGTTCCGCGAGAACTGCGTGGTTAAGGTTGCCGAGCAGTTGAAGACCGACGGTAAGTTCGCCGCCTATGTTCACCACGACGGTACGAAAGGCGCACTGGTTGATTCGACCGGCGACAACGCGGGTTCGGAATCGGTCCGCAAGGTTGCCGTCCAAGTCGTTGCCTCTCGCCCGCAGGTCGTGAGCAAGGACAATCTTTCGCAAGAGCTCTTGGACAATGAATACAACATTCAGTACACCCGAGCCATCAACGAAGGAAAGCCGGCAAACATCGCCGAAAACATTGCAAAGGGCCGCGTGAACAAGGAGTTCATCAAGGAAGCCGTTCTTCTGGAACAGCCTTTCTACATCGACCCGTCGAAGACGACCGCTCAGTACTTGGCCGAAGAAGCTAAAGGTACGACGGTTACCGCATTCCGACTGCTTGCAGTCGGCGGCGGCGAGTAACGTCGGACGGCGGGCGTCTCGCCCGCAAAGCAAAAGCCTCGAAGAGAAATCTTCGGGGCTTTTGTGTGTCGGAATGCAGGCGTACCTTAGCCGCAAATGTGATACAAATCTATTTGGGTGAAGCTGTTAAAGATCGTTTGTGGAATCCTGATCGGCGCGATTGCCTTCGGCATTACAAGCGAACTCAAAGCTCGCGACCAATATGAGTCGGAAGCAAAGGAAATCCCTCGCCTGATCGCTGAGCTCAAATCGCTTAGAGCTCCGCTTGACTCCGACGAACTCGATGACCAATATCCCATATACGGCATTTGGACCGAAGCTGAAAAATCAAAGATTTTAGACCTGCCCGATTACAATCCCAACACATCCTCGATGGGCACGGCATGGGACATATTTTGGAACGCGTCTCGGCGTGATCTGCCCTATCTCCGCAAGTATTTGACTGGCAGCAAAGAATTACGGCAGCAAGTTCTTCTCACCAAATCAAACCTCAGATTTCGTGACGACGATAAACCACTTACCTCCAAACTTCCCAGAGAATTTTTGCTTGCGGCTATGGAGGCTTCATACTCTGGAAAATCCAGCCAAGTCATAGCCAATCTTGATGCAATTCGAGCGATTTGTAACTATCTCATTGGAAGTAAATCTCCATGGATGGCGAGCGACCCCATCGAAATTCTTCTAAAAGGCGTCATTCACCTTTACGAAGTTAATCCTTCCCTGGAGCCCAAATTAGTCGCCTGGCTGAATCAACCTGACTTCTTTTCAAAGCCAAACGTCGCCCTACAGATCAAGGATCAGTTCCTGCTAGACCTAATAATGCGAGTCCAAGTCGATACGCCTCTCCTCGACAAGTTCAGGCCACCCCAGTTCCTTCGTCGATGGTGGAAGCCTCCAACGACCGACCAGATATACGATGATTGTAAGGAGGTTCAGACAAACTACGTTCCCAAAAGCCACGTCGCAAGACACCTGATGGCAGCTACCCTGAGAGGCTGGGTGAAGGCGTTTCGCAAGCTGAAAGACACTTCAAACGAAGACTATACGGAAGTGATTCGATTAGCTGAGCGTGCGCATGACTTCGACGGTATCAACGCACAAGACTTCAAAGGTCTTTGCGAAAGGGTCAGTGAAAGCTACTACACTGAAACCGACTTCAAGGAATTTTCGGATTTGCGACTCGTCCTGGCCGCAATTCTCTCGGCTCACAGTGCCAGACATCTGCACAATTTGGAATCTCTGGCCTTACCAAAATCAATCGATCTATCCCTCCTTGACCTCAGCGTCAGTAAACGCACTTTCCGCTTAAAGGTAACTTCACGAAGCAAATACTTCACTCCGCAACTCTTCAGCATTCCCGCGATCGATTCCGTTGGCAGCGTTTACAAGGGCGGAATCAAGAAAATGGTCAATGATCCCAAATGGACCCAGCGCATATTGCTGATGCCTGAGGAAGATGTATTTTCTCCATAGCAATGTCCATAAGTCCCCTGACGAATTTGATTCTTGGAAGCCAGGAATCCAAGCGATCTAGCCCGCAAAGCAACAAGCCCCGAAGAATTTTCTTCGGGGCTTTTTTGTGTCACTACTTTAAAAACTGCCAGGCCGCAAGCCCACAGAGTAAAGCATCCCTGCTTTCTAATTCGAATCCGTCAATAATTTCGATTCTCGCCACAAGATCGAGATCCTGAAGCGAAGTATCTTCTGTTTTGTAAAGCTTGGCGACTAACGACAAATCTTCACTCCAGATCATGAGTTGATCATCGTGTTCTTCGAGAGTCATCTTTGGCTGCATTCTCAAGTGAACGCGATACGGAGAAGCCATACCCCCCATAAAGACCACTTCATGGCCCTGGAGATTCACGACCGCGATACTTCGTTGATTTATGATTCCAGACAACACAGGATGCACATAAGAAACTGAAAATCTCGTAATACTTGACTGAATTCGCATCAGGCCTTCACCGCTCTTTACAAAACGATTTCCATCAATCTCAGCGTAAGGACTGCCTTCGAAGCTGAGTTTGATACTGCCTCGTGGCCGTTTCAAAAAAGGAGAAACTGAATGATGGACGTCAAATATCATTCGACACTAAAGAGCTCCATAGTGACCGGTCTTGGCTTGCAGACAATGCTATGATCATCAAATCTCGCTCTTCATCATTCAGACTAGAGCGAACATAAATTCGACACAAAAGCCCTTTTCCCTGATCTGAATCTTTCCATATCGGCATCCTTGCCGCCATCGAAGCTTGCGAATGAAGACTGGCCAGCGTAGCCTCGCGGTTCACCAGAGTTCTAATGAAGTCGGTTCCTCGGACAGAGATAATCGACTTTCCTCCGACGAAAAGCCCCTGCGCTAACAAGTGGGCATCATTTTCTCTTGTTACTTCCAATTCTAAGAAAGACCCATCACGCCCAAGGGGAGTTATCTGCGATTTGACCTTAAAGACATTTTCCGACCTTTCATACGATCCATCAGTGCCAATTTCAAGAATTGAAAATAATCCCTGTCTATCATAAATCCGATAGGTAATTCTTGTACCGGATGTCGCAAAGAAGCTTTGCTTCTCTTGAATCGCCTCAAAACGGTCATAACCTGGAAATTCCTCAGGCGAAGAGTAATCTCCTGAGGAATCGTCGTAAAAACTCATCGGCTTCGGCATCGTTCTCCAGGGTGAGCTTCAAATTATTGGGCAATATTTGCCACAATCGTATGCCATTTCATTCGATGCGAAAGCACCAAGGAATTGAGTATAAACAAATCGGGCTCGGGATGTCCATCGCATATCAACACTCTGGCCAGGACGCCGTGCTCACGATACTCTTTCGGACCGGCCGGGATCTTCACTACGCAACCCGACTGATTTTGAAGGCTCTCTAAGCCGTATTGTCTTCCCATCATCGATCGACACACTTCGAACCCAGAAATACCCACCACGCTTGTGTTGGCGTAACTCATGCTTCGGCTCAGCAAGCGTTCGAACTCCAAGTCATAGATCTCAAGGAAGTAAGTATCGGACTGAACGCCCCCATTTTCAATTTGCACGCCATAGGAGTTCTTTTCAAATCGAAACTGGCCGGTCCCATCTCTTCCCACGGCAAACTCGCCTGCCATATGGTTATTGGCAAAAACCGTAAACGAGCGTGGAGACATCAGCCGTGACCAAGCGCTTGTTTCGGTTTCATAAATCACAAACGTTTGGTAACCCACCCACCCGTAAATATTTGGAAATTGACTATCGTCAGTAAAAGACAAAATCTCAGGCATTGAAAATTCCTTGACCCAAAAATAGATTTAAGCAACTATGCGAAAGACTCCGCTTTCGACATAAGAACCACGACTACGAACGGCAGTATATGAAACGTTCCGTTCGAACCAAATCATAGGCCTCAAGTACCGGTCCACAAACCTCACCCAATTCGTAGAATTCTCGACGTCCCTATGAGATGCGATGTCACTTTGACGCCCAAGAAAAATCGCATTCTCCATGCAGAGATCTTCGATGTCGGCTCTCACCATTCCCGCCAAACGCGAAATTCAACCGCTGAATCGTCGAGTACGTTCCTAAAAGATTTGCCGGGAGCCTCAATGCTTCGAGTCTCGCCGTATCCACCAGACGAAATCTTCTTCAATGCCCCTGGATAGGTTTCATCTCGCACTGGGATCACGTTTTCATTAAAGTTGACATCACGACCGCCAAACCCTTGCGGTTCGCCATTCCAGCGTCTACAATTCACTAACAGCTTTCTAACGCTGGGGTCCGGGGAAAAATATGAATTGGCGGCTGCTCGTCTACTTATCACTTTTTGGCTTCGTCATGGCCATCGCCACGATCAGCTTCGTACCGACCAACATCGAAATGATGATTTGGCCATTCATTTTCGGCCTATGTGCATATTCGATTGGCAAGCATTGTGACCGGCAGTTCTTCTTAAATGGATTCATTCTCGGAATCATTAACTGTATCTACTTGGTGGCTTTCCGAGTCGCCTTTTTTCAAACCTACAACTCAGTGCATACCGACTTGTTCACTCGCCTCTCTGCCGACGTGAACCAAAGAATGGCAACAATAGCCATCACCGTCATCTTTGGTATTGTGAGCGGTCTGGTGATCGGCTTGCTGAGTGCATTTGTCGCAAAACTTCAAAAGAAATTCTAATTCCTGTTTTCGATTGAACTCCGTTATAGTGTTGTTCGGGGGAAATTGGGCGGAATCCTTTTGGAGTCGATTCTGACCTCAGATCATTTCCGTTTGAAAAGATATTCATGAAGCCAGTTGCCATTATTTCGGGGATCGCCGTTGTCACGCTCTTGTTCGGTGGAGCATTTGCGTTGCGAGGCAAGCTCAAATACGACGCAGACCGACGAGCGATCGAAGGTTTGATTGCCAATTACAAGGCGATTGGAATTCCCACGAACACGGATGAACTCTATCATCCGATTCCTCTCGAAGCAGACAGTTGGAGCGAACTCGGCCCCCTCCTGCTCAACAAAAATGGCACCGGGAACGGACCACTTTATCGTTCGGGAATCGCCGGCGAATTGGTAAGAGCCGCCACCAAGAATGACTTGCCACTTCTAAAGCGTTATCTTGCCGAGAATCAGGCCGCTCGCGACAAGATCACTAAGGCGCTGATGAGTAAACCTCGTTTTTGGGTCCCCCATGAATATGGCAAAGGATTTGAGGTTCTGCTGCCCGAATATGCCGTTTTCAAAAGCGTATGCAAGGACTACGTTCTTGAGGCCTATGTGGCTGGTCTCGAAGGTGACCGCCCAAAGATGCTTGAAAATTTTCGCTACGCCAATCGCTTTGCCGCACACTGCATGGAACGCAACGAACTCATTGGCGTGCTTGTGGGCATTGCAATTCAGAAAATGATGATCTTTTGCGCGTTCCAACTCGTCGAGCAAGATCCTTCGCTACGTGCCTCGCTCGATCCCTATTTCACAAGTTCTGAGTTTCTGATCGAGTCCGATCTTAAAAAGGTTTTCGAAGGCGAACTCGTTGCTCAGATCGTAAGCTGCCGCTACCTCGATTCCCCACTGATCGACCGGCGGAAATATCCCAGCCCATTCGACAAGGTCTTCAAAACGCCTACTCAGGATGAGATCATCAAGGCATCCCAGGTACGAAACGGCGACTACATGCCCGAAAGCGCCAATATGCGGGCCTTCTTACGGAGCCGTTTGGAAGCCTGGAAGCCATTCATGACGGAAGTGGCGACCTATAAACCAGATCAAAAGTTGCCACCGGCGACCTTGTTTAGCTCATGCTTTGATTTCACGTCAAACATCCCGCCCGCGCTTTCTTACCTCAATAGCTATGTCGCACCTTCAGATTCTTTTTATGTGAGTTTTGGCATGGACGCAAAATACCGCGATCTCTATCGCGTGATCTGGAAAGCTCTCGAAATCAAAGCGGCGACCGGCCAATATCCGCCAACGATGTCTGCGACCGGCGTCGCGCTCTCGCCAATTTCCCAAAGCGAGGAGTTTGACTATTCCGTTTCGGCAAAAGGAATCACCATCAAAAGCGTTCGCCTGATGGAGGGCAGCGACCATGCGGCAATCAGCATTGGCTTCCCTATTTCCCTCCTGAGAAACGATGAAGCATCCGGAGCTTCGTCGAACAGCCGCAAAACACTTGAGAAGTATCGAGATGGGGTGATCGATTGGAAAGGAGCGGACATAAAGCGATCAGGTTCCCGCCCTACCTTACCGCTTCCTCCGCGGGGGGCACCCGTCCCTACTTCGCCTTAGGATCGACAAACGGATTGACCCGATCTTTCATCGCGTCAATCCAAAGTTGCTCTTGCTCTTCATATTCTGACAGGGGGAGGTCGATGCGTCCGTAAACACATTTTTTCTCATCCATTCTCACCGCCCAGCCGGCATCTCCCCAGCTATAGTGCCACCACTCGTCGCGGCAGTTCGAAAATCCTGCATTCAGCATCGCTTCGACCAAAATCATGCGATTTGCATGAGCTTCCTCGGTTAATCCGAACGCATAAGTCGAAGCCGCGCCAAAGCGATCCCACGGAGAGGTCACATCGATGGCTTCCCCTTCCTGATCGACCAGCCAGACGTCGACGGCGGCACCGGTACAGTGTCCCGGAGGAGCTTTCTGATCGGTCGGAGCAACCCACCGGCAGACCGTCCTACGTAAAGCCGCATTGTCGCGATGAGGAAAGACTTCTTTGGCGCATTCCCAAACAAAATCGTAGATGCGCTGCTGGCGGTCAAACGGCCGCCACGCGTCGATCACTCCAAGAAAATATCCTTCGGGAAGCGAACGACCTGCTTGCTCGAGCATCGCCGCAACCCGCGACCTCAAGAACGGAATAACCTGGGGTCGAAGAACGCGAACCGAGGGACATTCCACTCGAATATCCACCAAAGGATCGCCGTTTTCAATCTCCTTGATGTGATTGAGCAACCGAATCGGTTCGGGTCTTCCCTTCGTTCGGTCCCATTTGACCGGCGGACGGGCCTTCACTTTTCGACCACATCCACAATATCGCCTGGTTCGAGATAGATGTCCTTATTCTTGTCTTTCTCAAAGTCCTTCCAGCGGACCTTGACCTCCGGCTTGTTGACTTTGATGAGCGATCGCACCACGACAAAGTGGTTTACGTTTAGAACTCCGTTTGCCTGCTTGATCGCTTCTTTGACCGTCAGCTTATCCGACCAGATAACATTGATCGGTTTCCGAACAAGTCCAGTTACGGCGATGTATTGAACTTCAGCCTTTGCCTCAACCTTAATGGAGTCACCGCGCTGAACTTTCACGTCGCCCTGCGACTCCAGATCAAAGGGTCCCAACGTCCCATTTCGCAAGATAAAGACCCGCTTCGCGTCGCCTCGCGGACCTACGCCACCCGCCGATTCAACCGCAGCTTTCAAGGTCATTCCCTCGTAAAACGGAAACGCTCCTGCCTTCGTCACACCCCCCAAGACATAGACTTCTGGCCTCTCGACCGCCGCCGGAACCCGGATTCGGTCACCGGGGCGAACGTACGATGTCAGAGGAATCGCATGTCCTTCGCTATCCACCGCTGTGGCCGCCTTCGCGTCGCCCGAGTCTAGAACCTCAACAAGACTCAGAAGTTCTTGAGCCGTCATCTTTTTTGGAGGCGTCAACAGGAGTTCACTCTTGACCGCTCCGGTAATCGTAACCGCCGAAGATCGGTCGGACTCGAATTTGACGACGACATGGTCCTTGACTCCAAGCGCGTCCGAAATTTTGTCTTCGATCAGCTTTTCGACTAACGAGGTATTTCGGGTAACCACCACGACGCGACCCAAATTCGGAATGTTGATGGAGCCGTTCGCTAAGACTCGGTAACGACCACTGAGGCGCGCTTCGGATTCGCAATGAACGACGACGACGTCGCGAAATTGAGCGGTTTGATCGGCCTGAGCGCACGCGCTCAATAGGAAAAGAAGGAGGATGGTGCCACAAGCCGGACTCGAACCGGCGACCCAAGCATTTTCAGTGCTTTGCTCTACCAACTGAGCTACCGTGGCACAAAGATGGCGCGGATGACGGGACTTGAACCCGCGGCCTCCGGCGTGACAGGCCGGCGCTCTAACCACTGAGCTACACCCGCGTTGGAAAGAAAAGTATGACATCCTCAAACCCACGCAGTCAACCTCTTCGGAAAGTTGCTTGAATTTCTTGTCATTACTGTTCTCCTCATATGTTACCAACATTCTCGCTCGAACCTAACCCGAAGACTCGGGTTGGCGTATGATCCGTAGAGTAAAAGACGAATGAAAGAAGTATTGAATGCCGAAACCGTAGCCAAGTTTGTCGATATCCGGCAAAACAGTCATTCGACCTCTGTTCTCAAATCAAGCGCAGAAAAGTGGATTGAAAGAGTTTTGGCGCTCATATTCCCTCAATTGTCAAAGAAAATCGAGTGCTCGGGTGAAGCGGTCGAAGAGGATATCACGGCGATCTGGCATGACTTTCGGAACCTTGAATCGATGGTGGATCACCAAAATCTCAGCCTCCAAGAGGCCGCCGAACGTCTTCTCGAAATTCGCGAAGTATTGCTTACCGACGCCCAAGCCGCATTCGAAGGCGACCCCGCCGCCCAATCGCTCGATGAGGTCATCATTGCCTATCCTGGTTTTCGAGCCCTCGCACACTATCGGGTTGCTCACGCCTTGCATCAGAAGGGCTATCCCTTGATTCCCAGAATCATCACCGAGCGGGCCCACCATGAAACTGGCATTGATATTCATCCCGGCGCGACCATTGGCCCCTGCTGCTTCATCGACCACGGAACCGGCGTTGTCATCGGCGAGACGGCCGTCGTTGGGTCCAATGTCAAAATTTACCAAGGTGTGACCCTCGGCGCGCTTTCCGTTTCAAAGGATTTGGCGAATACCAAACGCCATCCGACCGTAGAAGATCATGTGGTGATCTATGCTAATTCAACCATTTTGGGCGGCGAAACGGTGATTGGAGCTCATTCGATCATCGGTGGAAACGCATGGGTAACCCAGTCGGTGCCTCCGCACTCGTTCATTAAGAGACAGCCATGAAATACGATTCGATTCTGCAGGCTATTGGCCACACCCCTCACATCAAGCTGAGTCGTCTTTTTGGAGACCGAGTTTCCGTCTATCTCAAGCTCGAAAGGCAAAATCCGGGCGGTTCGATCAAGGACCGTATTGCCTTGGCGATGATCGAACAAGCAGAGGCAGATGGCCTTTTGAATCCTGAAACCACAATTATCGAACCAACATCGGGCAACACCGGAATCGGCCTGGCGATGGTGGCGGCAGCAAAAGGCTATAAAATCATTTTAGTCATGCCCGAATCGATGTCGATTGAGCGTCGACGGATTATGGCTGCCTACGGTGCATCGTTTGACCTCACCGCGCGCGAACTCGGCATGAAAGGAGCAATCGCCAGAGCGGAAGAGTTACGCGACACGATTCCCAATTCCTGGATTCCCCAGCAGTTCGAGAACCCGGCCAACGTAGAAGCTCACCGTCGAACGACGGCGGTCGAAATTTTGGAAGACTTTCCTTTGGGCTTTGATGCGCTCATTTCTGGAGTTGGCACCGGCGGTCATATTACCGGCGTCGCGGAAATTCTGAAACCCAAATTCCCGCGTCTCAAAGTGTTTGCAGTTGAGCCCGAAAAGTCCCCTGTCATCTCGGGTGGGACGCCTTCACCGCATAAAATTCAGGGAATCGGCGCGGGATTCATTCCCGGAAATCTTCATACCGATGTTCTCGATGGCACCATCCAAGTTTCAGAAGAAAATGCCATGGAATATGCCCGCCTTGCGGCAAGTAAGGAGGGGATTTTTGTGGGTATCTCGTCGGGTGCCTCGTTGGCGGCCGTGGCACAAAAACTACCCGACATCCCCGACGGAGGGACTATTCTGACGTTCTGCTACGACACAGGTGAGCGGTACCTCTCGATCGATGGTTTGTTTCCAAGCGAATGAATTCATGTGGACAATTCATTGAGCCGAGTTACTCGGAACGCTGCCTCAGCCCCAATGGACTCCAACCAACTTCCGCATTCGTTTTTATACAAGCATCATAAGAGTGGAGGGATTCAGTGGTGCGATCCATCGACGAGTCGATGCTCCGGCCATCTTAGATATATTCCCATCACTTGTGGCTAGCTGATTCTGCGTGGCGGTATTCTTGTGGCTTCATGGCCGCCACTGAATCACACCTCGACCACAGCAAACCCGACGAACGAAATGGCCTTCCGGGTGCAATGCCTCGCAAGATCAATGTCGTGATGATGGGTGCGGGCAGCTTCTTTACGAACTCGGTTCTTCGCGATGTGATTCTTATCCCTGACAATGTAGGCGGCGAGCTGCGCCTTTGTGACATCGATCCGGTCCGCCTCGAGCTCCAAGCTCGCCTGATGCAAAAGGTAGTTGATGCGGTTGGTCAGGGCGATAAGTGGAAGCTCATCACTTCAACGGATCGTCGCGAATTGCTGCCTGGCGCCGACTATGTGATCAACTCAATCGAAGTCAGCGGCGTCGATTGTGTGCGATTCGACAACGACATCCCTCTCGAGTTCGGCATTAGCCAAAACATCGGCGACACCATCGGCCCAGGCGGTCTCATGAAGGGAATGCGGACGATTCCGGTTTACATCGGCATTCTAAAAGACATGCGCGAACTGTGCCCCAAGGCGCGGATGCTGAACTACACCAACCCGATGAACATGATGATTCTGGCGGGAACGCGAGCTGTGCCTGAGATTGAACAGATTGGCCTTTGTCACTCGGTTCAGGGGACATCACGCATGCTGGCCGGATTTGCCGAAGTGCCTTATGAGCAAGTTCAATGGCAATGCGCAGGGATCAACCACCTCGCTTGGTTCACTGAGTTCAATGGTCCTGACGGCAAATCACTCTATCCGAAGTTGATGGCGATGGCCGCAGACCGTACATCCGAATTTGCCACCAAAGAACCCGTTCGATCTGACATGATGCTCCACTTTGGCGCGTTCATCACGGAATCCAGTGGACACCTTAGCGAGTACCTTCCCTACTACCGCAAACGAAAAGACCTTCTCGACAAGTACACCGACACGGGCTACCGGGGCGAAGAGTCCTTCTACGCGAACAACTGGCCCAATTGGCGCAAGAGCGCGGATGAGAACCGCGACAAGATGATCTCCGGCGAAAAAGAACTCGACCTTAAGCGCTCGTTCGAATATGGCGCATGGATTATCGAGTCGATCGAAAAGAACGCCCCCATTGTCGTTTATGGGAACATGGCGCCAAACAACGGTTGTATTGCGAACCTTCCCACCGACGGATGTATCGAAGTGGCATGTTTGATTAACCACAACGGCTTCCAACCGACTAAGTACGGTCGTCTGCCGAAACAGATGGCGGCGATTTGCGACTCAAATATGCGAATGTTTGATCTTGCTGCCGATGCAGCCGTCGAAAAATCGATCCAGCTTGCTGAATGGGCATTGATGCTTGATCCGCTCACGGCGGCGGTTTGCTCGCCAGCCGAAGTGAAGGAGCTGACGAAGCGACTCTTTGAAGCCGAAGCTCAGTTCTTGCCTGGCTTCAAGTAGGATACACGGTCTTGGTCAGGCGGAAGTTACTTCACGGATAATACACAAAATATGGAAACCACTCTCGACCTCGATGGCCGAGAGCGAAGCTGAGATCATGAACTCTTCCCCACTCTTTTTGAGGGCAACCGTTGAACGATGTTCGCCCATTCTTCGCTTAGTAGGCGCAGAAAGATAGTTCGAACGATGCATTCCATGGCCGCCGCGGTAACGCTCGGGCATCAAGTGAGTCACCGGGCGTCCCATAAGATCCTTCTTTGAATATCCAAACATTTCGGCGGCAAAATCGTTTAGATTTTGGATGAGACCATCCTGATCGACCACGAAAATGGCGTCAGCCGCCAACTCTAAGAGGGAGTTATAAGTGCCCTCTCCGGATTCCATCTGGAGTCGTTGGGTCAATCGTTCGTTTTCGGCTCTTAGGCTTTCGAGCACCTTCTCGTTCTGTTCCTTAAGCACCGTCGCGACAAGCTCCGTGCGACTGTAGGGACCGAGTTTCATTCGAATTCGCCCCCAATACGTGCTAATGGTCGCTTCGCTAATTCCAAGCTTCAACGAAATCGCCGTATCCGTCAGGCCCTCGGCCGCATATTTCAGGAGCTGGCTTTCGCGAGGGGAAAGTTCGGGATGTGACTTCTCGTGCATGAAACACGAGAATTGTATCCCGAACCAGGAATATTACGCTAAAAAAGTTCCCCGCCGAAATATGGCGGGGAAACTTGACGCGCACTTAAACGGCGGCCGGGGACCTGAACTCCGCCTCTTCGAGATTGCCCTCGTAAGCTCCCCCAAATGCCGCCGAAGCGAGGTGGATCCGGCTAGAATCGATGGGCATCGTCTTTTCCGGATACGTTCGCGCCAAAAGCTCAAGATCAAGCGACATCGGCATGAAGGAGGCATTTCCAGCAACTCCCGGCATGAACCGATCATGTCGGATCGATTGAACAAATTCGTCGGTTGTCATCTTCGAATTCAAAAAGTCTCGAAGTGTGTTCGCAATGAGTTGAGTCAACATACTCCTGCGGAATGTGAAGTCGATGACCAGATCCGCGTTTTGCCGAGTTGGCTTGACGAACACTTCGTAACTCGGGCGAACAAACCGCTGGTAGCGGTCGATGACTTGGTTCACGCTTGCGTTTCGCTCCTGGATGTCTCGCATGATTCGTCCGAGCAGACGCTCGTCGGCCTCGACATCAAGGAAGTAGGCAAAGTCAATGGATTGCCGAATTGGGAATCCGAGAACGAACAGGCCTTCGACAATGATGATCGGCTTGGGTTGTTGAGGATTCGTCGCCCACATTCTCGTCATGTTATTGAAATCATAGGACGGCAGGAAGACGTTCTTCCCTTCCTTAAACTTGCGGAGATGGGTGATCAGGAGTTGAAGATCAAGGTGCCCAGGGTGATCAAAATTCACCTCATAAGGGTCGATGCGAGGATCGTCAAGGCTGGCAAAGTATCGGTCCATGCTGATGACCAAAACATTCTCTTCGCCGATTTGTCGGGCAAGCTCGTTCGCAAGATAAGTCTTTCCCGATCCAGAACCACCGGCGATGCCTATAACGATGGGTCGAACTCGGTTGCTATGCTCTTGATGTCTCATTTTCTATCCGTGCAATCGTCAGGTTGATTGCTCCTTAGCGATATTTTTGATGAAATTCAGTCTCGAGACAAGTCAGACTTTGGTCTGTCATTCTTTAGTACGACGGAGCCTTGAGGCTCCAAATACAAAAAAAGGGGGACCTCAGTGAGGTCCCCCTTTTGCTCAAATTCGACTATTTAGAATTCGTATATTTCTTAAATGGTCGATCGTTTCGAGGCTTTTCACCCCTCGGCTTGTCGCCAAATGGCTTTGCCGCATTCCCATCTTGAGGCGCAGAAGAATTAGCGAATCGCTTTCCGCCTCGGTTGCCACCAGGCTTGAAGCTGCGCTTCTTTTGCGATCCCGGCGGTCGCGGTTGCCATTCGGGCAAAGTCGCATTGGACCGTGATGAAACGTCAAGCTTCATCTTGATCAGCTTTTCGATGTCTCGAACGTCGCGGTGCTGCTCGGGGGTTGCGATCGTGATCGACTGGCCTTGCTTTCCAGCACGCCCCGTTCGTCCGATTCGGTGAACATAGTCGTCGGCATTCTCAGGGATATCGTAATTGATGACAAGCGAAATATCCTTGACATCAATACCTCTCGCCGCAATATCCGTCGCGACAAGCACTCGATACTGACCCGATTTGAATCCGTTTAAAGCGGTAATTCGTTGGGCAAGCGTGCGATCCGAATGGATCTCGGCTGCCGTATGACCATCGCGATTGATGGACTTGGCAATTTTTCGAGCGCCGTGACGAGTTCGAGCAAAAACGAGAATCGAGCCACGATGCTCATTCAAAAGATCGGTCAACAAACCTGGCTTGTCGTCTTTGTCGACAACAATAAGTTCTTGTGAAACGGTCTCGGCCGTCAAAGTCTCTCGCGGAATCTCAATTCGTTGAGGCTCGGTCATGAAATCCTTGGCAATGGCTTCGACCTCGCGAGGAAAGGTTGCCGAAAACAACATGGTTTGGCGACTTGCCGGTACTCGACTCAAAATCAATCGAATCGCCGTCACAAATCCCATATCGAGCATCCGATCCGCTTCATCGAGCACGACGATCTGAACATTGTTAAGATCACACGACCTTTGATTGAGGTGATCTTGCAACCGTCCCGGTGTTGCGATAATGACCCTCGGGCGGCTTCGCAGATGCGAAATCTGTCGCGGCATCGGAGCGCCGCCGATGAGAAGAGCAGTCCGGACTCCAAGTTTGCGATACGTCTCGTCGATCTGCATCGCCAGTTCGCGTGTCGGAGCGAGGACGAGTCCCTGTCGGTCGCCGTGGAGCGACATCAGCATCGGCAGTCCGAATGCGAGCGTCTTACCGGTCCCAGTCTGAGCCAATCCGATCACATCGTCATGAGTCAAAGCCGCCGGGATCGCCAACGCCTGAATAGGAGTCGGCTGAAGAATATTCATGGCCCCGAGCTTGGTCGCGAGCCCTTCGTCGATGCCTAATCGAAGAAAGTCGACGGCCACGATTTTAGGTTCTGAAGATTCCAGATTCGGTTGAGATATTGGTTTGAGTGACCCTTCAGGTCGATTCGGAATGAATCGATCACGCGAAGGACCATAGGAAGACTTCTTTTTTCCGTAGTTGCGGAATTTGTTTCGCGATCCGTGAGAGGCTTGGTCTCGTGCAGGCGCGAGGGTAGGTTTTGTATTTGACATTAGGGATGCCGCCAGATAAGTCAAAGAAAATTGGCGACGTGTGAGTATGGCATATTGCTCCTGGTGAATGCCTAAGGTTGCCTCAAAACCTTATAATCTTAGTAATATTCAGGGCAGGCACCCGGTAGAAATGCCAGAAATAATTCTCTTACACTATTCTAACACCCAATGTTAAGAAGATTCTTTATCATTTAGCTAGCGCGCAAGCGCCGTTTAAGCGATGGCCCTCATGCAGAAGGTTTATCGTTTTTGGGCAGGAACCGAGGGCAATCGGCTCCTAATTGTGAGGAAATATGAATACTAAAACTCTCTTGGTTTTGGGAGCGGTTGTCACTGTCGCCAGTGCAAACGCATCGCTTACCGGAAATCTCTACTTGGCACAGGGCGTGGGAACATCGGGTTCAAATTTTGTGAACCAGGTCTTCGGCGACTTCCCAACATTCTCAACCGTTTCTGGCAACGTGGTCACCGTCGGTGGCACCGGCTGGAACATTTCGAATATTCAGAGCGAATATCTCGACTTTGGCACCTTCGTGGCTGACAATGTCAATACGGCGCTCTTGACGGTTTCGACCTTCAGCGGAACTCCTTCTGGAAACCACGTTGCTGGCGTCAGCACGGGGGCGGATATCGTCTTCAGTGGCAACGTCACGGCATCCATTACGAATGCAAATGCGGGAGTTTTCAATTTCGAAGTCGATACGACTGGCATCAGTCAGCTTCAAGGTCTCGCTGCGGGTTCTTACCTGTTCACGCTGAGTCCAATCGCTGACTTTGGCGTCCACGGTCAGGCTTTCAATACCGTATCCTCGGATACGTCGACAGTCGGATGGACGAACAACCCAGGCGGCGGCTTTGGCTTCGGTGTGGGTTGGCAAACCTACGCAACAGCGACTGGCGATACCACAGCTTCTCAATTTAGCCTTGGTATCAACGGAACACCTGCCTCGACGGTTCCTGAGCCCGCCAGCATGGCAGCTCTCGGACTCGGCGTTGCCGCACTTCTCCGACGACGCAAGAAGTAAATTTTCGTCGTGAAGTTAAATGGAGGAGGCTTGAACTCCTCCATTTCTTTTATTGCTGAAGGATTTTTTCGACGACCTTGGCGACTCCCGTCGATCCTGGCTCATCGACAATCTGGATTTCTCCAAAGCGAGAGTGAACCTTTGGCGGATTAGGGTCGACAACGTAAATCTGCGTGGCGCGGGTAACGTCGACGAGTCCTGCCGCCGGATAAACGTTGAGCGATGTTCCCACGACAATAAAGATGTCAGCGTCGACCGCAAGAAACTGAGATTCGCTCCAACGAAAGGGCATTTCGTGAAAGAAACATATATGTGGGCGCAGTTGACCGCCGTCGGATGCGAGATCGCCAACATTAAAATCGCCGCGAACCTCGACGATCAAATTTTCGTCGTTCATACTTCGCGCCTTAAACACTTCACCGTGAATATGGATGACATTTGAGCTTCCGGCTCGTTCGTGCAGGTCGTCGATATTTTGCGTGATGATGGTTACATCGTGGTGCTTTTCGAGTTCAGCAAGTGCAATGTGTCCCGCATTCGGTTCACAACCAGCCACTTCCCTTCTTCGCATGTTGTAAAAGTCGAGAACCTTCTGCGGATCGCGCGCCAGAGCCGCCGGTGTACAAACTTCGTTGATGTCGTATCCCGCCCACAAACCATCTTCGTCGCGAAAGGTCTTGATTCCCGATTCCCGCGAGATACCTGCCCCAGTCAGCACAACAATGTTCATATGGCAATATGGACGCTCAATTTGTTTAAGGCGATGCAACCATTTGGGAATACTTGAGCTGTGAGTCTCTATCGCGAAAAGCTTTCTCAAATCCTGGATAATTGTCGTGAGACGGGCAGGCTCACAAAAAATGAACGCACTTACGTTCACGACGCCTATTGGAACGGTAATCGAGACGAAATCTCCTGGTCGCTCGAAGCGCTCGCGGTTGACCCGGAACCGTTGGACATGCCGATTTTGATGGATGCCTCCGCCCCCGGCACATGGTGGGTCCACCGATGCGACGTTGCCGAAGCTCTGAGCCACCTCAAAAAAGAAGGACCTCCCTATCTAAAAATCATGCTCGCCAGAGAAACCCACTATTGTGCGCGATTTTGGATCTGCCGAGCCCTCATTGATCTCGGCGACGATTCACTTGATCCATTTCTGGACGGTCCAATTCCACCCAATTCGTCACCCTTCAAACGAAGTCTGTGGATTTACGGCAATTTTGAATTCGGAAACCTTACAAAAGAAGAGGCCTTGAACTTTCTCGCAAAGCTGCTTGAGAATCCGCAGAGTCGGGAGACTTGGCTACGAGACCATCTTATGAGTCGGGACGTCTAATCTGGTCCTGCCAAAGGCTTGAGGCTCTGAACTATCGCCGAACTTTCTTCGTCATTCGATACACGTAAGCCAATACCTCGGCGACGGACTGAAACAGTTCTCGCGGAACAAAGTCACCGACTTCGCATTGCTTATGCAAGGCTCGGGCCAGAGGTCGGTTTTCGACGATCGGTACTTTGGCTTCTTTCGCAATCTCTCGAATCTTCAAGGCCATGTGATCAACACCTTTCGCGACGACGACTGGTGCGTGACTCTTGCCCTGGTTGTAAGACAGTGCCACCGCGTAGTGAGTCGGGTTCGTGACGATGACGTCAGCCGTCTGCACCGCTTGTGACATCCGCATTCGCGAGAGCTTTCGCGCTTGACGCATTCGCGCGCCCTTGAGTTCGGGCGAAGTCTCGGCATCTTTCATCTCCTGGCGAACTTCTTCCTTCGTCATCTTGAGCTGGTCGTTGACTTGCTTCTTCTGAAAGGCAAAGTCAGCGATAGCTAGGATCAGCCAGACGAAGCCAATACGCATCAGAATGGTTCTTAAGAGCCCACCCACCACCGACATGGTCGCCAGAGGTGTGAGTGTCCAGATCATGCCGATCTGGTTCCAATTGTCTCGAATGGCCGTATAAACCATCCACGAAAAGAGAAAGAGCTTGACGAGGTTCTTGGCAAGTTCGAAGACGGTTTGCTTACCAAACAGCCGCTTCAATCCATTTGCGGGATTGAGCTTATTGAACTTTGGGGTCATGGCTTCGGCATTGAAGGAGAATCCAACTTGGGCAAAATTTCCAACCAAACCGACCATCATCGCAATCCCCATCACCATGACCAAAGCGGGCAACATTGGTTGTATGGCCGCAAGGCTTGCCCGGGTCACGTTTCCGCTCGATAGGTCCATGGTTGAGACACGAAGCGAATTTTGAAAGCCCTTAGAAAATCCTTCGTATCCGCTCTTGATCACCGACGGGAGCGCGACCAAGACCGACATAAATACCGCCGCGCTGATCATGTCGACTGACTTTGCAACGGTGCCTTTTTTGCGTGCTTCTTTCTTACGACGGTCTGTTGGCTGTTCTGTTTTCTCTTGTCCGCTCTCTGACATATTCCCTTTCCTTTATCGAGCGAAGACGCGACCAATGAGGTCGATGCTCTGTCCAACTCCGCTTTGAGTAGCGGCGACCAATGCCGGCAAACAAAGTGAAATCGACGCCATGCCGAGACCCAGCTTTGCTGGAGCGCCAATTTGAATAGGCTGCAATTGGGGCATTGCCTTTGTCATGAGTCCCAAAGCCGCGTCAATGATGATCGAGACTCCCAATACCGGAGCCGCAATCTGCAAACTCAGCATCATGAAATGAGAAAGAAGAACCATCAAACCAGATTTCAAGATTCCCAGGTCCGAAGCGGTGAGAGTCGGTGCAACCTGGTAGCTTTTGATAATCGCCTGGATGACCAAGTGATGACCATCGATCGCAAGAAAGATCATGGTGCCCAACATCATCTTGAACTGGCCGATAATCGTAACCGGGACACCCAACAAAGGATTCATGGTTTGGCTCATTCCCAAGCCAATCTGCATATCGAGAAAACTTCCGGCGACCATTGCGATTTGGATGACCAGTTGCAAAAGCATTCCAATGAGCAATCCGCTCGCGACCTCGTTGAGGATCACCATGATCAACTGGCCAAGGTGTTCGGGTGCGTGGCCAAGGTGAGTTTTCACAACCATACTAATCGCAAAACTGATCGCCAGCGACGTAAACACTCGAATGGTGGCTGGAGTGTTTTGTGCTCCAAAGAGTGGCGACGACATGACCGCTGCGCTGCAGCGCACGAAGACCATAAAGAGGCCGAAAAGGGCGTCGATATCGTTTACGGGAAGCATCGTTTTACTGAAGTCCGAGGTTGGCCGCGCGAGAGAAGCACAAATGAACGAACTGAATCATCGTCGCCAACATCCAGTTACCAAGCAGCGCCGAGGCGATGCCTACGCCAAGCAGTTTGGGAACAAAGGTCAGCGTGGCTTCTTGAACTTGGGTGACTGCCTGAAACAGGCTGACGAGCAAACCAATAAGCAAACTGGTTCCCAAGATCGGCAGTGAGACCATCAAGGCCGTCTGCATGCCGAGGCGGGCGGTGTCGAGAGCGAGAGCTTGGTTCATTATCGATATCCAGAGAGAATGGCCGAGACAAGGGTTCCCCACCCATCGGCAAGCACGAAGACTAGAAGTTTGGCGGGCAGCGAAACCATTGATGGCGGCAACATCATCATGCCCATACTCATGAGGCCGCTTGCGACAATCAAGTCGATGATTAAGAACGGGATGAAGATGTAGAAGCCAACTGTGAACGCAGTCTTCAGTTCGCTGACCACGAAGGCGGGAATGAGCGATGTCAAAGAAACGTCATTTTTGGTCTGCGGTGTCTCCTTGCGAATATTTAAGAAAAGCTTCAGATCCTTCTCGTAGGTGTTCTTGAGCATGAACTCGCGAACCGGAACAGTGGCACGTTCAAGGGCAACCTTTTGGTCGATCTTCTTTTCAAAGTAAGGCTGGACCGCTTGGGTATTCACCTTGTTCCAGGTGGGTCCCATCACAAAGAAAGTCAAAAAGAGCGAAAGGCCAATGATGACTTGGTTCGGCGGGATCGACTGAGTGCCGATAGCCGTGCGAACAAAACTTAGAATGATCACGATTCGGGTGAAGGCCGTCGTGAGAATCATCAAAGCCGGGGCAAGGCTCAAGACCGTCAGAAGGGCCATGATCTGTAAGGAAGAAGAAACATCACCCTGAGTGTGAGCTTGGTCCATTCCGATACTGATCTTGGGGAGCCCTGCTTGCGCGGTTGCAAACTGCACCAAGCCAAGGGTCAAGAGGATCCAAAAGAGCTTTTTCATTCGCTTATCTCATCAGTTTTTGAAGTCGCTCAAGAGCCGCTTTCGCATCTCCATCTTCAACTTCGATTAAATCGTTTTGTGCTTCCATCGTCGGCAGCTCGGTAACAACGGCTTTCGCTCCATCGGTTGCATCCAGGAATTCCATAAAAGTTGGACCCGGATCAGGCTTGGAAACAGGGCCAAGATCGGCCAAGGTACTAATGGATGTTCCGGTCACACCAAGCAACAGCGACTTATCTTTCACATTCACCACATACAGGGTTCCGCCGGGGAACGACGCGGACTCTTCAATCTTGATCGTGCTGCCAACTTTGGTCGAAAGTTTGCCGCCGAATTTCGACATCATCTTCGGAAGCATGAACTTCATCAGCGCAAAGACGACGATGACCGCGATGACCATCTGAAGAAGGCTTCCACCTGCTCCAGTCGATCCCTGAAAAGCGGAAACCGAGTCAGCTTTCGTGCCCAACAATCCATCTTCAGCCAAAGCCAAAGTCGCGATTGAAGCGAGCAATCCCGTGGCGAAAAGTCGGTTCATCTTAAGCTGCATCCATTCGGAAGCGTTCGGCAGGATTGAGGATTTCGGTGATACGGACGCCAAAGTTGTCTTCGATAACCACAACCTCACCTTTGGCAACGAGTCGACCGTTGACCATGACGTCGACCGGTTCACCAGCCGCCTTGTCTACTTCGATGATCGAACCGGTGCCCAGGTCGAGAACCTCGCGGACCATCATTTTCACACGACCAAGCTCAACCGAAATCTCAAGGGGAACGTCGAACAGGACATCCATGCTCGAATCAAATTCCGCGCGGCCAGAGGAACTTCCCCCAATCACGCCATCGGCAGCCGTCATCGACGGGATGCTTGGCGAAGAGATGCCATCATCCTCATCGCTTTGTCCGGTGAGATACATCGCCGTTTCGTCATCCATCAACCACAGCACGACACCCGAAACGTCTTCGATAGTGAGCGCAACCTGGGTTCGAACCAACGATGGCGACGTGCTTAGATTCTCGGGAAGTTGAAAATCTTGATAGCGGATGCTCATTCCCGTCGCAACGACGGTTTCCAATAGGACATTGCCAAGGCCAAGGCAAATTCCTTGAATGATCGCTTCGGCGAACGGCCGAATCTCTGCTTGGACGTTGTCGTCGACATCGTCCCATTCCACACCCGTGATGATTCGGGCGATTTCGAGGACCGTTTCCGTGCGGATGATAATCAGTTGAGTCGCGTCGGGCTGAGCCGCCATCGCAAACTGAATCATGAGCATGTTTCCGCCGAGTTCGGCGGAAAGGTCCTGCGGCGTCGCTCGCATCGCGATGGGAGACTCGAATTTTGCCGGAGAGGGCGACGAGTTCGTCACCATCTCGCTGACGGTCTGCCACACGCTTGGGAGGACGTCACTGATCTGTTGGAGAAGTTGCAGTTGGTTCATTGATTGGCCTTATTGCTGGATAGGTTCCGTAATGGAGAAAACGTACTTGCGACCATTCATCATCGGTCGGCCTTTGTACTTGGCGACATTTCCGATGAGGAGAGTCAGGTCTTTTTGGGTGTCTTGGTCGAGCTTGATCACGTCGCCGACTTTAATCTGATAGAACTCTTCGAACGGCATCTTGGACTTGCCAAGGAGAACTGAGAGGTCGATGGTCGAACTCGAAACTTGCGAAGACATTAGGCGTCTCGTCTGCGGGCTTTGGCGTCGGCTCGAACTCGCAAACCACTTTTGAGCGCTAAGTTTGATCGTGATTGGCTTAAGAACGAGATAAGGAATACAGAGACTCATCGCCGTTCGGACTTCGCCGATTTTGACTTCAAAGAGGATGACGAGGACAATGTCGTTCGGCGGGGCAACGCTGACAAACTGGCTGCTGGTTTCGAGTCCATCGACGCATGGGGCAACGACCACAACCGCTTCCCAAGCCTGCTTCAGAGCGCCGAGCATTCGCTCCATGATCGACTTGACCAGAGGCTTTTCGATTTCGGTGAGCATATTGCGCTCGATTGGTCGTCCAGGACCACCCAACATCTTGTCCACCAAGGCGAAAATGAGGCTTGTTTCCATCTCAACGACGATTTGTCCTGAGAGCGGAGGCAGTGAGACAATGCCGAAGACTGAGGAACTGATCGAGCGCAGGTATTCGTCGTAAGGAATCTGCTCCATCGAGATCATTTCGATGTTGATCGAGGATCGGGTTTGAGCGGAAATCGAAGAACCGGCGGCTCGGGCGAAAGTATCGTGCAACATTCCGAGCGTACGAAGTTGATCTTTGCTCAGTTTGTCCGGCCGTCGGAAATCGTAAAGTTCATAGGCAACCGTCGAAGCCCGCATGACACGGCTTGACTTGTGGCTCGTGTCTTGCGCCTTCTTGGGGAGCCCAGGAGCTCCTGCATTATTTGTGGCGACCGGAGCAGCGCCAACCTCATTACTCAACGTACTGAGGAGCTGTTCGATCTCATTTTGGGAAAGAATGTCTGACAACTTCGAATACTTCCAAGTGACAGATCGGCAAAATTAGCAGGTTCTTGAGGGAGAAATGCGAAAAACCTGAAGTATTCCTCCAGGTTTTTTCCACATTACTGCGTTGCAAGCGATTTGAAGAAAACCTTGAGGATCGGTCCCTTGGCGGAATCCCAACCATCCGGAATTTCTTCTGGGTCGTCGCTGGATTCTTCTTCGCTCTTCTTATCTTTTTTCGAGTGCTTCGTCTCTGAGTCGTCCGAATCATCTTCAGACTTCTTCTTTTTCTTCTTGTCCTTCGAATCCGAATCCTCGTCTTCAGCGGGCTCACTTTCTTCGAAAATCTTATTGATTGCGGTCGCAATGCGAATCTTCAGCTTACGCACCTGCTCCTCGGTCACGATCTGGTTCGGATCCGTTGTCTTGAGAATCGAATTGATCACGTCGCTAATCTCTGCGTCGTGGCTCGTGACTTCTTCAGCTTTGAACCCGTCTTTAGCCTTCAGGCCAATCTTGGCACGAACATACGTTCGACCGTCGGCCATATTGACGATGTATTCATCCGGCAACAAAATCTCTTCTTTGGCAAGCTTAATCTTTGGCTTCTCTTTATGGCCGCCTTTCTTCATCATGAAAAAGCCGCCGCCGCCCAGCATAAGGACAAGCGCGAGAATAATTGGTAGCTTTCCGCCTTTTTTCTTAGCGGACCCTTCTTCTTTCGGAGCGTCTGACATATTTCTCCCAAGAAAAATTGTCGGAAGTCAGCAGGCAAGAACTCTAGGGTTTAGGCTTCTTTAATCGGTTCGAGAAGCATTTCTTTCGTGAAAATGAAATCCTCCCGGTCGTAATTGGCTAATTCAAAATCTTTGCGAAGCACGATAGCACCCGTCGGACATGCGTCCTGACAGTAACCGCAGAAGATGCAGCGGAGCATATTGATCTCGTAGCGAACGGCATAACGTTCACCCGGGCTATATCGCTCTTCATCCGTATTCTCAGCCGCCACAACGTTAATGCACTTCGCCGGGCAAGCGCCCGCACAAAGCGAGCAACCAATACATCGCTCCAGACCGCTGTCGTATCGGGTCAAGACATGGCGCCAGCGAGTGCGCTCAAACTGCTCCCGCTTCTCTTCGGGATACATGACGGTTTCCTTCTCATGTCCCAAACGCTTGGCGGTAATGCCCATGCCGTCAACAAGCGGCTTGACGACTTTTTCGATCAGCGACATTAGACCGTCACCTCTTCTTGGACGCGAGGATCGAGTTCAACGAGTTTGAGATCGCTAAAGGTCTTCGCACGGCCCCGCTTAATCTTTTCTTGAAGCTTCATAATGCCGTACATCAACGCATCGGGCGACGGCGGACAGCCAGGCACATAGACATCAACCGGAACGACTTGGTCTGCACCCTGAACAATCGCATAGTTATTGTAAACGCCACCGGATGAAGCGCAAGCGCCCATCGAGATCACCCACTTGGGCTCTGGCATTTGATCGTAAATCTGACGAAGCACCGGTGCCATCTTCTTGCTGACGCGACCGGCGATGATCATGACGTCTGCTTGTCGCGGCGTCGCGCGGAAGGCCTCGGAACCGAAGCGAGCGATATCGAATCGAGGATCCGCGGCGCTCATCATCTCGATCGCACAGCACGCGAGGCCGAAGGTCACTGGCCAAAGCGAGTGAGCCCTTGCCTGTCCAACCAGGGTTTCGACGTTGGTAACCAGCCAGCCACCACCCTTTTCAACTCCAGAAATTTGCGGCATGGTGCTGTCGTGCAGAACTACAGTTTCGACTCGTTTAGGCATTCGCTTCGCTCCAATCTATTCTACCGAGAACTTGTCGCATTCATTCGTTCTCCGTGAATAATGTTCGGTCTCCCGACATCACATACTCCAAGGGAAATGGAGGGTTGGCGAGAGCTCGGGCGGCAATCGAGATTAGGAGGGCGGCATTGTCGTCGGCGGCGATCCGATTTGAACGGATCGTCCCACAACCTCGGCATCGATGAATGATGGCCCATTCACCTCCTTTTCGCACCCAAACCGCGATTGGTTCCATCACCGAACCGCACACCGCTTTGCGATCGCCCGGAACAGCATCGAGATGCTGACTGCAAAGGCAAAGGGGACAATGGTTGCGATGCTGGCTTCCCGCGTTTTCGGGGAAGACCATCTGACCGCAATTGCGACAACGAAAGGGACTATTTAGATTTCTTTTCAAGGGAATTGGCTTAAAAACAGAAGACAGCACGGAACAAAGGTCCGCAAATGAGTTGATATTCTTCTGATGCCTAGACGGGTTTACGTCCAGGCTTTTAAGCCGTGGTTGTCATAAATCTCAGTAATAAGTATGCAACAGAATCTTCAATGTCCCACCAATGATTTGAACTTCTTCGTGGCTAACGGCCACTCTTATCGAAAGAAAAGGTCATCGGTCGCTCCCTGTGCAAAACGATTGTCGAGATATTTCACCAACAAACACTTTTCTGGAAGATCCGTTCTCTTCAAATCCAAATCCTTCGCGAGTTCTTCGATCCGTTCTTCTGACATCCATGTTCGCTTCTCAGGTTTGACTTGCCAAGGCAGGGTTTCTCCCACATATCCCTTCAGCATCATTGGAGCCAGAAAATACAGTTCAAGCGACGAGTTCTTGGACCAATTTTCGCGAGGAACGTAATAGGGGTTATAGGCCACTTCCGTTTTGAATGTCATTCGAACAAATTGTGAGCGCAAAGTCGGCTTTTTTGATTTCATTCGGAAAGCAGTGAGATACCAGCCGTTGTCGATGTACTTTTGGAACCAAGCGCTTTGCGACTTGGAGGTTTTATAGCCGTTTCGATCCATCCAATTCTTAAGGGCCTGCCCATCCGACGCTTTCAAGGTCGTCGCCTTTAAGTCTCCAACTTCTACATCACTCACGATGACGACTCCACCCCCGCCACCGCCGCCAAATCCACCTACCGAGCTTCGACCGTCAAATGTGGGAACGTAGCCAGTTAGCGATCGAAGTAAGTCGAGAGCCGAGATGTTTGCGTTCGCAATTTCCGGCACGGTCGGGGTCGGGGCCACAAAGTCAAATTCTTTGCCATTTGACGCAAAGCGCGCCTGCCGAATGAAATGCTCGGTATGAGTCTTTGAGTCCCAAATAACGATATTGGTTTGGCCGGTAAAGCCAATATTGCTGTCGTCCTCACTGAACGACGCACAGGACCATGCGAATGACGCAAAACCGACCGACACCCCGATGCCAACTACTTTTTTCATTCGAAAACCGCTTAGTGAGGTTGACGAACTTTTGAAGACTTCGTAACGAGTTTTTTCGATGGAGCGATGAATGTGATGTCATCCGTCGTGTCGGAAATGGCCCCATTTTCAACATACCATTGAACCCATGATTTTGTCGGGAGTTCATCCTTCCCCAGTTTGAGTTGGGCCGCAAGTTTTTCTGAAGACCTCGTTGCGAGGTAAGCATGCGAAGTCGATTTCCCTTTCCAAGTTGCCTTCTTGCCGACCATCCCCGCCAACGGTACAGGGGAAATCAGATAGAGTTCTTGTCGAACCTTATCGAGCCAATTCGCTCCTGCGGAGAAGTAAGGCATCACCGGATTTTCGGTTTTGAACGACAGCCGAACGGCCTCTGTCTTCGAAAGTTCTTCGGTTGGTTTCACGGTAAAGGCTGTGATGTACCAACGGCGATCCACATAGCGCTGGAGCCAAGCTCTTTGTTTCTCGTTCGGATGATAGCCGCTGTCCTCCATCCATTTGGAAAGGGCAAGAATGTCTGCGGCGTTTATGGTCGTGATTTTGACATTCTTAACGTACGTCTCCGTCGTAGTATCCGCCGTATGACGAGCCGATAGCCCACCTTCATATTCGTGAGAAAACATGTCGACCATTGGCAATTGCGAAGGGTGAAGAACACCATATGCTGCTTGAAAACCTCCTTGTCCGACAACGCTCACGGTCGGCTTGGTCGGCGTTGGGATAAGGTAGTCAAACTGGTTGATCTTGGAAAGTAACGCGAGCGATTGGACGAGATGCTCAGTCTTCGATTCGGGATTCCAAATCACCATATTTGACTTTGCCACGAGCGCAACTTGTGGCCGAGTAAACGCACTTAAGAGCAAACAAGCCTGACTGGATGCCGCAAACATCCCAAACAATGACAGAGACAATAGCCTCCTTTTCCCACCCATGAAGGGCATAACGCGACTTTAATCCGAATGTTTTATGAATTATTTCAGGAGTCGAGCGAGAGTTTCTTGGTAAATGCTGACACACGATTCCAAGTCCTCGATTGCAACGCATTCGTTGGCGGCATGAATCGTCGCGTTGCTCGGTCCAAACTCAACGACGGGAATTTTTGCCGCGGCCAGAAATCGAGCGTCCGAGGTTCCGCCACCGGTCCCCTCACTTGGTGCTTGTTTCGTATGCTTTATGATCGAAGTCGTTAACGCCCCGATCAATGCTCGATCGCGGGTCACAAAAGGCATCGCCGACGCATTCCACTCAAATGTACACTCAAGGCCGTACGAGGCCGCCATTCTTTCGATTCGGGTTTGAATTTCAGAAGCGGTTTGTAGGACGTTGTAACGCAAATTAAAGTCGAGTTCGACGCTTCCTGGGATCACGTTGACCGCCCCCGTGCCCGCGTGAATATTTGTCATCTGCAGGGTTGTTGGCGGAAAGCTCTCGTTACCCAGATCCCATTGAATCGCCAAAAGCTCGGTCAGAAACGGAGACAATATGTGGATGGGGTTTGTCGCAAGGTGAGGATAGGCAACGTGCCCTTGTTTTCCTCTGATGATCATTTTTGCACTGACAGAACCCCGTCGGCCGACTTTGATCATGTCCCCAAATTGTTCTTCGCTTGTCGGCTCACCCACCAACGCGTAGTCAATTTGCAAACCTTCGTCAAGGAGAACTTGGAGGGCGCGTTGAGTCCCGTCAACGGCATAACCTTCTTCGTCGCTCGTGATGAGAATGCCTACAGTTCCTTTATGATCGGGCTCGGATTCCACAAATTGAAACAACGCGAGACAAAGTGCCGCAAGGGGTCCCTTCATATCCGAAGCGCCCCGCCCATAGATAACATCTCCGACAATCGTCGGTGCGAACGGATCCGAATTCCAAGCATCCAACGGCCCCGGTGGCACCACATCGCAGTGGCCGTTAAATGCGACGACTGGCTTCCCTTCACCATGCCAAACCCATAAGTTTTTGACATCGCCAAAATTCAAAAAGCGGGTTTGGAATCCTGCCTGAGCAAAGATACCGGCGAGATAGTCGAGGCATCCCGCATCATTCGGCGTCACACTGGGACGCCGAATGAGTTCACAAGCGAGATCGACGACGCGGCTCATACGCTAGTCGCGAAGCAGGTCGTTGAGCGACGTCTTGGACCGAGTTTGAGCATCGACCTTCTTGACAATCACGGCGCAATAAAGGCTGTGCGATCCATCCTTACTCGGTAAGTTTCCGGGAACAACGACCGAACCCGCCGGGACGCGCCCATAGAAAATCTCTCCCGTTTCACGGTCATAAATCTTAGTGCTCTGACCAATGAAGACCCCCATCGAGATCACCGAATTCTCTTCAACGATCACGCCTTCCACGATTTCCGATCGCGCGCCGATGAAGCAGTTGTCTTCGATGATAACCGGGTTGCCTTGGATCGGTTCGAGCACACCGCCAATACCGACGCCACCGCTCAGGTGAACATTCTTGCCGATTTGAGCGCAAGAGCCGACGGTTGCCCATGTGTCTACCATCGTGCCCTCATCGACATAGGCACCCACGTTGACATAACTCGGCATGACCACAACATTTGGCCCTAAATAAGCGCCCCGTCGAACGGTGGCGGGGGGAACCACGCGGAATCCACCATTCTGAAAGTTGTCGTACTTGTAGTTCTCAAACTTCAGCGGGACCTTATCGAAATATTTGAAGCACCCCGCCTCCATGGTGTCGTTGCCAGTGATTCGAAAAGACAGCAAAACGGCCTTCTTGATCCACTGATTCGTGACCCATTGGCCATCGATTTTCTCGGCCACTCGAAGTTCGCCGCTGTCAAGCCCAGAAAAAACAACGTCGATAGCAACTTTGAGGTCATCGGAGTAGTCCGAGGCCGAAATGTTAGCGCGGTTTTCCCAAGCCGCATCAATGATGGAAGCAAACTCTGTCACGGGCTTAAGTTGTACCTTTTTTAGCCTCGATGATTAGGCTTCTCACCACGACTAAGGGAGTCAAAATAAAGACATGATCCTTGGAATTTGTGGCAGTCTCCGCGCCAAATCCCTCAACCGCATGGCGCTTCAAGCCCTCCAAAGCAAAGTGCCCGAACTTCAGATTTGGGAGGGGCTTCGACAGATTCAGCCGTTTTGTCCCGATGATGAAGGGACCGAGGGTGAAGCCGTTTACGAATTCCGACGCCAGTTGCGACAATCGCGAGTGGTCGTGATCGCGAGTCCAGAATACGCCCACGGTGTCACCGGCATTCTCAAAAACGCTCTCGACTGGGTCGTGGGCAGTGGAGAATTCATGCAAAAGCCAACGGTCGTTTTGAACTGCTCCCATTCGGCCACCCTCGCCAACGCGGCCTTACGCGAGACACTTGCGGTGATGGAAGCTCACGTCCTTCCCTACTCGCTACCACTCTATAGCCATGGAATGTCGGTCGAAAAGATTCTTGAGAACCCTGAACTTTCCGCTCGACTCGATGAGATCGTCGAGTGTTTCGACAGGTTTTGATTCGCTGGTTTCACTCGATATGCCATCTGGTTTGAGGGCGTCCAGCCCTTGCAGATGACATCCTGGGGGCGAGGGCTTCCAGCCCTTGAGAGTCTTGAGCCACCAGCTATTCCACTCCCACCCGTTCACTTCGTTCACGGACTCCCTCGACCAGCAAGGCAGATTTCGGGGGTCTCTGGGGTCGAGGGCTTCCAGCCCTTGACAGTCTTAAAGCCACCAGCTATTCCACTCCCACCCGTTCCCTTCGGTCACGGACTCCCTCGGCCAGCGAGGGAGATTTTGGGGGTCTCTGGGGCGAGGGCTTCCAGCCCTTGAAATCTACATATCAACGGATCACAGTTCATTCAGAAGAGCTTGCTTCCAACTTTCGCAGCCGGGTTCAGCGGAGTCACAATCGTCGCTTCCCCACTGTCAAGTTTTGGCACTTGCACACCAAGTGTTAAGAATTCGGAAGGAATGCCGCCAACAACCCGTGGCTCAAAATTGAGCACGCCAAAGATCGACTTCCCCACCAGTTCTTCGACCGTGTGACTCGTCAGTCGCGCCACGCTAGTCCGAATTCCAAAGCGACCGAAATCGGCCCGCAAAACATAGGAAGGCTTGGGCGCATCGACGGCCCTTTCAACACTGACAATCCTGCCCAACCGGATATCCAGCGACTCAAGAACCTCAATCGAAACCGTCGGCTTTAATTCGGCGCTCATAGACATTCAGTGAACCCTAAACAAAATCCAAAACTTTTCGGAAACTCTCCGCACTTCACATGCATTCCCATCGTATGAACCTTAGAATGGTCAAGCAATTAGGAATCGGTGGCGCGATCGCCAGTCTCGTCTTCTGCGCTGCATGTGCCATGAACACGGTGCAGGCGTCACCTGGCCAAAAAACGACCCCTGTCCCACCCACGAAAAAAATGGAAGGAAAAACCTTATACGTTGCCGGAGGCTGCTTCTGGTGCGTCGAAGCTCAGTTTGAAGAATTAAAGGGCGTCCTCGATGTCGAGAGCGGATACGCCAACGGAAACACGAAGAACATCTCCTATGAAGATGTCTGCACCGGACGAACGGGAGCCGCCGAGGCCGTCAAGATCACTTTTGACCCCAAAGTAGTCAGCGAGGACGACCTGCTGCGAATCTTCTTCGTGGCCCATGATCCCACAACTTTAAATCGCCAAGGTCCTGACGAAGGAACCCAGTACCGGTCGGCAATTTTTTACCAAAGTCCCGAAGAAAAGGTTCTTGCCGAGAAGATCATTAAAGAGATCACCGACGAGAAACTCTATCCGAAAAAGATTGTAACGACGATCGAACCGCTCAATGCGTACGTACGAGCCGAAGAGTATCACCAGGATTACTATGCCAAGTTCGAAAAAGCAACCGACGAGGAACGCAGTCGAATGAACGCCGGTTACTGCTCCTTTGTCGTTTCGCCAAAGGTCAACAAGTTCCGCGAACACTACAAAGACAAGCTCAAAAAGGGCTAACGGTAGTAAGGTTTCTCTGCTCAAAATGAGCGGAGGAACCTTACTCGTTCACTCCTTTGCCTTTTGATACTCGGCAATCTCAGCCAGAGCTTTTTCGCCGATTTTTTCCAGTTTCTTCTGCCAAGCTTCTTCGTAAGGCTTCAAGGCGTCATGAATCGCCTCAATCACCGCTAGATTACGAAACCACTTTTCGTTAGCCGGAACGATCCACCAAGGAGCAACTTCGGTAGAGCACTTTTCGAGCAAATCGTCGTAGGCATCCATATAATCGCCCCAAAGTTCGCGCTCTTCCCAGTCGCCAACGCTTAATTTCCAAGCCTTGGTCGGGTCTTCTTGTCGCTCAATGAGTCGTTGCTTCTGCTCTTCTTTCGAGATGCAAAGGTAGAACTTCAAGATGATGGTGCCAGATTTGGTCAGAAGCTCTTCAAACTCGTTAATCATGCCGTACCGCTTCTTCCAAACGTCTTTCGGCACTAAGTCGTGAACCCTGACGACGAGCACATCCTCATAGTGCGAGCGATTAAAAATGACGCTTTCACCTTTCGCCGGAGCTTGTTGATGAATCCGCCACAAAAAGTCGTGGGCTAACTCGATTGGCGTTGGCACCTTGAACGAAGCGACCCGCGTCGATTGGGCGTTCATGTACTGCATGATGCTTCGAATCGTTCCGTCCTTTCCGGCGGTATCTGGTCCCTGCAGCACGATCAGGAGCGGGTTTTCTCCCGCGGCGTAGTGCAATTCCTGAAGCTTGCTGACCTTCTCTCCCAGTTCGGCCAGCCTTTCGAGCGCTTCTTCTTTTGAGAGGCCATCTGTATCGGCCGGATCGATTTTTCGAACGTCAACTTTTGATCCGGGCTTCACCAACTTTGCGTACGGCATTCAGCTATTCTATCTTTCGGCCATGTCAAAACCAAGGGAAACGCGACTCGGATGCTACGCAGTCATCCACGATGAGGAAAAACTCCTGCTCTGTCGCCTTTGCGACGGGCTAGCACACCATGGCAAGTGGACTCTTCCCGGCGGTGGGCTCGAATTTGGAGAAACGATTGAGGAAGCAATGGTTCGCGAAGTGGAAGAAGAAACTGGCCTTCATGTCATCGCCAAAAGCCTTCTCAGCCATCATTCCCGAATCTCGGAGTTCGACGACAAATCGATGCACATTTTCCAATTTCTCCTCGATGTCGAAATTAAAGGCGGCACCTTGCGAAATGAAACGGGCGGATCAACCGACCTCGTCGAGTGGGTACCCCTATCGACGATCACTCAGGACAATGCCGTAGATATCGTCCACTACGCTCTCGCGCACCTTCGATAAAGAAAACCTAAATCAAGCGGCTTTGCTTTCGCGAGGGAGATCGTCGATGTGCGTCACGCGGTTGCGTCCCGCATTCTTTGACGCATACAAAGCCAAGTCAGCCTGTTCCACTAACTCGCGAACGCTCTCGACGCCCGTAAAGGTCGAACAGCCAATGCTGGCGGTAATGTCCCGATAAGGCCAATGATAGGCGTTGATGGCCGCTCGAAATCGCTCGGCTGCGATGAGCGACGAAGTCTTATCGCAATTGTCCAAGATGATCGCAAACTCTTCGCCGCCGTAACGAGCCGGACGCTCGTATCGACGCGCCGTCTCCCGCAGGATCTCGGCAAATTTTTCGAGAATTTCGTCTCCAGCCTGGTGACCAAACACGTCATTCAGCGACTTAAAGTGGTCGATATCGAACATCAAAACAGAGAAGGTGTGACTTTGGCGAATCGCGCGATCCAGAACCTCTTCTAGAAGTTCATTGAATCGTCGACGATTGGTAAGCGACGTTAATCCGTCTGTGACGGCCAGTCGCCGCAACTGTCGGTTTGCTTCTTGAAGTTTGAGGCGTTGCCGCTCCATTACCTTCAGGTAATTGCGATTCTCGCGCATCTGCTCTTCAAGCTGCTGTTGGGCAATGACGCGGGCCGTAATGTCGAGGTTTCCAGCAATAGCCGCCACGACTTCGCCCCGTTTGTTTGTCAAACAAACGATCTTACAAGCAAGGTGAACCACTTTGTTGTCATCGCGAGTGAAAACCCAGTCGAACTCGGTGCCACCGTCAGTGGCAAAAATCTCTTCAACAAGTTCATGAGACCAACTGCCGTTGCAGTCAGGATCGAGAACGTCCCAAACCGAATTAAGAAATGCTTGGTAGCCCTCAATTCCGAAAATCGAGGTCGCAAGGCCGTTCCATTCGTGGATAAGCCCTTTCGAATCGAAGGTGAAGCAGCCAACCGGTAGGCCATTGAACAAAGCTTCAAATCGGCGCGAGGCTATTTCCAGGCTTTCGATGCTTGCATGTAAATCGTCGTTAGAACGAGTAAGGCGCTCTTCAGCCTCTCGCCAACGGGCTCGGTCGTCATGAATCTTGACCGCAAACTTGAGAACATGGAAAAATTTCTCGTCAACTTCCGATGGCAAAACCAATTCGGCACCAGTTTGAACCCAATTGAGTGAATGCCCTTGGTCCGACCAAGCGACGATCGTGTGGCCCAAGCGCGAGTCTGACGCAAGCTGAGTTTGGATGCCCGGGCTCGGTTGATGATTACAGTGGATAAGGTAGAAATTGAATCCGTCGAGCGAAAATCCCTTGAACTGGTCCTCCGGGCAAACGGATATCGTAAACCCTTGGTCTTCCAAGAATTTTGCGACCCCAGAGTCGATTTGACCGACCCAGTGACATGTACCCCGATTAACACTCATGCCGTCACTAAAGCTCAACATTAGACATATCAGCAAACGGAGCCTGTATTTTTAGGGTTAAGAATGATTCAGTTGGCTTTCTTCGCCGAATTCCAAGCATCTCGGTACTTGGTATGAACGTACCGTGGAACCATTTGCAGATTCGTAGCCATTTCGGCAGGACGGCAGTCTTCAGTAAAGCAGATGCGATATCCAGCCTTTTTCGCCAGCGCGGCCACTCTCGGATTATATTTTCCATTCGGATACGCCAACTCGGTGGCCGGATGCCCAAGCCTCGCTCCAATCGTGGTCATCGACTTCCTAAATTCCTCAAGGATCTGACGATCTGACAGCTTGGTTAAGTCTTCCGGATGAGAAACCGTCTGTGACTGAACGCTCACCAAACCAGATCTCGCAAGTTCGGAGAGTTGAGCCCAGGTCATTTTGCGGCGACCCACCGGCGAACCAACGAATCCCGTATGGACGAACTGGGTCGTAGGGATTTTTTCTTTCTTAAGAATCGGCCAGGCGTACTTGTAGAACCCTTCGTAATTGTCAGCAAAGGTAATGCAAACCGCCTTTTGGGGTAGCACCTTTTGGTTGGAAAGGGCTAAATAAATGTCGTTGGTCGAGACGAAAACGGCTCCTTGCTTCTTCAACCAAGCGATCTGATTTTTGAATTCATCAACGGAGCAATCGAACCAGAGCGACGTCTTGGTTCTCTTGGGAATGATATCGTGATACGTCAGGATCGGCGTTCGCGTCGTAACCGCGAGCGCCGCCCAAACCAAGATCACGGCAATTCGACCCGGGCGGTTGTAATTTTGTCACCCTTACGAAGGGCATCGACGACCGAGGTTCCACTCAGAACCGAACCGAACACAACATAGCTGCCGTCGAGAGAAGGCTCATCGTCAAGGCAAATGTAAATCTGGCTTCCGGCCGAATTCAGGCTCGTTGAACGGGCCATGCCGAGGGAATATTTTTTGTGGAGAAGATCGTTCGCCTCAAAATCGATGGTGTACCCCGGTCCGCCGGTACCAATCGAAGGATCGGTCAACGGCAAGGTCTTCGTCAAAGGATCGCCCCACTGGACGACGAATCCGGCTTCGTAGCGATGGACGTAAATTCCATCGTAAAACTTTGCGTTCGCCAACGATGCCAGATTTGCGCTGGTATTAGGAGCCTTGTCCGGGCGGAGCGCCAGGACGACATCACCCTGATTCTCGAAGCTAAAGCGAACGTTGAGGTTGTTCACAACCTTCACCGTTGTCGAATCCGACTTGGTAGTATCGACGCCGCTCGTCGCCGTAATCGTCACGTCGCCGAGGTAAGACGCATCGGCTGTCCACTTACCACTGGTTGTGATCGTGCCTGAACTAGCGGTCCAAGTCACATTGGTCGACGCAGTGCCATTCACCAAAGCCGAAAAATTGACATACGACTTCGGCATCGCCAATTTGGCGACTGTCGGGTCAACCAAGGTCACCGGCGGAACCACGTGAAGAGTCAGCGTGGTGGATTTGCCCGGATCGGCGACGCTGATCGCTTTCACCACTGCGTCTCCTGAAGTTGTCGGCGCGGTAAAAAGGCCCGAGTCTGAGATGGTGCCATAGGTCGTGCTCCAAGTGACGGCACTCGAAGACGCCCCTTTGACGTTGGCGGCGAGTTGAAGCGTTCCTCCGTAGGGAACGTTGACCACCGAATTGGGAGTCGAGATAGATACGACATAGCCTGAATCGACGTTTGCGGTCGCTTTGGCTACTTTTGCGGGATTGGCAGTCAGCGCGACTTGAACTTCGTAGGTTCCCGACATTCCCGGCGCGGTGTACACTCCACCGTCGGTAATCGTTCCGCCACTTGGCGTATTCACTGCCCAAGTGATCGGCTGAGTTCCGCCATCCATCACGGCCGTTAGCTGAATTTTCTCATTCGGCTTAATCGTAAACGTCTTGGGAGTGATCGAGATGCCCTTAACATCCGTTCCCCCGGTCGAAATGCCGCTACCGGCACAACCGACCACAAAGATAGCAACAAAGCTTAAAACCAGCCAATACAGCGCACGCACGGGTCTATTCTAACTAATTTCTCTTAAGAATGATGGGCGTCGGCTGAGAAACCCGCAAAACTGGGTGGGCTGAGTCCACCGGAAAAGACTCGCCAAAGAGCCCCCAAGCCGTCAGTCCATCCACACATTCGGGTTCCAACATTTCAAAAGCGAGGATTCCGAGGGGTTGAGCCGTAAACACCACATAGCCGGGTTCTTCAAGATTGACTGGTTTCCAAGTTCCATCAAGCGTAATCAGACGATGCCCCTGAAAGGCTCCCCTCGCTTGCGTAAATTGGGTCACGTGGAACTCCTCCGAATAGATGGGCTTGCTGAGGGCAGCCATTTCTTCAACCTTAATTCCGTGAAGCTTCAGCAGTTCTACGGCTTTGGTCGCTGATTTGGGAAAAATGTAGGCGTAAGGCAGTCGCTGGAATTTTTCACCCTCAAACCGGTCGTAAACCGGCATGGTGACGGCCTCGATATTTCGGACCGGTCCCGATCGGCGACCGCCCGCCGCCAAATCCTTCTCAAGCAGAACAGGCTCCTCACCACGCGACTTGAATTTATAGCGGGTCGCCAACATGGGCGCTTTCGCCGGATTCTTGCCCCATGCAACCACTTCGGCTTCCGCCTTTCGGTGCATCGACTTAATCTTTCCTGCGTCGCGGACCATCTTCAGTAGGCATTCGTCGACAAAGTGCTCCGTGTCCTTGACTCGGTCTTCGAAGGTTTCGTAAACCACAGACTCACTCAGAATGGTGAGGGTATTGCGTAAGGCTCCATAGTTTGTGACGTAGCGTGGTTCCCCACCGAAGGTTTCAAACCGCCATTTTCCGTCTTGATATTCACCATTGCCGTAATCGAAAAAGTCTTTATTGTATTTTTGTTTGACCGTCTTGCGAATCTGAGGCAGGAATTCTTGAAGTTCGTATTTCGCGATAGCTGGGTTTGTGTTCGGATTAAGTGGACCCGAATAGGTCAATTGGTAGCCGTGCCGCGTTCCATCCGTCGTATGGAGGTCAAACATTGCGTCGGGATTCCAAGAATAGATCTCCTTGAGAACCCCCTGCATCTCTGGTGACTCAGCCTTAATACAGTCACGATTAAGGTCGAGGTTCTGGCCGTTATACCGAACCCCGACGAGCTCAGGACCATTTTGTCCCGGTCGGTTTCTCGCTTGGGGCGCGAATTTTTCGTTGCCATCGCAATTGTAAATCGGCTGGACGATCAAGATTGCCTTGTCAAGAATGCCCTTCGTTTCACGACAATATCGGCGTAAAAGACTGAGGGATGCCTCCTTCCCTTCGACCTCGCCTGCGTGGATATTCGCTTGGATATAGACGATCAGCTTGCCTGATTTGGCGGCCTCCTGAGGGGTACGGACCATCGGTCGTGCAGCGATGACCATCGGAATCTTTCGTCCTTCGGTGCTCGTTCCACTCCAACGAATGTCGATCGGGGCTCCGGTGGCCCGAAGATCGTCAAGGAACTTTACGACATCGGCGTAAGTCGACGTTTCTTGATAATTTGTCGCTTCCGCACGGGTGAACGGACCCGTTTGCGTTTGAGTCAAAAGCACCAGGGCCGCAAGGCTGCCAATCATAGGACAAAGGTTAGCCCTTTGCCCCCTTGAATGTAAAGCAAACGCGGCAAAGCTCGTAACGCCCGGCATGCAACCGACCCAGACAGGTACCCTTTAACCCTATGAGACCCGACGGGCGAGAACCCGACCAGCTACGACCCTTTGAATTTGAACGAGGCTTCGCGAAATTCGCCGAAGGCTCTTGCCTCCTCAAAATTGGAGACACCCATATGCTGGTTACAGCTACCGTCGAGGACCGGGTCCCACCATTTCTTAAAGGCAAAGGTTCAGGATGGCTCACCGCCGAATATTCGATGCTGCCGCGATCGGGCCGCCAACGCAACGATCGGTCCCTCATGAAGCCAAACGGTCGCTCGATGGAAATTCAGCGCCTGATCGGGCGTGCCCTTCGCGCGGTCGTCGACCTTGAAGCGTTGGGCGAACGCACCATCACTCTCGACTGCGACGCAATTCGTGCCGATGGCGGCACTCGATGCGCGGCCATCACCGCGGCCTACGTCGCGACCTATGACGCTCTCCAATGGATGAAGAATCAGCGAATGCTCAAAAAAGATGTTCTGAAAGATCAGATTTCGGCAATCTCGGTCGGCATCTACCGAGGAAATGAGGTGCTCGACCTGAATTACGACGAGGACAGCGTTGCGGATACAGACATGAATGTGGTCATGACCGGAGCTGGAAAGTTTGTCGAAGTACAAGGAACCGCCGAAAGCGAACCGTTCGATGCGGCCACTCTTGGCCACATGCTCAAGCTCGCCAAGAAAGGCTGCGACGAACTGATGGTCGCCCAACGCGAAGTCCTTGGACTCTAACAACGATGATTTCTCGGCTCATTATCGCCACCCATAATCGGAAGAAAGCCGGTGAAATGATGACGATTTTGAGCCACCGGTTTCCTGAAATCGAGATTCTCACGCTCGCTGACATCGAAGGCGCCCCGGAACCAGAAGAAACCGGCACAACGTACGCCGAGAATGCCGGA
Organism: Armatimonadota bacterium; assembly: GCA_048498855.1. Classification (GTDB taxonomy): domain Bacteria; phylum Armatimonadota; class Fimbriimonadia; order Fimbriimonadales; family Fimbriimonadaceae; genus Fimbriimonas. Next base: position 10,197 of record JBEHXE010000001.1, on the reverse strand, counting down.
ATCAAAGCCCAATCGGCATTCGATTTTACGGGCGAATGGTGCGTTGCCGACGATGCGGGGCTCGAAATCGACGCTCTCGACGGAGCGCCTGGTCTCTACAGCAAGCGTTTCGGCGGTGAGGACCTTCCCTTCCCAGAAAAGATGGCGAAAATCCTTAAGATGCTTGAGGGAGATGAGAACCGTGCGGCTCGATTTCGATGTAATGTCGCGCTCGTCGGCCCCAACCATCCGGTGAAAGTTTTTGAATCGACTTGTGAGGGACGTATTGCCGACCAGCCCAGCGGATCTGGCGGTTTCGGCTACGATCCGATCTTTTTTCTTCCCGAACTCGGCTGTTGTATGGCCGACCTGACCGCTGAACAAAAGCACCAAATCAGTCATCGCGGCAAGGTTCTCAAACAATTCGGCGATTATCTTGCCTCTCTATGAAAACCATTTGCCGCCCGAGCCGTCCATAATCCAGTAGAAGCTATGTCAGTCCTTCCTGTTCTTCTTGCCTCTTTCGCGCTTCAGGCCGGAAAAGCCCCCGAAACGCGGATGATCGAAGTCAAACCGGCGGGGCTTGCCGTCTCGGTTCCAAAGAGTTGGGGTTCGAATCCCAAAGATAGCAACCTGAGCGCGTCGCTCAAGATTCCTATTCCTGGGTCCAAGAACCTCGGGCGCATGGATATTGGATATGTCCTGGATGAGTCGAAGGACCTCGAGGGATTTCAAGAAGCGATTAAGAGCGTGCTGACCGTGGGTGGCAACACTATCGAAAAACAGTGGAAAGTCGATGTTCTCGACTCCCAACTCGCCCTGACTCGCTTTTCAAAGAATGGGTCGACAACCATCCGAGGAGTTCTCTTCCGGCCCTCTAAATCGAAGTTCGTTATTTCGGTGAGCTCAGTCACTGAAGAGTTTTCGAAAGTCGAGCCCTATCTGCTTTCCACCATGGAAACACTGCGGGAAATCAAAGTCGTCGAACCTAAAAAGCCAAACGTAGCGGTCGAAAAGAAGATTGTGATTCCCAAGGACCCACCCGCTCCCGCCCCGAAACTGCCTGTCGCTCAGCAGGTTGTCGCAGGTGGCAAAACGCTCTATTTCCACTTCCCTTCTGGCACCAAAGTGACGAAGGACAGCACGTCGATCGTGACCGCCGTGATTCCCGGTTCCAGCTTGACCCTCACGATGACCGCCTATAGCTCCGACGGAAATCCTCCCAGCTTGATCTACCAAACCAAGGCTGCGGAAACCGCCAAGCTTTTTGCTGGTGCGGTTAATCGGATCGACAAAGATTATTCGAACAACGCCGACAAACAGGTTCGCGATATGATTTGGCGCACAGGCGTTGCGGCAAAAGATTCAAGCCCGCTTATGGCTTGCGACTGTGTGACCACCCAAGCAAACTCGTTTTATATTCACGCCTTTTTCACTTCGACAAACGGCGCTCAATTTGAAAAGGAACGAAAGCTTGTCACGGATTTTCTTCTTGGTGTAAATCTCACAGATAAGCCGTGATCTTTGCGTTTAGTACGAGTTCGTCGATAGCCTCGGTCGCCATCTTTTCGGAAGCTGGCGACCTGGTTTTTTCTGACTTTCGCGAATCGAACATGCAAGCAAGCGCAGTGTGCTTTGCGATGTTGGAAGCGTCGGGAATCGCCCCCCACTTGGGAACCCTGTTTCTGGCAGACATCGGCCCCGGCTCCTTCACCGGTACCCGGGTTGGGGTCACGATCGCAAAGACTTTGGCCTATGCCGTCCACGCTCAATGTGCAGGAGCGACCTCATTCGATCTGATCGCCCCTCACGCAACCGTGGTGTTTCCCTCTAAAAAAGGTGAATGGTTCATTCGTCGCCCGGGAGAAGATGCGATTCGCAGTGCGGAACTTCCCACCGAACCGTTTATCGGATTCGGACCTGGCATTGAAAATCCGAGATTCCCTCTCGCAGAGAGATTCAACGAACTCCTGGAGCGAATTCAACCCGTCGATCCAATTGGATTCGTACCGGAATATCTCATTGAGCCCAGTATCTCAGTTCAAAAGAAAGGCTTTGGGCTCGCCGGAGGTCCATCGGCATGAATTGGGAAACCGTTGATCGCCAGATTTCCATTCGAACCTATACGACCTTGAAGGCCGGAGGCAACGCCGAATTCTTTACACTTGCCCGAACGGCCGAAGAAATGCGTCAGGTCGCCGAGGGGTGCCAGCAACACAACATTCCGTTGACGCCGATGGGCTGGGGAAGCAACATGCTTCCTTCCGATGCCGGAATTCCTGGCATGGTCGCCGTCAATCTTGCGGCCGACATCTCGTTTAGAGAGGAAGGATACGTTGAATGCGACTCCGGTACGGGCTTTCAAAATCTCTTCCTTCGCTGTGCCCAACAAGGACTAGGCGGACTGGAATTTGCGGTCGGAATTCCGGGCAGTGTCGGAGGCGCTTTGGTCAGCAATGCCGGTGCCTATCGAAGCGATATTTCAGAATTCTTGACTGAAATCGAGATCACACATGAAGGAAAAACGGAATGGGTCGATCCGAGTTGGATGCATTTTTCCTATCGCGACTCTGTCTTACGAAAGCCTGAGCCGGTCGAAGCCGTCATCCAACGAGTTCGAATGCGGTTACCCAGACGCGAACCGAAGGCAATCTATGACGAGGCCCGCGAATATCAACGTCAGCGAATTGGCAAACAGCCTCCCTCTGCGTCGGCAGGAAGCTTCTTCAAGAACGTCATCAGCCAGGACTTAGCCCAGAGAATCGAAGGGCTCACCGAAGGAATGCGCAAAAATCACGTCGTTCCCGCCGGATTTCTGATCGAAGCTTGTGGGCTTAAGGGCTTTCGTCTGGGCGGAGCCATGATTGGCAGACGCCACGCGAATTTCTTGCTCAATGTTGCCAATGCCACGGCGACCGAGTTACGCTCGCTTGCTCATTACGCCAAGGCGACCGTTTTGGAGCGATTTGGAGTTGAACTCGAGGAAGAAGTGCTCTACATCGGCGATTGGTCGAAGTTCGAAGCTATCCGTCCTTAAGACGATATTTTTCGAGCGACGGCGGTGCCAGCCACCCTCGGTCACTCATTCTCAGTGCCACCGCGACGGTTAGCTGAAGCAATAGCGACGCCACGAAAATGAAGAAAACCGTTCGAAGCATCGGCAGGCCGATTCGTCTCGCAAGACGGTTTTGACGCTTATAGCTGTCATAAAAACGTAGACGCCGGTCGCCTTCGAGTCGCTGCATGGGCAACAAATGCAACCGCCGCATCCAAGGGCGGCGCATCCACTGCAGGACCCAAAACCAGGTGTTTCGGGCCAATAGATTCGCAAGACTTAACACGGTGTCTAACTCTCAATGTACACTACGCCTGTGGGTATCGATCATGCCGTTTTCAAATGGATAAATTCTTGGCCAAGCAGCCTCGAAACGGCGATGCGATTCTTTAGCGAGGGACTCAATCAGAAATGGGTTCTCGGGCTCCTGCTGCTCATCTTGATTGCGATGATCATTGTCGGAAAGGACACCCGCAAAGGTGCCATTTGCAGCCTGATCGCCTTTCCCCTCTCAGATGGCACCACAAACCTCTTTAAGCACATTTTTCCGCTTCCACGTCCCTTTGACGACCCAAATCTTTCGGGCGTCATCACACGGCTGCCCGAAGCTCATACGGCCGGAACCGCGTCAGCTCACGCGGCCAATATGATGGCCACAGCGATCTGCATGTTGATCGCGCTGCGATGGGGCGGTATTCCCTGGCTCATCTTAGCCCTCCTCGTCAGCGTCAGTCGCATCTATACGGGCATGCACTTCCCTTACCAAGTCCTATTAGGCTGGATCGTGGGAGCCTTTTTTGCCGTACTGATCTCATATCTATGGGATGTTATCGCAAAGAAGCGCAAGAAGGGCGAAGCGAAGACCGAAGAGGTGACAAGTGAGCCAGCGCCGAGCAGCTAATGCGTTTTACTTGGCGGTGGTTTTGTCGGCCATCCTACCATTTGTTCCGATTCTTCGCTTTCTTCTGCTTCCCTTCGACTATCTCAATACGCATCTGCACGAAATGGGGCATGCGATCGTCGCAATACTGACGGGCGGGCACGTTGAGCGCATCGAGGTCTATGCTTCGGCGGCAGGCGTGACGTTGTCGCGCGGTGGAATCCCGGCCGCGATCCTCATGTCTGGTTATCTCGGAGCGTCACTGTTCGGTTCGGCGATGGTGCAGTCGAGCAATACCGAAAAGGCTTCTCGGATTTGGTTAAGAGTTCTCGGGATTCTCGTCTTGATTTCGAACATCATTTGGGTCCGCGGAGACATTGTCGGTTGGACGATCGGTCTGGCATGGCCGGTGGTGATCTTGTTTCTCGCGGCCCGTCTCAAGGGCGATCAGGTCCTCTTCGCCGCTCAGTTTTTTGGAGTTCAACAGTGCCTGAACGCGATCAAGTCGCTCCGCGATCTCATCTTGCTAAGCGGTTCTACGACCTCGACTGACGCTCAGCTTTTGGCAAACGACACGCACATTCCCGCGATCGTATGGGCTCTAATCTGGACAGGCGTCAGCCTCTTCGGCATTATTTCGGCGATGGTCAAAATCGGGCGACAACCTTCGTCGCCTCGATCTTAACGAACCGGAACGGGCTCAAGCATTTCGAAGTGGCTGAGGGATTTAAGAATCTCCCCGTCCACACGAATTTGGAAAGTATTGACATCCTTAAACTGTGCCATCGCCGATTTCACGGTATCGATGAAGTCGGCCTCAGCCTCGCTGCCCATTCCTTGCAGGAGACGATTATTCATATCGATGATGGCGTTACCTTTCTCTTCAACCGTTACTTTCAAGACTCGGAACTCGCCATAATTTTTCGCGTTGAGGGCTTTCGTGAGCGCCTCGGCTTTGTCGATCCGTTCGACAACGGGGGTGTTGCTCGCCTCGTTTGACTGTTGATTGTCGTCCTGATTCGACGCATTCGTGGCCACCACCTCACCCGGCTGTTCGTGAGTAGAGACATCGACTGGCTTGGGGCTATGTGTATTCACATAGCTTGCAACTCCGGCGAGCCCGGCTCCTGCCACGGCTGCCGCTGCGATGATAGCCCAGGGAAAGCTACGATTCTTCATTTTCCGTAATACGTTTTGAGTCCTTCTACCACCGACTTTGCCAATGCCTTCCCGAAGGCTTCCGACTGGATCATTTGACGATCGCGCTGGTTCGTCATGAAACCGGTCTCAATAAGGATTGCCGGCATTTGCGACAATCGGAGCACGGCAAAACCGCTGTTCTTATAGATAGTACCGTCACTGCGAACGCCAAGGTCAGGCAGCAACTTCGATTTCACAATTTCGCCGTGGATGCACTCGCCGAGGAATTTGCTGATCGAGCTGCCCATATGAAAGAACGTGATCGTTCCCGAAGGATTGTTATTGCTTCCTCGTCCTGGTTCGTTGGCGTGAATCGAAATGAAAATGTCCGCATGCGCTTTATTCGCGAGAGCCGGACGAGCTTCGAGTTCGGGGAACGAATCGTCGCTGCGGGTCATGATCACCGTGACCCCTTCGGCGGTGAGCGCATCGCGCACATACTTTGCGAGGAAAACCGTAACGTTCTTTTCGTAGGCTCCACCCGAGCTTGAACCCAGGTCGCGCCCCCCGTGACCGGCGTCGATCACGATGACTTTGCCGGCGAGCTTTCCGCCTGTGTCGTTGGGACGAATGAGATTGATTGCTACACCAGTCGCCGACGATGTGATGTCGGCGCCCATTGCGCGCTTGAGTTGAAGCCGAACGATGGTTGTCGTCCCTTCTTGGCGGGCCGAAACGTTCTTGATGGCTGACGAATGTAAGTCGAGTTTGTCGGGTAAGACGCCGTTGAGGTTCGCGAGTACGATTTCGAGAACATCTCGGTCGGGCCGTCGGGTCGTCGCCGCACCCTTCCATTGTCCGGGTTGAAAGCGAATCGCTAACGAAGAGGACGTCTCGTTTTCCCATTCAAGGCTGATTGGGATTGCGATGGGCTGATTGGGATCAACCGGTGGATTTTGCTCATCAGGCTTTGTCGTCTTCGGTGAGTCATTCTTTTGGGGCGGCTCAGGATTCTTGACCTTAATTTCTTTTGGCTTGACCGGCTCGGGGTTGAGGTTAAAACTGAGTTTCGTCGACGGTGTGGCAAGAGACTTTGCGAGATCGGGAGTGAAATCGAGATTTACGGCGATTCGAACTGTATTCGGGCCGTACTGAACGGCATTTACGCCCTCATCCGAGTCTATCTTGCTGTCCGGTTGGAGGCGCGCTCCTTCGAGATCGATGACCAATTTCCGGCTGCCGATCACCGAGAGAGTCGATTTGATCGCTAAAGCGGATTTGATGTTGACGGTTCCATCTTTGACCGTCACATTGTAAATTGGACTCGAAATTTGAAGAACATCGTAGCCGCCGGGGTTCCAGGACGACAGTCCGCCCAATTGCTCGACCGCCTGACGGAGCGGAATGCATGTTTTTCCGTCAACTTGTCGCGTGGGAACGTTCAGCGTCTTATCGTCTGCGACGATTTTAACGCCTGCATTTGCAGAAGTTGCCGACCATCCAAGGTCGGACACGCTTTCAAGGGGCAAAAGGAACTCATCCCCCATTCGATAACCGCGCAAAGGAGCTTCTCGGTAAGTGAAATTTACTGAAGCGACTCGTGATTGCGAGGCTACTGCTACTGTACTGAACGCCGTCCCTAGCGCCAGAATTACTTGCAGTTTTCTCATCCTGACCGGGTCAGTGTACATCCATTTTCGCAAATTGAACATCCTCCAGAGTGAATTTTCGGGTTTTTTATGGGTATCTTGATTGTCTGTCCAAATTAAGATTGGACTTACCGGGCGATTAGCTCAACGGTAGAGCGTCTCGTTTACACCGAGAGGGTTGGGGGTTCAAATCCCTCATCGCCCACCACTGATTTAGGTTCAAATCTTTCCCTTTCCGCTAAACGAACTCAAGCTTGAAATGTTTAGTCTCTCCTAAAGTCTCTCTTACGGAGTCCGAATCTCCCAAAATCGTGGTGTACAACCATTGGTATGGCAACACGAGCAGCGCAGGGTGATGGTTCGTGCAAAGCTATTCAAAGCGGTCGCCACAAGGGTAAATGGAGAGTTCAGACAGTCCTTTCTAGTGAACTTGGAAACAAGAGGAGATTGTCTCGACTGTTCAATACACAAAAGGAGGGAAAAGAGTTTCTCCGCTCCCTGATCCGCGACGAAGACAAAGCTCAGGTCCTGGCCAAGAAAGAACTTACGCTCGCTGAGTGGTTCGATTGGCTCTCAAAAAACGATTGGTCTGAATCACTCGATGCAAAGACCGTTCACGGGCGAACCCAACGATTCAATGATTTCGTTAAACCAAAGTTTGGCAACAAACCCCTGACCAAGATCGACCCGATGGAAGTCAAAGCCTTCTACAAGGCTTTACGAGAATCTGGTGTTGGTCATGCAACTCGCGAAGCTATTCGAACAGACCTTGTTCGTGCATTCAACCAAGCCATTTCTCCCTACCGCAAGGTTCCTACAACCTGGGGTAATCCTTTCCGCCTCACGCTTGATACTGCTCCTCGACGTGAAGCAGTCGCCTTGACTCCAAGCGAAGCCATGAAAGCCCTTCGGTCAAAAAAGCTCAATGAGTCACAAAGAGCCATGCTTGGAGTATTCGTTCTCGGTGGACTACGGCTTTCTGAGCAAATGGCGTTGACGGTTAGACAAGTCAACTTCGCTGAGGGACTCATTTACATTGATCAGGCCATACACATTGATCCAAAAGGAAGCCAAACGATTGGACTTCCGAAGGGCGATAAAGAAAGAGTTGCCGTGATGTGCTCAGAACTCGCAGATATCCTTCATGAGGTCTGCGATGGGCAATCACCAGACACGTATCTTTGGCCCGCTTTCACCGAGAATAAGCCTCGAATGAAAAACCTCGTGTATGCAACTTGGCGGACGGTCGTAAAGGAAGCCAAACTTCCCTCTTCAATGAGTCCTCACGATGGACGATTGACTCACATTAACTGGATTGAGAAACTTTGCCCAGATGTTTCAGAAACTACGCTTAAAGAACATGTCGGCCATTCTGCGGTTGGAGTTACGCAAGTCAACTACACGAGGCCGATCACACCAGCCCAAGACCTCCTGCGACAGAGTCTTAACCATCTATTTCCGAAGAATGCGCGGGAAAATCGAGCAGTGTAGAGCCTGCCATCATCTTTTCGACTTCAGCCGACCCGAGGTATGCAACAACCTCTGAACCCTTCATCCGACGAGATCTTCGTTCGATGGCCCTTGCATAGTATTGCTCCCGTTTGAAGAGCTAGATGTGCAGGCCAAGCTGAGGCATATTGCTAACCGTGATCTTTGGGGCCGCACAACGGGCACGAGTCGAATATTGCATGATAAATCGTTTTGAATATTTCCTACGAAAGATCGTGCATACTTTGATTCACGATGCCCGATTTGTTTACAATCAATCAAGATCCTCTTCCAGAGCTACGGACCGACTTTCAATGGCTATTATCCGATTATGATGCTCTGATCCAAGAGATTCGCAAGTATAGAGCCGAGTACCTTGGGACATTTTTTGATGTGGTGAATGGGCCAAGTGGCATGCCGATAAAGCCAAGTGAGCCATGTGCCAAATTTCTCGACACGATATTAAGCGGACTTTTAGAACAGACGAACGCCCTTCGAGATAATCTAGACTGTGTCAATCAGGATGTCAGATTGCTGCGAAGGAAGATTCAGGAGCACAGGATTACCCTACGTTCACTCAACCAGATCGTAGGTACTACGCTGTCTGCATCTCGGTATCAAGCACACACAAGGCCAGCTACAGCGGCGAATTTTGACATATTCGCTGGCTTTGACCAGGTCGACGAAAAATCGCCATTTACGTTCAATTATTCACGATGGCATTCCGCCCTAGTTAACCGATTTGAAAAGAACTATTCAAAACAGTTCAATCCAATTCAAAAGCCACACGCAATGCTCACGAATTCAGGCATGGCTGCTATCTCGTTGGCACTTGACATCATCTATCACGCTGAAGTTAGCGAGCTTGGAGCATCAAAGGACATTAAGTTAGCATTATTCTATTTCAAGGGAGTTTTCTATGGAGAAGCTCAAAGGGCTCTCCTGAGATTCGCGGATCGAGAGCATTGTATTAAGGTTCCATGTAGCAATCAAATGGAGGAATTCGAAATGACATTGAGTAACACTCTTGCCAAGCATCCCCATGTAATTCCCGTAATCTACTTCGACACAATTAGCCCAATGGCAAAGGGGAGTGCTGACGTTGATTTTAGAAAGCTTCGTGATTCTATCAACGAATCGGTGGTCAATCGATGCTACATCCTTGCCGACGTGACCCGAATTGGCCCGACTGACAAGATATGTACATATTTCTCCAGTTCAAAATGCGATTACCGAGTTTTTGAAGCGGAAAGCTTGGCCAAATACTATTTATATGGTCAAGACTTCGCGGACGGCGGAATGTTACGATTTCCGAGAGAAATTGCGAGGGCCTTTCGATTTACGGACGGATCTGAACTAGAGGGCATTGCAGCCCTTGGTTCATTACGTGCAAATAACGGATTTTCCTTCCCTGATAATTTGGTTAAACTACTGCCCAGACCAGATCGACAACGCTTCTTCGAGAGACACGCCAGACTTTCGAGGAATGCGGATATTCTATGGCGAGTATTGAAGAACCTTGCGAAAGACTATAGGGGCATCAAAGTATCTTTTCCAGGTGACCCCGACCATCCATTCTACGAATGGTCCAAGTATCTCGGAAGTACAAGTAGCCTTCTTCACTTTCAATTGGACAGCTTAAACTCACCTAAAGATCACTCAGAGTTCCTTCGAGAACTTTCGATATCATTTCAAAGGAAGGAAATTAATGTCCCTGTTAGAGGTTCGTACGGTTTCGATAACTGCTCTCTTGATATGTTTTCTAGTGGTTGGACAAGAATTTCAGCTGGGTCAGAGGATGTCGAAAGAATTTATGAAATTGCTGGCCATCTGGAATCATTTCTGCGGGAACGCCTATCTACTATTGACTAATAGCCAAAGATTTGATATTTAAGATTGGCACTACAGAGCCGTGAAAAGCCTGGGTGTAGATCAGGATACAGCAGTGAAAAGCGTACAGGTCTTACATGACCCTTGCCCTGACCACGATAACATGCGCGACCGGA